>CAXXKT010000001.1:0-1300000 GCA_963662405.2 Syntrophales bacterium
CCCTCGATCCGGTGACCGGTGCCATCGGGCGGGAAGGGATCCCCTCCACCACCAACCCCCTCGACCGGCACGCGATGGAGGAGGCTCTCCTCATCCGTGAGCAGTGCGGCGGAACGGTCACGGCCATCACGATGGGCCCTCCCCCGGCGCGAAAGGCCCTGGAAGACGCCCTCGCCATGGGGGCCGACCGGGGAGCGATCCTGTGTGATCCGGCCTTCGCCGGTGCTGACTCGCTTGCGACGGCGTACATCCTCGCAGCGGGGATCCGTGCCCTCGGACCTTTCGATCTTGTCCTCTGCGGAAACGAATCGGTGGACGGGGCGACGGGACAGGTCGCGCCGCAACTCGCCGAATTCCTGGACATCCCCCACGTCACCTACGCGCGGAAGATCACCCGAGAGGGAGAAAAGTCCGCCCTTGTGGAACGGGCAGTGGAAGGGGGATATCTGCGGGTCAGGGTGTCCCTTCCCGCGGCGATCTCCGTCCTGAAGGGGATCAACCGGTACCGTCTCCCCACGGCGATGGGGATCATGGCGGCGGCGGATCGGGAGATCATCGAGATGGACTGTTCCGTGTGCGAACCGGCCGGCGGAATACTGACGTCTCCCACGAAGGTGACCGATGTCTTCGAGTCATCCCTGAAACGGCACGTGACGATGCTCGGGGGGACGCCGGAGGAGGCGACCCGGGAGCTGCTGCACCGGCTGCGCGAAATAGAGGCCCTCTGATGAGACAGATCCTGCTGTGGGTGGAGACGAGAGAGGGAGAAATCGCGGAGGCTTCGCTGGAGGTCCTTCAAAAAGCAAACCGGCTCACCGGAAACATAAACGGATCGGTCGGGGCAATCCTGATCGGTGACGGATGCCGGAGAGCAGCGGGGGATCTGATCCATTACGGCGCCGACCGGGTGTGGCTCGTCGAAGATCCCCGCCTTGCCCTCTACCAGAGCGATCCATACGCGCGGATCGTCAGCGATATCATCAGGGAGGCCGCACCCGAGATCGTCCTGATGGGGGGGACATCGATCGGGATGGACCTCGCGCCGCGGGTAGCGGCGCAGTTGAAAACGGGACTCACCGCCCACTGTATCGATCTTTCCATCGAAGAAATCGACGGGGAGGAGCAACTGATCCAGGTAGTCCCCGGGTGGGGGGGACAGATGATGGTGAAGATAACCTGTCCGGAACACCGCCCCCAGATGGCCACCATCCGCCCCGGCGTCATGGAGAAAGGAACGGCGGACCCCTCACGGACGGGTGAAATCACCACGGTCAACCCTGCGATCACCGAAGGCGATTTCAGGGCGAAGACCCTTGAGATGGTGAAAGAAGAGAAACAGGAGACGCCCCTGGAGGATGCACGAATCGTCGTCTCCGGGGGATTCGGTCTCTATGGATCAGGTGGATTCGAGCCGGTGGAGCGATTGGCGGCCGCACTCCATGGGGAGGTGGCGGGTACCCGCCCCGCCTTCGATCAGGGGTGGATCCCCGAATCCCGGATGATCGGGCAGAGTGGCAAGACGGTCCGGCCGGAGCTCTTCATCAGCATCGGGGCCTCGGGTGCCATGCATTACACGACCGGATTTCTCAAATCCAAGGTGATCGTGGCGATCGACCGGAGCCCCAGCGCCCCCATTTTTGATATTGCCGATTTCGGGATCGCGGACGATCTGAACCGGGTCATCCCGTCCCTGATCGAAGAACTGGAGAATCAGGAATAGACGCCAGAGAGAACAAGATAGGAGATGAATGAATATGTTTGAATTGACAAAACAGCAGGAGATGTTGAGAGACATGGTCCGCGAATTCGCGGAGGCCGAACTGGCCCCCAAGGCCCTGGAACTGGACCGGAAGGGCGAATTCCCGCGTGACCTCGTCAAGAAACTGGGGGAACAGGGTCTCATCGGCATGGCCGCCTCAAAAGAGGTCGGAGCGGCCGGGATGGGATATCTCGCCGGAACCCTGGCCATCGAGGAACTGGGGCGGGTCTATCCCTCTCTTGCCTTTCTCCTTGAGGTGAGCCAGGCACCGATCTACGCCATCGAGCAGTACGGGACGGAAGAACAGAAACAGAGATACCTCCCCGATGTGATCAAAGGGGATAAGATCATGTCGATCGCCGCCACGGAGGCGACCGGTGGGTCCGTCCTGGCCAAACCCGCGACGGAGGCGGTGGCGGACGGCGACGGGTATGTTATCAACGGGCGGAAGGTCTACATCACCAACGGCGGCGTGGCCGACCACTGCGTGGTCCTCGCCAAGACGGGTGAGAAGACCAGCACCTTCATCGTGGATAAGGACAATCCCGGGTTCATCGTCAGTCGCCGGCAGGAGATGACCGGATTCAAGGCGGTCGATGTGAGCGAGATCTCCTTCAATGACTGCCACGTCCCGAAGGATGCCCTGATCGGCAAGGAAGGGGCCGGACTGGGGGTCGCCATGAACGCCTTTTCCGTCAACCGGCCCGCGATCGGGGCGATCGGCCTCGGTATCGCCCGCGGCGCCTTCGAAATCGCCGTCAAATATGCCAAGGAACGCATCCTCAACGGCCGGCCGATCACCGCTATCCAGGCCATCCAGTTCATGCTGGTCGATATGGAGACCCAGATCGACGCGGCCAAATGGCTCATCTACTACCCCTGTGCCATCCTTGATCAGGGAGAAAATCCGCAGACGATCGGGAAACACGCCGCCCGCGCCAAGGTGGTCGGCGCGCAGGCCGCTCTCGATGTGACCCAGCAGGCGATGCAGATCCTGGGAGGATACGGGGTCAGTCCGGAATACCACCTCCCCCGGCTCCTCAACGACGCCCTGGAACTCTTCCCCGCCGAAGGGACATCGCAGGTGATGAAGGTCATCCAGGCAGGAGCGATCGTACGATGACGGCACGATATCTTGAAGGAAAGGTTGTTGCCGAGGCCGTGCTCCGGGAGGTCGGGCAGCGGGTCACGACTCTGAAAAAGCGGGGGATTATCCCCGGCCTGGGGACGATCCTGGTGGGGGACGACCCGGCGAGTGCCGGGTACGTCCGCAAGAAGCACGAGGCGTGCGGTGAGCACGGCTTTGCCTCTTTCGACCGACAGATTGCCGGTGATGCATCTCAGGAGGATCTTCTTGACGCAGTCCGTGCATTCAACGAGGATGACCGGGTCCACGCCTTCATCATCCAGTATCCCGTCCCCGGGGGCTTCGACTACTCGGAGGCGATTGAGACGATGGCCCCCGAGAAGGACGCCGACGGTCTTCACCCCGTGAACCTCGGCAGGCTGGTCCTCCAGGAACCGGGGCCGATACCCGCCACCCCCGCCGGGATCCAGGCCATGCTTCGCCACTATCAGATCCCCGTCAAGGGACGGGAAGTCGTGATCGTGGGGAGGGGTTCCACCCTGGGACGTCCCCTCGCCCTCCTGATGACACTGAAGCAGGAGGGGGCCAACGCGGCGGTAACGGTCGTCCATACCGGTGTCGACGATATAGCCCATTATACGAAACGGGCGGATATCGTGATCGCCGCGGCGGGGGTCCCGAGCATCGTAACGAAAGAGATGGTCCGGCCCGGGACCGTGGTGATCAGCGGGGGGATTACCTGGGAAGGAAAGCGGCTCGTCCCCGATGTGGACGAATCGGTCGCCGAGGTGGCAGGATGGATCACCCCCCGGCTCGGCGGGGTCGGCCCGACCACGATCGCCATGCTCCTGAAAAACACCCTGGAGTGTGCCGAGCGACAAACAACATAACCGTTAACCGGGTGAAAGGATCACGATATCATGGCCAAATCAGTCGCCGTACAGGCGACCCTTACGAATGAGATGCTTCAATTCACCGGGGCTGCCGGTGATAATCCTGAAATCGTCTTCAACTATCCTCCGCCCATGGGGGACGGGCCGGGGTATAATCCCCTGGAACTGCTCCTGATGAGTCTTGCCGTGTGCAGCTCGACGGCGAGTGTGATCCTGCTGCGGGGAATGAAAAAGACCGTATCAGGGGTCTCCGTCCATGCGCAGGGGACACTGAAGAGGAAACCGCCCACATCGTTTGAAAAGGTTGCTCTGGAGTTCATCTTCACGTCGCCCGATGCGACGGACCACGACGCTCGGGAGGCTGTCCGCCTTGCGGAGGAGACCTACTGCCCCGTCTGGGCAATGCTCAGGGACAGCGTCGCGGTCGCCTCCACCTGCACCGTGATGACACCGGAGGAGCAGATAAAAACCGCATAAGGGTTGCCGGAATCGGCATCGAGGCGGGGTTGCTCAGAGAGCGACCCCGTTATTTTGTGCGTTCGCGAGATCATCGGGGGTGTTCACGTTGAGAAACATCCGCCCGTCGGGATCGAATGATGCGGCCGCCTTTGAAGAGATCTCCAGGACGCGCGCCTTCCGATAGAACCCGGTAATCTTCAGGCGATTCTCATCGATCCTTCGTTTCATCGCCGCCATGCACCGCCGTGAATAGATCGCGTGGAGGGGCTGAAACCCCTCCGGTTGCACGGGGACGACCACATCGTACCCCGCGCTCCTTTCCTGCATGGAGCGAATGAAATCGATGTTCAAAAAGGGCATATCGCAGGGGCAGACGAAGGCCTGCTCGCACGACGCGTGGAAGAGACCGGTATAGATCCCCCCCAGCGCCCCCTTTCCCTTGATGATATCGGTGACGATCGTGAGGTCGAACTCGAGATACGCGAGGGGATCGTTGGTAACCAGGACGATCTCTTCAAAGAGCTCCCTGAAGATCCGTATCGTCCGATCGATGATCCGTTCCTCGCCTACCCGCATGAATGCCTTATTTTCTCCCATGCGGGTGTTTTTCCCACCCGATAGTATGATTCCCGTCATTACACCATGCTGCCTTCTGTTACTTGCACGTTGCGAGGATCGAGTTGATCACCTCTTCGGTATAGTCTTTGAGCCCCCAGAGCTCGGCGAGGGCGGAGGCGTTCCCGGCGATCTTCCCGATATCATCCGCGGGGATCTTCGCCTCTCCCAGGGAAACAGGTGCCCCGATGGAGGAGAACCACCCTTTTAACCGCGCTATCCCGGCAACCCCGGCTTGGAGATCATCACCTTCTTTGATGTCGAAGACGTTCCGTGCCAGCCGGGCGAATTTCGCGGGGGACTTTTCAACCGCGTATCGCATCCATCCCGGGAGAAGAATCGACAGCCCGGCGCCGTGTGCGATATCGTACATCGCGCTCAGCGAATGTTCCATCATATGAGCGGGGAGACCGATCCGCCCCATCCCCGCCGTGGTCGTGCCGTTGAAGCCCAGGATGGCGGCCCACATCATATTCGCCCGCGCGTCATAGTCCTCAGGATCCTTCAGGATGGCTTCCGTGCTCTCCATAACCGTCTTCATCAACCCTTCCACGAGCCGATCCTGGAGAAAGCTGTTCGGCTCCGTGTTGACAAAGTACGGTTCCAGCATGTGCGCGATCGTGTCGACGGCGCTGTACGCGCTGTAGGCGGGGCTGAGTGTGAAGAGGACCGTCGGATCGAGGATGGAGGTCTTCGGCTGGACAAAGGGGGAGCGAAAGCTGTATTTCTGGCTGCTGTCCTCCCGGGTAATGACCGCCGCCGGATTCATCTCCGACGCGCTGGCCGAGATGGTCACAACGGTCAGAATAGGAAGCGCGCTCCGGACCGCCTTCGTGTACACGAAGTATTCCCACACGTCATCGTCCGTCAGCGCACCCGCCGCGATCGTTTTCGCCGTGTCCATGACACTCCCGCCCCCAACCGCGAGGATCACATCGACCTTTTCCCTTTTCGCCACCTCGATTCCCTCGAGGGCACAGGACAGGACCGGGTTTGACTTGACACCGGAAAACTCGACCAGCTCAAGACCGGCTTCCCTGATCGATGCCACAACCTGGTCGTAGACACCGTTCCGTTTGATGCTCCCCTGGCCATAGATCATCAGGACCTTCCTGCCGAATTTTCCGATCTCCTTGCCGATCTTTGCTATCTGACCTTTCCCGAAGATGATCTTGGTCGGATTTTCGAATACAAAGTTTTGCATTACACCACTCCCCTTGGATTGTATTTTGTTCCCTTGAAGGGGTAGTGTATACATGCGCGCCGGTGATCTGTCAACGAACCAAACGTCTCTTTGACTTGCCGGTGGGATTGTAGTAATGCTCCGTGCTGTCGCCATCCGGACCGATGATTTGATTCGACGGGAATTTTGGGCGTACGGGACAAGCCATACCTATGAATGCTGACGGAGACACCACCCCCCGGGGGGGAATACTGAAAGACGGCATGATCGGCGCATGGCCCATCTGCCTCGGCTACCTCGCCATCGGCCTGGCCTTCGGCGTGATCGCCCAGAAGGCGGGGCTCAGTCCTCTGGAGATCGGCCTCATGTCCGTCCTCGTCTACGCGGGAAGCGCCCAGTTCATCGCCGTTTCCATGCTCTCCGCCGGGGCGGAATTCGCCCCGATCGTGATCACCACCTTCACCGTCAATCTGCGCCATATACTGATGAGTTCCTCCCTGTCTGCATCTCTGCGGAATCTCGGCACAGGACCGCTCTCTCTCTTCGCCTACGGGGTAACGGATGAGAGCTTCGCCCTCAACAGCGCCAAGTTCAGGGAGGGACGATGGGACTGGCGACGCGCCCTCGTCCTCAACCACACGGCGAACCTCGCCTGGATCGTCTGTACGGTGGCGGGGGGATTCGGCGGTCAGTTCATCCCCGCCGGGGCCTTCGGGATTGACTATGCCCTGATCGCCATGTTTATCTGTCTCCTCATCTTCCAGATCAGAGGGGGTCTGTACGTAGTGGTGGCCGTGGTCGCCGGTCTTCTGGCCGTCATCCTCTCGCTCCTGATCCCCGGAAACAGCTACATCATCATCGCCTCGGTGATCGCGGCGGCCCTGGGGGTCGTCTTCAAACGGGGACGCCTCTTCTCACGCGCGGAGGGACAACCATGATACACACCGGCTACCTGTACATTCTGATCGGGATGGGGATCGTCACCTATGTCCCCCGGTGGCTCCCGCTGGTGTTCCTGTCGAATCGGCGCCTGCCGGTCTGGTTCGAGGAGTGGCTCGATCTGATCCCGGCGGCGATCCTGAGCGCCCTGATCCTCCCGATCCTGATCACCACGGGGGAACCCCGGCGGCTCGACCTGCTGCGTCCCGAACTCGTTGTGGCGATACCGACCTTTCTCTTTGCCGTCAAGACGCGCTCACTGGCGGGAACCGTCGTGGTCGGGATGTCCCTCTTCTGGCTCGCCGGAAAGATCCTGTAAGGAAAGTATGAGACCTGTATGATCGTGTATGTGAAACTCATCCTGGCCGCCGTCTTCTGGGGCGGAACCTTTGTCGCCGGGCGAATCGTCGCGCAAGTCGTCGGCCCTTTCAGCGCGGCGTTCCTGCGCTTCGCCCTCGCGTCGCTCTTTCTTGTCTTCATCACCAAAAAGCTGGAGGGGGGACTCCCCCGTCTGAAAAGAAACCAGATTATTCCCGTTATTCTTCTCGGCATGACCGGCGTCTTTGCCTATAACGTCCTCTTCTTCCTCGGCCTGCAGAGCGTCATGGCGAGTCGCGCTTCCGTGATCATCGCGATAAACCCGATATTCATCGCCCTGTTCGCCGCCCTCTTCTTCAAGGAACGGCTGAGGGGAATCAACGTGACCGGGATCTTTCTGTGCGTCACGGGCGCGATCGTCGTTATATCGCACGGGGTACCCCAGACACTCCTCCACGGTAACGTGGGACGGGGAGAACTGTACATCCTCGGCTGTGTGGGAAGCTGGGTCCTCTACTCCCTGATCGGCAAGCACACCATGCAGGAGATCTCCCCTATTGCGGCCGTCACTTACTCCTGCCTGATCGGCGGGGCGCTCCTCTTTGCACCCGCCTGTCTGGAGGGGCTCTTTCAAGATGCCGCGGGATACCGCTGGATAGACTGGATCGGGATCGCCTACCTCGGGTTTTTCGGTTCCGTTTTGGGATTCACCTGGTATTATGAAGGGATCCAGGCAATCGGCGCCTCACGGGCGGCGGTATTCATCAACTTCGTCCCCGTCAGCGCCGTCATCCTCGCCTTTTTCCTCCTGAGGGAAGCGCTCGATATATCCCTCATCATGGGCGGCGCCATGGTCATCACTGGCGCATATCTGACGAATCGCCGGTGAAGAAGTTCACCCACGGTCCGTTGTGTGCGACTCGGCCCCGGGACCGTCTTCCCGGTCGTCGAAATGCGTGATTCGATTGCGTCCCTTTTGTTTGCTGCCATAGAGGGCCTCGTCGGCCTGTTCCAGTAAGATCGTTGGGTTATGTATGGCGATACCCACGGTGGCGATCCCCATGCTGACCGTCAGGAAAGCACCACCCGGATGGGGAATGGCCGTCTTCGCCAGATCTTCCCGGATCTGGTCCGCCACGGTATGCGCCCCCCTTTTGTCCGTGAAACCCAGTATGATCAGGAACTCCTCTCCCCCATACCGGCAGACCCAATCCGTATCCCGGCTGATACGTTTTTTCAACAGGAACCCGAATCGCTGGAGGCACTGGTCCCCCGCCAGATGGCCATAGTGGTCGTTGTACTCCTTGAAGTGATCGATATCGATGATGATGATGGAATAAGGGGTATGTACCCGCGTATAGGTGCCGTGGACGAATGACAATCGCTCCTTGAGGTGCATCCTGTTATACAACCCGGTCAGATGATCTGTTTCGGAAAGACGCATCAACTGCTCGGATTTTTTTTCATTCATGGCCCGCTCCTCCTCATAGGCCTTTTCAAAGGCGACGAGGAGGATGGCGGCAATGACAAACACAACCGGGACATTGACCATCCAGTCAAGAAACTGTTCGTGAGGCGTCATTCCCTTAAAGACCTCGGGGTGCAGCCGATAAAGCGCAATCAGCGCCAAATTGATCGCAATGGTGGCGACATTCAGGATGATCCGCTCCCTCCCGTCGGTAAGATAATTGAGAAAGATCAATATCAGGAGAGAGTATGTGACGGCGGGAGATTGCAGGCCGGAACTCGACAGCCAGCTCAAGGGGAGGATAACAAAGATCAGGCCGTATATGCCGATCCGGTGAACAACCCCTAGCCGGGTTCGCCGCAGGGCGAAACAAAACAGAATGGCCGCGAAGATTGCCATGGCAACCCATTTATAATTAAAAAAGAAATCCAACTCACGGACAAGATTGGTCACAACGGTTACAACGCATAAAACGGCAAAAAACACCAGCGTGGACAGGAACACGCGTTCCTTCAGGGGATAATCCTTTTTATACCGCGACAATTGAAATTTTCCCATCATATCAAACACTTTCCAAACCGTTTTGTTTCAGTTACGCCGTGATAGCTCGGCGAAAGCAATCTTGCCCACCACCGCTCTATCGATTGAAACAGAGAGGCAATGCGTGCAAGCGGGCCCCGGTAACAATGATTTTTAGAAGCCTATCCAACGGGTATTGACGTCGAGAGACACACGATCCGTCTCCACATGGTTGGCCGGAAAATCCCCATCAGGATATCCCACGGCAATGGCAATGATGATCCGTCTGTCCCCCGGTATCCCGGCAATCTCCCTCAGAACTTCCGGGTACAAGACACCCTGATCCTCGATGCAGGTACCCAGACCGAAGTGAAGCGCGGCCAGGCAGAGATTCTGCAACGCCGCCCCAAGATCAAGCAGGGGGGAGGACTCGCTGAGCGCGGTATCCGTCAGGAGAAGAATGCCGACGGGCGCATCGAAAAAGCGAAAACCCCGCTCCATCCACGCCGCCCTCGTTTCTTTATCCTCCCGAGGGATACCCATGAGCCGGAAAAGCTGCTTGGCCAACTCGACCTGGCGCTCCCGGTACACACTGTCGTTGGACCAGCTCACCACCTGATGATCCGGCCGCGCCGGTTTTCCCCTATGCAATTTGTCGACAAGTGTCGATCGGACCCTCATCAGTGCATCACCCGTTATGACGGCAAATTCCCACGGCTGGGTGTTCATCGCCGATGGCGCCCTGCAGGCCGCTGCAAGGATGGCGGCAATGGTCTCTTTCGGAACAGGATCGGGTCTGAATCCTCTGATACTCTTTCTCTGATGAATCGCCTCAATAATGTCCATATGGTCCCTCCTTCATATGCTCCCCAGCTTCCGTAGGATTAGTCAATCTCTTTCCTAAACACAAGAAAAACCCCGAAATTCGAAAATGAACAGCGCTGGGGCCTTCACCCCTAATCGGCAACGCGATAGATTCGCCGGTAAAAACATGATATCATTCCTTACAAAAAAGGAAGAAACCGTATGGATTCAATCTACCTCGACTATAACGCCACCACCCCCATCGAGCCCGAGGCGGCGGCCGCCATGCGGCCCTGCCTTGACGACCTCTTCGGCAATCCTTCAAGTTCCCATATGGTTGGGTTCCAGGCGAAAAAGGCCGTCGACGAGGCCCGAAGTCGCGTTGCGGCTCTCATCGGCGCGAAGCCGGGGGAGATCATCTTCACGAGCGGGGGAACGGAATCGAACAACCACGCCCTGAAGGGAATCGCATCCGCGTACCGTCCCCGGGGGCGACACATCATCACATCGGCCATCGAGCATCCCGCCGTCACGGAGGTCTGTCTCTATCTGGAAAAGCAGGGATTCTCCGTTACCTATCTCCCCGTGAACGAAGAAGGCCTCGTCAGTGTGGCCGCCGTCGAGAAGGCGATCACCACCGGGACGATCCTGATCAGCATCATGCACGCCAACAACGAGGTGGGGACGATCCAGCCGATCGCCGATATCGCGGCCATCGCCGCGAGGCGGGCCATCATCCTCCATACCGACGCGGCCCAGACCACCGGCAAGATACCCGTCGACGTGGGTAAGCTCGGCGTCGATCTCCTCTCCATCGCGGGCCACAAGCTCTACGGACCCAAGGGGATCGGGGTGCTGTACATCCGCGAGGGAACGGTTATAGAAGAATTCATGCACGGCGCGGGACATGAACGGGGCCGCCGCGCGGGGACGGAAAACCTCCCCGGTATCGTCGGTCTCGGTGCCGCCTCGGAGGTCGCGCAGCGAGACCTTTCGGAAAACAGGGGCCACATGGGGGAAACCCGCGACCTTCTCTTCGACCTCCTCCGGGAAACGGTCCCCGATATCCGGCTGAACGGCCATCCCGAACAGCGTCTCCCCAACACGCTCAATATCGGGTTCAAGGGGATCGAGGCGACCGCTCTCGTCGGCGATCTGGCCGGCAAAGATATCGCTGTTTCGGCGGGGGCGGCCTGTCACGCCGGTGTCACAACCCTCTCTCCAACACTCGCGGCGATGCGGGTCCCCATGGAGTACGCCCAGGGCACAATCCGGTTTTCCGTCGGCAAGGCAACAACCCGGGAAGAAATCGAGCGGGCGGCGGCCGCCGTCGCGGAAAGCGTCGCGAACCTGAGGCAGCCATGAAGGCAGCCATGAAGCCGGAAGGCACCGGTCGCACTCCCGGTGAACGGAAAACGCTGCCACGCACAGCGATGGCCGGATGCAGAGGTTATGAATATTTTCCCACCCATTTCCTGATCTGATCGATGGTGGCCGTGGCCCCACCACAGACCACGACCAGAACCGTTTCGAATCCTTCAAGGACCGGCAGATTCTCATAGACAACGGCAAGGCTCGCACCGCAGGCCGGTTCGACCAGCATACGGTGATCGGCGAGGAACCGTTCGCAGGCGGCAAGGGCGCTTCGATCGGACACCACGACGCCCTGAATAGGGTGTCTCTTGGCGGACTCCACGGCCCTCTCGCACACGCGCTTGGCACCCAGAGACGTCGCAACGCCGGTGATCCGTTCCAGCTCCACCGGATGCCCGGCCGCGAGGGCTTCGTGGAACGACGCGGTGCCCTCTGTTTCCACGGCGAAAACGGGGATATCGTCCCATCCGTTGCGGTGAAGCCCTTCCACCACACCCGAAAGCAGCCCGCCGCCGCCGACGGACAGCACAATCGCGTCGGGAACGAGACCGGAACGAACGACCTCATCGATCAGCGTGGCGTGCCCCTCCCAGAGGAGGGGATCGTCAAAGGGGTGCAGGAAGGCATCCGTTGCACCGATCAGCGATTGGGCATAATCGTTGGCCTCCTGCCATGACACCCCCCGCACGATCACGTCGGCTTCTTCCCGGTGCAGGAGTTCTTGTGCCCTGTCCGTGGTTGTCTCCGGGACGACGACGGTGACCGGCACTCCGAGGGTCCGGCCGGCATACGCGACGGCCAGACCGGCATTGCCGCCGGATGACGAGATAAACCGCCGGGCTCCTCGCGCCATGCAGGTTTCACACGCATGGGCGATGCCCCTGATCTTGAAGGAACCGGACGGTTGCAGCGCTTCGAGCTTGAGCCAGACCGATCGCCCCGCGATCAGGCTCAGCGATCGGGATGCAACAAGGGGTGTTTCAATGTAGAGTGTCATCGTACCTCATACCATAAGAACGGGATTCGCGGTCAGTGTCAATTTTCCGGTCCCGGCATACGTGCCCGGAAATACAACAGGGTGCCATTTTCGGCGGGAATGGCCTCATAACTCAGGCCATGTCCTTCACATATGCCGCGCAGTTCATCCTCCGAATATAATGTGCCCCTGATTCTACCTCGTACCGTGTTTCGCTTCGGCACGGGAACGCTGCAGAAAAGCAGAGCGCCGGGGGCTGCCACTCGTTTCAATTCTCGAAAAACCTTCTGAATATCGTTGAAGAAATTGAGCGAGAGGATGCACAGCACAACATCAAAGCAGTTATCATCGAAGGGAAGGCCATCCGCACCCGTCACATAGAACTCCGCATTGGTGAATCCGGCATCCCTGAACCTCTCGACCGCCTTCCTCAGGAGACCCGGGCTGATATCGGTGCCGGTATATCGGTTATCATTGCGCAGGAAATTGACGGCGCTGCCGCTGCCGGTTGCCAGTTCGAGGACACGCTTTCCACGGACGCCCCGCAGCTCTTTGCCGAGTATTGCATAATGCCGGTCCATATCCCCGCCGAATTTTCTGGGGAAGATGGATTTTTCCATGATGAAATCATACAGAAACGAAGCGGCGTCTCCCAGCCAGGGCTTAAACTTCAAGAGGGCACCGTCATTCCCAACGACATGGTGCACCCCCTTCTTTTTCACGACCTGTATTTCATTTTTGATCATTCCATACCCCTGCATGCAAGACCCGCCCCCTGTTTTGCACCCGGGCCATCCACTCCGGATGTAAAAAGGACTCTTCAATCAGTATCCGCCGTTCGCTCGCGGGGATGAGTTTCTTCCGCACCATGATGACATCATGCAGATCCAGGTCATACCCGGTGATGAGGGAGAGATGATGGAAAAAAGAGGGAGCTGGCTCTATTGCGGGGAATGGGCCTTTTCCATGCTCTCTATAATAATCTCCGCGGCAATCCGTGCGCCTACCCCGGGGGCTGCGGGGCACTTCTCGCGGGCGCCGGATGTATTAAACGCAGCCATCTCTTCAGGACCGGAAAAGGGATCATAGGGCCTGCCCAACAAGCGTTCCTGAATCTCCGGACATAAAAGGCTGCCCATCTCCTTCTCAAAACGTTTTATAAATTTCCGCGCGGCGATATAATGCGAGGCATTTTCATAATCGCCCAGATCTTCATCCGAGAAATAGAGCCCGAGGGCCGTCAGTCCGCCGGACACCGGTCCGCAGATCCCCCCTGTCATGGCAATACCGGGGAATGAGGTCAGTCCCCTGATATTTTCCATGTTACCCAGACCAAATTCCTCCAGGAGGGCCAGACACGACCCCTTGGCGCAACTGCGTGTCAGATAGCAGTATTCCTCACCCCTCTGTTGGACCCGATTCAGTATCTCTTCTTTTTGTTGTATTATCTCGTCGCTCTGCAACTCCTTTTTCGGAACACCCTTTTCAACGAGATCCCTGAACCGCCTCTCAAGAGCCGCCACATCCCAATCCCGATCAACCAACGCCGCAACCTTCTCCTGTAATTGTTGCATGTTTTCCATAGGTGACAGTCTCCATTCCGATTGTTGTGTGAGGGGGTCCCCGTTGTGAAAAAGGGGGTATCCCTGTTGACCACTATTCGTATTTCTTAAAACCATACATTGCAACCAATGTTGCCCGTTCACCATCGGGGAGAGATGTCATATAGCCCCTCCATCCCGGGCACCAGCCGATGTGCCATCTCCATACCCTGCCCCAGAATGACTGGGGATTATTATCATATTTCGCCCTGAAACGACATTTTTCACACCTGTATCGGGCCATCATGAATCTTCCTTTTCATAGATACTTGCATTTATTAAATAAAATCGATGGCGCCTCCCCTTGTTTCAAATACGGAAAGCCGCTCTATCACTCCTCAGACGAAACAGCCGGCGGCCAGGGCGATGAGGAGTTGACCGCCGTAATAGGATGCCAGGCTGAAGCGATTGTATTTCCATGGCCTCCAGAAACGGTTCGCCGCCAGGATCATGTCCGAGATATAGAACAGCAGTGATCCCATCAGAATCATCACAGCCTGGCTTCCCCCAAATACGGGGCTCGCCACCGTCGCCCCGGCCCTGTTGACCATCACCGAGATCACCACGATGTACACGATCACCGGCCCCTGCATCGTTCCCAGATTGGGACGGATCAGGAGGTAGAAACCCACGCCAAGCCCCAGCAGCAGGCCCGCCGAAAGGAGATCCCGGGCCAAACACACCCCCAGCAGCGTGAAGACAACCGTATAGGCAATGTGGGCCAGCAGGAACAACCCCAGGCCGATTGTGAAGGCCCGGCGGTTGTCCGGAAGCATCAGAGCGATATCCCCGCCCAGCGACAGAAGCAATCCGACAGTCACGCCGACCGTGTACGTGAGGTTTCCGCCGGGTTCCAGGAGCGACAACAGCGCGACAGCGATCACCAGCACGGTGGAGAGCGGCTTGAAGATGTAAACCTGCCGTTGTTTTTCAAGGATCTCCGCCCGGATCAAAAGGGCAACGGTGACAACCAACACAGGGATTACAAAAAGCGATGGATTCATTGATTTTCCCCCCGTAGAAGAAAGAAAATGCCCTGTTGCCCGGTTCCCCCTAACCTCGTCGCTTGAGCTGATGACGTATCAGCTCTCAACCGGAGAAAGGGCCAAACGATGGCATCAGCAGCGACGGTTAGGAGTCGGCTGCATCCTGTCGCTATTACGTCGTGTCATGAGGGCTCACTTCCCGAATAAACATTCTTTTAGCCTTCTCACCGAACCTGATATCGTCGTCGAAAGAGAAGGGGGTCAACACTGTTTGTGATAACAGTCCCACACGGAGCAGCGGATACGTTCCTTATTCGCCTCGAAGATCTTTTACCCAATGCCTTTAACCTTCATAATATCTTCAGGCACCTCCAACGGATGGCCCTGCCGGTACTCGAGATTTCTTTCCGCCAGGGCTTCACCGACGTATTTCAGGGTCATCAGTTCTTCCTTCGTCGCGGTGTTGATATTTATCTTTCCCTCTGTAGCGTTGACCATGGTGACCATAACGGCAAGAAACAAAGAAAAAACGATTGAGAACAGTGTGTGCTTTTTCGGGTTCGTGGGTTCTCCCTTGCCAGGAGAATGCCTACATTTCCGCCTATGAAAAGTAAAATATACAACCGAAAACGAGTTAGCAAGGGAAAATCCCAACCCAAGTCAAAATAAATCTGGCCGCTTTTTCTTGGATTCCGGTTCAATGGGTCTTTCCGGCCTCTGAACGAACCAAAAGGTGAGGAGGTACCTCAGAGATGGGGAAAGCAACACGATAACTGTCGAATATAACAGGCCTTCCTGCACGGAGTGACAAGCTCAAAGTCATTCGTGATGAACTGGCCTCGGGCGAGTCCCGGTGGATATTATGCCTTCAGATAGATATTGCCTCCGAAAGCAGGATGGGAAAGGGGACAGATTTATGTTTTTTTTGGCCTGCCGGTTGTGCTCACGTTTGATGACCAATTGGCGGCAATTCTCCCAAACTATTTGTGCTCGCCTTGACGTAAAAACATATCATCGACCCCACAGGGTTTCAAATTAGGTCCCCTTTTTCTCTTCCTTTCATCCGCTGCTATTTCAGTGTGTCAAACCATTGCTTTGCCAGGAACGTGCCGATAAAAATTGAATCCACATGGCTAATACCCGGGCCCATGTCGATAAGCTGCAGATCAGCCGCTCCCAGGGAAATCATTTCATTATAAGCTATTTCCGACACGGCATAAGGCGCCTGTTCGTCATCCCGGGCGTGATAAAGCCGGGTGGGGGTGATGGGGCCAAAATTGCACGTCCTGTTCAGTTCCATCTCCTCGTAGATGCGATGAGTCCCCGAATTGACAGACACGAGAAATTCCTCCTGAAGAAGCCCCGGGAGGGTTTCGGGGAGCATCTCGTACATTTCGTCCCCGGTATAAGTGCCGTTGTCTATGTCCGTGATGGTGGTGTTATAGGGTGGAATAAAGATATCGTCCAGGGTGTCGTCGGACCCGTATATATTCATGTATGATAGAACCAGATGGGCCGCCAGGGGTGAACACGTTCGTGGACTGTTCTCATACCAGAAATCCCAGCACACCGTAATATCGTAGGGGCCTGCAATGGGGGCCGAGCCGGTAAGTTCGAAAGCCTGTTCGGAATCGGTGGTCTCCAGATATTGTTGCAGCGCCATTGTCGCATGGCCGCCTTCCGATAACCCGCAGATGAAGAGCTTACCGCTGGTGGTAACACCCAGATCGCCGCATAATTCTTTCACGGCTTTCAGCATATCGGCCCCGCATTGGGCTACAGATTCTTTGTGAAAATAAGGATGATTCACTGCGGATATTCCTTGGCCGATGTAATCGGGCAGGGAGATCACATAACCATGGGCGGCGAAAAGTGCGCTGCAGATCGCCGCCTCGTCGCTCCTCTCGAAGTTGGAGGGCACGTCGGCATTATTGAACTGGGTGCCATGGTGATATTGAACGACGGGATAGACTCCATCGGCGGGGGACGGCAGGGAAACCAGGCCGGAAACCGCAATCAACTGCCCGTCGATATCGGTGGTATAGTATTCGATGGCGTACACATCAACACCCGTTGACGAATTGAGCAGCTCTTCGACATCAATGCCCCAGGGCGCATAATATCCTGCTACCACGAAGACTGCGTCATCTGCCGTAAAAAAAGCAACCAACTCCGCGCCAATCAGCTTTCCTGCATAGCCATTTGAATCACCGCCTCCACCAGTATCCGACGAAGAACATCCCGTAAAGAAAGCCAGAAACAACCACATGAGAACAAGGACAACGTTGGAAACAAATTTGTTTTTTTTCATTAACTGACACCTATGATCATTGATAAATCGTTTTATCTTCTGTCACCTTTTTCTTAATAACCCGCTCGCAGCGTTCCTGTTCAGTCTTGCTGGGCGACTGGGCCCGGAAGGAGAAGGTGCTTTCCCAGTCTCTCGCCAATGTAACTATCCCTATCCATTACCATGCAACGAGTCATAACGTGCGGATAACTTGCCGGGCGCGTCGTTTTGCCCGGTCAAGTTTACCCGCACGTTCTGTTCCACTATTCATAGTGAGTATACATACGAATAATTTTAATGACTGTCTCGTCGTTTAAAGCCTGATAAATCAAATGATGCTGAATATTTATTCGCCGTGAATATGCACCCGCCAAGTCACCAATCAAGTTTCTCACTGCATTCCTCCAATGGTGTTACCAAGCCCTCACGGATGGACTCACGCATGCCAGGAATATTTAAAAGGTAAATGGTTTCTTGAATTGAACGCCAGTCATCCTCTGATACTAAAACGGCATTTCCCCGTAATTAGAATAGGTTCGTGGGAGACAGAAGTTTGGTCAATAAGGCGATACAGTTTAGTTCTTGCCTCCGTAGCTGATAGTGTCGGCATAATTTCACCCTGCTTTTTGTGCAAAGAACGCTATTGCGTACGTTTTGTCAAGGTAATTTTACTGGTTGTCAGGAGCACGTAATCTGTCCGGTTTACAATAGCCACCCAGAGGAGGTGGTTATGAGACGGGCGGAGAGGCGATTAACACAGGGGGAAGCGGCGCGGATGTTGGGAGTGTGCGATCGAACATTTCGGCGTTACATCAATCGGTACGAAGAGAGGGGGGGGTAGACGGGTTATTGGATAAACGGCTAACGCAGGCATCATCACGTCGAGCCCCGGTGGATGAAGTTATAGCGCTTGCCCGGCAGTATGAAGGTCGTTACCGTGGCTGGAACGCTAAGCATTTTCATTCATGGTATCGGCGTGACGGAGGGGTCAGAAGCTACACTTGGGTCAAGAACACACTTCAATTGGGGGGGGGCTGGTTCCCAGGGCTACCAAGAAGGGCACACACCGAAGCCGTCGTGATCCTTCCCCCTTGCCGGGCATGATGTTGCACCAGGATGGCAGTACCCACGAGTGGGTACCGGGAAGAAGTGGAATCTGATCGTGACAATGGATAACGCGACAGCAGAGCACTACCGTATGCGTTTTGTTCAGGAGCAGCGTGAGGCACTGCAAAGGGTAGCGTAACAGGGGAATATCGATACCCTCATGAATCGAAATTGCGAACATTACTTGACGTGACCCCCGGCAAGCCACCGAATAATTCCTGCTCATAATTTTCTAAGGGTCTTGACTAGAACAGCGGTTTATTTTTGAAGTTCTTTAACAACAATTTATAGATATCGGTGTTACGGTTGTTGAACCGGAACTCACATTCCTTGAGATGCAGGTAAAAGGTTGATTGTGGAATACCATGGAACTTCATCAGCCTCCGTTTTGCGAATGACCAGAAGGATTCAATGCCATTGATGTGGCTTTTCCCCCTGGCAAATTCATTGGCTCCGTGATGAACACGGTAATGCTTTTTGTATCCCAAGTCAACCAAACCATCATAGCCTCTCCAACTATCTGAATGTATGACACTATTCGGTTCAACTTTGCCCCTGATAATGGCCTGGAGAGTCTTCCTGGCGCAATCGGGAACGATTTCGGTATAGACACTGCCTTTTCGTTGCAGGATACCGAATACAGGGGTTTTTCTCCCGGCCCCACGGCCTCGTTTCCCTTTGATACGTTTTGCACCGAAATATGATTCGTCAACCTCGATTTCACCCTGAAATGGTGATTCTTCTTCGCACAGATCAGCTATACGTTGACGAATCAAAGACAGATATCGATTCACCGTATTTCTATTGAGTTTTGTTAAAAGAGCGATGGTTTGAGCATCCAAATCGAAGGCAAAATACTTCACGATCTCTCTAAATTTTGCCTCTGAAATTTTGGAATTTTTTACATACTTGTTACTTATTGACATGACTAGACTCTTAACATATTTCCGTGTGCTGTTCTAGTCAAGACCCTTTTCTAATTCAAGGCGACTCGTTTGATTCCCTGCACAGAGTATTATTTTGCACTTAACGACGAAATCAGCGGGGGGCGTAGCGAGTCTATTATATTGAAATGTTAAATGCTTTTATTTCCTTTCCCCGCTTTTTGTGGCAATCCGAAAGCGAGTATCAGTGCTGATACAAGCGAGAGGCTTGCCCCGAAGGCGAAGGGAACCACAGAGCCGAATATATTCCAGAGAAATCCGGCTATGACACTTGCCGGAAGGAGAGCAATTCCCACAATCGTTGAATGAAGACCGAGCATGGTTCCTTTCAATTCTTTTGGTGCGATTTCTGAAACAAAGGCACGTTCGGCACCTGCCGTCATTGCGGTGAATATTCCGTATAACGCGAAAGCGACAACTATGATTGTCTTATTCGGAGCCCAGGCAAAGCCGGCATATACAAGCGCGAAAGTCAGGTAACCGGCAACGAGTAGACGTTTCCGCCCGATGCGGTCTGATCTTTTGCCGAACGGTACGGCAAACAGTGACGACACCATGTTATATACGAAGTAGAGAAGGACTATAGATGCAGGATCGAAACCCACGTTCCCGGCCTTGAGGAGCAGGAAGGCATTCGATGAGTTCCCGAGTGTAAATACGAAGACAACTACAAGATAAAGTTTTAAACGCTTATCAAGATTCTTTAGCTCGTTGAAAACATGAAGCGGTTCCCTGGCTTCACATGATTCCCCTGTTTCTTTGATAAAGATAAACATGACAAGCGAAGCGATTGCCGGAATGCACGAAAGCAGGAATAGTTGTTTGTAGGCGTACTCCCCCTTCCATGTCATCATGATGAAGAAAGCTATCAGTATTCCGGCAGCAGAACCGGCCATATCAAGCGTTTTATGAATACCGAACGAATGGCCAAGTTTATCTGAATCACAGCTTTCGCTTACGAGTACGTCACGAGGCGCTGTCCGTACGCCTTTACCAAAACGGTCTATTACCCGCGCGGCAAGGATACCCTGCCAGGAACCGGCAATGACAAGAGCCAGCTTGTACACTAACCCGGCTGCGTAACCGAAAAATGCAATGGGCTTTTTCTTCCGGTACTTGTCTGTAATATAACCGCTGAATACCTTAAGGATACTCGCAAGGCTTTCCGCAATTCCTTCGATCACGCCGACAATGGCGGGTGTTGCACCGGACACCGCCGTCAGATACAGAGGAAGCAACGGATAAACCATCTCCGTACTTAAATCCGCAAAAAAACTAACGAGCCCGAGTAAAATCACATTATGTTTCATTTTCATTTGTCCTGTTTAACATGCGGCGCATGACCTGCCCCGAAGGGGACAAGTCCATCCGCTGGTTCGGGAGGCGCTGCGCGCCGAGCGAACCAGCTCAGAGCAGCCGCCGCATGTTCAGTGGGTATTGAGCGGTCTTATCGCGGAGCGTCCCCTGAACGAAATTCTCAGCGGCGAGTGAAACGAGTCCGCTGAAGAAAAATATTGGCTCATCATTTTTTATATGCCGGCTTCAAGGCCTTGAACATTGGGTAGTGTTTCACATTCAGTGTTTTCAGCTCGGCTTGTTCTACTTCAGCTGTTGCAGCCAAAATTGCATCAGCGAGTCCAACTCCATGTGACTTGCCGAAATCACGCTTGTAAAGCCCTCCTATCTTCGCAATCTCTGAGGTAAGAGGTACAACATGAAATAGAGAAATAAAATTGTCCAATACGGCCAACTCGTTATTACCTTTTACTCCGGCATACAACTCTGCAACGACTATTGGGGAAAGGATGATTTGAGAGGAAAACTTATCAATAAACGCAATCGCCTTGTTATAGCCGCGTAAAAAGTCGATAAATATGTCGGTATCAACAAGAATCGAATTTGGCATAGTTTCTATCTATCCCATTCTGATCGGATTGCCCGGAAGTCGGGAAGGTCTTTACGATTTTTCCAAATTCCTGCTGCTTTTTTGAGTGCCGTCTTTGTTTTATTTTGACCAGCTTGGTCAATAAGGCGATCCAAGGCCTCGCGAATGATTTCGCTTTGTTTCTTTCCTAAATTCTTAGCAATTATAGCCAGTTCGGTACGCTGTTTGTCAGTCAGATATATTTGAGTTCGTATCATATTGCCTCCCCCTTCACGATGTATACATCACACATATACATCGTGAGTTGGAATTAGTCAAGACCAACGAAAAGCTCACTTGCCGGTGTAGGCGGCCAGGTGAAGTGTTTGGTTAGGCTAACTTTCTAATATTATTAAACACTCATAGATATAAAACCACAAATTTATTTTGATGAATTAAGTGTTGAGTGCCAGGACATCGTTTACGGTTTTATGTGCCAAGACATCGTTGACAGTCAGCGATATTATCGCAGTTTGTAGTCAAATTCCTCGACTTGGATTTTATCGAGGAAGAGTTTCAGTTTTTGTTCTTTGACATCGATAGTGGCAACCACATATTCAAATATTGTCTCAGGTGGAACGGGAAAACATTCTCCAAAAATGTCTATTTTGAGATCGCTCCTGATGAGCCGCACGACGTGATATCTTCCTGTCAGGGGTTTCTTTAATCGGTGTGTGGGAGGATTATCGTCCGCCGGAAACCGGAGTTTGGTATGTGCGGCTGAAAGTGCCTTGGAATTCCGGGGACACCTTACTTATCTCTCTTTTTAGGTCCAGGTTTTTGAGGTTTAAGCCTTCGGCCTAAAAGGTGTTCCATTGTCCCAATAAAAGAATCAGTTCCTAAGGGCCGACCGGTTCATTCGTGTTTTCTAAATAACGCTATTTCCTGATCCTGAGCATCAAAGGACAAGAAGTCTTCCCAAGGCTCTTTTACTATTTCCAGCAATGGCTTTGTTTTTACAAGAATATCATCTTTACCTTTCATATGTGGTCTGGCACTACTCCATTGCCAGTCTTCAGGCTTTTTTACCAAGCCCGCCTTGACCGGATTTAATTCTACATATCTCGTACATGCCAAGAGATACCCCTCATCCATGATAAAAAATGAAAGCCTTCCCTGCTATAAGTGCCCACGCCATCCTTCACGAAAATTGATCCGTCTTGTGTATCTTCTGTGCGCTCCACCAATTGCCTGATTCAAACCTTCCTTTGTTTCAGATACAATAATCAATCGTTGAAAAATGTGTGCTTCTGCCTGTTTTCTTAGTGTGTTACATGATGCGGGATTCCCGGCGCTATTGCTCTTGCTATTCGTGCCATGTTTAGAATCAATCAAACTGGCTGGCTTTTGTCAATAATTAAGTAAGGTGTCCCCGGAACTCTACTTATTAGTCTCTTGGATATTCCAAAATATTGATACCTTCTCTAGTTAGTTCATTCAATGCGTTGTTGGCGATCCATTGAGCACTTTTTGAGTTTATCTTTTTTATTTCTTTAGCTGTTGCAATTGCTTTCCTGTTTAAATTAGAATTTCTTTTGCCTATTTGTCGTAGCGCCCAATTTACAGCTTTCTTAACAAAATTTCTTTCATCCGTCGATTCTTGCTTGATAATAGGGAAAAATTTTTCGAATTTTTTGTCATTGCTTGACTTATCATGAAATACAAGGTGTGCCATCAAGGTGAAAGCCGCTCTCTTTTCATATTCGTTTTCACGTTTGCACCATTCAAATACTTTCTTGTACGCAAAAGGAGTTTTTACAAATAAAGAACTGCAACAGATATCACAGATATCCCAAGAATCGAATTGTTTCAACCACTTCTCCATTTGTGATTCTGTTACTCTTGCCGGTTCGTCGATAATACTGGCAAGTTTTTTTGCTTCATGAATGTCTGAATCATATAATTTCAATGCAAGAGCGTGGTCTATACCAATTTCTTGTGCCATTTTTCTTAAATCTTTCACCATTATTCCGTAGGCATTTTTTGCTAAACTTCCTCGATTACGTTTTCCCTCGGCGATTTGAGGATTAGCTAATTTTTCTAATTGTTTCAATATTTTTGAATGATTCATTTTTAAGTATAACGAAAAGCTCACTTGCCGGTGTAGGCGGCCAGGTGAAGTGTTTGGTTAGGCTAACTTTCTAATATTATTAAACACTCATAGATATCAGACCACAAATTTATTTTGATGAATTAAGTGTTATGTCCCCCGAATTCCCATTAGCTGGTAAGATTTTTTCGAAAAAATCAATCCGTCCCCTTTTACTGCCTTTTGCTCTCATCTACTCTTACGTTTTAATAGAAGTTATACTGAAGGCTTAGAAAGAATGAGGCTATTTTCGGTTCTACCATGGTTTTATCAGAAAGAACGCCACGTATCGCATCGATCTGTGTTTCCCGATATCTGGTTTGCTCATATCCCATTTTTGCCGTAAATTGCGCCGTGATGTCATAGGCCAGCCCCAGTCCCAGTGTATACCCAAAAAGACGCCGACCGGCATTGTAATTGGTCGATGTGGGGGAAGACTTAACAAAATCAAAATCACCATAGGCCAGACCTAGCTTGCCAAAAACGGACAGGCCCTTATACAGATAGACCCCGGGCATCAGGTCCATACCCGCTGAATAATTTATGGTATTGGTGAATCTGCTTGAACCGGCTGACAACTCGAATTCACCATCATACACGTCAAAAGAAACCTGTCCCCCAAGGTAGAATGCCTCCCAGGGTATTTGATAGCCGAGGAACAGGCCATAAGCATTGGCAGTGTACTTATTTTTGAACCGGGAGTCTTCCACGAGAGCCCCATTTGCCAAGCGGGTGAAACCGGTCTGCATATTGATATCCTGATTTCCGTATTTGAACCCCATAAAGACGTGGCCTGGTGTATTGGCATTCTCGCTGGCAGCATCTCCGGCATAAACAAGGCCTGGCGAAACGATCAGGGGTAAGAGAATAATTGCATAAACCGCAAGGCGAATGGATATCATTTGAAGTTTCATTGTATCTCCTATAAAAAGTCAATTCATGGAGAGCCTGTCAAACAGGCCCATGGTTAAAATTTAAACGGCCAAAGCATAACACCTCGCAACCTTACTCATCTCTACATATTTCGGGTCTGGCAGCATTTTCGATGGATCAAACGGCTCCCCCTTCTTCAAGATGGCATATACAATAGTGCTCATCTTTCGCGCCGTCGCTATTACGCTCTTCCCGGTTCCCTTGTTCTCTTTCATGGCTTTGTATTTGTACATAAGCCAATATCCATCGGTTTTATTCCGAAGCCGTAGCATCCCCATTACCATTTGCACAAAAGCCGTCCTCAGTTCCACGGGGCCTCGCTTGGTAATATGACCATGGCGAATGGTCTTGTTGGAGTTTTGAACCCATGGTACCAAACCGGCATGAGCAGCATACTGCTTGGCGCTCTCATATCGGTTGATGTCATCGGTATAAGCCCGAATCGTCGCTGCTGTTATTATTCCAACGCCAGGAATCGTTTGCAACAGAGCAACATCCTCGTCTTCAGAAACAAGATCAGATAATACGCGCTCAAGTCCTTTGACCTCGGATGCAATTTGGTCTATTGTACCAAGAAGCGGTTTTACCGCTCGGGCAGCGTTTCCGTAACTCCTATGGTCCGCGAGACCGTCAAGGATTCGCTGCCTTTCTTTTTTGCTCTGCAGCTGTCCCCGCCGACTCTCTATCCCATATCCAAGCAATAAACCGTGTATCTGGTTTTTCAAGGATACCAAAGCTTTCACCAGAACAGAACGTGACTTGAGAAGCCTTCGAATGTCCTCGCTTTCCTGCGAACAAAGAATGGACTCGGGAAGCATATCTTTCTCAAGAAACTCAGCCAATGTGCGGGAATCATGCTTGTCAGTCTTTTTTACTGACTCATTTACAACCTTGAATTTCAAGGTGTTCACTATCTTGACCTCAATCCCCGCCTTCAAAAACCGGTTGCGAAAGTGTCGGGTGTTCCCTGTTGATTCCACCGCTGCCGTGACCTCGTAACCGCCCTCATTCCAGTTGGACACCTTCATGATAAATGCCCGGTAACCTCGATCAGTCGTCGGGTAGATGCCCGACTCCTGAACACTCCGATCTTCACTCAAACAACAAACGGTAAACTGCGTCTTGTGAAGGTCAACCCCGATACTCATCTTCATAGAACGCCTCCTCACATCTTGGACAGCGCCTGTCAGGTGAATTGGTCCCAATCTCCTATTCGATCTCGAAGATCATTGAATGTTGCGGCTACAGCTCTTCATTCTCCTTTGCGGTCTCGAAGACCAGTAAACATGTCGAACAGTAGCCTTGCTGCCCAAAACTATAAAGTTTCAAACAGTGTATCCCAATTCACAGCTCATGAAGACTTTTTATCATTCCTCCTTTTAAAAGTTATGTGTTGTGTCCCTCGAACTTACGAACTTTTTAATAATTAAGTAAGGTGTCCCCGGAACTTGGAACTCTTAATGCTATCGCTACCGTTACATGCCAATATTAACAATAAGAAGATAACCCATAGTGTTTTTGTGATACCACTGAAAATATTTATTATTTTTGACATGTTAAGTTTCGAAATACTAAACATCAATAAAATACCTCTCCTAAATGGGGGTAGGGTTACCTATGGTGTCTTGGGGGCATCTCCCACCGCTCAAAGGGGAGAGTTTACAACCATTGCTAACAATCCATACATCATACTGAAAACCTTCTTATGAGCCAAGGAATGATTCCCAGCGGTAAACACAATCACCATATCCTGATCGGGATAAACAAAGATGCGCTGGCCGCCCCAGCCGTCCGCCACGGGTAATTCTTTTTTTTCACCATTTATTTTAATGGTATACAGCCACCACTGGTATCCATACCCTGTTAAATATAATGGATATAGGTTGATATGTCTTTTTGTTGCTTCTTCAACCCATCTGGCAGATACAATTTGGCGCCCCTGCCACTTACCCTTATTCGCAAAAACATATCCCAGTTTTGCCATATCCCTGGGACGAAGGGACAGGCCACCATCTGTTCTGAGTACTTCCTGTTTATCATCCCAGTACCCCCATTCATATTTTTGGATTCCCAGCGGCCCGAACAAATGCTTCTTGGCGAAATCTTTGACCTTCATATGCGACCTTTTTTCAATGATTCGGCCCAGTAAGATGGAAAGTCCGCCATTATATGTAAATATTTCTCCCGGTTCTTCTGTTATCGGCCTGCTGAGAATGTACCGGATAATATTCTCTCTTTCCGGCCCCAGCATCTCCCAGTATGGATTTCTGCTGTCGCTGTACAGATATGTCGTCTCATCCCAGTCAAAACCGGCAGACATGGATAACACATGTCTCAGTTTAATCTTTCTGCCGTTATCACCAAGCAATTCCCTGTACTCAGGAAAAAAAGAAATAAGTTCTTCATCCGCTCCTTTGACCAGTCCCTTATCCATGGCGATACCGATTAACGTGGATGTCACGCTTTTGGTCACCGACATAACACTATGCAGGTCATCACGGGTAAACGTTTTTTCACTTTTCATATAATCGCTACCTGTGAAATACTCTTCCAAAACGAGTTTCCCATTTTTAACAATCAGTATGCTATGAATATCTTTATAGTCATCATTTAAAATATTTTGAACAAGCTCAGCCAGCAATGTTTCATCGAGATTGACCTCTGAAAGAGTGGCTGTCTGCCATCCATCATGGATTTGCTCGGGCACAGTATAGTGATACAAAATCGCGGGATCTCTTTTGACTGAAACACCGGAACAGGCTGAAACAAGAACTGTAAGAATAACAATGTACAATACTTTTTTTAGTCTTTCGATTTTCATGTTCTTTCCTTTTTTCATTCCTTCGGATAGCCTACTGTTTGAACCAGGACGACTTTTGGGTCGCTGTTCAGCTTCATGGCCTCGGCCAGTTCCTCCCGCTCGACATAACCGCGGACCACGGTGGCCAACCCGGCGGAAGCGCAGTAGAGATACACATTCTGGGAGATAAAACCGGTGTCTGCGGACGAATAGACAGTTGACTTTCATCGTCCATTCCAAAACTGAATTTCGAGTGATCAGCCACATGTTCAGGGGACGCGCAGCGTCCGCTGAACACCAGCATAACCGGCCTTTTTCGCAGAGAGTAGAGAGCGAAGCGAACGAAACGGCGCGAGAAAGGTCCGAGTTTATGCATTTGTTATGTGTGATATGTAGATTCTCTAACCATTAATTTATCATGGGTCTTGACTAGAACAGCACACGGAAATATGTTAAGAGTCTAGTCATGTCAATAAGTAACAAGTATGTAAAAAATTCCAAAATTTCAGAGGCAAAATTTAGAGAGATCGTGAAGTATTTTGCCTTCGATTTGGATGCTCAAACCATCGCTCTTTTAACAAAACTCAATAGAAATACGGTGAATCGATATCTGTCTTTGATTCGTCAACGTATAGCTGATCTGTGCGAAGAAGAATCACCATTTCAGGGTGAAATCGAGGTTGACGAATCATATTTCGGTGCAAAACGTATCAAAGGGAAACGAGGCCGTGGGGCCGGGAGAAAAACCCCTGTATTCGGTATCCTGCAACGAAAAGGCAGTGTCTATACCGAAATCGTTCCCGATTGCGCCAGGAAGACTCTCCAGGCCATTATCAGGGGCAAAGTTGAACCGAATAGTGTCATACATTCAGATAGTTGGAGAGGCTATGATGGTTTGGTTGACTTGGGATACAAAAAGCATTACCGTGTTCATCACGGAGCCAATGAATTTGCCAGGGGGAAAAGCCACATCAATGGCATTGAATCCTTCTGGTCATTCGCAAAACGGAGGCTGATGAAGTTCCATGGTATTCCACAATCAACCTTTTACCTGCATCTCAAGGAATGTGAGTTCCGGTTCAACAACCGTAACACCGATATCTATAAATTGTTGTTAAAGAACTTCAAAAATAAACCGCTGTTCTAGTCAAGACCCTTTATCATTTACCCATCGCCTAAAAGACGATAACTGTTCCTCTGTGTGAAAGTAATGTTCTCCATTTTCTAAAACTTCCAGATCGGATTTAAACTGATTTGAAAATGAAGAAATAGTAATAAAATCTGTCAAATTATCTTCAGAACCATACAAGATCGATGTAGGAATTTTCCATTCAGCAATGGGATGTTTTTTCACATATGAATAATAATCCCAATAAAGTACTTCACCTATGGGTGTTACTATCTCTTTTTCTTTCATAAGTTTTTCTTCTGTAATATCAAACCATTTCATCATGTTGATTATAACAGACTCCATATTAACCACTGGAGACAGGAACATTGCTTGCCGCAATTTCTCATGCATATATGCCAAAAGGCTGAAGTATGCTCCTATGCTGCATCCAAATACACTCACATTATTTGATAGAGATTTTGAGTATTTCATTATTGTATTAAGATCTTCCACGCAATTTTGAACCTTGCAGAGTGTCGTTTCACTTTTACGATCTCCATGTTTCGGTAAATCAAAGCTCAAAACTTGATATCCTGCTTTAACCGCTTCTTCTGCAAAGACAATTATTACGTCATCAGCCTTATTGGACATATTCCCGTGTATGGCAACAAATATCTTTTCTGATTTATCTCCCCATAAAATGGTTGGAATATTAACTACTTTTAGATCAGACCTGTTCACAATAGAATCCTTGGCAACAATAAGTTACAAATTTTTTAAACCATCAACCGATATCAAAAGCACATAACCTTGCTACTCAGCCGCGCGGGTTATTGCGTCGGCTTAATTAGCCTGGTTAGGCATGGTTTGACATGCTGAACTTGGACCTCAGTTTTCGCCACAAAGCGTGTAGGTTCACGCCAACACCATAAAAGTTGGGTCGCAGTTCGAGAATCGGATCACCGGGTGCAGTGAAGCTTGTGGTCTGCGGATCCGCCGCCGATGTGATTGTGGAACCGAGGGCCATCAGACGGTCCTGGAGTTCACCGCGAATGTTTGCGAGCACACCAGCAATCTGAGCTGGATTGAAGCTGAATCTGGTGATCTCGAAACCTAAATGCTGCCTGATCAATTCGGCGCGATGAGGATCGCGGTACGAAAGCGAGCCGGTTTTACATTGAAGTTGTTCTAGTTCCTCAACGCCGAAACGCAATCGATCTTCGTTCAGAAACTCCGCCTTGGGGTCGCTCATTATGTGAACGTTCCCATGTTCGTCAGTAAGTTGTCCTCCGATGCTGCGATACTCTGGCACGACATCCTCTTCCCTGAGGGCCGAGTTGGTGTTGAAGTACCCATACAACTCAAGCCTAAGCCATCGATCGAACTCCGCTTCCCTCAACTGGACCGCAAGCTTCCTCGCCTGAGCCATAGACACACTCAGCGGCCGCTCAGAGAGCCTATCAATCAGCTTGGAGATGCTTTTAGAGACTCGCGCGTACCCATATGTTTCTCGGTTCCCCATATAAGCCTAACGGCCAGCATCAGTGGCGCGGGCGATAGCCCGCGTCCACCTGGATGCTGTGGTTAGCAGACCTTTAAGGTATTATTATTCTTTCGCCCTCCGTAAATTCCTTTGTAACAGTATTACCGTCGAACCTATATTCGATAGTCAGTTTCTTTACGGTCCCATAATCGGGGTCACCTTTTATTTGGTTAGAGGCCATTACATTCAACTTGTTGCCCACGATTCTTTTTCTTAGTTCTTCAGTCACATCCACGCTCGCCTTTGATGTCCAATACACTGCTTTGAGGATTTCGAACTGTGACTCACCCGAGGGTATTTGTGTGTCGACGATTAAGGTCTCAACTATTTCTTCTTGATTTGATTTTTTTAGGGATTTTACTGTGCCTGAGCCTTTGATTTTCTTAATTGTTGTGAATGATTGACAATGAAAGTAAAGAGCGAATAAAGCAAAAATAAATGTTGTGCAGATAAAAACGTATAACAGTATATCAAGTACATTGGTTGTCTCTTGTGCTAACTGTATTCCTGTAGCTCTTGTTAGGATAACAGATATAATTCCACCGGCAGTCAAGGAAGCCAACACGCAAAAAATGTCGCCGAACAGGCTTTGGCTTTTTACATTTTCCAAATCCTCTTCGGTGGTCAAATAGTAAGTAACGTTGCGACCCTTGATTTCGGACGTTATTAATTTGTCAGAAGTATCTGCCATATATATCTCCATCTGCTAACGGTGTTTATATTGTTTCTGTATAAAAACCAAACATAGCTGAAGCAGCTACGTAATACATATTTTAATTACGGAAAAAATCATTACAACTTACTGTAATACAAAGAGTATTATGAAAAGCGTCGTTTATTTAGGCGTGTTATACAGAAACTATGTAATACACTCCTTGTTCACCAAAGCGTGTCTGCGGGACTTCGCACCCCCTTTGGTCCCTGATTAAGCACATGAGTATAGATCATCGTTGTCTTGATGTCTTTATGTCCGAGTAGTTCTTGAATCGTTCTGATATCATAACCGCTTTCGAGAAGATGCGTCGCAAATGAATGGCGAAATGTATGACAGGTTGCCCTTTTCACTAATCCTGCTTTTTTTACCGCGGTATGCACCGCACGCTGGATTATTGTTTCATGAACATGATGTCGCCCGCGTTCTCCCGTGGTTTCGTTGTGCCACAGTTTTTCTTGTGGGAACACCCACTGCCACCGCCACTCCCTATCGGCATTGGGGTATTTTCGTGCCAGCGCATCAGGCAATATGACTTTCCCATAACCTTGTTTAACATCATTTTCATGGATCTTTTTAGTTCGCGCCAAATGTTCTATCAGTCTGTCTTTGATCGAAGAGGGTAACATGGTAATACGATCTTTATTGCCTTTTCCGTCACGTACCGTTATGTAATTCTTATCGAAAATCAATGTCCTGTACCCTCAGACGGAGACATTCCATCAATCGTAGTCCACCACCGTACATGATAGACACGATTAACCATTTATCTCCTTCAAGGTGCCGTAAAACATTCTTTACTTCATCACGTGTCATGACAACGGGCAGGCGAACCGGCTTTTTCGCCCGAATGACACTACCAAGATCGCCAATCTCACGGCCGATGACATGACGATACAGGAAGAGAAGCGCGCACAGAGCCTGATTCTGCGTGGAAGCACTCACTTTTTCCTTTACCGCCAAGTGGGTAAGGAATGCATTGATCTCTTGTTCTCCCATCTCACCAGGGTGTTTTACATTATGAAAATATATGTATTTCTTAACCCAATGACAGTAAGTCTGCTCCGTTCGTCTGCTGTAATGCCGTGCGCGCAAGGCAAGACGCAGGCGGTCGAGCAGTTTCGGCTGTTTGTCGGATTTTTCAGCAGATCCGCCAGCCGAGAAACTCCCGAAACGTGTACCTCGTTTTGTTGTTGTTCCCATTTTCACTTCCTTACATGTTGCTTCACGAAATACGATACGAAAGATTTATTCCGCACAACGGAAGTGATGAAACGAAAATACCCCGCCTCAGTCGGTGAAGCGGGGTATGTGGTCAGATCATAGGGGCCCTTTTTTTCTGTAAAAAGCACAACCCGGTTATGAATTATGTCTGAAAGAATATAACGCTTGGATACTACCTCCGTTATGAGATTTGTCAAGGTTTTTCACCCTCACTAGAGAAACATTGGGGTGGCTGTTTCCCCGGTGTTAAATCCCTTTTTGAAATTCTATGAATCCCCTCCCCTGCTCAGGTTCCGGGCGAAAAGGACCGTTTTTCCAATGGCCGCTCCCATGCACAGCAGGATCGGGGCGACCGCCAGTAACCCGCTCTGTATCGGATTCTGGAACTCGTTCATGGGGAATACGAAATACAGGGTCCCGATGCATATAAGCGGAACGGACCACGCGATACACTGCTTCCCGCCGTACCGGTTGATCGCGTACCAGTTCTCATCGGATTCGAACGCCTGGGACAGCCGGAATCCGTACAGCCTGTTCATCGGCACCTTCTTCGCCACAAGGGGGACACTGACGAGGATAAACACCACCCCGCAGGTAATGTTTGCGATGCCCAATAGTGTCGCCTGGCTTTCCATCATTGCTCTCTTCTCCGATTCGAAAGGCCCTCCATCAGCACCGTGGATCGGGCGACCGGAAGGACACCATGAACCAGGTGATAACCGAGCCGAGACACGCGCCCGCTATCACATCGCTCGGGTAATGGACCCCCAGGTAGACCCGGCTCAACGCGACCAGGGAGGCCACCCCGAAGATCGCCCATCGTCCCCGTCGAAACCGCCCCGCCAGAACGACCGCGATCATGAACGCGTTGTTCGCATGACCCGAAGGGAATGACCCGCTATGGTGCAGATGCCGGGTTTCGTCCGACAATAGCCGCACGGTTTCGGCCTGCGCCGCAAAGGGCCGGGGTCGCTGAATCAGGTGTTTGAGGCCGCCATACACCCCGACGTTTACCACATATATCACAGCCATAAAGAGGCAGAAGGATCCGGCCGCCTTTATCATCGCGCTCCGGGGCCTGTTTCTGAAGCGGGGGCCAGCTGGAAGGACATGACCAGGCCGATACCGCCAATCCACAGCCACACGACAGACAAATCGCCAAGATGCGTGACGAGAGGCATGATCACATCAAGAACGGGATTCGAGCAGTCCCTGTTGATCCAGGAAAGGACTGTTCTGTCAAGCTGGAGAATATTGATCATATAGCCTCATCCTTTTGATATCGTGACGCGATTTCTACACGCGCATAATGGTGAACAGTCGTGTTCACTCAGCACCCTTCAACGGCGATCAGCAGGCCGGTTGCCGCTCCCGTTCGCAGCTTTTTGACCTCCCGGTACTCCGGGGAGTTATACCAGTCCTGTGCCTTCCGAAGCGAAGGAAACTCTATCAGGACAATCCGTTTGCCTTGATCTTCACCTTCGAGAACGACGGTCTCCCCGCCACGGGCTCGATACCGGCCCCCGTGCGCGGCGATCACCCCCGGAGACTCTTTGAGATAGTCTTGAAATTTTTCCCAATCGGTCACTTCCACTTGGACAATAACGTATGCCGGCATGTCATAGCTCCTTCCGTGTTACAAATAAATTCTGATCACCGTGTATGTATAGCTTTTTTGGCGACAATTGCAATATCGGGAGACTCGGGAGAAAAAGGTGCCCCCGCGACATCAGAGTAGAACTCCGCGACCTCAAATCCGCTCTGTTCAAACTCTTCCCGCAACGTGTCCCGGCTGAAATACTGGAGCCAGTTATATATGACGCGGGCTCGCGCCTCTTCAATGATCGTATATTTATCGAGCGTGACCTTTTCCTGTTCGTATTTGAATATGTTCATGAACCCGTAATACTCTTCGGGAGACCAGAAGTGATCGAGGAGATTGCGCTCGCACAGGACGGCCTCCTTTCTGCGGTTGAACTCATTGAACGAATGAACATCCAGGAGAACCGCTCCTCCGGGCTTCAGGAATGCGTGAAACCGGGCAAGGAGCGTTTTCCTCTGTGACGGGCTGAGCGCGCAAAAATCGCAGAAGATCATCGTAATGAGATCGAATCGTTTCTCCGTTTCAAACTCCAGATAGTTCCGCTGGCAATAGTCAATATTCAATCCTCTCTGTTCGGCGACCTCCCGCGCGTACCGGATCGACCGCGCGGAGAAATCGATCCCGGTTACTTCGGCACGATGCTCCGCGAAGGGGGTCGTATAGAGCCCCGGACCACACCCGAAATCGGCGATACCGGTATGGGCGCCGATGCCAAAGTGCGACACGACCCATCGGACAGAACGGTCGATGAACCCTTTATTGCGGGATGAAAGATCGATGTTCTCATCCAGATGATACGCAAGCATCTTCTGCGACGTATACTCGTCCGTCCAGAGCTGATCCGCGGTGTAGAACTCGAACGGCGCGGGGCGCGCGTTTATGGTTTCCAGGGCATCGATCACAGATGGCTTCACTGTATTTTTTCGCATAACGGGTGGATGGCTTGCCTTAAAGGGGTTCAGACTATCCCCAGGTTCAAGATACGCTCCGCACAAAGGGCAGTCGGCGAGAGCGGCTGGTATCCGCTAGAGATAATCCTTTCGCGGAGGGCTGAAGAAATCCAATACTTCGCCAGGTTCTATGATTTCAATGCTATGCGCAACGTCGCGAGGAATAGAATATGAATCTCCCGGACCAATCTCGGCCACGACATTATCTATGATAATTCTGTACCTTCCAGAAATCACATACCCGCTCTGTTCGTTCGGGTGCTTATGTAACGGGGGATTGTCCCCTTTCTTGTAAAGCATTTTTGTTACCATTGACTCCGGGCCATGAGAGAGCAAAACAAAATCCACCCCCAGGAAACTCCTCCGCTGTGCCTCGTTCGATTGAACTATCATCTCGCCTCCCTATTGGTGTTCCAAATCATTTGCTGCGGATGACCTACCCCGACAGAGTCGATTCAATCAAGAGGATTTATGTGTTTGGGCACACTCTGAGCCGCCTCGATCAAACCGTGTCGGCATACAACGTGCGCCCCAGGACAAACAAGACCGGAATAGAGGCCGCGATCCCCAGCGCGACTGCCGGGCCGGCCCAGTAGAAAGTAGGCAGTTCGATCCGGCCCTCGGAAAGGGCGCGGCTCAGATATAAAATGCCAAGGGGCAGGTTCAGGACGAGCGCCGTGGCGGTTCCGGGCATGTACCGCCGCAGAAAGACCGATCCGAAAACGTGGGGAATGAAGACATTGAGAACCATGGCCAACACACAGCCAGCCATCAGATACGCGCTGACGCTCCCGGCGGCCGTAAGAGACGAGGAAACCATAAAGATAACCAGCAGCGCGGAAAGGACAATGACGGCAAAGCGAAACACACGAGGGGCCACCGGTGTATGCCACCTGCCGGCATGGACCGACCAGGCCGGAAGCCACATCGCCTCCTCCGTGTTGTGAATCAATACCCCCACGGTAAACAACCATCCCAATTGTGTCAGAGACATATGCAACCGGACCTCTCAATCACCTGAAACCGTTCACCCTTCCCGACGCCCCACCGCTTTCTCATTCTCGTTATATCCCATTATCTGTCGGTCATCGCAAGCTTCACTCCCAGTATGGCAAAGGTCGCTGCGAAAGATCGCTGCAGCCAGCGTATGAACCGGGGAGAGTTCACGACGTATCGTCTGATACTATGTGCCGAGATGCCGTACATGATAAAAATGATCAACGTCATGGCCATGAACACCATGCTGAGGAGGATCATCTGCGCGGTTGGCGACAAATCGTGGGGGGAGATAAAAAGGGGTAGGAACGCCACGAAAAATATGGATAATTTGGGATTCAGGATATTGATCAGGAATCCCCTTCGGGCAATCCGCCATAATCCGTTTCCTGAAGGAGGGGCGTCGAACCGCAATGCGCCCGTTTCGTGCCACATGGACCAGGCAAGGTACAGCAGATAGAGCGCCCCCGCATATTTGAGCGTCTGGAACGCCACGGCACTCATGTGCAGTATCGCGGACAGCCCGAGGATACTCGCCGACAGATGGGGGATGATCCCCGCCGTACAGCCGCAGGCGGCGGCAAGGCTCGCCCGCCAACCTAAAAAGAGACCATTCGAAACCGTATAGATCACCCCGGTCCCCGGTACCAGGACAACGATCAGCGAAGTTATCAGAAATTCCGTATTCCACATCGCCGTCTTCCCTTTTTCCTGTTCACAAGGCGTCCCCTTATTTCTTCCAATCCGACGCTGCAGGGTAGTCGGGAACTGAGGTCGCGTGCTTCACGGCGTTGATAATGGCTGTTTTCATGGCCTCTGCCGCGGCCGTTCCCGCCAGATTCACGATATCCGCCGATGCAGCCCTCGAAGCACCCTCCTGAGAGGGAACCGAAACGGCAAAAATCGTATCCCCGTCATACATGGTATGGGCCGGGTTGATGGCACGCGCCATCCCGTCATGCGCCATCCGGGCAACCTTTTGCAACTGGGCTTTCCCAAGCGGGATATTGGTGGCCACCATCCCGATAGTGGTGTTGGTCCCGGGAAAGATATCCTGTATCTCCTGGGCAAGGACGACTTTAACCGATGACTGAAACGTTCCTGCCTCGTCCCCCCGGACACCGGCTATGATTCGATCACCCTCAATCACATCGCCCAGCGCATTCACCGCCACCAGCGCTCCCACCAGTACGCCTCCGGGCAGACGAAGCACGGCGGATCCCAACCCGGATTTCATGGCCCTGCTTTTACCCAGGAATTTCCCCACGGTGGCGCCGGTCCCCGCGCCGACATTCCCCATTTTCACCGGTGAATGGTCCGCCTTCTCACAGGCCTGGAATCCCCACTGTGCCGACGGCCTGACCGTGGGGTTTCCGATGTCGAGGTCAAAAAGGACGGCCGCCGGTACAATGGGCACCACGATCCCCTCTCCCACGGGAAAACCGATATGCTCCCGTTCCAGACAGGCCATGACGCCGGATGCGGCATCCAGACCGTAGGCGCTGCCTCCGGCAAGGACGATGGCATGAACTTTATCCACCAGGTTCACCGGATCCAGCAAATCCGTTTCGCGGGTCCCCGGCGCGGAGCCCCGTACATCCACCGCCGCGGTGGCGCCCCCGGTCGCGAACCGGACCACGGTGCACCCCTTCAGGCTTTTCGTATCCGTGTAATGCCCCACGCGGATACCCGGGATCGCGGTGATGGTGCAATTTTCCGATTCACTGCCCGCCGCCGCTACGCCCCGGAGCGGCACGCACAGGAGCAGGAGGATCAACAGGACAACACTCAGATTGTTACCAAGATATCGATTCATTATCTTCCTTTCTCGACACGAATCCCTTCAGACCGGCCCCTTCGAACACCCTGGTGATCATCCCTTCACCGGACCGGACCGCGTTCATAGAATCAGGTATCGTAAATCATTTAAAACGTTTTCGCTATCGTTTTAGCAGCAATCGGCAAGGAGTTTCAAGAAATACCGATGTTCCCGGTCGAGAACCGTTTCGGGAACAAAAGGATATCCATGGCATGCGCCCTTTAGCCGCCCGAGTCCCGGTTCGCAGCCAGGGCACGCATACAGGACTTCAGTGAGGCTATCGTATCTTCCGCGCTGGTGAAGAGGAGGGCACGGATACCGACATCCCAGGCGCCGTTCAGGGCTTCTTCATCATCATCGATCAGCAGTGCCTCGGCGGGGGCGACATCGAGCCTCTTCAGGGTGAGTTCATAGATCTCCCGTTCCGGTTTGACGGTCCGTTCCATGCATGAGAAGGTGAAGACGTCAAACATGGGATAGTTCAGTTCCCGGCAGTAACGGGCGGCCGGTTCCTCCGCGTTCGACAGGAGCGCCGTCCGGAATCGGTTTCCCTTCAGGAGGGCGACCATGTCGAACATCTCCGGTCGGGGAACGTACGCCCTGCGGAACGCCTCACCCCAGAGAGAGGGAACACGCGGAGGGGACACCTGCAGGTCACCGCACGCCCTCCGCCAGAATTCTTCCTCCGAGATCTGTCCTCGGAGAAAGGGAGGATAGTGTGTCTCCCGCACCTCGGCGAACCGCGCCGCCGGGACACCCAGGGTGGCGCTGCAGTATGCAACCAGCGCGGGAGTGGGATTGTCGATCAGGACCCCTCCCCAATCAAAGATGACCGCCTTGATACCATTCATGACCCGATCCCCCGGGGTTCACGATATTCGTTCCTTCAATCCCGGCTCTCATCCGGGAGCATTTCGTCAGCCCACGATGCGCAGGGCGAGGTAAGGGACGAGGTTGAACAGGATGATCCCGAGTTTAAACAGGCCCATTCCCGCATAGTGGATGGTATCGAATCGGTCGACCGGGATGGCAAACCACCTGCCGTGCAGCCGGTACATCCAATCGTGGGCCAGGATATAGATCAGGGACCACAACAGCAAAAGGCCGATATTGATGACCGAACACCACGCCAGCATGCTCCGTGTCAGTTCCATGGTCATGATTTCATCCCCCCCAGGCACACAGCACAAAACCCCGCCTCTGTGTGAGAAACGGGGTTCTGGTATAATTCGTCCATATGCTCCTCTTTCCATGAAATGAAAAGAAGCAAGCCACGATTCCGTCATATACTTCCGATAACACTTTTTTCCATACTACATTGCCGAAAGGGTTGTCAAATTGTTCGTGTTCTCTTTCCGCCGTCCTCCCGAACGGCACTGACCGAACTTCATGCCCGGGGGATTCGATCCGACGGGGTTCCTCTCAGGGAGAAAAGGGTGGCGAATCGGGGGTCAATGCCTTAAAAGGACTTCCTGCCTAAGAAGATCTCAATCTTTTTCCAATACGAAGAATCGGTGATAGGTATTCTGAGGTACTGTGCGATTGACGATGATCCGGAACCCCGCACGCTCAATATCCGCCACGATTCTCTTCAGCGGATATCCCCGGACACCGATTTCCCAATAATGATTCCGTCCCGCCGGTTTTTCATACGGCGGATATCGACCGATATCCCGGAATATACCTATGTAGGCATCTTTTTTCATCCAAGGCAGATGTAACTGAAAATCAAGATACTTCCTGCCCTGGGGAAGCGAGAGGAGAACATGCTTCCGGGCTACCCGGTAAAACGATCGAAGGCAGGGGAGAAACTGATCGTATTCCAGGTGTTCGAGCACCTGAAACGATGCGATCAGATCAAACGACTCTTCCTTGAACGGCAGTGTCCTGATATCGGCCGTAATATCGGCGGCGACATCTTTGGATATGTCGCAGGTCAGCATAGAGTATCCCAGTGCTCGCAGGGTGGACGACATGATCCCGTCGCCGACACCCAATTCAAGGATGGTATCCGGCCGGCATTCCGAAATATACTGCATCTGCCAGTAGTAACTGACCCACCGGTTGTATTTGATCCGTTTGTAGTATGTATCATCACTTCTGGAGAGGATCATCGTTATTGCCTCAATACCGTTGAAAATCGATGGCGACCGTTCTCCTCGCACATCTCATACCGAAAGTCGGTACGTATCCGTTGATAGACAGCCTTGACACCAACAACTCCCCTGACATTAACAGCCCCGGTCCCACGACACAAAACCCCGCCTCTGTCTGAGAAACGGGGCCCCGATATCCCCAAACCACATGCTCCCCTTCTCGCAAGATGAAGAGGGGCACGCCAGGATTACGACGCGTACGCACTAAAACGATTAGTTTTCTTACTACAGTGCCGAAACAGTTGTCAAACTCTTCATATCTTCTTTCCGCCAATTTCTCGAGTTCTCGATTGGGTTCAATACCGCATATACAACGAAAGCCGGGACTATATCCCGGCTCACATCGGCAGTGCAGGCCTTTCGGGAAAATCGCCCGTACGGAAACGCCCGGCACTGTGTAAAATAATTGTTGCTCTTACCCTTTTCGGCGAATGCCTTCCGCATTCGCCATTTTCAACGAAGCGACCACATCTTGCGCGGTTACCGGGATCAATTCATTGTGAACGGATTGCTTCGCCCCGCAGGCAATCTCGGCAACCTTCATCAGATCATCGTCCGACACGCCGTCGAGGCCGATATCGGCGAACGTCGAGGGCAGACCGACCGATCGACAGAAAGAATAGACCTCGTCGATGGTTTCCTTCGGCTTGTCGGTGAGGAAAAGAGAGGCAAGGACCCCGAGGGCGACCTTCTCGCCGTGATAATACCCATGGCACTGCTCAAGCGCCGTCAGGCCGTCATGGATTGCATGTGCCGCGGCAAGACCACCGCTTTCAAATCCCAGACCGCTCAGGAGGGTATTGGCCTCCGTGACGTGTTCCAGCGCGGGGGTAACGACCTTCGCTTCACATGCCATTTTGGCCGCCATGCCATGTTCGATAAGGAGATCATAACAGAGACGCGCAAGGGTGAAGACCGCCGCCGACCCGGCGCCCCCGGCCATATTCCGGGCATGTTTGATCATACACGATTCCGCCTCGAACCACGTGGCCAGCGCGTCACCCATCCCCGCCACCAGGAGTCTCACGGGCGAACGGGCGATGATGTCCGTATCGACCAACACGACATCGGGGTTTTTCCGAAGGACCAGAAGGCGTTTAATGCGTCCCGTCTCACGGTAGATCACCGACAGGGCACTGCACGGGGCATCCGTCGAGGCAATGGTCGGGACCACGATGACCGGACACGAGAGATTGTGGGCAACCGCCTTGGCCGTATCCAGGGTCTTTCCCCCGCCGATCCCGATGATTACGTCACATGCCGCGTTCTTCGCCAGATCACCCAACCGGTCGATCTCTTCATCCAGACATTCACGCCCGAACCGCTCGGCGACAATCGGAACGGCGGCCTCCAGCTCTTCCCTGAGGGGGGGAAGAACGGTGTCAAAGGATGAGGGACTGCAGATGAGAAACCCCTTCGTCCCATAGCGGGGGATCAGTTTGGTCAGACGCGCGATAGCGCCGCTCCCTTGTACATATCGTCCGGGGAAAATAGTGGTCGTAATCATACCGTATACCTTTCCTGTGAGATGATTGTGGGCGGAGCATACCATCGGTCCGCTTCGAAAGCAATCACCTCGGATTCACCTCAACCGGCACGAGAAGATACTGTCTCTCCCGTCCCTATTTCAAGAGCTCCCGCGATATGACCAGCTTCATGATCTGGTTGGTCCCCTCGTAGATCTGGGTGATCTTTGCATCCCGCATCATCCGCTCGAAGGGATATTCACGCATGTATCCGTATCCGCCGGCAATCTGAAGGGCATCGGTGGTGACCTTCATGGCGACATTCGAGGCAACCAGTTTCGAGGAGGCGGACAGGTAGCTCTTGTTCGGATCGTTATTATCAATCAGGCGTGCGGCCTGATAGACGAGGCTCCGTGCCGCATCCAACTCCGCCGCCATGTCGGCCAGCATCCAGCTGATCCCCTGAAAAGCGGCGATCGGTCTGCCGAACTGGACCCGCTCTTTGGCATATTTGGCGGCCAGTTCCAAGGCCCCCTTGGCGACGCCGCAGGCCTGTGCCCCGATGACGGGGCGTGAGGTATCGAGGGTCTTCATGGCGTAGATGAACCCCTTCCCCTCCTCGCCGATGAGGTTTTCCGCCGGGATCTCGACATCTTCAAAGAGCAACTCTCCCGTGGGGGACCCCTTGATCCCCATCTTCTTCTCCCACTTCGCCACGGAAAAGCCGGGCGTGTCGGTGGGAACGATGAAGGCACTGATCCCTTTAACACCTTTCGAGGAATCGGTCATGGCAAAGACCGTCAGGAGATTTGCCACGGGACCGTTGGTGATGAAACACTTGCTCCCGTTGATGACGTAGGTGTCACCCTTCTTCACCGCACGGGTCGACATGGCACCGGAATCGGAACCGGCCCCCGGTTCGGTCAGACAGTAAGAGATCAGGACCTCCCCCGAGGCGACGAGGGGACCATATTTCTTTTTCTGTTCTTCGGTCCCGCCGATGAGGATCGGCTCCCATCCCAGCGATTGTCCCTGGACGATGAGCGACGAACTGACGCAGGCACGGGCGATTTCTTCGACGGCAAGGCAGGTATAGAGATGTCCCTGATCGGCACCGCCGTACTGCTCGGGGACGGACAGGCCCAGGAGCCCCATATCCTGAAATATCTGTTTCAGATCCCAGGGGAATTCTTCTTTTTCATCGATCTCGGCAGCACGCGGCGCGACCTTCTCATCAACCATTCGCCTGAGCTGCTCGACAAACATCTTTTGTTCTTCGTTATCTAATAGATACATGTTAACTCCCTTCTCAACACCGGCCGTTCGTACCCGACCTTCGCATAAAAATCGTTTTTACTGATTATCGATCTCTCCGTTTACACCGACAAGGTCCAACCCGTAACCGGCGCCCGTTTCATCATGAGTTTTTTGTATCCGGACTGAACGACCACGTTATCCTGATTCATGACTTCCAGGTAGAGGGTAATGATCCCTCTGTCAAGTTTGCTCGTGCTCTCTTTCTTCTCTGTAACCCTGAAATGGACCTGGATGGTATCGCCGAAGAAGACCGGTGCACGAAATTTCCATTCGTCAACGCTCAAAAAGGCGATGGCCGTTCCTTCCAGGTATCCCGTCCGGAAAAGGAGACCGTGAGAGATCGCCAATATCAGAAGTCCATGAGCGATCCTCTTGCCGAACTGATTCTGTTTCGTAACCTCGGCACTCGTATGGAGTTCGTTGTAATCGCCGCTCATGGCCGCAAACATGACCACGTCGGTTTCGGTTATCGTCCGGGTCGGGGTGACATACCCCTCATTTTCAACCCATTCGTCAAAGTACTTTCCACTCATCTATCTGCTGTTTCCTTTCCAGCGTCAGCACCGCGCATCACCCCGCCGCGTTCGCAGGGAATGCTTATCCGACACCGAGAAGCTGCTGTTGAAGTTCCGCATCATCTCGTAATACGTGCGGATCTCCCTCGAATATAATCCGTCCCATCTCCATAACGTAACAGACATCGAGAAACTCCAGGAACTGGGGCGAAAACTGTTCCACGACAATCATGCTGATGTTGTGTTCCTTTTTGATCTTGAAGATCATCGAAATCAGGTGTTCCGCAATCAGCGGCGCCAGTCCCTCCGTCGGCTCGTCGAGGAGGATCAGGTCGGGATCACCCATCATGGTTCGGGCGACCGTGAGCATCTGTTGCTCGCCGCCGCTCATCTCGCACCCCAGGTTGTTTTCGAGGATCTTGAGTTTGGGGAAATAGTCATAGACCTCCTTGAGATCCCATTTAACCGTATCCTTCTTCGCCTTTTTCCCGACGATCAGGTTCTGTTTGACCGTCAGATTGGGAAATATGGCCCGGTCCTCGGGGACAAAACCGACCCCCTTATTCGCTATCTGGTATGCCGGAAGTCCGCTGATATCCTCGCCGCAGTACAGGATCTGCCCGTCATACCGGGGCGGGTTCAGTCCCATGATGCTCCTGAGCACCGAGGTCTTGCCGGCGCCATTGCGACCGAAGAGCCCGATCAGTTGTCCCTCTTCGATCTTCAGGTTGATATCAAACAGGATATGGGCATCGCCGTAGAAACTATTGACATTTTTAAGCTCAAGCATTGTCTCTCTCCCCTAGATACGCCTTCTGAACCTGCGCATTATTCGAAATCTCATCTTTCGTCCCCAAGGCGAGGACCGCACCCTGGTTCAGGACCAGGATCTTGTCCGAGATGGTGAAGACCGCGTCCATATCGTGTTCGACGATGATCAGTTTCATATCTTTTTTGAAATCTTCCGTGATCAACTGAATGATACGGACCCGCTCACCCTTCGCCAGGCCGCTCATGGGCTCATCGAGGAGGAGAACATCCGGCTCGGTGGTCAACGACATCGCCAGGTCCAGGATCTTCCGGTCGCCGTGGGAAATGGCCGTTACCACCTGATCCTTGATGTCGATCAGGTGGACCCGTTCCAGGATCGCCAGTGCCTTGTCACGGACCGTTTTGTTGTTCAGAAAATTACGGAAGAGATTTCCCTTGAATCCCAGATTACTCTGGACACCAATGCGCATGTTATCGAGGACGGTCATCTCCTCAAAGAGACTGACCACCTGGAATGAGCGGGATATCTTGTGCCGGATAATCTTCTCGGGGGGCAGTCCCGTAATATTCGTCCCTTTATACAGGATCTTCCCTTCATCCGGTTTGTGAAAGCCGGTCAACAAATTGAAAAACGTCGTCTTTCCGGCCCCATTTGGTCCGATGATTGAAAGGATACCCTCTTCTTCTATTTCGAGATCCACATGATCAGTCGCCACCAGTGAACCGAATCGCTTTGTCAAGCCTGTGATGGAAAAGAGTGACATTGTCTTTTATCCTCTTGTCTGTATCGTGCATTATCCCGGCATGGCCATGGTAATGCATGAAATCTATTTATTTTTAAACATCCCCAGCAAACCCGTCGGGAATGCAAGGATAATCACGACAAAGGACAGGCCGTACAGGAGTGCCCAGTGGTCCCAGAATGCGCTGATCAGTTCTTTCGCCAACAGGAATATGATGCTGCCGACGATGGGACCGTAAAAGCTTACCGTACCGCCACCCAGAAGGGTCGCAATCACGACATCTCCGGACTTCGTCCAGTCCAGAATATCGGCAAAAGCCGATTGAGTCAGGAAACAGTAGAGGCTCCCCGCCAGACCGGCGAAAAGCCCGGAGATGAGATAGACCCTGAATTTATAACTTCCCGTATTGTACCCGAGATACTGCGCGCGAACAGGATTCTGGCGAATCGCCTTCAATGACATCCCGAAGGATGAATCGGCGATCATGCGGATAATGATCGCACAGACAACAAACACCGCAAACACCAGATAATAGTAGGTGGTCGAATCGCTTATGTCGAGCCCCATGGCCGATGTTCTTTTAATACCCATCAACCCCGACTCACCGCCGGTCACCTCGTCCCAGCGCCAGCAGATGCCGAAGAGTACCTGTGTAAAGACAACCGTCAGGAGGGCAAAATAGGTGCCCTTTTTATTCCTGATCACATACCCCAATACCCCGGCAAAGAGACAACCCGTCAGCGCCCCGATGATAACCGGGATGACAAACCCGCCGTTATCGAAAAAACGCAGGAACACAATAGCCGCGCCGTACGACCCCACGCCGTAGAAGGCACCGTGCCCGAACGACGGCAGACCGGTATACCCGAGACACAGGTTAAAACTCAGGGTAAAGATAAACCACAGAAGCAGCTCCGTCCCCAGCGATGTGAAATTCCCGATGTAGGGCAGCACGGGGTAAAGAAGGAATATGAGAAAAATCCAGAGATATGGATCTTTAAGTATCTTATTCATGTGCACGTAACCTCCAATTGAGCATCATCGAATGCGTCATATATCGCCGACAATGCCGTACCCACCATTTGATCTTTCTAGTCGGCGATATTCTGTTCGCCGAAAAATCCCCGGGGCCAGAAATAGATGACCACACCGAGGAGCACATAGGGGACGATGTCGACGAAACGCGGAAAGACCAGCGTCATCAACGCCGATGTGACCCCCACGAGCAGGCCCGCAACAACGGTTCCGGGGATGCTCCCAAGCCCACCCATCAATACGATCAAAAAGGAGGGCATGAGCACCGAGGATCCCATCCCCGACTTGATGCTCCATATGGGGGCGGCCAGGATGCCGGAGAGGCCCGCCAGCGCGGTGCCTAATATAAAGACCGTTGTCCTCAGTTTCGGCAGGTTATGCCCCAGGGCCCCGATCATCTCACCGTTGAACATACCGGCCTTGACAATGGCCCCGAATTTCGTCTTACTGATCAGGAGCCAGGTGCCTCCGACCATGACGGCGGCGAAGATGCCGATAAAGATACGGTATTCCGAATATATGAAGTCCCCTATGATAATACAGCCGTTTGCAAAGTCAGGGGCACTGACGTTATGGGCGGCCGGGCCGAAGATCATCCTGATAAGCTCTTCAAGGGCGATGGAAAAACCCAGCGTTATCAGCAGGCCGAAGAGGGGATCCAATCCGTAGACCCTCCGTATCAGGAGGCGTTCTATGAGAAATCCGATGGCGGCGACGAGGATGGGGACAACGACAATGGTCGGCCAGAACCCGATAGCATCCTTGAGCAGCCAGAAAAAGTAGGCGCCGAAGGCGAACATGACGCCATGGCAGAAATTGATGACACCTGAAACACCGAGTACCAGGCTGAAGCCCAGCGCTACCGCTGCATATACGAGGCCGAGAACGACACCGTTCAGGAGAAGGGATATGATCAGTACACTATTCATGGTGTAACCTCTGTTCGCGGTTGCAGGGTGAGTCCCCGGAGCTTACGGTACCGGGGCCCTCACCCATACAAACGACACGTTATTTTTTACAGCTTACATCGACAGGATTCTCTTCCTTCGTCCGAGCAACATCGATCGCGGGGACAACAGCCTTGATTTCCATGATATCCGTTCCCTCGGCCTCGGTATTTCCCTTACCCAGGACAACCGACGTCATGAACTGGTGGTCCCACGGCCTGACCCACGTGGGGGTCGCGCGCATATTATCCTTAAGGGTCAGACCTTCCATTGCGCAGATAACCTTTTCCACATCATCAGCCGTCCCCGCCTTCTTGATTGCCTCAAGGAGAACCTTCATGGAAAGCCACCCGTTATAGCTTCCGTTATCCAGCACGGGGCAGGCGGCGGCAGGGTACTTCTTTGCGAAGGTCTCGGTCCACGCACGGGTCTCAGGAGTCTCGTTCCAGCAGACCTCGGTCATGAAGTAGGGTTGGCGCTCCTTCTTGTCCAGCGGCCACATATCGACATACTCCATCAGGGTATACCAGACATTCATCTTGTCGTAGATCTTGTATTCGGCAAGCTGCTTCATCAAGGCAACGTTGTCGAACCCGGCGCAGGTGATGACGAGGACATCGGCCCCGGAATTCCGCACCTGCAGGAGCTGGGAGCTGAAATCACGCGTTCCCAACGGAACCTTGATCTCACCGACTTCCTTACAACCCAGGTCCTTCATGGCATTCCGTGCCCACCTGGTTCCCGAATGGCCCCATGAGTAATCATGGGTAATGAAGTACCACTTTTTTCCGAGATTATCAGAGACATACTTGGCACCACCCCGAACGAGGATAGCCATACTGGGGGCGGAACGGAAGACGTTGTGCCGTGCATTCTGTCCGGTCAGTGTATCGGAATTACCGTTGGTCGCGATGTACAGGACATTCTTTTCCTCGGCAACGGCACCGATTGCGGTTGCAACCGAGCTGCTCACCGCACCCATCATGAACTTGACACCATCCACCTCGATCAATCTTCTGGCGCGCCTGGCTGCCGTATCAGGATTTGTTTCGGAATCCGCCGTAATCAGCGTCACGGGACGTCCCAAAACCTCTCCACCGTACTCATCGAGGGCAATCTGCATACCGGCCCTTTCAAGGGCCCCATGATCACCATAGTTTCCCGAAACGGGACTTACCAGACCGATCCTGATGGGTTCCACCCCGAAGGCAGGGGACACCAGCAACCCGCCAATGACCAATGCACACAGCACCAATACAAACGCGCCACCCAATCTCATACTTCCCTTTGCTTTCATCATACACTCCTCTTTCCCTAAAGGTATTCGTAACATCTGTTACCAGCATACCGGCATTGGTTGTTCCCAATCCCGGCAACTCACCGTTGAGCATATCCAGCATCTTAAAAGGCGGACAATCCCGAGATCGGGAACCCTCTATCCGCAGCATTCATCTCCCGCAGACCGCTTGGCCTGCGTATACAATTACAAAAGGCGCCGGAGCCATGTATAACGTCGGTGAGACATTGCAATATTGATACCACGCCAGAGAGATGTTCAATAGAAATTGTAATTCCGGTATGTTAGAGAAACTTCCGCGTGAGAGGATCCGTAAACAGCTTCAATTCAGCTGAGGATTTATCATAAAACAGGAAACAATAACAGATGGTTATACAGCACTTCCTCTTTGTACCCACCGGGTGTTCAGACCGGCCCGGATGCAGATTATCAACGGCCCCATCACGCCGGGGCATTCATTGATTATCCTTTATGTGCGGCAGGTTAGGGCAAAGAGTGAAAACCGCCGCATCCTTCTGGTGCGATAATACACCGGAGGGTGCGCATGCCGATAACATGCCGTATTTAAGGTGATTATTATGATCTTCCCGTATCACATGGTGCATATTGTCACCGATACACCGTGTCGACGCATCACCGCACAGGAGTAACAGGCGGATCACGTGATACCTGCAAAGCGGTGAGTAGGGTGATGCCGGTACGGCGCTGAACGGCCCGATACCCCCTTTTTATCTCGCTTCCAGCCGTGGCAAGAATCAAAACATGAGAGGCCCTTCTCACCCGCTTTACCACAGCGTCACACACGATACCCTCCCCGCTCCGTCGAAACCACGTTTACCAACAGGCCCTTTAATTACAATCACATTGAACGATATTCCGCCTCAATCCACGGGAGAAAGGCCTGCCGCTGAATCGTTACACCGCTGCAGCATATATTCCCGTTGGCATCAATTGTGCAGAAGGAGGCATGTCAATGGATATCCCGGGTATGGGGATGAAAAACGCACGCTCCCTTTGCGGAGCAGGGAGAATAGCAGATGTCTTATCACTACGTACTATTAGAGAAGGAAAGTGGAATCGGGGTGCTTTCCATAAACCGCCCTGAAGCACTCAATGCCTTGGACATCAACGTCATGAAAGACCTGAAACGGGCAATCGGTGATATCGCCGAAGACGATGAGATCCAGGTCCTGATTATCACCGGGGTTGGGGATAAGGCCTTCGTAGCCGGGGCGGATATCAAGTTCATGCAGAAGCTCACTTCCCTCGAGGGGCGGGCATGGGGGATGCTGGGACAACAGATTTTCAGGGCGATTGAAACACTGGAGAAACCCGTCATCGCAGCGATAAATGGATTCTGCCTCGGAGGGGGGTGCGAGCTTGCCATGGCTGCCGATATCAGGATCGCCTCGGAGAAGGCACGATTCGGGCAACCCGAGGTGGGGCTGGGTATCATCCCGGGACACGGCGGAACACAACGACTGCCAAGACTGGTAGGAGAAGGGAGGGCCATGGAGATCTGCCTGACGGGAGAGATGATTGATGCCCAAGAGGCCTATCGTATTGGCCTCGTCAACCACGTCTACCCACCCGAAGAACTGATGGAAGCGGCAACGGTAACGGCCCGACGCATCATGAAGAACGCCCCTGTCGCCGTCCGGCATGCCAAGGTCGCCATCAACAGAGGTATGCAGGTCGACATCGATACGGCCATGACCATCGAGGCCGATCTCTTCGGCATCTGTTTTTCCACCCTGGATCAAAAAGAGGGAATGGATGCCTTTATCACCAAGAGAAAGGCCGCATTTCAGGGGGAATAGGAACAGGGTGCCGGAAAAGACGGGCAAGATCTCGCGCCCCGAACAGGGCACCGAAGCACCACCGGTACGTGTGGGAGGATCGGACAAAATACTTTCGTGGAGGATATTCAATGAATTGGGAGAAGATATATCAACAACGCGTCGTCACTGCCGAAGAGGCGGTTTCTCATATCAAATCGGGCGATCGGGTCGTCGTGGAACATGCCGCCGGAACCCCCGAATTATTGTTGAAAACAATGGTCGATCACAAAGAGGCATACCGGGATGTCGAGATAGCCCACCAGATTGCCATGGGGCATTCGCTCTACTGCCTGCCGGAATGTCAGCCTCACTTTACGCACAACTCCCTCTTCGCCGGGGCGACATCCCGCGAGGCGATCAAGGAGGGACGGGCCTTTTTTACCGCCGTGCACAACAGTGATCTTCCGCGGCTGTTCCTGGAAAATATCCTGCCCGTGGACGTGGCCCTCTGCATGGTCTCTTCGCCCGACGAGCATGGGTACTGCTCCTTCGGTGTTTCCATCGACTATACCAAGGCGGCCGCCGAGAGTGCAAAGCTCGTGATCGCGGAGGTCACGCCGAATATGCCCCGGACCCTGGGGGATGGATTCATCCACGTATCAAAGATCGATTACATCGTGGAATGCGACACGGCGCCCTTGATCCTCGAACCCCCGACGATCACCTCCATCGACGAGGCCATTGGCGGGTACTGTGCCGAGTTGATACGAGATGGGGATTGCCTCCAGCTTGGTATCGGTGCGGTTCCTGATTCCGTCCTCGGATTTTTGGAAGAGAAGAAGGACCTGGGGATACATACCGAGATGTTCTCAGACGGTGTCGTTGATCTGGTGGAAAAGGGAATCATCACCTGTTCCCGAAAAAACCGCCACCGGGGGAAAATGGTGGCCTCCTTCTTTATGGGAACTGAAAAGCTGTATCAGTTTATCAATAACAATCCCACGGTCGAAGCCCTCCCCTTTGATTACACGAATGCCCCCGAGATCATCGCGAAGAACGACAACATGGTCTCGGTCAACTCGGCGCTACAGGTCGATTTTACCGGGCAGGTTGCATCGGACACGATCGGCTACCGGCAATACAGCGGCATCGGAGGCCAGGCCGATTTTGTACGCGGGGCCACTCATTCACGGAACGGTCGCTCCATCCTGGCATTCCATTCCACCGCGGCAGGAGGCACGGTATCCCGGATCGTATCCCACCTGGACGAAGGTTCCTGCGTCTGCACAAGCAGGGCCGATGTTCACTACATCGTGACGGAGTATGGCATTGCCGATATGCGGGGGAAGACGGTGCACCAGCGGGCAAAGGCGCTTATTTCCATTGCCCACCCCGACTTCCGAGATGAACTGAGAAAAGAATTTGCGGGTATATACAAGGGCTAGAAAATACTCGATTTGAAACAAGGAATACCGCGCAGATGAAACAGATGTTCAGTACGACACCACGGATTATCATGGGGCTCGGGTCGATCAGCGATACCGGGGATGAGATCAAGCGACTCGGGATCGAAAAGGTCCTTATCGTCACGGGGACGAGCGCCACCGCCGGCAGGGCAAAATCTCTCGAGGCCTCCCTCAGGAAAGCGGATGTGAAATTCGCCTTCTTCGACGGGGTGGAACCTGAGCCCCGCTACGAGACGGTAGCCGACTGTGTCGATATGATCGCGCAAGAACGGGCACAGCTCATTATCGGCATGGGGGGAGGCAGTCCCATGGACCTGTGCAAGGTCGCGGCCGTGATGACCACCAACCCCGGACCGGTGATGGATTACGTAGGGGTCGATCTGATCCCCAACCCGGGATTGCCGACCTTCCTGGTCCCGACAACCGCCGGGACAGGGAGCGAAGTAACACCGATCGCCATCCTCTCAGACGAAGGGGAAAAACTGAAGATGGGAATCGTCAGCCCCTATCTCTATCCATCCGTTGCAATCCTGGACCCCGAACTCACCATCGGACTCCCCCCCCCTGTCACAGCCGCCTCCGGCATAGACGCCCTGATTCATGCCGTTGAGGCCAGGACCTCGATCAACGCGAGCGGGATAACGGATCTATACGGTGACCGAGCCATACGCTTGATCATCGATAATCTGAGAGATGCCTACGCGAACGGGGGCGACATACAGGCACGCTCTGCGATGATGGAGGGGGCCCTCCTGGCGGGGATGGCCTTTGCCAATGCGGGGGTAACGGCGGTCCATGCATTTGCATTCCCGATCGGGGCCGGTTTCCACATCCCCCATGGTATTGCCAATGCCCTCATGTTTCCCCATGTCATTCGCTTCAATATGGTGGGGAATCTGTCGATATTTGCATCCTTAGCGGCGCCGCTCGGTATTCCCCGAGAAGGACTCGGTGACCGCCAGGTAGTCGAGCGGGTCATTGCCGCGATCGATCACTTGGCGGAAGATCTTCACATCCCGCGCCACCTGGCGGATTTTGGCGTCACGGAAAAGGATATTCCCTCTTTGGCCCACGGGGTCATGAAGGTGACGAGGCTGCTGGCCAATAATCGAAGACCGGTGTCCTACGAAGATGCACAGATGATCTATACCGCCGCCCTCTAATACTCCTCCCCCTATGGCCGGGCGCTATGCGCCCGGCCATAATAATCCACGGTTACTTACCTTGCTCGACACCGCTGAGCTTCTTGGCAACCTTCTTCTTCTCCTCCAGATTCACCTGCCGTGAGATCATGATCCGCTGCGCCTGCGGCGAACCCGCACCGTGCATCGACTCGGTCAGATACCCCACCGCAGCCGTCCCCAGCGTGATGTTCTCGATCAGACGCAGCATCCGCATCCGGTCTTCCGTGGAGACGGCCGTGCTGGCCCGGTAGTATTTCTCAATCCATTTCCCGATCTCGGGGGATCGGAAGTCTTCTTCCGAGGGAAGGGTCACCATCAGACCGCCCGCAATGTCCTGCGCCAGACGCGCGATCTCGTAGGGAAACCGCGTCACGTTCTGCTTGCACACGTTCGCCAGGAGGGTGTTGACGTAGTACGTCCCGCTCGGCTCCTTGTGCCCTTCGGACGCACAGGCAATCGATCCACAGAAGAGGGTCTCATTGAGATGGTTCATCTCGATGATCTTGTCCTTCACGTGGGAGGCCTTCTGGGCACCGTTGTACTCGGCGATACACTGGGTCGCGCCGATGAGGACATCGCCCACACCCGCCTTGCAGGCGTAGCTCTGACGATGGTAGGAGGCGAACTGCTCCACCAGCTGGCCGGCGAATTCCCATTCCTTGTACATGAAGACCCGCTCCCAGGGGACGAAGACATCATCGAAGACGACCAGGGCCTCATGGCCGCCGTAGAGCTGGTTCCCCCGGTCCATGGTACCCGCTTCCAGTTTCCGCGTGTCGCACGACTGACGCCCCATGATGTAGGTGATCCCCTCGGCATCGGCGGGGAGCGCAAAGGAGATGGCATAGTCCTTGTCCTCCTCGCGCATGCTGATGGTCGGCATGATGATGATCTCGTGGGAGTTGACCGCACCGGTCTGGTGGCACTTCGCACCCCGCACCACGATCCCGTCTTTCTTCTCTTCCACCACGTGCATGAACATGTCCGGATCGTCCTGCTGGTGCGGGGCCTTGCCCCGGTCTCCCTTCGGATCGGTCATGGCGCCGTCGCAGGTCAGGTCGCCCTCCTGGACGTATTCCATGTATTTCAGGAAACGCTTGTTGTACTCGGTCCCGTGCTTCTGATCGATATCGTAGGTGGTCATGGACAGGGCGTTCATCGCGTCCATCCCCACGCACCGCTGAAAACAGCAGCCCGTCAGGGAGCCCAACAGCCGCCCCATCTTGGACTTCTTCACCAGGTCTTCCGTGCTCTGGTGGATATGCGTGAACCGGTTGACCTTCTTCCCCGTAATATGAGAGGTCGCCGTCATCAGGTCCTCGTACTCCGGATAGTGGGCAAATTCATACGTCGCCGCCACCGCGTTCATCGACGGACGGATGATCGGATTGTCCACCACGTTCTCCACCTTCTTCCCGAACATCCACACATTAAAATGCAACTTCCTCAAACTCTCCTCGTACTGCTTCGCGTTCATCATTGACATAGCTTTTCTCCTGTTTCTGTATTCTGCCACGACGCCCAAGTCCCCTCGAGCAGGCAGGGCAACTGCACTGCAATCAGGAGGATACGCATCCGCATCCTCCGAGAGAGAGACCTACAATTTCCGTGCCATAACCCCCATGTCCCCCGAGACAAAGCCGGGCCGCGGGATCGCGGCCTGAGACAATCGATCCCCGTACGATCCAACCCGTTTCGTTATGACGGATCGCATCGCTTCAGCTTACGGGTAATGGTGGAATGATCGAGGCCTAATGCAGCCGCGGCCTTACGCGCGCTGCCATGTACCTTGATCGCATTTTGGATGATAGCCGTCTCTATCCGCTCGATATGCTCCTTTAAGGTAACCCCGGGTTCGATGTCCGTCAACTTCATGGCATTTGCCTGGATCTCATCGGGGATATCCTGCGGGATAATTCGGTCATGGAGGGAAACTACCACCAGACTCTCGATAACATTGGCGATTTCCCGAACATTCCCCGGCCAGGAATACGAAAGCAATGCCTTCATGGCCTTATTGTCTATAACCCGCTTCTTGTTATATTTTTCGTTGAAATAATTGACGAAGAAGGTGATCAGATAGGGGATATCGTCTTTCCTCTCCCGCAGGGGAGGTATCTCTATGGAGACCACATTCAAGCGATAGTACAGATCCGCCCTGAATCGATTCTCGGCAACCATCTCCTTCAGATCCCGATTGGTAGCACAAATGATCCTCACATCAACCTTTTTTGAACCCGTACCACCGACTCGCGTAATCTCGAGATCCTGCAACACCCTGAGGAGTTTCGGCTGGAGGGACGGCGGCATGGACTCCACTTCATCCAGGAAAATGGTCCCGCCGTCTGCAACCTCAAACATCCCCATTTTCCCCTCTTTTCTCGCTCCGGTAAAGGCACCCCGCTCATAACCGAACAGCTCGCTCTCCAGGAGGGTCTCCGGTATGGCACCGCAGTTGATCTTGACGAACAGACCCTTTTTAAACCGCAGAGACATCTTATGGACCTCTTCCGCCAAACGGTCTTTTCCGACCCCCGTTTCCCCCGAAAAGAGAACGGTCGCATCGGTTTTACTGACTCGATTGACCAAGTCACAGATATTCTGCATCGACTTGGATACGGCAATGAAGTCCTTCCCGAACGAAAAGGACTGCTGAATGGTTTTGAGCTTCTCCTTGTATGCGAGGGCCATCTCCAATGAATCCTCCAACTGCTGCTGCAATTGTATCAACTGGGTCATATCACGATCGTTGGTCACCACCATGATGATGTTTCCCTCTTCATTGAAGACGGGGTTTCCCGTCACCAGCAATTCCTTTCCGGACCACAGTTTTTGCTTGAGTGTCTGTCTCTCTCCCGTCTCCAGGACCCTGAGGGTAACACTCTCGTTAAAATAGCCCTCCTTGACAAGGTCTCGCATATTATGCCCGACGACATCACTCCGGTTAATACCGGTCATCTCCTCATACGCCGAATTCACCATGAGCGTATTCGCCTCGCCGTCGGTGATATATATCCCGTCATACGATGACTCGATCACAGCCTCAACCGGTTTGAGGAGGTTTTTGTCTCGGGTGATGTCTTCGCTATCCATGGCGGTGTCATATAAAACGAAGATACCGACGATCTCTTTGCCCCATCGTATCGGCACCCGATCACATATGACAGCAACCCGCTTGATCTTCGTATATATGCGCGTCTGGGTCTTCCCCGTCCGCAGGGCATCCAGGATCTGCCCGGAGGATTCCTTGTCGAGCCGAGAGCAATGAAGGCGCTCGGGCGCACCCTCCCGTTTCAGATGGAAAAAGGAGCGGGCCATGCCGTTCGCGTAGATCAGATAGCCTTCTCTATCAAAGACGGTGACCGCCAGAGGGAAATCATACCACCCCTTCCTGATCATATCCTCATTGGTGGGGAAACCATGTCCCGGTGGTTGATTTTCTTTCATCGTGCCTCTCGTCGTGCTCATTTTTGCCCAGCCGACACACAAGAATGCGCGTCGTTCACCGTGCCGTGGGCTCGTAGATACAGAGCGGTTCCTCGGCCAGCCAGTCACCGGTGGCCTCGAACGCGCGGGCACGGCATCCCCCACACACCTTGAGAAACTGGCACCGGCCGCACTTTCCCTTATACTTGCTCAGGTCTCTGAGATCATTAAATATTTTAGAGTTATTCCAGATCTCCTCGAAACCCATTTCCGTGATCCGGCCGCAGTCGATCTCGAGAAACCCGCAGGGCTGAACCTGTCCGGTATGGGAGATGAAGCAGAATGAGCTCCCCCCCATGCACCCCCGGGTCATCGAGTGAAAGGGCTTCTCACCGTCCTGCGGTTTGAGCTTCCTTTCCTTGTTCCCCTGATGGAAGATCCGGTAGTACTGGGGGGCACAGGTGGCCTTGAGTTGAATGGGCGAGGTGAATCCCTGTTCGTAGAACCAGCCGAGCGCCTCTTCGTAATCTCCCGCCGAGATCTCCTGTTCGGCCATCTCCCGGCCGCGCCCCGTCGGCACCAAGAGGAAGATATGGTGCCCCGCCGCCCCCACCCTGATCGCGAGATCATAGATCTCCTCCATACGATCCAGGTTGAACCGGGTGATGGTGGTATTGATCTGGAATTCCATCCCCGCCCGCCTGAAGGCGTCTATCCCCGCCATCGCCCCTTCGAAGGCACCGGGAACCCCGCGGAAGGCATCGTGGCTGGCGGCATCGGGACCGTCGAGACTGATGCTGATCCGCTGCACCCCGGCATCGATCGTCCTGCGGGCGATCTCATCGGTAACGAGGGTGCCGTTGGTCGCGAGGACCATGCGAAGACCCTTCTCTGTCCCGTAGGACGCGATCTCAAAGATATCCTCGCGAAAATAGGGTTCCCCCCCGGTCAGGATAATCACCGGTGAGCTGAAGGCGGCGATGTCATCGATCAGTTTCTTACACTGAGCGGTATCGAGCTCTCCCTCATAGGGGCCGTATCTTGAGGAAGCACGGCAGTGGACACAGGAGAGGTTGCATCCCCGGGTCACCTCCCAGGCGATCATACGGAGCGTGTGGGGAAGGATGAGCGATTCGCGAGAAACCATGGTCTATTCCGTCGAAGCGGCCGAACGCAGCAACTCGGCCGCCTCCTGTGCGAAGTAGGTAATGATGATGTCCGCCCCGGCCCGCTTGATCGAGAGCAGGGATTCCATCATGGCCCTCTTCCCGTCGAGCCACCCCCGTTCATCAGCCGCCTTGATCATGGCAAACTCACCGCTCACGTTGTAGGCGGCCACGGGGAGTTCAAACTCATCTTTCGCCAGCCGGATAATATCGAGATAGGGAAGCGCCGGTTTCACCATGATGATGTCGGCCCCCTCCTCGACGTCGAGGGCGATCTCCCGGAGCGCCTCCCGGCTGTTGGGGGGATCCATCTGATAGGAGGTCCGGTCGCCGAACTGCGGGGCGCCCTCCGCGGCCTCCCGGAAAGGACCGTAAAAGGAGGAGGCATATTTGGCCGCATAGGCCATAATGGGGATATCACTGAAGCCGTCTTCATCGAGGGCGTCGCGGATCGCCAGGACCTGCCCGTCCATCATCGCCGAGGGCGCCACCAGGTCCGCCCCGGCCTGGGCGTGTGACCGGGCCGTCCGCGCGAGGAGTTCCAGCGTGGCATCGTTATCCACCGTCTCGCCGTCGAGGGCCCCGCAGTGCCCGTGGCTTGTGTATTCACAAAGACACACATCCGTGATGACCAGGACACCCGGGACTTCCTCCTTGACCCGCCGGACCGCCTGCTGGATAATCCCGTCTTCGACCCAGGCACCGGAGCCCTCCGCGTCCTTCGTCTCGGGGATCCCGAAGAGGAGGATCGCGGGAATCCCCAGCCCCCTCACCCTCTTCGTCTCCTCTATAAGACCGTCGACAGACAGTTGGTAGTTTCCCGGCATGGAGGGAATGGGGTTCTTTACCCCGCTCCCGTGGGTCACAAAGAGGGGGAAAACCAGGTCGTCTACCGACAGTCGGGTCTCTCGGATCATCCTCCGGAGATTTTCATTTTTTCTCAGCCGCCTCGGGCGGTAATCAGGAAAGTTCATACGGCACCTCGTATTTCTTCATTAGTCAGGTAACAGGCCGGATCGGGAGCCCAGAGGTCCCCCGTCGCCGCCTCGGCGCGGGCGCGAAAGTTTCCCCCGCACACATCGAGCCACCGGCAGGTCGCGCAGCGACCCGTTACGTAGGTCTTTTTATCTTTCAGTTGTGCCATCAGCTCGTTGGAGGTGTCCGTCCATATCTCGCTGAAGGGACGGTTCTTCACATTGCCGAAGGAGATCTCCCGCCAGAACTGATCCGCATATACCTCGCCGTCCCAGCTGACACACCCGATCCCGCGTCCGGAGTTGTTTCCCTCGTTCATCTCGAGGAGTCTCAGGACCTCGGCCGCCCGCTGGGGGTCCTCCCGGAGGAGGCGCAGATAGAGGTAGGGGCCGTCGGCGTGGTTGTCCACGGTCAGGACCTCCGTCGGCATCCCCCGGTCGAAGAGGGCACGCGTCCGGTCCATGATCAGATCGACCACCTCCCGCGTTTCGTTATGCGGCAGGTCCTTGTCCATCAGGGCCGAGCCCCGCCCCGAATAGACGAGGTGGTAGAAACAGACCCGGGGGATCTGTTCCTTCTCGATAAAATCGAATACCGCGGGGATCTCACCGCTGTTCTCCGCCGTGATCGCGAAACGGACCCCCACCTTGATCCCCACGTCCTGGCAGCTTCTGATTCCCCGAGTGGCGGCCTCGAAGGCCCCTTTTACCCCGCGGAACCGGTCGTGGATCTCTCCGATCCCGTCCAGGCTGATCCCGACATAGGAAAGACCGAAACCGGCAAGGGTGGCGGCCGTTTTTGCGGTAATGAGGGTTCCATTGGTCGAGATGACCGCCCGCATCCCCTGTCCCACGGCGAAGTCGATCAGCTCGGGCAGGTCTTTTCTCATCAGGGGTTCGCCCCCGGAAAAGAGGACCACGGGTGAACCGAAGGAGGCGAGATCCGCCAGCAAGGTCTTCCCTTCCGCGGTGCTCAACTCATCTTTATAGTGCCTGTTCTGGGAGTTCGAATAGCAATGGACACACTTCAGGTTGCACCGCCTCGTGGCATTCCACACCACCACCGGTCGCTTGTCCCGGGAGAACTGGAGGAGGTGCGAGGGGAGCCGGTCCGACTGTGCCCCGTATCGGAGGACATCGGAGGGTTCTACCGCCCCGCAGTACAGTTTCGAGATTCCTATCATTGTCTTTGTTTCCCCTTCGCTAATTCGTTCTCGATCCCCTCGACCAGACCGGGGATCGAATAGGGCCCCTGCATGATATCCACGTGCAGGCCGACTTCCACGCAGGCACGCTCGGTGACGGGGCCGATACAGGCAACCCTGACATGACCGGGGATCGCCTCCCGGCCACCGACGATATCGATAAAGTTATGCACGGTGGAAGGACTGGTAAAGGTCAGGGCATCCACCGCTCCCTTCGCCATCAGTTCACGGATCTCGCTGCCGTCTCCGCCCGGGGATACGGTCCGGTAGGCAACGGCGACGTCCACCCGGGCGCCCTTCGCCGAGAGTCCCGCGGGGATAACGTCCCCGGCGATTTCGGCGCGCGGCAGGAGGACCCTCTTGCCTCCCATATCCATCTCTCCGAACGCCGCGACGACCCCTTCTGAGAGATACTCGTCGGGGACGAGGTCAACGGGGATATGGTATCCTTCCACGCAGGCCTGCGTGGCCGGTCCGATGGTGCCGATCCGGATTCCCCGGAGATCGCGTATGTCGCCCCGTACAGCCGAAAAACGGTCGAAGAAGGACCGGACCCCGTTCGCGCTGGTGAAGATGATCCAGTGGTACTGTTCGATACGACGGATGGCGCGATCCAGGTCGCCGAAGTCTTCCGGCGGGGCGATCTCGATCGTCGGAAAGGAGATGACCCGCGCCCCTCTTTCGCGCAAAAGGGTCGCAAACTCTTCCGCCTGCCTCTCCGGCCTCGTGATGACGATCCCCTTTCCGAAGAGAGGGCGTTTCTCAAACCACGCCAGGCGGTCCCTGAGACCGACGACCTCTCCCACGACACAGATCGCGGGGGGGGCAAAGCCATGCTCCTCGGCCCGGGCGGCGATATCGGCGAGGGTCCCCGTCAGGGTCTCCTGGTCCGGGGTCGTTCCCCACCTGATCAGGGCGACCGGTGTGGCAGGGTCCTTCCCTTCGTTCATCAGGGCGTCCGTGATCCGGGGGAGATTCCGCACCCCCATCAGAAACACGAGGGTCCCCACCGTGGATATGCCTTTCCAGTCGATACTGCTCCCGCCCTTTGTGGGGTCTTCATGCCCCGTCACGAAGGCGACCGTGGAGGTGAGGGCCCGGTGCGTGAGGGGAATTCCGGCATAGGCGGGCACGGCGATCGCCGATGTGATCCCGGGCACTACCTCGAATGAAACGCCCGCTTCTCTGAGAAAATCGGCCTCTTCCCCTCCCCGTCCGAAGACGAAAGGATCGCCCCCTTTGAGTCTGGCCACGGTCTGTCCTTTCATGGCCTCTTCCACGAGGACCCGGTTCAGGTCTTCCTGAGTGATACTGTGCCGCCCTCCGATCTTTCCGACGTAGATGAGGCGCGCAGCCTTCCCCGCCCGCCGCAGGATCTCGGCGCTCACGAGGTAATCGTACACGACCACATCGGCCTTCTCCAGGCACTCCGCCCCCCGCATGGTCATGAGGCCGGGGTCACCCGGTCCCGCCCCTATGATGTATACCATTCCCGGCTTTCCTATATCCGATTTCGACATCACGTCCCCAGTGGTTTTATGTATATACCTCATCCAGGACTTCCCGCCCCCCCCGGGAGAGGATCCGCTCCGCAAGCGTGAGACCCATCTCTTCCGCGTCTGAACTGTCCCCCCTGATTTCGTCCATGATCATCACGGTTCCGTCAACGGAACCGACAAGACCTTTGACAATCAGCCTGTCCCCCTGTTTGTGAGCGATACCGGCAATCGGTACCTGGCACCCTCCGCCCAGGCGCCGGAGAAACGCCCGCTCGGCGGCACTTTCCACCACCGTATCCGGGTGATTGAGGGGATCGACCAGATCGCGGATCACCCTATCATCCTCCCGCACCTCGATCCCCAGGACCCCCTGGCCCACCGCAGGCATCATGATCTCTATGGGGATATACTGCGAGATATCCGCCCCACGGCCGACCCGTTTCATCCCGGCGGCCGCGATGATGATCCCTTCCAGGTCCTCTGTTGCGATCTTCCGTATCCGCGTATCGATGTTTCCGCGGATGGGAACCACCTCTATATCCGGCATCAGTTTCCTGAGCTGCATCCCCCGCCGGAGGGACCCGGTGCCGATCCTCGCCCCCTGGGCCATTCCCTCGATCTTCCGTCCCTCCCGTGAAACGAGTACATCCCGCGGGTCTTCCCGCTCCGGCACGGCAGCTATCATCATGCCGTCGAGGAGTTCCACCGGGACATCCTTCATGCTGTGAACTGCCAGAGCGATATCACCGTTGAACAACGACTCTTCGATCTCCTTGACAAAGATCCCCTTCCCGCCAATCTCCACCAGGGAGACATTCTGCATCCGGTCCCCGCGCGTTTTGATGGGGACGACTTCGATGAAAAGCTCAGGGTACATTTTTTTCAATCGATCCGCAACCATCTTGGCCTGGGCCAGGGCGAGATCACTCCCCCGTGTGCCTATCCGTATCGTATCTATGGTACCGCTCCTTTCGCACTGTATAAGAATGTAACCATTCGCATCATCCGGCTCCATCTCTCATCGACCGTTACGTCGCGGTCTTTATAAAAAGGTCTATACCACACATTCCCCCCGATTTGGTCCACCCGTTGCATTCAAATCCAGCCATTCGGGTCCTTCTTGGAAACAGACCCCTTCAGGAAAGGAACGGCAGTATGTCGTACAGCGTCACCCTTCCCGGATCTTTTTTCTTTTTCCTGCGGTCATTGAATCGGTGGATACCCTGAAACGGCCTTCCGGTAATCCCCTCCTCAATACCGTCATAGACGACGTCCTCCGTATAGGTCTCTCTGAAGGTCCGACAGACGGGTTCCGCGCATGATGTCCCCATGTCTTCAATGACAGACACAAGCAACTTGAGAACCTCACGCGAAGCGCATCGGACGGGTGATTCCCACGGCCTTCCCATCTCGAAATCGCAGTGATACAGGACACCCTGAGCAAGAATGATGTTCCGGGTATTCGCGTCGATATGAAAGAGCCGGTTGTCGCCGGTACGGAGTGCAACCCGGTGGCGGCCGCCGGTGTCCAGGAAGAGTGCGGCCAGTTGTTCCTGCTTTTCAGCCGCGCCGAACCGCTCCGACCGGATAAATTCCCTGATCGTCATCCCCTCGATATATCGCGTGGTCAGGACGGGGAGATGTGATAACTCAGCAAAAGGGTTCTCGGTGATGGCCGGGACGCCATAATCGTTTTTTTCCCAGTGCCGGAGGACCTCCTTCTCAAAGTCCCTCCGACGGGACGGTGATCGGTATTCAACGGGCTGTCTCATTCCGAGACCATCGAGAGCCCTCCTGATCTCATAGGACACCCGCGGTTCTTTCGGACCGTACACCTTCACGAAAAGATGATCCCCGCCGAAGGGAATCTTGTACGCGGCGTTCGTGTGGGCAGACCGAATCCGGTACTGTTCAAATTCGTCCCGCAGATCGCGCCGGCTACTTCTGGAAGACATATATCAAATCCTGACTGAATACCGTCGGCCACAGTTTGGCACGGATGGTATGCTTGGGGGTGGTTAAACGGTGCAACCGAAAACCGGCACGCGCAACCATCCGCTGAAAGTCGGGACCGGTCTGGAAGTTCACGTGAGCCCCCGATATGGGCGGAAAGGTGCCGAAGAGAAATTTCAGACGGTGGTGATAGTAACAGATGTTCGGGATCACCCCGATAAACCAGCCGCCATCCGTGAGCAGCTCCCGCACCTGTCCGACAAACCGCTCCGGGTCCTGGAGATGATGAACGATCCTGCTGGCGATGACAAGATCCATCGGCTCCGGGTAAGAGGGGAGCCCTTTGTTGAGATCACATACCGTGATGGTGCTCGTATCGAAATCGTACAGTTCGAACGCCTTCTTCGATATCTCTATACCGTATGCATGATACCGTTCCCCAAGCCTTTTGAAGACATGTCCCGGACCGACACCACAGTCCAGGATCCGTGCCTCCTCTTCCCCGAGAAGACCGGCCGCCGTTTCAATGATCGAACGGTGGACATCGGTAAACTGATAGTGTCCCTTATCCACCCGATCTTCCCAGTATTTGTCATATCCCGAAGCGATGTCCGTCATCTTTTTCCTTTCAGTTCGCCTAAGACCCATTCGAATATCTTACGCATCTGCTGTTCATATGTATAGTCGGCCAGGACCCGTCTCTGACCCGCAAGGGCGATTGTTCTCCTCTCCTCTTCGTGATCCAGGTAATATCGCACCTTTTCCACCATCTCATCATCCGTATCGAACACATCCATCTCTCTCCCGACATCGTATATACTCTCGATACCGGATGTCCTCCTGCAGAGATAAAAACCTCCGCACCCCATCACGGCAAAGCTTCGATTGCTCAGGTATTTCCCTTTGAAAGGGGTATCCGCATCCTGGCCGACAAAGATCTTGCTGTGCCGAATGACATCCGCAAAATCCTTCATATACGCCTCGCCCCCCGTCCATGAACGATGCACGCCCCCGTAAAAATATTTTAAATTCCTCATCTGTCTGCAGAGTCGCGGCCCCCACCACTTGACATCGATCCCCTCTTTCCTGAGCCGGGCAATCAACTGGGACCGCTTTGTATAGATCGGTTTCCCCATGGAGCCAATCATGGCGGCATCCGCATAATATGAGGAAGGTACCGGTATACCGGGCACATCCGTCAATCCGAAAAACTCGGGGGCAAACCCCTGGTGTATCCAGGTGACATGCTTTATCCCCTTGTCCAGGAGGGAAAACATATTGTGGTCCGCGTTCACCACCACACAATCAAAGGCCCGCGCCAGGGGAACCATCCACTCCTCAAGCGAGAGCATGGTAAACCAGAGGATGGTAACACACCCGCATTGTTTTACCTTTGCGGCAAAATCAGGCGAAAACCTTTCTCCCTTCAGGGTAAAGAAAAAATCCGGTTTTTCGGCTGCAACGATGCGCAGGATATCGTGTTCATAATCGGGGTGTGTCCGGTAATCGTATCCGATCACCTTATATCCGAGTCGTTCTATCCCCGCAATCATGTATCTGCCCGAGTTCAAAGGTTCATCGATAGGACCGCAGAACAGGACCTTCCCGGACCGTTTCACTCCATCCGTCATCATACCGGTTTTACCTTCTTCATTCCTTCCTTCCGAGATGAAAAGATCCGTCTGATCGCCCACATCCAATGCCACCGCGTCATCCCCCGGGAATCATTGACGAGGGTCATGACACGCGGACAGGTGAACGGCTCTTCCAGGGGAATCTCGTTTTTACCCTTCTGTATCAGAAACTTCTCAGGGGCCTTTTTCTCTCTTCGTTTCAACCGGCGTATGCGTTCGTCTTCGCTCAGCTGCACGGTAACGTAGATGTCCGCACAGTCCAGGAAACGGCTCGGTATCCAGTTGGAAAAGATAATAACCGGTGCATCGGTGGACTCCAGGGCACGACCAGCCATGCCCTTCGCAATCCGGATCTTTTCCCATTCCAGTCGCCAGAACCGGGTCGAATAGATCGTATTGTCATCAATGACCAGAATGTCTCTCCGGCGAATGGGGCCGAATCCCAGTCGTACCCATCTCTTGACCAGATACGTTTTCCCTGCGCCGGGGAGACCGGCCACGGCAACCACGACCCTCTCCTTGCGGCGAAGGACAGACCGTATCTCCTGCAGCAACCTTTCCAGACCCCGGGGTCCCGTATACGTACCGATATCTTTCATGCACTCGCTTCGCTCGGCTTCTTGTCCCGTGCCGACAGGAGGGCCCGAATCTTCGGTCCCAGGACCGCGATGACCTCTTCGGCGGAAAGCTCATCAAGACACCTGCTCGTGCCGGATCCGTCACACCCCTTCTTGCCACACGGCACACAGGGCCAGTCTTTTTGTATGACCTCGTGTCCCTCGCCCCACGGTCCCCACCGAAACCGACGCGACGGTCCGAAGATCGCCACGACAGGCGTCCCAACCGCCGCAGCGACATGCATGGGACCGGAATCGATCCCCACGAACAACAGCGAGCGCGCGGTTATAACAGCCAATTGGTTCAGGGATAGCTGTCCTCCGAGATCGGCAGGGGGACTGTCCGCGAGCCGGACTACCCGATCGCACAGTGAACGTTCCACGGGGTTATTCCCGCCGACGAGCACCGTCCTGATCCCGTATTGTTTTGACACATAATCACAGATCGCCGTGTAACCGCCGATCCGCCATGCCTTATGCCCATCCCGGGAACAGGGGTGAATCACCACAAAATCGTCGTTTCGGGATATCCCCTTCTCCTCCAGGATACCCGCACACACATCATCTTCGAACCGGTCCAGGGAGAAGGTAATCTCTTTACCGGGAATTGACAATCCCAGTTTTTTAACCATCTCGAGATGATGATCGACGATGTGCTGCACCCCCGGCGGGGTCACGACATCGGTATACAATAGATGACGGTCGATGACCTTTCTCTGCCTCGTTGCGAACCCCAACCGCGTTTCCGCACCCGTCACAAATCCGTAAAAGGCCCCGCGGTCACTCCGGCTCAGATCCAGTACAAGGTCAAAACGTTGTTTTCGCAGCTCCGCAATCAGTTGCATCTGTCGAAGGACGCGGCGAATCGGGTTCGTGGCTCTCGGAAGCGTAAAAACCCTGTCGATAGACGGATTATGGCCAAGGACGGGGGCAGCATCCTCATGGACCAGAGCGGCGATATACGCATCGGGGTGGTGGTATCGGAGGGCCGCAAAGACCGGTGTCGTCAGGATCACATCACCGATATGACGCAGCTTGATAACGAGGATATTGTCTCTCTTCTCATACATGCCGGGCCATTCCCATCACAATCTCATCATAGATATGGAATACTTTTTTCATATGCTCTTTCCACGAGAATGCAGTCAGGAGTTCAGAGTTATACCCCCTGAGGGAGGAACGACTTAATGCCAATCCCTTCAGGATCTTGGCCGCTATTTCTTGGGAATCAACCGGATCTTCCACTATGAATCCGTTTCGGCCTTCCGTGATCGCTTCCGACGCACCGTTGATCCGGGAGGTCACGATCGGCAGGCCCGATGCCATCGCCTCAAGACAGACATTGCTGAAGGGCTCATAGATAGTCGGGAAAACAAATAGATCGCTTGCGTTATAATATTGCTCCGGATGAACCACCGGTCCGACAAAATGGACCCTCTCTTCGATATCCAGTTTTCGGGCCAATGTCCGGTATGGTCGAAGACGATCTTTCCCGACCACGAGCAATCGAATGGTGGGATCGAGTTGAGAGAGCGCTTCCATGGTAGCACGAAGTCCCTTCCTTCGAAATCCGGACCCGACAAAGATCAGTACGGTGTCGGTTAATGGGATGAAAAGGGATTCCCTCAGCTGAATCCTTGACTCGTCATCATTATCAATCATATAGAGGCTCGGATCTACGGGGTTGTATATAACCCGTATCTTCTCCGATGGAACGCCGTAGTGATGCATGATCTCCCGTTTCCCCCGCTCGGAGTTGGCGATGACCACCCGGCAGTTGCCCTCCGCAAATATCCTTTTTTCTATCGAGAGCAGGGCGATATGGAGGGGATTCAGCCGATTGATAATCCGTTTCGGCCAAGGATCGATCTTTTCTCTCTGCACGAGCCACTCACGGTGGCATCCGTCGCCCGCGCGATAGACATCCTGGCAGGTGGTGCGTTCAAAACTGTGTATGATATCGAATCGTTCCTGCTTCAACAACCGACGCGCATTAACGGCGAACGAAATCACTTCGAGGACGGAGAGGCCCGAGATCACCGGGACCGGGTGAAAGACGACTCCCCCGCCTTCCGATTCATCCGGCCGTCCCCTCCATTCATGAGCGAAAACGTGCACTTCGTGTCCCGCTTCGAGAAGATGCCCGGCGAGAGCCGCCGTATAACGCTCTGCGCCGCCGAAGTCGGTATATCGTTGTCTGACCATCGCGATCTTCATAGCTCAGCATCCTGCAGTTCGCGGAGTTTGATATATTTCAGAAAGGTGTAGAATGCGTAGAGACCGGAAAGGATGAAGCCGTAATACCCCTCAAGAAAACCACCACGAATCACGTACATGTTGATGAAGGTATAGAGGGGGCGAAAGAGGATGTGGTGGACACCGTATCTCCTCTGCTCCTTTAACAGCTCCTGCGCCGCGAGGGTGGAATACCGGTCGAGTCGCTCCATAAAATCACCCAGTGACGTATAGGTGTGATGCTCCATCGGACAGGCAAGACGTCCGGCACCTCCGTCAAGCTCTATCGCTTCGTGCACTTCCCGTATCCCGAATCGGCCCTTTCCCCTCTTGAAAAGCCGTAAGGTGTGATCGGGGTACCACCCGCATCGTCTGATCCATCGCCCCAGAAAAAAATTTTTCCTCGCTATGAAATACCCGTTCTCCGGATAATCGCTCCCGAGAACGGTGATGATTTCCTCTCGTAATTGAGGGGTCACCCTCTCATCGGCATCAAGGCTCAATATCCACCCTCTCGTCGCCTTCTCGATGGCACTGTTCTTCTGACGGGCGAAGCCTTTCCACGGTTCTCGGTAAAAATCGACCCCGAATCGGCTGCATATCTCCTCTGTTCGGTCAACACTGTCCGAGTCAACGACAATAATCTCATCGGCCCACCGGACGCTTTCGAGACACTCCCCGATATTGTTTTCTTCATTATGGGTAATAATAACAACGGATAGATCCGTTGAACGATTTTTGTCGATCATCTCTGTATCACCGTTTACAGTGCGTCAGGATTGCGGTCTGAAAAACACCTGGTAATGCGGGCAAGGCCGGTTCGAACCGCCATTGATACTGATCGACTGCTGCCGCCCTATCGCAAAACCAACCGAATATGGCCGCGGGTATAACCCTGATTTCAAGATTGATTATACCCTCTCTCCTTTTCCTGCGCCAGTTTCCATAAAATGGTTATCATGGCAAGTAATATATATACATTCCAACCGGCGGCGCCATGAAGGATAGAACCGAAAAACCCCGCGATCAACATCCCCGTCAGTGAAGCCAGGAGGTACGCCCCCCATCTCATGACGGCCGGATCACGGCAATTCATGATCATCCGATTGAGCTGTAAGGCCTTGAGTATGATAAGCCCGAAGAGGATGAGACCGACGAGTCCCAGACGCACGACGAGATCAAAGACGAAGCCATGGGGAGAAGACGCGGGCTCAGGGCTCTGCAACCGTTCAGGCACTTTGGGATTGTATTTGGTCCACATATGTTTTTCAAAGGTCTTGCCTCCGAACCCGACTCCGGCAATCGGATGATCCTTACATATTTCCACACAGGTATAATAAATCCCGATTCTCGGGTCTTTGCAAAGCGCCTCCGGCCTGAGAAGCTTCAGGTGGGGAGAGCACAGGTATCCCCCCCCGACGATCAACGACAAGGCCACGAGCGCGGGGATGATCCACCTCCTGTAGACCTTGTTTGCAAGAAGCAAGACAAGGGCGGAGATGACGAGGGCAATCAAGGCGGCTCGCGAGTATGACAGGAGCATCGCCGTCAATGTCCCGGCGAAACAGACGAAAAGAAGGACCCTGAGAGGCCATCGTTTCTCCCATGTAAGGAAAAAGAAAGACAGAAATGCACAAAAAAGATTGAGGATAGCACTTGAATTAACCGGAGCACCGGTTGAATGAATCAGTCGTTGATTGAGAGGAATGTCCATCACGATATAAAAATGCACTATACCCCTGAGAGCGAAGATGGATGTGGAAACGATAAGAATCCACGTGAGGATAATCAGCTTTTTTTCCGAACTGAAATAATTGACTATCACATAATATATCACGACACATTTGATCACATGGGCGTACACATCATGGATAGTGTTCGGCACATCAATCGCCCAGAAGGTACTCGCACCGGCCCAGAGGACAAAAAGGGCAAAGGGGACTGTCAAGGGAGAGCGCAATGAAAACGCAGATCTTCCGGAAGCAATGAGAGCGATAATAGTTATAACGATAACATAGAAAGATATTTCTTTGATGGCGGTCGTGTGCGGGAAGGGGTTAAAGAATACCATCACCCCTGCCAGCACAAAGACAAATTGATCGAGGAATGCACCTGCTCCCCTTTGGAACACACGATTTGTAATGAATTTGTTTCTAAGAGTATTCATCATTTATCAGCCAAAAACACAGGCCATTGAAATTACCGATGGGATATTCCCCGTAATTCTTCTCAAATATCTTTCATGATCGTGGCAACGACAGCAAAGAACTCATCAAACCATCTAATGGAATCTTCGAGTTTTTATATAAATCGCTCTTCCGAATCATGAAACGGGCTTCAACCTCACCCGTCACTGAATACCGTACAAAACATGTCCGTTGACCCTTGACTCTACAGCTGCCCCCTCACGCCTCAATTCAACGAGGTGGACATATGTTTCATTCAGGGCGAGGAACCTGTCGAATCCGGGCAGGTCCACCCCAAAGATCTCCCCGGATACCTGCAATGCCGTCTTGCCTTCCCGAGTCAGGGATGAGCGGATGTTTCGTTTTTTCTCTTCGTGATGTCTTCTGATCTCTGCGACTATCGGTTTCAGGTCTGAAAAGGGGGCCCCGTGGGACGGCAGGACACGGGAAACCGGCAGATCCTCTATGCACGTCAAGGAATCAAGCATGGCCTGGGCGGGGCGGAATTCGGGACAGAACAGATCCGGGCGGAGATTGAAGACGCTATCAGGCAAGATATGATCACCGGAGAGAAGGATCCCTTCCTTTCGGAAGAAATAACAGACATGGTCTCGGGCGTGGCCGGGACTCGGGATAACCTCTACCGTTGTATGGCCGAACTGATACACCTTTCCAAAATCCAGAAATTCGTCGACCTGAAAGGGCGTGGTCGCCTTTCGAAAATATCTGAGAAAGATCACATAGGAGTCCACCGTTTCTTCGGCAATTCCCTGTCGCGTATAGAATTTCTTTACCGTATCCGCCACGATCCGCTGATCGTGATTATCGTCCAGGATCTGAGTACCGATCTCGGACATGTGGATCGTCGCGCCGGATATCTCCTTGATCGTTCCCGCCAGACCGCAGTGATCGGCGTGATAGTGGGTGATAAAGATATGTCCTATATTGCGGACCGACCGGCCGATCTCCCGCAAGGCCTCTTCAAACCGCGCAAACGTCCCCCCCAGATTCAACCCCGTATCAAAGAGGATCACACTCTCCCCATCGACAAGCACGACGATATTGACGGGCCGGAGGCGAAAGGGCATGGGGAGGGTAATCAGATACAGAGTATCAGTAATCTTTTCAACTGATGCTGACGGGTCCCGAGCGATCGGCATTACAGGTTCGTCCCTTTGAACTGCATATTGTGGAGCCTCGCATACTCGCCTCCCTGCGCCATCAGGGTATCATGGTTCCCCTCCTCAACGATTTCCCCGTCAGCCAGGACAACGATCCGATCGGCATGACTGATCGTCGAGAGCCGATGGGCGATGACCAGGGTTGTTCTTCCTTTCATGAGGTTTTCAAGGGCCCCCTGTACCTCCATCTCCGATTCCGTATCGAGGGAAGACGTGGCTTCATCGAGGATCAGAATGGGTGCATCCTTCAAGAGTGCCCGCGCAATGGAAAGGCGTTGTTTTTCACCCCCCGATAGACGCGCTCCCTGCTCCCCGATGATCGTATCGAATCCCTTCGGCAGGTTCCGGATAAACTGATAGGCATTGGCCGACCGGGCGGCCCGGATGATTTCCTCTTCACTCTTCCGTATATCGCCATAAGCAATATTGTTCCTGACCGTGTCATTGAACAGTATCGTCTGCTGTGTCACGATCCCGATCTGTCCTCGAAGCGACTCGATGGTCACATCCCGTATGTCATGACCGTCGATCAGGATCCGCCCTTCGGTCACATCATAGAACCGCGGTATCAGATTCACCAGGGTCGTCTTTCCTCCCCCGCTCATACCGACAAAGGCCACCACCTCACCGACCCTGACTTCAAGATTGATATTTTTGAGAACCGGTTCATCACCATAACTGAAGGTGACCTTTTTGATTTCGATCCCCCGTGAAATCCGCGACAGCGGCAGGGCATTCTCATCGTTACGTATCGTCGGCGTCATATCCATGATCGCGAACACCCTGGTGGTTGCGGCGATCCCCTTCTGGATCGTGTTGTTGACGTTGGTAAGCCTCTTGACCGGTTCATAGAGCATAATCAGGGCGGCGAGGAAGGAAAAGAAGGTGCCCGGCGTAGAGATACCGTTGATGACTTGATATCCCCCGTAAAAGATGATCGCGGCGATTCCCAGGCCACCCAGAAATTCCATGAAGGGGGAGGACAGGGCCCGGATGGATACCGACTTCATATACAGTCTGAAAAGCTTTTCGTTCTCTTTTGAAAATCTCCTCCCCTCATATCCCTCCATCCCGAAGGCCTTGACGATCCGCGTCCCCGATATCGTCTCCTGCAGCAGACTGGACAGGCTCCCCATGGTCACCTGGGTCCCGGTGGCCACCTTCCTCATTTTCTCACCGAATTTGGCGATGGGATAGATGGTCAGAGGAAAGACAAAGGCGGCAATGATAGCCAATTTCCAGTCACGATAGAAGATGACGAAGATGAGACCGATGAGCGTGAAGGAATCCTTGAAGAGACTCGATACGGCTTCCGAAACGGCCCCCTGGATCTGGTTCACATCGTTTGTGATGCGTGACATCAGTATCCCCGTCGGGTGCTTGCCGAAAAAGGAGAGGGCCTGCTTCTGGATGTGGTTGTACAGGTCACTCCTCAAATCGGTGATGACCCGCTGGCCGATAAAGTTCATCAGGACCGTCTGCCCGTAGCTGCAGGCACCTTTGATAAAATACACGGCAATGATGACGACCGGGATCCACTTCAGTTTGCTGCTATCTTTCGCGAGGAAGATCCCGTCCAGAGCGGGCTTGACCAGAAAGGCCAGTGCGGATGTCGTAGCTCCCACGGCGAGCATGCACACCATGGCACCGAGAAATTTCGGTATATGCGGCTTCGCCAGCCGTAAGATACGCTTGAATTCGTTCATATCTGTTCTCTACTGATGGTCGTTCCGGTCGTCTGCATGGACCGTCCCGACGCTTTCTCCGACTTAGTGAAAGACGGCCCGGATACGCCGCTCATTCCAGCGGCCTTGCCTCCTCGACGAGCATGATGGGGATACCATCCCGGATCTCATAGAAAAGCCTGCACGCGTCACAGATCAGCCCCGTCTCGTCTCCCGCCAGGCGAATAGCCCCTTTACACCGCGGGCAGACAAGGATATCCAATAATTCCTCATCCATCTTCATTATCGATCCCTCCTGTTCGCACGGGAGTCTCCACGCACGTGGCCTCTATACCACTCACCGTGTGCCATGTAAACCTCAACGCCCGATCCCTAAAAAAATACCGAATAGCCGACCACTCCGACACAGGAATTGATCCCTCCGTTGGGCAACTTCAGACCGGCATTCGAGAGATGCCTCCCCCGAAATTCCAGATCTATTGCCGACCGCTCCGTAATCAAGATCGAAAGTCCCACACCGGCCATATCGGAGAAGAGAAACCCGTCTGCCTGTTTTTCGTCTGTAAAGACATCCACTGGGGGCCGACGGAGACCATGCAATAGGCCGATACCCTCTCCGTGATATGGTGTCTGTATTTCAGCCCGCATCCGATCCCGAATTCGACGTTGGTCGCGGGGGAGAAAGAAGGATTGACCTGCGGTTCCAGGAACAGGGAGAGGGTGTCTCGCTTGGCTTCCGGTTCTCGCGAAGAAAATTGTTTCAGCTTGAATCCGATGTGCCATACCATGAGCAAGGGGCGGTATTTCCCTTCCGGAATATTCCCGACTCCATAGCCGGCCATAACCCCCGTCTCAAATAGAGGGCACGCAGTTTGGCCGGTACCGGTATCGGCATTCGCCGGGATTACAGGCGCCACAACGGCCACAAGGATCACCAGCGCGCACACGACCTTCCAGATCTTTTTGAATCTCATGATATCGTTTCTTTCATCCTGTGCCGCACCGCATCAAATGTATCCCCCACGGAGATGTCCTTCATGCACTGCTTCGTAACGCACCGCTTCATGAAACAGGGGCTGCAGGGCAAACCGGCACGGACAACGGTGTGTCCCGTTCCATATGGCCCTGTTCGCGCGGGATCGGTCGGGCCGAAGAGGGCCACCGTCGGCGTACCGATGGCGGCCGCCACATGCATGGGCCCGCTGTCGGTCGTGACGACGAGGGCCGCTCGTTCATACAGATAGGCCAGGTCCCTCAGGGAGGTCCTCCCCGTCATATCCGCCGAGGGATGGTGCATGAGCGACCGAATGTGTTTCACTGTTTGATCGGCGTGTCCTCCGGTAAAGACCACTCTCCGTTTCAATTCTCCAACGATCCGGTCACACAGCTCTGCAAATTTTTCGTCTTCCCACATCTTCGTATCCCAGAGGGCCACCGGATTGATTGCGACGAATCGATCTTCCGCCTTGATCCCATCTTTCTCCAGAAGCCGCTCGACCCGTTTCCGGTGTTCTTCTTCAATGTGAATATGGAACTCCGGGGTCTCCGTATCCGCCCCGAGGTAATCCGCGATATCGAGATACCGGTCCACGGCATGCTTGTCCATATCCTCGAAGACCTTCTCGTTCAGGAAAAGGCCTGACAGTTCCTGCATACTGTCGTACCCGATCTTGCGCCTCCCCCTGCTCAGGAAGACAAGGATGGAACTCTTGAAGAGCCCGTGGAAATCGACAACGAGATCATAGGCCCTGTCTCTGAGAGCCATCACGAAGAGACGGATCTCCCGGACCGTCCTGCGCACATCGCGCCGTGCCTTCAGATCGCTGAACCAGCGTTTCCTCCGGGATATGATGATTCGGTCGAGGCAGGGGTGTCCCGCGATGATATCCGATGCACCTTCTTCTATCACCCACGTGATGTGGGCGGCAGGGTAGCGCCTTCTGATTGCCGCCAGTGAGGGGATGGTGTGCACCACATCGCCGATGGCGCTCAGTTTTATGATGAGGATATTCAACGGCCCGCATCCTCCGTTATCCAGCGCGCTGCATCCAGGATATCGTCCGCCACATATGCCGGCTGTATTTCGGAAACAACCATATCCTTCCCGTAGCCCGTTCTGACCAGTATCCCTACGGCCCCGCACCGCCGTGCCAGTTCGATGTCCCTTGCCGTGTCACCCACCACATACGAGGCGGAGAGGTCGATATTCAGCTCCCCCGAGGCCCGCAGGAGCATGCCGGGTTTGGGCTTCCGACAGTCACATACCATGCGGTAGGGCCCGCCCCCCTCGGTGGGATGATGGGGGCAATAGTAGAAACAGTCGATAACGGCACCCTGCTCCCGGAAAAGCTCCCGTATCCGTTCATGGACCGCATCGACAAACCCCTCGTCGAACAATCCCCGCGCCACCCCCGACTGGTTCGTGACCACCACGACCTTCATCCTCGCCTCATTGATGGCCCTGACGGCATCGAATGCCCCGGGGAATATGTGCAGCTTATCAAGGCTGTCAAGATACCCGACCTCTTCATTGATGGTCCCGTCCCTGTCCAAGAATACCGCAGCGTTCTTTGTGTCCATCCTTTTCATCCCTTCGGCGGTCATCTCCCGGTGACGGGCGCCTCCAACAGCCTCCTTGCGGCATCATAGACATCATCCTCCCGTATCAGGTCCATACACTTGAAATCGGTGGGGCACACCTTTTTCAGGCAGGGGCTGCATGAAACGCCCTTGTACAAGACTCGGCTCCGCTCACCTGGCGGGGACGTCGTTACGGGATTCGTCGATCCGAAGACCGCAATCAGAGGGACATCGAGGGCGCCGGCAAGATGCATGAGCCCCGAGTCGTTGGATATGAAGAGTCCGCACCGGGAGATCAGAGCCATCGCCTCATTGAGGCCTGTCTCACCCGCCAGATTGATCAGATCCCGTTTCGCGTGCCGCTGCACCGAATCCGCCCGTTTCCGGTCTCCGGCACTGCCGAAGAGCACAATTCGCGCCGAAAACCGGTCCGCAAGTCGGTCCGCCACGGCGGCGAACCGATCAGGAAACCACATTTTTGCCGGTCCATAACTGGCCCCCGGGGCGATACCGATCAGGGTATCTCTCCCCTGGACACCGTGACTCGCAAGGGTCCTGTCCGCCGCGGTGCGTGCATCGGCATCGGGAACGAGTCGGATATCCCTCCCCGCCACGGTACACCCCAGCGTCCTTACCATTGCCAGGTAGTAATCAATCTGGTGGACCCTGCGTATCGCCCGCGTTCGGTGAACCGCATGGGTCAGAAACACCCCCCTGCAGTCTGAATCATACCCGGCTCTCAGCGGAATCCGCGCATGCCATGCAATCAGGGCGGCCTCTATCGCGTTCTGAAGGAGGAGGGCCAGCTCGAACTCCTCGCCCCGCAGTTCACGGGCGAGGCGTACCTTTCCGCCGACTCCGTCGTGTCTGCCGGGGCTCTGGAACACAATGACTTCATCGACATCGGGACAGGACCGGTAGAGATCCGCTACCCACGGTTTTGCCAGGACACAGATCCGCGCGTGAGGGAAGGTGCTCCTGACGGCCGACACCGCCGGGAGGCTCATGATGACGTCTCCGATCCAGTTGGTCCCCCGGATCAGTATCCGTTCGATCCGCTCGGGAACGATATCTCCTGATTTTATCAGTTTCAGGCGGTTATTCGTCATGGTCGCGAGGTCCGTTTTTTTGTCTTGTCCACGACCTGTGTCTTCTTGGTCTTCCATCGTTGATGGAGCCAGAACCACTGTTCGGGATGTCTCCGAACGTGTCCTTCAAGAATATTCGTGAATATCTTTGTGTTTTCGTAAATATCCCGGTCATAATCACCGGTCCTCACCATCTCAAGGACCGGCCCGAGAACGACCTTGTATTTTCCGTTCGGTATCCGGTACGCAAAGGCGGGAAGGACCGGCGCCCCCGTCTGAAGGGCGATAGCGGCGAGACCGCTGGTGGTCGATGCCGGTCTCCCGAAGAAATCGACGAAGACTCCCTCCTTCCACGACACATTCTGATCGATGAGGATCCCGATACTCTGCTTCTTCCCGAGGAGTCTGATGATCTTTCTGGCCGCCCCTCCCTTGGGAATGAGCTTGTTGCCCGTATAGCTCCTGACCCTGTCGACGATGTTTCTCATGAAGGGGTTATCCAGCTCACGGTACACGATATGCACCGGATCGAATATGACGGCGCAGGCGGCGGCCATGATCTCCCAGTTCCCGAAATGCCCGGTAAAGAGGAGAATTCCCTTGTTCTGCGCGTAGGCCTTCACATAGTGTTCCAGGCCTTCGGGAACAAACCAGTCAAAGATGGTATCCATCGTCAGGGAGATGATATCGAAAAACTCCGCGGCGACGATCCCCAGATGCCGGTAGGAATCCTTGGCGATTCTCTTCAGCTCGGGCATATCCTTTTCGGGAAATGCACGGGCAAGATTGTGAAGGACGATCATCCTGTTCTTTTCGGAAAAGTGATAGAATAAGATAAACGCCGCCTTGAACAGCCTTTTTCGCACGTTAAGTGGTATCGCCCTGAACAGGACAAAGATCGTTCGTGTCATCACTGTTATCTGTTTCATCGCTTCAGCCGTGCCCTGATATCATTTTCAAATATCCCTTGTTGATCCATTATTTCCATCTCAATTCTGAGCAGATATATCCCTTCAAAAAAATCGTCAAATCGTCTCAATTTCATACCATCCTTCTCCGTCGTCACCAAGACCTCAGCCCCGCTGTCACCAAAGGCCTTCCGGATATAATCAATATCCGCCGCCGTATAGATATGGTGATCCGGAAAAGGAAGAAACGATGTTATCGCACCGCACAGGGGGACCAGTGTATCCCGAAAGCTCCGGGGATGAGCTATGCCCGAAAAGGCGCATACCCGTTTCCCCGAAAGACAGTCAGTCGTGCAGGTCTCATGCGCCCGTCCTCTCACAAGCCCCACCGGCCTCCGCCGGGCCGTAAAGACGGGACCGGAATAATACCTCCCAAGAACGGGATCATCCGATCTCCCCGCTGCCGTCAATATTACCACATCGGCCCTTCGGAGCCCGCTTCGCGGCTCACGCAACCCACCCCGCGGCAGCAGGAAACCGTTCCCGAACGGTTGGACCCCATCCAGGAGAACAATGTCGATATCGCGAGCCAGGCGACGATGCTGAAATCCGTCATCCAGCACAAGAACGTCCGTTCCGTAGCGTTCCACGGCAACCCTTCCCGCACGGACCCGATCGGTCGCGACAATGACGGGTACAGCGGGAATACTGCGTGCGATCAGGACGGGCTCGTCCCCCGCCTCATGAGGGTCCATCAGGATCTGACGTCCATCCGAAACAATCCCGACTTCTTCTTTTCTCTTTCCCCCGTACCCCCTGCTCAGTACCGCCGGTCTCCATCCACATTCCTTCAGCATCCGGGCCAGCATGATCACCATGGGGGTCTTCCCGGTGCCGCCGATCATGATATTTCCGACACTGATGACCCTGCATGTCACCTTTTGCGTGCGGAGCGCACCTGTATCATATAACAGATTACGAAGTTCGACACCGGCGCGATAGAGGAAAGATGCACCCACGAGCGGCGCATACCGCATCAGTCTCCGGTGATCGTACAATATCCTGGAAGCAATGTCGCTGAGTCGTATCATTTCCCTCTGATTACCAACGTCTCCCGGGATTCCCGTCCCCGACGTGCGAGGGGCATGAGGGAATGCTGCGTATAGCAACCGGGCATGGGGAACCACGGGGTCCCAGATCTTTGCCCGTTCATTCGGCTCGACTCACGCTATCAGATCACACGCCAGTCGCGCCGCCCTGAGGGACGCCCCCTCTTCCCCCAACCGCTCCCGTACCTCACGGAAGCCCTTCCGTATCTCATCCACCCTGAAACGATCGGCAAGGATATCGTACACCTCATCAGCCATCCTCTCCGCGGTTGCCTCCCCCTGAATCAGTTCGGGGACAACCGCTCTTTCCGCTATCAGATTGACGAGACCGATATAATTCACATGAATAAAGATCTTTCCGATCCGATAGGAGAGGGGGGACATCCGGTACACAATCACCATCGGCACATCAAGGAGGGCCGCCTCCAGGGTCGCCGTACCCGAAGCCACAACAGCCACATCGGCCAGCCCCACGGCATCGTACACATCTCCCTGCGTGATGCGTACATCCACGGTATACCCCTTGACCAATTCCTCCACTACATGAAGGGGAAGCGTCGAAGCCTGTGGGAGAACGAATTGAACGGCCGGAAGCTTCTCCGCCAGGATTTCGGCCATCTTCATCATTACGGGCAGGAGCCGTGTCACCTCCCCCCGTCTGCTTCCGGGGAGCATGGCAACCGTTGTCGGCCCTTTCTCCAGGTCAAACCGCTTCAGTGCCTCATCGCGCGAACAGCTCCTCTTGACGGTATCCCGGAGCGGATTACCGACAAACCGGGCATCAAGATCCAATCCCCGGTAGATTTCCTCTTCAAAGGGAAGTATCAAGGCCATGCGATCGACATATTGTTCGAGAGCGTATATCCGCTTTCTCTTCCACGCCCATACCTTGGGACTAATATAATAGAAGACTGCGATCCGATTTTCATGGGCAAATCGAGCGAGGGGCAGATTGAACCCCGGATAGTCGATCAGGATCAGCAAGGCCGGATGAGACTCGATGAGCAATCGTTTGAGCCCGCGCCTGACCTTCAGGATAAAACCCAACCGGGGCACCACCTCGGTAATCCCCATGACGGCCATTTCGGCGGAATGAGCAACCAAACGGACACCGGCCGCCTCCATCGCATCTCCCCCCACCCCTGAAAAACGAAGGGCGGGGTTGATGCCGAGCATCTCCCTCACCAGGGTCGCGCCATGCAAGTCACCGGAGGCCTCTCCGGCAACGATCACTATGTCGGGGTTTTCAAGTTGCATGATCCCGGAATTATCCATGTGGGGATATGATAACGTGACAGAACTCCGAAATCGCCGGTAAAACCCGATTGCCCGGTATCTCCACCTGCATACTTCCCATCACCCTGTTTTCTGCCCCGGCACCTCGTACATTCGGGCCTCTCGATACAGAACGGATGATCCGTCACAGGCAGCGACACGCCTCCGGGCTACCGGCAGACTCCCCTTTCGGATTTCTCGATGAATGCGATAAAATGACCCACCTCGGGGGAATCCGGGATCTCCTCACGTATTTTCTCCGCAGCGGCGGAGACACGCAGTGAAGACCGGAAGACGATCCGATATGCCTTCTTCAACTCCCCAATGGTCTCCTCAGGAAACCCCCGCCTCTTCAGACCGATCAGATTCAGGCCGTATGGCCGTGCATGATTCCCTGCAACGGTCACATAGGGGGGCACATCCTGGGTCACCGCGGATGCGCCGCTGATCATCGCATGACATCCGATCCGGGTAAACTGATGAACGCCGGACATACCACCGATGATAGCGTAATCTTCAACGTGGATGTGTCCCGCCAGATTGGTTGCATTCGACATGACGATATGGTTTCCCAGCTTGCAATTGTGGGCCACGTGGCAATACGCCATGAGAAGATTGTCATCTCCGATACAGGTCATCGCTATATCGGCAGCCGTCGCCCGGTGTATCGTCACGAACTCCCGTATCGTGTTGTTGTTCCCGATAATAACCTCGCAACGCTCTCCCTCGAACTTCAAATCCTGCGGAGGCGCCCCGATGGAGGCAAATTGGAATATCCGACAACCGGTCCCTATCCGCGTGGGCCCCTCTATCACCACGTGGGAACCGACAACGGTCCCGCTTCCTATCCGTACATCCGGACCGATGACGGTATATGGTCCGATCTCAACGTCGCTGTCGATAAACGCCTCTGACGACACAATCGCCGTGGGATGAATTCCCATCCTTACATATTACTCCTTTGCAATATATCCCTTGCTTTGAGCGTCTCTCACGGTTGTTTCCAGGTGTTCGACCCTCTTGAGCATTGAATTGATTGACTTCCTCATTTCCGGCAGATGCGGCATACATGCCTGGGCACGGAGCCATGTCTGGTGCGGCATGTGGAGTGTCCCTGAGACGATTTGGGCCGAAGAGACACTCTCATGAACACCAGATTGCGCGCCGACCATGACATGGTCGCCGATGGTCAAGTGACCGGCAACGCCGACCTGTCCGCCCAGTACAACACCCCGGCCCAGTTTCGTGCTGCCGGCAATCCCGACCTGAGCGACGATGACGGAATTTTCCCCGACGACGACATTATGGCCGATCTGCACCAGGTTATCGATCTTGACCCCCTTTTGAATCCAGGTCTTTCCCAGGGTCCCCCGGTCTATCGTCGTATTTGCTCCGACTTCGACATCATCGTCTATCTGCACGGTCCCTATCTGCGGAACCTTTCTATTATCGGCACCCGGATTCGCGAAACCGAATCCGTCCGCCCCGACAACAACCCCCGCGTGGAGGATCACCCGCTTCCCGATGGTGCACCCCTTATACACGACGACGTTCGGATACAGTATGGACCCCTCTCCGACAACGACGTCATGACAGACAACAACCCCCGGATACAGCACCACCCCCCGTTCGATCCGTGCCTTTTTACCGACGTATACGCCGGGATACAGGGTGGCACCTTCATCGATGTCGGCATCGTCTTCGACAACGGCCCGGCCACTGATCCCCGCAGGGATCTCCTCATCCGGGTATAACAGGGTGAGACTCTCCGCCAGGGCGCTGTAGGGATCGTCGGTGACGATCAGGTTTTTCCCGGGAGTTGTCACGCCGGGGGAAACAATAATCGCGGATGCTCGGGTTGTTTCGATGCGATCCTTGTATTTCGGATTTGCAATAAAGGTCAGGTCACCCTCACCCGCCTCATCGATCCCCCTGATATTGCAGACGCGCACGTCGGCATCCCCCACCACCGTGCCGCCTACGTGTCTTGCGATCTCTCTCAGCTTCGTACTGACTGCCATAGCTTACTTTTTGGAATAGTCCTTGTTGTATGCCTCTATAATCTTGTCGGTGACATCCTTTTCTTTGGCATAGTATACAAGACCACTACTGCCGATATCCATGATACCGGCATACCCCTCTTTTTTCCCGATGGTTTCCGCCACCTTGAGCACCTCGGGGATCAGTTTCCGAGAAAGCTCCTGGTCTTTCAGTTTCATCTCCGCATTGGTATCTTCGATGAACCGCTTATAATCCCGGTATTCCTTCTGGTAATCGAGTTCCTTTTCCTTATAGGCGCTTTCCGTCAATACCGGGGCCTGCTTCTTCAGGTCGGCCTGCATCTTTTTCAGCCGACCTTCAATCTCTTCTCGTTCCGCCTTTTTCCCCTCAATGAACTTCTGCAGATCAAGCCCCGCGGCCTTTCCTGGTTCAGATTCCAACACAATCTTCTTCATGTCCATAAAGACGATCTCCCCCGCCTGGGCAACCGTGCAGATACCGGCGAGCAGAAAAACGGCAACGATTAAAAAACTTATACCCTTTCTCATGAATAACTCCTCCTCGTGTAAAATAATATCTCGTGACCTCCCTACATAAACATGCCGATGGTAAATTCCCATCTGTTCGCGGCCTCATCCCCTTCTCTGTCGAGAACATATCCCCACTCAAGCCTCAAGGGACCAATCGGAGAATACCAGCGCACGCCCGCACCCGCCGTTTTTCGCATATCATCAAAATGATATCCGCTGTTCCACGCATTTCCGGTATCAAAAAATACCACCCCCTTGATCCCGGCATCCCTTATGAGCGGAAAAACAACCTCGGCAGTGAAATTCAGCATGGTTTCACCTCCCATGGGATCACCCGCCTCGTCCACAGGGCCGACATCCCTCAAGCCCCTGAGAGAGTTCATACCGCCCAGGTAAAACCGCTCGTAGACAGGGATCTCCTTCCCCTCATTCGGGTTTATATACCCGGCTCTTCCTCGAATCCCGAAGACATTATCCATCGGCAGCGGGAAAAACCAGCTCGATGTAACGGTGTATTTCGTAAAACTGGCGTCTCCCTGCAAGATGCTCCCGGTATGCTCGACGGCGATGCTGTTCTTCGACCCTTTCGAGGGAAACATGGCGTCATTTGTCGTATCCCGTGACAGTGTCAGGGTGACGCCGCTCGAGGTAAGCTCTCCCTCCTGTTTCCTGATATAGTTCGATGCATCATCCTCAATATCATACACGTTATTGGTTTTCAGCTCGTATCCCACGTACCCGGTCACCTTCTCAAAAAGGTGGTACCCCAGCGTCGTGCCGAACCCCTTGGTATCGACATTATACGAGTCATAATCCCGTTCCATGTTCCACAGATCGAACTTGCTCCACAGAGGAATATCAAAGAGCCATGGATCCACAAAGGAGAGCTCATAGTTCGTTTTCGTCCCTCCCAGGTAAGCGGAAAGATTAAGGGTTTGCCCTCTTCCGAAGAGATTCTGCTGTGAGATCTGGGCCATAAGCACCATATGGTCGACGGCGCTGTATCCGGCCCCGACACTGATCATATTGGTTGCCTTCTCTCTGACATTCACCGTGATATCCATCAGACCCTCGTCGGGTCCCTTCTCCGTCTGGAAATTGATCTCCTCAAAATATCTGAGGCTGTTGAGTTTCATGTAACTTGTCTTGAACTTACTACTGTCATACAGATCTCCTTCTATGCTTTTAAGCTCCCTCCGAATCACCTTGTCCCGTGTCTTCGTGTTTCCCGTTATGGAGATCCTGTTGATATATACAAGGCTACCTTTTTCCATATGGTAGACAACATTGATCTTCTGCTCTTCGTTTCTGGGCACCGTCCGCGGAACGACGGTAGCATAGGCATACCCCTCGTCCCTGCAGGCTTCAGTCAGGATATCGACATCTTTTATGATGGCCTCCCGATCGAAATAGTCTTTCCCGGTAATTTGAAGTCGTTCCATCAATTCCGCCTGAGGGATATCGATCGCATCACCCGTGATCGTCACCTCGCCTACTCTGAATTGTTTTCCTTCGGTTATCGGTATCTTGAGATATATCCATTTCCTGTCATGGGTGATCTCGGGCTCCCCGATTGCGGCATTGATATAGCCGTTGTTCAGGTAAAAGACGGTTAGTCGATTGATATCCTGCTTCAGCAGGGTTTCGTTGAAGGACCCGGACTTCGATACAAAATGGAATACTCCCCATTCCGAGGTTTCCATCATTTCCTTCAAATCTTTGTCTCTATACGCCCTGTTTCCCTCAAAGGTGATCTCCTTTATATACAGTTCTTTGCTCTCTTGTATGTCGAAGACCACCCGTACGCCTTTTTGTTGTTCATCCAATCGGTACGTTACCTGGGAATTGAGGTAACCCTCATTTTTGTAAAACGTTTTTATCTGTTCAAGGTCGGACCGTACCTTATCAAGGTTGAGGATCTGCCGCTCCTTGACCGTAATCAATCCCTCGATATCCCCCTTATTTATCCTGTCGGTTCCCGTGATTTCTATTCCCGTAACCAGAGGGAGTTCTTCTAGTGTAAAGGCGATAATCTTTCCTTCCGAGCTTTCGGTCACCTTCGCCTTGACATCCTTGAAGTATCCCATCTTGTAAATGGCTTTTATATCGCTGGAGAGGCGCTCCTTTGAAAAGAGTGATCCCCTCGTACCTTTCAAGACATTATAGATAGCGTCGTTTTCTATTCTGGTGTTCCCCACCAGTCGTACCTCAGCTATCCTTTGACCGGTTAATATCTTCAGAAGTATGTCGTTTTTTAACCGGGCGATCAGGGCATTGATGCTCTTCCCCTGTGCAAAGAACGTGGAACGATGACCGCTCTTGTTGTCCGTCACGTTTACGTCCGCGCTGAACATGTCACCCAACTTGGTAACGCTCCCGGTAATGACGAACCCGGCACCGGTCCGTTCCCCGACAAGGAGAGCCAAGCGACCATTTCCTTCTTCCCCCTCAATCAACCCCCGGAAAGATCTCTCGTCCACCAGTTCGATGTACCCTGATTCCGTCAAACCGGCCGCCAACTCGACCCCTATCTGTTCTTGCAGTGTTCGGACACCCTGGCTGCTGTATATCTCAAAGGGAAGGATGGCAACTTTCGCGACATTTCTTTGCTCAGCAAGAGTATCGGCCACCGCACCAGAGAGCGGACACCATATCATAATGAAAAGAGCGACAAGCAGGCAGGTTCTGTATCTATACATCGCAAATCCTTCCATCCGCCAGATTGAGGATCCGAGACATCCCATCGGCTAGCAATCTGTTATGGGTAACAACGATAAGAGTGGTATTTTGAGCCCTACCAAGGGCCAACAGCAGGCCTTGGATCTTTTCCCCCGTTCCCGAATCAAGATTTCCCGTGGGTTCATCAGCCAAGATCACATCCGGATTCATCATCATGGCCCTCGCTATGGCAACCCTCTGTTGCTCACCCCCGGAAAGCTCACCCGGTTTGTGCGTCAACCTACCACTAAGGCCTACTTCCGTCAAGACAATCTCCGCCCTCCGGTATGCATTCCGTTTGGTTACACCGCTCACCAGAGCAGGCATGGCGGTGTTTTCCAGCGCGGTAAATTCGGGAAGAAGATGATGAAACTGAAAGACAAACCCGATTTTTTTGTTTCTGAATTCGGCACGCCTCGCTTCATTCCAGGCAAAGATATCCGCACCATCAAAAAAAACATGGCCGGAGGTCGGATGATCAAGAGCACCGAGTATCTGGAGGAGAGTCGTCTTGCCGGTCCCGGAAGCACCCAGAATTGCGACGGATTCTCCACGCGAAATGGTGCAGTCAACCTGCCTAAGCACCTCGATCCTGTTGCCGTCCTTTACGAAGGTCTTGGTCAATTGGGCTATTTCGATCATTACACCCCCCGCCTCCTATTCATACCGGAGCGCCTCGGCCGGATCGAGCCGGGAGGCCCGCCACGACGGATATATCGCCGCTAGAAAACAGATAAGCATCGCGACACAGGCAATGGCGCCAACATCCCCGTAATTCACCTGGGAGGGAAGCTCGTTTAAATAATAGACATCCTTGGGGAGGATCTTGAACCCGAAAAGGTCTTCAATATAACGACTGATCCGTTCCAGATTCAGGGCAATGGTAATACCGGTCAGACACCCCAGTATCGTGCCGATGGCACCGATCACCATGCCCTCTATCATAAATATCTTCATGATACTCCGCGAGGTGGCTCCCATCGACTTGAGAATGGCAATATCCCGAGCCTTTTCCATCACCGTCATAATCAGCGTCGTGATAATGTTGAAGGCGGCAACCAGGACAATCAAACTGAGGATGATGAACATAACCCTCTTCTCTAACTTCAGAGCCGAAAAAAGATTCTTGTTCATCTCCATCCAACTCCGTGCCCAGTAGGGATATCCGAGGGCCTTTTCGATGGCATTCGCGATCTTCCGTGCCCCGTAAATTTCATCCACCTTGATCTCTATCCCGGTGACCGTCCCCTCCATATTCAGGAACTTCTGACAGTTTTCAAGAGACAGAAAGGCGAGTGTCGAGTCATACTCGTACGACCCCGAATCAAAGATACCGACGACCGTGAACTCTTTGATCTTGGGGATCACCCCCATCGGGGTGGGAATCCCCATGGGAAGGAGAATCTCAACCGTATCGGAAAGGGAAAGACCCAGATTCTGTGCGAGCTCTTTTCCAATGACGACACCGGGCAAGTTCGCCGTATCCTCGCCTCTCGAAAGAGAGGCGATATCCCCTGACTGCATCTTCCCCAGCGTGATAACGGCGGCCGACGTTTCGGTCGACATGCCGCGCAGGACTACACCGGTGACTCTTCCTTCGTGCTTCAGCATCGCCTGTCCATATATGAACGGTGTGGTGGCCACTACGCCGTCGATCGACTCGACCCGCTTCATCACCTCGGCATAATCCTCCATCCCCCCATCATACTGCATCAAGACGATATGAGAATTGACCCCCAGGATCCGGTCACGCAGTTCCATCTCAAACCCATTCATAACCGCCAAGACAATGATGAGCGCGGCAACCCCCAGGAAAATACCCGCCACCGAGATAACGCTGTTAACGGATATAAAGGTCTGTTTCCTCTTCGCCCTGAGATACCGGAGACCTATGAAGAATTCATATGACATAGCAGGAAAACCTACATGGTGCGAAAGAAATGATCGTCTTTTACCAGGGCCGGCTTTGATTACCGGACATCTCTCTTCGCCCGCATATGGGGAAAGAGTATCACGTCCCTGATGGATGAAGAATCCGTGAAGAGCATAACGAGCCGATCGATACCGATCCCTTCGCCCGCCGTTGGCGGCATGCCGTATTCCAGGGCACTGATGTAGTCTTCATCCATCTCATGGGCCTCCTGGTCTCCCGCCTCCCTCTCTCTCAACTGCATCTCAAACCTGGCCCTTTGGTCCTCAGGGTCATTGAGTTCCGAAAAGGCGTTGGCCAGTTCCCTCCCGTAGATGTACAACTCGAACCGATCGACAAACCGATCGTCCGCGGCGCTTTTTCGTGAGAGGGGCGACACCTCCAGGGGATAAGTGGTCACAAAAGTCGGCTGAATCAGCTTGGCTTCCGCAACCTCCTCGAAGATCGCCACGATGATCTTCCCCAGCGGTTCATCGTCTTCGACGGGAAGTCCCAGCTCCGTGGCGAATCGTACGGCCTGTTCCCGGTCCTCCAGGACATCGGCCGTCACATCCGAGTACTTCAGAATGGCCTCCTTGACCGTCAGGCGTTGCCAGGGACGGGTCAGGTCAATCTCGGTCCCCTGATACTGAAACTGCAGAGATCCGAACATCTCCTGAGAAATCGAGGTGAATATCTCTTCCGTCATCACTATCAGGTCCTCGTACGTGGCGTAGGCTTGATAGAATTCCATCATCGTAAATTCGGGGTTATGAGAGGTCGATATCCCCTCGTTCCTGAAGCTCCGGTTTATCTCGAAGACCCGCTCGAACCCCCCGACAATCAGACGTTTCAGGTACAGCTCCGGCGCGATACGCAGATAGAGATCCATATCCAAGGTGTTATGATATGTCTTGAAAGGGCGGGCCACCGCACCGCCGGCCATGGGGTGCATCATGGGCGTTTCCACTTCCAGAAAGTCCCGCTCCTGCATAAAATCACGGATCAGCTTGAGGATCCTGCTTCGCGCATAAAAAACCTCTTTGACCCCCGGATTCATGATAAGATCAAGAGGTCTTTGCCGGTACCGGGCCTCGACATCGGTCAGCCCGTGCCATTTCTCAGGCAAGGATCGCACCGCCTTTGAAAGAAGCCTGATCTCATCGGCATCGACGGTCAATTCACCGGTCCTCGTCTTCAGAAGCCCTCCCGAGATAAAAACAATATCGCCCACATCAAACTTCTTGAAGACAGCATAGCCGTCAGTGCCGACCTTCTCCCGTGCAATGTATCCCTGAATTCTTCCTGCCCTGTCCTGAATGTTTATAAATGCGGCCTTTCCGAAATTGCGGACCGCCATCAACCGACCGGCCAGCGCCACCTTTTCCTCAATCTGAGACAGCTCATCGTTATCCATCTCCCCGAACCGGTTGATTACGGACCCGGTGGTCGCGGTTACCCTGACGTCATTCGGATACAGGGCAATCCCCATTTCCCGAAGAGAATGCATCTTCTCCTTGCGTTTTCTCAATAGCTCATTTTTCTCGTCCATCATGGCCTCTTTCGCTGACAGGCATATCCATCTGCCGATGTATTTCCCGAACTACCGGTACGGATTCGGTTTTCATTCAAAAACAAGCAATTCACCGCATGTTCACAAAAAAATCAAGGGATTGATACAGAGGTTGCGGGGAAGGACCCTTTTTGAACAGAAATTAATTACCATATAAGGCAGTCCTAACTATATCCTTTTGCCTGTTTAGTCAAGGATTTTGAGAAAAAGCATTGACAAAAAAGCGCTATAATAATAGCATCCTCGCCTGTTCGGAGAGAAGGAACGGACACGGGCATTGATCACCGCCTTCGTTTCTCGACATTGCAAGGGGTGATATGGCGAAAAACACCATAAGCAGGAAGAGGGCGCTTGAGATTATCGATCGTTTCGATCGTGCCAAGGTACTGGTCGTCGGCGATTTGATGGTCGATCAGTTCATCTGGGGAAAGGTGTCGCGGATATCGCCGGAGGCCCCGGTGCCGGTGGTCAATGTGACCTCCGAAAGCCTCCTGCTGGGCGGGTGCGCCAACGTGTTGAACAACGTCTTCTCCATGGGGGGACAGGTCGCCGTCTCCGGCATCGTCGGTTCGGACCCCATGGGGAGATGGCTCGTGGATGCACTGCAACAGATGAAAATCGACACGGCAGGGGTAATCGTCGAAGAGAAACGTCCCACCAGCATCAAGACCCGAATCGTCGCCCACAATCAGCAGGTGGTGCGATTCGACAAGGAAGACAAGAGCCCGGTAACCAACGATAGTCTCAACAAAATAATAACGTACATACAGTCCATACAGGATGACCTGGGGGCGATCATTATTTCGGATTACAACAAGGGGGTCTTTTCGGAACAGCTCGTCAGGGAGATCCGTCAAATCACGACACGGAGAGGAATCATCCTGTGCATTGACCCCAAACAGAGCGATTTTACTCCCTATCGCGGGTGCGATCTTCTCACTCCCAATCGTCAGGAAACGGAACGAGCCCTCGGCAGAGAGATCGAAGTGGGGGATGACCTCATCCGAAAGGGGGCATCACTCCTCCAAGATTTCGGTTTGAAGGCCCTTCTGGTGACAATGGGCGAGGACGGGATGATTCTCTTTCAAAACGGCGGCTCCGTCACCCATATCCCGGCCGTTGCCCGGGAGGTGTTCGATGTGACCGGCGCTGGTGACACGGTGATCGGTGTCTTTGCCCTCTCAGTCGCCGCCGGAGCGACATTCACGGAAGCCGCAGTTCTCGCTAATCATGCAGCCGGCATTGCGGTTGGCAAGATAGGAACGGCACCGGTTCGCCGGGATGAATTGAAAAAGGCACTATGAGCAGACCAACCCACCCCGAGCCGGTCAAGATCGTATCCAGCATCTTCTCCGGGGATACGGATATGTTGCACGCAGCCGTAAACGCTCTATCCGAGGAGTGGGGAGCTATTGACTACATCAGTGCCGTCTCTCCCTTTGCATATACAGATTATTACGAAACAGAATTAGGGAGCAGTCTCGTCAGGCGCTTCGTTTCCTTCGAGACCCTTGTGCCACCCGAAACGCTCCCGGATATGAAACTTTTTACCAACAAGATTGAAGAGGTATACACGTGCAACGATGACAGGCTTGTCAACATCGACCCGGGATATCTGTCTCAGGCCCATCTGATCCTCGCCACGGGAAAGGCCTATACACATCGTCCCTATCTCCGGGACGGCATATATGCCGATTTGACCCTTATTTTCACGAATCATTCCTTTCGGAGACTCGAGTGGACCTACCCCGACTACGCACACCAAGAGACGATCGCGATGTTTAACAACATCCGTGAAAGATATATGATACAACTGGTCCGGGAGCGAAAGCACCCAATCAGGTAGCACGTGCTACCAAAAGCAAGAGCGGGACAATCCGTTGTCCCGTCTTATCCAGGAGACGCATCTATGATACGAAGCATGACCGGTTATGGAAGGATCGATTCCGTCTATGCGGGGAAGAAACTGACCGTAGAAATCAAATCTCTCAACCATAGGAATCTCGAAAGTTGTGTAAGACTTCCCCTCATTTTGGCCCCACTGGAGATGAATGTCAAAAAGAGAGTAGCGGAGCGAATCTCCCGGGGAAGAGTTGAAGTGAATATCAGGATCGAGTCAGACCCGAGTACGAACGGCGGAGACAGGTTGGAGGCGAACCGCCCTCTCCTGAACAGCTATTATGCCCTCCTCACCAGCTTGAAAGAATCGTTTAATCTCTCCGATGATATAACGCTGGATACCTTGATCGGCCTGAAGGGAAGCATCTACACGGCGGAAACGGAGATCGACCCGGAGGGGATATGGGTTACCGTCGAAAAGATACTGGACGATTGCCTCGATTCCCTCATCCAGATGAAGGAAACCGAGGGCAAACTCCTTTATGAAGACTTCACCACGCGCCTTGAAACGATCACGACCGCGATAGGAACCGTGAAAGAAAGGGTCCCTGAGGTGCTCAGAAATTACCGGGACAGACTTGCAATGCGCATTCGAGAATTGACGGAAGATACGGGGTGCGACGAGTCGCGACTGATCCAGGAAGTTGCGATCATGGCTGAAAAGAGCGATATCACCGAAGAGATTGTTCGTCTTGAAAGCCACGTGAAACAGTTCGGCACGATGTTGGACAGCAAAGAGGCGATCGGCAGGAAAATGGATTTTCTGCTGCAGGAGATGCACAGAGAGATCAATACGATCGGATCCAAGAGCAGCGACCTTGCCATATCCGGTACGGTCATCGAAATTAAGACGGAACTTGCTAAATTAAGAGAACAGGTTCAGAATATCGAGTAGCGCGGTGTGATTTGGACTGAACGGTTCCACCATGGATGAGAAGAGATGCAACAAATCGATACAAAAGGCATCGTTATGGTCATCTCCGCACCGTCGGGAGCGGGGAAGACCACATTGTGCAAACGGCTTTTTGCTGAATTTCCGGCACTCCGTTTTTCAGTATCATGCACCACGCGTCCGCCGCGAAGGGGGGAAGTGGACGGGAAGGACTACCACTTCACCTCCTTGGAAGAATTCAAACGAAGAAAAACCGCGGGCGAATTTGTCGAGTGTGAGGAGATCTATGGTCATTTTTACGGGACCTCCAGAGAGGACATCGATGAGATGATCAACCGAGGATATGACGTCGTTCTGGATATAGATACCCGGGGCGCACGGAACGTCAAGAAGATATACCCGGACGCTGTCCTCGTTTTCGTCATGCCGCCATCCGTGCAGATCCTCAAGGAACGATTGAGAAAACGTGGCTCCGAGACCGAGGAGGTTATAGAGATGCGTTTCAACAAGGCGATGGAAGAGATAGAAGTGAACGAGTGCTATGATTATGTGATATTTAATGATATAATAGCAGATTCTGTAGTGGTACTGAGCTCTGTATACAGGGCCGAAAAGAACAGGCGTAATCGGCTCCAGAGCAGGATAGACGACTTTTATCGAACAGCCGGAGGTATATAAAATTATGGCGCGAGTTACCGTGGAAGATTCTCTGGAGAAGGCAAAGAACAGGTTCGCCCTGACGCACCTGACAACCCTGAGAACCAAGCAACTTCTGAAAAATGCGAGACCCCTCAGCGAAAAGAAAAACAACCGGGAGATCGTCACCGCCCTGCGTGAAATAGCGGAAGGTAAAGTGGCCTATGTCCACCCCGAAATTCTCGACATGGATCCCATCGAGATAAAATTGGCTCAACTAACCGATGATACGAATCACACAAACGAAGATGCAGACAGCGAAAAGATGCCGTGACAAATTGATATTTGCCCTTGATCTGGGAGACGAAATGGATGAGGCTCTCAGATGGGTTGACCTGTTGAAGGACCACGTGGGGATATTCAAGGTAGGGAAAGAAGCCTTCACCCGTTTCGGTCCGGATATCGTATCGAAGATCCAAGGAAGGGGAGGAAATGTCTTTCTCGACCTGAAATTTCACGATATTCCGAACACGGTGGCGATGGCCTCCCGGGCCGCGGCAGGAATGGGGATTTCTATGTTCAACATCCATGCCCTGGGAGGGCGTGAGATGATGGAGCGGGCAGTTGATGCGGTCAACACAACCGCCCGCGATCGAGGCATCGTTCCTCCGATACTCCTTGCGGTTACCGTTCTCACCAGTTTGAGTGATTCCGACATCAACGATATCGGTTTCGGAGGCACCACGAAGGAGCTGGTCCTGAAGCTTGCCGTGTCGGCCAGGGATGCCGGTGTCCCGGGAGTTGTGGCATCGGCACAGGATGTAATCCCCATACGAGAGGCCTGCGGAAAAGACTTCATCATTGTGACCCCGGGGATACGTCCCGGTAGCAAGGTGACGAATGATGACCAGAAGCGGGTATTGACGCCGCAAGATGCGATTGCTATGGGAGCGGATTACCTGGTGGTGGGAAGACCCATACGGTTGGCTGACGATCCCGTCGCCGTGGCTGACGGCATCACCGAGGACATCGCCAGAGGGTTGCTCTAAAGATACTCATTCCCTACTTCGAGGAAGATCGATGCAGGTAGTCTATGGCGTTCATCCGGTTGCGGAAGCCCTGAAGGATGGCGGCGGGATAGAAAAGGTTTTCCTGATCAGAGGGGACAAACGAGGTGGCGTCCGGGAGATTACAGACCTTGCCTCTCGTAGAAAGATTCCCGTCGTCTTTACGGACAAAGAACATCTGAGCACCGTCGCCGGCACCCATCACCATCAGGGCGTCCTCTGCATATGCGAAGAATTCCGGTATACGGATATCGATGAAATCCTTGCCGGCTGCAGCTCACAAACGAAGACTCTCCTCTTAATCCTTGACGAAATTACCGACCCTCAGAACCTTGGCGCTCTTATGCGGACGGCCTTTTGTTTCGGCGTCGCGGGCCTGATCATTCCGGTGAATCGAGCGGCGTCCGTCACCTCTTCGGTCATCAAGGCATCGGCCGGCGCGGCCCTTCATCTCCCTGTCGCAAAAGTCGTGAATATTGCAAGAACCATCGATCGCCTGAAAGAAGAGGGGTTTTGGGTATACGGTACCGTTGCCGGATGTGAAAAAGAGATATCTTCCCCTGATTATAGCGGTCGTGTCGCCCTTGTCCTGGGAAGTGAGGGAAAGGGGATCCGACCACTCGTCAAGAAAAAATGTGATATCCTGGTTTCCATCCCCATGAGCGGCCCCCTCGATTCCCTGAATGTATCCGTAGCGGGTGGCATTATCCTCTATGAAATAACCCGCCGGATGAATACGTCGAGCACAGAGGGGGAAAGGAGGTAAACATGTCGGTATATTTGTGGGAGGGAACAACCAGAAGGGGGGAAAAGAAAAAGGGTGAAATGGAGGCAGCGGATGAAAGCAGTGTGAGGATCCAGCTCCGCCGTCAGCGAATCAAACCCGAGAATATAAAGAAAAAACCCAAGGATCTCTTTGAGAACATTCCTTTCCTTCAGCAGAAGGTCAAAGAGCATGATGTGGTGGTCTTCGCCAGGCAATTCGCCACGATGATCAACGCCGGGCTCCCCATCATTCAGTGTTTGGACCTCCTCGGTGAAGAGGAAAAAAATCCTTCTTTTGCAAAGATCATCAAAACGATCAAAGATGATATCGAAGGAGGATCTTCGCTCACGGATGCCCTCAGCCAATATCCTGACGTCTTTGACGAACTGTTCGTCAACCTGATCACTGCCGGTGAAGCGGGCGGCATCCTGGATGTGATCCTCAATCGTCTTTCCGCATATATGGAAAAAGCGATAGCACTGAAACGGAAAGTCAAGGGAGCTATGACGTACCCGGTTACCGTTCTCATTGTTGCCGTAGCGGTGGTCATCCTCCTCCTTTACAAGGTTGTCCCTGTTTTCGAGGAAATGTTTTCAAGCATGGGATCGGCCCTCCCGGGCCCGACACAGTTTCTTGTCGATCTGAGCCGTTTCGTTCAAAACAATATCCTCTATATACTGGGGGGAATCGCCCTCTTCGTCTTTGTCTTTCGGAGATATTACAAAACCCGGCGGGGGAGACTTCAGGTAGATCGTTTTGTCCTCAAGCTACCCGTATTCGGCATCTTACTAAAGAAAGTCGCCGTAGCAAAATTCTCACGGACCCTCTCCACGATGATGAGCAGCGGCGTTCCCATCCTTGACGGACTTGAGATCGTCAGCAAGACAGCGGGGAACAAGGTGATCGAAAAGGCCCTGATGAACACCAGAAAGAGCATAAGTGAAGGGAGGACGATCGCCGCGCCCCTTGCGGAAGCGGACATCTTTCCTTCCATGGTCGTCTCCATGATAGCGGTGGGTGAAAACACCGGCGCCCTCGATGCCATGTTGGAAAAGATAGCCGATTTTTACGATTCCGAGGTGGATGCCGCGGTGAGTGCCTTGACATCACTGCTTGAACCCATCATGATGGTGTTTCTGGGAGGTGTTGTGGGGGGGATGATCGTCGCCCTCTATCTGCCCATCTTTTCGATGGCAGGAGCCGTCGCCGGGTAGCAATTCATAAAATGGTCGGGATGGCGCGATTTGAACGCGCGACTCCTGCGTCCCGAACGCAGTGCCCTACCAGGCTGGGCCACATCCCGACAGCCCCATTGACTATATAATTTATCTCGAAATGTCCATAAAAAAGTGAACCATGCCGTGTGCAATCTGCGTTAAAGGTGATGTCACGACTTGTCTGATGCGGATTTTCATGATATTGGTCAGCCAACGCTCTACAGGAGGAATCGGTTCCGTGATCATTTATGACCTCAAGTGTGAAAATAGCCACACTTTCGAAGGCTGGTTCAACGACAGAAATGCCTTTGAAAATCAGCGAAAGAAAAATCTCGTCACCTGTCCGGTGTGCGGCAGTTCGAGCATAGATATCGTCCCTTCAACCATTACGGTCATGGGAAAGGGGACCGAGCGACTCAATGATTCACGTAAACGAGAACTCTCCCCCCTGAAGGCCCTCCAGATGTTCCACGAGTATGTCGATAAGACATTCGAAGATGTGGGAAGCCGGTTCGCCGAAGTTGCCCTGCGGATCCACGCCGGCGAGGAAGACCACAGAAACATCAAGGGAACCACGACGGAACGGGAAGAAACCGTCCTCACTGAAGAAGGCGTCCCTTTCGTCAAGATCCCCGTACCGAAGTTCGACAGCTGACTCCGATGCAATCGGGGGGCTCCCCATGAAAAAACGCTATAACAATATTCTTGATCTGATCGGGGGTACCCCTCTCGTTGAGATCCGCCGTTTAAATCCCCACAAACACGTCACCATCTATGCCAAAATGGAGGTGATGAATCCCGGTGGATCAATCAAGGACCGAACCGCTCTCGCTATGATAGAGAGGGCCGAGGAGAGGGGGGACCTCACTCCTGGAATGATCATCCTCGAGGCAACCAGCGGCAACACCGGCATCGGTCTTGCGATGGTCGCGGCAGCAAAGGGGTATCGCCTGACCCTGATCATGCCCGAGTCGGCCAGCGAAGAGCGGAAAAAAACAGTAAAGGCCATGGGCGCCCACCTGCATCTGACCCCGGCCGAGCTGGGAACCGACGGCGCGATCGAGGTGGCGTACGAGATGCTCCGTGCTCATCCCGAACTATATTTCGCCACCGATCAGTTCAACTCCGAAGACAACATCATGGCCCACTACCACGGAACGGGGGAAGAGATCTGGGAGCAAACCGACCATCAGGTTACCATGGTCGTGGCAACCCTCGGGACATCCGGGACCGTTATGGGCATCTCCCGGAGGCTTAAAGAATACGGCAAAGATATAAAAATCGTCGGGGTTGAACCCTATCTCCACCACAAGATTCAGGGGCTCAAGAACATGAAGGAGTCATACCGGCCGGGTATCTTCGATAGGAACCTCCTGGATGAAAAGGTCAACATCCTGGATGAAGACGCCTTTGAGATGGCCCGGGCCCTGGCACGCACCGAGGGACTCTTCGTCGGCATGAGCTCCGGTGCGGCCATGCACGTGGCCCTCGAAAAGGCCCGGGAGATGAACGAGGGGGTGATCGTGGTCATCTTCCCCGACGGCGGTGAGCGGTATCTCAGCACATCCCTCTTTTCGGACCGTGAAGAGGTTTCTCTTCACCTGTACAACACGCTCACCCGGACCAAAGAACCCTTCAAACCGCGCAACGCCGATCAGATCCTGATGCACTCATGCGGACCAACCATGCACGAGGTGCCGCACATCGGGACATACCGCCGCTTCATCGTGGCGGACATGGTCGTCCGCTATTTGGAATTCAAGGGATATACGGTCAAACATGTCTCCAACATCATAGACCTGGCCGACCGATCCGTCCGCGGAGCCGAGAAGGCAGGCATGGATATCGGGGCCTTTACCCGCGGGCACACCGAGACCTTTTTCAACGATCTCGCCACGCTCAATATCAATCATGATAATACCTACCCAACGGCGAGTGAAAACGTCGACGCTATGATCCAACTGACGGAGCAACTCGTGGAGAGAGGGTATGCTTACGAAAAGCTGCGGTCCGTGTATTTCGACATATCACGGCTCGAAGGCTACGGGACTTTGTCAAATATAGACTTGGCACACGTCCGCCATTCTCAGACAATCGACCAAGACGATTACGCAAAGGACAGCCCCGTCGACTTCAATCTTCTCAAGCGGTCTACTCTGGCTGAGCTGAAGGAGGGAATCTATTTTAAGACAAAGTGGGGAAACACCAGGCCCAGTTGGCACCTCGAGTGCGCAGCCCTCTCCATAAAGTATCTGGGGGAAACCTTTGATATCTACCTCAGTGGTACGGACATCATCTTCCCGCACTGCGAGAACGTCATGGCGATCGGCAAGGCCGCAACGGGGAAAAATATCGCGAACTACTGGCTCGCCTCCGAACTCGTCATGCTGGACGGCAAAAAGATGTCACGATCCCTGAACAACTTCTTCTCCGTGGTCGATCTCGAGAAGAAAGGATACACCGGGAAAGAGATCCGATATTTTCTCCTGAGTGCCCATTACAGAAAGCCTCTGTCCTTCTCATTCGGCGCACTGGATACCGCCTGTAACACAATCAAGAAACTGGATACCTTTATCCAGAGGCTCCTCCGGTTCTCCCCGGGGGGTGGTTACCCCGAGACGGATCAGCTCATATACGACGTCAGGAAGGGGTTTACCGAGGCAATGGATGACGATTTCAACATCTCCGGAGCACTCGCCTCCCTGTTCGAATTCGTCAGGAAAATCAACATTCCTCTGGCGGCAAACCAACTGACCACACAGCAGAGGGACTTGATTCTTGCTATCATGCAGCGGATCAACTCCGTCCTTCTCGTGATGGATTTTCAGGAAAAGAGACTCAGTAGCGATGCCGCACTACTGATGAAGGAACGAGCAACGGCACGGGCCGCAGGCAACTGGGAAGAATCCGACCGCCTGCGCCGGGAACTTGATGCTCGGGGAATTTGCGTTCACGATACACCGGAAGGAACAACATGGACCGTCCGGTAAAACTATTGGCCTCCAGGGATTGTCATCCTCACGGGCAGGCCGAAAGGGAATCTTTATGAAATTTGTTTTGCTCATCGCCGCGCTGATTGCGGCCTACATACTCAGCCAGTGGGGTGTCATCATGATCACGAAGAGTGTCTGCAGACGTATTATTAAAGACCTTGATTCAAAAAGGGCATACGCTGCGGATTCGGCCGTCTCTCTCCCCTATGCGCAGAAGAAAGGGCTGCTTCACATCGGTACGAGAGACTACAAACCGCAGGCTCTTCAGTATCTGGTACACAAAGGAATAGTCTGTGCGACGGATGACGGCAGGTTTTACCTTGACGCCGCAAAGTCACAGGATACTATCCGATTGTAGTCTCCCGGGCGCGCCGTGTCTTCTACAGAAAGCGCGTCCGTGTTCGATCATGTCCCTCAGCGGTGCTGTTTCACTCCCACCTTTTCACATAATCCGGAAACGGGGCACCGACTGCACAGGGGCGAGACGGGACGGCAGGTCCCCCTCCCGAATGCCACCATGAGGGTATTATACCCCGTCCAATACCGTCGGGGAAGTTTTGCCCGCAGGGCATACTCCGTTTCGTCAGGCCTTTTCGTCGTGACATATCCCAGCCGATTCGAGATCCGGTGTACATGCGTGTCCACACAGATTCCTTCCCCCCCGTATCCCAGCGTAACGACCAGGTTGGCGGTCTTTCTCCCCACCCCCTTAAGCGTCAGCAATTCGTCAATACTGTCCGGAACGCGGGACCCGTATCGATCAACCAGTTCACGGCAGACATGGAGGATCGTCCGAGCCTTGGTGCGATAGAATCCCACCGGGTAAATAACCTCGGCTATCTGTTCCGGCGAGAGTGCCAGCATCTCCTCCGGGGTCAAGGCCAGCTCAAAGAGCCGCCGGGTGGCCACCTCGGTCACTTCATCCTTGGTTCTCAGGCTGAGGAGCGTGGATACGAGGATCTGAAAGGGAGACCCCCTCTTCTCGGCCAATTCGGAAACGACGGGGAGCTTTTCTGAAGCGAGGGCCCTCGCTATGGTTTCGATAACGGTTATTATATGGGACTCTTTCATACACAACACTGACCGGCGGACGACATCCCCGTCCGGTCCTGCTACCGGTACCAAGGGCTATTCGTAGCCTTCTTCATCGGCAAGAATATCCAAGTGCAGCGTCGCAATATCCTCCACATCCAGGTTAGGTTCCTTCTCCGCCTTCCTGAAATCGACCGCCTTTATATATTTGTTGCAGACATTGCACACGTCGACCCGGTATTTTTCCTCGTTCTCGATCGTGAAATAGGCGAGGGTCTGCTGGTCCTCGTTCCCGCAGAAAGGACACCGTATGCGTTTAAACCGCCATTCAAATCCGCACTGACCGCAGAAGAGAAAGCGTTGCCCCCCCTCTCCCTTGAGCTCCGATATCTTCGGTTCCCTGCCGCATATGGGACAGTACCCCTCGGCCCACTTCGATGCGGCGATGACGTCGCCGTATTTTTCAGAGAGAATCTCCAACGCCGGCCGCAGGCTTTCTTCAACAAGAAAGCCCAACAGATCGAAAACACCCTCCTCCTGCTCATCCGAGGTCTCCTCATCCTGTGGTATGGCAAAGGATTCGCGGACCATCTCACGATAGTCCAACTCACCGGTATTGACCCGGCAAATGATTTCACCGGTCTCTTCCAATGCCCTTCGCTGCGCTATCTCGAGGAGGGCGATAAAATACTCTTTCGGCTCTTGCAGTTCAAAGGTCCCCTCGGGAAAATCGACCAGGGGAAGTCCCCCTTCCAGCTTCTGCTGTATGAGCGACTCATCGACGTTGAATATATCCCGGTTAACCTTGCGACGGTATTCCTCCCGCAGGATCAGCACCTCTTCAAGGATATCGAGCAGTTCCTCGTAATGAGGATTCATATGTTTGTACCCGTCGATCATTTTCAGGGTATCTTTCAGTAGTTGTGCCATGATTCACCTCGTATGGGTTATGAAAGCGAAGTCCCCCTATATATGCTTTTCCCGGCAATTTCAAGCATTACTTATCCGAGCAGAAAGGGGCCTGCTCTCGATCGAACAGACCCCTTATATGCATGAACTCTTCACGCCTCAGGCGTGAAGGCTTTTCTTATTTTGAGACTTCCAGTTTTCCGGATTCTTCCATCTCCTTAAGCCATTTCGGACACTGTTTCTCCGCCCAGGAACGTGTAACCCACCCCGTCAGGATGGCGGAAACGGAACCGGGGACACCAACGGTTCCCAGATACAGATGGATAAAGAAGAAGGGGAAGATCACCAAAAACCCGAGTGCATGGAGGGGGTACATCCACCGCACCAGCTCCACGGGGAGGCCCAGCGGGAACCACATAATCAACCCGGTGATGATCATGATCACCCCGAAGAGCGCCACCGCCCAGAAGAAGGCCTTCTGTCCGGGGTTGTATTTCCCCGTCTCGGGAGGATTATCGACGTGCCACAGGTACCCGCCTGCCACCTTGATCCACTCCAGGTCTTCGGGAAACTTGAATATACCCGCCTCCTTCCACCATATCGCTATGGCGAAGAGGAGCGACGGGATGAACACGAGCCCGGAGAAGTTGTGGATCAGCTTGAGGGTCTTCAGCCCCCCAACCGGAATCGCGAGAAAATTGAATGCATGAAACATCATCCCCAGACCTGAAATCATCAGGATCAGGCAGGAAAAGGCCATGCACCAGTGCACGATTCTCTCAAACCCATCGGACGCCTTTATCATTCCTTTTTTCATCTTATTCGCCTCCTTCCTTGCTTACCTGATCCCCATCACCGCTGGTGTCCTTGGGCCCGTGGGTGATGTAGTGCAAGAAGGATCCTGCCAAAACACCGCCGGCTGCAAGCAGGCTGAGCGGCTTGAGCCAGTCCTTCCATGCGATAACGGAAAGGGGCACACGCGGTTTCTCGGGAAGCCTGTCATAGACGCCGGCCTTTCTCGGAAGGACATACACCATGTGCGTCCCATCCACAAAGGTATCGCCATAGACGGAGGCGTCGCCGCCCAACTCCTTGGCCCGTGCATACGCCACCTTCAGCATCTCATTCTTGTCACCGAAGCGCAGGGCGCCGGTGGGACAGGCCTTGACACAGGCCGGTTCCATCGCGTTGTCGATCCGGGAATAACACAGATCGCACTTGACGACCTTGTCGGTATCCGGATCGTATCGGGGCACTTCAAAGGGGCAGGCAAAGACGCATTCCTTGCAGCCGATACACTTGCTGTTGTCAAGGGCGACCGTACCGTACTTGGTATGGTAAAGGGCGCCGCTGGGGCAGACCTTGACACAGGCCGCGTCGGTGCAGTGCATACAGGCATCATGCCTGAACAGCCAGTCAACAGTGCCGTTATCGGATATCTCCTGGAACCGTATCACGTTCCACGTGTTCGGCTGGAGATCCGGCGGATTCTGATAGGAGCCGGTGTTGACGGTCTGCCTCGCCGGCAACTGGTTCCACTGCTTGCATGCCAACTGGCATCCCCGGCAACCGGTACACTTGGAAAGATCGCACAGTTTTATTTTCTCAGACATGGCTTACACCTCCTTCCTCTCGACATTTACCATGAAGGCCTTGCTCTCCGGGATCATGGTATTGGCATCCCCGATGAACGGAGTCACGATGTTGGCGGAATCACCGAAGGTAAAGACCTCCGGTTTCTTGTCACCATGGACGTATTCCCGCATCTTCGTGGTAATCCAGCCATAGTGCCACGGAATCCCGACCTCGTGAATCGTGTTGCCGTCGATAGTAAAGGGTTTCCACCGTTCCGTCACGATCGCCACGGCATCGACCGCTCCCCGCACTGACTTCACGGTAACGATTTCGCCGTTTTTGATCCCCTTATTCTTGGCGAGCTCCGTCCCCATCTCCACGAACATGGCGGGCTGCATCTCCGCGAGCCACGGGCACCAACGGGTCATAAGACCGGTCTGCCAGTGCTCGCTCACCCGATAGGTCGAACAGATAATCGGAAACCGCGGATCACAGGTCGCCCGCGCATCCACGTTCGTCCCCGTGCCATCCTCGTCCCACCTCTTGATCGTCGGATTGACAAATTGCGGGGACATGATGTTACTCTCGACGGGGCATTCCAAGGGCTCATAATGCTCGGGGAAGGGACCATCCGCCAGACCAGGACCGAAGATCGAACCGACCCCGTGGGACTTCATGATGAAGGGGGGCCTTCCGGCGCCCGGTGCGGCAACACCGTCCGGCACATCGCCGGTCCACTTGGCACCGTTCCACATAATAACGGGATGCTTGGTATCCCACGGTCTCCCCGTTTCCGGATCGACGGAGGCACCGTTGTAGATGATCCTGCGGTTGACCGGCCAGCACCACGCCCATTCGGAGTAGAGACCAATGCCGGATGTATCCTTCTTGCCCCGGCGGGCCGCCATGTTCCCCTTCTCGGTATAGGAGTTGCAGTAGAGCCAGTTCCCCGAAGAGGTGGAACCGTCATCCTGAAGGTAGGCAAAACTGGGAACCAGGGTGCCCTTCTTGTACAGCGTCCCCTTGATCTCCTTATCCTCGAGGAAGTAGCCGTTGATCTCCTTGGCGATGTAGTGGGTGTCCAGGTGCCGGACCTTGCCGTCCACATCCTTGGGTCCGTAATCCCACGTCATCTTGGTGATCGCCTCTTTCAAGGGACCACCCTCCTTCTCGTACAGTTCCTTGACCTTGTAGAAGAGTTCCGAGATGATCTCGCCGTCGGGAATGGCCATCCCCGGAGAATCGACCGCCTTGTAACGCCACTGCATCCAGCGGCCGCTGTTGGTGATCGACCCCTCTTTTTCGATCGAGGCGGAGCAGGGGAGCATAAAGACCTCTGTCTTGATCTTCTTCGGGTCCATCCCGGGTCCCTTCCAGAAGGATCCGGTTTCGCTGTCGAAGATATTGACATTGACCATCCACTCCAGTTTTCCCATGGCCTCACGCGTTTTGTTGGAACTGGCCCCGCTGCAGGCGGGGTTCTGCCCCCACGCGAAAAAGCCCGTGAACTGCTCCTTGTACATCTTGTCGAAGAGGGTCAGCCACGAATAGTTCTTGCCGTCATCCAGCTTCGGCAGATAGTTGTATGCCTCTTCCAGCGTTGCGTTCGTTCCATAGTGCGCGCGGAGGAGACTTGCCACATACTTCGGGTAATTCTTCCACCAGTTCAGACTCTTGGGTTCTACCGTCGAGGGCGTAAACTTCGCGTTATACGCGGCCAGGGTCGGCAGAGACGCCTTGGGGGTCTTCAGATACCCGGGGAGGATGTGGAAGAGGAGGCAGTGGTCGGTTGAGCCCTGGACATTGGACTCACCCCGGAGGGCATTGACACCGCCACCGGCGACTCCCATATTCCCCAGGAGGAGCTGAATGATAGACATCGTCCGGATATTCTGGACACCGACCGTATGCTGGGTCCACCCCATGGCATACATGATGGTACCCGCCTTCCCCACCGTGCCGGTCTTCGCATATTCCTTGTAGACCTCAAGCAGTTTCTCTTTGGGGGTCCCGGTGATCCGAGAGACGATCTCCAGATTGTACCGGGAATAGTGCCTCCTGAGAAGCTGATAGACGCAGTTGGGATCCTTCAGTGTCATATCCTTCTTGACGACACCGGCCAGATCCGTCTGAAAGGACCAGGAGGACTTGTCATACGTGGCGTCTTTGAGACCGGAGAAGACCCCATCGTTGTCTCCGGGGAGCTTGAAGTCGGGGTTCACCAGGAACGAGGCGTTGGTATAGTACTTGACATACTTTTCCTGGATCAGGTTGTTATCGAGGATATAATTGATCATACCACCTAGAAAGGCGATGTCACTCCCTGATCGGAGAGAGGCATAGATGTCGGCCTTCGAAGAGGTCTGTGTGAATCGGGGATCGACATTGATCAGCTTCGCGCCGTTCTCCATAGCCTTGGTAACGTACTTGAATGAGATGGGATGATTGGAAGCCGCGTTACTTCCCATGATTAACACACAATCACTGTACTGGATATCGATCCAGTGATTGGTCATTGCACCGCGTCCGAACGACTCTGCCAGAGCCGCAACAGTTGCGGAGTGTCAGATACGGGCCTGGTGTTCAATATATACCAGACCCAACCCCCTCAGGAATTTTTGATAGACGAAGCACTCTTCGTTATCCATGGCGGCACTGCCGACGGAGGCGATGCCGTTGGTCCGGTTTACCACCTGACCCTTCGCGTTTGTCGCGGTAAAACTCGCATCCCTGCTCTTTTTTATGTTGCGAGCAATCTTTTCGATCATCCATTCCCACGATTTTTCTTCCCACTTGTCGGAATAGGGCGCCCGGTAAAGAGGTTTGTCAAGACGGTTCTTATTGACGGAAAGCTGATAAATAGACCCTCCCTTGCTGCAGAGTGAACCTCTGTTTACCGGATGATCCGGATCCCCTTCCGTGTTGATGACCTTGCCGTTTCGGGCGGACACGATGATCCCGCATCCAACGGCACAGTAAGGGCAGATCGTGGTGGTTTCTTTCGCATATTTGATCTTCAACGGTTGCGCATGAGCCGCGACCGGCCTCAGATTGATGCCGATTCCACTCGCCATCAGCGCCGTACCGGAGATTTTCAAGAAACCTCTTCTGCTGACATCCATAGCATACACTCCTTTCTAAAAAGTTTCGGTACTCAAGCGTCGACTATCCTCTCCTCTCCAAGCAGGGGAGGCATGGCCCTCTCCCACCATACCCATCGCCCACCATTCACGGGATCTCTTCTGTAGAAACAGAAGCAGTGGATCGGAGAACAGCATTTTCACACGTATCTTGAACTATCTTATGATTGGCCGATGGAACAGTCTCCAATCACAAACCTACCCCGGAAATCAAGACTGACCACCGGTCATTTCATATAGTGTGGAATCTGCTTTGTCAAGACCTTTCTGGCAAAAGCACCAATAATTTCTATATCTTATGTCATGATTGACATAAGGTCACCGAACATATTACCCCCCCCCGCTGTCAAAGCGGATTTTTGTGCAATTGTCTGGCTTGTTTGTGGGAAACTACCAGCTCCATACTACGTCAGCGACGTTCCACCACCACTGTTAAACATATATCGTTTGTGCATATTTTTCGTATACGGCATCGGCATCCTCCCCGCGTGTGTGGCGGCATCTGTAACACGATAAATTATTTCGTGATATTTCGGTGCGATACGGCATTTTCCCTTGACATTCTGTCACAAAATACATATGTCCCACTTGACATATCAGGTCCATGCCACCGCTCGGAATTGTCTGTTCGGCATGGGATGTGGTTTATCCGCCCCTCATTGAAGGCGGCTCAAGAGCTTCATCGGAATTACTTTTTACATATCGAAAGGGGGTAGTATGGGCAGCACATCGAACTACGAGAAGACCATCAGCCGACAATACCGGGACCTGATGGACCACTGCGCGTGTCACCTTGAAGAGATGGACAAGACGTTACCCGAGCCGGCAGAGGATTTCCAAGCTCTTCTGCGGGAACGCGGCATTAGCAGAAGAAGCTTCCTCAAGTGGACATCAGCAACAACCGCAGCGTTGATGCTGTCTCCCCTCTTCCGGCCGATGGTCGCGAAGGCGGCGGAGCAGTTCAGTCGCCTCCCGGTCGTCTGGCTCCACTTCGCCGAATGTACCGGCTGCAGCGAGGCCTTGCTCCGCTCTTCGTATCCGAATGTGGACAGCATCCTCCTTGACACTATTTCTCTGGAATACCACGAGACACTGATGGCCGCGGCGGGGCATCAGGCGGAAGAAAATCTGGAAAAGGCGATACACGATTTCGCCGGTCGGTTTATCTGTGTCATCGAGGGCGCCCTTCCGACGGGGATGGACGGGAAATACCTGACCCTTGGCCCGAAAGGGAAAACGGGACTCCAGGTGGCCAGGGAGGTCACGTCAAAGGCGGCGGCCGTGATCTGTATCGGCAGTTGCTCCTCCTTCGGGAATGTACAGGCAGCCAAACCGAACCCGACCGATGCAGCCGGAATCAGCGATGCACTGGGCATCAAAACCGTCAACATCGCCGGGTGTCCTCCCAGCCCCGCGAATTTCACGGGAACACTCCTCCATTTTCTGATGTTCGGAGCGCTCCCCCCCCTGGATTCTCTGGGACGACCCATATGGGCGTACGGCAAGCGGATCCACGATTTCTGTGAGCGGCGCCCCCATTATGACGCCGGGGAATTCGTGGAAGAATGGGGAGATAGCGGCGCGCAAAAAGGGTGGTGCCTATATAAGGTGGGTTGCAAAGGTCCATACACCTTTTCGAATTGCAGCAAGGTCCGATTCAATGACGGCATCTCATGGCCGGTCATGGGAGGCCATGGCTGTATGGGGTGCACCGAGCCGGGCTTCTGGGATACCATGGCCCCCCTTGAAAAACCGATCGCCGACAAGACCATCGGGGGCGGCGAAAAGACGGTCGATAGGATCGGCGCCGTACTGACAGGCGTTACCGTGGCGGGCATCGCCGCTCATGCGGGCCTGAGTGCCCTCAAACACAGGGCTGAAGACACGGAATAGTCTCCGCAGAAATACGTTGATACACTTCCCAGGAGGAACAACATGTCAAAGCGAATCGTTGTAGATCCGATCACACGGATTGAAGGACATTTACGGATAGAAGTCGAGGTTGACGACAACCTCATCAAGGACGCGTGGGCAAGTATCACGCTGTGGCGCGGAATCGAGACCATCCTGAAGGGTCGGGATCCCCGCGATGCGGGACTCATGGTACAGCGCTTCTGTGGTGTCTGCACCTATTCTCATTACGAGGCGAGTATCATGGCCTGTGAGGATGCCTTCGGCGTCAAACCGCCTCCCATCGCGCGGATCGTGCGAAACCTGATCAACGGCGCCCAGTTCCTGACGGACCATGTCATGCATTTTTACCATCTCCACGGCCTGGACTGGGTGGATATCGTCAGTGCCCTTTCGGCGGACCCCAGGAAGGCCGTTGAGATGGCAAAGAGTTATAATGCAAACCCCTATAACTGTTCCGAGACACACTACAAGGCCGTACAGGATCGACTGACCAAGTTCGTAAAATCCGGACGGCTGGGCCCGTTTGCCAACGCCTACTGGGGGAATCCTTCATACAAACTGCCTCCGGAAGCAAACCTGATCATCGTCTCCCACTATCTGGATGCCCTGCAGCTCTCCAAGATCGGCGCCCAGATGATGGCCATCTTCGGCGGGAAAAACCCTCATCCCCAAACACTGGTCGTCGGCGGCATCACCTCCGTGGCGGATGCGCTCGATGTCCATCGAATCGGGGAGTATCTCTTCCGTCTGAAAGAATTCAAAAACTTTGTCGAGACGGCATACATCCCGGACGTCCTCATCGCCGCGACGTATTATAAGGATGAGGGCGCCGCCGGTATCGGCGCCGGGGTGAAAAACTACCTCGCCTACGGCGGATTCGAACTCGATGACGAGGGAAACCGGCTCCTCTTCCCCCGCGGCCTGGTGAGGGGCGGCGACATCGCCAATCCCTTTGCGCTGGATGAAAAGAAGATCACGGAAGAGGTCTACCACTCCTGGTACAAAGGCGGAGAGGGATTGCACCCCTACGAGGGCACAACCGACCCCAACTACACCGGGTTTGACGCAAACGCCCACGTGAAGGGCGATGAGAAATATTCGTGGTGCAAGACCCCGCAGTACGAAGATCAGCCCTACGAAGTGGGTCCGCTGGCGCGTTTCATCGTTGCCTATGCCCAGGGACACAAGGAGATCAAGGGACTGGTGGACGGCACGCTGAAGGCGGCCGGCCTGCCCGTGACCGTCCTCTTCTCCACGCTGGGTCGAACGGCGGCGCGCGCCCTGGAAACAAAGTACGTGGGAGATCACATCGAGGAATGGGTCAACGAACTGGTGGGATGCATCAAGGGCGGCGACACCAGGACGTGGACACGTTGCGACGTCCCCGACACAGGCGAAGGCCGCGGCATGGTCGAGGTCCCGCGAGGCGCGCTGGGACACTGGGTCAAGATCGACAACAAGGTCATCTCCAATTATCAGGCGGTCGTCCCCTCGACCTGGAACTGCGCACCGAGGAACAAGGCCGGCAAGAGAGGCCCCTATGAGGAGTCCCTCATCGGCACGAGGCTGGCCAACGTTGATCAACCCCTGGAGATCATCAGGACGATTCACTCCTTCGATCCCTGCATGGCCTGCGCGGTTCACATCATAGATCCGAAGACCAATGAAGTGAAGGAATTCAAGGTCGCCTAACGTCGATAAGGAGATTATGATGGAAGCAATAATTCCGAAAAAAGAATGGTCCGTGGCCATGAGGATCAATCACTGGGCCACGGCGTTTGCGATATGTATCCTGATCGTGACGGGTTTTTATATTGCGAAACCCTTCACCATCGGCGTGGGAGAAACGGTCAACAAGTTCTTCATGGGGGATGTCCGTTTCTGGCACATCCTCTTCGGGGTCCTGCTCTTCTTCCTCTTTCTCTGGAGGGTATACCTGGCATTCTTCTCCCGGTTCCATGCGGACTGGAAAGACTTCTTCGCGTGGGTGGAGATAAGGAATTTCATCAAGCAGATCAAGTTCTACCTGTTGGTTTCCAAGGAGCGTCCTGAGCATAATTATCTCTACGGCCCCTTGCAGGCGCTGGCATATGCGGGGCTCCTCGTTCTGGTGTTCCTGATCATTGTGACGGGACTCATCCTCCTCGGGACGGGATACCACGCGGGGTGGACCAGTGTCCTCTACGCCATGGTCAAACCCTTTGAGACCATGATGGGCGGTCTGGCCATGGTCCGGTGGATCCACCACATACTGACGTGGTGCTTTATCCTCTTTATCGTGGTCCATATTTACATGGCATTCTGGTACGACGCCGTCTTTCAGGAGGGAACCATCTCTTCCATGATCAGCGGCAAGGTATTCAGAAGGAACCACGACGAATAACAAGACAAACAGCTTCCGTTTGACAAAAACCAAGGAGAAAAGGGGGAGAACCATCTCCCCCTTTTTGAGGTTGGCGGTATGGAGAAAAAGAACCGTATAACGATCCTGGGACTGGGAAACATCCTCCTCGCCGATGAAGGATTCGGCGTACACTTTATCCGGTGGTTTTTGGAACGATACCACCTCCCGGTCGGTGTGGAGGCCCTCGACGGAGGGACACTCGGCTATACCCTCCTCGATCAGGTCGGCACCTGCCGACACCTGATCGTGGTGGATGTAATCAAACTGGATGACACACCCGGATCTTTGTATCGCTTCACGCGGGAGGCACTTGAACTGCATATGCCTCCCCCCACATCGGCCCATGAGGTCGTGTTTCTGGACGTGATCTGCAAGGCCGAGCTGATTGAAGAGGCGCCGGAGGACGTGATCTTCCTGTGTATCGTGCCGGAGGAGTACGGCGACACCCGCCTGGAGATGACCCCGACGATGCGGGAGAGGTTCCCCGCCATGGAGCACATGCTGCTCAAGGAACTGTCCCTTCACGGCATCGTGCCGGAGATGATCGCCGATGCATGAACTCTCTCTGACCCAGTCAGTTATGGATATTATCGAAGACTACGCCCGCAGGCACCGGTTCGCGAAGGTCAACACCGTCAAGCTTTCCTTCGGGAAGTTGTCTTCCATTGAACCGAAGGCCCTCGAATTTGCCTTTGCAGTCCTGTCGAAAGAAACAAAGGCGGAGAGAGCACGCCTTGAATTCGATATCTTGCCTGTCGTCATATACTGCATGTCATGCGGAAAAGATATCGAGGTGGACTCGTATACCGCAACATGCCCGCGCTGTCAGGGGGAAGAAGTGCTCCTGACCGGGGGGACCGAAGAATTGAAACTCGTTGAATTGGACGTCGATTAAAGAAGAGGTGGGGTCATATGTGTATCGGATTTCCCGGCAGGATCATTTCCATCGATGAGGATAATTTCGCCGTCATCGATATCAGCGGCACCAGGCGGGAGGTCTGCCTCGATCTGGTTGACGAGGACGTTGCAATCGACGATTACGTCATATCCCATGCCGGGTATGCCATCCACCGGATCGACGAAGAACTGGCGAAAGACAAGCTGGATCTCTTGAAAGAAATCATCGCCAATGAAATATATTGATGAATATCGCGACCCGTCGCTGGCACGGGGTCTGCTCGACGGAATCGCGAGACTGTCGGAACAGATAGGCCGCACGATCACCGTGATGGAGGTGTGCGGCAGCCATACCAACGCCATCGGTCGTTTCGGCATTCGGAACCTGATTCCGGAAACGATCAGACTTATTTCGGGTCCCGGCTGTCCCGTGTGCGTCACCGCGATCCATGATGTGGACATCGCCCTGCACCTGGCGGCACGGGAAGATGTTATCTTCTCCACCTTCGGGGACATGCTCCGGGTCCCCGGCTCACACGGAAACAGTCTCCAGAATATGCACGCAGGGGGTGCGGATATCCGGGTGGTTACCTCTGCCGCGGATTGCATCTCTCTCGCCCGGACCCATACCGATAGGGAAATCGTCTTTATGGGTATCGGTTTTGAGACGACGGCACCCACCATCGCCGCAACGATCCTTTCCTGCCGGGGAAAGGGGGTCTCCAATTTCTCCGTCTTTTCCGTTCACAAGATCGTCCCCCCCGTCCTGAAGGCCCTCATCACAGATCCGGCACTTAACGTCGATGCTTTCCTGTGTCCGGGGCATGTGAGCACCATCATCGGGGCAAATGCATATGAACTGATCACCCGGGCGGGGCGAGCCGCCGTCATTACGGGCTTCGAACCGATTGATATCCTGGAGGGAATCTTCATGCTCCTGGAACAGATAGCCCACGATAAGAAACGGGTTGCGATCCAGTACAGCCGCGGCGTCAAGCCGGAAGGAAACCCGCGGGCACGGGATGTCATGATGGCCGTGTTTCGTCCGGGAGATGCCGAATGGCGGGGGCTTGGCGCCATACCGGGGAGCGGCCTCCTCATTCGGGAAGACTACGAAACATTCGATGCGCTGAAGAAATTCGAGGTTCCCGAAATCCATTCCGTCGAGATGAAGGGGTGTTGCTGCGGCGATATACTGCGGGGGATCAAGACGCCGAATGAGTGCCCGCTCTTCAAGCGCGTCTGTACCCCGGTAAACCCCGGGGGGCCCTGTATGGTCTCCTCGGAAGGGACCTGCGCGACCTACTACAAATACCATTGAGATCAATTCCGTTGTTCAGAGAAGGAGAAAAAGATGAAGATTGATGTCGTCAAAAACGTACTGGACGCAAATGACCGGATCGCCATGGAGAACAAGGCGTTATTCGATGAAAAGAAGACCTACGTCATCAACCTGATGAGCTCGCCGGGGGCGGGGAAAACGACGCTTGTGGAGAAAACGATCGATGCCCTGAAGGACAAATACGCCATCGCCGTTATCGAAGGAGATATTCAGGATACGTATGATGCCGATCGGGTAGCACAACACGGGATCCCCGTGGTGCAGATCAATACCGGAGGTGCCTGTCATATCGACGGGAACATGATTCGCGAGACATTCCCCTCCTTCGATTTCGACAAGATCGACCTTTTGATCGTGGAAAATGTCGGGAACCTGGTCTGCCCGGCCGAATTCAAACTCGGAGAAAACATCAAGGCCATGATCCTGAGCACCCCCGAAGGGGCGGACAAACCGGCAAAATACCCCCTCATGTTTCAGGAGTCCGCGGTCATGATCGTCAACAAGACAGACCTCATCCCCTATGTCGATTTCGATATGGAGAAGGCGAAAAAAAGCGCACTGGTCAGCAACAGGGACCTCGCCATATTCGAGGTGTCATGCAAGACATCCGCGGGGCTTGCGGACTGGTTCCAGTGGCTCGAGAATCAGATAGAAACGTATAAAAAGCAGAACCAGTGATCAAGAGAGTCCGTTGTCATTTTTCCGGTGTTGTCCAGGGGGTGGGGTTTCGGCCCTTTATCTACCGGGTGGCCCGACTGCACGCCCTGTCGGGATTCGTGCAAAATCGCCCGGACGGCGTTGCCGTGGAAATCGAGGGAACGGACCCGTCCATCAACGCCTTCCTCTCCGATGTCCAGGGCCACCTTCCTCCGCTCGCCGAGGTGACCGACCTCTCCGTCAGCAAAGCGTCTGTCCGGGGCGATAGTGCATTTCGCATCATCGCGAGCGAGGCGGAGGGCACGGCGGATGTCCACATCACCCCGGATGTCGCCACCTGCAGCGAGTGTCTCAGGGAACTGTTCGATCCCGCGGACCGGCGGTACCGCTACCCCTTCATCAACTGTACGAACTGCGGGCCGCGATTGACCATCATCAGAGCCATCCCCTATGACCGGGGCAACACGTCCATGGCCTGTTTTCCCCTCTGCCCGGAATGTCTGAACGAGTACCGGGATCCGGCGGACCGCCGATTCCACGCGGAGCCCAACGCCTGCCCGGTATGCGGCCCTCGTCTGACCCTGCTTGATGAAAAAGGCCGGCAGTTGGACGTGTCGGATCCGCTCCGGACCGCCTGCGACGGACTCCGGGACGGAGCCATCGTCGCCATCAAGGGGCTCGGGGGATTTCACCTCTGCGTGGATGCCGGCAACGACGACGCCGTCAAGCGGCTGCGGTCACGCAAATACCGGGAAGAAAAACCCCTGGCCATTATGGTGAAGGACCGGGAACACTCATCCCGGATTGCAGAAGTGAACGCATCCGAGTTGACCCTGCTGGAATCCTTCCAGCACCCTATCGTGCTGGTAAAAAAGAAGGAAGGTGCGCCGGTCGCGGAAGGGATCGCCCCCGGGATGGACACGCTGGGGATCATGCTCCCCTATACCCCTCTTCAGCACCTCCTCTTCGAGCAGGGTTTTGCCGCGCTGGTTATGACCAGCGCGAACCGAACGGACGAGCCCATCTGTATCGGCAATCGCGAGGCCGTCACCCGGCTGCAGGGTATCGCCGACTTATTTCTGGTTCATAACCGGGACATCCTCGTGCGGTGCGACGATTCGATCGCCATGACCGTCGCCGCAACACCGGTCCTCCTGCGGCGTTCACGGGGGTATGTCCCGAAGCCCCTCATCCTCCGGGAGGCATATCCCGAGATCCTGGCACTGGGACCGCACTTGAAGACCACGATCTGCATCTTGAAGGGCTCATCGGCCTTCCTGAGCCCCCATATCGGCGATCTGGAGACACCCCAGGCACGGGACTTCCTGCATGAAAGCACGGACCTCATGTATCAGATCGCCCGGTGCCGCCCCCGGCACGTCGCCTGCGATCTCCACCCGGGATATTACACCACACAGGTTGCCCGTCGGATGGAAGGAGACTTTGAGCTCATCCCCGTCCAGCATCACCATGCCCACATCGTCAGCTGCATGGCGGACAACGGCATCACGGGCCGGGTCATCGGACTCTCCATGGACGGCACCGGATACGGACCGGATGGACACGTCTGGGGAGGGGAATTCCTGGTCGCTGATGAATGCGACTTCACACGATCCGGGCATATTTCTGACTATCTTCTTCCGGGGGGAGAAAAGGCCATCCATGAACCGTGGCGTATCGCCGCGAGCCTCCTGCGGGAGGCCTTCGGAGATGACTGGCAGGGCTATGCGCATAGGCTGCATATCATCCCGGAGGAGCGGTATTACCCCCTGATCGATACGATCATGCGCACCCGCACCAACAGCCCCCTCACCTCCAGTCTGGGCAGGCTCTTCGACGGGATCGGCGTACTCCTCGGTCTGCGGGGGACCGTCTCATTCGAGGGCCAGAATGCAATGGCAATGGAGGCACTGGTGCAGGAGTCACCGACAGATTCTCTCCCCTTTGATATCGAAATCGAGGGGGAGAGCTTTCTCCTCGATTTCTCACCTGCCGTCCGCAGGATTGTTGAACTGATTCTTACCGGGGAATCGGAGAAGGCTCTTGCGTGGGCATTCCACCGGTGTCTGTGTGAGGCCTTCCGAGAAACAACCGTCCGGATTCGCCGGGAGACAGGACTCAATCGGGCGGTCCTGAGCGGCGGCTGCTTCCAGAACCGCATCCTCGTGGAGGGGTGTAGGCGAGAGCTTCAGGACGCCGGTTTTGATGTCTTCCTCCATCAACGGGTCCCCCCCAACGACGGGGGCATCTCTTTGGGACAGGCGGTGTGTGCCGGCGCCCGGGTAAAAGCCGGGTTGCCTTGGAACGGCACAGCGGTACAGGAAACATGACTTCAGAGGGACGGCAGGCCCTTGACTCTCTTTATGAACGCATGGTGTACAGACAGAAAGGTTAGCCATATGAAAGACGATATCATCCTTCTTGGACACGGCGGCGGCGGCTTGCTCAGCCACGAACTCGTTACCCAAAAGTTCCTGCCTCTTTTCACGAACAGCTATCTGGAACGACTCGAGGATGGGGCCGTTTTCGATATCGGGACGGAGAAGCTGTGCTTTTCCACGGACTCCTATGTGGTCAACCCTGTTTTTTTCCCGGGTGGCGACATCGGATCGCTGGCCGTCCACGGGACGGTCAATGACCTGTCCATGTGCGGAGGGATACCTCTTTTTTTGAGCACGGGGTTTATCCTCGAAGAGGGCTTCCCGATGGAGCAACTGGAGAAGATTATTGCATCCATGGCACAGGCGGCAGGACGAGCCCGCGTGCAGATCGTGACGGGGGATACCAAGGTCGTTCCCCGGGGGGCGGCGGACGGTCTTTTTATCAACACCACCGGCGTCGGTATCGTCCGTTATGAGGGAACGATTTCCGTCGGCAGCATCGCCCCCGGTGATGCGGTCATCGTCAACGGTGCCCTCGGGGACCACGGGGCCGCCATCCTGGCCAAACGGGAAGGGATCGGCCTGGATACCGAGCTCCTCTCCGATTCGGCCCCCCTCAACGGACTCGTAGCGGACATCCTGAAGGTAAGCCCCAACATCCACTGTATGCGTGACGCTACCCGCGGGGGACTCGGCGCAATCATGGCCGAGATCGCCGATCAGTCAAAGCATGAAATCGTGCTCGAGGAAACCAACATCCCCGTGCAGGATGCCGTTAGAGGGGTCTGTGAGATCCTGGGCTTTGACCCGCTCTTCCTGGCGAATGAAGGGAAGATGGTCGTGTTCTGTTCTCAAGAAGATGCTCAAGACATACTGAAAGTCATGAATTCACATCCTTACGGAAAGGATGCCGCGATAATCGGTCAGGTGACACATGAGAAGACGGGACGCCTCATCCTCAACACGCTGATCGGCGGTTCCCGGGTCATCGATCTCCCGGCAGGGGAACTGGTTCCTCGTATCTGTTGAGGGAATACCGAGCGGTTCAGACCTTCTGTTCGACCGATTCAAAACAGGGGATACAGAGCGTCCGGCCGGCAAACCGCCGGGTGCGCGACTCCATGGTCACCTCGCCGCATCGTTCACAGACCAGGCTGTCCAGTATCCGTGCCCGCCTCGGTGCCGGGTAGGGAGCAGGAGAGACATCGAACAGTTCTGCGAGGGGCGCGGTCATATAGTGCCGTCTGGCCCGTTCCCGCAGACGCTCGCAGTGTTCCTTTTCTTCGGTGTTCAGGGAGCCGTCCGCCCCTTTTTTCACCAGGGAACCGATATCGTGGGGTATGTTTCCCTGCACCTCCCGGCGAAGCCGTGCCCGAAATCCCTTACCCGACCTACGATCGTAGAAGGTGAACGCCATTTTGCCGTAATCCTTGTGAATGAGGTTTCCCTTACCAAAGGTGCAGCCGGTCAGGAACTGAATCGCATCGACACCGCACATGTCGGTCTCCGTCACCGCTACCATATTCCCCGATTCCGGTTCGCCCAACCGTTCAAGTGCGAGTTCCGCGACACGGATACCGATGGCCAGCCCCGGGCAAGTGTGACCGTGAAATGCGATGACACGATCGATGATTTCAGGTGAAAAACGCATGTAACCTCCAAATTAGACATTGGACAATCAAATATTTACACATGATTTCCAGCTCCTGATCTTTTACCTGTCTTCTTCGACTGGGATCACCAGGGGATGACCGTTGTGGTGATGAATCGCAACGGAAACGCCATAGACCGCCTCCACGGTCTCGGCTGCGATTGCTTCCGGTCGGCCGATATCGAAGATCCGTCCCTCCTTCAGAAACAGGTAGCTATCTGCAAATCGCAACGCCATGTTCAGGTTATGCATCGTCATTACCGCGGCGAGGCCGTGGTCCTGAACCGCATGCCTCAGCAGTCGAAGGATCTCAATCTGGTTTTTCAGATCGAGATTGCTCGTCGGTTCATCCAGGAGCAACAGTTTCGGTTCCTGTACCAAGGCCCGGCCGATGGCCACCTTCTGCAGCTCACCGCCGCTCATCTGATCGATATACCGCATGGACAGGCCCTGGAGGCCAAGGCTCTTGATCGCACCGTCTACGATACGAAGGTCCTCATCGGAAACCCGCCACCGGATATGAGGTCTTCGGCCCATGAGGATGGCATCGAAGGCGGTGAGCCGCCCCGCCGCCTGCTGCTGGGCCACATACCCCACCCGATGGGCAATCTGATGCGGGCTGAGGCCCAACACATCGTGGCCGTCCACCCAGACCGTTCCTTCGGCAGGCTTGAGAATGCTGTTGATGCATCGGAGCAGGGTCGTCTTTCCCACCCCGTTGGGGCCCAGGATAACCAGCAACTCTCCGGGGCTCACGGAAAATCGTACATCGTTGAGCACCTTCCGGCCGTTGTATCCGAAGCTGACGCCGTTGACCTGCAGGATCACCGTTGATACCCCCGTATGAGCAGATAGATAAAGGCCGGCGCCCCCATGAATGCCGTCAGGATCGACACCGGGAGGAGATGAGGCGCGAGGATCAACCGCGCAACCGTGTCGGACACAAGCAGGAGCAATCCACCAACGATGACCGTGGCCGGGAGCAAAAACCGGTGGTCTCCCCCGATGACCCGTCGGACCATGTGGGGACAAACCAGACCGACAAAACCGATGATCCCCAGGAACGCCACGATAACCGCCGTGACCAGAGAGGCAACCAGCATTCCCAAGAGCCGCACCCGCTCCACCCGCACACCGAGTCCCTGGGCCGTCTCGTCCCCGGCATCGACGGCATTGTAATTCCAGCTGTTGAAAAAGAAATACACCACCGCCAAAACCGTCACGCCGCTGAACAGGGCCAGTTCGGACCAACTCGCCCGGCCGACGTCGCCGAAGGTCCAGAAGACCATGGCGGCGAGTTGTGCGTCGTCGGCAAAGAACTGCAGAAACATCGTCCCGGCGGTAAAGAGGGCACCCAATGCAACACCGGTCAGAATCATGGTCTCCGGGGAAGCCCCCCGAAGCCGGGAAATGGCGATGATCACCGCCGCTGCCGCCAGGCAGAAAGTAAAGGCCGTCACCGTGGTCAGAATCGGCCGTGATATGGTGACCGCCCCCACCTGGGTGCTGGCCATAACTCCCGTATGGAAGACCATGACCGCCAGGGCGGCGCCAAAGGCCGCGGCTTGGGAAATCCCCAGCGTGAAAGGAGACCCGAGGGGGTTGCGTAGAATCGACTGCATCACCGCACCGGATACGGCCAGGCCGGCACCGGCGACCACGGCCGACAGGGCCTGGGGAAGCCGGATGTTCCATATGATTATGTCATACCGTCTGTCAGAACCGACGCCGATCAAGGACCGAATGACATCCTCCAACGGGATGCCGGCAGCTCCCTGGGCAATACCCACCAAGAGAGCTACCCCCAGAAGAAAAAGGCAGCCTCCGATAAATAAGCATTTGCGCTCGATGTAGCGGGTATAATGAGCAGGAATCTCCCCCTGGGCAAAATGCATCGCATCTCCCCGCTAATCGATCGGGATCGGCTGAAACGCCAAATCGTCGAAAGACCGGCTCATCTCGGCAAAAACCGGCGTTCCCACCAGGAAGGCGTAGATCTCGTCAGCGGTTTCCTGTGGGTCGATATCGGTGAACGATTCCGGGTAGAGCTGTGTTCCAATGAAATAGGCATTGGCCAGGATGGACCCGAAATTGCGGGTATACCAGTTGTATGGAAGCAGGCCGTACACCTTGCCCGCGCGAACGGCGCTCAGGGTCCGGTAGGCTGGATCGGTTCTCAGTTCAAAGAGTCCGCCCGCGGCATCCCCCATCTGCAGCGTGGAAAGATCAAGGAACAGGATATCCGGGTCCCACTGAACTATCTTTTCCTTGGCCACGTTACTCTGTCTGATTGTCTTTCCGGACGGCAGACCCGTGGCGGCCACATTTTTCGCACCGACAAAGGCAAAAGGCGGGTATCCCGGCTCGGTGGATTGGAAACCGTGGGGACCTTTAAAGGCGATCCCCCCCACAAAACAAGTCGGTCTCTTTTCGGGGGGAACTCGATCGGTCCGGCGCTGAAGATCGCTGATCTTCCTCTCGAAAAAGGAGATGACCTCTTCGGCTCGCTCCCGGCGATTGATAACCTCGCCGATAAGCCGAAGTGAATCGTACAGGACATTTCGGTTCCCCGCCAGCTCGCCGTAGGGGATGATCACCACCGGTATCCCGGTCTTCTCCTGCAGCTCGACCGGGTCGTAACCCATCCCCGGGTACGTCTTCAGGATAACCTGGGGGAGGGGATTGAGGGACAGGATCAACTCAGGATGATCGTACCCTCGGAATTCACCAAATATGGGATACGATTTGAACTGCGGGTGTGCCAGCGCATAGGGCCGGGCATCGAAGGTCGGTCTTCGCTTTTCCATGTCGTCCACTGCGACGATCCTGTCTTCGGCCTGGAGATACGTTAACAACCTCAGGGAACCGGGCCCCGAACAGATCACCCGCTCGACCACCGCAGGGATCTGTACATCTCTCCCGGCACCGTCGGTGACGGTCCGGTCGGCCGCGCCACAATCAACGGTAAGGATCAGCAGCAAAAACCCGGCCAGGAAACAGCGCATCAAATGTAACATTTTTAACGTCTCCTCCTCACGTGGTGGAAATTCGCTCATTTATCGCAGGACAATCAGCTCAACACACAAATTGTTACATTTGTTGTAATCGTGTTACTCAATGGTCAAAAAAATATATTATTCGATTTCTTTTCCCGTGCTTGACATGTTCAGGGTTTCATGCCTGACACCCTTGACGGATTTCAGGGTATCCGACAATCTTTGGACATCTCCGGCCCTCCCCCGCACGGCAATGATCTCACAGCAATTATCGTGATCCAGGTGGATGTGCTGGGTGGAAATGATGGTGTTGAGGAAATCATGCTGAATGTCGTTGATCCGGTTCAGGACCGCCCGTTGGTGATGGTCATAAATAATCGTGACGGCTCCGACCACTTCCTGATCTCCCGCCCATTCCTCCTTGACCAGTTCCTGGCGGATCAGATCGCGCAAAGCCTCGGAACGATTGGTATATTGTCTCGTTCTGATCAGGCGGTCAAACCTCTCCAGAAGCACTTTATCCAGCGAAACACCAAATCTCACAAGGTCTGACATGAAAGATACCCGTAACACATTTTCAGCGGTTGTAGCATAAGGGGACAAGGTTTTCAACCTTTTGTGAGCCACCCCGCACCGGACCTCACGGAAAGAACACGTTCTGCCGGAAAAGAAGTTGACAACAAAAGATTCAAATGACATGTATGACCTGAAAAATAACAGGGGTATGCAATGAAGATCGGAAGTCTGTTTGACGGGCGCAAGACCATCCTCTCCTTCGAAGTCTTTCCCCCCTCCCGGGACGGGGATGTGGAGGAGTTGTACCGCGCAATCGGGGAGCTCGTGGAGCTGAAACCCGACTTTATCTCCGTCACTTACGGAGCTGGCGGGGGCAACAGGGAAAAGGTCGTTGAGATCGCCTCCACCATCCGTAAGGAGTTCGACCGAGAGGCCCTCGCACACCTGACGTGCGTCCAGGCGACCAAAGACGACATACGGGACCAGTTGAGAAGATTGCAGGAGGCAGGGATCGAGAATATCCTTGCACTGCGAGGTGATCCGCCGAAGGGTGAGGATCGCTTCGTCAGGACAGAGGGGGGCTTCGGATACGCCAACGAATTGGTGGAGTTTATCAGGAAAGAAAACGATTTTTCCATCGGCGTCGCGGGCTATCCCGAGGTACACCCGGAGGCCCCGGATATGGAACACGACCTGACCAATCTCAAGAAAAAGGTCGACGCGGGGGCGGACTTCATCATCACCCAGATGTTCTTCGATAACGACTTTTTTTACCGTTTCCGGGACAACGCCGTAGCGGCAGGGGTGCACGCCCCGATTATCCCGGCCATCTTCCCGATCTTTAACTACCGGCAAATATCGCGGATCGCCGCGCTCTGCGGCGCGAAGATTCCATCGCGGCTGCACGACAAGCTGTCGCGCGTAAGCGAAAAAAACGAAGAGGTGGAGAAGTACGGCATTGAGCACGCCATCCGCCAGACCGAAGGCCTTCTGGAACACGGGGTGGCGGGGATACACTTCTACAGCATGAACCGAAGCAGACACGTGATACAAATAATTCGTGAACTCCCCCAGAAATCATTTGAAAATAATTCCGGATTGGAATAGTGTTCGGTCTTCCCGGTGTGAAACCGATTCCGGACAGAGATATGGGCGATTAGCTCAGTTGGATAGAGCGTTGGCCTCCGGAGCCAAAGGCCCTGGGTTCGAGTCCCAGATCGCCTACCATTAAAATTAAGGGGTTAGCTACCATTGCTAGCCTCTTTTTTTATGGTGAAATCGTGGACTGTGCCCGAAACTGTGCCCGTTTGGGTTTCCAGATAGGCCGCTTGCCTTTGTGAAGCCACAATCAAATCATCTTCGCTTACAATGTTATACCGTTCAAATATCGTTCGTGTCTTGTGCCCTGATATCATCATTGCCACCCGCTCCGGGATACCAGCCCGTACCATGTTTCTTATGGCCGTGCGTCTGAAATCGTGAAACAATCTTGTTCCGATTTTTGCATCCTTGCAAGCGCTCTTCCAGGCCTTTCTTATATCGGTTATCTTTCCGCTCTTGTCACGGTTGGGGAAAACATAGGGCAAGATTGCTTCGCTCTTCTTCCTGTCTTCCTGTAGTTGCTTGAAAATCTCTTTCAATTCCGCGTCAAGATAGAAAATCCGCGATTCATCGTTTTTCGTTTCCCCGGCATTCAGTCTTACAATCCCACCGTTCAAATCGACACGATCCCAAGTGAGACTGAAAATCTCTTCTTTTCTCCATCCTGATTTATAGGCGAACGTGACAAGTCCCTTTAGATATTCCGGCAATTGATCTTTCAAAGCCAGAAAGTCCCCGTGCTCAAAAAACCCTTGCCGCACGTTGTTTTCTTTCAGCATAGGGATATATGGGACCCGGTCAACCTTGGGAGGGGTTTGCTTTGCCCCCAAGTTTAGCATACGTTTTAACGCTTTTAGTTCGTTGTTAATCGTTGCATTAGCCGCTTTATCTGCAAGGCGCTCTTCAATATATGCTTTGATCCTGGGTGTGGTTATCTGAGTAATCCGGACTCCTTCAAAGTGCTTCTTCAGGTGTTCAATGCTTATCTCTGCGCGCACAATAGACTTTCTATTGTTAATGCGATAATCGGTAAGCATTTCCTCTGCCAGCTCATCAAATCGCACCTTGTCAAAGTACACCCCCGGAAGCTTCCCCTCTGAGATTTCACCTTCACGCTTTCTCAATAGCCTTTTCGCGTCCGCTTCTTTGTTGCTCCGGGTAGATTCACGGTAAGGCTTTCCGTTTCGATAGTACTTAATCCAGTAAACGTTTCCCCGTGTGTAAATCATTCCCATGGCCTCATCTCTCCTTTCTCAAAAACAAAACCCCCTGAAGACTTCTCACGGCCATAGGGGACCGCCCGGAGCGTCACCACTTCGGGAATTTTCAGGGGGTTTCTTGGTGTTTGCTGTTTCATGACCCTATGGTTTGAGATATAAGTTGTATTGGTTATATAACCAGCATAAGGTATTGTCAAGATGTTTTTTATTGCATGTTCATACTATCTCGGCTATACGTTTCACATGGCTACCGACAAACCGAAAGTCATTCTTGTCATGGAAGATGATCTCATCACCCGAATTGATGATTTCCGCTATGAGAACCGCATCCCTTCACGTGCCGAAGCCATCCGGCGGCTCATTACAGAATCTCTTGAAAGGTACCAAGGGCAACCTCAAAAGAAGTCAACCGAATAAAGACACCGCGTAGTGAAGTAAACAGGAAAGAAGGTGACGATTGTGAAAAATCATAGTCTCCATAGTTTTTGTTGTCTTCTTACGTTTGCTCTCATCTTGGCTTTTTCGCCTAGTATCGGTGCTACTGATTACCCTGAGATTCATTGCAAGCATTTCATTTACGGTTACCCAACTGGCGCACCACTGAGCAATGACCTCATTATTCGTGATATCTACGCACTGTCGTCAAATGATGTGACCAAAATGGCGGACTGGGTCTGTTATCGTCTCGATAAAGAAACCGTCACCGGAGACGTGGGAACTTCCCGGAAGTGGAAGGCTGATCCGTGGTTGGATGGGGGGGAGACGCTGGAGCCTCTGGATTATACCGGGGCACATGCTACCCTGCATGTAGACAGGGGGCATCAGGCTCCTTTGGCAAGCTTCAAAGGGACACCGCATTGGGCTGATACGAACATGCTTTCAAATATAACCCCTCAAAAGGCAAACCTCAACCAAGGGCCCTGGAAGAAGCTTGAAGAAAAAGTGCGTGACCTCGCGCGGGCTGGCAATGTCGTTTATGTGATGACGGGGCCGCTATACGAGCGAGAGATGACACCCCTACCCGGAGCGGATGAAAGCCACAAGGTTCCGTCCGGCTACTGGAAGATTATCGTGATACAACCAGGAGAAGATATAGATTCCATCAAGACGGCGAGTTTCATTTTTGACCAAGAGACACCGAGAAATGATCCAGTAATCGATCATCTCTCTAAGATAAATGCCATTGAGACAAAGTCAGGGCTTGAATTTCTAAGAGCCCTTCCCGACGATAAGGAAGAAGAGATTGAAGGGTTGCTAAATAAAGATTGGGCCGAATCACGTTTTTGATGATCTGTTCACTACCAGTTAAACAGTCGGAAGCCCCAGGCTGAGGGGGGAAACCCTGGAGTCCGGGGCTTCGTCAGAGGAATCGGGTCTAAGACGTATCAGGCAAACGACCCGATCAAATTTTACTCCTCTCACCCACGAAATCAAGGATTTTCTATGCCCGATAAAACAGCCCATATGCTGCAGAAGACCTTGGGCGTCCTAGGCAAGCTGCAAAGCATGAAAGGTGAAGATTTCACGGAAGGAATGAAAGAGTATCTTCAGCTTGTGGATGAGTTCTATCAAGAGAACGAACATCTCATGGCTCGCCAACAATATAAAGCTGCACAAACAGATCCCGAGTACTTCTTGAGGCTCCTGGTATTAGCAGAGGCTATCCACAAGGATGAGTGAAAACGAAGATTGGTCCCTTCACCTACTACTCCTCAAAATAATTTCAGGAAAAAATTGAGTATTACTTATTGAAATCTTCAGCTTATATACTTCTTGACATAATATTTCGACGGAGCTAAACACATCGTACGTTCTTGGGTATATTAATTGTTAGCCATTCCCTTGTAAAATATGTATAAAACCAACAGCGGAAGATAGGCGAAACTGAGAGGAAACGCCACTATGCCAAAGCAAGCTAATCAACTTCACAATCAAAACGAAGAGAAAGAAAAACGGGCGGCAGAGTTAGTCCTTGCCAACCAAGAGCTTGCCCATCAAAATAAATTGAAAGAAAAACGGGCAGCAGAGTTAGTCCTTGCCAATAAAGAGCTTGCCCATCAAAACGAAGAGAAAGAAAAACGAGCGGCAGAGTTAGTCCTTGCCAACGAAGAACTTTTCTACCAAAACGAAGAGAAAGAAAAACGGGCGGCAGAGTTAGTCCTTGCCAATAAAGCGCTTGCCCATCAAAACGAAGAGAAAGAAAAACGGGCGGCAGAGTTAGTCCTTGCCAACCAAGAGCTTGCCCATCAAAATAAATTGAAAGAAAAACGGGCAGCAGAGTTAGTCCTTGCCAATAAAGAGCTTGCCCATCAAAACGAAGAGAAAGAAAAACGAGCGGCAGAGTTAGTCCTTGCCAACGAAGAACTTTTCTACCAAAACGAAGAGAAAGAAAAACGGGCGGCAGAGTTAGTCCTTGCCAACCAAGAGCTTGCCCATCAAAATAAATTGAAAGAAAAACGGGCAATCGAACTCTCCAGCCTTTTGGGTGAATTAAAACACGCCAACGCACAACTGTTTGCGGCTTATGAATCCACCATTGAAGGCTGGTCACATGCGCTGGATTTGCGCGACAAAGAAACCGAAGGTCACACCCAACGCGTGACTGAAATGACATTGAAACTTGCACGCGTGGCGGGAGTTACCGAAGAAGAGTTGGTACACGTGCGGCGCGGAGCGCTTTTGCATGACATCGGCAAGATGGGAGTACCTGACCACATTCTTCTTAAGCCAGACAAACTGACAGATGAAGAATGGGTTGTCATGCGTAAGCATCCCACTTTTGCCTATGAACTACTTTTGCCAATCGCTTATTTACGTAATGCGCTTGATATTCCTTATTGTCATCACGAAAAATGGGACGGGAGCGGTTATCCACGCAGGTTGAAAGGCGAGCAAATTCCATTTTCGGCGCGTCTCTTTGCGATAATAGATGTGTGGGACGCTCTCCGCTCTTATCGTCCGTATCGACAAAGGTGGACAAAGGAGAAAGTAATTGAACATATCAAATCGCTTTCTGGAACGCACTTTGAGCCGAAGGTAGTGGAATTGTTTTTGAATATGGTGAATGAAGATGAAAAAAACACGGGCTAACAAACGGATGGAGCCGACTCCTTACAGTCGCGGCTTATCCACTCGTTACCAATTGTAGTCTACGATGAACAGGCCGATTCAAGTTTTGTTTGTTTCAGGAAGAAAATTTCAGCATAAATCAATTGATTCGGAATATAGTGTATTTGCCAACTTCCGGTTAGGCTCCCTACCGCCCGTAGACGGGCACCCTGTTTCATCCCTCCGTTACCGGATTTGTTGTCTTGAGTGACTTATCCCCTCTTCCGGTGAGAGATTAGCACACCGCCCTTTCGGGTATTCAATTTTCAACGATCAAATACGTCCACCTATACAAACATACCAACCTCAAAAAAACATGCCTTGGGGAACCCCTGAGAGTACCTTGAGAGACCCCTGAGACTATATTCAGTTGTCGGACTCTTGACCCCTTTGATACCTTCCCCAAAGGTACGCAATCACATCACCCTCAAAGAAATATCTCCGGCCTGATTTTTCGACATACTTCAGGCCCCCACGTATCCAGTTTGACAACTGTCTGCTACGCCCGGACCCGGTAACGGGTAAGTCTAACCTCACGGCCAGGTCTTTTTCGCTCCAAACTTCGTTTATTGTCTTTGGCATCTCTGTCATTAGTGTTCACCTCCATCATGAAAGATTGAATTGCTCTCGCTTTGTCCTGGTATCCCTTCTCAATGGCCAGGGCATATGCCTTTTGAAGATTCTCCTGTGATTCGTTCAAAAGTAACTGGACACAGGAAGCGCAGATATAAGCCCCCGCCGTTTCCTCTACTTTTTCAACATCTCTTTCAGTGTTGCAAAGACTACAAATCATGGTTCTCCTTTTTTCCCCATTTTTCACCCCACCACGATGACTTTTTCGGGATCACTACCCGAGGGGAAGAGTTTTCTGAAATCACTACGCGAGTGAAAAGTTTTAATTTGCGATTTTGCGCGCCGAGGAACCAACCCGGTTTATCTTTAAGCCCCTGTAGAGATATAAGGACCCCCTCTATTTTTGAGTTCCGGTGTTACGGGAATATAGACTTATCAATACTCTCCCCGGCTCCGGCTCCCCTCTCCCCCCCCTTATTGTGCGATTTGATGCGATTCATAATATCCTGTGGCGTTCCATATACGGTGCGCTGTGCTGCAATACGTTCCTCTTGCTTCCTGTAGCGTGTGTGTCGCTCATATACCCCTTTATCATGGTGCCCTGGGGTTCTATTGCTGGTGCGTCTTTGTGCGTCTTTCTGCGGCTATGTGTCGCGTGCATAAAAATTGACGGTGCGTGACAGAGGTAGGTCACTCTCTCTATCAAATTCACCTTCACCCCCCCTTTGACGACTGTGGGGGGTAGGGGCATTCCATCTTGTATTTTCATGTTTTTGTATCGCTGCCTTCATCCCCTCTGGTCTCTCCCCTCTATGGTGTGCCTTGTCATTGCAGGACCTTTTCCGTCACAATTGAGTAGCTTTGCGTCATCGTTTTCGGACACGATAAAAAGAGTTTCCCGCCACGATACCGCGCGCGTACTATTTTCAATGTCAGGTTTTCTTAGGTTCTCGTAATCCATCAATCAATCACCCGCTTGTTTTCTTCGATGAATCTTTCAATGTCCTGGGTGTCTATGTACTGTTTCCGTCCGCCGGGGAATTGAACAACCGGGATTAGCCCTTGCCATATCCTTTCCCTCATTGCCCAGGTGGTTAGCCCAAGGCATTCCGCCGCCTGTTTTAACGGTAAGAGACGGGGGGACTGTGGATTTGAAATCCCCTGTTCCGGTTTCTTCTCTATTATTCCGCTACGTTCCGCCATGCTGTGCCCCCTTTGTGCCCGTGATTTGCCCTTTAATTCTGTTCATTCGTTATTTGTCGGAGATACTTTTCCGTCTCCTTCAATCTCATCATTGAGCACTCTTCTTGCCCAATTCATGACAACCCCCGCATACCCCTCTTACTGACATAGTTATAAACTCTTCGTGTTTCCGAAACCCGAGCGCACAAAAATATTGAAACAGGCATTTTCTCGTTTACCGCGTTGTTATGATTAGCAAAGCAGTCTCTTTTTCGTCTTTGTTGCTTCTTCATGTTTCCGAAACCCTACCCCTCTGCAACCTGTTTCATACCTTCGTGTTTCCGAAGTGACTCGCTTCGGGTTTCCGAAGTTACTTTTATTTTGTGCATGTGGCTTTTCACGTCATGTCCACGTGGGAGAGACCGCTTCTTTTCGACTTTTTTAAATTTCTCTGTTCCGTAATCTCTCCATCGTTCCGATATTGCATACATGGAATAATCATGGCCAAAGGTCCCTCCCTGGTGCTCGATCTCCACGAAGCCAACCTCAACAAGTTTCTTGATTGCCTCGTAAAAGGCTGTGGTCTTGATACCGAGCGCAGCCGCTTCAGCATAAGGAAATACGATATTATGGTTCTCATAGATTCTTTTTGAGCGTCCCCCTTGCTTGATGTTTGACCAAGTCCTTTTTTGCAGTAACCTCAGCAAAACCCGGATAGCGGAAGCATTCAATTCCTTAAATGCCTGAGAAGCTAAGATTTCCCATTGGTCTTCCCCCGATTTAGTGGACATACCGAAGAGTTTCTCTTATAGACATAGAGTAACGAGGAGGCATGTCATGGTTAATGGGAAGGATAAGCGGTATTTTGATCGGGAGTTTAAGTATGAGGCGATTCGGTTAATGGATGAAGGTAAACGTTCTGTAAGTGATCTAGCTAAGGATTTGAATGTTCATAAAAACCTGCTTCATCAGTGGAGGCGTAAATATCGGGCGGACATGGAGCAAGCTTTTCCCGGGAAAGGTCATTTGAAGGCACCTGAGGAGGAACTTCGTCGGTTGCGGCGGGAGAATGAGAGCTTAAGGGAGGAGAGGGAAATCTTAAAAAAAGCGTTGGCCATCTTCTCGAAACACCCAAAGTAAAGTATGAGTTCATGGAAAATCACCGTTCCGAATTTTCGGTGAAGAAGATGTGCCGAGTGCTGGGGGTATCCAGGAGCGGTTATTACATATGGGGGAAACACAGCAAGAGTGACCGCCAGAGAGAGAATGAGCGGTTGCTGATGTATATTCGGGACGCTTTCATAAAGGGTCGCGGCACATATGGTAGCCCGAGGGTGACAGCGGAACTTCAGGCCCACGGGATTAAGTGTAGCAGGAAACGAGTGGCTCACCTGATGAAGAGTCATGGGATTAAGGCAAAGACGAAACGCAGGTTCAAGGCCACCAAAAAATCCAAGCATGAGTTTTTAGTGGCGGATAATCTTTTAAATCGGAGATTTTCGACAGATGTGGCCAACAAGGTGTGGGTTTCTGATATTACCCTTATTTGGACGAGAGAGGGTTGGCTTTATCTGGCAGCGATCCTGGATGTTTTCAATCGTAAGATTATTGGATGGTCGATGGATAACAGATTGAGTCATAAGATTCTTGCAGATGCCTTGCACAAGGCGATCAGGCAGCGGCGACCCAAAGCTGGTGTTATGTTTCATTCAGATCGTGGAACTCAATATACCAGCTATGCTTTTCAGGGGCTGATGGAGAAATATGGTTTTATTCAGAGCATGAACTCTTCGGGGAATTGTTACGACAATGCTCTTATGGAATCGTTTTTCCATACCTTAAAGACGGAGCTTGTTTATTTTGAGAAGTATCAGACAAGACAGGAAGCTCGCGGGAGCATATTCGAATATATCGAAGTTTTCTATAATTGCGTTAGAAGACATTCATCATTGAATTATTGCTCTCCCGCTGAGTTTGAACGAAAAGCGTGTGTAACTTAGTGGGGTGTCCACTTTTTCGGGGCAAGATCACATGATATGTATACGTTACGTCTAAGCTGGTATTTGTGTTGTTTCCCTCTCATTAAGCGCCTCCTGGAGCGCGTACCCTGGTTATATGATTCCGGGGAAGGTGGAGGCCAGGACTCCCCACTCTTCGGATACAATCCTATCCCCGGAAAGCGTTATTTGTTGTAGCTGTGCCATGTGTGTTCTTTTCATTAGACCCCTTTTTGTTTACCTCCCTGCCTCATTTAATCGCAGGTGGGAACATCAAAAATAAAAAAGCCATGAATGACCCGGTTTAAGGGCCTCTCATGGCTTGCTTGCTTTGCAAGTTTTTGTTGCTTGCTTTTAGGCTGGCTTGCCTTTATCTATATATTTAAAGCCAATTTATCACTCTGGGTTTTAACAAGACGGTATTTTTTTATTTCAATATTTCCGTCCTTGATAATTAAATCCCGTGGGAACTTCCCTTTACGATCCACAATGATTTGTTCTTGGTTAATAGATTCAATTGTTTTTATACGTGTGACGTCCCCTTCCTTCATTCTGTGGTCTCCCTTTCGCTAATATTATTTATGTGAATCATTCTTGCGACTCTTTTAATTAATGACTTTGAGCACATAACCACCTTTGGCATCATAAAGCCGTTTCTGTATAATTTCTTTTGAGGGGGTATTGGCGCCGTCAAGAAAGCTTTTCTCTTTTTTCTTGACTTAGGGGCGACAGGAGATTTACATTAGGATCACAACTTGACGATATAAATCTATCGTCGCCCCGCCTGATGGTTTCTCTGCCAGGAGAGACCGTCGGGCTTTTTTTTACCCTCATTGTTGCCTTATCTTATTACAAATTCATAAATACTGAGAAGCAGTAATTTAGGCTAAAAACTCAAACTGGGCTAATAAGCTAATATAACTATAGATATTTTTTTAATTTGTTGATAATCTTCCAAAGAATTCAGGGGAGTTCAAAGAAGAGAATCTCCCCCGGTTTATTGCTGTTTCCGATAATATTATATATATCAAGCACGTGGAGTCTATCCCCCATAATAAGTATTCTTGCATGTCTCCGCCCCCTTCGCGTCCCTGTAGGTAGGTGGGGGAAGACCGGGCAGGGTCCCCGGTTTTTCGGTAGCGAACCTATCCCCCTAAATTGTGCCTTTTCCTGTGCCCGTGAGGTCAAATTTTGCTGAATTTTACCGCATATTCCCCAACGTGAACAACAAAATAAACACCTAATCTTTCAAATAGTTGCCTTTTCCCTTGCGTTTTCCAACTTTCTTTTTTCGAACTCCGGAGCCAAAGGCCCTGGGTTCGAGTCCCAGATCGCCTACCATAAAAGTTATAAGGGGTTATAGCTGTCCTATAACCCCTTATAACAACCATCTTTCATTTTACCCCACACCCTACCCCACACGGGAAGATGAATTTGGTCCTTTTCAGGCAATATGGGCGAAATATTTGTTGGGGTGGATGTTGATATATACTTGAAGGAATATCGTTGTTTCTTCCTCCTACCATGAATTTATATAGAGTGGTGTATAATCGATTAGTCGATGTTCATGGGAAGGCGGGAGGACTCAGTGCTTCCTGGGCGTTAGAGCCCTCATTTCAGTATGTCCCAAGCCTCTGTGAACCATAATAGGTTGGTTGGATCATTGAATCCTTGTCACGCTGGAGGATTGGTCTGGAGGCTATGGTTCCTGCTTTTCCTTTCATTCGTTAGGAGGTGAAGCGATGTCAGGATTAACGGACAGCTTTAATGATTTTGTTGGAATAGATGTTTCCAAAGATAAATTCGACGCCTGCGGAATCACAAGAGATGCAGCACAGCTCTTCCAGTTTTCCGCGAGCATGGATCGTAAGGGCTTCGATAAGTTGAGGGAACATCTTGCTTCTGTTTCCATTTCGTCCGTTTTAATCGGGATGGAATCAACAGCATCTTATCATATCAATCTTTTCTCGTACTTGATTTCAGAGGGTTACCGAGTGATCATCATTAATCCTCTGCTGATTTCCAATTACGTGAAGATGCAGCTCCGGAAAACCAAGACAGATAAGAAGGATGCCGCTGTTATTGCCATGTTTCTTCTTGCACACAGAAATACCCTGAGCCAACGATCATATTCTCCTTTGATTTCCGAGCTTCGGGATCTTTCACGTCAGCGGGAGAATCTGGTTGATGAGATGACCGCTCTGAAGATCAACATCAAACGGCTCCTGAATATCACTTTTCCGGAATTGGAGCATATGACGTTGGTCTTTACGAAGTCTATGCTGAAGCTTCTCCAGCAATACCCATCTGCTGTTGCTCTGAGAAGTGCGGATCCTATTCAATTGTCCCAGACGCTCATTGCAGATTCCTATGGGCACAAAAGAGAAGCATTTACCGCGGAGTTAATGAAGGCAGCTAGAGCGTCGGTCGGTACCCACAGTGCTGCGAAGGAAGTCATTCTTAAACAACAGGTGACCTTGCTCCTTCACTTTGAAGAGGACCTGCAAGAGATAACCGGCATATTAATTGAGATGAGCCGAAATCTGATGGAAGAAGACATAAACATTCTGACTTCCATAAAGGGCATTGGTAACAAAACTGCTGTTAATTTTCTCATTGAGATGGGGGGCGACATCAATCAGTATGATGATTCCGGGAAGATCATTGCCATGGCGGGCTTAGATCCGGCTGTTTACCAGTCAGGCAAACATGAAGGTAAAGGCAAGATCACGAAACGAGGGAACCGCCATTTACGGAGAGTCATCTGGATGATGGCAACCAGGGTGATCAACTATAGCGATGTTTTCAAGACTTACTACCTCAAACGTAGAAAGGAGGGATTGCCGTATAAGATGGCAGTATTGGCCACCGCTCACAAATTGATCCGTGTCATCTATGCCATGCTGACGCAACGGACAACTTTCTGCCCACAGATAAATTCATGATAGTTGACTGAAAGAGATGGGATCAAGAGTGAAGAAAAAGTGGAGGATTTCTTTCCGTATTCATTAACACAGAGTTCACCGGGGCGCTTACGCATCCGGTGAAACAACTTGTTCAGCATTCGTGCTTTTAGACTCCGGGAGTGTGCCGGTTTTTAGTCGATACTCGTAGGTCTGTTCCTTTTTGCATCGGTTTACGATGGTTGTCTCATTAACGGGTGCTCCCATTGTCCAGTAGACTATTTCGTCTTCATCGAAATACGTAATACGTTTCTTGTAAAAGTGCCCCTCGTATCCGTATGATCTGATATGCCCGACAAGCTGAATAAATAATTCTTCGTCAAGGCGGTCACGTACAATATACTCGTGTGGCCAAGTAGGCGCATAGGTCTTGGCAAACGTCCACTTCTGCTCTGTGATAAAAGCTTTGAGGTTGGTGGGAAGCTTCATCGTCTCATTCCTGTTCGGTGTCCCGGATGGCCTTTCAATATGGGATTCGTTCGTCCAGCCCGCGAATTGTCTCAGGTGCTGCAATAACGAGTTGTCCGCGATTCTTCTCGCTCTTGGTTCCGATATGATTGTCAGCCGGATATAGCGCCGTGTCTACAGGATGGTTGTTCCTCAGATTCCAACCGATGCACCCTTCAATGTGTTTTCGCAATTGAGGGTCAACCTCTACTGGGGCAAAGAAGATGTTTAGAACGGACACATATTTGATGACTGAACCATGGATGGTCTCGTATGCGTCAATCTGCTTATGCGGTCCATCTGGTGATTTGTCTCTCCACAGCCCCGGCCAAATGAGTTCGCAGATGCCTTGTTGCGCCTTGTCGGGATCGAATATACCATAGTTGAGTCCGAGGATATGGATGAGGTGTTCCCGTTGTCGTTTTGCGAGAGACACCGTCTCTCCCACGTAGTGCACCATGTGTGTACGGTCAGCATGTTGCTGAATAGTCCATAGATATACTCCGGCAACACTGGCGCATGGTGCCGTGAAAACAGAATTATGACGATCCAGAAAGCTGAATGGCCCAGTAAAGTTTAGATTAAGCGTTTCCATGTGTTCCGTATCCTGGTTGCCGAACAATGTTTATATGGATCCTGATAAAAACCTATTTTCCTTCCTGCTATACGTACCAAAGTGGTGATTGCAACTGAGGTAATTTAGGTTCATCATCTGTCTGTATTTCTTATTGATTCAGGATAAGGAGGCAGAGATGACCATGAAAGACGATACTACACGGAAGGCAGCAATGTCTTCTGCAGTTACAGAACATCCCACCGCAACGACATCCTGGCATTACCAGACTCGTTTCCGTTTTTCATTACATCGTGATGGAAGTGTTGAGACACTCGCTACGATTTTGCAGCATCTTTCCCACATGGATCTTCCGGGCACGGATCATGTTGCGGCCTATCTGCGTTACCTGACCTATCGTAACCGGCGCCCCCGGACGTTGACAAGTCGTTTTGGTTCCATAGTTTTGTTCCTCGCCATGGTGCGTGACAGCGGGAAGACACGTATTGAAGACGTTACCAGGAGAGATATTGAGTGCTTTATCGAGCACGAGCAGGACAGGGGCAATAAGATTACGACGATACGGACAAAGCTCGTCAATGTGCAAGCCTTTCTGCGCTATCTCGTGGAGGAGGAGATTGTTTCCCCGGATGTGTTTGGCAGGAGGATACGGTTGCAGCTGCCGGAGCGGCTGCCGAGGGCTATGGATCCTGACGATCTACAGAAGCTGTTATCCGTGATTGACGATACCCGGGACCGAGCCATGATCATGGTACTGTTGAGGACGGGGATGCGCATCGGCGAGTTGCTCAATACGAAGGTATCAGATGTCCACATCGGGGAACGGAGGATAGAGATTTACGAAGGCGAGAAGAACCGCCTGGGGCGCGTGGTGTATCTCAGTGACGATGCGATCCGTGCGCTCCGGAGGTGGTTGCAGGAGAGGAATCCCTGGGAGGCGTACCTTTTTTCCACTCATAGAAGCATATACCAGATGTCGTACAGCACCGCCCGTCTGATCTTCCATCGATATCTTGAGAAGGCGGGGTTACGTGACCGGGGCTATACGCTCCATACGCTTCGGCACACCTTTGCAACGGAGTTTCTCAACGCTGGCATGCGCCTGGAGTGTCTCCAGGTGCTGCTGGGTCACCGGAGTATCGAGGAGACCAGGCGCTATGCCAGGCTTACCGACAAGACCCGCGAGGAAGAGTACTTTCGGGCCATGGCCCGGATAGAAGGGAGGGATAGTGATGGACATAACCAATGTCATCGTGAACTGGCGGCGGTTTCTGAAACGGAGAAACTGTTCGCCCAATACCGTGAAGAACTATCTGAATCTCATTAAACACTTTGTTGTCTGGGCGGACGTGCCCGTTGAGGAGGTGACGCATGCAACGGTATCGCGCTACATAGAGTATCTGATGCAGAAGCGGCTATCGCCCAAGACCGTCAACTGTCATCTGAACGGTATTCGTCAGTTCTATCACTATCTGCGGGAAGAGGAAGGGATCGGTATTGTCAATCCCATCAGGAACAAACATACACAGAAGATGCCCCGACCCCTTCCCCGGCATTTACGAGACGAGCAGGTGGATCGTTTCTTTAACGTTGTGAATGGACACCGTGACCGTGCCATGTTCATGCTCATGCTCCGTTGCGGTCTCAGGGTGGAAGAGGTTGCCACCCTTGCCATCGGTGCCATAGACATCAAACGCAGGGCTATCTTGATTGAGGACGGCAAGGGTGCAAAGGACCGGGTCGTGTATATGAGTAATGATGTGATTCAGTCACTGGCAGCCTATCTGAGAGTACGGCCGGCATCCCGGGCACGGAAGATCTTTCTGGCAGAGAAAGAGCCGTGCAGGGGCCAGCCCATCTCCATCCGCGGCATTCAACGGCGCATGGAACACTATGCCCGCAAAGCGCGGATCAAAATGTCCTGTCATCATCTCCGGCATACGATGGCTACGCAGATGCTCAATGCCGATGCTGATCTGTGTACGATTCAGGATCTTCTCGGCCACAGCAATATAAAAACCACCCAGAGGTATTGCCGTGTATCGAACATGAAGGTTCAGAGAGATTACTTCAATGCCATGGAGGTCATTATGCACCGAAGGGCCTGCAACCCACATAACACTTGACGGAACAGAGAATATGTGAAATGGTAAACAACAACTAACCGCATAGAATCAATAGGTAAATCAGACTATAGTACGTATAGCTTCCTGTAGTTGAGAAAAACAAGGGTGAAGAAGAAGTAGAATATTTCTTCCTGCAATCATTAGGAAAATAGTCGCTGTTGTCACTATTTTTCAAGACTTATACGGCGTTATTTTTGGACTTCAAGATAATAGTGTCTGTATAAGCTTTTTGAAAAAGGTCGCTTTCTGCCGTACCGCTTGTCAATCCCGATGCAAGATGATTGAAAATTCTTTTTTTAGACTCAATCTCATATTCAGCGATCATTTCTGCTAATAACGATTTCGATCTGTTTTCTATATCTCTGTCCATATCAATCCCATAGGCAAATTCCACGACGTCTTTATATATACTCCAAGCTTGTGCCCAGTATTTTATATCTTCGTGGTCACGTCTTATTCTCTTTAAAAGTTCAAGAGATATAGACAGAAATGATCTCGCTAAGAAGTTAAGCTTGTCCCTTTCTGCTTTTTGAACGAACTGTATTTTTTTGAACCAAACATACCAAATAGCTGTAATTATATTTTGTTCAACTAATATGCCATCCTCTTTACTGATCATGTATGATAAAAATTGTCCAATCTCGGTCAATGCGTTTTTGTAATCCCCTTTAAACCACCAAATAGCATTTATGAATGAATTGAAGGCTTGGTGATTATTTAATATCTCCAAATAATTCTCTATGCTTCCCCCCGCCTCTGAAAGATCATCTTCGAGAACAATCAATATATCCTTATAGTTTATCGGCATTCCAACCACATTAAATGCGCATAGCTGGGCGAATTTCTCTGCGGCTTCTTTTTGAGTTATTACCTTCTTTTCTTTTAATATCGTTATTATATCGATTGTAGATATAGTATCTTCATAATGATTCTTACCACAAACATAGAGCCTTGATATTGCATCATCTGTATAAAATATGGGTTTTAATGAGTCATAAACAGACTTTATTTTATCTAATTCACTGAAAATATTATTTTCATCTATTATATCTTTACTTGAAGGTTGTTGAATCTGTTCAACATATCTTGATAATAATTCAACTATATCTTTAGCTTTGGTTGCATAGGGGATAAAAACAAATTGTTGAGCCAACATCTGTAAGTTAGCGATTGAGTCTTTTGCGATTGCAATTTTAGGAAATATATCAAAAATGTATTCTAATAATGCTAAGTCGAATAAAATCAACAAAGCCACATCATCAATAAGAGGCATTCGCCCTCTAAGGTTCTCTATTCTTCTTGGCACATAGGGCCCGGGGCTAATAGTCAGCTGATATTGCAGATCATCCTTTCCGGTTATCTTGGACAACTCCCACAGGTGAATAAAGTTCGAAACGTTCAATAAAAAATGATGCCTGATTAAATAAGGAACAGGAAGCGTGCCGCTGCTTAAAAGATTTTCATTCCGCTGGTACCATTCCCTTTTTTCTTTTGTGAATCCTGTTATAGTTTCTAGTTGAGATAATAGATCTTCGTGCGATTTTTCTTTTACATGGAATGATCTTAAAACTTTTGACTCTGGAAATCTCTCTGTATATTTCTTAAGCCGTTTTTGAAACTCTTGAACGTTCTCATCTTGAACCGTTTTTTCAGGATCAAGTGTTGCCACAAAGAAATTTAACAAATAAAGTCCTTCTTCAGCTTCATCATTTTGGTCACACAATTGGCCATATTTTAAACATATATCAATCAACCTCTCACTCTTTGGATTGATATACATTTCAATGTTAAACAACATCCTCAAAAAATGTACCTTCTGCTTTTGATAAGTTGCTTTCTCAAGAAGTCGGGTGACCAAGGTTTTGGCTTTTTCGATCAGACCACATCTTGCTGATATATTTATATAGATTTCAAGTGCAAACGGGTCATGTTTTTCTCCTTGTGAGATTTCTTCTAAAAGTGTTAATGATTTTCCTGTTTCTCCAATTCCATCTAGTGCTAAAGCCTCAAATGCTTTAAACTGAGAGTTGGTTGAAAATCTGATTTGTGCCTTGCGGGATGTTGCTAAAACGCCATGCCAGTCTTGGACTGTTACTTTAGCCTGACAAAGAATAGTGTATTCGCTGTCTAGTAAATCCCTCTCCGAAATGATATCAATCGAAATTTCAATAATTTTTTGTGCTGCGGCGTTTTCATATGGGTTAAGGTTATTAAAAAGTTGAGCTAATAATTGATTGTGTTTGTGACCTTCTTTGTAAACATCATATAGTTTTTCAATTGCCTCAGGCTTTTTTAACGCTTCCTGATTTGCGTGCAAAATAAAATCATATACTGCGATCAATGACCTTGAATTAGGGACCGTTTGTAGTGCCTCAAGAAACTTGTCTCTTTCAGTATACTTCATGAGATCATTAGCGCATTCAGCTGCAATTGCGATAACGGTGTCATAGTTAGCGGGTTTTTCTTTGATTAGATCGTCAAGTATTTCAATAGCTAATTTGACCACTTCCGCTTTATCGTTTTTCCAATAAGTTAAAATGATTTTATTGGCTTTATTGTTTAGTGTATTTGGTAGCTTACATAATTGCCGCTCTGCAATGGTTCGATCACTTGTATGCATTGCAACTTGAAACAAACTTTCCTGTACAATTTGAATGGATGGTCTGATGTCTGCCAATTTAACGAGGTGTTTTTTAACGATTTCTGGCTCATTAAAATACATGCCTAAAATAGAGAATATATCGATCATCGATTGAACGTCAGGGGGGTACCCTAATTTATCAGCTAAATTCATCGCAGATATTAACTCTATCCATGCGTTCTTTAATATTTCCGGATTCATGTCAGGAGTGCCTGCGAAAGATATCGCTTTGTCATCAGGAGTTTTTCTGAATCCAAGATTGAAGTATGATCTGGCTTTTAATGATCTTAAACTTAGTTCTTGTCTATCAGTTAAATCTTGTTCTGAGAATGCTTTGTTGACTTGGTTTATACAGTCATTGTATGAGCCTGAAAGCAAATGTATAAGCGCTTTAAGGACGAAAATGTCTTGTTCGTCCTGGTTTTCTAAAATTTTAAAGGCTTCTTCATATCTTTCGTTTAAAGCCAGCAATTTTGACTTCAGCCGAAGGTAATCAAGATCATTCTTTTTTTCTATCTCTGATAAAATGCCATCAATTGTTTTGTCGTCTTTCCTTTCATCCGGAATTCTCGATTCTAAATAGGCGAGATGATATTTTTGAAACTCCTTAGAAGTTAGATGGGCTTGCTTGTGTAAGTTGAGTGCTTCTTCACGTTTCCCAACAAGACTTGCCAAGTAGGCTCTTTGGTAATAGTATTCAGATTGTTCATGCTGACTTGCTTCTTCTAATTGATCTGCTAATTTATCAAGCCTGTCTTGAGCTAGTATTGCGTTATTTAAAGATAGAATCTCGGAGACTTTTTTTAATTCATACGCAAAACTACCTTCTGGCGCATCTAACCAAGGTGTCTCAGTTTTGTTAAGGATTGTATCGAGAGCTACTTTATTGGTCCCAAAAATGCTTCCAATCTGATTAATCTTATTTATAGGATCAGAATATTTTTTCTCTACTATATCGTATATTCCTTCCAGAACCCTCTTTTTTTCTAAACGGTTGTTTAAGTATGGCAAAACGTTTAGACTTGAGTTTAAGACATTTTCGACAGGAATGTGAAATGTGTGTGTATCCTCGCCTAAATGATCGAGAGTTGGCTTTCCTGCTCGAAGCTGGTCAATTTTTTCATCCATCCACAAATAGTAAGCTGTACACTTCCTAGGTTCTTCATCTTGGGTAAGATCCGCAAACACCAACATAACTGGGTTTTCGATTCTTATATAATAATTTAAATTTCGAATGTCTAAAGGTTGAGAGAAATGTTTACCATCAGCACTGAGCCATTTATTTCTGCCATCCTTTATCTGTGCTGAACCCTTTATTTGAGCATTAAACACGTTCTTATAATGCCCTTGTTCAACGATTTGCACTTGCATGTCTAAACCAGCATCAGCATCACCATCAGTCTGAGTTGGTCTCCATGACTTGGGATGACAGCTGTTAAACGTCATAACTGCAAAATGCCCTATTTCTTGTGAAACAGATTCTTTTGGTAACTTAGTCTCTTTCATAGAAACACCAGTTTTTGTAATGCGGGGTTTGTGTATTATTGTAGGGTCATCTTTACCGCTTAATTAGAACCTCCTAAGCTATGATGATACATTAAGAAAGATATGATAGGGTTATCGGTGAAGTAACTCCATAGAGGATGTTTGTCAAGTATTATTAATAATATTGTATATTTCAATCTGTAATCTTTGAATTCCTAATGATAGGTTCTTGAGTATTTGTGAATGCAATAACAAAAAACACTCATCTCCATATGAGCGTCACAAGCTATTCAAAGTCCATCCTCGGCGCTTTATATTGATTTGGTGACAGGTAATATGTTATGTGCGGACGCGCCAATGGGGAAGTGTAAATCGGTCAGACTATCTTAACAAGCTGCGAGATAGTTTCTAACCTGTATCAACCAGCGACCCCAATATATTGTACCCATGTTTGCAGCACCCGCAAAAATCCGATATCATCGATTCTCTTGTGTAAAACAGCTGCTTACCAAAAACATAATTAGGCAATAACGTGATAATAAGTCACAATTAAGAAAACGTATGTACCATCCCTTTCGTTGGCTACTCGGGCTCAGAAGAAAGGAGCCCAAACTCAAAACTATTCGCGAACTGGCAAAAACGTTGGATGCCGGTCGACTGATTGGGGATAGTGACGATATCCCCCATTTTGACGTACGGGACCTGTACACCGAAAACGCCCCATCAAAGCTGTTCGGTTATTACAGTGCTAACGGTGTACGCTATGCCCTTGAAACCTTGGGTATTTTTAAACTTCTCGAAACTCAAGGATTTAGGGATTTCAAGGTCGAGGTCACCGGTTACGACGCCTGGACGCAGTTGCTGCGCCTCTGGGGCCATAATGGAGGACGGTCCCTGTTGCTGACCGAGGGTCGTTTCAGGCGTAGCAGTTGGATTGTGCCCTCTGAAACACCGTTGCTGAAATCAGAATGTGGTAACCATCCCTTTGACGTTGCCTTCATCGACTGGATGACCTTGCAGAATCCGCTGGCTGAGTTCACGGCGGAACGACCGCGTTTGCCGGGGCAACAATATCCCGGTCTGGGAATTGTTCATGAGGTTATGGAAGTCTTCTATGCCGTGGCCCGCCGGTTGCATCTGGACGCCCTGCTCGCCGTTTCTGACCGTTTTCACAACTCTGTCATTTACAGCCCTTCTTTTTTCTTTGTTGACCCTCGGCGACAGGCCGAACTGGTGGCTATCGAGCGGGCTGGCGCAGGGCATTCCCTTCAGGATATGGCCTTGGCGCTGGAGGCGGGCCTGTTGTACCGGGACCGGTCTGAGCCTTACGTCTGGCATGGGGACTTGATGATAAATCCGCTGGAGGTCGAGATTCAGGAAGCTCACCGACGCAGCGGCTATGTGGAGAAGGTCGAGGAAATGTCCCGGGGATTTGATTTTGAGTTTGACTGGCCGGTTTTCGAAGACCGCCGCACAGCTATCAGGGAAAGTAAATAATGGGGTCAACCCTAGACTATTTACTAAGAAAGGATCTGATTCTCTTTAGGATAATGGCGACAGCGACTATTTTTAGCCAATACCGTGACTTGTTTTAAATAAGAATTATTCCCCCCGGAATGTAAGAAACAATACATCTAAAAAATATTATGTCAAGGAGTTTCAAGGATATTGTATATTTCAATCCGTAACAAACACTACTCACGCTCTACAAACAACCAAACAGCATTTCACATTTTGCGGCCAAGCTCTCATTGACATACGAGTCCATTTTACCTATATCGTTTCCATGAAAAGCAAGTTCTTATCAATCAATAAATAATACATAAGGATGGGAGTGGCATGAAATTTAAATTTATACTAGTTCAGGTAATGTTTCTTGCTCTGTTTTCCCCCTATGCACAGAGCGCATTAGCTGCATGTCCTCCCGTTGATCCTGTCCAAGCATCCTTCACTGGTGCAAATACACAGTCAGGGCGGATTTATCGGGACGGTAATCCCAGCACTTGCCCAGGCAAGGCATACCCAGGGATATATAATGTAGGCACCAGTTATTATTATGAAACCTTCACCTATAATAACACAAGTAGCTCGGCAGCTTGTGTGACGGTCAATTTTGACCCAAATGCTGGAGCTACACCGAGTGGAAATAATGCACATATGAGTGCATACATTGGTTCCTACGACCCAAACAACCAGGCAGCCAACTTTGTAGGAGATGTGGGGTCAAGCATAACTCAATCATTTTCTTTCCAAGTCCCGGCTTTGTCCAGCCTAGTTTTGGTCGTTACCAATACCTCTTCGCTGCAAATGTCTGATTTTGCCTTTCAAGTCGTGGACCTTCCTTGTACTGACGAAACGCCTATCCCAACCCTCAATGAATGGGGAATCATCATTTTTGTGATGCTGATAGCCGGAACGGCGATTGTGTTCATGAGAAGAAGAAAAGACATGGCTGTATAGAACGATCAACGGGGCAAATCAAATATTTCGAGACGAAATATCCAATAAATCAATCAAGCTTGTTTCCATCGAGTACAGAAAGGCACGCGCGTTTCCCTTAAGAGGAAAAAGACACGGTTCATTTCTGCACCTTTCATCCCGTATTCAATGAGTTGATGAGGAAATCCGACATGCACCTTTGCAGGTGGAATATGCAAAATTGGCCATTGGATAAGCAAAAACCCGTCGCGCCTTCTCTCATGGGATCCCATCATATATTGTTCTTTAACCTTAGATGGATGCGCGGCCAGTGTGAAGGGAACCGAGAAGATGTCTGGAGAATACCTCTCCGGGCTGAGGGAATGGACAGATTTTCAAGCGCAATACTGCAGTATCATTTCCACCGAAATCGGTCCTGGACCGTAACGTAAGAACCGAAAGAGTGCCCTCTCATACCCCTACTCTCCTCCTGAGTACTGGTACCCCGGATACACTTTTTCGAAACAGGTCGGGCAGATACTGTGGCTGAAATCCGCATGGGTCCGATCCCGGACATAGGTCTCCACCTGCTGCCAATACCCCTCATCATTACGTACCTTTTTCCAATTGCAGCAGATAGGGATCAGGCCACTGAGTGTCTTGATCTCTCCCAGCGCTTCCTCAAGGCGTTCCTTTCCCTCACCGAGACGCTACCGATTTGGGAAAATATGTGGTACTGGAAGGGAGGAGGGTTTGCCATGAGAAATACCAATCCCGCAAGAGAAAGGGGAACAGTCGGCACGAATCTCCCGCAGCGGAGCATCATTGGGATCGGTTCCAGCCCGCGCAAGAGGGGAAACTCGGACATCTTGCTGGAACACATCCTGACCGGCGCGGCGCGGCGCGGCGTCAAAGGCGAGGCCATCCGTCTGCGTGATTACGCGTTCGAGCCCTGTATCGGGTGCGAGAAGTGCCGGAAAGACGGTATCTGTACCGGTCTCGACGACGGGATGCAGGTCCTCTATCCGAAGGTACTGGGATCGCAGGGGCTTGTCCTCGTTTCCCCCACCCACAACTACAACGTCACCGCCTGGATGAAGGCCTTCATCGACCGGCTGTACTGCTTTTACATCTTCGATAACAACCGTCCGCGGGGGTGGTCGAGTCGCCTGGCGGGACAGGGTCGGAAGGCGGTCATCGCCACGATCTGTGAGCAGGAGACACAGAAGGACATGGGCTTTACCCTCGAGGCGATGCGTCTCCCCCTCGAGGCCCTGGGATATGATATCATCGGGGAGCTGGGGGTACTGAAGCTGTTCGACAGGGGATCGATCAAAAATGAACTGAAGACCCTGGCCGAGGCGTCACGGCTGGGGGCACAACTTGCGGAAGCCCTCAGGCAACCCTGAGAACCTTCCCTCCCCTGATCTTTCCCTCTTTCAATTCACACAGCGCCCGGTTGGCCTCTTCCAAAGGAAATTCCTGGACATGGGGCGCGATGGAGATCTCGGCGGCCAGCGCCAGGAATTCACTGATATCGTTTCGGGCCACGTTGGCGACGCTCTTGATCTCCTTTTCGAGCCACAGGTGGGTCGGATAGTCGATTTTCAGAAGGTAATCCTTGTCGGCATCTTCTTTCCGGATGGCGTTGACAACGAGCCGCCCGCCGGGCCCCAGATTTTTCAGGGCCTCCACGATCGGCCTCCAGGCCGGGGTGGTATCGATAATACTGTGGAGCCGTTCGGGGGCCTGCTCTTCGGTTCCCCCTGCCCAGACCGCCCCCAGCTCACGGGCAAAGGCCTGTTCCCGCTCACTCCGGGCGAATACGAATACCGATGAGTTCGGATAGAGGTGGCGCGCCATGGTGAGGACCAGGTGGGCGGAGGCCCCGAAACCGGTCAGCCCCAGGTTTTGTCCATCCTCGATAGCGACCAGACGGAGCGACCGATACCCGATGGCCCCGGCGCACATGAGGGGGGCCGCCTCAGCATCGGTAAAGCAATCGGGAATCGGATAGGCAGACGCCTCCGGGACGGTCAGGTACTCGGCGTATCCACCGTTGGCGTCCCTCCCCGTCGCGCGGAACTGTTCGCAGACATTCTCGTTCCCGGAAAGGCAGGAGGCACATCTTCCACAGGCGGAATGAATCCAGCCGACACCGACGCGGTCACCCCTGTGAAACCGTACTGCGCCCTTCCCCGCCCCGGCGACCCTTCCCACGACCTCGTGCCCCGGGACAACGGGGAAATATGGCGGGGGCGTTCGCCCCTCGATCTCATCGAGTTCCGTGTGACAGACGCCGCAGGTGGAGACCCGGATCAGGATTTCCCCCTCTCCCGGGACGGGATCGGGGAGATCGACCATCTGCAGGGGGTCCTTCGTATCGCGAAAGCTGGATAGCCTGTTCAGCACCATCGCCTGCATTGTGCGTTTCCCTCCCCTGTTCGCATCACGAAAGTCCGGCAAGGACTTATTTGTTCACGCGCCGTCCGCTCTGCGCCATGTCCATCTTGCGCAGGCGGATCGTCTTCGGCGTCACCTCGATCAGTTCGTCCTCCGCGATAAACTCGATCGACTGGTCAAGCGACAGGCGACGCGGTGGGCGCAGCGTCACCGTGGCATCCGATGTGGCGCTCCGCATGTTCGTCAGGTGCTTTTCCTTGGTAATGTTGACGTTCAGGTCCCCGGGGCGGTTTCGCTCACCGAGGATCATCCCGCAGTAGACCTCGGTCCCGATCTCGACGAAGAGTTCGCCGCGGTCCTCCATGGCGAGACTCGCGTAGGGAGTAACCCTCCCCGGTCGGTCGGCGACCAGCGCCCCGTTGCCCCGCTGGGGGATCGGGCCGAACCACGGTTCGTACCCCTCGAAGATCGTATTCATGACGCCGGCCCCCTTGGTATCCGTCAGGAAGTGGTTCCGGAAGCCAATCAGCCCGCGCGACGGAATGACGAATTCGAGCTTTGTGCGGCCGCTCCCCTTGTTGATCAGGTTCGTCATGCGCCCCTTCCGCCGGGAGAGCACCTCCGTTATAGTGCCTATGTACTCTTCCGGGATATCGATCAGAAGAAGTTCGGTCGGCTCAAGAACCTGTCCTTTCTCCTCCCGGGTGATTACCTGCGGCTTGGATACCATGAACTCGTACCCTTCGCGGCGCATCGTCTCGATCAGGACCGCCATCTGCAACTCGCCGCGGCCGCAGACCTCGAACATATCCTTGCGCTCGAGGTGTCGGATTTTCAGGGCAACGTTGCGCAGGGTCTCCTTTTCCAGCCGCTCCTTCAAATGGCGGGAGGTCAGATATTTGCCGTCATTCCCGGCGGTGGGACTGTTGTTGACGTAGAAGACCATCGAGACGGTCGGCTCGTCGATATAGATACGGGGGAGTGGGACGGGATCTTCCAGGGACGAGATCGTATCACCGATGGTGAGCCGGTCGACACCGGCGACGGCAATAATGTCCCCCGCCTCTACCCGGTCGACCTGCACTTTTCTGAGACCGTCGAAGGTGTAGAGGGCGGAGAATTTCACCCCCGGGGTGACCTTTTCCTCCCCGCAGAGGGAGTAGCTTTTCTGCATCTCCAGAATTCCGTTCGCCAGGCGTCCGATGGCTACCTGGCCGACGTAGGGATCATAATCAAGGTTGGTGACCAGGAACTGCGGAGCCGCCCCGTCGTCCGCCACAGGGGCGGGGACATGGGAGAGAATCGTATCGAAGAGGAGACGCAGATCGGCGGAGTCATCTCCCTGCTTGATATGGGCGACCCCCGTCTTGGCATTGGTGTAGAGGACCGGAAACTCGATCTGCTCCTCAGTGGCATCGAGGTCGATAAAAAGATCGTACACCTCGTTGATCACCTCTTCGATTCGCGAGTCGCTCCGGTCAATTTTGTTGATGACGACGATCATCGGCAGGCGTTTGGCAAGGGCCTTCTTGACGACAAAACGGGTCTGCGGCAGGGGGCCTTCGCTGGCGTCGACGAGAAGAATCGCTCCGTCAACGAGGTTGAGCCCCCGCTCCACCTCGCCGCCGAAATCGGCGTGACCGGGGGTATCGATAATGTTGATCTTGACGTCACCGTACCAGATGGCGGTGTTCTTCGACAGGATCGTGATGCCCCGTTCCCGCTCGAGGTCCATCGAATCCATGACGCGTTCCGCCACCTCCTGGTGCTCCCTGAAGATGCCGCTCTGTCTGAGCATCCCGTCGACAAGGGTCGTCTTCCCGTGATCGACGTGGGCAATAATTGCGATATTTCTAATGTTCTGTTTCTGCATATGGGTTGTTTCCATCTCCGTTTAAAAAAGAAAAAGCCCGGCTTGAAGAAACCGGGTCCTAAGTTCTGCGATTCTAACAGAAAGGAGAGGGGAGAGCAACTCGTTTTCACTCGAGACACGTCATTAATCAGGCGAATAAATACTTCTATTTTGTACTCTTATAGTTATGCCCTCTGTATGGAAAAGACAGATACACGGAAACTCAGCAAAGACGTCCCGCATGCCCTACGCAGGCAGATAGTTCGGCTTCGTAAGCACGGGAGATCCAATCAAGAAGGTGCCCGGATTGTTGGTACCTCGGAGCACCATACCAGCACGATTTGGCAGAAGCATGCGAGGGAAGCCACCAAGTCGCTCAAGCTTGGACAAGGAGGTCATCGTCACGGTGGTAACCGCAAGCCGGCAAATGAGCAAGGGCAAAATGATCCCACCGTGCATGATCCTCCGCAGTTCTCGTTTCCGTACATTCCTGTCCGAAAGAGATCGCATTCGCAAAAGGAACTGTTTTGACGGACTTCTTTCGGATTTTACCTGCACGCAAGAAACTGCAAATGGGGTATAAACCGATCTATCCCCGACATGCGAAGTTCTCGTTTCGAAGATGAAGGGGGGGGGGAGTAATCGAAGAGACTATTTCTGCGATTTAGATTCGGCAGGAGATTTCTTGACATCGCGAACGGCGGTTTTACCCATAAACGGCAAGAGGAGATTCTGGCTCGTTTCCTCCAGGAAGGCCTCCGTCTTCTGCTCCAGCAGGTCGAATTGTCTGAGGAGGGCGACTGCTTCAGCCGTCAGATACATGCCCTTTCCCTGGGTTCGTTCCACGAGTTTCGTCCCCATCCGTTCCTCAGAGGCCTTCACCCGCCCCCAGGCCGCTCGATAAGACATCTTCAATTTCTTTGCCGCCGCATTGAGGGAGTGTGATTCGTCTATCGCCTTGAACAGTTCGTACCGGCCCGATCCGAAAATCACCCTGCCACCCTTTTCAAACCAGATTTTATGTCTGATATCCATAGCATGCTCCAAATCGTTCTCAAAGATATTTCATTGAGAACCAACCCTTTCAATACAAAGCAGTATAGGGAAAACCGCCACACGAGTCAATGGAATAATAACTTCATGCAATAATGGCATCAGAGTGATAGCTTAAGTGCATGGCATACCATCCTATCATGGATCGCCGCACTGCGGTGAAACCGTATCCGTGTGGTACCACTATCGACCGAAGGGACAGAGGGGAAAGGTGCACGTCGGACATTCGAGGCAGAAGGCGCCGCTGCCCATCCGCGCAAGGTCATCCCGTGATATGGTCAGACCAGCCAGGAGGCGCGGAACAAGGAGATCAAAACTGGTCGTCTTGAAATAGAGGGCGGCGGCAGGGACACCGATCACCTGCACCTCTCCGATACGGGCAATGAGCGTCATCGCCCCCGGCAGTATGGGCGCGCCGTAGAGTATATCCGTCGCACCGGCATCTTCCAGCCCTGCGCGGGTGACATCGTCCGGGTCCACAGAGAGCCCTCCGGTCGTGACGAGGAGATCGATACCTTCCCCGATCAGCTCCCCGATCGTGTCGGCGATGCTCTTCCGGTCATCGGGGGCCACGCGCGTGTGGAAGGTTTCGGCACCCAGGCCCTCCAGCTTCCGCCGTATCAGGGGGGCAAACCCGTCCTCCACCAGTCCCTCGTACACCTCCGTTCCGGTCACCAGGATACCGACGCGGGGTCTTCTGAGGGGAAAGACGGAAAACAGAGGATCGTCACCAAGCACCGTCAGGGCCTTGTCGAGGTTTTCCCGGGAGAGATAGAGAGGGATTGCCCGTGTCCCGCCGATCTTGTCGCCCCGGGATACCGGGAAACCGCTCTGCCTGCTCGCGCACATGACATCGGGGACACGGTTGAAACGCGTCAGGCGCTCTTCATCGAATACAAGGAGCCCGTCACGCTCCGCTGTAAAGGTTACCTTTCCCTCGCTCGGGGCATCCGTGAAGGCAACCCCGTCACCCGCCATTGTTCGACCCATTGCCATTGCCGCGTCGTTTTCATGGACCCATTCGTCTCCGGGTCCGTCAGATCCTTCCACATAGACCCTCTTCTTCCCCATCGTCAGGAGGAGATCGATATCGTCCCGTTCCAGCACCTGTCTGCTCTTGAATGCGGGTCCCTTTTCACTGGCAGGGATGACACGGGTCATATCGTGGAGCAGGGAGCGCCCGACGGCATCTTCCACCGCTATGACCTCCAATGACGGTCTTTTTGCGGTGCTGGCGGGGGAGGAGACGGTAACATCCGTGTACAGCTTCCGATCACCGCATGCCCGGCAGACCTCGCCGTCTTTTGACGGATAGGCCTCACCGCACAGGGGACAGACCGCGATACCGCCCTTCGACCGTCTTTCCAGAAACTGCGGCTGGACGCGGACATTCTGGAGGCTGTACAGACCGGTTCCGGCATCCCGGATCTGCCGATACAGTTCCGTCGAGTCCTGTTCCTTTTTCGGCTTCAGCTTGAAAAACCACTCCTTGATTCCCGGCCACGCGTCAAGCTTGGAGGTATCGAGATAGACCCGTATCCCCTCCCCTTCGTATTTTTCGTAAAGCGTGAGCGCGTATCGTCCCACATTGACGATCCGAAGCCATCCGTTCCCGACCGTACAGGGGGTCAGGAGCTGAACCGCGTCGGGGAGACAGCTCTCCGTCTCGCAGAGGGCGTCGAACAGATCACCTGCGGGGGTGTTTCTGAGGGCCATATCAACCATCACCCCGCCGATAATCATACCGGGGGCGACGTGACCATGAAACGACTTGACCAGATGGATATACTCATCAAAGGAATAGGGACCGATATTCATTACTGTATCACCTTCAGCGAATCATATAAAATAGAAAGGTCTTCCCGGTCACGGGAATCACCACCATAACCATCCATATCTCCGGCGGCCCTCTGCTGCTCGGGAGGGCGTCCCTTCAGCATGAATTGAACCATCCATTTCCGCACGATCCTCCCCCCCACCAGGGGGAGGACATCATCCGCCAGATAGAGGGCCTCGGAGATATCGTGGGTGACATGGATGACGGGAATCGACAGGTCCCGTTTCAGCGTCCGCAGTTCCGCGCGGAGCCCCTGCCGGGTCACCGCGTCGAGTGCGGAAAAGGGTTCGTCCAGGAGGAGGAGACGGGGGTGCCGGGCCATGGCCTGACAGATGGCGCAGCGCTGACGCTCCCCCCCCGATATCTTGTCCGGCTTGCGATCTTTCAGATGCCCGATATTGAAACGCCGGAGCAGGGAATCGATGTCACCCTTATCGGCGGCGGCGAAGGCCACATTCCCCGCAACCGTCAGATGGGGGAAAAGCGTATATTCCTGAAAGACATACCCCAGATGCCGCTCCTGCGGGGGGACATATATCTTTTTATCAGTATCTACCCAGACCTCATTATTGTAGGTGATCCGTCCTTCGTCGGGCCGATCGAGCCCCGCCAGGATCCTGATGATGGTTGTCTTCCCCGCCCCTGACGGCCCGACCAGGGCAAGGAGGCGGCTTCTCCGGCAGGAAAAAGAGACATCGAGATCAAAATGGGGCAACTTCTTTTTTATCGAGACATTAAGCTCCATAGATCTGCCTCCGGGTCAGGCGGTTGATGAGGAGGAGAAAGAGGTAACTGACCGGTACCAGTATGAGGCACATCATCCCGGCGTCCCGATAGCGGAGCGCCTCGACCGCCTCGTATATCGCGATGGACGCGACCTTGGTCTCGCCGGGGATACTTCCCCCGACCATGAGGATCACCCCAAACTCACCGAGGGTATGGATAAAGACGAGGATCGCCGATGCCGCAAGTCCGTTGACGGCATTGGGGATAATCACCTTGAAAAAAGCGGTCAGGGGAGAGAGTCCCAGGACATAGGCGTTCTCCAGGAGGCGACGGTCGATCTTTTCAAAGGCCGCCTTCATGGGCTGGATAGCGAAGGGAAGACTGTAGACCAGCGATGCCACGACAATCCCGGCGAAGGTGAAGATCAGGGGTGAACCGGTGACGGCCTCCCAGAAGCGGCCGATATTCCCCTGAGGCGTCATGACCAGGAGGAGATAAAATCCGAGGACCGTCGGCGGCAGGACCATGGGGAGGGTGAGTAGCGCCTCAAAGAACGACTTGCCGGCGAAGCGGACATAGACCAGGAGATAGGTCAGCGGCGCCGCCAGGATGACGAGCACCACGGTCGTTACCAACGCGAGTTTCAGTGAAAGCCAGAGCGGTATCAGGTCCATCTAACGATATCCGTATTTTTCCTTGATCTTCCGGGCTTGGGGCGACTGTATGAATGTGACAAACCGTTCGGCAGCCGATCGGTTTTCCGTCCTCTTGAGGATACAGGCTGCCTGAACGATGGTCGGTGCCTCCGGGACCTCATAAAAACATCCCTTCTTCCCCTTTTCGGAGAGGGCCGACGAATAGGCACAGAACCCTACGTCGGCGCTCTTCGTCTCGGCATATTGAAATGACTGTGCCACCGTCTGGGGAAAGACGTATTTACCTTTCAGCGTATCCCACAATCCAACCTTCTTGAGGGCAACCATCGCCGCGGTACCGTAAGGGGCGCTCTCGGTATTGGCGATGGCGATCTTCCGGACCTCCGGATCCTTCACCACGGCCTGCCAGCCTGCCGCCCCGCACAGCGCCTGATGTGCCGTCCAGACCACCACCTGCCCCCGCGCGTAGACAAAGGGCGTATCGCACAGCCCCTTTTCATCAAGGAGTTTCGGCCTCTTTTCATCGGCGGCGAAAAAGATATCGTACGGCGCCCCCTTGACAATCTGGCCGTATAATTTCCCCGTCGATGTATATGTCGCCTCGACAGGTATCCCCGTCTGTTCCTGGAACATCTGCGTCAGTTCTCCCGAGGGGAGAATAAAATTAGCGGCAACGGCAATCAACAGTTTTTCTCCGGCGAAAACCGGAGAAAAAGAGACAAGAACAAAGAATGCAATGGTGATAATGGTGGTGACAGAGCGGCGCATGATGAGACTCCTTTTCTATAGCGTTTTTCCTCGAGCGATTGAAACGGTACACCCCTGATGAGTGAGCTGAAAGCATATGCCTTTTATGACACGTCTGGGCTTATAGGCAAAAGAAGTGAGGATGTCAAGGTTTATATGTTATTTCTAGCATATAAATACGAAAAAGGACACGCTAATTTTAACATATCCGGAACACCGTGCCAGATCCGATGCAACCATAAAAAGGCATAAAAGACTTGCACTCTTTCCCGACGGTTATAAACGATACCCCTGAAAAATACGCAGGCTCACGCGGGCGTACCCTGACACGCCGGAAAGCATGCTTCATTTTCTTCGCAGGACCGTGACGATTAAGGATTGACTTCTTGTTCGTATTCAGGGTATCAGGTCAAGCGGTTGTTATGCCAATATTGACATAGAGGATCACTTTCATACAAACTCGCATTGGATAGAACGTATTTCACTCCAAAACGCCATGCGACATCAAGAGGTTATAACATGAGCAAAAGTGCCGAAGGGTTGTCAACGCTGGAGAAACAGATAGAGGAAATGAACGAGACAAATCCGCACAGCCGGAATATCCTCCTCGCCTTCAAGGCAATCTTGCTGGCAAGGAAACACCTCGTCGAGGACGGAGGCTGTATGAACGTGGACGTTTCACCCGTCGATACGGTTCGACTGCAGGGAGGAGTGCCTGTCTGCAGGCAGACACCGCTCCTTCACCCCGATGAACCGTGGAATGAAATCGCCTCGGCGGTGATTCCATCGATTGCGATCGGGTTCCCGGACCTTGCGGAGGAACTGCAGAAAATTGAAGCGGGTATCAAACGTGAACGTATAGAACTAACAGAATACTTTACTCCCTTTCCCGAACTCGACGAAAAACTTACCCGGAACTGGTCGGCAACCCTGGGCGTCAGACCGGAGGCCATGCACCTGGTGCTGACGAGTATCCTTCGGCCCGTCCTGGAAATGAAGGCGAGAGCGGTCGCCGGAACGCTCGGAGATGTATCCTGGGACAAGGGATACTGCCCGATCTGCGGCGCCTTTCCCGATATCGCCGTGATCAAGGACAAAATTTCACAGCGGTGGCTCCACTGTTCCCAATGCCGTCATGAATGGCGCTTCAGTCGCGTCCTGTGTCCATACTGCGAGCATGAAGGGAAAGAAGAAGGAACACCCTATTTCTTTGTCGAAGGAAAAGAACAGGAGGCGGCATTCGCCTGCGATCGGTGCAAGCGGTATGTGGTCACCCTGAACCGTATCAGTGATCTTGGCAGTCCTGATTTCGATGTTATATCCATGGGACTTACCCACCTCGATGTGATCATGCAGGAAAAGGGGTATACCCCTGCAGCCTTCAATGAGTGGAACGATTTTGGGCCACCCGCCTCCCCTCTTTCATAAAAAGAGCCAATCCAAATCCCTTCCAACACATTTATGTTAATAGTAACATATTGACAAAACAGGGGAAAACTGCTTATGTCACCCATGACATATGGGAATAGTAATATGTTGCCGATGCCATATAGTAATAATAGTAGTGACATAGAGTACTAAAGGAGGCTTTTATGGATGTTACGAGAAGAGGTTTTCTAACTATTTCCGGCGCGGTCGGATCGGGCATCGCCTTGTCCTCTCTGGGCATCAATCTGAAACCAACGAAGGCGTATGCAAGCGAACTCAACAAGATGAACCGGCTCAGGGCAGCCAAGCAGGTCACGACGGTATGCTGCTACTGCGCCGTGGGGTGCGGCCTCATCTGCAGTGTCGACAAGGTTACCGGCAAGATATTCAATATCGAGGGCGACGCCGATCATCCCATTAATGAAGGGTCACTGTGCGCGAAGGGGGCCGGATTCTTCGACCTGACGGAGGCCAACAAGTACCGTCTCCGGAAAGTTCTCTACCGTGCGCCGAAGAGCGACCGGTGGGAAGAAAAGGACTGGGACTGGGCCCTTGCCCGTATCGCCCGCCTGGTCAAAGACACCAGAGAAAAGGATTTCATCACCACCAACAGCAAAGGCCAGATCGTCAACCGGACCGAATCGATCGGACATCTGGGAAGTTCCAACGTCGACAGCGAGGAGTGCTGGCTGATGAGCGTGATCTCACGCGCCATGGGGCTTGTCTATGTTGATCACCAGGCCCGGGTCTGACACAGCCCGACTGTAGCGGCTCTGGCAGAGTCGTTCGGACGCGGTTCCATGACAAACCACTGGATAGATCTCCAGCACAGCGATTGTATACTGATTATGGGCAGCAATGCGGCGGAACATCACCCCATTGCCTTCAAATGGATGCTCCGGGGAAAAGAAAAGAACGGAACGAGACTCATCCATGTCGATCCCCGCTTCACCAGGACATCGGCCCGTTGCGATTATCACGTTCCCCTGCGTTCCGGAACCGATATCGCCTTCCTGGGCGGGATGATCAACTACATTCTCAACTCCGATAAATATTTCAAAGATTACGTCGTCAACTACACCAACGCCCCCTTTATCGTGGCGGAGGGTTTCGGCTTCAACGACGGTCTCTTTACGGGGTACGACAAAGACAAGAAAAAATACAACAAGGAGACATGGGTGTTTGAAAAGGACTTTGCGGGAAATCCCAAGAAAGATCCTTCCCTCAATCATCCGCGCTGTGTCTTCCAGCTCCTGAAAAAACACTACACCCGCTACACCCTGGAGAAGGTCTCCAGCACCACCGGCGTTTCCAAGGAAGACCTGATGAAGGTCTACACGGACTACGGGAGCACCGGCGTGGGCACCCGCGCGGGGACGATCTGTTACGCCCTGGGCTGGACGCACCATTCGACGGGTACGCAGAATATCCGCACCATGGCCATGATTCAGCTCCTGCTCGGCAATATCGGGATCAACGGCGGCGGCGTCAACGCCCTTCGAGGCGAACCCAATGTCCAGGGATCGACCGATCACTGTATCCTGTACGGCAATCTGCCGGGCTACCTGAAGATGCCCAAGGCGTCTCAAGACACGCTCGATAAATATCTCAAAAAGTACACCCCGGTGACAAACGATTCCCAGTCGCCGAACTACTACCGGAACTATCCGAAGTTCTACGTGAGTTTCCTCAAGTCGCTCTTCGACGACAAGGGGACACCGGAAAACGAATTCGGCTATTCCTGGATGCCCAAACTGGATGACGACGTACCGTACTCCCTCATGCACCTCTTCGACACGATGTACAAGGGCACGGTGAAGGGGCTGTTTTCCGTAGGTACCGATCCGGCCGTCAGCTCGCCCAACGCGAACAAGGTGAGAAAGGCGCTGAAAAAACTGGACTGGCTGGTAAGCGCCAACATCTTCGACAACGAGACCTGTTCCTTCTGGAAGGGCCCCGGTGTCGATCCATCGAAGATCAAAACGGAGTGTTTCCTCCTCCCCGCCTCGGCCTCCATGGAAAAGGAAGGCAGCCAGACCAACAGCGGCAGATGGGTGCAGTGGAAATACAAAGCGGCCGAAGCCCCCGGCGATGCGATTCCCGTGGGAGAAATATTCATAAAGATCATGCAGTCCGTTCAATCTCTCTACGCCAAGGAAGGCGGCATCAATCCCGAACCGATCCTGAATTTCAAATGCGATTACCATGACCGGAGCGGCAACTTCGTTGCCCTGGGAGCGGCCAAGCAGATCAACGGTTACTTCCTTAAGGACACGGTCATCAAGGGCAAAACCTTCAAGAAGGGACAACTGGTTCCGACCTTCGGCATGCTCCAGGACGACGGTTCCACCTCCAGCGGCAACTGGCTCATGGCGGGAAGCTTCACCGCCGACGGCGAAAACAATATGACCAAACGCGGGAAGGACGATCCGACAGGTCTCGGCCTCTACCCCAACTGGACGTGGGCCTGGCCCGTCAACAGGCGCATCCTGTACAACCGCGCCTCCTGCGATATTAACGGAAAACCGTACAACCCGAAGAGAAAGCTCCTCGAGTGGACCGGTGAAAAATGGGTGGGCGACGTCCCCGACGGCGGCTGGGCGCCCATGGCCGATCGCGAGAATGGGAAGTACCCCTTCATCATGAAACCCGACGGCGTGGGATCGCTCTTCGGTCCCGGTATGGCGGAAGGACCGTTCTCCGAGCATTACGAGCCCTATGAGACGCCTCTGAAGAAAAATCCCCTTTCCAGCCAGTTGAACAATCCGGCGCTCCACGTGTTCACGACCGACATGGATCAGTTGGCCAACGGAGACGGGAAGTTCCCTTATGTCTGTACCACCTATTCCTGCACCGAGCACTGGTGTTCCGGTGCGCTGACGCGATGGCAGGCGTGGCTCCTGGAGATGCAGCCGGAGGCATACGTCGAAATCGGCGAAAAGCTTGCGCAGGAAAAGGGCATCAAGAACGGCGAAAAAGTAAAGGTGTCCTCGGCCCGGGGATTTGTGAAATGCGTGGCCATGGTTACCAAGCGATTCCGCCCCTTCCTCGTTGAAGGCAAGACGGTGCATCAGGTCGGTCTGCCCTTCAATTATGGGTGGTTGTTCCCCGAAGATGGCGGGGATAGCGCCAACATACTTACGCCCTCTGTCGGTGACGCGAATACCCACTGTCCCGAATACAAGGCGTTCATGGTTAACGTGACGAAGAGTTAGGAGGGTGGACAATGAAAAAACATGAGATTGTACAACTGATCGATACGACAAAGTGTACTGCCTGCCGCGGCTGTCAGGTGGCATGCAAGCAGTGGAATGAAAACCCCGGCTTGAGGACCAAAAACTGGGGCAGTTATCAGAACCCGCCCGACCTGGAGTGGAACACCTGGACGCTGGTCCGTTTTCAGGAACATGTCGATTCAAAGGGGACACTGAAGTGGCTGTTCAGAAAGGATGGCTGCATGCACTGCACCGATGCGGCCTGCGTGAAGGTCTGCCCCAGCGGCGCCTTGTTCCATACCGAATTCGGTACAGTTGGCATGAACCCCTCATTATGCATCGGCTGCAAGGAATGCATCGCCGTCTGTCCCTTCGACGTTCCCCGGTATAATAAGGAAACGGACAAAGTGACGAAGTGTGACTTCTGTTATAACCGCCTGAAGGGGGACGAGCTTCCCGCCTGTGTCAAATCATGCCCCACCGGCGCCTTATCCGTCGGCAGGAAAGAGGATATGATTAAAAAGGCGTATCAGCGGGTCAAGGAACTCGGGGGCGATGCCAATGTCTACGGCGATAAATTCGTCGGTGGGACCCATCTCATCTACGTACTGGGCGAAAAACCGGAGGTCTATGACAAGCTGCCGACCCGGCCCGCCGTTCCTCTTTCAGTTATTGCCTGGAAGGACTGGCTGAAGCCGCTGAGTCTGATCGCCGGCGGCGGCGTAGTGGTGGGCGCGTTCCTCCACTATCTCATCCACGGACCCAAAGACACCGGCGGCGATAGTGATCAGGCCGGCCAGGGAGGAGGTGAATAAGATGATACCACAGAAGGGAATGATTAAAGTATCGGACGCGTTTGAGAGAATCGTTCATTGGTGCCTGGCCATCTCCTGCCTTATCCTGATGATCTCGGGACTGGGGATGATGTTTCATGCCTTCAACTTCCTGGCGATTCCGGTGGGCGGGCTCAAGAGCCTGAAACTTATCCACAACTTTACCGGGTTGATATTTGTACCGTCGCTCTTCTTCGCTATCCTGATCTGGTGGAAGGAAGCGGGCGTATTCGACTTTCCCGACGATCTGGAATGGATCAAATGCGCGGGCGGGTACCTCTGGCACGTGGACAATCCACCGGAGACGGGGAAATACAACCCCGGCCAGAAGGCCTTCTTCCTTGCCGTGGCTATCTTCGGCATCATTATGATCATCAGCGGGCTCATCATGTGGTTCTCCCTGAGTTTCCCCGCCGGGACGGTACAGATAGCGTATTTGCTCCACGCGCTGGGGTTCCTGGTGATCTTCCCCTTCTTCTTTATCCACCTCTACCTGGGAACCATCGGTGTCCCCGGTTCGTTCCCCGCCGTGGCGACCGGTTACGTGACCCGGTCCTGGTGTGAGAAACAATGCCCCAAGTGGCTCAGAGAAAAGGAAGAAGAAGGAACACTTGAGATCTACGGTGAAGAAAAGGCGGCGGCTGAACATCACTAAGCGCCCTCTTTCCATTTGAAAAGGAAAGGACCCGTACTTTGTACGGGTCCTTTTTTATTGTTCATCCGGCTAATGAGTACGAATGAAGGCTGTCTTTGTTTGCTTCCTGTAGTCGATAAAAACCAGAGTGAAGAAATAGTAGTGGTTTCTTTCAGTACTCATTACGGACTGCTGTGGGGCGCGCGGTCGTTTTGCGCGCCCCTACCAGCAGATAGTTAGCATAGCTTTTTATGTTTTCGCCATCGCTTTTGAAAGATTACCTGATTTTTTCCACCCATAAAAAGTTTTTTCAAAAAATTCTTTAGACGCTGTATTTTCAATCAGGACAGGTAATATACCATTATAATTTAGGAAAAGCTTTTCATTGTATGGTAGCTGTCCAGTATGGTTTGAAATAAAAAACACCCATGTTAAACCCGCCAACACAAACATATAACATCGATGTCCATCAAATCTTGTTTCTTTAGCGAGCATCATCATTTTGCTGGTAAAATCGAAATAGGACGGGGTAAAGATTATGAGGCATCCATAGTCATAAGATGCACCTGGATTACCCTCGTATAACATAGAACGTAATTTTTCTTCATGAGGTCCTAAGCTAACGTTTGTAAATTGATGAAGATTTGATGCTCCTGCTCGCCATATAAGCGAAAGCTGAAATAGTTTAAACTTTGTATAATCAATATTTTTTATTATGATAAAATCACTCATTTTCTCCATACTTAGCTTATTACCACTAAAAAACACTTGAGCAGCATATGTTTCCCATTTATTCAGTCTGTCTTCGCATTCTCGGCAAAGCATCTTTTCCCTAAAGCCCTTTTGCCATTTTCTTACTTTTGGTGCACCTTCTATTTGAACGAATTGATGCTTTTCCTTGGCATAAAGAGCTTTGAAAAGAAATTCTGGGACTATATGCGAATTACATAGTTCTTTTTCTTTAAGGCACAATCTACATTTCATAGTGAATTGATGCTAACGGGCTGCTCAGGGGCGCGCGGCTTTTGCGCGTTTACTGCAGCAGCAATGTTATAGCAACGTCTTATGATTCAATTATAGAGGGTCTTCATTAGATAAACGTATTTCAAAAGTGTTACCTAAATACATAATATTTAGACAGTTTCCATGGCCTAAAAATACTCTTTCCATACCTTCTTTAGCTGGTTGAAGTCGGTATTCGACCTGAGTAACCTTTGCTGCAACCGCAATTTTAACACCGAAAAATGTATCTGGATCGTTTTTTATTGCTTTGATAATTGAATAAACCTTTTGCTTGGGGCAAAGAAGTTCCAGCTTAAGCTCTGGCGAATGCCTTGAGGCCCTTATCAATAGCTGGTAGTTGATATCATCACATGTAGCCACATTCTCCAAGGTTCCGATAAACAGAATGGGTTTGCCAATTAACCATACTGCCTCTAAATCAATCGAGTAGAGACATCGGGAATGCTTTTTAATAATGGATTCTCTCCAGCTAGTATCAGCTCCCGAATCCCTAGCAAAAGCTTGGACTGCCAAGCGTAGGGCCTCTTCTTGAGCTTTTTCTTTAGCGCCAGAATCTGCGATATCTTTCTGACGATCTGAGCATGATAGCATACACAAGCTAAGAATGGCCGCAGTTACAATAATGAGCCTCTTAAATCGATGTATATGTGTCATGGGTTTTCCTACCTCTATAACGTTGTCTTCACCGGTGGCGACGAAGTGAAGTGGAATTGTCCCATCCGAGTGCAAGGCATGGTTGGCATTTTCATCCAAATGAAAAAGACGTATTCTTGCTAAATACTTTTATCTCACCATCGGCGGAGATTTTCACAGAAAGCCCATAATCTTTCAGTGTGTTCGCTGCTGCAAGTCGCGCACCTCCGTCTGACCCTGCTTCCAGCTTAAGTATCGCTCCTGCAGAAATAAACTTTCCTGTAGCATCAAGAACCACCGCACCGTCAATACCGAGAATTTCTTGCCTCAATCTTCTATCTGTATTTTGAAAGGTAGCATTATTTATAGCCGCTAATAATACCTTGGTTTTGATAGATCGATTATTTTCGAAATGATCTGATTCATTAACCCTTTGATCATCATGAAATTTTTTAGATTTCGCCTTTTGAAGTATCCCGATGCAAGCACCAGTACGTGCAAATGAAACGTCAATGATTGACTCATAAAGGCTTTCCCTCAGATTTCTATCAAGTTTCCTGCTTTTAAACGCTAATTGTCTTAATACTGAATTGTAAGCGAATAGCCTCCATTCCCCTCTTCTTTTAGCAAATATGAGGGTCCCAGAGTTGAAAACTAATATTTCGCCATTTCTATTTAATATAAGGGCGATCTTGTTGTTTCCCTCAGTATATTTTGCAAAGGTGGTGTAGCGGAAAGGTGAGTTGTGAGTTTCTGGTGCGAGGTTAAGTGTTTGGTATCCAATAAGATTATTTCCGATGGAAAATTCCACCAATGTATCGTACCCATTTGTCAATACCTTCGAAAAATCATTCTTTGTATATTCTTCAAAAGTTGTACCATTTGACGAAATAACATTCATATCAATGCCAATAGATACAGCTATCCTATTACCTTCATATGTCTCTCCTGACCAACGTTCCAATTTTTCAATAAATCTGGCTATCTCCAGAATTTTATTAGAATCGTCATCCTCAACCAAAGATTTTGCTATAACCCTACTAACAGTGTTCGATATCAGATACTTTTGAATTTGTTCATCAAGTGTTGCATAATCATTAGCTATATTAAATACATCTCTGATAATTTTTGTTTCATTAGATTCAAAAGGTTGGGCTCTATAAACAATATACCGTCCTCCTTCTTCACAAAGAATCCCAATTTTAGAGCCTCCGCTTAGGTGTGATACATCTTTCTTCTGATTTCCTGAATCTTGTTCAAAAGATATATCAATACCAGAGAAAAATTTAACAATTTGGTTAGAGAGTATAAAGTCAACTAAATCTTTTTTCACATCTGCTCCTTATATACCAACAATGTTTATCTGGATCCTGATAAAAACCTAAACACGGCAGTTTTGCTGTATGAAGCCTCTCACGAAAAACAAAAAGCCCCACCTCTCTTTGATGAGAAACAGGGCTTTGATAATCAGACCATAATCCACTCCTTGGTTACAGCCAGTCACAAGCAGAAAAAATCAAGATCAAGATTTCATCTAGCTAACTCTATGATGATGTATTGTCAAGAGATTTTACCATGAGACCTTCAATCAGTATTCATCGATTTTCTTCTGGAATTATTTTGAGCAGTAGTAGATACCGTTCTTGTCAAGCGAAAGCTGGTTTATAATTTGGGTCATACTTTTTGCCGGATTTCAGGATTCCAAAGATAATGTGCACCAGCTTCCTCATTATCGCACAGACAATCACTTTCCCGTTTTTTCCTTTCTCTTTAAGGCGATTATAAAAAGCAATCATAACGGGATTACATTGGATCGATACCAGTGCCGGCATATACAGAGCTTTTCTGAGCCGCGCATGTCCGATTTTGCATAACCTGGGTTTGCCTTTAATAGATGATCCTGAAAGTGTTTCCCGTGGCGCAAGCCCGATGAACGCCACCAGTTCCCGCACATGACTGAATTTGTCCAGATCATCCAATTCTGCCAGGATGTGAGGAATGGTTGCCGTGCCGATACCTGGAATGGAAGCCAAGAGCCCTTTCTTGTTTTTCAGGTTCGGATCCCGATCAATTAGATCAGCAATCTGTTCCCTGATTTTCTCTATTTCCTTATCAAGATAGTTAATGTGTTCTCTGATCAATGGAATAACTGATTCATGAGCTGCACTTATTCGATTCTTCTCCTGACTTCGCATGTTGATCAGACTGTCAACTCGCCTGACCAACGCCCTCAGGGCTCTGATCTCCGGTGAGGGTGGACTCCAGGGATCTGGTCTCATAGCCAGACAGAATCTGGCAATCAAGGCTGCATCAACCTTATCCGTCTTGGTGCGAATCAACTCGCTCTGGCCAAACCCTTTGATGCGAGCGGGATTGACAACACTGACCACATGGCCGGTTTCATGGAGATAGATCGCCAATTCCTCTCCATAGTTGCCGGTCGCCTCAAGGCAGGCATGTACCTTATGAACTCCCTGTCTCTCCAGCCAGATCGTCAGTGTCTCAAAACCTTCCACCGTATTTTTGCAGGTTTTGTGTTTTGTCTTCCCCTCTACAAGAAGTGCAACGTCGAATTTCTGTTTTGCGATATCTATCCCAAGAACCGATACTGACATACTACAATACTCCCTCGTACATTAATCTAATCTCCAGTAAAATAGCTTCGTTCGAATCAACCTTGTAAGTGCAAACTCATTCCCATCTGAGAAGGTTTATGATACCGTACGAGTTATTGAACAAAGCTGTGGGAAGAGGATCTACTCTACAAATCATGCTCTCTGGCATCAGGTGAAACACAGATTCACTCTCCCCATTTTACCCCAGTGTCTCAAGATCTCTTATATCTCCTAATCCCCTTCTAGAACACAAGGTGCTATACGTAACAAAATGGTGGTTGCAACTGAGCCATCATAGGTTCATCATCTATCTGTATTTCCTGTTGATTTGGTGGGAAGGAGAGAGTGATGAGCCAAAAAGCCACAGAAACGTATTCTGTCTTATCTCCGTCATCCCTGACTGGTTTGAGAAACACCGATCATGGTGAGGGGATACAGCACACCGTTGTTTTCAAACCGGGCATTCCTGAAAAAACAGGGTGCATTGAGGGCCTTCGATACCAGCAACAGTCAAAAGCACTTCGATGGGCATTAGATCGTATTGCGGCCTGGAACCTGCCTGGCACGGAGCATGTTGAGGAATATTTTCGGAGCATGTATCGGCGGAACTTCAGGCCCAGAACATACGCTAGCAACTTGGCAGCGATTCATGTCTTTCTCACCGTTGTCAGGGATTCGGGAAAGGCCCATTTGGAAGAGGTTACCAAAGGTGACATTGAAGCCTTTATCGAGCATGAGCAGGATCGAGGGTTGATGTTATCAACAGTACGGACGAGGCTGCATTGCGTCAATGCCTTTTTAGGCTATGCAATAGATTCAGGTATTGTTGGCACCGATGTCCTGGCACGAAGGATCCGCCTGAAAAAGCCGGAGACATTGCCTCGAGCCATAGATCCTGATGACGTCAAGCTTCTTCTCTCCGTTATCGATCATCCCAGAGATCGAGCCATGGTCACGGTACTTCTACGGACGGGAATGAGAATCGGCGAGTTACTCGGTACCATGGTACGGGATCTTCACATGAAAGACCGGAGGGTTGATATTTACGAAGGGGAGAAGAATCGTATCGGGAGAGTGGTCTATCTCAGCGATGATGCGGTCAGTACTTTGAAGGCATGGCTCAAGATGAGAGATGCCCATAAGGAGTTTCTCTTTTATGCCCGAGGTAAAAGTAGCATGTCTTACAGCACTGCTCGTCAGATATTTGTAGATTATCTCACGAAAGCCGGTCTTGCTTATAAGGGATACTCCCTTCATGCGCTTCGCCATACCTTTGCCAGTGAGCTACTAAATGCCGGTATGAGGATCGAGTGTCTCCAGCCACTGATGGGGCATACATCTCTGGATGTCACCAGGCGCTATGCACGGCTTACGGACAAGACAAGAGAGGGAGAGTACTTCAGAGCCATGACAATCATAGAAAGGGGGAAAATTGATGGACATTACCGATGCGATCATCAGGTACAGGCGTTTCTTGAAGAGAAGGAACATCTCACCGAACACTATTAAGAACTATTTGAATAGTCTCAAACGGTTTGTGATCTGGCTCGATGTACCGATCGAGGAGGTTACATACCATAAGATTACAGCGTATATAGATTGCATGATCGGCCAACGGTTACGTCCGAAGACTATCAACTGTCATCTGAATACGGTTTGTCAGTTTTATCACTACCTCATCGAAGAGGAAGGGCTCCCGATCGTGAATCCTGTCAGGAAACCAAATATCATGAAACTCCCCCGGGGACTTCCCAAACATCTCAGAGAAGACCACATAGATATCCTCTTCAATCATCTGAAAGGATATCGGGATCGAGCCATGTTTACGCTCATGCTCCGATGTGGCCTGCGAGTGGAAGAAGTGGCTCATCTTTCACTCGGCAACATTGATCTTAAACGCAGAATGCTCCTCATCCAGGATGGCAAGGGTGCCAAAGATCGAATTGTCTATATCAGTAACGATGCCCTTCATGCTCTCGTGAAATATCTCTGGGTGAGGCCCGCAAACAAAGTAAGGAGGGTTTTTCTGGTAGAGAAAGGGCCATGCACGGGACGTCCTCTCTCCATTCGCGGCATTCAAAAGCGCATGGAGTATTATGCGCGTAAAACAGGACTCAAGATATCCTGTCACCATCTTCGTCATACAATGGCCACTCAGATGTTGAATGCAGATGCTGATCTGTCTACCATCCAGGATCTCTTGGGACATAACTCAATCAGGACAACACAACGATACTGCCGAATATCAAATCTCAAAGTACAGAGAGATTACTACAAAGCCATGGAGGTGATCATGCAGAAGACGGCTGGCAACTCAAATAATCCTTGACGGGATAGAGGATTTATGAAACTTTAAACACAGCATAACACCATAATATCAATGGTAAATATAGATTATGTTACGTATAGGTAGGTGCAAGATGTGAGGTCCGGTGTAGCAGGGGCAGAGCTAGTGTTTGGTTGCGCTGTGCTTCCTGTTGTCAAGCTTCCAGTTAAGAGGGTTGTGCTTTATTACAAACGGTAATGGTTGACATACTGTAGTGCCGTTGGGAAACCAAGTGGAAAACGGAGTAAACAAGTCTAATCAACATGTAGAATCGAGAGAAAACGGTCTATTTGACGCAATCCAATCCCAAGTGATGGGAAAAGTATTGTCGCTCCGCTAACAGGTTCAGAAAAGTCGCCACTTCTTCAAATACATCACGGGATATCTCGCCTCTTACGATACCATGAAGATGAAAATGAACATCCCGATAAATTTTGTCGGTAGATGAAATCCGATCATAGATTCTCCTACCGCTCCGACTTGCCACCTTGGGATCGTTTTTCGATTGAATGATCAGTGCGGGTATGGACAAAGCGGGAAGAGCCCCGTATACTTTTTTCATTAACGCCTTAACTTGAACGATGCTCCTGACGGGACAACGGTGATAGTTGATATGCGGGTTGTCAGGATGATTGGCAACAAAATCCCTGCGCATGCGTTTAATGCCCATGACGCGAAGCAACCTATTCCACTGGTCAAGCATTTCTGCAAAACAGGAAGAGATGCCCTTAAACTTCAGAGGAGCATTGACAGAAATCACCGCCGCAAATGCTTCGGGATTGCTGAGAGCTTGATACAGGGCCAACCCGGCACCGGTTGAGAAACCGGCCACAATGATTTGATCGCAGCAGGTTTTCAGGATGGCGTGTCCACGGTTTACGGACTCAACCCAATCTTCATAGCTGCGCTGTGACAGATCGACTGCTGAAGTTCCATGACCTGCCAGCCGGGGTGCATAGACAGTATACTCTTGGGAATATAAAAAATCTGCCCATTCACGAACCTCCTCCGGTGCGGCCATAAGACCATGAATCAGGAGCACTCCCCGATTTGTCCCCTCATGATTAAGCAGATAGGGCTCCCCAATATGACGGCCCTTTGTTTCCCCTGCCAGGAAGTGTTCTTTATAATCCCTTTCAAAAAGCAGAGATTCTTGGTGGATAAGTCGCTTACATTCGGCTGAGACCAACATCGTTATTGAAGACCTTGTGCTAATGCCTGAATGATCGGTTTATTCAAAATCTTTAATGCCACTAGGCGATCTTTTGGAAATAGACGATGTAAATCATCGCATAGTGAAGCCCACTTCCGATCAGAACCATGACGTGAAACAGCTCATGAAAGCTGAAGATTCCTGGAACAAGCTTCGGTTTCTTTATTGCATAGATTAAACCGCCCAGTGTAAAAAACGCCCCACCGGTAAATAACAAAATCCCTGGCACGAGGGTCATGGATGGCAGCATCTGTTTAATCGGAATGAGCGAGAGACAGCCCATGATGAAATAAATAATGAAATAAAGAACTCTAGGTGCCCGAGGGAAAAAAAGTTGAGAGACAAGACCGAATCCCACAAGTCCCCACTGGACTGCAATCATTGACCAACGCCAAGGACCATCTAGGTACATATAACAGACAGGCGTTGAAGTTCCGGCGATCATGCAAAAGATGGCGAGGCGGTCCATTCTTCTCCAGAAAGACAGCTCATTTTCCCTTTTCTTGAAGGCGTGGTAAAGTGAACTCGCTAAGAAAAGAAAGATCACTGAGCTCCCATAAATCAATGCAACAATCAACGCTGCAATCGAATAGCATGCGACTATCACTAAAAATACAGTGCCGACCACCGCCGCAATGACGCCTACCAGATGTGAATAGACATTAAAAGCTTCCTGGATTCTTATGCGCATGATTCTTTCCTTTTATCTGGTTTGCTTTGCCAGCAAAGGGGATTTTTGATGTCAGACCCGATAAAAAAAACTACCATAGCAATCTGTCCATCACATCTATACCACATGTTAATTTAGAATACTGTCATTTTACATTGCTTAATGCAGATAATTCGTTGTCACTGTATGAAAGTAATTCCATGGACTATATGACCTGAATATTTTATATCCAAGTCGAGATCTTTCAATCCGCAATCATCAGTATGCGAAGTTTTCAAGGATATTTGTTTGTAGATACCGTTCTTGTCAAGCGAAAGCTGGTTTATAATTTGGGTCATACTTTTTGCCGGATTTCAGGATTCCAAAGATAAGGTGCACCAGCTTCCTCATTATCGCACAGACAATCACTTTCCCGTTTTTTCCTTTCTCTTTAAGGCGATTATAAAAAGCAATCATAACGGGATTACATTGGATCGATACCAGTGCCGGCATATACAGAGCTTTTCTGAGCCGCGCATGTCCGATTTTGCATAACCTGGGTTTGCCTTTAATAGATGATCCTGAAAGTGTTTCCCGTGGCGCAAGCCCGATGAACGCCACCAGTTCCCGCACATGACTGAATTTGTCCAGATCATCCAATTCTGCCAGGATGTGAGGAATGGTTGCCGTGCCGATACCTGGAATGGAAGCCAAGAGCCCTTTCTTGTTTTTCAGGTTCGGATCCCGATCAATTAGATCAGCAATCTGTTCCCTGATTTTCTCTATTTCCTTATCAAGATAGTTAATGTGTTCTCTGATCAATGGAATAACTGATTCATGAGCTGCACTTATTCGATTCTTCTCCTGACTTCGCATGTTGATCAGACTGTCAACTCGCCTGACCAACGCCCTCAGGGCTCTGATCTCCGGTGAGGGTGGACTCCAGGGATCTGGTCTCATAGCCAGACAGAATCTGGCAATCAAGGCTGCATCAATCTTATCCGTCTTGGTGCGAATCAACTCGCTCTGGCCAAACCCTTTGATGCGAGCGGGATTGACAACACTGACCACATGGCCGGTTTCATGGAGATAGATCGCCAATTCCTCTCCATAGTTGCCGGTCGCCTCAAGGCAGGCATGTACCTTATGAACTCCCTGTCTCTCCAGCCAGATCGTCAGTGTCTCAAAACCTTCCACCGTATTTTTGCAGGTTTTGTGTTTTGTCTTCCCCTCTACAAGAAGTGCAACGTCGAATTTCTGTTTTGCGATATCTATCCCAAGAACCGATACTGACATACTACAATACTCCCTCGTACATTAATCTAATCTCCAGTAAAATAGCTTCGTTCGAATCAACCTTGCAAGTGCAAACTCATTCCCATCTGAGAAGGTTTATGATACCGTACGAGTTATTGAACAAAGCTGTGGGAAGAGGATCTACTCTACAAATCATGCTCTCTGGCATCAGGTGAAACACAGATTCACTCTCCCCATTTTACCCCAGTGTCTCAAGATCTCTTATATCTCCTAATCCCCTTCTAGAACACAAGGTGAAACACAGATTCACTCTCCCCATTTTACCCCAGTGTCTCAAGATCTCTTATATCTCCTAATCCCCTTCTAGAACACAAGGTGAAAAGTGTGAGATCCGGTATAGTAGGGGCAGATCGAGTGTTTTGCTGCACCATTCTTCCTCCTTGATACAATTCAAATTGAAGCAATTGTCAAAGATTGTTTTCAGGAAGGGTTTGCCCTGACCAAAGGAGTCCTCGGCCCAAAAGGATGGAACCCGGAAGCCGATTAAGACGGGTAGATGGTAAATCCTGCTTGGACATTGTTATTGGTTTTGAAGACCCTCGACAGAAAGAATGCAAGCCCACCTGAAAAGGCTCAAGCTAAGACCAAGGCGGGAGTGATGGGGTCCGAAATATGCTTTCGCGGTGTGTTAAGGTGGCATTTATCATCTTGATATGAAATGACTTTCTCGACATGATATATGGTCACATATCCACTGGCTGACGGTCTTGACACTCCTTCCTGCCCGTTTCCATATCCTGGGTTAGGCCTTTTTTTCAAAGAAAAGGCTTGATTATCTCAAAACGCGAGTATAACTTTATTTGGAGGATGTTGTGTATTTCAACAGTTCTAGAAAATATCTGACTCAGAGGTTCCTATAGCGAAATATCCAAGCCCCATTTCTCGCAATAGAGAGGATGGGTTTTGTGTTTTCAGGAGGACTCCTTGCCCGATCAGCGGGTAGGAAAGGTCAGGTGAATTAAGGTGAACGTTTTTTATGCGTGCGGTGCGCATTGGACACTTTGGAGTGCTCGCGCAATCGAATCGAAAACCATGTAGGACATCAGAGGAGAGGATACATGAAAATCTTCAGATTCACTTTGACGGTCTGGGTGGCCCTGATGCTGTTGATGTTTGTTGCAGGGGGTACCGCCGTGGCGGAAGCAGGGTCCCTGCAGGATGACTATGAGATAGTTATCAGGGACAGCGTCAACTGGTTTGTGATGCTCAATCATGTCGAAACGGATAACAACCTCATCAGGTACAAGGGAATTCTGTTTTACACTTATAGCGGCAGAGACATTCAGGGCGAGGCCAAAGCGGTTTATAATGCAAACCCCGACGTCTTGACCATCCAGTGCGAAGACACCTACGATGAGGCCGAGCCCGACATGATGGCTTACGGGTTTGTGTTTGACACCACAACGTCGAGACATATGCGGGGCGGGTGGGCCTATCTCAAGGCAAAGTGGCAGGGAGGTACCGCGGCGAGATTGATCAAGGGCACAATCGGTACGCATAGCGCCGATTGAGGGAGGCCGATGCATGAGAAAATCCGTCAGGAATACATCGAGGCGGTTGTGCCTCATCACAGTCCTCATAGTGATGGCCGTCTCAAGCGGCTGCGGCGACGATACGGATGTCCGATACCGTGATACCGAATGGGTGAACGTCGGGAGTATCGTTGCTCTGTCGGAAGCCTCGCCCATCTGGGGTTGGTCCTGCCTGGAAGCGCTTCGCTGTGCCGAGGCCGACGTGAATGCAGACCCGGCGAATCAAAATTCAGGTAAGAAGGTTCGACTGATTTATGGAGACAGCGGAACGGATCCGGATGTAGCGGACGCGCTCCTTGAGTCCTTCATCAACCAGGGGGCGCGTGCCGTGATCGGTCCGTTGACCAGTTCGGAATTGTTGACCATGGCCGATACCGTCAACGCCTCCGATTCGATCGTGATCAGCCCCAGCAGCACGATGTCGCAACTATCCGTTGCCGGCGACAACATCTTCCGCATGGTTCCCGACGATCGCCTCATGATCGAGGCTGTTGTAGAAGCCCTTTTGTACAAGGGTATACGGCATCTTGCGGTTATGTATATCGATGACGAATGGGGAGCGGCCATTTTCGAGGACTTGAGCCGCTCTTTTGAAGAACGAGGCGGGACCCTGCTGGGGAGTCAAAATTATTTGAACCTGCGGCCCGACATTCTTCAGGGAGCTCTGGACGATTTAAGTGGTCTGGTGTCGGACCAGATGACAATAAGCGATCCGTCCACAATCGGTTTTATGATCATCTGTTACGATGAGGGGTCCGGGATTATCGAGCTGGCTGCTCCAGACCCCGTGCTGGGTGCAATCAGATGGTTCGGTACCGACGGATTTGCCAACTCCCGATCGCTGCTTGAAAACGAGACAGCCGCTCTTTTTATGGTTCAAACCGAATACCTCGCTCCTTCCCTGTATGTGCCCCTGACGCCTGAAGGGGAGGCACTGAAGGAAAGAATCGAGACCGCCACAGGAGTGCCTGCCACCCACTATTCCCTTCTGGCCTACGATGCCTTTCGTACGGCAGCCGAAGTTCTGCTCAATGCGTCAAGAAATATTACCCTTGATGATCTGCAGCGCAGCATATTCTCCGGACTCGAATCCGACCACTATGCAACCGGCAACATGGCACTTAACGAAACCGGCGACAGGGCAACGGGCACCTATTATTTCTATACGGTGGAAGCCGACGGCGGATCATACGCGTGGCGACACGTTCTGACCTGGGAAGATGACCGCATCGCCCCGGCCGCGACCGCTCCGCTCATTGCGCTGAGCTATCATCAATAGCCGTTTCCGGACATACGGACCGGGTTAATTCCCAACCGACCGTTGGTTCATTAGGTGTTGAGTACCAGGACATCGATAACGATTCTTTGTGCCACGACATCGCTCACGCTCGACAGTTTTATCGCAGTTGATAATCGAATTCCTCTGCCCCGAGTTGATCCCTTGATTATCCACGCATGTATCAGCCGGCCTCGATGAGTGCCCTGCGTAATGTTTCCGTTTCGGCCTCTTCCACCAATTATGTAAATAATATCAATTATGTCAATAATGTCATATCTTGACAAGCATGAGGGCTTGGTCTATAGGATGCATGCCTGATTGTGTAAATCAAGCGTGATGCCCTTGTAAAAAGTCGGCCGGCGAATGAGACGTTGCTGCCGGCTGAAAGCGTATATTGTGTAAGAATTTTGCCCACTATTTTCAAGTGAGCGCGTAGCTCTGCTCTTTAACAGAGTTAAGCTCCCCGTGGTGAGCCGCGGGATATCCTGCAGAGGACTTTCGTAAAGAGTCAAAGTTTTCATTTCTATTTTCTATACAACTGAAAAATGTGAAAGAGGCCTGGCCCGTGTCCGGGCGGATTTCTTTCGCCATGGAACTAAAGACATAAAGCCCGTTGGAATACAGTTCAATAAATGAAAGGATCTAAGAGATGGACAAGAAAATCACCTTAACGATCGATGGGAAGGCGTGTGAGGCTTCTCCAGACCAAACCATCTTGGATGTCGCGAGGGCTGCCGGAATTCATATCCCCACTCTCTGTTATTTCAAGGGAACCACCAATGTGGGAGCCTGCAGGGTATGCGTCGTGGAGGTGGAAAACGCCCGGTCGCTGGTTGCGTCGTGTTGTATGCCGGTCAGCCAGGGAATGGTCGTCACGACCAACTCGGAGCGGGTCCTTACGGCCCGAAAGATGGTAGTGGAACTCCTCTGGTCGTCCGGAAATCACAATTGTCTTCAGTGCGAACAGAACGGAAACTGCGAACTCCAGGACCTCGTCTATGAACTGGGTATCGAACAGCCTCGCTTCGAGATCGAATCCCCGGGGTACGAAACAGAAGAAACCAATGCCATGATACAGCGGGACCTGAACAAGTGCATCCTCTGCGGGAGATGCGTCCGCGTCTGTAACGAGATCCAGGTCCACGAGGTCCTCGACTTTTCCATGCGCGGATCACACGCGAAGGTCGGCCCCGCCTTCGGTGAGGACTACATCGATTCGAACTGCGTCTTCTGCGGCTCATGTGTAGACGCCTGTCCCGTCGGTGCCCTGACGTTCAAACAGGCACGGTTCAAGGGGCGCCCGTGGGAGATCGAAAAAGTCCGTACCACCTGCCCCTATTGCGGCGTGGGATGCCAGATGGACCTCAACATCAGCGAGGGAAAGATCATCAAGGTCACGGCCGACCGGGAGTACGGCAAACCCAATGAGGGGATGCTCTGCTCGAAGGGGCGATTCGGAATGAACTTTATCGACAGCCCCGACCGCCTGAAAATGCCCCTCATCCGCAAGAACGGGGAACTCCAGGAGGCGACCTGGAACGAGGCCTATGACTACATCACGAAAAAGCTGACCGGCATCAAAGAAAAGAACGGCCCCGACAGTATCGCGGGGCTTTCCTCGGCCCGGGTCACCAATGAAGAAAACTATCTCTTCCAGAAATTCATGCGAGCGGTGATCGGAACAAACAATGTCGATCACTGCGCCCGTCTCTGACACTCCGTCACGGTAGCCGGTCTGGCTGCCACATTCGGATCAGGGGCCATGACGAATTCGATCGAGGAGATAGAATTTACGGACGCGATCCTCGCCATCGGGACGAACACGACGGAGAATCACCCGGTGATCGGATCGGGGGTGAAACGGGCGGTCCGCCGGCGCGGCGCCAAGCTGATCGTGATCGATCCCCGGAAGATCGGTCTCGTCGACTACGCCACCATCTGGCTGCGTCCCCGGCCCGGCACGAATGTCGCCGTCCTTAACGGCCTGATGAACGTGATCATCGAGGAGAGACTCTACGCCAAGGAATATGTGGCGGAGCGCACCGAGGGGTTCGAGGCGTTGAAGGAGGCCCTTGCGAAATACACCCCCGAGCATGTCTCGGGGATCACCGGCGTACCGGCCGAGGATATCAGGAAAGCCGCCCGGATATATGCCGAGGCGAAGAGCGCTTCCATCCTGTACGCCATGGGAATCACCCAGCACACGCACGGTACCGACAATGTGAAATCCTGCGCCAATCTGGCGATGCTGTGCGGCAATGTCGGGATCGAAGGGGGCGGTGTCAACCCCCTCAGGGGCCAGAACAACGTCCAGGGGGCCTGCGACATGGGGGCGCTTCCCAACGTCTTCCCCGCATACCAGCAGGTCGCCAATGACGAGGCCCGGGTAAAGTTTGAACAGGCGTGGAACGCCTCGCTCCCCGCAAAACCGGGGCTGACGATCATGGAGATCATGGACGCGGCCCACCGGGGAGACCTCAAGGCCCTGTATATCATGGGCGAAAATCCGATGATGTCGGACCCCGATCTCTCTCATGTCGAGGCGGCATTGAAAAACCTTGATCTTCTCGTTGTCCAGGATATCTTCCTGAATGAAACGGGGCAACTTGCCGACGTGGTCCTCCCCTCCGCCTGTTTTGCCGAAAAGGACGGGACCTTCTCCAATACGGAGCGGAGGGTCCAGCGCATCCGCAAGGCCGTGGATGCCCCCGGCGAGGCGAAGGCCGACTGGCAGATCATCTCCGACCTGGCGACGCGGATGGGGTACGCCATGAGTTATGCCTCCGCCAAGGAGATCATGGACGAGATCAACACCGTGACCCCCAGCTACGCGGGGATCACGTACGAGCGGATCGAAGAGGAAGGGCTTCAGTGGCCCTGCCCCACGCTCGAGCATCCCGGGACGAAATACCTGCACAAGGACAAGTTCTCCCGGGGACTGGGACTCTTTTCAGCGATCGAGTACCGGTCGTCTGAAGAGGTACCGGACAAGGAATACCCCTTCTTCCTCACGACCGGACGCGTTCTCTACCACTTCCACACGGCGACCATGACCCGCAGGAGTAAAGGGCTCGTCGAGCGGTACCCGGAGAGTCTGGCGGAGATTAACCCCACAGACGCCGGGAAGCTGGGAATCAAAGATGGAGACTTCGTGACCGTCACATCGCGGCGCGGGAGTCTCAAGGTGAAGGCCAGCGTGGTGGAGACCCCGCCGGAGGGGACGATCTTCATGAATTTCCACTTCAGCGAGGCGGCGGTGAATCTCCTGACTAACCCCGCGCTCGACCCGGTGGGGAAGATCCCCGAATACAAGGTCTGCGCGGTGAAGATCGAGGCCGCGTAAACATTCGTTAGAACCAAACCGCAACGCGGGAGTAAATACAAAAGGAGACGGCTTCAGGGCCGTCTCCTTTTATTGTTTTGATCTGCTGCCTATTGTTACAGTTTTTCCAGCGTCACGGCGCAGGCCTTATACTCGGCGGTCTGCGTGGCGGGATCGAATACCGGATTGGTAAGCCAGTTCGCGCATCCCTCGCGGAAATGGAATGCCATCCAGACCATTCCCGGCGGGACCTGCTCCGTCACCTTGGCCTTGACCTTCACGTCGCCGCGTCTCGACCGGACCCGGATCATCTCGTCGTGGGCGATACCGAGGCTCCTGGCATCGGCAGCCGATATGTCGGCCGTCTCCTCGGGGAGGAGGAAGTCCATTCCGGCGCGGCCGGTCTGCGTCCGGGTGTGGTACTGGTAGAGCCGCCTCCCCGTGCTGAGAACGAAGGGGTACTCCTTGTCGGGGACCTCCGCCGGCGGCGTCCAGTCCACCGCATTGAATTGACCCAGCCCGCAGGTGAACTTCCCTTCCCGGTGGAGAAAAGCCGTACCGGGGTGCTCCTCATCGGGGCACGGCCACTGGAGTCCGTCGTTCTCGATCCGCCGGTATTTGATGCCGCAGAGGGCCGGCGCCAGGACGGATACCTCGTTGTCCCAGATCTCCTGGGAGCTTTCAGAGGCCCACTCGTGCCCCATGCGTTTCGCGATCTCTCTGAAGATCCACCAGTTGGGCCTCGCGATTCCCGGGGGCTCGCTGACCTTTCGGACGCGGTTGACCCGGCGCTCACTGTTCGTGAAGGTCCCGTCGTCTTCGCACCAGGCGGCGGCCGGGAGGATCACGTCGGCGAATCGCGTCGTCTCGGTGGGGAAGATATCCTGGCAGACGATGAATTCGGCCGCCGCAAGTTCCTCTTCCACCTTGGTGATATCGGGCTCGCTGTTCGCCAGGTTCTCACCGAAGATATAAAAGGCCTTCACCGCCCCGCTCTTCAGCCCCTCCATCATCTGGGGGATCATAAGACCGTTCGCGCCGGGAAGATCCTTCACGCCCCATGCCTTCTCGAACTTGGCACGGGCATCGGCGTTGGCGACCTGCTGGTAGCCGGGAAAAACGTTGGGGAGGGCACCCATGTCGCAGGCCCCCTGGACGTTGTTCTGACCGCGGAGGGGATTGACACCCCCGCACTCCTTCCCCATGTTCCCCAGGAGCATCTGGAGATTCGCCGTGGACATGACGTTGTTCTTGCCGCAGGTGTGCTCGGTGATCCCGAGGGTGTAGCAGAGCATGCAGGATTCGGCGGCCGCCAGGCGGCGGGCCACGTCACGGATCATCTCTTCGGATACACCTGCCACCTCCGCCGCCCGTGACACCGGATATTCGAGGACCTTCTCCTTCAGTTCCTCGAACCCGACACAGCATGTCGATATGAACTCTTTATCGTACAGGTCTTCGGTGATGAGGACGTTCATCACCCCGTTCAGAAAAGCGATATCGGACCCCACCTTGATGGGGACATGGAGCGAGGCGAAGTCGACCAGGGGCTGTCTCCGCGGATCGACCACGATCAGCTCGGCCCCTTTGCGCACGGCATTCTTGAGGAAGGTCGCCGCCACGGGGTGGGCCTCGATCATGTTGGTGCCGATGCAGAAGAACATCTTCGCCCGGCTGAACTCGTCAAAGGAATTGGTCATGGCCCCGGAACCGAAGGAAGCCGCCAGACCGGCGACTGTGGGGGCGTGTCAGGTACGGGCACAGTGATCGATGTTGTTTGTCCCCAGCACCGATCGGAAGAGTTTCTGCATCTGGTAGGAGTCTTCGTTGATGCTGCGGGCACAGCTGACACCGGCGATGGCATCGGGCCCGTCCTTTTCGATGATCTCCTTGAACTTGGAGGCGACGAGATCCAGGGCCTCGTCCCATGAGGCCTCCCGGAAATCCCCTCCCTTCTTGATGAGGGGCGTGGTCAACCGGTCCTCCGAGTAGATAAAGTCATAGGCGAAGCGTCCCTTCACACAGAGACGGCCCTTGTTCGGCGCGCCGTCCTCGACGGCGGTCACCTTGGCAACCTTTCCTTCCTTGTTGACATGGAGCCACATCTGGCAACCCACACCGCAGTAGGGACAGGTGGTACGCACCTTTTTCATATCCCAAGGGCGCCCCTTGTACCGCGATTTCTTCTCGATCAGGGCACCGACGGGGCAGACCTCAACGCACTGACCGCAAAAGACACAGTCACTATCGAAATAGGGCTGATCGGTTCCCGCGATGATCTTCAGATCCGATCCCCGGTAGCCGTAGCTGAGGGCCCGGTTGACCACGAGTTCGTTGCAGGCCTGGACACAACGGCCGCAGCGGATACACCGGGTGAAATCGCGGATGATAAAGGGATTATCATCTTCTTTCGGGTACGGCTGCGGGCTGCTGGCGAAGGGGACATAGTCAACCTCGTACCGGTAGGCCAGATCCTGCAGCTTGCAGTTGCCGTTCGCCTCGCAGGAGATGCACTCATGAGCGCCGCTGGCGAGGAGAAGTTCCACATTCAGTTTCCGCGCCCGGCGGACCCGGTCCGACTCGCTCCATATCTCCATACCCGCCGTCGCCGGCGTGCTGCAGGCGGCAACGAGGGATCGTGCCCCCGTCACCTCGACCAGGCACATGCGGCATGCACCCGTGGGTGTGGCGCCCTTCAGATAGCAGAGCGTCGGGATGTCGACTCCGTTGTCCGTTGCGACATCGAGAATTGTCTGCCCGGGCTCGAACGCAACGGGTTTCCCGTCCAATTGTAACGTTGCTGTGGCCATGATTTCACCTCGTTATGTAATTATCGGTTCTATAACAACTCGGCTCGGTCTCAATAAGAAAATCTGGAATGATACAATTGATCACCCGGTTGCGGCCCACCGAGAGCCATGAAATGCATGATTCGGTATTAAAAATATACCAGTGACGACATAAGTCAATAATGGCATATTGTCAACCCTTTTATCGTCCCCCCGTGATTTCTTGCTGCTACGGAAGAACAGAGAGAGTAAAATCGAGGCGGATTTCATCCGGCGTATGGCGAATAAAGCTATAAGTTGGTAAATGATAATTGCGATGGATAGAGGTCTTTCCCAAAATTATAAAAAGAGGGAAATTACCAAAAATGTGTGAAAAACACTTGCATTCCCCCCCCGTTGATGTAAATGAAACGAGGAAATTTATTCGAATGAGGAAAGGACGCTCAAATGCAGATAATTCAACGAAGATGGTTCTATCTATCCGTCATGATGATAATCATGACGTTTTTCGCCCTGCAGGCATGCAAGAAAGGGGACGAAAAGCCTCCCGAGGGAGCTGTAGCGGTGGTTAATGGGGAGATCATCACACAGGAGGAATTCGACTCCGAACTTGCCATCATGCAAAAACAGCTCGCCAATATGGGGCAAGCGGGCGATGAGAAGCTTGCCACGATCAAGGGTAACATCCTCGAAAATCTGATTACCCGGAAGGTCCTCTCCCAGGAGAGCACGAAAAAAGGGATCGGAGCAGATGAGGCAACCATCGATGAGCGCCTTGCCAACATCAAGACACGTTTTTCACAGGAAGGAAGTTTCGAGAAGATGCTCCAAGATATGCATCTTACCGAAGACGCACTCAGGGACCAGTTACGGAAAGGGATGGTAATTCAGAAACTGATAGAACAGGAAGTCATCAGCCATATTGAGATATCGGACCAGGAGTCAAAAGACTATTACGATAAAAACCCCAATCTTTTTAAACAACCCGAAAAGATACAGGCACGTCATATTCTTGTCAAGATTGAACCGGAAGGGGACGAGACCAAAAAGGCCGAGGCCCTGCAAGAGATCAAGAAGATACAGGAAGAGCTGAAGAAGGGGGGAGATTTTGCGGAGCTGGCCAAGAAACACTCCCAGTGCCCCAGCAGCGCGAAAGGTGGGGACCTCGGGGCCTTCGCTCGGGGACAGATGGTAAAACCATTTGAAGACGCCGCCTTCTCATTGAAGGAAGGCGAAACAAGCGATATCGTTGAGACCCAGTTCGGCTATCATCTCATACAGGCGGGAAGCCGAACACCGGAAACCGCCAGCGCATACGATGACATCAAAGACAGACTTGCCCAATATCTGAAGCGCATGAAGGCCGATACGGAGGCGGAAAAATATGTTGAAGGATTGAAGGAATCAGCTGAAATAAAGCGGTTCCTCTCCGTTGAGGATACAGGGGAGGAAAAAGCCAAGTAAGCCCCGGCGGTATGTGGCCGCACGTATTCCCCTTTTCTCGAAATTTGCGTGGGCCTTTTGTGGACACCACTGCTGTAGATTGATTCTGCCGCTCTTCTCAGGCAGACCGAAAGAAACGAGGCCGTGCTCCATGAAACTAATCGACTTAATCCTGGTTGCATCTGCATAAACGCGCTGAAAGAGGAAAGGGGATATCCCTTTCCTCTTTTGTTTTTAACAGCAGTCAACAACCTGAATACCAGAGAACGAAAGGGGGGAAACACACATGGAATTCAAGAATATACTCTACGACAAGAAGGGGCACATTGCCATATTGACCCTGAATCGTCCGCCGGCGAACTCGGTGAACCTTGCCACGTTGACCGACATTGAAGCCGCCCTCGATGCCGCCGAGCAGGATAAAGAGGTGCGGGTGCTCGTCGTGACGGGGGCGGGAGATAAAGGCTTCTCCGCCGGTTTCGATGTCAGTGATGCCGCCAACGGCCACATTACCGGTCCCAAGGGGCAGGCGGTCTGGACGAGGATCGACCGGTTCACCAAACCGGTTATCGCCGCGATCAACGGCTATGCCTTCGGTGGCGGCTGTGAACTGGCCATGGCATCGACCTTCCGGGTCATGCAGGAGAACGCAAAGATCGGTCTCACGGAACTGAATCTCGGGATTATCCCCGGCTGGGGTGGAACTCAGCGCATGCCCCGGATTCTGGGCAAATCGAAGGCCCTCGAGTTGATCCTCTTCAGTAAACGCCTGACCGCCGCCGAGGCCCTGGAGATCGGACTGGTGGACCGAGTCTCTGCCGAAGGGGAGCTGATGAAGGACGTCATGGAGATGGCCGATTTCTTGGCGAAACGTCCTCCCCTCGCCGTCACGGCCGTACTCAAGGCGGTAACAACCGGGCTCGAAAAAGGGCTGGACGAGGGAACAAAGGTGGAATGGGAAGGGACCCAGACGGTTTCGTCATCAAAGGATGCTATTGAGGGCTTCACCGCCTTCATGGAGAAACGCGCGCCCAATTTCACGGGCGAATAACGTATTTTAGAGGAAAGGAGTCTGGAGTATGAAGCTGGAAGATGTGAAGAAGATCGTAATGATCGGTGCCGGAGACATGGGACACGGGATTGCCGCCAATTGTCTCCTCGGTGGGTACACGGTGGTGCTCCGCGATATCAAACAGGAGTTTGTTGATCGCGGAGTCGAGCTTATCAAGAAGAGTTTGGCCAAGTTCAAGGAAAAGGGGAAGATTAGCCCTGAGGCCTATGACGACGCGCTGGCACGGCTGATCCCCATGGTTGATCTTGCAGAGGCGGTCACGGATGCCGATTTCATCATCGAGGCGGTCCCGGAGAAGCTGGAACTCAAGAAGAGTGTCCTTGCCGAACTCGACAAGCTCTCCCCCAAACATGCCATCCTCGCTTCCAATACGTCCAACATCAGCATTACCGAACTTGCGAAGGCAACGAACAGGCCGGACAAGGTGATCGGGTACCATTTTTTCAACCCCGCCATCCTGATGAAGCTGGTTGAGGTCACCCGGGGTGCTCAGTCTTCGGATGAATCGATCCAGATCGGTTACGAACTGGCGAAAAAGATCAACAAGGTACCCGTCATCGTCGAGAAGGATTCCCCCGGGTTCATCTACAATCGTGTTAACGAGCCAACCCTGGTATTCCTCTCCGAGATCTTGAGAGTGGGACACCCCACACCGGAGGAGTTCGACGCGGCAATGAAACCCTTCACTCCGATGACACCCTTCGAGCTTCTCGATTACGTGGGAATCGATGTCGCATACCACGGTCTGGAATATTTCGCGGAGGTCCTCTCCTCCGACTACACACCCTCCGAGGCGATGGGCGAGTACATCAAATCGGGTAACTTGGGGAAAAAGACGGGAAAGGGTTTCTACGACTGGTCCCAGGGAAGACCACAGATCGATCTCTCCAAGGCGACGAAGGAATATGACATGAATCATCTGATTGCCTTACAAGTGAACGAGGCGACAAAGCTGATCGATGAGGGAGTCTGCCCCGATCCGAAGGAGATCGATCTGGCCATGGCGAACGGCGGCGGTTCACCCTTCGGCCCCTTTGCGCTGGCAAAGGGGATCGGGTACGACGTCCTGAACGCGAAACTGGAAGAAATTTATGACAAATTCAAGCTGGAGATCTTCAAACCCACGAAACTCATGAAAGAGGGAAAGATCGAGGTTTAGCCATTCACTGGCAACGGGAAGGGGCACGGCCCTTTACACAGGGCCGTGCCCCTTCCCTCGCCCGGCACGAAACCGCGGACTGCCTCCGTGCGAATCCCTTCAAAGCCCAGTCAACCGAACCCGTCGGCGCGGTGGCATTTTTCCGGAGAAACTGACATGATCCCCAAAGGTGTTCGGTACGGGTGGTATGGAGGAATTATCGGAGGATACCTGTTCCTGCCGACCGGTTCTCTGATCTTCCTGTTCACGCAACACTACGGATATGGCGTCATATGCATGGCGGTGTATATCGGCATAATCATGTATGCCCTTCTGGTCGCGCCGTGGAAGTATCCCGACACCTCCTATGGAAAATTGCTGATCCCGGTTATTGCTCCGCTGGTCATTATCTCCCTGAGCATCGCGGTCGTGCGATTTGAATACGGGGGACAAACGATACGTTTGTGGCAGCTTATCTTTCTCATTCCGGTTTTTCTTGTCCCGGTCGTAACCACATGGAAAACGACATACCAAATGGTAACGGGTGATGACAACATTGGTTCTTCTGATTGACCTGCCAACTTCGCGACAACCGTGAAGGACAAGATAAGGCACAACGTATTTTCTAATTGACTACATACATTATATGGGATATTAAAGAAAGCTATACCACAACAGGTAGTAGCAAACAAATCTTCGCACCGAAGGAGGGCATAATGAATCAGACATTAAAAAATCAGAAGGGTTTTACCTTGATCGAGATCATTGCGGTCCTGATCATCCTGGGTATCTTGGCGGCGGTAGCCATTCCGAAGTATATGGATCTGACGTCTGACGCCCAGAAACGGGCCCTGGAAGGGGCGCGGGCCGAGGGCCTGTCGACGGTCAGTCTCGCCTACGGAAAACTGATGCTCTCGAATAGCGGCACCGCGACGGCCGCTGATATCGTTGCCTATGCAACTGCGAACCCTCCCGCAAGCGATGAATTCAGCTATACCTTTGCGACCAGCGGATCTAATGTGCTGGTGACGGTGGGCGGCAAGGCAGGATCTGATTTTGCGGGGGCGACTGCTGTCACCAAGACGTGGAAGAGACCATAATCTGCTTACAACACACAATCATCGTTTTCCCGGCCCGGGCAAGTCTCCACCTTGCCTGGGCTTTTTGTGCACCTGTAACCCCCAAAATCCGGGGTGATGACTGATCGGAGCCGTTTGCACGAACATCTTACCGGCATACCGACATCTTGATGCACTCTGTAATAATGGGGATAATGACTTCCGGCTCCGGTAGGTATACCGGCAGCGATGTCTCTTTCTCGACCCGCTCAATCAGGTCATGCCAGTCCTGTGATCCCTTCAGACAGATGAGCTCCTCGATGGTTCGCGAGAGGGCGTCGGAGGCGCCACTGATGGCATAGAGTTCGACCAGCGCGAATTTTCCTTCCAGGCTGTCCGGTTTTTTCTCCTCATACCGTTCCCAACAGACCGTTGCCGGGCGAATCTTTCCTTTGCTAAGAAAAGACTCCCCCAGGACACGGAGGGCACCCGCCAGATCCGGATCGAGCGCCAGGGCATGGCGGGCCTCCTCAACCGCCTGATCGTACTTCCCCAGCTTGAGCAGGACTACTCCCAGGGTACAGTGAAGAGAGGCGTTTTCCGGCCATGACGAGAGCGCCGCCGTGATCGTATTGTGAGCTTCCGAAATATCACCCTTCCGAGTGAGACACGCGGCAAGATCATTGTAGATGGGCCAGTACCCGGGATAGGCCTCCAGGGCGGACCGGAAAAATGTCAGTGCCGTGTCATACTCACCCTTGATATACAGATGATGAGCCCCGAGGTTATAGAGGTTCACCCCCCGGTTCGAAAGATTCATCTGCCGGTTCAGCTTCAGTGCCCGGGAAAACGTCTCATAGGCTTCGTCGTACAGTCCCAGACGCACGTAGGCCGTCCCCAGGTTGTTATAAGAGCGGCTCGATGCGGGGGCCTTGTGGACATTGTCCGACCAGAGAAGCAGGGGGGACTGAAAGAGCGTGTTCCGAAGGGAAACGGTGTGACCCTGTGCCCAGAGCAGAAACACACACAGCGCCGCCGTCGTAATCTGGAGCCGTTTCGTATATGAAAAGTAATCCAGGATCCGGACGATGAAGATGGCGACCGGGACAAAAAACAGCATCGACGGTATATAGTTCCTGTGCTCGTAAATGAGCTCCAGCGGGATGATGGAACCTTCAATGACGTGATTGAGAAAAAAGAAGAGGATACAAAAAGAGATAAGGGGTCTCTTCCGGGAGAGGTATGCGGCAAGGGTGACGGTACCGGCGATGAGGATAATGGCCGGCAGGGTATCCCAGGGCGACAGGAGCGAGTGCGACAGTTCGATATCGTGAATCAGCGCCAGCCGGGAACTGACGGGATACAGGAGGAGCGTGACGTACCAGACGATAACCCGTGGTTCCGTGAGAAGCCTCTCGGTCATCGTGAAGGGACGATTTTCATACCCGGCCAGAAGCCTTGAAATATCAACATACCACAGACCGACTGCCAGAACGCCCAAAATGACGGGAACGAGGACCATGGCATTCTTTTTGATATTTTCGCGCGTCACTCCCTGGATCAACAGAAAATCATAAAGCCATATGCTGACCGAGAGCATGACAGCGTTTTCCTTGGCGGCAAAGGAGAGTACCGCCGAGAGGACACACAGCCCCCAGAAGCATGTCCGCCTCCACGGTCCGTCGGTCATTCTCCCCTTGAGGTAGAAATAGAGGGCCATGATGTACAGGAGCCCGGCCAGGCTCGCCATCCGCTGGACGATATAGGTGACAGCAGTTGTCTGCACCGGGCTGGTTGCCCAGAAGACCGTGGCGAGGAGCGCGATACCGTAGGAGGCGGAATCAGATCGCTCACGGACCATTGGAAGCTTCAACGTATTGTACAGAAAGAGAAAGAGAAAGAGCGATGCCAGGTAATGAATCCCGAAATTGACGATGTGATATCCCACGACATCCAAACCGCCGACATAGTAGTTCAGGGCGAAGCTGAGATACGAAAGGGGCCTGCCGATAGAGTCTTTCCCCGGTTCATATAGCGTCTTTGCTATGTCGGCCCGGTCAAGGGTCTTCAGAAAGATATTCCTGTTTTCGACGATATTCGGGGTATCGTCGAATTGCCATGCGCCATGAAAGCTGTTTCCGTAGATGACAATCAGAAAGAGGAAGAGTGTGATACCGACAAAGAGATACCGCCTTCCTTCGGGGAACCGTTCTCCCCAGCGCAGATCGAATCCGTCGTCTCTCGTGATCATCTCCTGCTCCCCGTCAGTTCCCGTGTAAGAAGAAGGCTGAAGACCGGCCCCAGGACAAAAATGGGGATCAGCGAGGCCGCCCTGATGAGGAGTGACGCCATGAAACCCATCCCGGCACCCATCCCCAGGAATTCCGAGGCGAGCGTGGCAATGGCCTCCGAGATACCGAGGTTCCCCGGCGTGACCCGGATAAAGATGGAAAAACTGAAAAATATACTGATCACGAAAGGTAGGCCGAACGACACGGGACCGCCGGAGAGCGCATTGAACGCCAACCAGAACGCGATCCCGTTCAGGAGGACCGTGGCGGATGTACACAGGGCAAGTCTTGTCAAGATCGCCGGGTCCTTTCGTATCAGGAGCCATCCTTCAACAGCGCTGTTGAGAAAAGCGATCGCGGGGTGTTCTCCGGGAACCCTGACGGCGGGCATCACCCCACAGAATGAAAAAATCAGTACCATCGCCACAAAGAACAGGATCAATTCCTTCGAGTACGCCGCCTCCTCCGCCAGGAGCACAACTCCGGCAATCCCCGCAATCCCGGAGATCCACCAGTAGATCAGGTAGCTGGCCCCGAGGACCGATACAAATTTCGCATAGGGGAAAGAATGCCGATACTTCAAATAGGATGCCCGGGCGAACATCCCACCGGCAAAGGGGGTAATGTAGTTTCCCATGGCGGTGACGAAGGGGAGTCCGAACCACTCTTTCGCCCTCAGCACAACACCGAACTTGGACGCGACCACCCGCAGCAGGAGACCGTTAAAGGCGTGAAAAAGGAGTAGAACCGCGATCAGTTCCGCTGTCGTGATCAGGTTGATATGCTCGAGGTAGCCGAACAGATGACGCTGGGATACGAGGGAAGCCGCGATGGCAACGACCGAAACCACCGTCGCGCATATTATCCATATGTGTCTTTTCCCCATTGTATCGCGAACCCCGTGTTACCGAACCATTATCCGTCTTTTTGGAAAGTGATACCTCTTCAGTTTTCGATGCTACTCTGTGCCCGTCTTCCCTGCCAATCATATTCGGCAGAGCCCTTGCTCACCATATCGTGCCCGTTTTGTATTCAGGCATACCGTCTCAGGTATGCCACTATACTGTCAGAAGGTGAAACAGCGCTCCTTATCGGACCTATCCGATATCGACCGGAGTGCCTGATAAAATCTACGGTTCTGTTTTTATCATAATTGCTTATAACGACATTTCCCTTCATCCCTTCGGTCCGTTCCGTCACCCGCCGCAACAAGAGACAGGGTTTCCCCAGGTAATAGCTCTCTTCCTGATTGCTTCCCCCGTCAGTGACCAGGCATGTCGACCGGTTGAGGAGGTGAATAAAGGTAAAATAGTCGTAGCGGGGGTGAAGCTCGATGGAGGGATTGGTTTCCAGACGTTTTCTCAGATTGAAGCGGGCAAGCGCTCGATCGGTAACCGGATGGAGGATAAAGACAACCCGGATATACCGGGCAACCGTCTCGATCAGAGACAGTGTCTGTTCAAAGGAGGAACGTGAGCACAGATTCTCGAAACGGTGAACACTGGCAATGCAATACGTTCTGTCGGGAATGCTCATCCTGGTTGTTTTCTCCTGCAGGGCGCGGTTCAGAGCGTCAAGCAGTGTATTGTGTTCGGTATTGATTTTGATACCCTTTTGTTTTTTCAGATTATGTACAGCCCACTGCCCCGGACAGAAGTAGATGGCGGACAGGCGGAAGGTTATGCGCCGGATCAGCTCTTCAGGAAAAGGATTCCACAGGTCAAAGGAGCTCAGGCCAGCCTCTACATGCGCAACCGGAATGCGCGCGATTCGCCCCATCACCCCCCCTACAAGCGTGGAAAAGGTGTCACCGTGAACGAGGATAATTGAATCCCTCCCCCGGCCCCTCTGGAACAGGCCGGTTCTCCGGGAAAAGGTCTTCAATGACAGTTTCACGATCCACACCAGCATGGAAGGGATGGATGTGATCTCTCTGCCGGAATGCAGGATGAAATCCGGTGATTTAATAGCAAAGTTTTCGCGCAGGTCATCCATGGTTTCCCGGTGCTGACCTGTCAGGATGAAGGTGTACGGAATGTTCTCCTCTTGGAGCCGGAGCATCACCGGTGCCATCTTGATCAACTGAGCCTTTGTTCCAATTATGATATGTATCATTGCCACAGTGGTCTTGTGAAAGTCACACAGAAGGAGTCCCGCATACCGATCAGACGATATCTTTTTCCCCCGCATTATTGTCCCGGGAACGGCATTCTTCACCGGAAGCCTTCGCCCCATCGAACCGGAGCTGCGCTACCTGTTCCGACACGAGTCCCACCATGAAGACCACCACCGAAACCGTCATCAGCATCGCCGAGGTCGGCCCGTACCGTTCCCCGAGGCAGAAGATCTTGAAGAGGCCGTACCCCAGCCCCGTGAGGAACATGATACCACTGACGGGGAGGAAAACCCGCATAGGCGAAAAGAGGGTCGCCACCTTGACGATGATCAGGAAAAAACGCGAGCCGTCCCGCAGGGGACGGATCTTACTGGTTCCCACGCGGCGGTGGGTCGTCACCGGGACGTAGACGAGGCTGTAACCGGAACGGACCACCGCCATCGTGATGGTCGTCGGGTAGGAAAAGGTGTTGGGGAGAAGGGATACAAACTGGCGAGCTATATCGGTTTTGATTACCCTGAATCCCGATGTCAGGTCTTCGATCCTGCGGCGACACATGTACGTGGCGAACCGGCTGTACAACCGGTTCGCTGTCCTGCGCAGGACGGATTGCCTCGAGTCGTTCCTCCGGGCTCCGACTGCCATGTCATAGGTATCCATCATCTCCACGAGGCGGGGGATATCACCCGGCTCATGCTGCCCATCTCCGTCGAGCGTCACGAGGATATCACCCCGGGCGTTCCTGATCCCGGTCTTGACCGCCGCTCCGTTGCCGATGTTATACGGATGAGACAGCACGTGTGCCCCTGCCCGTCTCGCCTCCGTGGCCGTTTCGTCATCCGATCCGTCATCGATCACCAGTATCTCGCAGCTGCGGCCCATCGTATCCATGACCCGGCGTGTCTCCTCGATAATACCGAAGATCGCCCTTCCTTCGCGATACGCGGGAATGATGATTGTTATCTCGGGCATGGCATGGGTCTCGCTTTCGTTCGGTCCCCTCTCGGTGGAAACACCCCGTATAGATATACTTTCCGACGTACTATTTGCAAGAAGATTCTGTGAAACACATTGACATTTCAACATTATATCCATATAACAACGAGGAAGGACGGCGTTGTCGCGAGTTCCGGCCGGTGCCCGGCATCAACGAGGTCAATACGATATTGCCCCCGAGGGATACCGGGGTGTGTCGGGGAGGAACGGCACGCACGAAAGGTCTTCAGGATGGAAACCGCCCTCAGCTCAAGACCGAGAAGTGACCACGGCTTCACCATGGTGGAAGTGATCACCGTTCTCATCATCGTCGGTATCGTGGTCGCAATCGCCGTGGTCGGGTTTCTATCAACGGATACCCACGCCACGAAATCACAGTTCGAAATGGTCAAGGCCCACCTCCGCTATGCCCAGGCGCGCGCGATGCACTCCAATTCCGCGTGGGGTGTCAACTTCTCCGGCACGCGGAGTTATGACGGCAGGACATACAGCAACTACTGGCTCTATAAAAACGAAGATACCACGACCCCGGTTCGATTCCAGGTCGAGGATGATTCACGGTATATTGTGGTATTCAGTGACGGTTCCGTCGGGGTCTGGCCGCTTACCATCGGAACAGCGGCGACGGTCGAGTTCAATAAGTGGGGAAGCCCGGGCTCCAGCACGATCACGATCACGACAAACGCCGGCAATATCGTCATTACCCGGAATACCGGCTATATCGATTGAAAACACAGATCCGTGATATGGTGTCTGCTATGGGGAAACGATCCAGGCTGAAAAAAACAGGCAAGAGAACCGCCCATTCCCGCATCCGTGATCAGGGGGGAAGCATTCTCCTGGCCCTCATTATTACCATGGTCATTCTGTCGGTCCTGGCGGCCGCGCTCCTCCCCACCCTGTTCACTTCACAGATGGGACAGGTATCCGCAGGCGGGGCGATGAAGGCATACTATCTCGCCGAGGCGGGGGGAAGGTACATACTCCCGAGACTGAATGTATTTACGAGCGGAGAATACACCTTTAAATTCAGCGGCGGCGACACGTTCTTCATAATAAATAAAATCTCCGCTACGGAGTTTACATCCACGGGTGTTGTCTTCGAGGGTACCGATCTCGAATCGCGTGTGGCGATTACCTATAAACTGTCGGGCGGTCTCTTCGATTACGGCGTGTTCGGCGGTGAAGAGGTCACGTTTCGCGGTCTCGTTTCCGTCAATGGTAAGATAGGAACGAACGGGTCCTCGATCAATCCAAACTTTTTTCCGGGAGAAACATTAGTGGGGAAAGACATGACACCGAAATCCCTCCCTTCCGGTGTGGATCGTGACGTTGCGGAGAGTGAATGGGAGGATATCGACCAGATCACTGATTCAATCACTTTGGAAGATGGACATCAGTATTTCGCAGATGAAATAAGCCTTTCAGGATCCGGTCCTTCCGCACAGGTTCTCACGATAAGCGGGGATGTCGACCTCTGGGTCGATGGACCAATAAGCTTCTCAGGCAATGCTAGGTTGAGAATTGAAGAGGGGGCTTCACTGAACCTCTATGCCGCGGGATCAACAAACTTTTCTGACTGGGCTCAAGTGCGTTTCGAAGAGGGGGCTTCGCTGACCCTCTATGCCATGGAGGACGTTAGTTTTTCAGATCAGTCGGGCACGAATTACTTAATCCCAACGGTACCTGCGGATCATTTTATTGTATATGGGATTCCCGGTTGTAATAACATCACTTTTTCCGACTGGTGCGACATTTCCATCGGCGTCTACGCGCCGGATGCCGATATTACCATAAGCGATTTCGTCCATGTTCGTGGGTCGCTCGTCGGAGAGACGTTTACCATGACCGACTTGGCACACCTGACGTACGATGAGTCTTTACAGAGTATCGGCGACAGCGGTACCAGCACGAGCGTTGTGCAGTATTTTACGCCGGATTAGATTTACCCGGGCAGGCAATCATCAGGGGAAAGATATGGTCTCACATTTTAATCAGAAAGGGTTTTCCCTGATCGAGGTTATCGTCACCCTCGTCCTGGTAGCCATCGTGGGGGCCATGGTGGTGTCCTTTATGGGGTCAACAACGAGGCAGACCGGGAAGACCCTGGCATGGTTGAGCGATGAATTCGAGCTGTCTCACGTGATGGAACAAATCGTTGCCGACTACCGGGAGGAACTGAACAGCACCCCCCCGAACTGGGCAACTTTTTTCGGCAGCAGGGACACCGTGGGCGAGATCAACACCCGGTATGGGGCCGACATTGATGACGTGAATGTAGAGCCAACCGCTTTTCAGGCCGATCCCTCTCCCTCTACCGATTACACGGAGAACGGGGCCGACAGCTCCGTACAGAAAGTTACATTAAAAAAGGGAAAACAGACACTGATCACCCTCTTTACTGAATAGTCATGCGATAAGGGAAGATGAAGAAGGAAGCGGGCTTCACACTGATTGAAATCATTATGGTGCTGATCCTGACGGGGATGCTGGTTGCCGCCGCGGGAATCGGCATCATGAGGGGGATCGACGGCTATATCCTCTCAAAGGAGTCGTCCCACCTGAGTCAGAAGGCCCAGCTGGCCATGGAACGGATGCGGCGGGAAATGGTCCAGATCCGGGGCATATCATCCGCGACCGCTTCTTCCATCGAGTTTACGACACCGGACGGGGCGGCCTCCGCGGGGAGTCGGGGAATCGGCCTTTCCGGGAACGAACTCAAAATTTCCGTCGGATCGACGAACTGGTCCGGCGGCGACATACTGATCAATGGCGTGAGCAGCCTGACATTGACCTATTACAAGGAAGACGGTTCGTCATGGACGACGGCAAGCACTATCCGTGAACTGGCCACGATACGAATGGATCTCGTTCTTGATCATTCTATCGAGGGGGCAACACCCCTCCGGGTCACCACCTACGTCAACCCGCGGAACACCGGGAACCCCCTGGCTCCCGAGGCAGACGGGTCGGGAGGAGCCCCAACCCCGACGACGACCACCACGACAACGACTACCACAACAACCACGACGACTACGACGACTACGACCACCACCACGACAACGACTACCACTACTACGACTACTACAACAACTACGACGACCACCACGCTTCCCACGCCCCGATTCTGGGAATACAGTTGTGACACGACCGATTACGCGACCGTCGCGGCGGGGAATGTGTCGTCAACCCGCGAGCTAAACAGTGCCTCCCTGTATTCCGTACATGTGGACACGAGTTCTTCCAGATCGGGGACTTCCGGCCCGAACAACTGGGAATTCAACTATATGTACGACTATGCCTGGCTGTATATCGACCGACCGACACGGGTCCGGTTTCACCTCGATGCCGACAACTGGGGACATGGCAAAAGGATCGCTGTGTACGCGAATGGTGATCTCCTGGACATTTTTACCGGGGACAGAAACACGCGATCATACGACGGTTGGAACTGCGATACGGGGTACTTTACCGAATACAATGACGAGGACAACGTGAAGATCGAACTGAGACGGATCTGGTCCAGTGACGGTGAACTGCATATCGATGACGTCCATATAGACTGTGACGACTGATCCCCTTACGTCAAAGAGGAACGGCACTCCCACCGATGGTGAAAAGGATTCTACGATTTCACGCTATCTTTCACCCGCTCGGCTATCTTTCGCACCCGATCCATCGCCTCGTCCATATCGATCGTGAGGAGCCGGCGGTCTTCCATGACCGTCTTCCCGTCTATGATCACCGTCTTGACGTCCGATCCGCTCATGGTGTAGGCGATGTGGGAATATTCGTCATAAAGCGGCGTCAGGTGGGGCTTGTTCAGATCGATGATAATGATATCCGCCCGCATCCCCTCTTTCAGTGACCCCACCATGTCCCCCATCCCCAACACACGGGCGCCGTCCCGCGTCGCCATCCGCGTCACCGTCTTCGCGGACATCACCGTGGGATCGAGACGTGCCACCTTTTCAAGCCTCGCTGCCGTGGCCATCTCTCCGAACATGTCGAGATCGTTGTTGCTGGCGCAGCCGTCGGTCCCCAGACCGACAATAATACCGTGCTCCATCATCCTCGTTACCGGGGCCACTCCCGAGGCCAGCTTCATGTTGCTTTCGGGGTTGTGAACGACCTTGCAGCCGTGGTCGGCAAAGATCCGTATGTCCTCATCATCCATGCAGACGCAGTGAAAGGCAAAAAATCGCTCGTCGAGACACCCCAGATCCTTCAAAAAGGAAACCGCCCCCATCCCGAACCGTTCCTCCAATTGCTGTTTTTCACCCCGGTTTTCGAGGAGGTGAATCGCGAAGGGGATCGCGTACTCATCGGCCAGGGCCTTCGCCTCCTTGATAACGGAGGGGGAACAGGTGTACAGTGTGTGGGGTTCGACCATGATGTTCACGAGAGGATTCCCCGCCCACTTTTTAATCAGCATCCGCGTATACGCCAACCCCTCAGCGGGGGTCTTGGAATTGGGTGAAGGGAAATCGAAGAGCCCCTCCCCGAGGAGGCAGCGCATCCCCGCCCGGCGGGCGGCCTGGGCGGTCTCGTCCTCGAACATATACATGTCGCAGAAGGTCGTCGTTCCCGATCGGATCATCTCGGCGCAGGCGAGCAGGCTCCCCCAGTAGGCCAGTTCGGGATCGACATTCCGCGCCTCCGCGGGAAAGATATAGTTATTCAGCCAGTCCATCAATTCCATGTCATCCGCCAGCCCGCGGAAACAGGTCATCGCCGCGTGCGTATGGGCATTGATCAGACCGGGCATGACCAGACAGTCGCGGGCGTTGATGATCCTGCTCCCTGAATAGCGCCCCTCTATCTCTTCAGTGGTCCCGACTGCGACGATTGTGTTTCCATTGATGGCAAGAGAAGCGTCACGAATAATAGTGTCCGCTTCGTTCGATGTGAGAATCCGCCCCCCCGATATAACGATGTCAACTTCCCGCATCTTGATTTCGTCCTCTTGTCCTTGTAAGCAGACATTTCCGGAGCATCACGATTTCACGCTATCTTTCACCCGCTCGGCTATCTTTCGCACCCGATCCATCGCCTCGTCCATATCGATCGTGAGGAGCCGGCGGTCTTCCATGACCGTCTTCCCGTCTATGATCACCGTCTTGACGTCCGATCCGCTCATGGCATAGGCGATGTGGGAATATTCGTCATAAAGCGGCGTCAGGTGGGGCTTGTTCAGATCGATGATAATGATATCCGCCCGCATCCCCTCTTTCAGTGACCCCACCATGTCCCCCATCCCCAACACACGGGCGCCGTCCCGCGTCGCCATCCGCGTCACCGTCTTCGCGGACATCACCGTGGGATCGAGACGTGCCACCTTTTCAAGCCTCGCTGCCGTGGCCATCTCTCCGAACATGTCGAGATCGTTGTTGCTGGCGCAGCCATCGGTCCCCAGACCGACAATAATACCGTGCTCCATCATCCTCGTTACCGGGGCCACTCCCGAGGCCAGCTTCATGTTGCTTTCGGGGTTGTGAACGACCTTGCAGCCGTGGTCGGCAAAGATCCGTATGTCCTCATCATCCATGCAGACGCAGTGAAAGGCAAAAAATCGCTCGTCGAGACACCCCAGATCCTTCAAAAAGGGAACCGCCCCCATCCCGAACCGTTCCTCCAATTGCTGTTTTTCACCCCGGTTTTCGAGGAGGTGAATCGCGAAGGGGATCGCGTACTCATCGGCCAGGGCCTTGGCATCCTTGATAACGGAGGGGGAACAGGTGTACAGCGCATGGGGTTCAACCATGATGTTGACGAAGGGATCGTCCGCCCACTTTTTAATCAGCATCCGCGTATACGCCAACCCCTCCTCGGGGGTCTTGCAACTGGGTGACGGAAAATCGAAGATCACCTCCCCGAGGAGGCAGCGCATCCCCGCCCGGCGAGTCGCCTGGGCGGTCTCGTCCTCGAACATATACATGTCGCAGAAGGTCGTTGTCCCTGATCGGATCATCTCGGCGCAGGCGAGCAGGCTCCCCCAGTAGGCCAGTTCGGGATCGACATTTCCGGCTTCCGCGGGAAAGATGTAATTGTTCAGCCAGTCCATCAACTCCATGTCATCCGCCAGCCCGCGGAAACAGGTCATCGCCGCGTGCGTATGGGCATTGATCAGACCGGGCATGACCAGACAGCCACGGGCATCTATACTCGTACGCCCCCTATAGCGCCCTTCAACCTCCCTCGATAGGCCGATATCGACAATCGTATTTCCATTGATGGCAAGAGAAGCGTCACGAATAATAGTGTCCTCTTCGTCCAATGTGAGAATCCGCCCCCCCGATATAACGATGTCGACTTCCTGCATCGTGACTTCGTCCTCCTTATATCCGTTTTAGATCCGTTTTAGAAAGGAAGTTTTCTTACCATTCCCCCGCTCTCCCTTCAAGGATAATTCATGCCCCGGGAGGACCACTGTCAACACCGGATATAGCCGAATATACCTTGACATGGTTTTTTAAAAATAATAGGTAGGTGACCGGTAGCCTATAATTGTGCCTGGGTGGCGGAACTGGTAGACGCAAGGGACTTAAAATCCCTCGAAGCTTGCCTTCATGAGGGTTCGATTCCCTCCCCAGGCACCATTTTGTGAACATAACCATTTTTGCAAAAGGATGCCGAGTTGGTGCGACTTTGATCTTTTGTTTTTTTGGTTTACGCGTTTGGGGGCAACAGTGAAAACCAGAGGTAGTGTTTATGCGCCAGTCGTTCAGGGCCCTACTTATCATGGCAAGAGAGAGTTCGTTCCCTTGTAATACCGAGCGATAAGCTCCTGCACGGATGCAACAAGGAAACCGAATCCTGGGAAAGAGGAAACGTGTAACACAGACAAAACAATCGACTCGAGAAGCCGAATGCGAGACCATCTCAGGTGGAGGAATCAGGCGTGAGCAATGATTCTGAAGGTTTAGAACTGGAGAGAGACCTTGCCTATCTCGGTCTCCTTGATAAGGCCCAGGAGATATATATTGAACTGGGCGGGCAAGCAGTCCTTTCTTACGTGAAGTCAAGCTATCGCCTCCTGAGCAAGGTCTACCATCCCGATCTCAACCCCGGCGCCAATCGAAAGGCAACCATAGCGCAACAAGCATTGAACCGGGTCAATCATACCATTTCCCGTATATCAGACGTAGAACTCCTTGATGTCATCAGACGGGGGATTATTGGAGACTCATCGGGAAGACAAAAAATTCTCGTTGTTGAAGATGAACCTGCAATGCATACGGTTATCCAACAAATCCTGACGATGGAGGGGTATGACTCGAGATTTGCCGAGGACGGAATCAAGGGGTACAAGGCCTTTCACCGGTTCAAGCCCGACCTGCTGCTTTGCGATGTTGTTATGCCGGGAATGAACGGCCTCGAACTCGTCGGAAAAGTCAGAAAGATCCATCCAAAAATTAAAGTTATTTATATAAGTGGTTTTTTTGACATAGAACCATTGAAGGGACAAATCCATGCCGATGTTACTCGGTACGGTTACCGCACTCTTGCTAAACCATTCAAGATCAGCGAAATGTTGATGCTGATAGAGGACTATCTGCAGAATGACCGAGGGCAGATTTCAGGTGTCGATACCGTTGCGTGACACACGCCCAGGCATATAACCCATCATTCAGGTTCGTATTGAAAAAGCCCCTGCCTGAGGCGATCTCAGTCGGCCGCCCCCCTCCACGATGCATAGCGCGCCATGTACCCCAGGGATCTAACGGCCTTGCGCGTGGTGAAAAAAAAGGTATGTGGTGTGATTCCGCCATGGTGGCGAATTCCCCTACCAAGCTTTTCGATGTCCCGTATGCCCACGTCACGACCGGTTTCGCCCTGAAAGAGCTGATGTATTCAAAGAGTCCGTCATAGTACTCCGGTCTCACGATGTGAGACAGATACGTGTTCAGATAAATACCGTCGATGTTCTCGTCAGCCGCGAGGATATCAAAAGACCGCTGGTATAGGGAGAGGAGGTTCTCCCCCGCCGTGGCCGAAGCGGGCCCTACATCGACGGGATGCCCGCCCAATGAAGGATCAAGTCCGGCAAGAGATTCCCGACTGGTTTTACTCAGCCTCCCGAGTGTGAGTCCCTAGACCGCTGCCGTGTCGATACACTGAATCCCGATGGATCCTGAGAAAGTAATGATCCCGAGGCGGTTCCCCCGCGGCAAGGGATAACGGAGGAAGGGGGTCGCGCAGTCCCGGAGGTCTTCATATTCCTCGACCCGGATGATTCCCGACTGGTTGAACAGACCCCGGTACAGATTTTCGTTCCCCGCCAGGGATCCCGTATGCGACGCCATTGCTACGGCCGCCTCCGGGGTCACCCCCGGTTTGAGGCAGAGGATCGGCTTTTTCAGCGAGATCCGCCGGGCCGTTTCCTTCAGTTTCCGCGGGCGCCGTGAATGTTCGATATACAGAGAGATAACGGCGGTTTTTTCATCCCCTTCCAGATATTCCAGGCAATCCGCCTCATCAATGTCACTCATATTCCCCAAATCGATTACCTTGTTAATACCGGGACGATACTCGTTCCATGCCATGGCCTGCGGTCCGTACATCCCGGTCTGGGTAATAATGGAAAGTCCTCCCGTCCCGTTGTATTCGTACCCTCTGTCATAGGGAACGGTACTGATCACGTCTGCCGCGTTGAAAATGCCGACTGTATTCGGACCGATGATGCGCATGCCATAGGATGCAGCGATGGAAACGATCCTTTTCTCGCGCTCGGCCCCTTCCGGGCCGACCTCGGCAAAACCGTCCGAGACGACGATGACAGATCGTATCCCCCGGCTCCCACACTGATGGAGTATATCGGGAACGCTCCGGTAGGAAGTCACGATCACCGCCAGCTCCGGTGTCGTATCAATATCCTCCAGGGTCCGATACACCTTTTTCCCGTAGACCGTATTCGCTGACGGGTGTATCGGATAGAGGGCACCGTGATACCCCCCCTTCAGGAGGTCCTTGATAATGACGGCCGCCCCGAAAAATCCGTTCTCACGCATGCTCCCGAAAACTGCGATGCTCCGGGGATTAAGAAAAGCAGTAAGAAAATGTTCCCGATCCATCCTGTCTGATTCCCTCCCTTTGTTCTTCGCTGCCGGCGCCGTTGCGGCACGATGGAACAGCACGTACGCATAGTAGATAGTTCATACCGGAAGGTCAAGGATGGATATAGGACCGGCTTACGGTACGCCGTCTCACTTCGCTATGACGGCTGAAGCTTCCGGATCAAAGGGGTTCATCCGGGCAGCCAGCGAAAAGAGGTGGGGATAACTCTCTTTCAGATGTCTCATATAGTCCGCCCATTGGACAATCAAGGCGGAATAGGCCCGCTTGATATCGACTTCGATATGCCGGCGATCCGCCTCCGTCATATGTTCAACGTCTTCCCGGTACAGCAGTTCCTCGGCCAGGTGAAAGATCGCCCACAGGAGATCTGAAAAGCGGTCATGTTCCAGGAGGTTCGCGTTCTGGATCAGGATGAGCAGAAAAGGTCGCTTGTCCAGAAAAAAATCCTGGAGCGCCTTCAGATCACCCCTTCGTACATCGATATGGGATTGATGCCCATCCCCCGTAACCAGCCAATCGTCCAGACAGGCAGGCCCCTTCTGAATCTGATCCGTATTTTTATCAAAGCGTATAAAGATTCTAAGCAATTCGGTCCCGATCTCACTGAAAAAGGCACCGATGACCATGTTCAGTTTGTATAGTTTCGCCTTCCGGTCCCGATAATCGAGCAGTTCGTGAATAATCATGGTGACGATCAGGACCTCGATAAAGACAAAGGCAATATCCCCCACGAGAAAGATGAAGAGATGGTGGGGATCCCTGAACATCAGGAAGTGAGCGATATAAAAGAGTGTAGAGAGAAACAGGAGCGCCATGCCCCAGAGTATCTTCCAACGATCAAGCTTCATTGGTTATCCTTTCTTGTGTGTCCCGCAGTATGTGCACATCACCCGGAAATGCAATGCCGGCGTTTTTCCAGATCCCCGGCCGCGTCAGGATGAAATCGTACCTGACCGGGTCATGGGGGACCATTTCCCTGAATGCGTCAGTGATCTCCAGTACCGTCTTTATATCCCCCTGCCGTCGCCTCGTCAAACCCAACCCGAGGCAGACCCGGTGCATATGCGTATCGAGGGGAACAACCAGCGCGGACGGGGGTATGGTATCCCAGCCGCCGGGGTCGATCCCGTCTCGACGGACCATCCAGCGCAGAAAGAGGTGCAGTCTTTTGCAGGCACTGCCCCGCGCGGGAGAAGGGAGCAGACTGTTTCGTCGAGTGCCATACCCCGCACTCAACTCCTCGGTAAACCGGCATAATGCCGGCATGATCGGTTCCTCTCCCTCGCCGAAGGAACGGACAAACAAGGTATTGAGCGAACCGTACCGGCGAAGGACATTGCGGGCGCCCAGAAGCATCCCCACCATCTCTTCGCCGGTCGTGAAACGGTGTCTGAAACGTAAGAATGTGCTGTTCAGAGATCCCGGGGAGGCATCACGGACAAATCGTGCCGGAGACATCCCCATCGGTTCGAGGACCGCCTCAACACTTTTCTTGATCTGACCGACCCTCCCGTATGCAAGAGACGACGCGATAAGGCCGACGATCTCCCGATCGGCGGGATTTTCGTATCGATAGAGAAATTCGACGGGGTCGGGAGTGACAAACTCGCGTCGGTTGTATGTCCGGTACAGTTGTTCGAGTTGTTCGGGTGTCGCGCCGTTCACTGCACCCTCATATTTCTTTGCATGACCTATTTCCCCCCGGTTATCCGCCGGTACCAGCGCGCATGCCGCCGCTTCGCGTACTCTCGGTCCACCCTCCCGGTAAAGATCCCGGGGAGAAGCGGCCAGTTGGTCTTGAAGATAAAGGCACCGAGGTGCGCGGCGATCCCGATAATGACAAGCGCGGTCCCAAAGTTGTGGAGGAGCGTGATCCAAAAGGCAAACCCCTCCGAGTAATTGATGGACGGCAGGTTCTTCAGGACCTTCAGGACACCCGTGACGATGACCAGCAGCAGTGAAAGGCCGATGAAGGCATATGCCAGACGCTGTTCGGCAAGATATTTGTCATTCTCCGGCTCCTCGCCGAAACCGAAGGTCGCGAGGATGATCCGCACCGATTCCCGCAGGTCTCCCCGGCGCGGGAGCATATCGAATTCCCGGCGTATCCCATGAAAAACCACGTGATACGCAACCGCCCCCATCAGGAGGACAGCCGCCCAGTAGTGGATCACCAGTGTCACCGTAAAATCGGATGTCCAGGACAGACCGGGAACCAGATCAAGCATGTACCGCTTGTAGAGGGGCATCTGCCCGAACCCGCTGAAGATAAGGGCAAAGGTCGACAGGGCGACCACCCAGTGCACCAGCAAGACCGACAGTCCGTGACGGGTCATTTTATTTTTCGTGTCCGGCATCACCGCCACCCCCCTTCATGGTCTTATAGGCGGCCCCCACCGCGGCGGCGACCCCCGCCACCGGCGCCACCAACATCCCCCAGGCAACCCCGTTGGCCGTCTCGGTCATGTTTCGGGCACCGACCGGCATCCCGGGGTAACCGGGCAGGCCCGGCCGGGGCTGCGCCGCCTTCTGTTTCACCAATGCCTCATGGATCTTCTCAAAGGGGACCGGGGACACATAAAAGGTCGATGTCCCGCCGTTTTCCCGTTCTCCGTAGAGGTACCCGCCGATCTCCTCCGCCTGCTTCCGGGCGAGAGCGCGCATCTCTTGCTTGTTCCCGAAGGATATGGCGCCGCGGGGGCATGCGTCGACACAGGCGGGCCGCTTCCCCGCCCTGACCCGATCAGAGCAGAGGTCGCACTTGTACATCACGCCGCCTCCTGCAAGGGTCGGGGCGATCTTCAGATATATCCCCACTCCCGACTGACGGGCGGGGACCCCCCAGGGGCAGACCGTCCGGCACTTGGCTCCCCCGAAGCAGAGATCGTGGTCGATAAGAACCGGTCCCTCCGGCATCTTGTGGAGGACACTGAAGGGACAGAGATCGGCACAGGGGGGATTGTCACAGTGCATACACCGCCGCTGGATATAGAGGGTATGATCCTTCCCCTCATGCTCCACGTTCACCTCCTGGACAAAGGTCCAGTTGTACGGGGTCAGCCGGTCGGTCATCCCCCGCTTCTTTGACCAGTCCTCCCGCTTCTTCTGCGGCCAGAAATAGGGTATATCCTCCACCGGTTCGGGGAACCGGCTCTCGTTCTTGTCGCGGCAGGCGCTGACACAGGCGGGGAGAGACCGAGAGGTGCACCCGTCACACCGCGTCAGATCAATCACCGTCCCGACCTCTGCGGCTCCGGAAGCCTCCGCATACCTTCCCAGGCCGGTCAGGGCAACGCCCCCCGCAACACCCGAGGCGACGGAGCGCTTCAGGAACTCCCTCCGTGAAACATCGGACATATCCGCAACCCTCCTTTTCGTACCGGAAATACCAGACTGTCCGGCAACACCACCCGTCTCCCGATAGGAACAGGCATGCTCCCGATCATGAAAGAACAGGTCACTGCTGATTATGTTCTCAACAAGAGAAAGGCCTGCTACCGGTACGCGTTTATCTTATCCAGCAACAGCTGCTCCGGCATGGCCCCGATGATATCCCCCACCTTCTGTCCGTCCTTGAAGACCAGCATATCGGGGATGGAACGGATCCCGAACCGCGCCGCCGTCTGATTATTGCCGTCCACATCGAGTTTGGCAAAGACGATATCTCCCTGGTAATCCTTCGCCAGTTTATCAAGGACCGGTCCCATCATCTTGCAGGGACCACACCACTCCGCCCAGCAATCGACAACCAGGAACGGGTATTTCGCTACGGCCTCATCAATGGTACTATCGGTCACCACAACCGGACTATCGGGTTTCTCTACGAATGCTCCCATGTACTCTCCTCCTCTATGTTTTCTCTTTCATCCAACCGACACCGAAGCACCGGGCTCGGCGAGCCTTATCGTTGATCCTCTTCGGCACCCTGTTTCTCATCATCCAGCACGGTCAGAACGTCCCGTATCAATCGCGGATTTGTGAGGTAATAACACCGCAAGTTCCCGTCCTTGCGACAGGCGACAATCCCCTGTTTCTTAAGGACCGTCAGGTGCTGCGAGACATTGGCCTGGCTCGCTCCCACACAGTTCTCCACCGCACCCACACACCGTTCGCCCTCAGCCAGCTCCCGCACAATCCTGAGCCTGGTGGGATGCCCCAATGTCTTGAAAAAATCAGCTGTCTTCCTGCAATCCACGGGTTGTCCATTCGACATATAACAATTATCGAATATTCTTTTTCGCTAATATAGTATCCCCTTCCCGGTTGTCAAGGGGTCGACCTCATCTCGTCGAAGTTTTTTATTTCCCCAGCTTTTCGAGCTCCCGTACGATCGACTCAAGGAACGGTCGCTTGTTGATGTCGTTCACATCGATGTATCGAATAATACCTGTCTTATCGATAATGATAATCGCCCGTTCCGCCGTCCCGTCGGAGCGGAGCACCCCGAAGGTATCGGCCACCTTTCCGTGGGGCCAGAAATCGGAGAGAACCGGGAACCAGAGTTTTCCCATCTGATTGGTCCAGGCGAAGAGGGTCGGGATATTGTCCACGGTAATCCCAAGGAGAACGGCATCGTACTCTTCAAAGAGGTCCTGGAGGATGGCATACCCCGGCCATTGATCGGAGCAGACGGGGGTCCATGCCGCGGGCACGAAGGAGATCACCACATGCCTCTTCCCCCGATACTGCGAGAGGGTGACCTCCTCGCCCGAGACGGCGGAGAGGGTGAAATCGGGGGCCGGATCTCCTACTTTGACCCGCAGGACGCTGTCGACGGGTTTGAGTGTTCCGGTCTGATAGATGTTATTTTTAAAGGCCTCCGACAGACCGTATGCGCCCGTCGCACCCGACACGATCACTACCAACGACAATACCAGCATTCTGTATATCTTCACGAGACCACCCCCTCTATTGCAGTCCGGACAGGCGGAGGATCTCTTCCAGAAATGCACCGGCATCCTCGAATCCTCCGAGCTTGGAATAAAAGATCGTTGGAGCGCCCTTTTTCATCCTCACTCCGATGAAGAAGGGCGTCCTCACCTCCCCCAGCGCGACATGGACCGAAAAGTCCCTGTCGGGGACCAGGGGAAAGGGGACCCGGTACTTTTCCCTGAAGACCTTCAGTTCATAGGGTGAATTTCCCGCCCCGATCCCTAGGAGCTTGATCCTTCCCTTCAGCTTCGGGTTCTCCTCTATCAACCGGTACAGTTCGTTGACGACAGGGGCCTCCTTCTGACAAAAGGGACAGTACATGCTCATTACCTCGAGGATGATCACCTCGCCCTTCACCTGTGGCAACTCGAAGAAGTCCCCACCCGACAGGCCGAGATATGCCCGATCTCCCCGCTCCGCCGGAACGGCGAGTTTGAGAGCGGTGAGGGTATCTCCGGCAGCCGGCGGCTGTGCCGCCGAGGCGTTCAGGGGGAAGAAAACGCCAAGCAGCATGACCGCATATTGAAATACCTTCTTCATCGTGACCTCCCTTTTCTCAAACAATACTCATATTTTCACAATCCATCACGCCCCATCGAGACCGGGGGACTCCGTCCGCCGGTACCAGGAGACGGGATCGGTCAGGAACTCCTCGGTATCTTTCAGGGAGAGATAGTGCTCCCGCTCCATGGAGCTGAGGAGATCGAAGAAGGCCCGCTCCTTCTCGTCGGAGGTACCATCCCTCAGATCGGCGTAGTGCCGGATCCCCTTCGCCTCAAAATCGATGGCGATCCTGATCGCCTTCAGATCATCATCGTCACCGGGGGGGAGCGCATCGCCCTTTCCCACCACCCGGGCAAAGAGGTCCCGTGCCTCGCTCGTACCGACGGTAAGGGCCACCGTATCCGGCCACTTCTCCTCTTTTTTCCACCTCTCGTGAAGCTCCCTCAAGCGCTCGTAGTGTTCCAGCTCATCATCAGCGATCTGTTCGAACATCGCCTTCCCCAGGGGGTTTTCCGTCCTCCCGGCCTGTTCCAGATAAAAGGCCCGCTCCCGCTGCTCGTTCTCCAGGGCGACCTTCAAGGCATCCACCTGTTGGTTCATGACATACTCCTTTCATTCAATCCTTTACATAGAGATTCCCATCCACCTTCCCGCCGAAGAGGCGGTAGACCCACCCCTGATAGAGGGCAATGATCGGGACAAAGACCAGGACCACCCCAAGCATAATCTTCAGGGTCATGGGGCTGGCCGCGGCGGTATGCGCCGTGAGGCCGGAGGCGCTATCCAGACTGGAGGGGAGCATCAGGGGGTAGAGCCCCACCACCCCGAAGGCGACCACACCGATGATGGACACGCAGGAGGCCCACCACGCCGCGGACCATGCACCCTTTGCGATCCGGAACCGGATCAGCGCCATCCCCCCCACGGCAAGCAGGGGGATCACCAAGAGGACCGGCCGGTCCAGATACCGGACAAAGAGGTCGGTCCGGAGGGCGGAGAGGGCCAGAAAGACCGCCGCCGCCAAGAAAGTGAAGGTCCAGAGCCATGCCGCTGCGCTTCCCGCGCGTCCCTGGAGGGAACCGTTCGCCTTGACGGCAAGCCAGAGGGAACCGTGGAGGAGAAACATGCCGAGAAAGAAGAGGCCGCCCACGAGGGCGTAGGGATTCAAGAATGTCATGAAGGTTCCCTGATAGACCCCAGAGCCGTCAATAGGAATACCGCGAAAGATATTCGCGAAGAGGACCCCGAAAAGAAACGCGGCCAGGAGGCTGCCGATAGCCAGCGCCCCCCGCCACAGGGACCGCCCCCTCTCCCCTTTCGTCTCCCCCCCCAGTTCGACGGAGACCGCCCGGAGGATCAGGGCGAAGAGGATAAGCATCAGGACGGAGTAGAAGGAACTGAACAGGACCGCGTAGAGGGCGGGGAAGGCGGCAAAGGTGACGCCGCCGGCCGCGACGAGCCAGACCTCGTTTGCATCCCAGAAAGGCCCCATGGCGAGGTAGATATCCCTCCGGTCACCTTCATTTCTCGCCAGGATCGGCTGGAGGGCACCGAGCCCCAGATCGAACCCGTCCAGGACGAAATAGACGGCCCAGAGGAGTCCCCATATGCCGAACCACACCGTCTCGAGCATCGTTATGCCTCCCCTTTCTCCTCTGCGGGCCACCGGCGCGCATACCTGATCATCGTGACGAGGGCGGCCAGGGCAACCAGGGAATAGATGACGACAAAGGCCACGAGGCTGACGGCAATCTGGTAAGGCGCCACGGGCGAGGCCGCGTCCGCCGTCTTCATCAGGCCGTATACGATCCACGGCTGCCGCCCCATCTCGGTCACCGTCCACCCCGCCGCACAGACGACATAGGGGAGGGGAATGGACCAGATGAGGGTCCTCAGAAACCACGGGCTCCGGTTCAGGCGGTTACGCCGGAGCCACCCGTAGAGCATCAGCAGGACAAAGAGCCCCCCGAAGATCACCATGATACGGAAGGCATAAAAGACGACCGCCACCGGGGGAAGCTCGTCCGCGGGGAGATCGTTGAGACCGATCACCTCCGCGGCGGGATTGTGGTGCGCCAGGAGGATCATCACCCCGGGGATGGGAAAAAGCTCGATCAGGTTTCCGCTGTTGTCCAACCGCGGGATCGCCACCAGATAGAGGGGGGCATAGGTCTGCGTCTCCCAGAGCGCCTCAAGGGCCGCCAGTTTCGCGGGCTGTTTCTCCGCCAGATCGGCCCCGTGCATATGCCCCTCCGCCACCACGAAGAGGGCGCACGCCAGGGAGAGATAGAGCGCCGGTCGAAACGACTTGGCGAACAGGTCCCGCCCCTTCAGGATGTGGTAGGCACTGACCCCCATTACGACAAAACCGGAGAGGAGATAGGCCGCCCCCACCGTATGGAGAACGGTGAGAACGGCGTATTCCTGTGTCACCACGCCGAGAAAATCGGTGATCTCAGCCCGTCCCCCCCGGATGGCGTACCCGACGGGGTGCTGCATCCACGAGTTGGCGATGAGGATCCAGAGCGCCGAGAGGGTCGAGGCGCCGGCAATGATCCACATGACCGCCGCGTGCATTCCGGCCGACAGCCGTTTCCACCCGAAGACCCAGACGGCCAGGAAGGTCGACTCCAGGAAGAAGGCGGCCGCGACCTCGATGGCCAGGAGGGGGCCGAAGACATCCCCCACATATGCCGAATACCGTGACCAGTTCGTCCCGAACTGGAACTCCAAGGGGAGCCCCGTAACCACGCCGATGACGAAATTGACGACGAAGAGTCTCCCCCAGAACCGTGCCATGGCGAGGTAGTCCTCGTCCCCCGTCTTGACGTACCGGGTCTCGATGATGGCGATAATAAGGGACAGACCCAGGGTCAAGGGGACAAACAGAAAATGGAAGTAGGTGGTCACGGCAAACTGCACCCGCGAGAGCAACACGGCATCCATAGCTTCAATCCCCTCCCTTCCCGATCAAGGCCCTGAACGCTGGGGCGGCGGTATCCGTTACCGCCGCCCCGCGGGATATTCTTTTCGCCGCTTTCCTGAGGCGAGTGTCAGTCTTTTTTCCACAGACCGTGGATATTACAGTATTCCCGGGCCGTAATCCGGTCGGCATCGATACAGAACTCCGCCTCGGGGACATCACCCGGTTTGAGAAACCGTTTGTACACCCTCCCATCGGCGGTGGCCTCGATCCACTCGATATAGTGCTTCTCCTCCATCGGGTGCGGGGCCTCTCCGATGGTGACCTTGAAGCCGTTCGCCGTCTTCTCTATGACGGGGACATGCTTCTCCAGGGCCGCGTCGACCGCCCCTTCCTTGAACAGCTTCATCGGCTTTCCGCAGCAGACCAGCTCACCCTTCCCGCCGTGTATCACCTCGACGATGTTTCCGCACATCTCACACTTGTATATCTGATGTATCTCCGGCATGTTCATTCCTCCTTCTATGAATATTCTTCCCGCATCTTCGAGAGGATCTGAAAGTGCTTCCTCTCTTCGTTGATGATCCCGTCTATGATTGGATGTTGACCTGCGGCTATAAACCCCTTCACCTCCTGATAGTAGAGGATGGAATCCACCTCGCGGTCGATCGCAAAATCGATCGCGGAGAGGGTATCGGTAATCCTTGCCAGCTCGGCGTCCATGACCTCTTTCTTGAAGATGAGCCTGTTGTCGGCATACCGATGAAGGTAAACGCCATACTCCCCCGGATAACTCTCCGGCGGGGCAACGGTCCCTACACCGGCAAGCATCTTCTGAAAGAGGGCCTTGTGCTGGTCCTCCGCGTCGGCAAGCCAGCCGAACATCTCCTTTGCCTTTTCTTCCTTCGCCAGTTGCACCGCATACCGATAAAATGTCGCCCCATTCTCCTCGATCCTCATGGCAATCTTAAGGATATCGCCCGCCTCGAACTGACTTCCCATAGCATCCTCCTCTGTTATTCACAATTCATAAACCTGCCGTTATCCACCCCACAGATCGGGCACCGGTCAGGCACAATCCCGTCGGAAACGTAGCCGCAGACCGTACAGACATGGTAGGTGGTCTGTCGCTCCTCGAGGAGGTTGTCCATGGCCTCCTTGTAGAGCTTCGCATGCACCTCCTCCACGTCCCGCGACTGGCTGAAGTAGAGCGCCGCAGCCCGGTCACCGCTCTCCTCCGCCCTCTTCACAAATTCACCGTACGCCACCCCCGCAACCTTTTCTTCAGACTCGAAACTCTCCGCAAGATTCTCCTCGGTGGTCCCGACCCCCCTGAGCAGCCGGAGGGCCCTCTTCCCGTGGATCTCCTCGGAGCAGCCGATCACCCTGAACAGCCGAGCCAGTTGGGGATATCCCTCTTCTTCGGCCTTTTCAGCAAAGGCCCGCAACCTCAGAAGCGCCTTGGCCTCACCGGCATAGGCCTGATGCACGGCCTCCCGCACGATATCGTCCATAGGGTATCCCTCGCCTACTCAGGTTCGAACTCGTCCTTTGCCGCACCGCAGACCGGGCAGGTCCAGTCATCGGGCAGGTCTTCAAAGGCGGTCCCGGGAGAGATTCCCCCTTCGGAGTCACCCTTCTCGGGATCGTAGACATAGCCGCACACGCCGCAGACATATTTCTCCATATCCGTCCCCTTTCCTTTCGCTTCTCCTGCTTGACTTTCACCCGCACCCCCCTTGTAGGTGGGGGCATTCTTCGGCGCCTTTCCCTTCTTCACCTGCTGATAATGGGCATACGTCAGGGGCGTGCCCGCCTTCAGGACCTTCGCCCCGGTGATCTCGACGATAAAGACCGTGTGCGTCCCGGCGTCCGCGCTTCCGATGACCTTCCCCTCGAAACAGGAGAGTGCATTGTCGGTCACGATGGGACACCCCGTGACCCCCTCCTCGACCGTCACGCCCGCAAACTTATCTCCGTCTCTGCCGCTCTTGAAGCCGAACTGACCGATAAAGGGCATGGGCGTCTCTTCTTCGAGGACCATGGCGGCCAGGACACCGCTCTGTTCGATATACTCATGGGTGAGATTGCCCTTGTTGATGCTCACCGCGATCCGCGGTATTTCCGCGCAGACCTGGATGATCGAATTGGCGATCTGCCCGTTCGCCTTCTCTCCCGAAACCGACGTCACCAGATACAGGCCGTAAGAGATGTCCCAGAGTGCCTTGGTGTCCACAGAATTATCCACGTTGCGTAACCTCCTTGAGTTTTCGTGCGAGATCCTTGCCCAGTGCCCAGCAGCGCGTGAGATCGTCACCGTCCGGCACATACTTCACCTTCAGCGGCCCGGCCGCCGGCGCCGCCTTCATCTCCCCCAGGATGTCACTGATCTGACCTGCGGCCTCGCCGCTCCAGCCGTAGGAACCGAAGGCGGTACCGATCAGATTCTGAGGCCGCAGGCCCTTCAGATAGGTCAGGACATCGGCCATGGTGGGGAAGAGGTTGTTGTTCAGCGTCGGGGACCCGGCCACGAGGGCCCCGGCATCGAGCATCTCATAGGCCGCGTCGCTCCGGTGGGAGGAGTGCATGGACATGACCTTCACCCGCGCCCCTCCCGCTACCAGCCCCTCCTCGATCGCCCGTGCCATCAGCTCCGTGCTGTGCCACATGGTGTCGTAGAGGACAACGGCCTTCATGGACGGCTCCTGCCGCGCCCATTGTCTATAGGAATCCATGATGGTATTGATTTCTTTACGCCGGACGGGACCGTGATCCGGCGCGACGATCCGGATGTCGAGACCGGATTTCCCCACATCCTCCAGGAGTTTCACCACCTGGGGCGAGTACGGCATCAGGATGTTGGCATAGTAGGTAGCCGCCTCGTAATCGAGGACGGCGGAGTCGATCTCGTCGGCGAACCGCTCGGCAGATGCCAGGTGCATCCCGAAGGCGTCCTGGGAGAAGAGGAGCCGGTCGTCCTCCAGATAGCTGAACATGCTGTCTGGCCAGTGGAGCATGCGCGTCTCCGTGAAAGCGAGCCGCATGTTCCCGATGTCCAGCGTTTCCCCGCTCTTGAGGGGAACGATCCCCTCCAGACCGAAATGTTCCTTGAGGGCCTTCGCCCCCATGACGGAGGCGAATACCTTGTCCGGTTTCACCTCGTTGATGATTCTCCGCAGAGAGCCGGAGTGGTCCATCTCGGCGTGATGGGATACGATGTAGTCGATCTCCCCGGGGTTCACGACGGATGCGATCCGCGACAGGAGTTCATCCCCGAAGGGCTCCCGCACCGTATCCATCAGGGTGATCTTGTCGGCCATGATGAGGTAGGCGTTATAGGTACTCCCGTGCCGGGTGGCATACCCGTGAAAATCCCGTATCCCCCAGTCGATCGCACCGACCCAGTAAACGTGATCACTGATCTTGACTGCCTTGTACGTACCTTCCATATCGAGACCTCTTGCGCGGTAAAGAAAAATGTGCTTTGCCGGTAGGACATCCGGACAATCGGATGCTCCGTTTCACTCACAGGGAGTTACCAAGATCGGCACCACTTCATACGATGCAGTCATGAGTGATTTTTATTCTATGCGAAAAGGGGGCAAAAGGCAACCGCCTTCACCCGCTAGGATAGTCACGAAAAATTCGGAGTCAAGACGGGAGGCGGTTCTTCCCACTCCGAGTGATCTGAAGGAACGACACCATCAAGATCGTCTGAATTCACCTCACCCCTTCCTCCCTTTTCTCGACGCGATGACAATGGCGGAAAAAATGAGCATCATTCCAATGGCCTGAGCGATGCTGACCGTCTCTGAGAAAAAGAGGTATGCGAGGAGCGTGGCACCGACCGCCTCCCCGAGGATCGATATGGCAACCATCCCCGCCCTGAGATGCCTGAGAGCCCAATTGATCGATGTGTGCCCGATGAGTTGCGGGATAACGGCCAAGAGCACAAGGTACAGATAAGAAAAAGATCGGTAGCCGGTAAAAGGGGTGCCCGTGAGAAGAGAGACCACAATCAGAAAGAGCGCACTCGTCGTATAGACGATGGTGATATAGGTAAGGATATCGAGGCGCTCTTGCACCCTGCTTCCTGTAATGAGATAGGCACTCGCCATCATCGCCCCCACCAGGGCGAGGGCATCTCCCGCCAGCGCCCTCTTGTCGAGCAGGATCAGGGCATGGAAGCCGCCATCCCCCACAGCGATGACGATGCTGCCGGTGAGACACAGGATCGTCCCTATGATGATTTCCTTGTGCTGTTTTTCCCTCAGGACCAACAAGGAGAAGATCCCCACAAAGATGGGATTGGTGGTAACCAGGACCACGCTGCTCGCAACCGACGTATACTTCAGGGACGCGATCCAGGTTATGAAATGCAGCCCCAGAAATATCCCCCCGGCCATCGAAAAAAGAAGGTCCCTCCCTGATATTCTGAAGGACACCCCTCGTGTCAGGGCAAAGATCAGGAGGACACAGGAGGCGATACCCAGGCGATAGGTAGCTATCATGATTGACGGCACATCGTCGCAGAGTCTGATAAATATCGCCGCAAAGGAAATGGCGATTATTCCGATGCACAGTGTTGTAATTGTTCGAATCATCGTCTTCCATACCCTCGACACAAGTGATTCACCATGTCCCGGCCACCACGCCTCGCCGTGCCGTCCACGGCATTTCCTATCACATAACGGGAACAAAGGAAATTATACCCTCCCGATACATACCCAAGAAGCGATTCTTCGCTCGTGTCCTCGTCGCTGTAGAAATCTTGTGATGCACACCCGATTGTGTTAGAAGCATATCTTTCATATTTTACGTGTCGTGAGGATGCGGGTCCGCCTGCCGGCGGCGCAGGCCTGGAATGGATATCATCAGGGATGTCGTATGATAGACAATCATAACAGAGAGATCAATTACCTGAGGATCTCGGTCACCGACCGGTGTAATCTGCGCTGCGTATACTGCATGCCGAAAGAAGGGGTCTCCTTCATCGGTCATGATGATATCCTCCGATATGAAGAGCTGTTACGAATAGTGAAGATCGCCGTCAAGACCGGCATCACCAAGATCCGCGTGACCGGAGGAGAGCCTCTCGTTCGGCGGGAAATCATTGGATTTCTCTCATCTCTTCATGGGGTGGATGACCTCAAGGATATCAGTCTCACGACAAATGGGGTGCTTCTTGAAAACTATGCCGAGGGAATTTTCGATGCAGGGATCGGACGGATCAATATCAGCCTCGACTCTCTGGTCCCCGAGAGATACCGGGCCATCACCTGCGGAGGGGATCTGAAGGGCGTGATCAGGGGGATCAGAAAGGCGCAACAGACGGGATTTTCTCCCATCAAGATCAACGTGGTGGCTATCAAGGGATTCAACGATGACGAGATACTCGATTTTGCGAAATTGACCCTGGATAAACCGTATCAGGTACGGTTTATCGAATTTATGCCGATAGGCAACTCCGCGATGGAAAACAGCCGCGGATATTTTTCCAATGACGAGATTATCCGGCGCATCAATGCCTTCAGCCCCCTCCAGGCAGTCACCGACGAACCGGGCGCCACGAGCGGTCCGGCACGCCTCTATACCCTGAAGGGCGCGCGGGGAAAGATCGGGTTCATCAGTGCCATGAGTCACGGCTTCTGCAGTACCTGTAACCGACTCCGTCTGACGGCCGACGGGCACCTGAGGGCGTGTCTTCTCGCCGATGAACCGACGGCCGACCTCAAAACACCCCTGCGTTCCGGGTGCACCGATTACGAACTGGAGGCCCTCATACGAGATCTTATCGGAAGGAAACCAAACAGTTATACGATACACTGCCATCCGGACCAGAGAAGAAAGTGCGCAACAAATATGTCTTCAATCGGGGGATAGGAAAGTTCACCGGTTGTCTGAGTTTCGGAAAATGAGGGGATAATCGTATGATGAGCGGATCAAATTCTCCGGCTACATATTATATGGAGAAACGCGAGAAGGATCTGATCCTCCGACTCTTGAAACCCGTCGATGGTGAACGACTGCTCGACGTGGGATGCGGGGAGGGGGATTGCCTTCGTCTCTTTCGCGTGAAGGGATGCAGCGTCACCGGCATCGATCCGTCGGACGAGTTGCTCGATAGAGCACGGAAGAGACTGGGACAACGAGCCGATCTCTTCTCAGGCAGCGGTGAAGACCTCCCCTTTTCCGATAACGAATTCGACATCGTCACCCTGATCTGTCCCGACACGGCATGCAACCTCCGAAACACGCTCCACGAAGCGATCAGGGTATGTCGCGGCAGGATATTTATCGGGACGGTGAACCGCTTCTCGCTGTCACGAATACAAGAGGTACCGAGATCCGGTTTCTCCCCCCGGAAACCCGTGCGTTTATCGAGTGTCCCCGAGCTGATCCGTCTGGTCAAATCGACTCTCCCGGATACAGCTATCAAGTGGGGGAGCGTCCTCTTTTTCCCGCCCGCGTGGTACCCGACGGCCACTTTTTTCGACAAGAGAATTCCCGTCATGAAAAACGCCTTCGGGGCATTTGTCGGGCTTGCGTTCCCTGTTGTCTACACCCGTATAACCATTCAGGATCCCATCGGGGATAGGACAAAGGCACAAGCAACGGACCGGTTCCCCGCCCCCGGCGCCGCCCGCAGGAGGACGACCGAATGAAAGAGGCACTTCTCTACGAAAAAATGAGCGACAAGGCCGTACGGTGTCATCTCTGCGCCCACCGATGCAAGATAGCCCCCTCAAAGAGGGGGATTTGCAGTGTCCGGGAAAACCGTGGAGGGACACTCTTCACGCTGGTACACGGTCTCTCGGCTGCCGAAAGCATCGATCCGATTGAAAAGAAACCGCTCTTCCACGTCTACCCAGGGTCAAAGTCCTACTCCATTGCCACTGTCGGGTGCAATTTCCGGTGCGAGTTCTGCCAGAATCACGAGATATCTCAACTGCCTCAGCAGGAGGGAAAAATCCTCGGACACCGTTCCACACCCGAAGAGATCATCGAGAAGGTGCTCAAAGCAGGATCGAAGACCATTGCCTATACCTATACAGAACCAACCGTGTTCCTCGAATATGCCCTGGATATTGGGGAAATGGCCCATGGCGAAGGGATCAAAAATGTCTTCGTTACCAACGGCTTCATGACCGGCGAGGCCCTTGAATTGCTTGCTCCGTACCTTGATGCGGCGAATGTCGACCTCAAATCCTTTCAAAACGAGTTTTACAAAAAGAACTGTGGCGGGCGGCTCCAACCGGTCCTGGACAGCCTGAAAAAAATGAAGGACCTCGGTATTTGGGTCGAGGTAACGACCTTGATCATACCGACCCTGAACGACGGGACGGAAGAACTGAGAGACATCGCCCGGTATATCCATTCCCTCGGCCCCGAAACACCGTGGCACATCAGCCGATTCCACCCCCAGTATCGGATGTCGAATCTCCCTCCGACCCCCATCGAGACGATACACCTGGCGGCGGAAATAGGGAAAGAAGCCGGCCTCAAATATGTCTATGCCGGGAACGTTCCGGGAGATACGGGAGAAAATACCTACTGCTCGAACTGCGGGAAGCTCCTGATTAAGAGATACGGATTTAACGTCGAAGAGATCGACCTGAGAGGATCGAGTTGTCCGTCCTGTAAGACCCCGTTGGACGGAATCCTGAGCGAGGACCAGGATTCCATTTAAGGGTCAGGTGCCACATCATCTTCTTCATACCGATCCGCGAGCACCGTAAGCGCCTGCTTCACCTGCTCCGCGGGTACCATTACCTCGACCTTTCCGAGACCGTCGATGGTCAAACCATAGATAGCCCCCACCGCTTCGTAATGAAACGTGACCGGGATCCCTTCCGTTTCAAGTCTTCCGGCAACGATATTCGCGTTGATCATCCCTGCCGCCACATGAACAACTTTCCACCTTTTATCTTCCACCAAACCGTCCCCTCTCTCTCACAGAAATAACCCAACACACCAACCGTTTCTTGTCATACAATTCGCCGGATCTCTCCACCTCTCCCTTATTCATTATCGATATTTGGGCATCGTCGCGCAAATCATTTTTCTGAAAAGAATCACCGGCGTTACCATTAAGTTTCGGTGTATCAGGCGTCTCCGAGCGTTGCCTGCTGTTATGGTTTCAAGTTTCTTGAAGGACTTTTCTCCCATTGGTACGTGGGTCCCCCCACCTGCCGTGATGTCGGCATATGCCGACATTATCCCCTACCGTCAGGCTCGGTCTATGCTTCTTGAGCCTATCGAGGCGGTCCAAACGGAGGTTGAAGGCCGGGCCTGAAACAGAGAGAACCGCCCCTCTACGGACAGGACGGCCCGGCATGACCCCGCCTCGCTCTTAAAAAATCAGGTCTTCACGGTAGGTATCGTGAGCGGAGTGCGCAACAACCATCATGAGGAACAAATAATTATTCAGAGGGATGTGTTTGTCCTCGCACAGAAAAAATTGCCAGTCAGGCACAGATTATCACCATCATGAGCCATTATGCGATCTCAACAATTGACAAAAGCCCCAAAACTGTAGAAAGTAAGGATCGGTTACTTTGATTTCCAGATGAAAGGGTATTCACGATGAAAAAGAGATCCATCATTATGGTCATAGTCATAGGGTTTTGTCTCATCGCTCTTCCCGGCGGGGCTACCGTCTACGTGTCCGACAAATTGGAAGTCCCTCTCCGCACCGGCCCGAGTCCGAAAGACCGCATCATCAACATGTTTCGGTCGGGACAAGAAGTGGTTGTGATGTCTGAAGAAAACGGGTGGAGCTACGTCCGTTCGATAGGAGAAAGTGACGACAAGAAAGGGTGGATCCTCAGTCGTTACCTCATGAACCGCGAACCGTGGGAAACACGCATTAAGGCCATAACAATCGAGAACGCCAGGCTTCGCGAAACCTTATATCCCATGGAAGGAGACCTCCGTGAGTTGAAGACCCAAAATACCGATCTCACAAGGGCGCTGACAGAAAAGACGGAAGCACTCGAAGCCTTAAGGGCACAACACGAATCGCTAAGAAACGAGGCCGCGGGTTTCCTGGATTTGAAGAGAGATTACGGTAAAATCCAATCAGATCTCACCAACAGAGAAACCAAACTTGCTGAAATCATAGAAGAGAATGGACTTTTGCGCTCGTCTCACAGAAACAGATGGTTTCTCACCGGTGCCTTGGTCCTCCTGGTGGGTCTTCTCATCGGCCTGACAATCGGAAGGCGAGAGAAGAAGCATGCATCGAAGCTTTACCTGTAAACGAACAAGAATCCCCTTCATCACACGGTTTTTCAATGAGCAGTCGCCGCAATCGCACACCAGGGAAAGGCATGATTTAAAGGAATAATCGTCAGCAGCATACCCCTTGCGATAAAACAACCAGGGTCAGGAGTCGGAACAGAAGGACGACAGAAAACCATTGCCTATAGAGGAAGGTCTGCCCCTCCGTTGCGCATGAGACCCGTTTTTTGTCAGATCATTTACCCCCATAGGGCGTATTTTTTGGTTGACTGCGGGAGGCATTAGTAATAGATGAATTCGCGGCCACACAGAAACGCATGGGGGGGATCATGGGACTGAGGAATCTCTTTTATCCTGAAAGTGTTGCAGTGCTCGGCGCGTCGCCCAATATGGGGAGCGGAAAGCTCCCCTACCTGCAGGTCATGCAGATGCGTGGCTACCAGGGGAGGCTGTATCCGGTCAATCCAAAATATCAAGAGATAGGGGGGTTGAAATCATACCCCTCCATTGACGCACTCCCGGATGGGATTGATCTCATCATTGCAGCCGTTCCTGCCGAGGAATCGCTGAGCGTTACCCGGGCGGCCGCACGTAAGAAATGCAAGTTTCTCCATTTTTTTACGTCCGGTTTCAGCGAAATGGGAAACAGCTCACTGGAAGCGGAGCTGCTCCGAGAGGCGGCCACGGGGGAAACCCGAATCGTTGGTCCCAACTGTGTCGGCATCCACTGTGCGGAGTCGGGCGTCAGTTTTACCCCCGAGATCCAGGGAGACATCCCGAAAGAGGTCGCCTTCTTCGGACAGTCGGGAGGAACGACCAGCAACTTCGTGGGCATGGCAATGGCCCGCGAAATCGGCCTGAATAAGGTCGTCTCCTACGGCAACCAGATTGACGTCGCCGTCGAAGATTACCTCGCATATTTCGCACAAGACGATAACATACGCGTAATCGCGGGGTATGTGGAAGACATCAAGAATCCACGAAAATTCCTGGAAGTGCTGGGAGAAGCAACCCGCACAAAGCCGGTGGTCATCCTGAAGGGAGGCATGACCGAGCAGGGAGCGCGCGCCGCCGCGAGCCACACGGGAGCACTCGCCAGTAACCACGCGATCCTGTCGTCCGCTATTCATCAGTACGGTGGCGTCCTGGTAGATACCCTTGAACAGATGATGGATTTCGTAATGATAGCAATATCAAACAGGACACCACAGGGGGCACGATATGGATTTCTCGGCGCGGGTGGAGGGGCCGGTGTAGCCTTTACCGATCTTGCCGTCCGATCCGGCTTATCGCTCCCTGAGCTAGAGCCCGCGACCCAGGAAATGATCAGCCGGAAGATCAGGGCGATCAACACCTCGACGACCAACCCCGTCGATCTCGGATTCTACGGTTTCGACTTCAACATCATGGCCCACACCATCAGGGCATTGGCACGTGACGGCAACATCGACGTCATCGTCCCATACTTCTCTGCCGATTACATCACGGTAGCACAATTCGACAAGTTGGAAAGCGGTCCACAAACAATCATCGAAACTGCGGGAGAGACCAAGAACCCGGTGATTCCCGTTCTATCAAAGTTTGCTGAGGCCAATCTGGACGTGGAACGGGTGAGACTCTCCATCTACTCGTCGTTCAGGCAGGCAGGGCTTCCCGTCTATACGACGATTCAGGATCTTATCTACGCGACGAAAAAATACCTGGAATGGGTCGGCAGACCATCCAGGAACGGCAACGGTTGATGAGGGTATACTGAAACCGTTGTTTTCCCGGACCAAGCCAGGACCTTCCGTTCAAAAAAACGAGGCCTACCCGAAGGGGCAGGCCTCGCAGGTTTTTCTTTGTAGTGCGCTATGCCGCACGTCCTGCCTTCAAACGTTCAACAAACTGCTCGGCCAGTTTGAACTTCTGGACCTTCCCGCTCGCCGTCATGGGCATCGGCACATTGAACTCCCAGTACTTCGGCACCTTATGACGGGCGATCTTGCCGTCACAGAACGCGATCAGTTCCTCCTCCGTCGCCTCTTCACCATCTTTCAACTCGACGGCTGCGAGAATCTGCTCGCCGTATTTCTCGTCGGGGACTCCGACGACGTACACGTCTTTCACCTTGGGATTTGTGTGTAAAAACTCTTCGAGCTCACGGGGATAGATATTTTCTCCGCCGCGGATAATCATGTCCTTTATCCTTCCGGTAATACGGAAGTACCCGTTTTCGTCCATCATCCCCAAGTCACCGGTGTGAAGCCACCCCTCTGCGTCAATAATCTCAGTGGTCGCCTCGGGCATCTTGTAATATCCCGCCATGATACAGGGACCTCGGGAGACAATCTCCCCCTGCGTATTCGGAGGAAGAGGAGCCCCCGTCTCGGGATCGGCAATCCGGCACTCGACCCCGTCGAGGATCTTCCCGACCGTCGCCACGCGGAGATCAACCGGATCATTTCGGCGCGTCATGGTGATGACGGGAGATGTCTCGGTGGCACCGTACGCAATCGTGACCTCGGAACAGTGCATACGGGTCATAACACCCCTCATCGTCTCTTCCGGGCAGGGAGCGCCGGCCATGCTTCCGGCCTTGAGCGACGTCATGTCGTATTTCTCAAAATCGGGATGGCTCATAATGGCAATGAACATCGTGGGCACCCCGTTGATCAGTGTGCACCGCTCCTTTTCTATATATGTCAAAGCCTTCAGAGGATCGAAGCTCTCCATGGCAACCATCGTTACCCCGTGACAGACGGAGCTGAGAGAAGTCGTGACGCACCCGTAGCAGTGGAACAAGGGAACCTGGATCAGCATACGGTCACCCGCCTGCATCCCCAGCACATTTCCCGTCATGATGGCGTTGTTGATAATATTGCGATGGGTGAGCATGACCCCCTTCGGGAACCCGGTTGTACCGGAGGTATACTGCATGTTGACGACATCGTTCGTATCGAGGGACTGTTCACGGGCTTCCAGCTCACTATCCGATACCGCCTCACCCAGGCGAAGGACCTCATCGAAACTCATCGATTTCCCCGGATCCGCTCCATCACCTATGTATACCAAATGTTTGAGACGGGGGAGCTTGTCCGATGCTACCTTCCCGTTTTCGGCTTCCGGCACCACTTCCGCCGCGATCTGGGAAAAGCTCGTTTTACGGTATTTCTCGACGTGGACCAGCGCCGTCGAATCGGACTGATTGAGGATATATTCCAGCTCATGTGACTTGTAATTGATATTAACCGTTACCAAAACGGCCCCTATCATTCCGAGACCGAACTGGAGGTGCACCCACTGGGGAACGTTGGTGGCCCATACGGACACCCGATCACCCTTCTCTACCCCGAGGGCCATAAAACCCTTGGCAACCTGTGTACAGGAAGCCAGAAACTCACTGTATGTTTCCCTGACATCGAATTCGGGGCATATCAGTGCTTCAACCTCAGGAAATTTCGCCTCTGCCTCTCTCAGGAGACCACCCATGGTAATGTCTTTGAAACCAGCCATTGTCCTCTTTCCTTCCTTAAAAATTATTCTGGTTTCCCTCCTTTTCAGGCCTCCCTCCCAAGAACCACGAGGCTTGTAATGGTTTCTCCTACAAGTGTCAAGAGAAATACGACTACGAATATCTATTATACCCCCGTGAAACGACCTATTACGTTTTGTCATCATCGCCAAGACAATCAGGAATATCTTTTATTACAAAGGCATCCATCCAGGATACCTTTTCAGGCAACGCTAAACCGGGGGAATGCGAATTTATCCGCAGGAAGGGGAGACGCGCGGGCCCCACCGGGGTGATCACGGATGAAGGAAACACCATTCTGTCTCAGGGGAAAAGATGGGAGCGGCACACCGAGGAAAAACAGCAAGAGCTCCCGGAACTCGCCGGGATTGGAGTGACGAGACAAAACGTTTCATTGAAGAGACAACGCCTTGTGATGCCTGTTCAATCAATAATTTCCATGGTTACAATCTTGTTTCTGGCATGAAGAATGGTGATCAGTTCCCGTATATAGATCATCCGCATGGGTTCACCCCGGATAATGTCGGCGACCTGATTAGGGTTAATGGCCGTACCCACAATCAGGTGAATATCATCCGCCTCCAGCAGATAACGAGCCAGGCGGGTAGCCGCATCATTGTCCTTCGGCAGGTCATAAATAGTCCTCGCGTTACGAATGATTTCAAGTGCCAGCCCGATCGTTAAGATCCCTTCCGTTACCAGGTCAATCCCCTTTATGATCCCCGTGGGCGGTGAACCCTTCTTGGGGGATCTTTCACCAACACGTTTCCACGGGGGAACCCATTCGACCTCCAGCTTTTCATTGAGGAGACGAGCCACTATTTGGGCCGTACTGCCACCGCAGACGATCTTACTTCCTTCGGCAGCCATCAGGCGGGATACCGCGCATTCGTCATTCGACTTGTTGGAGGGCGGTCCGGTCAAAACACGAACGGAGATCGCCGGTCGCACCTTCATCGAGATGACCGTGGCGTCGTCGCCCGGTTTGTCATTGTAAAGTTTCATGCAGGTTTTGGAAAGCGATTCGGTCAGTTTCGCGGTATCGACACCGGTCTGTACAAAACGCTTCACGGCAACGGCCACATTGTCCCATCCCCAACCGAGTCGGTAGATCCCGTTCAACCCCGCATGCGTGTAGCCGTCGCTGATTAAAACCATATAATCGTTTTCCATCAATTCGAAATGCGCTTCCTTGATGATTCTGTCGTTAACCTGCCGCTCCCCGTGGGGTACGGCGATAATGGTGCCTTCCCGGATCAGGATCAATGGCGGGGAATCAAAAAGAACAAGATGCGCATCCCGGCCGTGATAGACGATCAAAACGGCAAAGGTTGCATAGGCCAGTTTGCGGACAGAACATTCCGGGAGAGTTTCGATCAGCGTTTGCACAACATCGTCGACGGTCCCCCCCGCCTCAAACATCCGTGCCGCTATCTCAGCGGTGAGTGAGGACAAGATACTGGCCTTCACGCCGCTTCCCAGACCATCGGATAAAACGGCGACGAATGAATCCGATTTCGTGCGGACCATGACCGAGTCGCCGCAGAGCTCTTCGCCGTCTTTATTCAGGCTGTTCCAGCTGGATTCAACGAGCTGCCTCACTTCGATTCTTCCTCTTCCAGGATTTTCGCCAGGTGTGAAATGATCACTTTACTTTCCGCGGTTGTTTCACCAAGAAGATGGGCTATTTCGTGAGCTACCCGCATTTGTTTTTGGACCACCTCCTGGGTCTGTTCGAGGGTCTGAGCCCGCAGTTTTCGAAATTTCTGTTTTTGTGCCTCATGCTCCGTGATATTGCGCATAATGGCGACAAGAAGGGGTTGCCCTTCCACACGAACGATGTTTTGCTCTACCGTCAGGTTCTCATTAAGGTGTTTGATTTGAGCGATGACGGGTGTTCCGGTTTTACATACGGAAACAAAATCTTCATAATGGGGAATCAGCCTCGAAATGTGTTTGTCCTTGACGTCAGCGAGCAGGCGGCCAAACAGTTTTTCCGCCGAGGGAGACAGATCCTGAATACCAAGGTGATCGTCCATAATGATAATAGCATTCGGGGACACATCCATAACGACTTGGCGCAGGGATTCAGATCGTTGGCGCATATAGGGAATACACATGGTGACTTCCGCCATGCCACGCAGTGTGGCGATGGCCTTTTCCCGGCAGCTCGGATAGCCGCAGGCCCCACAGTTGAACTCGTCCTTCGGCGTGGATTTGTTGATACGTCTGAGTACGTCACGAATCTGTTTTTCGCTGAATTCCGGAATCGGCTGCCTTTTATTGGTGTAGGTGCGGGACAGGTCCGGCCAATGTTTCCGTAAAGGAAGATCATATGCCGGTTGATGCCGATAATATTCGAGAATCTTCTGGCGAGATGCGTAAATACCTCCGGGCAAATCGTTCATGGCAGGACCATTGATACACCCCCCTGTACAGGCCATCAGTTCCACGAGCGATGCGTTCAACTGACCGGCGCGGATGTCACTCAGGATATTGTTGCAGGTTTCCAGGCCGGAGGCCACGACCCTTGTGTTCTCCAGAAGGCTGGTACCGAGACCCGTCGTTCCGATCAGACTCCCCTCCAGTGGAAATGGTCGCGTATTTTTTTCATTGGACGGTTCGGGTGGACTATCGGTTGGTTGTATGGAGATATCGGCTTCTTTAAACAGGTCGGCCAGACCGCGAAAGGTCATGGCCACCGAAACCACACCGGCCAAGGCCTCGTCCTCAATTTCCATTTTTTCCGCGATACAGGGACCGATGAAAACGATGAAGGCGTCGGGTCCGTATTTCTGAAGCAGCCAGCGGCCATGGGCGATCATCGGCGAAACAACCGGCGCCAGATGGGGGATCAGGTCGGGATGATATTTTTCGATCAGATTGACAATAACCGGGCACGATGACGTGATCACCGGGCACCGGTGAGGCATTTCCTCAATATACGCCTGGTGGGCACGGCTGACCATTTCCGCACCGAGAGCGGTTTCCTCCGCAGCGGAAAAACCCAATTTTCGAAGAGCCACTGCCATTTCAGAAAAGTGGCGGAAATTGAAATATGCGGGCGCCGACGACGCAACCGATGCGATAAGTTTTCGACCCTCTTTGATTGCCTGTTTGACGCTCGGTATCGCGCTGGGAATGGCCATGGCCTTTTGTGGACAGATGCTGATACAGGTCCCGCAGAGGATACACAGCTCAGGCACTACCGTGGCCTGTCCCTCCTGAACACGAATAGCTTTGACATCGCAATGCCGCACGCACCGGTAACAATCGCGGCAGCGGGCAGGATTGGTTATGATAAACGGTTTTCCCATCATGATTCCTTGCCCTTTTGTATCGATGAAACGTGTTTATTTGTTTCCTTCGATAAGAGTGTGGCATCGACATTCCCCAAGATCTCTTTATAGAAAAACTCCTCGGCCTGCCGGGGATGGATACCACTGAATGAGCGGTCGCCGACACGTACGGAGACACCGTTGGAACAACTATCCATACAGAATGCACCGACAATATCGACCAGTCCCTGGAGTTTTTCTTTTTCAATTAGACGGTATAGTGCCAAAGCCAGCTCATCGGAGCCACGCAAGCTGCATGAACTGCCGACACAAATCGTTACCACCAGCATCCTCTTCCCCCGCTCACACCACCGGATACATCGGCAATGGTCATTTCATCCCTGATCCATAACACCCCAAAGGTGTTGCCTTCCGCCGGGATTTCAGGGCCCCGTGTCCCTTTCAAAGAGGTCCTCATATCATGCTTCATGCACAATGAGTCTGGCCCGTTTACCCCGAAAAACCTGCCGCCGCGGCAGCGTTATGGTGATATTGGTACCTGTCGGTCCTTTATTGGAATCCGCGTTGGATTCGATGGCGATCGTACCGCGATGGGCCTTGACAGTGGCGTACGCCAAAGGGAGACCCAAACCGGTACCGGCGCCAACCGGCTTAGTCGTAAAAAAGGGCGTAAACAGCAAAGGAATATTTTCTTCCGCTATACCTCCTCCCGTATCAATCAACGAAACGGTTATCTGCCGTTCATCTCCCGTAACCGCAATTGTCAACGTTCCGCTGCCGGGCATGGACTCTACGGCGTTTCGTTCCAGATCGATCAAGACGGAGACCATCTGATCGTGATCAATCAGGATCGTTTCATCATCCAATGAGGATGTCAATTCGACAGCAATCCGGTCGCGGCACGGCAGACTCAAGAGACTCCTCTCAATGACCTTCATGATATTGGCTTCTCTGAATCGCAGACCCTGCAAGTGTTTAATTCTCCCTCCGATCTTCTGCTATTATTACACAACAGAGCCCTGTTCTTCAAATAGAGATATCCTTAGTTCTTCCATCAGCACGATCATCTTATACTGACGCTACCTCGACATCGCAGGGGTCGCGTTACCGTCTCATCGGTACGGGAGGAGAAGTTCGCCGCCCCATTCCCGGCTCGCGTATCTTGTGCCGGCCTGTTTCTCCCGGGGACCGGAGCGGGACAAGGTGCAAAACAACCTTGTCCACAGGGGGATGAATGAGAGGATATCATGCGGTTGATCAGGAGCGGAGAGAGCGCCACTCGTTCGCAGGGCACAGGAAAGCGTCGTATCATGGAAACGAAATCGAGAAGAGATACGGTTTTCATAACCGTTTGTATTTTTCGGCACGGGGTTCTTGGATGGGTGAAAGACTGTCCGGAAATCATGGAAGGAGAAAGATGACCCTATTCTCCGTTGAGATCCTTTATCATCCTGACACAATTCTTGCCGGATTTTTTCCCTTGGTATAAGGCATTGTCGGCGCGCGCGATGCATGCATCAACACCCTCATCCTCCCGACATTCATCGACCCCGAGGGTCATGGTCACGGCAAGTTCATTCTCCCCCTGCACAACGGGTGATAACGCGATGGTTTTTCTGATTCGTTCCGCAACGGCGACGGCGGTCCTCAACTCCGTGTCGGGAAGAAGCACCAGAAATTCCTCTCCCCCCCACCGGGCGACGCTGTCCTGCTCGCGCAGAACGCCCCGCATTCTTTGACTTACCAGTACGAGGGCCTGGTCCCCGGCTTCATGTCCGTATCGATCATTGACGATCTTGAAATCATCAATATCCGCAATAATGAAAGAAAGGGGCCGGTGGGAACGTCTGCGACGCGTTTTTTCGTACTCGGCTATGCCAATAATGTGGCGGCGGTTATATAATCCCGTCAGGGAGTCCGTTGCCGCCATCACCCGTAACCGCTGTTCAACCTTACCGACGGTCCGGCTGTAGAAATAGGCCAGATAGCCAAGAACCACAAAACAAACCGCAATATTCAGATATCTCAAAACCGCAAGAGCCAAAGGATCGACGACGTTCAGGGGTGGAACAAACCTCATGACCACATCCATCCCCATATAGATGAGGCCCAATAATACCGCCAGGGTTAATTTGCTGCCGGGCTTGCGGGTGGTACTGACAAAGATAAGGGGAATAAAGAGGAGCAGGTAATAGTGAAACCCACTGTCCCACCCCAACGATCCCACGGCCAGAGCGGCATGGGTGATGACCTCCGCCCATGCCAATATAAGCACCGCCCTGTTTCGTTTCTGTCGTAAAAGCCCGACGCACAGGACATAAACCGCTACGCTGCCGACATTGACTACGGCCAGGATCCTGGCGCCAATCACGTAGAAAAGGACGATAAATATCGCGTGAGCGATCAGCGCAATCCATATCCCGCGCGTCAGAAGCATCCAGTACCGCTTACTGGTTGCGGTATGGGATAACTGCGGTTTTAGGGATGCTTCGTTTGGCATTGATAGGTCATGATCGAACACAGACACCCTCTCCATGGCTCACCCCGCCCTTGTACGGTGTTTGAGGAGACACAAACATATACCTAGTGATCGGCAATTGGACGAATTTCTTGAGTCCGCACCTCAAAAGGCAGGCCTTTCTTGCATAAGTGCTCAGGCACGGGGGATCAAATCCTCTTCGATACCCCCTCCGAGGGAGCGGGGGGGGGGGGGATAAATGGTCACGCTAGGACAAATCGTTTTCCTTTCCCTGCCGCCGCGCCACAAATTGCTCCGCCAGCTTGAACTTCTGAACCTTCCCGCTCGCGGTCAGCGGGATCGGAGCATTAAATTCCCAGTACTTCGGTATCTTGTGCCGGGCGATTTTCCCGGTGCAGAATTCCCCAAACTCGTCCGCAGTCGCCGTTTCACCGTCTTTCAACGCCACGGACGCCAGGATCTGTTCACCATACCTCTTATCGGGAATTCCGACCACGTATACATCTTTCACCTTGGGATGACGGGAGAGAAATTCCTCGATCTCCCGAGGATAAATGTTTTCTCCCCCCCTGATAATCATGTCCTTGATCCGCCCGGTTACCCGGAAATAGCCTTCAGCGTCCACCGCCCCCAGGTCTCCCGTGTGAAGCCATCCCTCTGCGTCAATGGCCTCCGCCGTCTCTTGAGGCATCTTGTAATACCCCTTCATTACGCAGGGGCTTCTCGTGACAATCTCCCCCTGCGTATCGGGGGGAAGATCCTTCCCCGTTTCCGGATCAACCACCCTCCCCTCAACACCGTCAAAAAGTCTTCCCACCGTCGATACACGGAGATCCACCGGGTCGTCTCTTCGTGTCATGGTCATAACGGGAGACGATTCTGTCTGACCATACGCGATGGTGATTTCGGGACAGTGCATCCGTGTCATAACGCTTTTCATCGCCTCCTCCGGACAGGGCGCCCCCGCCATGATGCCGGTCCTCAGTGAAGACAGATCGAATTTCTCAAAGTCCGGGTGGTTCAGAATGGCGATAAACATCGTGGGGACTCCATTGATAGCCGTACAACGCTCCTTCTCTACAAACTCCAGTGCCTTAAGGGGATCAAAACTCTCCATTACGATCATCGTCGAGCCGTGATATACACAGTTGAGGGAACTCATGACACACCCGAAACAATGGAAAAGCGGTACCTGGATCAGGAGACGATCCTCCTCGGTCATGCCCATAACGTCACCCACCATCCCCGCGTTGTTGATAATATTATGATGCGTCAGCATTACCCCTTTAGGGAACCCGGTCGTCCCGGAGGTATACTGCATATTGACCACGTCGTCTACATCAACAGACATTTCACGATTCCGCAGCTCTTCATTCGAAACCGCTCCGCCCAACCGCACGACATCATCAAAACAGCACGTTCTTCCCTCACACCCTTTATTTCCTATACGTATAATATTCTTGAGAGAAGGGAGCCGATTCGATCGTACCTTCTCCACATCGGGGCCTTCGATTTCAGGCACCATCTCCCATACAATACGCGAAAAACTCGTTCCTCGGTATTCCTCGACATGGACCAGCGTTGTAGAATCCGATTGGTTGAGGATATATTCCAGTTCATGCGACTTGTAATTGGTATTGACCGTGACCAGGACAGCTCCGATCATCCCGAGACCGAACTGCAGGTACAGCCACTGTGGAACATTGGTGGTCCAGACAGAAACATGATCACCCTTCTTGACACCGATCGCCATGAAACCCTTGGCAACCTTCGTACAGGAGTCGAGAAAATCGCTGTACGTCTCCCGTACGCCAAACTCAGGACAGATAAGCGCATCACGTTCAGGAAATGCGGACGCGCTCCTCCTCAGAAGTTTACCCATGCTCATGTTTCCAAACTCAGACATATCACCTCTTTATCAATAGATTTGATATATTAGGAATAGAGCAGATATCCAATGTGATACTCCCTTGTATAGAGCTTTTTTTATTAGTGTCAAGAAAAATAATGCTAATGAAAACAACGCTATTTCGTGAAACCACCATATGTAGTATCTCGATTTTAAGGCTACACACTCCATAGTGTTTTTTCTTTACAAAGGGATATGACTCTGATAAATTTCCACAAGGATATTACTGAGGAGAGGTGGGATTCCGTCCGGTAGGGGAGGCCTTATCGGGACCCGGCCCAGGCTTTTGTCACATGAAACTCAAAAAGCTGGAAATACTCGGCTTCAAGTCCTTCAGGGACAAGACCCCCATCGATCTGTCACGCGACATCAACGCCATCGTGGGCCCGAACGGTTGTGGAAAAAGCAATATCGTGGATGCCATACGGTGGGTCATGGGTGAACAGCGTATCACGATGCTGCGCGGCAAGAAAATGGAAGATGTCATATTCAACGGGAGCGACGATGCGTCCCCGGTGGGCATGGCCGAGGTATCGATAACCCTGGAGAGCAACGGCCATAAAGTGCCGGAAAAATATTCTAATTACCGGGAGATTACCGTCTCGCGGAAGGTGTTCCGCGAAGGTGATTCCGAATATTCCATCAATAAAGTCCCGTGTCGGCTCCTCGACGTGAAGGAATTTTTCATGGACGTGGGCGTCGGCGCCCGCACCTATTCAATCGTCGAACAGGAGAGGATATCAAATCTCGTCGAGGCAAAGCCGGAAGAGCGGCGGCGTTTCATTGAGGAGGCTGCGGGAATCATGAAATACAAGACGCGGAGAGAATCCGCTTCCCGCAAGATGGAGGCGACAAGGCAAAATATCATCCGCCTGAATGATATCCTGAGAGAGGTCCGATCACAGCTGAATGCCACGTCACGACAGGCAAAAAAAGCCGAGCAATACAGAGAACTGAAAAAGGAGATCAAGGAATCACGGCTGACCCTCTCGCTTCAGGCCTATGCGGCATTGAACTCCAGGAAGAATGACCTTGAGAAAGCGCACACGCCCTTGAACGAAAAAGCCTTGGCGGCACAGACGGAACTGAAGACTCTGGAATCCGCCATCGAGGAAATACGGGCTCGGCTCGTCGAAAGTGAAGAATCGATCGGAACGCTCCAGGATCGATACTATGGCATCAAGAGCGAGATCAACATAGGGGAACAGAAGATTAAATTCGCTCAAGAGACCATCCTCCAACTGGACAACAAACGGAAGAGAGACCGCAAGGAAGCAGAAACGCTCACAGAACGCAGAGCGGCAATGGATCAAGAGGGGGCTCTCCTGAAGAGACAAATGGTCGAATCGGACGGGATCATCGCGGGGATGAAGGAGTCCATCGACAGGGCACGGGAGGCCGCCGACGTCATGAAGGCTGCCGAACGGGAGCTGAGTGACAAGCTCGAAAGTGAAAAATCCAGGCACATTGACATGATCACGGAAAACGCCCGCCTGGGGAATCTTCTCCTGTCTCTCACCAAAGCCCTCGAAGACCTGGAGAAAAAGGCTCAGAGGGAAGATGGAGAGCTGGACGAACACAAGAAGAAACTGCACGGCCTGCAGGATGATCTCGCGGCTGAAAAGAATGCCCTCTCATCCGCCATGGAGAGGATAACGACCATCAAGGAGCGGGAAACGATCACGGTGGAAGACCTCGCCGCTGCCCGTGAAGATCTCAGGGCCATCGAGACGGAAATCGACACCCTCAGAGAAGAGATCACGGTAAAAAAATCACGGTTAGGGTCCCTGGCCGAGCTCCAGGAGCGGCATGAATGGTGCGACGAGGGAACCAGGCAGATACTGGAGGCAATGCGCGCCGGTACGCTGGGAGAAGATATTCACGGCCTGCTGGCGGATCATATCGAAGTGCCGAAGGAATATGAGGCCCCCGTCGAGGCCGTTCTGGGGGATAAGCTCCAGTATATCATCGTCGAAAATCCGACAAATGGTATGAGGGCTATCGACTATCTCAAGCGGAACACATCCGGGAGGGGAAGTTTTGTCTCTTTGAAGACCGTGGCGAGACAGCAACCGGATCGGCCGAACTGCCCGGATGGGATCATCAGGCTCTCCGACCATGTCCGTGCCACCGATGAGGTGTTCCGTGATGTCGTTCAGGGCCTTTTGGAAGGAATCTACCTGGTCCCCGATCTGACTGTCGCCGTTCGCCTGTCGGAAAAATCCATCCCCGGAAACATTTATGTTACCCTCGAAGGAGACATCCTCGGATCCGACGGCGTACTGACGGGGGGCAGTGAACGAGAGGGTGGTTCCCTGCTGGCCGTCAAGAGAGAGCGCGCGGAACTGGAGGGGGAAATCGAAGCTCTGGCGGATATGCTCGAGGGTGAAAAAGAAACGAGGGATGTCGCCGGGAGCACCATAGCGCGTCTCGAAGAGGAAGCGGCGCAGGCGCGGTCGGAGACACACGAACTCGACCTGGAAATCAACGGACGGAAAAAAGATATAGAACGGCTGGAAGGCGAGGTCAGGTGGATTGAACAGCGCATCAACGTCATCGTCTTCAACAGGGAAAATCTCGAATCGGAGAAGACGCTCACAGCCGAAAAGATAACAGACGCCCAAAGCAATATCGCATCCCGCACAAGCGATACGAAGGAGGGGGAGGGCCGTATCGCGACCCTGCAGGAGCAATGGGAGCAGACCCGCAGAGAGCAGGAGGAAAGCGAACAACATCTGACCGAACAGAAGATTCTCCTCACATCCGCTGAAGAGAAGAGGAAATCAGGGCTCGAAACTATTTCTCGCCTCGAGAAGTCTATTGAAGAGGTAAGTACCCGCATGCAAGGAACGGAGGAAGAGATACGGGCTTGTGATGAGAAGAGAACCGACACCATAGAACAGATCACGGATGGGGAAGAACACCTGAAAACCCTTTATGCGCAACATGCGGAAGCTGAAGAAGAATTGACGACCAGGAGGACAGAACACGGGGAGAAAAATGCCGTACATAAACAGAAGGAACAGGCGCTCAGAAACGCACGGAAGGTATCGGAAGACATTTCACGGCAGCTGACCGGCATCGAGATGGAGATCCGCGAGGTCGTCCTCCAGACGGAGACGTTGAGAGAAAACGCCCGTGAGAAACTGGACATCGATCTGGATGAATGCCTGCCGGGGTTCGCGATGATGAGCGAATTCGAAGCTGAAGGCCTGAAGAGAAAACTCACCACCCACAAGAAGAGACTGGATGAGTTCGGAGAGGTCAACCTCCTGGCCCTGAGCGAGCACGAAGAACTCAAAGAGCGCCACGATTTTCTGGCAGGACAGGTCAAAGACCTTAACTCCTCCCTGGACACCCTCCAGAAAACGATTTCGAGAATCAACCAGATATCCCGGAAACGCTTCAGTGAAACCTTCGATGCCGTGAATAGCCATTTCAAGGAGGTCTTTCCTCGCCTCTTCCCCGGAGGAAAGGGATTTCTTCGCCTGACCGATGAATCCGACATGTTGGAAACGGGAGTGGATATAGACATACAGATCCCCGGAAAGAAAAGGCAGAACCTCTCCCTCCTGTCGGGAGGCGAAAAGGCACTCTCCGCGGTGGCCCTGATCTTCGCGATCCTCCTGCATCGCCCGTCTCCCTTCCTGATTCTCGACGAGGCGGACGCGCCACTCGACGATGCGAACGTGTCCCTCTTCAGGCAGCTGGTACGTGACATTTCTCAGAATTCACAGGTTATATTCGTGACCCATAACAAGACCACGATGGAGGCCGCCGAAAACCTGATCGGTGTTACCATGCAGAAAAACGGCATATCCACTACGGTTTCAGTGAGCATGAACTGATACCGGCAGAAACCGGTACACACCTCCTTGTCATCCCTTCCAAAGTCGTTTATAGTGACGGTGGTTTGGGGTGTCTTCGGATCAATCTACGGAAGGATCGAATACGGGAATCGCACGCATGCAGAACAACGAAGAAACGAATTTTTTCACCAAGTTGAAAGTGGGACTGTCAAAAACACGGAAGGGGTTTATCAAAAACCTTGACGAGATGATTTCAGGGGAAAAGATCATCTCAAAAGATGTATTTGAGGATATCGAAGAGATGCTGATCGCCGCCGACCTGGGCCCCGTCTTCGCCTCAGAGCTGATTGAAGAGATGAAATACCGAGCGAAAAGAAACGCGATGAGCAGTTCGGAAGCCCTCAAGACGGTTATGAAGGAACAGATGACGGCCATCCTCAGGACATGCGAAGCTCCCCTGAGGATCCCCAAAGGGGAGCCCTTTACGATCATGGTCGTCGGGGTAAACGGAGCCGGGAAGACCACGACCATCGGAAAGATAGCCTCACGCTTCAAGAGAAACGACATCCCTCTCGTCCTCGCCGCCGGGGACACATTCAGGGCGGCGGCTATCGAACAGCTCGCCATATGGGCCGAGAGAACGGACGCACCACTGATCAAACAGAAGATGGGGGCCGATCCATCGGCGGTGGTCTTTGACGCGGTTCATGCGGCACAGGCCCGCAAGGCCGTGATGATCGTCGACACGGCGGGGAGGCTTCATACGAAGACGGGGCTCATGGACGAACTCAAAAAGATCAAACGCATCATGGACAGGGAACTCCCCGGTTCCCCGCATGAGACCCTCCTCGTCCTCGACGCGACCACCGGCCAGAATGCCGTCGTGCAGGCCCAGATGTTCCATAAAGAAATCGGGATCACCGGGATAGCCCTCACCAAACTGGACGGCACGGCGAAGGGTGGAATCATTATACGAATCGCGCAGGAAATGGAGATACCGATCCGTTACATCGGTGTCGGTGAAGGACTGGACGACCTGCGGCGGTTCAAGTGTGAGGAGTTCGTGGACGCCCTGTTCGGAGAATGAGAATGCCATGGGCAAGATATTCGCCATCGGCGACATCCACGGGTGTCTCTCCAAACTGGAGGCGCTCATCACTCGGATCGAGATCGACCGGTGCAATGATACCCTCGTCTTTATCGGGGATTATATAGACAGGGGTCCCGACTCCAAAGGGGTGATCGAGTTTGTCCTCGATTTGAGGGAGCGGTTCGGCACGGTTGTCTGTCTCAAGGGAAACCACGAGGAGATGTTTCTCAACTACGTGTGCCATGGCACGGATAAGGACCTGTATCTGCTCAACGGCGGGGACACCACGATCGCCTCGTACGGGTATTGTGAAATACCGGAAGGAGTGCAGATCGACGTGCCGGAGACCCACATGAGCTTTTTCAAATCCCTCCTCCTCTGGTACGAAACGGCCCAGTACATCTTCGTCCACGCAGGCCTCAGGGACCGAATTCCGCTGGAAGACCAGGATTCCCGCGATCTCCTCTGGATACGCTATGAATTCATACACTCTTCATGCGACTTCGGCAAGACCGTCGTCTTCGGGCATACCCCGACATCGCACGCGGAACCCCTCTTCCTGCCGGGAAGGATAGGGATCGACACGGGGGCTGTTTACGGCGGACCCCTCACCTGCGTGGAACTGCCGACACAACGGGTATATCAGGCGTAGGTGTAGACATGAAGATCATCGAATGCATCCCGAATTTTAGCGAGGGGCGAGATCCTGAGATTATCAGGGCCATCGCGGACGCTGCGACAGTCGTTCCCGGTGTCAAGGTTCTGAACTTCAGCATGGACCCGGACCACAACCGGAGCGTCCTGACCTTCATCGGCACACCGGAGGAAACACTGAATGGTGCAATCGCCGCCTGCGGCCGGGCCGCGGAACTGATCGACATGAGCAGACACCGCGGCTGTCATCCCCGCATCGGTGCCGTCGATGTGGTCCCCTTCGTCCCCTTGGAAGGGTCACTGATGGCGGAGGCGGTGGAGATAGCGCATCGATTTGGAAACATATTCGCACAAAGATACGATCTTCCCCTCTACTTCTACGGAGATGCCGCTCTGAGCGAGGAGAGAAAAAGACTCGCGGACATACGCCGGGGCCAGTATGAGGCGCTCGGCAATAAAATAACCGATCCCGCGTGGCGGCCCGATGCCGGTCCGGCCCGTTTTAACGCACGCCTTGGTGCAACCGCCGTGGGGGCACGGAAGCCCCTCATCGCCTTCAACATCAATCTCGATTCGGATAATGTTAGCTTGGCGCGAAAGATAGCCCGCTCGATCCGTCAATCAAGCGGCGGCTTCGAACATGTCCAGGCGCTGGGGTTGCTCCTCGAAAGGAGAAATATCGCCCAGGTTTCGATGAACCTTACCGATTATGAGGTGACCTCCATCAGCACGGTCTTCGACGCCGTCAGTGCACAGGCCGCCGAAGAGGACATCGATATCCTCGAGTCCGAGTTGATCGGCCTGATTCCCGGCGCCGCCCTTAAAGGGATACAACCTGACGAGATCAGACTGCTCGATTTTTCTGAGGAAAGAATCATTGAGAGCCATTACCACGGGTAGATAGTACCGGGGAAAGAATCCTCCCAATATCGTTGACTCCGCTTGGAAATAATGGTAGAAATTCTTCCTTCATTTTCATGTACCCCCGTAGCTCAGTAGGATAGAGCAACGGATTCCTAATCCGTGTGTCGTGCGTTCGAATCGCACCGGGGGTACCAAAATTCAAGTACTTTGACTTAGAGGTTATTTTTAGTTTCTGACTACAAAATGACTACATTTCGGTGTGACCACAAAAACGGGAATTTATATTCTTGATTCCATCCACTCTTTGAATGCACGAGGAACAGATGAAATCTGATCGTCAAGAACCTTTCCCCCATTTTCGTCTATTCGTTCCCAACCATCCGGCTCGCGCAGATAAAGTCATATTGGCACAATCAAATCCAAACACAATTCAAATTGCTACCCTCTGAAAAATAATGAAATATAAAAAACACAGTACAACGTCGACAAGGAAGAGTACCCTATTGGTTCATCATCAAAATTCATTTTATGAGTCAAAAAGAATAAATACTAAATTATTGAAATTGAGATTATCCAAATCAAAAATATTGGTTTTATTGCCATGAGGAGTCTTACAATAAATAATAGATACTCAAAAAGATCGCAGGAGGTGAGGGATGTTTTCCATCAGACGAGCGTTCCTCGATTCCCTGAATCACAACAGGTTGGCCCCCTTATGAATGGGGGTACAGGCTCTCGATCTCATCTCGGAAATTTTCCAAAACAACTCTGCGTTTGAGCTTTAATGTCGGGGTCAATTCACCGGATTCAATGCTGAACGGTCTTCCCAGTATTTTATAGTACTGGATCTGTTCATGGTGAGGCAGGGTTGCGTTGACCTCATCCACCTGTTTTTTGATCAATGACACAACCGGTTCCTGTGCGACCATCTTTTCATCGGGGCATGCCGCAATGCCGTTATCTTTCAAAAACCGGCGTACCGCCTGAAAATCGGGAACGATCAGCGCCGATATATATTTCCTCGCGTCGCCGATGAGACAGGCCTGGTCTATATATGGTTTGGCCGTCACCGCCAGTTCAATCGGATGCGGGGCGATATTTTTTCCGCCGGAGGTGACAAAGATTTCCTTTTTCCGGTCGGTTATCATAAGGAATCCTTCCTCATCAAAGCTGCCGATATCGCCGGTCTGAAACCACCCGTCTTCGGTGAAGGTCTCGGCAGTTGCCTTGGGCAAATTCCAGTATCCCTGGAAGACCTGGGGGCCCTTGACCAGAATTTCACCATCTTCCGCAATTGTTTCTTCCGTCCAGATGACCGGTTTGCCCACGGTGCCAGGCTTGATCTGCAGTTTGTGAGCAACCGTATTATACGCCAGGGCCAGGGCGAGGACACGGATCGGGCTGGTATAGGGCGATAATCCCCTCGCCTGCTTGGTGACCATCAGATCCACCGTTAAATCGATCATCTTGTTTTTAAACCACCCGATCTTACCGACATCGAACCCGCTGGAGAATTCCGGTTCATTGAAGTTGATAACCGGTGCTGTTTCGGTCAGGCCATATCCTTCATTGAGTTGAATACCCAGTGCGCGAATAAAGACACACACATCTTTGGAGAGTTTTCCTCCTCCCGATATTCCCAACACTACACGATCAAGACCGGCCACCTTTCTGATTTTATTGAAGACCACCATGTTGGCCAGGGCGAATTGGATTAAATCGAACTGTCCCATCCGCGTGGCGGTCGCCATAGCGTCGGCGTACTTTTCACCAATCCTCATCGCCCATGAGAACATGGCTTGAGCGACCTTGTTCTGCCGGGAAATGACGAACCGGGTGGAGTCATATATCTTTTCCCATAACCGGGGGATACTGACAATGACATTAGGCCGTACTTCCAGCAGATTTTCCGGTATTCTTTTGAAATCTTCGGCAAAGACGAGGATGCTGCCCTGCCGAAGCGCACCCACATGGTAATCACTCGTCCTGCCGAACACATGGCACAGAGGCAGGTGAACGAGGTGCACCATGTGAAGCCCCAGCTCCCGCTGTCGACGAATAAGCGTGGAATTCGAGGACTGATGCAAGTTGGACACCCAGTTCTTCTGGGTCAGTACGGCACCTTTCGGCTTTCCCGTGGTTCCTGATGTATATATGATGGAAGCGACATCTTCCGGGGCAACAGCCTGTATCCGCCTCTCCACTTCCCCTTCACTGATTTTTTCTTTCCCCAGGACCATAACATCATCAAAGGTGTAGGCACCTTCAGGTCTGGGGCCATCCCAACTACACATGGAGATGACTGCCTCTATCGGAATTCCCTGCGTCCGTGCCTTGAGGGTCATTTCCCCCTTGTCCCGAGTGGAAACGATGACAACCCTGGCTCCGCTGTCTGCGGTCATATATTCCAATTCTTCCACTGTTGACGAAGGGTACAGGGGAACACCTATCGCACCGCAGGCCTGAATAGCCTGATCGGCAATGATCCATCTTGGCCTGCTTTCCGAAAAGATGACCACACGATCGCCTGTGCTTACTCCAAGAGAAATCAGTCCACGAGCAAAGGCGATGGCCTCCTCACGGGTTTTTTTCCAGCTACGTGAATACCATACACCACCAGGGTCGCCATTCCGATCGAACTTGCCGCGGAGCAGCTCGACTCGATCCCCATAGCAAAGTGCCTGATTGTGAAAAATCCCGCATATTGGATCCGTCCTGTACATCATGTCCTCAGTCTTTCTGCCTTGATTATTTGTGATCTCTTTTCATTTCGTTAAATCCATGTCCCCTCATGAATGTGTAATCGCAGGTTTCACGGGTCACGTTCAATGGAGTCTTTACTACCGACGAACAGCGCTCGGCCATTACTTTCGCTCCTGCCTCCTTGGCCTGGATCGCAATTTCATATGGCTGATATCAGGGATAAGAAAGTCCTCTGCAGTGATTCTCTCCTGAAGCAGACCCCAGCTCAGAGATACCGTACGCCCTTCGAAGGCAGGGACGGTCCCCCTGAGCTGATTCGGGGGGTATGGAAGGCATTGCGCTCAACCTACTCTAAAAGATTCATCAGTGTTTTATAAAAACTATACTTTGTGTTTTTCCTATATGAGACATGGAATAGTGTCAAGAATATATGGCCTGAGCAGATATCGTGCCGTACGTTATTTCCTGACACGGGAAAAGGCTTCTCTCCGTTCTATCTGGATAGACAGGCTCCGCGGCATCCGATCGCCGACCCCTGCAAAATACCTCCATCGTCTGTTTCCGGTTCCGTAGACTTTTTGTAAAACGTGTCTATCGGTCGTCGCTGTCTCTGTGCGGTCAGGCAAAAGATGCCGTCATAGTATCTTCCTGATCAACTATGAGGAGCGTAAGATTGAATCGATATAGAAAAACCCCCGTCTTTTGGGCGGGGGCTTTTTTCTGGATATTATGGTGTATTCGTTACCATCGTTCCTTCTTCTGCCGTTCCATGTTGAGCTTTGCTTCTCCGTAGAGCCTCCAGATGCACAGGCCGACGGCGAGGAAGAAGAGACCGAACATGAAACTGGGTTCGGTATTGAACCGGGTGTCGATCCACCGGCCTGCATAGAGGAACAGAAACGAGGAAGCGACGATCACGAACCCCCATACGCTGATCTGCAATATCTGAGTCAGGTTCGATCTCCAGTTTATCGAGTGATGGTGGTGATGTGTAGTGATCATTGTTCGAGTCCTCCTTTCGTAGGGTGTTTACCGTTTCATTAGCTCACGAGGTTTTTGAGCGCGCCCACGACCGGAGCCGTGAAGAGAGCCACCAGGACGGCGTAGAGTGCGAAAGAGCCGACCGCCTCGCTGAGGTACAGTTTTGAGTACTTGTGTTTCAGAGAGGTGATGATCAAGCCGCCGACGATGAGGCATCCGAGATGGAAGTAAGGGAAGTTGGCCGCGTTGGTTGCGGTATACTCGGCAAACCCGAAAGAGGCGGTGACGAGCACCACGAAAGCCGCCATGATGATTGTCTGTACTGTCCGTTTCATGAGTATATCCTCCTTTTTATGTTTCCTTGTTTTCTTTCTTTTGACTTTATACTAATGAAAGAAGCGTGCCATTTCGCTGACTGGCGGTCAGAATATTTGTAACATATTGAATATGAGAAGGTTGTTGAGGAGAGCGGACTGGCGGAGGGGCACACAACCATGCCCGAACAACATGCCTGATTAAATGAAACATCAAACCGGATTGAATGAAATGTTAGAAAAAGAGGGGAATAATAATATCACCGTTTGGGCATGAGCCAGCCGAGGAAACCATACCGAACCAAGCGCTTCCCGGGACGCTGAATATGTCGGCGGCCTGACTGGCATGTTGCCTGATAGCGGCGCAAATAATCGTATCGTTAAGATATTACTGAAAGCAATTTCATAATATTGCTTCAATCGTAATTCTATCAATTACAGGAGGAAGCAGAACGCAGTAACATACGAGCTCTGCCCCTGTTGCACCAAATCTCACACGTTTAACTACCGCTTGGGATCAGTTTTGGGGAAAATCGATGATTGCCGTTTTAAAGTCTCACTGAAATGTGGCATGGGTGAATGAATTCGAAAAAACAACACTTCAAGAAGCGAGTTAGCAAAAGTCACATCTGACGGTCTTACAACAAGCCGGATCGCTTCCTTCACTACTAACAAATGATTTTGATCAAAGGGAAATGCTGAGCTTGACCGTTGGAAGTGTAGCAAAACGTCTAAGCTCACCGTCGACACTGGAGCGCAACGGAATTGCCATCCGTGTGTAGCACCTCGCGGTTTTATCAGCCAAGGCGTGCTGCTTCTGCGGCAATATGCCCGGCTAAAGCCGTCACAAATGCTTTAAGCCCAGTCATTGATGAAAGTTGAGAAAAATCTCCAGAATCTACTGCGCTACGTTCTGCCGCGATTACAGTGGCCGTTGTATATAGCTGCTCTTGTACAAGCCGCTGACATAGTAAGTCGTATCGCTTAAGGTACGAGGCTCCCTTAAATTCCTCAAAAACTGGAAAGTGTGGCGATGAATCCCGCACAGGACTTCTTGACTTTGCGGTATCTTCAACCATTATTAGCCAACCTACAAACGGGCGAGGTTGTTTCCCAAAAGCTCCCTCACGGTAAGCCGTCCAAAGATCGTGTGCTGTTCCGATGGCTTCTTCAGTCCGATTGTTAAAATTGTTACCAAAAGAGGGCCCTACTTGGCTTTTTAACTCAATCGCGGCAATTAGCTCTCCCTTGTACATTACTAGGAGATCCCACAATTTTGTTGGCCGGAAATACCCCGGTAGCGTCAGCATCGCCCGGTTCTGGTGTATCTCAGCACGAGCTAGCCCATTGGCCTTGATGATGTCGAGCACCAAAGCCAAGAAACCATCCATGTTCTTGCCTGCGGTCACGCCTGCACGTTCCCCCTGGTCGGCTTTTCCAGATTCAATCTGCTTCTGCTTTGCTGCTTCACGGTTGCCCCAAAATGCCTTTACGGCTTCACGGGATTTTTGTTCGTAATCAGCGAGATCAAGAGCCATTTATTCTCCATTGCCTCCAAGGGTAGATCGTTCTTCGTGACTCAGGCCATAAAGCTTGAACACGGCTCGGTCGCAAGCTTCTATGTCTCGCTTTATGGCAGCATCAGCTAACTCTCGGCGCAGCAGCGCAGGCACATCTGCCCAGGGAGGAATGCGAATCCGGCGTAGGTACTGTGCTTGGAAACGCAGGAACCCCCCTCGCATCTTCGTTGAATAGGTCGCCACGAAAAGGCGAGTGACAGAGGACAACAGCACCGCCTGCAAAGCCCGCAAATCCCACTCATTAGATGTGACGTGGTATAGGTTATGATGTGGGTACAGTACCCCGCCTTCAAAGACGATATGCGCTTCGCCCTTTATGTCAGGTATCAAAAGCTTCGGCTTTGCGCCCAGCGCGGGGGTAATGCGATCAATCGTTCGATACCAGTTGACTGGAGCTTTCTTTGCACAGTGGCGTCCCGCAATCACGTCGCGGCGAGCTTCAAGGTATCGTCTCAGGCGCGGATAGGCGTCGAGGTCAACCAGACCACCCGATTCGGCAAATGGATTGATGACCCCTTGTCCTCGCCACTTAACCTCACCCGACATGATGTCTTTTGTCGTCACCAGTCGAATTTTCCGATCGGGCTCAACATCAAGTGCGTCGAAGTCCCCGATGAATGCCTCATCTGCGCCGGTGGCGACACCAATGCCGACTTTGCATCCGGTCTCTTCGAGTGATGGGAAACACTGCTCCAGACGGCGAATGAGCGTCATCTGATCGTAAGATCCCAGCAGCCAAGGTTCAGAACCATTCGTGACACAGGCAAGTTCACGCACCCCTCCAGACTCTCCCTGCAATGAAGGAGCACGGAGCAAGTCCGCCAGTGCAGTCAGGGTTGCCCGGTCAATAACTGGACGATGCGCAATGCGAGTTACACCCGGCACTTCACGGCTGATGATCGTTATAGCAGGGTACGTAATCACGTCAGAATGGAACGCTGGGGTATCCACCATATCGACATAGACTCTCAAGTGAAACCGTTCTGCCACCAGACTCCGAAGTGGCCCACCATATCGGTTCTTCATCCACCGATCTGTACAGATAAAACCCAGACTTCCCTTATCCGACAAGAAAGAAAGCGAGCGCTCGATGAAGGCGATATAGATGTCTGCCCTGTCAAACATTGTCTGGTAGCGGGTTCGGTACTCTGCAAGCAAGGGCGCTGAAATAAGCTCCTGACGGACGTAGGGTGGATTGCCCACAACAAAATTAAATTCTCCTTCCAGTGGAGCGAGCAGAAAATCCCCCTGTGACAGCCACCCGTCAACAAGAGCCGCTGCAGTTTTGGCCGCTATCCCCTCGCGTTTGAGAAGGGTTACTATCGCCGCATAGGTGCTGCGAAAAGTATCATGATGCAACTCGACGGCCTTGATCGCGTTGCTCAGGTCGTCCAAGGCAGTGCCATTCGGCTTTGCAGCCCGCCAGGCGCGCAGCAACCGCTCGATGATCGGAAGCAGGAAATCACCACCACCAAACGATGGCTCCAAAATCCGCATTTCATGGAGCGGCTGATCTTCCGTGTAACCAACAAGATCGAGAATGAACTCAACTACCTCGCGACGGGTAAATATCGCTCCACGTGCGTCAGTTTCTGGATTTAACGCCAACTGATCTATCGCAGCCTGCACTTTTTTTGTGATGTACTCAGGATTTGGGAAGTCGATTGTAATTTGTGATGATTGCAAGAAGCTTCCTCTTTGCGTTGGTGTGATATAATACCGCCAACAATGAATATGCCCATTAGGTGTTTCCCGACCTTTCGTGCAATCCTACTTTATTTCACGAAGAATTAAAACAGAAAAATCTAATGTAAAATCAGTACCAATTGATTTTTTCGATTGGTTATTCTGCGGCAATAAAGAGTAAAATCCTAAGTTGGTAAAACATAGGAGGAATGGCAATGGCTAATAATAAATACCATTTGAAATGATGTATTGACGGATCGAATCAAATAAACGACAGTGCAGGAAGAATGGCGCAGCAAAACACGAGTTCTGCCCCTGCTGTACCAAATCTCACACGTTGCACCTTGTCCTCACCATCGAGTGCGCCGAGAGCTCACCGATTGTTTATTGAAGTCGGCATTCTGGGGGGAAGTTTCTGTGTAGCAGATTTCTTTCGGTAATGCGCAGGAATCATCAAAGAAAAAAGAAATCGTGCTGTTTATTGGTGTCACTTACTACTGCTCAGAATAATTCCAGAGGAAAATCGATGAGTACTGATTGAAAGACTCACGGTAAAATCTCTTGACAATACTTCGTCGGATAGTTAGTTAAGTAAGCGTTTTGATCTTGACGGCTTTACTTTTTTGAACTGCTGTAATAACCAAAGGGGAGATTATGGTCTGATCATCAAAGCTCCGTTTCTTAAAAAGAGAGATGGAGCTTTTTTTATGAATGTCTCGATCGAATTTTAGGTGTTATGACGCACTTTCCCCTGTTTTTAAGATATTATACGAGATCCATATAAACATTGTTAGACGATACCAGTTATTCAATTCAGAGAAGGAATTTAAATAATGGTCACAGTTTTTTTTCATATTCTCACCGCGATGAAGATCTGAGGAATGAATTGGAAATTCATCTTTCAGCTCTTAAACGCCAGGGTGTTATCCAAACTTGGCATGATAGGCGAATTGAAGCCGGCAAAGACCTTGACGATGAGATCGATTCAAATATTGAGGGTGCAAATATTATTCTTCTTCTCGTAAGCCCCTATTTTATAGCATCAGATTACTGTTATAATGTTGAAATGCAACGCGCGATGGACCGCCATGTTAAAGGTGAAGCCAGAGTGATACCTGTCATCCTTCATCCGTGTGACTGGCAACAGACCCCTTTTGGGAAATTGCGGGCCACACCGACTGACGGCAAAGCTGTCTCAAAATACCCCAATCAGCATGATGCTTTCCTCTCTATTACCAAAGATATACGCCATGTTGCCGAAGAAATAACCGGAGGATCAAAAAACGGAAATAATATTTTGAAACAATCACGGTATGTCAGAACAGAGGATATAGTCCCATCTCAATTTGCTGAAAAGCCAAGATCAAGCAATCTAAGAGTTCGTAGAGAATTTACCGACATTGAAAGGACAAGATTTCTTTCTGGAGCTTTGGGCTATTTTCAGAAATATTTTGAGAACTCTCTTATAGAACTTCAGGCTCGTTCTGTTGGGATCGAAACCGAATTCAGAAAAATAGATGCAAACCACTTCATGGCTATGATTTTCAAGAAGGGTAATCTGGTTAGTCAATGCAAAATCTGGCTTGCAATGGATTCTTACTCGACAGGAGAGATCCGTTACTCTTCGTCTGTGTCTGTCAATGACAACTCTTGGAATGAATCACTTCATGTAGAAGATGATGGCTATGTTTTGGGTCTCAAAAGTAGGGGATTTCATCATATTGGTTCCGATTCAGAAACATTATTGTCTAATGAAGGTGGCGCAGAACTTTTTTGGAGTATGCTTTTGAATTCTTTACAATAAAATGTAAGGAGAAGGCAATGATTAGACAACGTTTCAGATGCAGAAACTGCGGCCGTAGATTCGAAACCGAGGTATTTGAACCAGGTGAAGCTAAAGAAAAGGGTTTGCCTTCTGGTCCAGTGAGGTGCCCAGATTGTAGAAGCACTGATGTAGAAAGAATTTAGTCTTTTGTATTTGCCAGATAGGCAATATACTGATCAACACGTCTAACAAGTCGCTGGAGAATCGACGGGAACACGCTGGTGCGTTTCCCGCGTCTCAGCTCCATCGTTATACAAAACAGAGGCCACATGCCAAATTCACGAACAGGAAATCATGAAACTTGACGATTGGAAAGCAGAAACAAAGACGCGATTACCCACTAGCGCGGTTTATAGTGTTCTAAAAGAGAAGTGTAACAGGGACTCAGCTGGGCATCAAGTGTTGGAACTCGTTGATACCGCTACCTACTATGCATATCAAAGAACCAAAAGTATAATCCGGCATATGGGAGAGTTTACTCTCCATGATGGAGACCATCTATTCCGTGTGCTGTCGCTGCAGGAACGGTTGCTTTCCAATGGGCAATTGCGTTCGCTCAATGTTCCTGAACTCATGTTAATGATTTTGTCGGCGTTTTTTCATGATATTGGGATGGCGCCTGATGAACAAGACGTAATAGCATGGAAAAAGATATGGGATACTACACCTCAATTTGAGAGCGGTACGGAAGAATTGGAGTATCAAAAATTTGAAAGGTTCTATTTCGCGAGGCCTGATGATCGCGATAGGGTTGAGCAATGCCTTCGCCGCGGAGATCATACTGGGGCAGACTGTGCTAAAGCTCATGTGGTTAGTGATTATATAAGGACGACACATGCGGAGCGAGCTAGGCAAATCATTAAGAAAGATTGGATGAATAAGATCGTATATCGCGATACTGACCTTACGGTTGAGTTTGCAGGGATTTGCTTCAGCCATAACGAAGATCCACTTTCTTTGCTGGATCTTGATCCCGGTTATTTGTGTGGCCCTGATCTTTATGCAAACTTGCAACTTGTGGCCATTCTTTTAAGACTATCAGATATTCTGGATTTCGATGCCAAAAGAACACCATCTATCCTTTTTTCTCACTTGTATGTGCGAAATCCAGTTTCCATTAGTGAATGGAACAAACATCGTTCGGTAGAGGCGTGGAGCATAACACCTGAAATTTTACAATTTCATGCAAAATGCCGTCATCCGGCTATTGAGGCGTCGATAAATGCTTTTTGTGATCTCATAGATATCGAGTTGGGTGCATGCAATAATATTGTCGCATCAATAAATAAATTCGATCGTCGTTTTTCTTCATCTGCTATTATGCTCCCCCTAAGAGTTGATCGAACCAAGGTTGAAACGGTGAAAGATATAGAAGGAAAGCCGGTTTACCTATATCGACAGACGCAGTTCAATCTAAGCAAAAAGCAAGTTATAGATTTGTTGATGGGAACGAAACTCTACGGTAATCCAGAGGTGGCTTTGAGAGAACTGATCCAGAATTCAATTGATGCTTGCCTGTTAAGGCAGGCACTAGAAGCTTCTTGGAAAACCAATTACACTCCGAGAGTAAATATTAAATATTATTCTATGGATGGGCAAGATATTCTTGAGGTAGAAGACAATGGAACCGGTATGGATCAGCACATTATCGATGCATATTATTCAAAAGTAGGGTCTTCCTTCTATAAGTCTTCCGAGTTCTATGAGCTGAAGTCTCAGGCCAGAGCTAGTTTTACGCCAACATCAAGATTTGGAATTGGGATCTTATCATGTTTCATGGTCGCGGATACGCTAATTGTCGATACAAGACGTGTATATGGACCGCATGAATCAAGTAAACCGTTGAATGTTACTATCGAAGGACAGGAAAGCATTTTCTGGATTAAATCCGGCAGCCTGTCAACTCCGGGCACTACAACTAAATTATTCCTTCGAAAAACAGGAAATCCCTGGGATAGGATGGATGAAAACGAATTCATTACATCGGTGGAAGGAATTATTTCAAATCCGCCATTTGAAATAAAGATAGAGACATCTTCTCATAGCAAGTCCAGGGATGCCTCAAGCTTTCTCCAAGTGCATGCAAATAACTTAGAAAATCGTTCATGGGAGGAACACGATAACGTTCGGAAGATATCTATCGAATTTGATGATCCCGCAAGAGGCTTTGTCGGTTCCGCTGTTGTTGCCATATTAGAGAGTCATGGCTTCCCAGTGCCTAAGTTAGAAATGACTTCTCAGACAGTCGATATTAATGGTGAACCGTACGAACTTGGAAAGAGCATCGCTATTATTGAGAATGAAATAGAAGAGTCAGCAACAACTATTTCAATAGACGAAAATGGAGATATTGATCAATCGAATTCATATCGTTCACTGAACAAGTCCATATCTCAGCTATCTCTGCATGGTATTGAGGTGCCTACCACATTATTTCCTGCATCGTGGAGGATGCAAAAGAATCAGGTTAAGCTTTCATGGCCATTCCCTATAATATTGGTGGTGGATGTTTGTGGAGACGCTGATCTAGATCTCAATTCGTCGCGTACGCAGATAATAATGTCGGAAAAATGGGTCGAGTTTGAAAAACGGCTGTCATTTGAAATATGTTCGAAGCTTGCAGACTCTGTGTCTCGGGATTACTGGGAAAAACTTAGAAATGTGTTGTTGTCAAATACGAAAAACCCAATCTTTTCTCAGAGTGTAAACGAAGTTGAAAAAAGCTACAACGTATAACAAGGTTTTTACAGGGATCGCAAAAACCGCGCGTTTGCTGAAAAACAACGTTATGCGTTTTGTGCATAAGGGGAAGTTAAAGTGAAGCTCGAACGATTGACATTGAAGAATTTTCGTGGCTATCGCGACGAAACCCCAATTCAGTTCGATGATCTAACCGCATTCATTGGAAGAAATGACGCAGGGAAGTCCTCGGTATTGGAGGCTCTTGAGATCTTCTTCAATAGCTCCTTAATCACTTGTGAACGTGAAGATCTTTCCATCGAGGCGCAAGGACACAATATAGAAATTGCATGCATTTTTTCTGAGGTCCCAGATCAAATCGTAATTGATGCGGCGAGCCCAACAAATCTGGCAGACGAGCACCTTCTTAATGGTGACGGCAATCTGGAGATTAAGAAGATCTTCCCAGCGACTGCCGCGAAACCGAAGGAAAAGATTTATATCAGTTGTATGCATCCATCGATTGAGGGTGCTGCCGACTTGCTCGAATTAAAACGAACGGAGTTGCGAGCACGTGCAGCGGAACTTGGTGTTCCAGAGGATAGTTATAATGGCAATGTAAATGCATCAATACGTCAGGCCATACGGCAACATATAGGTCACCTCAACCTCACTCCTGTGGAACTACTGGTCGATAAAGAGGACACGAAGAAGGTTTACGACACAATCAAGGACTATCTGCCGATCTATGCGCTGTTTCAATCTGATCGGCAAAGTCGTGACGATGACAAGGAAGTTGCAGACCCAATGAAATTGGCTGTTCAACAGGCGTTGCATGATCTCGCACCCGAGTTGGAGCACATCAAGACTGAGGTCCGCGCTAGGGCAATAGAAACCGCGAATCGGACACTAATCAAGCTTCGAGAAATGGTGCCAGAGTTGGCTCGTGAGCTGACTCCGGAGTTCAAAGCGGAACCTAAATTCGATTCTCAGTTCAAGTTGTTGATCAAGTCGGAAGATGACATTGCAGTGAATAAGCGCGGCAGCGGAGTTCGGCGGCTCATCTTGCTGAACTTTTTTCGTGCGGAGGCTGAACGCAGGCAGAGTGACGCGGTAGCATCTGATGTTATTTACGCCTTCGAAGAACCTGAAACCTCACAGCATCCAGATCATCAAGAAATGTTGATGAGAGCATTTTTGGAGCTGGCTAACGCTCCAGGTAGCCAAATTATCATTACAACTCATACCCCAGCGCTGGCAGGTTTCCTGCCCCTGGAAAGCCTACGTTTCATTGAGCGTGAGGGGCATAGCCGAACCGTTGAGTCAGGGAACGATGATGTATTTCAGAAGGTCGCAGACACGTTGGGCATCCTTCCCGACCCAATTCCCAAAAATGCAACGGCCATCCTCCTCGTTGAAGGCAAGAGTGACATTTCATTCGTTCACCATACTGCGGAGCAATTGAAGGACGGCGGCCATCTGGACGCAACATTTGAAGACCGCAGATTTGCAATCGTACCAATAGGTGGGTGCGGTAATATCAAGCATTGGCGAACCCTTCAACTGGCGAATCAATTTGGCGTGCCCTATTGTGTACTCCTTGACTCGGACCTCGGTACTCCCGAAGAGGCTGAGAACAGGCGAAAAGTCGCGGAACTGAAAGCCGACGGTATCAAAGCGTACCTCACGCGGAAACGCGAGCCAGAAAACTATATTCATCTCGATTGTCTCAATCTTCCAGCAAGCAGCACATTCACCATTAGTGATACGGACGACGCCAAAGTAAAAATAGGCCATGAGAAAGGGACTCGAAGGGCCACCGTCCTGGAAGATTATTGGGTGTTGATGACCTGCGAGCAAATTCGGGAGGTTGAAAAGTATGCTGACGGAGACACTGAAAAGTTCGAATTCACAGAGATGTTTCGGGACTTTTTGTCGCTTACCAATTGAAACACATAACATCTTGCAGATAAGGACGTGCAAAACTCCCCGCGCCTCATAGCATTGCGTTAATGATTACTGAAAGTCTCACGGGGGAAATTTCTTGACATGACGCTACTATACAGCTAGTAGTTTAGAAGCTTCATCGGTCTTGACCGCTTTATATAGGTTTTTGAACAGCTGTAACCGGAGGGGATTATGGTCTGATCATCAAAGCCCTGTTTCTCAAAATGAGAGATAGGGCTTTTTGTTTTGTGTGAACGCCCTAGAATAATACTGTTAACAGTAGAAAACGGGTGACATATGAACCCTACTTTTATTGATATTCACATTCATACATCGGAGAATCCAGACAAACTCAACCCAAACTATGACGTTAACTCATTGTATGAAAATGTGACCAAGGTCGCGCATGAAGCAGATACACTAATATCATTGTCAGATCATAATGTTATAAATGAAAATGCCTACCTAAAAGCCTTACATAAATTCCCCAATATGCTTATCGGATGTGAGTTGCACATTCGAAACTATCAGAATAAACCTCCCTATCATTGCCATATTCTTTTCGGTACTCCAACGATAGATCACGAAACTATTTCGAAGATCAATGAATCCCTGCTAAAATTATATCCGAAGAAGGTTGTTAAAAATGCAGATACAAACATTCCAGAAATACAAGACATCATAAAAGAATTTGAGGAATACGACTTTCTGGTTCTTCCTCATGGTGGACAGTCCCACTCAACTTTTGACATATCCATTCCTGATGGCGTTATATTCGACAGCAGTCTTGAAAGAAGTATTTATTACAACACCTTTGACGGATTCACTGCAAGAAGCAACAAAGGTCTAGAAAAAACAATTGAATATTTCAAGCGCCTCGGAATTAACGATTTTGTCAATCTCATTACTTGCACGGACAACTACAATCCCCAAAAATATCCTAGTCCAAAAACAGATGAATATGAAGAATATATCCCTACTTGGATGAACTCATTGCCAACATTTGAAGGCCTAAGACTTGCTCTATCAGAATCATCTCGGCTTTCGTACCAAAGTGACCCCCCCGGTAGATGGTCGGAATACATCAAATCGGTGCACTTGTCGAATCCCAGAATAGAAATCGACGTCAATTTGAGTGAGGGCTTAAATGTGGTTATTGGTGGTTCATCAAGTGGAAAGACTCTTTTTGTAGATTCCTTGTATTGCAAGATCGTTAACAATTATGAGGAGAATGTTTATGTCAAGTCGCAATATCCTGTCAAGGATATAGACGTCAACAATCCTTCAGGATTGACTCCACATTATATCAACCAAAACTATATTACTAAAATTGTCGATACCAAGAACAATGAGACGAGAATTGATGATATTGAGATAATAAAAACCCTATTTCCAGACGATAACGAGGCAAAACTCAACATCCAACGGTCATTGCATGACTTCAGAGAGTGTTTCAAGGAACTCCTAAGTAGTGTGAAAGCAATAGAGGAGATTCAGAGTTCCCTGAAAAGGATACCCTTCCTTTCGCAGTTGATATTGTTGGCAAAAGTAAAAGATAACGTGATTGAGAAACTTCTGCCATCTCCAGAGCAAATACAATTAATTCATATTTCCAAAGCTTTGCACCACTCATATTCTGAACATCTTGAACAAATAGATAACTTTTTGACAAATAATCCGGTCATTGACCACGATCCATCTTTGGTTATGAGGTTAAAAGATGAATTGGATCTAGCGTTTTCCTTCTCTCATTCTGAGGAACTTGTCAGAGCCATAATCGAGAAAAAGAAAGCCGACCAGAAAGCTTGGCTTCTCCAGTTGAACAAAGAAGGACAGCAAAAAAAAGATTCCTTTAACGATCTGACACGATTTTTTACCAATTACAACATCGCAGTCAAGAAATTCAATAACTGCTTAATAAGGCTTGGTAAATTCGATACAAAGGCGCAATCAAACACAATTAAAGCAATGGGACATATATTGTATATCGAAAACCAATTTTGCATAAATAGCAGTACGTTTATCGATATTCTGAACCAATTTCTAAAAAAGGAAAATCAGATTGAATCGATGGACACTTTACACCCAGAGTCGCTATTCTTCGCCAATTTCAAGCAAAAGCCTAAGATCAGCGATTATGATGATTTGGAGTCTAAGGTGTACGCTAAATTCGAAGGCCTTAATAAGAAATCATTCAAAATCACTACTAGCGACGGAAGGGATTTTGATAACCTAAGTGCTGGTTGGAAAACATCTGTAATATTGGACTTACTCTTAGGCTATGAAGAGGATTTTGCTCCCATAATAATCGATCAACCCGAGGACAATCTTGCGAATCCTTATATAAACAGGGGGCTGATCAAAGCTATCAAGGATATCAAACCAAAGAAACAAATAATTCTAGTGTCGCATAATGCCACGATACCAATGTTGGGTGATGCTCAGACTGTTGTTGTTTGCAAAAACGAAGAAAATAGGATTGAAATAAGATCCGCCAAACTTGAGGGTAACATAAACTCAAAAAAGGTTGTCGATCATATTGCCGAGTTGACAGATGGCGGCAAGGTATCGATCAAAAAGAGGGTCAAGAAATACAACCTTAGAAAGTTCAGGGAATGAGCATGAAAATGCATTTTTCAAGAAGCGATACTGGCGAAACTGTGGTGCAACTTATCGAAAATGGGGATGCGTTACCTTTCAATTACATTACACTTGTGAAGCATCTGATCGTTAATGCGAATCTGGAAGAGACAACATTTGATGAAGAGTTTTCCTCTGAAGAACAGGCTGCTGTGAATTCAATGGCTGAACGTCTTGTAGAGGCATGTAAAAAAGAACCGAAGGCCAGCTGAGTTGCAGGGTACCTGTTTATTACCAGAATTATACAATAACTCGATCCCGATTAGTTTTCTAGACTTCAGGAAAAATTTAATAAACCATGGACTTAGGCTGTTCTATTATGATCTGCTCGGGCAATTCCTAGACGTACGCGATCTTTAACTTCTGGCCGACGTAGATCCGATTCCGGAACCTTATCTTGTTAACTTGAATCAGAAATATTGAAATGCCAACTTTTTTAGAAATGAAGATTGATAACGATATTGAAAATATTCTTAAAGATACCATTAGAGATATCTTTGAATGTAAGGACGAAGAAAAAAGACTGGCCATTGATGTATTCTTTGAGTTGGCAAAAGATTGTTCGATCCCATCAAATGTTTTGGATAAAATTCTTTATTATTTTATAAATTTTCATGGACCTAATAAAGCTGGGAATAGAGTAGCAGCTAATATTTTTAAACAGAAGTTTGATGAGTCATATAACAGCTCGGATTTTAGCCAACTTCTAGCAATGATGAAGCATGATCAGGATAAAGGATCATAAAGAGGACAAATAAGATAGGGGCAGAGGCTTTTTGACTGAACATTGCTAATTACTAAAAAGAAATCTACAAATTGTGGTGATTACTTGTATTTGTAGTCAATAAATGTGGGAAATGGATTCACGGCTTGGCTTTCAATCCGTACTGTTCAGGCAGGATAAAGGAAAATGCCAGAGTGTCGGTTATTGACGCCACCTACTACTGCTCAGAATAATTCAATTAGAAAATCAACAATTACTAATTGAACGTCTGATGGTAAAATCTCTTGACAATACATTATCATAGAGTTAGCTAGAAAATGATTTTGGTCTTGATTGTTTCTGCTTGTGAGCAGCTGTAGCCAAGGGGGATTATGGTATGATCATTAAAGCCCTGTTTCTCAACGCGAGAGATGGGGATTTTGTTTTTTGTGGACAGGTTATGTTGATATCGATGTTGCCGGATGAAGAATGGGTTTTTATCAGGATCCAGATAAACATTGTTGAACTCATAAGGAAAATTGAGTGGAAGATTTACATCAAGAGTTTTTGAAAACACTCAATGAGGTGATTGAGAAAAATCCAGAAAAAGCAGATGAGATTGATATTGAGCAACTCATAGCAGATGTAACCCCAGAAGCCGTTCGCTTAATAAAAAGCTCTCTTCTAAAATCCGCGAAAAAGATGCTTAAGGAGAGGCGAAAGTTAGCTAAAGGCTTCGAAAAGCGGAACATAAAACGCTGGTCTAAAGCATTCGATTTATTAGAGTCTCACATTGTTATATGTACAGAGGCAGGAGAAGAATTCAACTCATCGTATAGACCAACTGCTGCTGAGGAAAACAATTTAGTATTTGATATTGTTGTCAGACATCATGCAAGAGCCTGTCATATTGCACAGGAAATTCTATGTCTCTTAAAGGCAGGTTTTGCTGATGCTGCTCATGCCAGATGGCGTGCTCTCCATGAAGTAACCGCGACAGGAATGTTCATAGCTAGACATGGTCATGATTGTGCAGAGAGATTCTATTTTCATGACATTGTTGATTCTTACGACGGAATGCTTGAGCACAAAAAGTACGAAGATCGGCTCCAGGAAAAGGCACCCTCCCAAGAAGAGCTCGATAGCTGCAAAGTAGAATATGACGAACTGATTGCACGATACGGTAAGAAATTTGCAGATCATTATGGTTGGGCTTCATACTTGTTCCCAAAACATAGGCGAGTAGGTTTTACAGCAATAGAAAAGAATGTTGGCTTGGATCATATGCGCCCCTACTATAGGTGGGCTAGCCAGAATATACATTCGGGCTCTAAAGGAATGAGAAACCGTCTCGGACTGTGTGAGGCAAAAGACGATATTCTACTGGTTGGGCAAAGTAATTCAGGAATGACAGATCCTGCTCATGCAACAGCTATTAGTTTAAACCAAATTACTTGTGCTCTTTTGATGCTTGAGCCTACGTTAGATCATATTGTGATCATGAAAATAGCTGATGAATTTCAAAATGATGTGGGGGAAGCATTCCTAGAGATAGAGCGAAATGATTCATAACAAATCAATTAAGCGGAAAATCAGGCCTGCGGCCTATTTTCCGCTTATCTCAGTCGTTAATAATTTTTGAAAGAAATCCTTGCAATTGTTTCAATATTTATTTTATCGGTTACAGGAAGAATCGCGCAGCAAAAGTATTTCTCGGACACTCCTGCGGCGATTTTCCCACTCTTCACCTACTAACAAATGATTTCGATCAAAGGGGAATACTGAGGATTACCGTTGGAAGTGTAGTAGAATACCAGTTTCACTGGCACCAACTGTTTGGCGTCCAGTGCAAAAAGATGTTAGCATTTCATCCTAGTACCATGTAACATAATATGTTTCGTATTTATAAAAGGTATGATAGACTGGCGGCAAACCAACAGAGGAGGTTGCCATGTCGCCAAGATATCGAGTAACCCTTACCAAAGAAGAACGCAAAGAGCTTGAGGCAATGACCCATAGAGGAAAGACCCATGCCCGAAAATTCATCCATGCCCGCGCATTACTTTTGTGCGATGCCGGCTCTGACGGTCCGGCATGGAACGTGTCCGATGTTGCAGAGGCGCTTGGGGTGTCGAGCCGTTCGATCGAACATCTCAAAAAGCGCTTTGTTGAAGAGGGGCTTGAAGCAGCTCTCGAACGCAAGGCACGGGAAAAGCCTCCGAGAGACATCATTTTTGACGGTGCATTTGAGGCACGATTAGTCGCATTGGCCTGTTCAGACACTCCCGAAGGACATCGTCGCTGGACGGTCAGATTGCTTGCCGACAAAGCTGTCGAGCTTGGCATTGCCGATTCCGTATCACACATGACCGTACAGCGGATTTTAAAAAAAACGAACTTAAGCCTCACATCAGCAAATACTGGAAAATCCCTCCCGAAGGGAGCGCGGCCTTTGTAGCATGCATGGAAGATGTTTTGGAGATATATCATCTGCCCTATGATCCCGACTATCCGGTTGTCTGCATGGATGAATCCTGCAAGCAACTGATAGGTGAAGTTCGAGAGCCGATGCCATGCGCACCGGGAAGGCCGATGCGAACAGACGACGAGTATGTCAGAAACGGGGTAGTGGAAATATTTATGGAAGTTGAGCCCCTTGCTGGCAGAAGACATGTGGCGATCACGGAACATCGAACAAGAAAGGATTGGGCGATGCAGACCAGGCAGATGCTTGATGAACGCTATCCCAGCGCCCTCAAGGTTCGTCTGGTCATGGACAACCTGAACACCCATACAATCGCCTCACTCTACGAAACATTCAAACCCGGGGAAGCCAGGCGTTTAGCGGAACGACTCGATATCCATTATACGCCTAAACACGGAAGCTGGCTGAATATGGCAGAGATCGAGCTCAGCGCCCTGAAAGGACAATGCCTTAATCGCCGGATTCCCGACATAACGACCATGCGAACCGAAGTGGCCGCATGGGAAAAAGATCGAAACAACAGCGCGAAAAACATTGTATGGCAATTTACTACTCCTGATGCTCGCATTAAGTTGAAGCGCCTTTATCCGAAGCTATAAACGTTACATGGTACTAGTATCTTTAACTCATTGTTTTTCTAGAAAATCACCAATTTTTTCAAAATGTATTTTTTCCATTTTTTCGATTGTTTTTTTCCCTTCGTCAATTTGTTCATCACTTACGTCACACTTTGAGAGTTTATATAACCACCCTCTGGCAATAATTTCAGAGGAAAGCCTTGAGATATAGAACGATTCTGTAACATCGAGTAATTTATTTTTTAAACTAGCGTTTGCTATTTTATCGTTTCTTTGTGAAAGCCATAAAAAAATATCAACGGCCTGAAGACTCACGATCTGCTTTGACATTGCCAGTGAAAATTGTCCAAGATCGTAATCAACTTGATCAACCTGTAAGCCCAATCCACTTGAATTGTGTTCAAGCCTGAATTTCTGAAATATTTTATGGTATTCCCTCATTGTAGAACCAAATTCTGACTGAGAATGATGAACAAAGGCTTTTGGTTTTGTATTGTTTTCTTTACAGAATTTGTGAACAGCCTGAATTAAACTTGAAAAAGCAACCATGTTGGGAGTATGCTCCTTGTATGACTTTTTTGTTTGGCTTGCCAATAGTGTAATTTCATCAGGGTATTTAAGTGCAAAATTAAGACCTTCAGTAGCAACTTGGTGGAGTCTTTTATCAACACTTATAAGATCAAGCCGTTGCAATACGATGTTTATCACTGATCTAATTCCAGTAAAATCATCTTTGAGATAATAATCCCAGAAATTCTTTTTGTCTTCTTCAAAAAGAAGGTCATCAAAAAGAATACATAACGTATGTCTAAAAAACTCGTGATTATACCATAACCACCGTGCACCTTTATTTTCGTAAGAGTCGAAAAGACTATCAACAAATTTCGTCACTGATAAATAAGGCTTTTCAATGACCGTTAAGTGAAAAACCCATTTTATATTTTCGAGGAGATCTAAAAATGAAGTTGCTATTCTTTCTACAAGATGAGGTTTAATTTCGTTCGCATGAAGTCTATCTACACCCAATTCAAATTTATACTTTTCAGCAACTTCATTTAGCAAAGGTTCAGTATCAATTTCCGAGATTATTGCTCCTTGAAAGTAAAAAAGTGGCTCATTAAAAATGTGGCGTCCTGAATGCCCAGACTCATCGGCGTAAATATACATTTTTATATTCGTTTCTTATCGGATGTTAACAATTAATATACTTGGTGGGTATTTTCCAAACTTTTGTACAACCCTACTTCAATTCATGAAAAATGAAAAGCGGAAGTTTCGTCGTGAAATCAAGTACAATTGGATTTTGACCAATGGGTATTTTGTGGTAATGAAAAATGGCAGCAGTTCAACAAATACTGTTTGAAGTAGCGCATTGCCCTGAAAATTACTGAACACTCACTTACAGGAAGGAGCAGATAATCTACATGAGCCTAAAATGTACAGCCCGAGTTGTCCTACCTTTCAACCCACATTTAATAAGGTTGACCGACAAATTGTGGTGATGACTTGTATTTGAAGTCTCGCACATCTTTGATGAAAGCAGTTTCATAGATTTCAGAAGGAAGGTGTCTGGATTTTACGAAATCCAAATAATAAACTTTCCAGGCTTAGAGTGCTTCGGGCCGTTGCATTTGGCCTCTGCGCGGTGGTTGTGAAACATTTGAGAAATAGATGGACTTGAAAGGAGTGGCCACATGAAAAAGGGTGGCCCTCTCACAGAATCGAAAAGACCACCCATCAGGAGGGACAGCACAAGGTCAATCCAAGTACTACTCCCGGTGGTAAGAAGCGGTAATAAGAGGTGGCTCGATCGCCTGCAAAGGGAGAGTTAAGCCTGCCCGTAATCATCCGGTCCACCTTTTCATCAATCCGCTGTTGTTGCGCCTCTCCTCTCAATAATGATTCTTTGATCCAGACGACATTTGCCGTCACGTCTTTCTTGACGCCGTCGATCCGGACTTCGTGCTGGGCGGAAAGGCCGTACACCATGTATTCCTCAGGCCGCATGCAGGAGAGAGATCTCCCGCGTTATTCAATCGCCCGATCGCGTAATGCCCGGAGTTTTTGCTCCCCACCCCGTCCACTGTCCGGGCCTATAGCCCTTTGAGAAGGTTTCTTATGTAAGGCGGCGAGGGGGTGGCGACGGCGGAGGTCCTTTCGGAAACGGCGACCAGTTGCCCCTGAGGGCGATCCTGTGGGCATTCTCTATCGTCGGGGCACAGCCTCTGCAGAGATAGCGCAATACTCCCCCGTTACGCCCATGGTACGGACCCGTTACGAACGACCACCCCCATGTTCGCCGAAACTCCTGTTTGCACACAACGCACTGACGCCAGAACAACAGGGGGAACCTCACGGAGATGCCGTGCTCATATCGTTCCTTGGGTTCACGCTTCACCTTTTTCCCCTCCTTTTGTCCTCTTTTTCGTTGCCAGCTCGGGACGCGTGTTCTTTCTGTTGCCTCAGATAGTGTGTCGGCATCCTGAGTGAGGGCCGCCGCGATCACTTCAGGGTGGACTTGTGCGTGCAACAAGGAAGAGCTCATTTCTCTTCGCTCGCGTTTGTCATTTCTTTAGCCGGTTTCTTTTCCTGACTCTTCTTCCTGTTGCTGACTTTGCGCTCCGGCCGTATCATGAGCCGGTCGGTTATCATCTCGGCCGCCCCTTTTGGGACAATACCTTTCAGAACATAGGAGATATACCACTGATCAACGACGTCTGAATCAGACATAATCGTCCCGCCGGGCTTCCCCGTGGATGATACCGCCGGAAACTCATACTCCTTGATCCATGTCCTGATTTGTGCTTCTTTTACCTCCCCTTTGAAATGCTCAATGATCGCCTTCATGCCTATCAACTTCGCCATCTCTACCACCTCCATGAGTCGGGTTTCTTCCCCTGGGGTTTTTCCCCCCTGGTTTCTTTGATTTCTTTCCTTTGAGCCATCTGTTCTTTCTGTTGCCTCAGATAGGTGGCCAGCATCCTGAGCGAGGGCAGCCACTCGCTGTCGGCGCAGGCCGCCGCGATCACTTCACAGTCGAGCAGGTGGTTGTCCCGCCGGATCTGCTTCCAGTAGGTCTTGCCTCTCCGGTCCCTCCGGAACTCCTCGGCCAGGATCTGACGGGCGTAGTCGAGGCCGGTGTCCGCGTTGAGGAGGAACCGCTGTGTCTCATTCTCCTGCCGTTCCATGCGCCAGTGGAGCAGGGCCTTGTACTGGTCGGTGTCGAGGAGCCGCAGCTCCAGGCCGCCGGGAATCGCCTTGTTCGATCGGGGCAGCTTGTCGATCTGCGATACCCTGATCCGGCCTATCTGTTTGTGGGTTGCGCCCTTGGTCCCGAAGACCCTGCCCGGTTGCTGTGAGCGGATCCACTGGTAGATCTCCTCGGTACGGGTCCAGATGTTCTCTTCCGTGACGCCGCCCCCCGTATCGATGCCGGCACGCCAGATGCCCATCATCTCCGTCGGGTTTCCCTCAATGGGATACTGGGTGTTGAAGACGAGGTTCTCCACGTCGGCGAATGCCGTCAGGTAGCCGTACTGGACCAGCCAGGAGGTCAGGTCGTCGGCCCAGGCGCGCACGACGAACCAGAACCCGCTCTTCTGCACGTCGATCCCCGCGGTGAGGGCGACCGCGTCTTTAGGGACAATGCCGGCGGCGAGCTCGGTCTTTTTATCGAGGAGGGCGCTTTCCTTCTTCGGGACCACCGTCTCCCGCCAGACCTCGGCCTTGTGCTGGGTGATGTAGACCATCATCTTCGACGGGTCCTCCATCCCACGCATATAGGCGGCGACGCAAGAGGACAGGGAGACAAAGGGACTGTACCAGGACGGGAGATGGAACCCGATAACCGGGGCGCGTTCCACCGGGCTGTCCGGGATCCAGCCGTAAAACGAATCGGGGTTCCCGAGCCCGTTCAGGACGGCCTTGTTGCGCAGATGATCATCCCACAGCATCCCGCATGATTCGCACTGGTAGTGCGCCAGGCGCCCGCGGACGATCTCCCGGGGATCGTTGCAGGTCTTCGGCCAGTTGATCTGTCCGAAGTGCATCACCTGGGGGGCCCTGCAGACGGGGCAGACCGCGTAGTAACGCATCAGTTCGTCTGCCTCCCTTTCGATCATGGGGCCGATGTAGCCGCTCTCGTCCGTCGGGGTCGACAGGTCGATGGTTTTTTTGGTGAAGGGGTAGGCGTTCTGCCGCTGGTCGGTGAGTGCGATGGGATCGGCTTCCTTGCCGGTGAAGTCGGGATACTTGTCCACCTCGTCCCGGATCATGTAGCGGACCGATTCGGACGACATCTCGGCGGCGCTGGTCGCCCAGGCCATCATGAAGTCCATGCCGTTCGTGAAATTGACATGCAGGGTCGTCGTGTCGGAAACGCCGGGCCCCAGGAGTTCGGCTATCCGGGACGTGGATCTGAACATGGGGAGAATCCGCCGGCGGGCGATCCGCTTGGTCACCTTCTCGTCGGGCATGATGTACATGCAGGGGCCGGGATCCTGCTCGATCCACCGGCAGAGGGCGTTGAAGGCGACCTGTGTCTTGCCCGTCTGGGGCGCGAACATGAGGATGATCCGCCTGACATGGGGCTGACTGATCGCGTTCATGGGCCCGACCAGGTAGGGCGTGGTCGTGTTCTGCCAGAGTCCGGTCATAGGACCGTTCGTGACGATGCGGTACCGCTCGGCCCACTCGGACACGGTCAGGCGTTCCCGGAGACGAAAGACGCGCCTCTCTCCCGGGGTGAAGGTGAGTGAGTCTTGGCTTTTTAGATCAGGAGCCGTGTTCATTCTTCGTCCTCCGTCTCTTCGTCTCTCTCATCGTCTGTTTCATCTTCCCGTGTTTCATTCTCTTGTCCGGGGGGCGGCAGGATCACCCGGAAGGTCCGCTCCTCGCCGTAGCGGGCCAGGAACGATTCGAAACGGCCGAGAAGCCATTCGATCAGGTCCGGTATCGTGTCGGCATTGCCGGCGGCGCGGTTCACGATCTCCGAAGCCTCGGCCCGCGCAAAGGTCTCCAGGTCGTTCCGGAAGACGGCGGCGCGTTTCGCCAGTTCTCCCTCGAACAGGTCCTTCGGCACGTAGGCGCCGGTGAACATCTCCGCCTTCATCGTCCAGTGCCGCGCCTGGGCCTTGGTCTTTTCGATCTCCGCGTGCAGTTTTTCCTGCTGCAGCTTCTCAAGTTTTTCTGAAGCGCTCCCGTCGGCCCGCTTCAGATAGGTCTGCGCATATCGGTCGACCTCGTCGATCCGGTAGGTACCGTCGGCCTCGCATCGGAGTTTCCCCTCCTTTTTGTGCTTGTACACGGCGGATTTTTTGACCTTCCACCCCTGATCCCTGAGGTAGTCGGCCACCGCCAGGGTGTTGGCAAGGGTCGGAGAATGGCCAAGGTATTTCTCGGACAGGACCACCAGTTGCTGTTCCAGGGCGGACTCCGCCTTCTGCCAGTCGTTGAGGCGGGCGGAGGTGGATTCCGCCTGGTAGTCCCGGATGCATTTCACGACGGCGTTGTGTAGGACCTTGAGTGAGATCTGGTCCTGCCCGTCGGCAACCTCCAGCAGTTTTTTTACCTTCTCCTGATCCATCATTCCGTCCGAGATCGCCTGGCAGATCATCCAGGCGCGCTGCGCGTTACTCGCGCGCTTCCAGTCATCAGCGACGATCTGATTCTCTTTTCCCTTTACCATTTACATGAGGCCCCTTTCGTGGTATCGGCGCTCATGTGGATGGTAGCGCTTCGGCGCCCTGTGTGGTCGCACAGGTTTACGGGAGTTGCACCTCCCGGAATACCGTCCACCCTTCTTTTGTACCGTCAATAAAAATCATTAGTCATCTTGATATGGTAATCGGATCGCACCTCCTCTCAGGGTTGCATTCTTCGGGACTTAATAAACCCGAACAGATCGACGTACGGCCTTCCGAGTTGCGTACCAGTTCCGCCTTTTCCCCGGTGAACCGTTCCCACCGCTTCACTATCACGTCGCAGTAGACGGGGGTCTTCTCCATCGTGTTGCAGATCCGTCCCATCTGCTCGCACGCCATCAGGGTCGTTCCGGATCCGCCGAACCCGTCCAGGACGAGGATGTCAGGGCTGTTCGGCGTGCTGTTCCGGATCATCCTGCCGACCAAAGGAACGGGTTTCTGCGTGGGATGGAGGGGGTTCCGGGATTGGCGGTCCTCTCGCAGAACGGTGGCGGCCTCGCATCGCCGCATCTCCTTCACCAGTTCCACGAGCTCCGCGCGTTTCATCCGGGAGATGTCCGCCTCCTCGTCGATCACGGTCGTCAGTGAGTAGTCCATGCAGAAGTAATGGGTCCGCCCCGGCTTCCATCCGTACAGGATGGGCTCGTGTTTCCAGTTGTAGTCCTGCCGGCCGAGAACGGCGCCGTTCTTGACCCAGATCAGGCACTGCTTGAGGAGAAACCCCGCCTTGATGACGGCGCTCCGGAAGGCCAACCCCCCGATGTCGGAATGGGAGACGTAAAAGCAGCCGCCCTCCCGGGTGTGGGTGTAGATGTTGCGGAAAGCGGCTGTGATCATCTCCCGGAACAGTGCCGGGGGAAGGTTGTCGTTCTCAATGCCCTCCCCGCGGTCGTTGTGATAGTCGACGTTGTAGGGGGGATCGGTCCAGACCAGATCGGCGAGGCGACCCTCCATCAGACTGGCCATCGCGCCGGCGTCGCTGCTGTCGCCGCAGAAGAGGCGGTGCCTCCCCAGGAGGTAGAGGTCCCCCGGCCGGGTGATGGGTTCGGTGATCTTCGAGACCTCGGTTTCGGCATCGAACCCGTCTTCCCGCGGCTCGGCCTCCTCCGCCCTCGGCATGATCTCCGCGATCTCTTCCGCGTCGAACCCGGTGAGGCTGACGTCGATCTCCACGGCCTCGAGTTCGACAAGCAGGTCGCGGAGCCGGTCGAGGTCCCATTCGCCGCTGATCTTGTTGAGGGCGATATTGAGGGCCTTCTCCTTCTCTTCGGGAAGATCGACAACGGAGACTTCGGCCTCCGTCCAGCCGAGGTCCCGCATGACGGTCAATCGCTGATGACCGCCGACGAGGCGCCCGGTCCGCACGTTCCAGATCAGGGGATCCACACAGCCGAATTCCTCCAGGGAACGGCGGAGCTTCTCGTATTCCCGGTCACCGCTGCTCAATGCCTTACGCGGGTTGTAGTCCGCCGCGGTCAGATCGCTCAGTTTCATGGTGGTGAATCTCATGATATCTTCCTCATCTTTCCCAGGGCGCGGAACTTGATATCCCACAGTCTCACCGTCTCGGGGCTGATCTTCAAAATCCCGGCAATCTCCCGGGGGGAAATCCCGAAATGCAAAAAGACGGCAAGGAGGAGGACCTCGCTGTAGGTCATGTGACATCCGGCCAGGAAGGAACCCGTGAGGGCTGTAAAGAACTTCCCGCATTGCCGACAGCACACCCGTTTCCCCTCCCAAAATCTCTGCAGCGCTTTTCCCGCTATCTCACCCCGGCACTCCGGGCAGCGGACGGGTCCTCTCCCGTGGATCGTCCCGAGGATCCATGCCCTGCAGGCGTCCTCATCCAAAAACCCCGCACGGAAGGATGCAGCAACGTCATGAGGTACAAACACGTTGCGTCCGGTATCGTCTTCTTTTCTTGCCTTCATTTTGATGAGTTCCGTTTTTCCATGCGGTTTTTATTCAACAAGTAGTGAAAAGCCGGGGTGCTCCGTCTCCGTACCCGAAAAATCCCTCAGGAAGGACCCGCTCGAGCTTCGATCTCCCTGATGAAGGGAAGGCGATCGCCTCTGGAGATGAGTTCGTTCAGATCGTCCCGTGCCTCTCCCAGAAGAGCGCAGAGATTCTGGGCGGCGGTCCACCGAGCGGTGCCGATGTCGTCCCTAGTCATGGCCGGTTCGAAGTGCAGGCGGAAGCCGTTCATCTCCCGGTAGATGGAGAATCCTTCCTCCCGGTTCATCTTCAGGTACTCCGCCAGTCTCATCACCGCTGGCCGGTGCATCCAGGGTGACGGATATGCGTTTGTCATGTTGATCTGGTTTGTCTTGTTTGTCGGGGATCCCTTTGTTCCCCGTGTCTGTGATCCTTCTCTTTCCGTCTGTGATTGGTACTTTTTGAAGTCGATTATTGGCATGATTTCCTCCATAAACCGGTAAATCCGGGCTGCAGTCGTTAAAACGCTTTGATATCGCTTGAGTATTCGGGTGGTCCAAGCTGGAATTGGCGAAACGGATTGATATTGTTTGATTATTCGGAAAGTGGACCGGAAATGGACCGAAATGGTCCAAGCTAACTTTTTGATTTTATTGACTGGTCCAAGTGGTCCAAGTACTTTTCTATAAAATAGATTTATAAAATTGTAAGAAGTGTTCTCAACGCGCGCGCGCGCGTGCGCGCGCATGTGCAATATGTCAAAAAAGCTTGGACCACTTGGACCACTTGGACCGGGCCGCGAAATCATTACGGTTTTTTTGGAGGTCAGGTTGGACCAGCTTGGACCACCTGGACCACCCTGCACCGTTTTCGCGGATGTTGTGATGCATGGCCGCCTCGCAGAACGGGGGGATACGGGGAACAATGGTGATTTGGTACCACACCGGAGTGAGAGATTCAAATGCTTTCTCATGTCTTCACCTTCAGTCCCACGCCGCGTATCACCCGTTTCCGTTCTCCGGAGATGCGGGGACGGTAGATCATGATGTTGTTCACGGCGTTCTCGAGCTCGCGGAAGAAGTTGTTGTTCGACGTCGGCATGTACCCGTTCATCCCGCAGTACTGCCGGTACCGGCTGTAGATCTCGTCCTTGGCCACTTCCTCTTCACTGCCGGTGACGCACTCGTCCTCGACGAAGGAGAGGATCGGACTGTTCGATCTTCGGTATGACATGATGAGGGCGCGGGTCTCCTCGCAGTCGGTGAACCGGCCCTTCTCCATCAGTCTCCTGAGCCCGCAGAGCGCCCAGTAGAAGATCTCCGACAGCTCTTCTTTGAGCTTGTCGAAGAGGTAGGGATCCCGTTCGGGATCCCCCTCGAGGAACTGCCGTTTGAATCTGACCGGCAGGAACCGTTCGTACAGCGCATCGGAGGTGTCCTTGATGCGGGGCAGGATGTTCCCGGCGAATATCAGCTTGCAGTACGGGGCGAACTCGAAGTTGTCCCGGTGCTTGAAGGCGGCCTGGATGGGATCACCGCTGGTGATCGCCTTGAAGTAGCTGCTCTCGATCGCCTGGCTCCCGATCTCCGTGGAGATGTTCAGGAGCTTGTTGTAGAGCGACGATCGGGGAAACTCACGCTCCAGGTCCGGGAAGGACACGGCGGAGCAGTTCCTCCCGCCCACCATCTCCCTGAGGAGCTTCATGAGCGTCGACTTCCCGTCCCGGCCCGGGCCGTAGAGGAACAAACACTTCTCGTAGCGTGCGTGGCGCGTCAGGATGTAGCCGGCGAACTCCTGGACCTGGTCGATGACCGCCGGCGTCCTGACGGTTGCGTCGAGGTAGGCAAGGAACCGGTCGCACCGTTTCGGGGACGCCGGATCCAGGGACACGGGGAAGATGGTGGTGAAGTAGTAGTCCGGATCGTGTTCCTTCATGTCGAAGGTGGTGATGTTCAGCATGCCGTTCTGCAGGCAGATCCAGTCCATCCGGTCGTTGACCTTCCGGCCGTGGGGCAGCGTGCAGAGCTTCCGCACCTGGTAGACGGCATCCTCGACCCGGGCCTTCTGTGATTCGGTGGCCAGGTGCCGTATGGCCGCGTTCTTCAGGTGGTCCTCGTCGAACTCTTCCCAGTACTTCCCGTTCCAGAGATAGATCAGCTCGGACGCCGGGTCGGACATGAGCCGGTACTCCGCAAGCAGCCGCTCCGCCAGGAGGCGGGCCTTGAATGAGTAGCGGTGGTTGACGCCGTGTTCGAAGAACTCTTTCACAGACTCAAGATCGCCCGGGGGAGGATGCTCTCCGTCAAGCACCGTCGACGTCGTTCCCCGGGTCTCGAACCGCGGTTTCTCCGCCGATTCAACCAATATCCTGAAGTCGTCTGTTGTCTTTCCGTGCCTGACGAAGAAGTCCGTCAGGTCCTGGCCGTGGTCGGCCGGAAAGCCACCCTGTTCGTCTTTTCCCATGAAGCCGGGCCATTGTATGACCCGTACCGACCTGGCCGTCCCTGTAAGGGCCTGGGCGGCGTACCGGGCGTACTTCTGTCCCGGGCGGTCGGCATCGTAGGCGATGACCACGTCCCGGTCCCGGAAGGCGTCCAGCTGGTCGTCGGGGAACGTCTTGAGCTTCGTTGTCTGGGTGATGGCGTTGAAACCGTGCGACAGGGCGCAGATCGTGTCGCTTTCCCCCTCGCACAGAATGACCGTGTCTTCGGGGTGCAGGGGCCTGGCCGGGAAGAGGCGCGACCGGCCGGTGGACCGGGCGAAGGAGATGATCTTGTAGCGCTTCGCCCCCGGACGGTAGAGCCTGATGTTGACCAGGGTCCCTTCGGTGTCCCGTACGGGGACGGCCAGCCGGTCCGGGACCTTGATGGCCACCAGTGCGCCCTTCTTTGTCAGGTAGTGCGTCTGGAGGCGGAGGTCGAGGATCTCCATCCACTTTTTTGACCATCCCCGTTCCTTCTCCATGCGGGCCAGGAGGTTCTCCGGAAGGGCCGGGAAGAGCTCCAGGGCGCGCTCCATCTGCTCGTGGACTACCGCAGGATCGATCTCTCTTTCCGATCGCTCCTGCGTGGTGTTCTTTGCTCCTCCTGAGGAGTCGATCGGGATGTCGAAGGTCTCACAAAACGTCCTGAATCCCTCCTTTTGGCCGTAACCCTTCACCTCGGACCACAGCCTGATCAGATCGCCGTCGGCGTTGCAGGAGAGGCACTTATAGACGTCTTTCTTGAAGTTGTACGAAAATGAGGGGTTCTTCTCACCGTGGAGGGGACAGAGGCCGTGCAGTTCGCCCTTGGCCTCGTCGATGCTCGTGACGGTGAACAGCGTCCTTGCGATCTCCGCCCGGCGGGCTTCTCCCAGGTATTTTGCGGCAAGACCCACTATAAAACCCCTTTTTCTCCTCCTGGAACGGCCCGAGTTCCCGCAGTCTTACCTTTCCCCGCAGAATCGGGGAAAATCGAAAATTGACGCTGAAACCGCCCCCCAACAACCACTTTCAAGGGTTTCCTCGCAAGGGACGCCCCTTTACTTGTCCCACAAGGGAGGGATTCTTTCCCATACGATATGAATGGACCGGACAGGTTTCGATGAGACTCTTCAGCAGCGCGAATCATAAAGACAATACCTCCTGCGCAAGGCGCTTTGTGCCCATGTCGATGTACTCATCTTTCAATTCGATCATGGCGGCTTTTCTCCCCAACTCCTTTGCCACATACGCCGTTGTCATCGATCCGCCGAACGGATCAAGGATCACATCACCAGGCATGCTTCCGGCTAGGATACATGGTTTGACAAGATCCGGAGGAAATGTTGCGAAGTGGGCTTCCTTATATGGCTGCGGGTTGATGATAAAGGCCAATGGATCACCGTCATCGTCTGTCAAAAGACCCTGCCATGATTCGAAGAACCAATCAGTGTTGCGTCTAGCCCGGAGAGTAACAACATCCTTTACCGCCGCCGAGAATGACGTGTTCTGTTTGTCCCTCCAACCCGGTCCACGACCGAATTTAGATGACGTTCTGAGCCCCTGTTCTTTCCGGCCCGTATCTTTTGTCACATTGTGATCTATTGCCCTGTGAGATCCCGGGCCATTCATCCAACCGGAGACGGGCTTTTGAGCCTTCGGGTTGACGCCGGGTGGTACCATATGCTCGAAGGATCGAGCGATTGTCTGTCCACCGGGACCGCCATCAGCATACTTGTGGTGATCTGATCTTCCTCGCCGCCCATACCGTGCGTGTGAATATGGTGATGCCATGATCTTTACCGATTCATGGTCGTAGAAGTATCGAGAGGACTTCGACAGGAGAAATATATATTCTATAAATTGAGCTGGTCTATCTTTACAGGATTCAGGCATCCCGTTTCTCTTCAGCCAGGGGCAGCACGAGCGTAACCACCAACCGTCTGCCTGGAGGGCCATCGCGACGCGGAAAGGTATCATGCATAGGTCTTTGGGCTTGAGTCCCAAAACACGATAATCTGATCGCGGGATGAGGGCATTATCTCTGCGACGTGATTGTGTGGTTGATCGCGCTCCTCCTCGTGCATCGTTCCTGTTGCCGGCATACAAATCCCCCATATTCAGCCACAACGTGCCGTCTTTGTTCAAAACCCGGCGGACTTCACGGAAGATAGTCACTATCTTCTCAACATACTCTTGGGGTGTCTTTTCGAGGCCGATCTGACCCGCGACACCATAATCACGCAGTCCCCAGTACGGAGGCGAGGTTACGCAACACTGTACATATTCGTCCGGGAGGCTCCGGAGGATTTTGAGCGCGTCACCGTGATAGATCGTTATCCCTGCGTGGTCATAATAAGGCGTCATTCCCTCTTCAACCTCCCTCACACATCGACAAGGGGAGCAATTCAACCGACATGATCACCCATCCAACTCTCAGCCCGTACGCCGGGCCGGGCAGGATAAAGATGATCCGCACAAGCATCTTCCGCCCGGTATATTCCAGTGGCTTTCCTTCTTTCATTTCCGCGCCGGTATTCTTTGTCTCCCGCAGGAGGATCAAATCGCCCGCCTGATAATCCCGATCGTTGTACCGGATCTCCCACTCCCTCAATCCCCGGTATGATGCCTCAAACATCTCCGGGTCCGTCTTTAATTCGTGCTTCACTGTTTTGCTCCTTCATTCCTCCCGAATCATTACGATCGAGATTCTGCAGGCCAAATATGAGCAATGGAATATCTCTCCGGTGTATCGCTCCATGGGTTTGGGTATGCAGAAAGTTGATGTTAATGACGTCACTGCCGTCCTCCAGTATCGCGAGGCGTATCTTCTCATGCATGTCCGTCCGGGACTCCTTGCCGGGGAAACGTACTATGTGACCTTTCGCAGGATCGGGAGGTGAAACATTTTCCCCTTGGTCCGGAGGACCGATGCGAACCAGTATCAATTCATCCGGAGGCTCTTTCATGTGTACCTGTGTTCCTTTCCCGCAAGCGGCATTGTCCCGGCCGTCTGATCCCGCATCTTTTTCCCGTCTCATCGCCACTCCTACCTCCCCAAAAACATAACTTCGCGGGTTTGATTTCCGAAGGCCCTGGCCTCTTCAACGGTACCCATAAAGACATCAACTCTCTCCTGGAACCTTTTGTTCATCAAATCATTGACCCTCCGGACACCAACGCCGTCGATGTAAACCCGTCCGCCAAGCCAGTGCATCAGATCCCGGGACACGGCGCAGGTCCACCCGGCTACCGGGTCCTCCATGGTGGCGGTGTGTCCCGGATCGCTGTTCGTCTCGCATTGCCGGTTTGTGTATGCCGTGACCGTGGCGGTGATCTCCTCGGTGGCGGAACCACCCTTCACCTGGTGTATGACGTACACCTGAGAGGCTGCCAGGATCGCAATGAATAGGACGTTCCAGAAGAGTTTCATAGATCGTCAGTCGCACAGCCTTTCCCCGTCTTGAAAATGATGTCCTGCAACCCTGACTCGAGGATGGTGATCGCTTCGCTTTCGATCATACGGCAGTTCATGCCTGCCGCCGTTTCCAAGGCCTTATAGACCTCAATATCCGGGCCCTGGAAAACGATGGTAATCTTTTTCCCGTCACGGGCTTCTCTTATGGCTTCCTGGGCCTCGCTTGCCGCCCGTTCGGCTCTCTTGCTTTGAATTTCATCACATCGATCTTCGATGTCCTTACGTTCCTTGGCCAGGATTCGCTCTCGGACCTTCGCCAACGCCTTTTGTCGTTCCTCGTCTTCGAGGCCCCTTGCAGCCTGGTAGCACGTGCCGCACAGCCCCTTGGCCATGATCTTGATTTCTTTCCGTCCGCAATTCTCACACGTCCCTGTCTTCATGGCGTCCCTTCTCCCTTTTTCTCCTTCATCATCCACGGCAGATCATCGTGTGTCCTGCCGTCAAGGAGACGGCCAGCCTCATTTCTGCTCATTTTGTATGACAGGCTTTTGTCCTCGGATATGAAGTGTTTTGTTTTTTGAGCGAGCAATCGCAACGATGGAATATGTTGCCCGAATTGCGATTCCGGCCTCCACTCTCCCCATTGCTTGAAGAAGAAAGGGATATTCGCAGCCGCGCACTGGTCACGAACGGACCGAACCCAATCGGGGTGGATCGGCCTTGCACCCGGCCCTGTCTCTCCGCCGAGGATGACGGCGTGAGGACGATTGAAAACAAAATTTCCGATTATGGGAAGGATATCGACAGCCGATAAAAGCGGTTCAAGGTTAAGGAATGTCTTCCCCGGTATTTTTGAGAAATATGCGCCGTTTTCTTCTACCTCCCGCTGATTGCATATGGTGATGCCGAAGTAGACATGGGGGCTTGGCCACAGGGAGAGACGCTCTTTCCCCTGGAATCGATGCTCCGTTGTAAGGGGTTCTTGTTCAAATCCGACAATAATCCCGTCTCCACCATATCCGTCAGGAGGATGCCCGTTATGCGTAATCCATCCCTCCCACGGTTTGCATCGGAGAAGAAAATCACACATTCGCTCGGGGCGTTTGGTAAGGAAGAGGAGGGTATGCTTTCCAAATCTTGATTCTGCTATTACTGTTGCGATCAACTCATCCGGAACAGCAGGATGAAACAGATCCCCCATGCTCTGGACGAAAACGCTCCGATGTTTGCGCCAGTGTGAGAGCTTGTCCAGTTCCGACCGGATCAATTCGAACTCGACTGTGGAGCCGTCGAACGGCCGGCCGTTGCCCCGGATAACGTTGATCCGCTCCGCGTAGCAGTTCTCGCAGCCGGGAGAGCATTTCGTGCAGTGATATCCTCTCCCCGACATACCCTTGCGCGTGTCCTGAATCGGATTGATCGTCTCGTCACACCACTCGATTTTGGTGCTCATTCAAACCTCCCGTTTTCGCCGGCTGACACCCCGGTTGCTCTAGGCGGTCCGGTCATCCTGTTTTGCCTCGATCTCAGATGCTTCCGATATGCCGCTTACCGCCGCGGCCAAGTGGCTTCCCGATCTGCGCAAGTGGTCAAGGACCTGTTCATCGGGGTCGTGTCCGTCCCTCTCTCTATCGTTGATCCTCAACACCGCACGGCTGAGTTCCATCTGTGCACACCCCAGCTCTTCTCTCCAATGCATTGCCCAGTCCCCTTGCTGTATTAATTATTTGTTCCCTTCTGCATTCTCCCTTTCCAACAGTGGAAGATCCCGAGGGAAAAATGATGTTTTGTGCAATCTCCCCAATGCATCAACGTAGTCACACATCAATACAGGCTCTCGCATAAATCCGACTTCAACATTGCCGATGATGGTAGAGTGCCCGGTGACCAGCATAGTGATGCCAAGGTATGTGAAGGATTCTCCTCGCTTCCTGAATGCTTCGAGCCTCTTGATAGCCTCTTCTTGCCAACTTGGTTTTCGTTCGGCTTTCTTCTTTTTCAACCACATATTGTTACTATTCTCCTCGCCGTTATTCTCGCAAATGGTCCCGCTCTCCCTAGAGCATACAAAGCAGCATCAGGAACGCCCCCATCAGCATCACCAAAAAGGCGACACATCCGAGCATGCGCCGCCAGTTGCTTCGTGGATCCGGCATTTCCAGCTTCACAAAATAGCCTGATACCTTCGCGATGATTTCCATGGTGTCTCCCTTCCTCACGTGTAGAGCTCACGCCGGGGAATTCCGCTGTCCGCGTCAAACTTACCCTGATCCCATGCCAGCGACATTTCCGGGGAGAAAAACAGGGTGAAGTGGCAGTTCCCCTCGTTCGGGCCCTGCTTTCCGCAGTCGTACCCCGCGTTGTATGCTTCCTCCAGGGTCCGGCGTTTCGGTATGATTTCTGAGAGTGGCATCACCGTCCCCTTCCTTCCGGGATGGTCCCGCCGTTCTTGAAAAAGTTTTCCAGAGGCTTGGCATTCCCACGGAGCGCATCCCGTAAACATCGGTCATAGGTCCGGGCGTTATCGTCCGGCGTTCCGAGAAGCTGAACCCGTCCCTGCTTGACCGCGTCGATTATCGGCTTCCAGGTCTTGATTGTGTTTTCGAGGTGTTTTATTCGCTGTTCGAGGGTCATAATTTTTTACGGGAAAAATAATTTTTATAATTAGTAAAAATTTTAAAAATTTTTTTGCGGTTCTATATTTTGTCTTCGTTCATCATTCTGTCGTATTCTCTCTCCCAAAAGGAGGGGTCTTGAGAAATTCTGGTCCCGAGATACAGGCGAATTGCCCGGTTGGCCACCTGAGAACGATTAAGATCCGCCTCAGCACAGTGATTATCCAAGATCGCGAGGAGAGACATGGGAACGGTGATTGAAATATTTTCTGTTGGTATTTTGTTAGCCATTATTCAAATCCCCTTTCCGATAAGAGAAAAGCTCACCGACAAGCTGACCGGTTCGCTCCGCTATCAGGTTCTCAACCTTTGGGGACCGCTTCCGGCCTGCAATCACGTCACAGACATATTGATCTTTAACTTTGAGTTCTCTAGCGATTTCGGCTTGTATGACGTCAGCCGTGAGGAGGGCGATTGCCACCCGTTTTCGTTGACCGTTGTGGATTTTCGGTGTAGTATTACACTCCATTAAGAATCCCCTTCCTTTTGTGGGTGGAAGTAAAAGTAAACTAAAAATATACAATCTGTCAAGTAAAATAATACATGAAAGAAGATATTTCTAAAATTATTGAGCGAATAAAAAAGCTCAAACATATCGATTCCGACGCTAAGGTTGCTGAATTACTTGGTATGGAGAGAAGTGGACTTTACGGGCATATAAAGAAAAAAACTATTCCATACAAAAGGTTGTCAGCTTTTAGTCAACAAGAAGGCATACCAATAGCGTACATTCTTTATGGTGAAGGTGCTCCCCACTCCTCTGAATCCTATACTCCAGATAATCACGCTCTCTCTCAGCACGAATCCCCTGTAATGCACCCTAGATTTAATGAACTGATGGGAAAAACTATTAAAATCATAAACTCCCATTCTGGGTTTGCAAGAGTCCTAGAAACAAACATTGATGCTTTCAATTCTGCCCTCATAGCCATTGAAGATCTCGAAAAGACGAAAATGGACGTGCATAATTTAATGGTAAGGGTATCCCAGCTCGAAAAACTACTTCTGGAAAGACAGGAGGATTGTGAAGCGGAGGAGGGCTCTGGCGGTCAACTACAATAGCTGTACAGTGTATCATCCATTTCAGGTCATTTGAGCCGGAAGGGAGGGATTGAAAGTGGCCTTGATATATTGTCCTGAGTGCAAAAAAGACATGCCTGCCCCGACGGGAGCCTGCCCCCATTGCGGATTCACATTCACATCATCTGAAATATCTTCCCTTGTAGAACCAACCATGAAAGAGTTGAGAGACTTTCTACAAGAGAAAGCCGGAATAGATGAATTTATCACCATTGTCTACGGTGGCGGGAGTCGCCCTGGCGAGGCCAGGCAACTGGTTGTTGCTTCTTGTTCTGATGCTTATTTTCGCGTGAAACAATACAAAATCGAGAATGTTCTTTGGGCAGAGGATAGCTCAGGAAAAAGGATTACGGCCAAAGATGATGTCCAGGCTTTTGAATCTGCCTTCCCAAGATTTGAAACGCTTAGAGAGTATGCTGATTTATTAACGTTCTTTGCAGAATACCCCGCGGCTTGCCGCGGGGATGAATGCATGCCTTGCCCAGGGGGTTATAAAGGGGGAGTGGAGCATCCCCCTTATCCACATAGGCCCTTGTGTGACAATATGATATAAGATCGTCATGACAATTCAGCGAACGAGTCATGCGGTCTACGACACGAGTTATCATCTGGTATGGTGTCCGAAATACCGTAAGAAGGTTTTTGAGCGGGCGGATCTTCGGGAACGAGCGGGACAACTTATCCGAGAGATCAGCGAGGATTATGGATTTGACGTAATCGAGATGGAAATATCTATAGAGCATGTGCATTTGTTTTTGTCCTTTCCACCGAGCAGATCGATAGGAGAAGTTGTCAGAATCATTAAGAGTAAGAGTGCGCGGAGTTTGTTCCGCGAGTTCCCATGGTTGAAGAAGAAACTTTGGTCTGGGGAATTGTGGGAAGACGGGTATTTTGCGCGGACCGTCGGGGACCGTATGACTCGTGCCGTAATTGAACAGTATGTTGCGCATCATAGAGACCTTACACAAGGGCCTGCGCAGCTTGATTTCAAGCTGCGCTAAAGATGCCCCGCGGCTTGCCGCGGGGAGCTTCACTAAATAACGAACTTAAAAATGCAGGTTGGCATGTCCACCAGAGCAATGATTCATTTGGAGTTGGCACTTACTTCAAGAACGGAAAACCAAAAAAAACACCAAGCATAGCCGTCAGCTACTTTGATCGAACCACAGATCATATGTGGGATTCTGAAAAGGACGAACTTGTTATTGTTGAAAGAGAGCCGACTGGTCGTGAGCGCCCATGGCGAGTTGACAGTTGGCGATTCAAATAAGTCAAATCTTTTAAATTATTTTATTCGGCAATGGAGCAGTTCGTGGAAGAGATTAGAGCAAGTGATCCGCAACAAGCCAAAGACATGTTTACTGGACATTGACATCCCATACGCATGTGAGGCCGGTGCAGAACACATGTTTTTATGATATTCCATCGGTGCTTTGGGATCAGGAATAAGTTGAATGATTAGAAAACACGGGAAGGGTCACAATGTCAGTCAGGCAAATTGCCGAAAGTAAATTCATAATCGATTATTACCCTGACGGGCGGAAGGGGAAACGGGTTAGGAAGGTCTACACGCTCCCATCCCGCGAAATCGCGGAAACCATAGAGCGGGATCTCGTATCTCTGAACAAAAAGAGCAACCCCCTTCAGTCGTCAGACCTGGCCACCATCGATAGCCTGTTTCCGGCTTATCTTAAGTGGTTCGCAAAACACCGGGCGGCCAGCACGTTACTAGACGTTGAGAACACCTACACAAAACACATATCCCGGATCATGGGATCTGTAAAAGTGCATGACCTCAAAACCACGCATATCAGTCTATACAAGAACATCAGGGGGGCAGAAAAGGCGATCCGAGGACACAATCGGAAGGGTGCGCCCGTACAAAAAACAACCTACGTATCAAATCGCACAATCATGAAAGAGCTCTCCTATTTCTCGGGGTTCCTTCGGTGGTGTCGGAGAGAAATGGAACTTGATATCAAGCCGATCCACATTGAACAACTCCCCCACGCACGGCCGAAGCCGATAGTGCTGTCACCGGAAGAAGTGGGGGCAATCCTCAAAAGCCTCGACACGACACCGAGGGCCGTGGTTTTGCTTCTCTATACCATGGGACTCAGATTATCCGAAGCGATAGGACTGAAGTGGGAAAACGTTGACTTTGCAAACTCAGTTTTGCGGGTAATCCAAAAAGGAGGGGAGTGGAAGGTATTACCTATGAACACGTGGGTTGTCAACTCTCTAAAGAAACTTCCACGAACGGGAGCACATGTGTTTCATAATCCAAAAACAGGAAAGCCGATATACAACATAAGAAAGCCCCTCGAAAAGGCGCGCCGGGCGGCCGGGATAGAAAAGAAAGTAAACCATCATCTCTTCAGGCACTCCATAGCTACACACCTTATGGGGCGCAATGTTCAGACCCGGCTCATTCAGGAATACCTTGGACACGCGGAGATTGATTCAACAGATTGGTACATGCACATCAATATGAAACTCTTGGGAGATGCGACCAAGGGCGCCTTTGATTTCATGGAGAATATCCCGGAGCTCAACGAGCAGGTGACTACACCATGACATATATTATCAATAGGTTGCGAAGGTAAATGACTACATAAACGCAAATACACACGTATTATCAAGCATTATTGTGGGATTCCTAATCCGTGTGTCGTGCGTTCGAATCGCACCGGGGGTACCATCTTCTCCCTGCGAGAGGTTCCCTTCCCCGGTTCTTATTTTTTTCTGAACATTTCATGGAATCAGATTGGACGTTTCTTTAAAGATCCGGGCTTTCAGCGCCCGGATTCGCCCGCTTCCTCCCGGATGATCATCTCAGAAACCATCCTTCATTCAGCTGGTTGCAACTACTTTTCCCCGAATCCCCTGTATGGCACGCTTCTTTCATTACCAGAAGGCAAAAGAAACAAACAAAAGGGACTACCAAAAGGAGGATATAATCATGAAACGGACAGTGCAGACAATCATCATGGCGGCCTTCGTGGTGCTCGTCACCGCTTCCTTCGGCTATGCCGAGTATACCGCAACCAACGCGGCGGGTTTCCCCTATTTCCATCTCGGATGCCTCATCGTCGGCGGGATGATCATCACCTCGCTCAAACACAAATACACGAAACTGTATCTCAGCGAGGCGGTCGGCTCCTTCGCGCTCTACGCCGTCCTGGTGGCCCTCTTCACGGCCCCGGTCGTGGGTGCGCTCAAGGGCATCGTCAGCTAGAGAGGGTAAGCATATACGAAAGGAGGACACGAACAATGATCGCCACACATCACCACCATAGTGCGATAAACTGGAGATCGAACCTGACTCAGATATTGCAGATCAGCGTATGGGGGTTCGTGATCGTCGCTTCTTCGTTTCTGTTCCTCTACGTGGGCCGCTGGATCGACACCCGGTTCAATACCGAACCCGGCTTCATGTTCGGGCTTTTCTTTCTCGCCGTCGGTCTGTGCATCTGGAGGCTCTACGGAGAGGCCAAGCTCACCATGGAGCGGCAGAAGAAGGAACGATGGTAACTCTATAAACACCGTAACCGCGCAAGGAAGCCCCCGTCCAAAAGGCGGGGGCTTCCTTGCGTCTGAATACCGTCTTGACTCATGTCAATCGGGGGAAACAATTTGCAACGACTCATCGAGTATGCTACTAGTTTTCGGCAACTGATTCAGCATGACATACTACTCCACCCGGTACCGAGCACCATGAAAAATGCCGTTCGAACCATCTGCATAGCCGTATCATTCATCTCATTTCTCTGTCTCTTCTGTTGCCAGGCCACGGCTGGCGATCGGATTATTGAAAAAATATGGTTTGAAAAGTCTTCCCTCACCGAAGAGAAGATCTTCTTCAAGCTGGGTGAGTATGGTCCTCCCCATGTCTTCGGATTGGAAGGTGAACGAAAGCGCCTGGTATGTGACTTTTTCAACACGAAGCTTGCGAAGGATATCCCCCGTACCCTTCCGGCGAACGGCGATCTGGTCCTTCGCGTTCGGATTGGGGTTCATACCGCTCCGGAGCAAAAGACACGGGTCGTTCTCGACCTGGCATCTATCGGAAGAAACTATACGATACTTCAGCACTTTTATGAAGACAACCTGTTCGTTATCACCGTGCTGCTCAAATCGGGATAGGGGAAGGCCTCACGGCCTTCCCCTCCCACACCACCGGGCATACGGGTCCGTACACGGCGGTTCATGTAGTCTTGCCCAATGTTTGAGCCTGACCCCAGAGTCCAAGAAAACCCCGTTCGGCAAAAAACCGATTGGACAAAGCAATCTTCAGCGGTTTCATGTTGGACAACGCCCAAGGTCCTTTGCTTGACCCTGCCGCGATACGCGCCTGATCTTTCCCTACTCCCAGATGGATCAGGTTCTTATAACGGGTATGGCAGTTGTTTACCCATTGTTTGACCATGAAACACCGCAACCTCCTGCGCATCCAACTATCCAGATCCCGCAGAATCGTCCACGTCTCGATCAGATGAAAATACCCGATCCATCCTCTCAAATACGTCTGGAGTTCCTCGATTATCCGGTTGATGGAGACGCGCCGAGATCGCCTCGTGATCGCCCGGACTCGGTCCCGGAAGTTCCTCAGGGCCTTGCCCGTCAGCTTGATCTTGAGGAGTTTCCCGGAGGTAAAGCCGAATCCTAAGAATCCCCGCTCATGGTATCGGGCTACCGCACTCTTGTCCCGGTTCACCCGAAGCTTCAACCGCTTGAGCAAAAATGCCTCAATGGATTCAAACACCCTCTTCCCGGCGCGCTGAGACTTGACATAGATGTTCACATCGTCCGCATACCGGCAGAATCGGTGACCCCTCCGTTCCAACTCCTTGTCCAGTGCGTCCAGAAGAATGTTGCCCAGCAGCGGCGATAAGGGTCCGCCCTGCGGCGTCCCTTCCCACCTTTCCTGTACGGCCCCATTGACCATGATCCCGGCCTGCACATACCGACGAATAACCCGGAGAATGCGCTTGTCACCGATCCTCTTGGCCAGTCTCCCCATGAGGATGTCATGGTTCACCCGGTCAAAAAACTTCTCCAGGTCAATATCGACCACCCATTCGTATCCTTCAGATATGCATCTCTTCGCTCGGTTCACCGCCTGATGAGCACGGCGACGAGGACGAAAGCCATAACTGTAGTCCGAAAAGGTCGGATCATACAGGGGATCGAGCACCTGCAAAATTGCCTGCTGGATAAATCGATCCGTCACCGTGGGGATACCAAGCCGTCTGGTCCCGCCTCCCGGCTTCGGAATCACTACTTCTTTCACCAGTTGGGGGCGATACTCCCCTGTCAACAACTCCTCCCGAATCCGCGGCCAGTGTTCCCGCAGGTAATCCGTCAGTTCATCGACGGTCATCCCGTCAATGCCGGGGCTCCCCTTGTTCGCCCTGACTCGTTTCCATGCGCGAATCACGTTCTCCCTGTTCACTACCTCCTGCATCAGGTCAACCATGATGGGTTCGGATCTCTCCAATGCCGCCGCCGCTTGATACCTCCTCCCATCTCTCCTCGGGGCTTCACCCTTCAAACATGACAGAAGGCCTTCATCGAATAATGAAAGTTGCCGCATCTCCACGACCACGAATCCTTGAGTCTCACCACCGACCACACGTTCGGCCCTTCAGCCCGGCTTGCGCCACACCTAATACGGCCTCTGCTGACTTCTGGAAACCGTTCAGAGTCCCTTGCGAAACCCCTTGTCGTCTCCGACAGGTTCCCAGACCTCCCCGGGTAAGAACAGCCGCCTTCACCCCGCATCCGCCGCATTTACTGCATCACCGTTTGATGGCTACGGGCTTCGCCTTCTCACGTAAGCTCGCCCCAATGATACAGCCTGATATGCGATTCGTGTTCCTCGGATCGGGATTTTGCCTCCGGCTTCCTTCAGACCCCACCTCGCGATGGACGCCCTTGCCCTCGGCTAACAGTTTCCACCATCAGGACCTGTAGAGGACTCTCACCTCCAAGCTGCTGCCCATGCCGGGCACACGTGAAACTCCCCGCGGCAAGCCGCGGGGCAATCCTGCAAAAAATGGTAGTAACGGGGATTGCTCTGACGGTCCAACCGATAACTTCCCGTGATACCGTCGAAACGCCTCACAGACAATTGATCCGTCCCGAACGGACCGCCTTCATAAGGCCGTATGTGCCGTCCTGAGTATCTCCGTTATCTCAGCTCCGAAGGCCTTGACTTTATCAGCGGGGAGTATGCCGGTTTCATTCAGCGATTCAATGGTATATGCGTCTTGTTTTGAAAGGTCAACGATGGACCGGTCCGATAGTACAAGGAAGGGGGCACGGTTCGTCTTCTTTGCCGTTTCAAAACGCCAGCGGTATAATCTCTTCAGACGCATCTTCTCGCATTCTTCCAAATCGTCAAAACCCTCTATCGTGAAAAATCCCTTGGGCTTAAAGGTCTTCTCGTGCCATTTGACATCCGTCATCTTGTCGAAAAGCTCCCCTGCTATCTCTTCCAGATCGGCATACCGCAACCTCTCCTTGAGGCGGACATAGAGATCGATCAGATACCGTGTATCGAGGGCGGCATAATCCAGCTGTTCGTCCGCCAGGGGACGGATGTCCCACCGCGAGCGCTGAATCTTCTTCGATTTTTCCAGCTCCACCCCCAGATAGTCCCGGATAATGGATTTGAGAGAAAGGCTGGGGGCCTCCAGCGTACAGCCTGCCCGGTAGGTGTCGAATATATTGGTAAACTCAAAATCATAGTCCCGGTTGAGGAGACGTATGTCGTTGTCGCAGGCATGCAGGATCTTGACGGTTGTCGGATCCGCGAAGACCTCCCCAAGAAACGAGATGTCGAGGTCCAAGAGCGGGTCGAAGATGTACACTTGTGATATGGTTGATATCTGTATCAGGCACAGTTTCTCCCTGAAATATCGAAAAGAATCGTATTCGGTATCCAGGCCGATCTGTCGGGCGCCCCGGATGTCGTGTTGCGCCGCTTCACGTTTCCGGATGTTATCGACGAATATCCACTCGCTGTTCATGCTATCATTCCTGTCCGGTCCTGTACAACCAGTTATAAATATGACTTCCGGCAAAAAGGAGGATCGCCGAAAGGGGAATCGTGTAAAGAAGCAGCATATCGCGTCCCGAGAGCTTCAATATGAGTCCCGAAACGCCTCCTCCTATAACCGCAACAATCGCCCCTGCGGCATTCAGTCTGAGTCGGCCGGCATAAAATCCCAACAGGATAGGGATAACCAATCCCGCTGAGTACACGGTATATCCCAGGAGGAGCGAGGCAATGACCCCCTGAAGCTTCAACGCGATAATGAGGGATGCAATCCCTGTGAAAATAACGCATACGCGAGAGATGCCAAGAAGGTTTTTTTCTTTGATCTTAAGCGAAGGTGCAAGGATATCCGCCGTCACGATGGTACCGGTCGTGAGCAGGCACGTATCCGCCGAGGACATGACCGCCGCAAGGAGGGCCATAATGACAATACCGCTCAGGCCTATCGGCACGGTCTCCATGACGAGAGCCGGCAAGGCACTCTCCGGCTGGATATCCGGCATCAGAACCCGTGCGGCAATCCCCGCGACTGTTATGAGAAAGGCCATGGGAACCATGACGGAGGCAGTTAAAACGAGAGACCTCCTGGCGACCCGCAGGTCCCGCGAGCAGAAGATCCGGGAGTATATATCCGGTCCGACAAGAAAGGTCGCGCCGACAAAGAAGAGGAAGGACAGAAGATCGCCCCACCCAAAATCAGGGGTCGTTGGGAACGAGAAGTGGGTCGCAGGAAGCTTCGACACCATCCCCGCGAATCCACCCGCAGCCGCTATGCCGACGATGCTGCAGATGGTTACGCCTATGACGATCAGGACCGCCTGTATCAGATCGGTACGCAAGATGGAATACTGGCCGCCGAGAAGGGTGTAGGTGGTGAACACACACCCGGCAATAATCATCAGAAGAGAGGACTGTCCCGGCCAGAGGACAGACAGGATCTTCCCCGCCGCGATGATCTGCGCTGCTATGATTCCCAGCCAGGCACCGGCGATCAAGATGGAGGCGATGATCCTGATCGAATGCCCCCCGTACTGCTTCTCGAGAATCTCCGGGAGTGTGTATACCTCATATCCCCTCACCCGTTCGGCAAACCAAACGGAAAGGACCAGAAGCCCGATTGCTCCCACGAGCATCCACCAAGCCCCCACCAACCCCCTGGAGTAACCCAAGCCGGCGATCCCGACGGTACCCGATCCCCCGATGATCGTGGCAAGAAGTGACCCCGCTACCGCCGGAGTGGCAGCTCTGCGATCGGCAACAAAATAACTCGAGATATTTTTTATTTTCTTGAAGCTGAGGATACCGACCAGGATCATTCCCACGAAGAAGGCTCCCGCTATTATGTGATCCATAGATCTCTTTTCCGTCGCATACACACCGAAAATATCGTGCACTCATATCATATTTCAACCGTCGTGAAAAGTCTCGCCCGGGAATAGCTCTCTCCGCGATGGATTCGCCTCCTTGACAAAACGGTAACCGTCCTTATTTTATGAACAAAGAGAAAGATCACGCAAGGAGGTGGATGTCATGAAAGATGTACGTAGCTTGATTCCGAGGACAAGCTTGATCCCGGGGGGGCGCGATTTCTTCGATCGATTTTTCGAAGATGAGTTTCTGCCGCTGCGCGGGGAAAAAAACTGGGCTCCGGCCTTCGACATCTCGGAAAATGAGAAAGAATATATGGTGAGCGCGGAGCTGCCCGGCATCGATGAAAAAGATTTGGATATCACCATCACGGGCGGCATGTTGAGTGTAAAGGGAGAAAAAAAGAAGGAAAAAGAGGAAAAAGGTGAGACCTACCATCGCATCGAGAGGTCTTATGGTTCCTTCAGCAGGAGCTTCAGAATCCCCGACGCGGTCCAGGAGGACAAGGTGGGTGCGACTTACAAGGACGGCATCCTCAAGCTGATCCTCCCCAAGGCTAAAGAGAGCACGGTCAAGAAAATCACCATCAAGAAGTGAATGCCGTGCCTGTGGTCGACCACGATAGGCCGTCGGAAGGTGTACCGCCTTCCGACGGTTTTTTTATTTCCATTGCTCTCCTGCCGGAGTACCTGCCCGGACATCTCCACCAAAAAGCTCGGGGATACCTTGACGGTTCCGGCCTTCGATCAGAAACGGGGGGCTTGCCGGCTCAATCTGCTATCCCGGCCCGGTGAAGGAACAATCCGGGGGCGGAGGACCCTTTTCACCGTTGACTTTCCTCCTTTTTTGTCCTAGGGTGCACGAGAAACCAAAAAAGAACCATCAGGGAAAGGGACAACAGCATGGCATTACCGGAAGACCGCCTTGACAGGGTCCGATTTATCTCCCGATTATATGAGCTTGTCAACTCCCTCACCGAAGATCAGCAAATATCACTATTACAGAAGATGTTCCACGATGATCTGCCGGACCACATCTTCAAGATGATCATGGATATGTCTGAAGCGAAGCAGCTGCTCGTCACCAATCAACTTGAAGAGATGTTACTGGAGCAGAGTCTCTGGGATGAAAAGGTGACCGTCGTTGATATCGATCCACGGCGGGGATCGAGGAAACCCTGTGTTATCATGGTGGACTTTTCGTCCGATGAGCTCTCCGCCCAGGAATACATCCGTGATATCAGTGTCGGCGGGGCATTCATCAAGACCGATCAGCCGCTCGTTATCGGACAGGAAGTGGCCCTGTCTTTTTCGGTTCCCAATATTGACCATTCCCTTGATTTGACGGGCAAGGTTGTACGGTGCAACGGTGAGGGGATCGGTGTCAAATTCACCAATCTGACGAAACGGCAACAAGATATGATCATGTCCATCATCGAAACTATGGATGAGTCATAAGTGCCGCTTCGGTAACCCCGTCACTTCAGCACACCATTCCGGGCAGCTTTCTTGCGACAGATCCACGCAATATGCACGCCCCGGCGAGAAAGAACGGAACACTCATTTCTCTAAGAGGGGAACGGTAAACGTGCGAGCGAGATGTATGTGTATAAGCTTCCATCTCGGAAGCTCCACCTCCATGGGGGACCGGCTTACCGCCTACAGTGATCAGTCCCTTGTGAGTCGAACGAGACTCAGGCATCCAATAAGCAACCATACCTTCATTCAACTAATCGATTAAAGGCTTCCTCGCCCCCCACCCTTTTGCAGGTAAAATTCGTGAATTGCGAAAACCGCACTAATCAGACCAAAAAGGCCTCTCAATACATAGGATATTTTAAAACAAAATCGGCGGCTTTTGGCCTTTTAATACATTTCTCGTATTGACTTTGGCGGTCTGTCTATGGCAGCGTATCTGCGACATATCCTTAAAACATGCAGGGGAATCGATGAAAGACATCATCAAGCAATTATGGCTCGTGGTCACCCTTATTGCCGTGGCATCATTCGTCCTGTTGATCTCGGACCGGGGACAACGGGTCAATCACGCAAAAACGAATCTAAGGCACCCGTCGATCGCCATCATGCAGATATCCTCCACCCCCCTTCTGGATTCCTATGTCTCCGGCGTGATCAGCCGTCTGGACGCAAAGGGGTACCGGGCACCGAATGGAAAAAATCTCCATCTCTATAACCCGCAGGGAGACTTCAGCACGGCCAATACCATGGCCCGCGATATCGCCAACGGACCCTGCAATATGGTCATTACGGCCAGCACCGTGGCCCTGCAGGTGTTCGCAAAGGCCAATATTTCCAAGCACAAGCGTCACGTATTCGGCGCCGTGACGGATCCGTACGGCGCGGGCGTCGGCATTACCGGTCCCGATGCGGATCAGCATCCTCCCTATATGGCGGGTGTCGGCACCTTCCAGCCGGTCAAGGGTGCAATCAGAATCGCCCATGACATGAATCCCGGACTCACGCGACTGGGGGTGGTCTGGAACCCCGGCGAGCAGTGTTCGGAGGCCTGTCTGAGAGAGGCTCGGGAGGTCTGCAGAGAACTGAAAATCGACCTTGTCGAAGCGACGGCGACCAACACCTCGGAGGTATCCGAGGCGGCACGGGTCCTGATCGCACAGCGGATCGATGCCGTCTGGGTCGGGGGGGATACCGTGGCCATCGCCTCCCTCGGGCTCATTATCAACCTGGCATCCCAGGCGCACATCCCGGTCTTTACCAATGATCCCATGGACGCGGCAAAAGGAGCCCTCTTCGGACTGGGGGCCGATTATTACACCGTGGGGCAGTATGCCGGAGACATTGCCGTCGCCATCCTGGAAGGCAAAGCTCCGTCCACCTTCCGCATCGAGAACATGATCCCGGAACAGCTCCGCCTCAATCGTACGGTACTCCAAACATTGAAAGATACCTGGACCGTCACTCCGTCCGTCAAGACATTGCTCACCCGGCAGGGAACAAAACCTCCTGAAAAAAAGCTGATCCCTGAGCCGGGGAAGACATACCGTATCGGACTGAGTTACTTTGTCCCGGCGCCCGTCTTCGAGATTGCAATCCGTGGATTCAAAGACGGGATGAAGGATCTGGGGTTTATCGAAGGAGACAACCTGGAGCTTGTTATCCGTCATGCCAACGGCGATATGTCACTCCTCCCCCAGATCATCACGGACCTGTGTCAACAGAACCCGGACCTCCTCGTAGCCATGTCCACCCCCTGCCTAGGCAGTGCCATTGCCCACGCGGAGAGACTGAACATCGTATTCGGGATTGTATCCGCTCCCTTGGCAACCGGTGCGGGGAAGAGTTTTGACGATCACCTGCCGCAGGTAACCGGGATCGTTCAGCTCACCCCCACCGAGGAGCTTTTCGACTGGACCCGGAAGCTCTTCCCCCGGGCACGACAGATCGGCGTCCTCTACAATCCGTCGGAAGCAAATTCCGTCAAAGAGATCGGTGATCTGAAAAAAATTCTCGATAGAATGGACATAAAACTGACCACGGTGGCCACGTACAGTACCAGTGAGATCCCCGAAAATATACGGGGACTCCTGACCAAGGATGTGGATCTGGTCTTTTCCATGGCCGACAACACCGTCGCCAATGGTATGCCAGCCATTGTGAAGGCCTGCGGACAACAGGGAATACCGCTGATCGCCGAGGATAGCTCTCTCATGGGAACGGGCGCCGTTCTCTCCTGTGCCCCCGGTCCCTACGGCGACGGGCGCAACCTTGCCCGGCTGACGGCCCGGATCCTGCTGGGCGAATCACCGGCCCATATCCCCATCACCCCCGGCAAAAAGAACGAGCTGGCAGTGGATCTCGCAGCTATGAAAAAAGTGGGTGTCACGGCACCAATCCAACTTATCAAGCGGGCGGATGTCTTGTTCCATGTCCGTTCGGCTGGTGCACCCCCCGCGCGGATCGCCCTCGTGAACCTGGTGGAGAATCCTCCACTCATTGAGGCGATTCACGGGGTGGAGACGACCCTGTCCAAGATGGGGCTGCGGGAAGGAACGGATTTCGTCCTCACAAAATACTGCGCCCAGGGAGACATGTCGCAGCTCTCCCAGATCCTGGACACGGTCCGGACGGACAGGCCCGACGCACTTATCACCGTTACCACACCGGTCCTCATGGCTGCCGTTAAGAAAAGATTTTCATTTCCCTTGATCTTTACGGTCGCCAGCGACCCGGTCAAACTGGGGCTGTTCCAGGAGGGGCGACCGGACAATGTCTGCGGCATCCATGACGATCCGCCGGTGGACCAGGTCCTGGAAATGGCCAAAATCCATGACCCCTTATTGAACCGCGTGGGGATTATCTATGACGCCTCACAGATGAATTCCCTCATCTCCGTCGAGAAGCTCCGGAAGGCCGGTAAAGAGCAGCAGGTGAAAATCCTGGAGGCAACAGCCTCCACCGTTTCGGATCTTCCCATGGCGACCCGGTCCGTGATCCAGCGCGGTGCCCGCGCCCTGATTCTCTCCGCGGACAATCTGGTCACCACCGGTTTCCCGGCCATACATAAGGCCGCCCAGGAGGCGGGGATTCCCGTTTACGTCACCGAGGTCGATCTGGTAAAAAAGGGGGCCACGGGCGGGATCGGCGACAGCTACTTAGAGTGGGGGCAGCAGTCCGGACGGTTGGCGGTACAGGTTATTGCCGGCGTTCCTCCCTCGGATCTTCCTGTTATGCCGACCCGGATCTACCACCGGATCGAACCCGCTGAAAAGAACCGTGATCCACGGACCGAGCCCTTGAAACTGCGCATTGTCCTCTACAGTGAAACGGAGTTTGCCGAACGGTGCCGGGACGGACTCATCGACGGGATCAACAAGGCCGGGTACGCGGAGGGGAAGGATTATATCCTGCGTCTCTACAACGCTCAGGGGGACATGTCCACCCTGTCCAGCATCATGACGGCCATCAAGGCGGACCGGGTGGATCTGCTCATGGTCATCTCGACCCCGACGCTCCAGGCCGCCCTGCGCCTCGCCGGTGAGGAAACAAAGGTCGTCTTTACCGCTGTGGGAGACGGCGTGCGTGCCGGCGCGGGGAAGAACGAAACGGACCACCTCCCGAATGTGACCGGCATCAGCACCCGATCACCCTTTGACGGCATGGCGCGGCTCATCAAGGAGACGGTGCCTCACGTCACCCGTGTGGGGACCCTCTTTACCCCGGCGGAGATCAACAGTGTCCTGTACAAAGACTGGTTCAAGGAGGCCCTCACAAAAGAGGGGATCGAGCTGGTTGCCGTCCCCGTCACCTCCAGCGCCGATGTGGCACAATCGGCCATAGAACTCTGCGGCACGGATATCGGGCTCGTGGCACAGATCGTGGACAATTTGACACGGCCGGGGTTCGCCCTCATCGCCCGGAAGGCCGCCGAGCAGAATCTCCCCGTCTATGTCTTCGACAGCGACCAGATGAAAGACGGCGGGATTCTGTGCCTTGCCCGTGATTACTACAACGCCGGTCTCGAAGCGGCTGAAAAGGCCGTTCGGATCCTGCGGGGGGAAAACCCGGAAAACATACCATTCAATAATACCCAATCGGAAAAATTGATACTCAACCTCGAACTGGCGGAGAAGTATAACCTGATTGTCTCAGACGAATTACGAAAGAAGGCAACGACATATAAACAGGAATAACAAGCAGGGAAAATCATGAAGATAGAACAGGAACAACGGGGGAGATATCTCCTCATACGGGCGGAGGGGCGGCTCGATGCCTCATGGGCCGATTATTTTACCGATACCCTCCTGCTCCATATCCGGAACGGCCGGCATAACCTGGTCATCGATGCCTCGAAAATGATCTTCCTCAGTTCCGCCGGGATCCGAGCACTCTTACGGGTCTTCAAGGAACTCAAAACGGTCCGGGGCAGCTTTCTCGTTGTGAATCCCACCCCCTTCGTCGAGCAGACGCTGAGCACATCCGGGTTTCAGATGTGGCTGGGAGAAGGACCACCGGAGGATATGCCGGCGGCCGGATCGGGTGGCCGGGAGAACGAAGCCGAAACGGACGGGATGCACCATTTCGTTCTCAATGAAACGGCATCGTTGACCCTTTCAGAAGAAGCGGTCTGGCATCCCTGGCAACGGGTGGATGCCCGTGCGGTTACAACGCTGACGTGTTCGCCGGATATCTGTGCCTTCGGCATCGGGAGTTCGGCCCCCACCTTCGAGGAAGCACGTGATCGGTTCGGTGAATTTCTCTCTGTTGCCGGAAACGTGGTCTATCAGCCGCCCGATGAACAGGGACATCCCGATTATCTCGTTTCCGAAAGGCAGTTTGTTCCCCGGATGCAGTGTATCCAGCTCCTGAGCTGCCGCGGCGAGATGGGACACCTGATCCGTTTCGCACCCACGGCGAATACATCTTTTTTCCCTATGTCGGCCTTGGTGGAAAAGATGCTGGAGACGACACAGGAAAAAGCGGCGGGATTTGTCATGCTGGGAGAGATCGAGGGCCTGGTGGGGACCGCCCTGATACGCTCACCCGGACTGCTGGATCAATCGCAAGATGTTCCTTTCCCGGAGATCCGGGACTGGCTCACCTTCTGTGGCGAGCGGTTGTACTCCCACCAGCAGGCACTAATTCTGGGGATTGCAGGACGATCAGAAGGGATGGGCGAAAGGACCTTGTGTCCTCCCCTGCCATCCTGTTCGGGGGTGTCAGCCCACATCCATGCCGCCGTTTTCCCCTATCAGCCCCTGCAGAACGGAAAGATCGAACGGGGACCGGCCGTCAATAAATTTTTCAGCGGTCCTCCTCCCCTGGCCGTCATGCACCTGGCGGATGATGCCCGCCCGGTGGTGGGGCTGGGGCAAAGCGCTCTGAGTCGCGGAGCCTGCTGGTTCGGTCCGATACACAACCTGGAGGTGTTATCATGAGTCTGGTCATCGGCGCCTTTACCATGGGGCTCATTCTCTCCCTCTTGTCTCTGGGAATGCTCATCAGTTTCAGGATGGTCAGATTTACCGACATTACGGTGGACGGTTCCATTACACTGGGGGCTTCCATTTCCGCATTGCTTATCGTTCACGGATATTCTCCCTGGGTGGCGCTCTTGGTATCAACTCTCGGCGGCGCGCTGGCGGGTTCCATCACCGGTATTCTCTACACACGCTTCAAGATTCAGGAGATCCTGTCCGGAATCCTCGTGATGACGGCATTGTACTCCATCAATCTGCGAGTCATGGGACGAAGCAATATCCCCCTTCTGGACACCAACACCGTCTCCGGGGGGATAGAGCGCATACTGACCGGTCTGACCGGCGGAGCACCAATCGGACTGCTGGGGTGGCAGGTGCCGGTCGGTGATATGGCCGTTTTCGTGAGTTGCATCATTATCTGTACCGGTGTGGGGATCCTCCTCTGTCGTTTTCTCCTGACCCATTACGGCACAGCCCTGAGGGCGGCCGGGAACAATCCGCAAATGGTCCGGGCCCAGGGGGTCAATAATCATACAGTCGTCGTTTTCAGCCTTGCCCTGGCAAACGGACTGGTGGCACTCTCCGGATCACTCCTGGCCCAATATCAGGGATTCGCCGATGTGCAGATGGGGATCGGCATGATGGTCTGGGGGCTGGCGAGCATTATCATCGGGGAGGCCTTCGTCGGTCGTGACAGCGGTCTGGGCCTGACGATCGTCGGAGTCATCCTGGGGACCATCCTCTTTCGCCTTCTCATAGCCATTGCGCTCCGCTGGGGGCTAAATCCCAACGACCTGAAGCTGGTCACGGCACTCTTCGTCTTCCTGGCCCTCGTCGCCCCCGGATGGTTCAAGGCCCTGAGCAGAAAGATCACAGGGGGGGTACGCCATGCTTGAGATACAGACCCTGTCGAAGACGTTCCTGCCGAACACCTCCAATGAGGTCCGCGCCCTGCAGGATGTCAATCTTACGATAGAAGAGGGGAGTTTTACCGGTATCATCGGGACGAACGGTTCGGGAAAGAGTACCCTCCTGAATGCCGCCGCCGGCACCTTCGAACCGGACGTGGGGACGATCCATCTTGATGGTCACGACATCACGCGCTGGCCCGAATACAAGCGCGCCTCCCTCATCGGGAGGGTCTTTCAGAACCCCTTCGCGGGAACGGCCGCCGAGATGAGTATCGCAGAAAATATAGTGATTGCGATGAAGCGGGGAAAGTCACGGTCCCTCCGGCGCGCCGTCACCCGTGCCTTCCGGGATGAAGTCGCCGACCGGGTCCGGACACTGAAGATGGGTCTGGAAGACCGGCTCGACAATCCCATCGGGACTCTTTCCGGCGGGCAGAGGCAGGCGCTGACGCTTCTCATGGCCTCCTGGACGCGTCCCCAGCTTCTTTTATTGGATGAACATACGGCGGCCCTGGATCCGAAGAGCGCCGCCCAGGTGGCGGAACTCACCAAGGCAATCATCGAACGGGAAAAGTTGACGGCCCTCATGGTGACCCACTCCATGCAACAGGCCGTGGATCTGCCCGATCGGATCGTCATGATGCACCGGGGAAGGATCATCGAGGATTTTCGAGATGAACGGAAACTGCGCGTGCGCGTCCCCGACCTTATGGCCACCTTTGATCGCGTCCGGAAACGGGAACTCTTCGACGAATCCGTCGCCGGGATCCTGGCTGAGCAATACCGCTAAGGGAAACGGCTATCCCTGGTCGGCCAGAAAGGTATATCCCTTTTCCCTGAAGAGCCGCAGACAGGCATCGACCGCCTCGGGGTCGAACGTGGTTCCGCGACCGGTGGCGATCTCATCCAGTGCCGCATCGGCTCCGAGAGAGGCGCGATAGGGACGATGCGACGCAATCGCCTCGACCACATCGGCCACGGCGATGATCCTCGACTCAAGCAGGATGTCCTCTCCCCGGAGACCACTCGGATACCCGCTCCCATCCATCCGTTCATGGTGTTCCAACACCATCCGGGCGACAGGCCAGGGAAATTCGATATCCTTCAGTATGTCATACCCGGAGCGGGGATGCATTTTTGTCAGGGAAAATTCCGTTTCAGAAAGTCGCGTTGGTTTGCTGAGTATCTCCGTGGGAACCGATATCTTCCCGATATCATGGATCGACGATGCCGTCCGAATCCCGTCTATCCGCTCCTGAGACAACCCCATTTCCGTGGCGATGGACCGGGCGAGATCGGCCACCCTGCGCTGATGCCCTGCCGTATAGGGATCTCGCGTTTCGACAACGAGGGCCATGGCCTGGACGGTGGCCCCGACGGCCTTCCTCAACCGCTCCACGCTCAGTTTCCGCTCGGTGATATCACGGGCAACCCCCATGATCGCGTACGGGGTGCCGTCATGATAGACAAGGGACGATCTGATTTCGAAATCCAGATATCTACCGTCCTTTCGCCGTATCTTATATTCCATTATTTCCTTTTGTAATCCGCCCTCCACGATCTCTTCAAGTTGCTGCAGGGCTTGCGGAAGCTGCTCCGGAGGTAGCAACGATGAAAAATCCATTGAGGAAATCTCCTCTCGATCATACCCCAACAGGTCAAGTGTATTTTGGTTGGCATCGAGGAAAGTGCCTTTCAGATCATGGCTGTAAATACATTCGAGGGAATGGTCAAAGAGGGACCGGAACCGTTCCTCGCTCTCCTTGACCGCCATCTCCGCTCGTTTTTGTTCGGTGAGGTCATCATATATGGCAACGATTTCTCCGGACGGCAGCTTATAGACATAGTTCTCTCTCCAGCCTTCGATACGGCCGTCCTTGTACAGCTTAGCAGGATACCGTTCGGCCGTCCCGGTCTTCCAGACCCGCCGAAAGACATCGAACAGTCCCATATCATCAATACCGGGAAACACCTCTCGGACCGTTTGTCCAATAACGTCATCTCTTTCTATCTGATCCGCTTTTTCAGCCGACTTATTGAAGGCCCTGAATACAAAGTCTTCGCCATCTTCCACAACTTCATAGACGGCCACGCAACTGCTCATGTTTTCGAACAGTTCTGCAAATCGTTTTTCACTCTCCGCGATCGCCTCTTCAGCCCGTTTTTTGTCGGTAACATCCCTGAAATTGAGGATGATCGCCCCTATCTCCGGGTCACCCACCCGGTTGTTCCCGACGATATCGATCCACCGCCAGGAGCCGTCCCGGTGGTGGGCCCTCATCTCCGCCGTTTCGATGTTCCCCGTCTCCTCCAGCAGATGTGCCAACTTGGTTGCCATCATGGGAATATCATCGGGATGGACGAACTGCTCCCACCCTTGCCCGATCATCTCCTCGGGCCGGTATCCGAGGATACGGTCAACGGCCTCTGATATATACAGGAATGTGCCTTCAGGGGAAAAGAGTGAGAGGGCGTCCATGCTGTTCTGGACCATCTTCCGGAATCGTTCCTCATCCTTTCTGATGGTCTTCTCCACCAGCTTCCGTTCGGTGAGGTCACGGGAGATACCCTGGACGCCCACGATCCGTTCCCCCTCGTAGATGGCACTCATGTTGATTTCTACGGTTATGACGCGTCCATTCCCTGCCTTGTAGCTCAATTCATAGGGCGTTACCGTCTTGCCCTGCAATGCCTCTTCAAATTTCTTCCCTATCCTCCCCCGATCTTCAGGCTCTACAACATCAAGAAAACGAAGGGCATAAAATGTATCCGGGGCAAGACCCGACCTGTCCACTATTGCGCTGTTCACGAACGTGTAATAGCCATTCCTGTCGAGCCTGAAGACCCCGTCGCTGACACGGTCCACGAGATCCTGAAAATCTCTTTCATTTTCCTGCCGTGACGGCGCCTTCGTGTCCCCCCTCTCCTCAAGACCGGAAGCCCGACGGCGTAACGCGGCCAGTTCCGCGACAAGGTCCTTTTTTGTCCTGGCTTCGTCCTTCATAGTCATACCCTCCCAGACAAGAACACCTCCTCGATAATAAATACGGTCTCTTTGTGAATAACCGGGGATGGGATCGAATGGGATGTCCCCTCGACAAGGGGAACAAAGGGAAAGGCAGCATGCGGGTGTCTTGTATGCTTCATATGAGAGCTAATGTAGTACCAAATAGAATAAAGTCAAGGAAAAGATTCAGTGTTTCTACAACCACGGCAGGAATCCGAAAAATACGGAGGCGGGACGCAGCCCGTCTGACAGCCTCGCTTCGGCTCCGCACCATACCCGCAGGGTGGCACAATCTTTTGTTATGATTATACCCATAAGTCGGGGATACAAGAATGATCGAACAGGCGAGGTCTCCCGCTCACGGAAAAAAGGATGGGTGACAGGGACGAAACGCCGCCCATCACCCAATCCTTTCCGAACCAACACTCTCCGATGAGAGGCGCTTACGCGACCTTCACTTTGATCTGGCGTGGTTTCGCCGCTTCCACCTTGGGCAGCCTCAGGCGGAGGACACCGTCCTTCATCTCGGCATCGATCTTCGCCTGATCGATGATCTGCGAAAGCCTGAACTGACGGTAGTATCGTCCCGTCCGGTACTCCCTGAGCACGTCCACCTCATCGGACCCTTCGGGAGATTGTACCTCACTGTCGAGGGTAAGGACATTTTCATGGAGATCGATGTTCAGGTCTCCGGCCTTCACACCGGGCATGTCGGCCAGCACGGTGATTTCATGCTCCGTCTCGAAGATATCCACCGCCGGGGTAAAGACCACTCCCGGTTTCGTCTGCTCGGCGGGTTCGGTCACTTCCGCCTTTTCTTTTGCCTGAAGGGCTTTCATTTCCCTGTCTGTCATCTCACATCACTCCTTTCACATCGATTTAGGAAGTCTTGACGGTAATCTGTTTGGGTTTCACAGCCTCCGCTTTCGGGAGGGTTACCGTGAGGAGCCCGTCCTTGCAACGCGCATTCACCTTCCCCGTATCCACTTGAGCGGGCAGGGTGATAATCCTGTTGAATCGCCCCGCTTCCCTCTCCCTGCGATGATATTTCGCCTTCTCATCCTCGGCCGGGAGCTTTCGCTCGCCCGCGATGGTGAGCGTATCCCCCGTTACGGAGATGTCCAGATTATCGGCCGTGAGGCCGGGAAGCTCGGCACGGACGTAGAAGTGTTCCTTACCTTCGGTTATATTCATCAGAGGGAATACGCCTGCCGTGGGCGTCCCCAACGGGCCTCGTGAGAGGCCGCTACTCAGCCAGTCCATCTGCCTTCTCATACGTTCCAGCTCCTGAAGTGGACTCGTCCAGCCCCATGTGGGCCAATCGGTTCTGCTTCTCAACAACATGACACATCACTCCTTTCATTCCTTTTTATGTTTTGCAGCCTGACAGCAAAAAGCCCCAAAAACAGCATCAAAAAATCCGAAAAGAACGACTTTGATCAGCTATTATCAGAGCTTCGTCAGTGATCACTGATGGATGGATATCCTGATTAAAAGGTAATCAGGATTTTCAGATTGTCAAGAGGAAGCAAACCGCGCAGATATTCCGACGGGTTGCACGTTTCATCTCTTGAAAGACCGGCAGGCACATCACACCCCGGAACACCCGGCACATTGATACGGAAAGCGTCTCCGGTTTTCCCGACAGCTATGCATTTGATTTCTCGCGCTTTCTTCTCTCATCCAAGCGCTTCTCGAATCTTGGCAGCCAGCCCCTTCATCGAAAACGGCTTCTGTATGAAATTGACCCCCTCGTCCAACACCCCGTGGTGGACAATAACATTGGCCGTATAACCGGACATAAAGAGAATCTTCGTCGTCGGGCGGATCGTCCGGAGCCTCTCTGCCAGGTCCCTGCCGTTCATTTCCGGCATGACCACGTCGGTGATAAGCAGATGTATCTCTGAGCCATGTTCTTCGGCTATTCGAATCGCTTCACCGGGCGTCGCGGCCGCCAAAACAGTGTATTCAAGGCGCTGCAGCATGACCGTGGTCATATCCAGAATCGTCGGTTCGTCCTCTATGATGAGGATGGTTTCCCCCCGACTTCGGGGGATTTCCTCAGCCGTCGGCACCGGTGTCTTCACGGCTTCAAGGGTATGCAGAGGAATGTAGATTTTGCAGGTAGTTCCTTTTCCCGGCTCGCTGTATATGTTGATGAATCCATTGTTCTGCTTGACGATGCCGTAAACGGTCGACAAACCCAGGCCTGTTCCCCGCCCCAGTTCCTTGGTCGTGAAAAACGGTTCAAAGATGTGCTTCAGGGTCTCTCTATCCATACCGCTTCCATTGTCGCTGACGGCGAGGAGCACATATTCTCCGGGGGTACAATAGGAATGGGCATCACAATATGTCTCATCATACAATACCGTGTCTGTCTCAATGATGATCTTCCCCACATCCGCAATGGCATCCCGGGCGTTGACACACAGATTGACCAGGACCTGGTCGAACTGCGCGGGGTCCATCCTGACACTACCCAGGCCCTTTCCGGGGAACCAGGCCAGCTCGATATTTTCGCCGATGAGCCTGCGTATCATCTTCAAGAGGCCCTCGACCGATTCGCTGAGATCGAATACGACCGGATCAATGGTCTGTTTGCGGGCGAAGGCCAAGAGTTGGCGGGTGAGGTTGGCGGATCGCTGGGCCGTGTCGAGGATCTTATCGAGGTTTTCGCGAAATGGATTCGCGGGGTCCATCTTGGTCATGGTTAGCTCGGCATATCCCATGATCGCCCCCAGCATGTTGTTGAAATCGTGGGCGACACCACCGGCAAGGACACCGACCGCCTCCAGTTTCTGGGACTGGAGGAGCTGATCCTGCAATTTTTCCTTTTCCTCTTCGGTCCGTTTCCGGTCCGTAACATCCACCAAAAAACCATCATACACCACCCGGTCTCCATGGCGTGTCGGCATAGCCCTCCCATGGAACCACATGGTCTTATCGTTTTTCACAAACCGTCCCTCAAAATTCCATGGAGAAATCGAGTCACCCGCTTCCTGAACGGAACCAAGGAACCGTTTCCTGTCATCCTCGTGGATGCAGGACACAAAATATTGAAACAGGTTTTCTCTATCCCTGTCTATCCCGAAGATTTCGGTTATCCGTTGGCTAATGTAATTGATACCGTATTCACCGTCCTTCTTGAAATAAAACTGAAAGATCGTTCCCGGTATGTTCGCGGTAATGGCACGAAGCTGCGCTTCTTTTTCCTTCAGCACCTTCTTTGTTCTTTGCTGCTCGGTCACGTCCTGAAGAATGAATAAGATGTTGTCTTCTCCCGCGATGCGGATGGAGCGGGCGGAATAGATACCCTTGAGCACGGAACCGTCTTTCCTCCTGAATCGCATTTGCTGATGCAAGACATCTCTTCCTTCCCTGAGTTTATCCACCATGTACTCACGCTCGCCCGGATTGTCCCAGAAGTTGATGTCATAAGCAGTCTTCCCGATAACCTCCGCTCGTTTCCATCCCGTGACCTCTTCAAAACCCACGTTGATATCGGTTATCATACCATCGTCCATGCGCGTAACGGCGATGACATTGGGAGCCATCATGAAGACGGTGGCGAATTTATCTTCGAGCATTTTCCGTTCGGTAATATCCCGTGCAACATGAACAACCCGACCTTTCGACAAGGGTGAAATACTGGATGCAAACCAGACCTGCCGCGGGCCGATTGTGAGTTCGTAATCCAGGAAAACCGTCTTCCGCTGTGACAGGGCGTCGCGAATCGCGCCAAGGAACATATCGGCCCTCTCGGGCGGAAAAACTTCATGCAATGTTTTTCCTATCAGTTTGTCCGGAGGCCGATACAGGAAATCCGTTTTGGTGGGCGCGATCTCAAGATAGCGGCCTTCCGCATCAAGAATCATGATCACATCATTCATGGCCGCAAAGATTGAACGGAACTTGCTTTCCGATTCTCTCAATTCGCGCTCGGCCCGTTTTCGATCAGTGATGTCTTTCGCGAATTCAAGGCGGACATCCCGACCATCCGGCCATCGAATAATCCTATCAACGATTTCGGCATCAATACCCAACGGCACATTGTGAAATTCCCAACTGTGGGGCAGCCCACCATTGTTGAGAATTATTTTGTTGGTACAAAAATCGCACGGCCGATCACGGAGTTGGAGTTCTTTGTAACAGATTCCCCCCGTCGGGTCTTTCCCGATCAGATCCTTCAAGTAACGGTTGGTAAAGAGGAGCTCGTGGGTGGAGGGATCGGAGACATATATAATCTCGTTGAGGCTGTTGAAAATCGACAGGAGCTGTTGGCGCTCGAATTCTATCGCTTGCTCGGTCTCCATGCGATCGGTGATATCGAAGAAACTGACGATGATGCCCTCTCCCAGGAGTTTGGTCCCCACAATCATCGTTCGCGTGCTTCCATCCATGCAGAGCAGCGGACATTCTATTGGTTCTATGTCGGCATCCGTTGCTATGGCGTTCTCCAGATCTTCCCGCCATTTTGACGTGATTTCATTTTTCATTTCAGCATCAGGCAAGGCAAGGTCCCATGCCTGTTCGAGGGTCGGTACGTCATCAATCGTATGTCCCATTACTTCGGTCAAGCGATTATTCACATCGAGAATCCGTCCGTCCCGGGATATGTGGGCCAGGGGAAAGGGCGACAGGGTGAAAAGCATGCGAAAGCGCGCTTCGCTCTCCTTCGCCGCTTCGTCCGCCTGTCTGCGTTCCGTAATATCGCGGCCAATCCCCCGGAAACCGATGGGACGATCATCAGAATCTCTTAACACAAAGGCGTTAAATTCAAGCGTCCTCCTGGTGCCGTCCTTCCTGATAATATCATGCACGAAATTCCTGATGGGAATCCCTGTCCTGTACATACGATGGTAGGCATCGTAGACCCTTTTCGCGTCCTCCTGATCGGCGAGATAGCGGCTGAAATTCGTACCCAGAATTTCGTCTTTGCTGTAACCGTGCAGTCTCAGAAACGCATCATTACAAAACGTGTAATTCCCCGCGAGGTCTACTTCCTGATATCCCTCTTCCATTTCATCAAGAATGGTGCGGTACTTCTCTTCACTCTCCCGGAGGGCTGTCTCCATCCGCTTTCGCTCGGTGATGTCGCGATCAAAGGTACACGCCAGGAAATGATCGTTAAACCCGAAACGGTTGGTGCTGACCTCGACCGGGAAAATATCTCCGTCTTTCGTCCGGTGGCGCGATTCGAACGTCATGGCCCCCTCGCGCTCCATATCTTTTTTGTGCTGTTCCCAGTTGTCGATGAGAAAATCAGGATCGATATCAAACACCTTCATCTGCAACAACTCATCACGGGTATATCCCAGCGACGCGCAGGAGGAATCGTTCGCATACATGATATACCCCTCGTCATCGATCCAGAGGACGCTGTCAGGTGCCCGATCCATGGCGAACTGCGTCCTCAGCAGCGATTTTTTTTCCTCCGTGCGTTTGGTTATATCTGAAAGGAACCCTTCATAATGGATAATGCTCTTCTTTTCATCCCGCACCGCCCGGACATTGTAGGAACCCCAGAAAGTGGATTGATCCCTGCGGACAAAACGACATTCAAAATCCAGTTCTTCCTCATTCTCCTCCAGTAACCTGCGGATCGTGTCCCTGTCTCGCGGGTCGGCATAGAGCTGTTTCCCGATATCAACGACCGAGTCCATCATTTCCCGGGGCGAATTATAACCGAAGACTCGTGCCAAGTACTCATTAACATAAATGAACGTGCCATCGGGAGTCGTCGAGAATATCCCTATGGGGGCATTCATCAACATACTCCGACAATCACGAAGTGAACGCTGCTCGGGCTGTTGCTGTTTTTCAGGAGATTTTCGTTTGGGCATGGTCGCCTCCTTGATGTGCGCGGGGGACGGTCCCCACACGTGCGGAAGGTTCAGGTTCGATATGTGTCTGGTATGCTGTACGCCTCGATACTGCAGGCATTTTCAATGTACCAAGCCGGAAGGTTATCACAGATTCATCCGTACTGCCTTCACGTTGACAGCACGGGCAGGTGCCGAGATCTTCTGTTACGAGACTATCGACTGAAGCCGCGCAGATACGTCACCCTACCCTCAGCTCAAACCGTACGCCGGACAAAGCATTTCGTATCGCAGGAACCGATTTTCATGTCAGAGAACCGTATATGTGTACGTTCCCGAGTTTGAAATTCAGCTGGTGATCAACAGGTATAATAACATTACTCTCAGGTCTCTTCCAAGGCAACAAAAAAAGCCGTGCCGAATTGCACCATATTAAACGTTACCGACAGTGGTGCAAAAAAAGGATCGTTGACTCATAATATGATGTTACCGAACATCGACTTCTGAAAAGAGGGTTGATCATGAATCCGCGATCCAAGCAAGAGAACCGGGAGGCAGTGTATCTCAGCCCCTCGCCGTGAAAAAACAGCCATTCTGAATGAGTTCTGTGCCACCCGTCACTGTCATCGCAAACATGCTATACGAGTCCTTAAAAGATTCAAACGGTTCACAAAACCCAAACCGAAGAAACGAGGACCAAAACCGCGGTATCAAAACGATCAGATTATTACTCCCCTCAAACAAATCTGGCTCGCCGCAAATCTCCCCTGCTCTAAACGATTGAAAGCCATCCTCCCCCTCTGGATGCCCGGATATAATATACAGTTCGGGACTCTTTCCCCTGAGGTCTCTCAAGCTCTCCTGACCACATCTCCGGCAACCATAGACCGGATCCTCGCACCGACTCGTATCCACTACAACAAGCGGGGTCGGGCAACAACAAAACCGGGAAGCCTCCTGAAAAAACAGATACCCATCCAAACCAACCAGTGGGATGAATCCAGACCGGGATTCCTCGAAGCCGATACCGTCGCCCATTGCGGTGAATCCATCGCGGGTATGTTCGTCTATACCATCGACACCGTTGATATCGCCACCGGATGGACCGAACAGCGTGCCGTTTGGGGAAAGGGGGAAGGAGGTGTCCTGAAACAAATCAAAGATATCGAACAAGACCTCCCGTTCCCTCTCCGGGGCTTCGATTCCGATAACGGCTCGGAGTTCCTCAATTACCACCTCAGCAGAGCCTACCACAAAGATGACAACGCCCATATAGAACAGAAAATTGGACCCATGTCCGACAATGGCTCGGATATGAACGATTTGATCAACCCCGCATCGTCCCCACCCTCAATGACCTCTATCGAAACGAATGGAGACTCTTTCACAACTTCTTCTGCCCTTCCGTCAAACTCATCGTCAAAGAGCGAATCGGCTCGAAAACCATTAAACGACACGATTCACCCCAAACCCCGTATCAGAGAATCTTGGCCTCTCCTGATATTGCTGATCAGACAAAAGAGTCCTTGTCCAAACAGCTTGAAAATCTCAACCCGTTCCTGCTCAGAAAGAACATGGAAAAGAAACTAAAACAGATCTTTTCTTACATCAAACCAGTGTAACATCTTTTATGAGGCAACGTTACCTGTCACCGCTCTCCTTTCGGTAACATTTTAATGTGAGGCAATGGGGTGCCCTGTTGGCGGGGACCGAGTGGTCTGAGACGATTACCCGTCTCTTCTCAATATCTTATAATGACACATCACAGAAAGAATCAAGCGAACGCGGTTATTATATGCCATTTTCGTAGAGGAGTGAATCAACCGTCCCACAGGGCGGGATATTCAAGTGTTGTCTTTCATAAAGACCCTGTGTCTTCGTAAATACGGCGCGTTGCCCTATTTGACAGGATAAGCTCTGGGAGACGTGGGGGTAGGTTATGACAAAAAAGCGCAATTCTCCATCGACACTGGTACGAAACGATACATCCCTTTGTTTTTGAGACTCTGGCAACGGGAGAAACCCTTGCGCTGGTTGCTCGAACATTCGACCAGGTAAATCTCTTGATGGTCCAAGCAATCTAAATACTTGATATCACATATATTGTCCGGAAGAATGGTCGGCCTAAAATCCGCAACATTCCACCAGAATGGCACATCACACGACACACAATGAGAAAAACGGCTCACCCGGAAGGTTAAAATTGGCGCTCAATGATTGATTATACCGAATAATGCGGCGGCGGGAGTCGAACAGCCAATAAAATATGCTATATTTATTGTGTTTTCAGAATTTCAAAAATTGACATACCCCCAAATATACCCCCAATTTACAGTGCTCCACCCTTTTAGCTCTCTAAAAAATACATTTACCCACCCTCTAAATTCATCTTGTTCCACGCGAATGGCTTCTTCCTGAAGTCGGTAAGATTAAGGTTGAGGCAATTGCAGAAGATTGCTTTCAGTAATCATTAACGGCGCACATAAGCGTCAGCGATAGCGGTCCAAATTGATGTGTTTGTTAAAAACGAGGCATTATTTTTTTTTAAGCTTTACGTCATTACTATCAAAGCTATATTCAAATCCTTGCTTTTTAAGTACACCCCGTAGTGTATTCCGAAAGGAAGAATAATAATCACAGAATGCTGTGTATCCAAAGTAGAGCATCAAGAAAAAAAATAGCAAATTAGCAAAAAAAATACTCCAAAACATAAATTTAGATAAAACAAAATAATAATCTAGAAACTTTGGCAATATAGGTGCGGTAAATAAAAAAAACTATTGCTATATTTGCGTCGAATTCAGAATAACTATAAAAATGTTTTAAATTGTACTTATAATAGTCAAGTCCCATATATGGCAGAAAATAACTTTCTGTGCAATCATTGCCGTCCAAATCTTTAAATTGTTTAAATTTCCCTTTTGCATTGGCTATGGGTTCGTATACTTTTTCTTCAATAAGCAGATGGTGAATTTCATCGATAATAAGACCGAACACGAAGCCCATGAAAACAAATATTATTAACAAAACAGAAAGCAATTTTAGATCGAAATTTTTAACAATATAAAATGCTATTTTCTTTTGTGTTGAAATGTCGATTAACATAAAAGCACAAGCGGTAAGGAGCATACCTGGAATATTGTGCGCTAGAACTGTTTCAAAACTTGTAGATATTCCATATTTATTAAATTCTGAATCAGGGCTCATAGATTCTACCTCATAAAGATTAATTCTACATGGAACAGAAACCACATATAATCCCATATGGTGTGGGTTCACTTAGGAAGCTTGCTATTAACAACTTTTGTTCCTGTATACCTCAATTCTTCCATCTCAGATTCTGCAACATCTTTATCAACCAACTCTGGATAAACCCGCCAAACGAGGACTCCTAAGACAACCGCCATTCGAACATAGCGAGTTTGGCCTTGTTCAAGTGTAAAAGTTAATCTTTTGTCAACTTCTGTAGAAAGGAGAACTTCGAAGTTGCCAGGCGAACGATCAACATAGAAAAATCCCCAAGATTTTGCTTCTCCGACTTTTTCGTTATTAAGCAAGACATTTGGAATAATTGCTGCCCCCAGAGATGAAGGTCGGTAAAAAAAGATCCTTCCTTTTTCATATTCAATCACCGGTATGGAAGGTTTTATTGATGAATATTGCGGTCCAGTAGTAGCACAGCCAGACAAAATAGAAACAAATAAAAATAATATTGAAATTAAAATAAAATTACTTTTATAATTGAACATTTACCATCTCCTTTCTATTTTATTGGTAGTGGATGTTTGTTCAACAACGGTGAAAAACAATTTTCAACTGGCAAATAGAACCCAACTAATTCCCCTTTGGAGATGACAATATAAGCTTCATGTATATGGGCACCTTCGACAGTAAGTACCTGATTAATGGGTTTGTAGACATTTCCTTTATCTATTGCCCCAACAAAATCCCACCTCGATTCACGTTGAAGAAGTGTTTCGTAGCCAGTGTGTAGCTGAATAATCACGTCCTCTGTTAGGTATAAAGAGCCTTGAGATTTCTGTGAGGACATTGGTAAAAATTTAGTCGGAAACCTTCTTACTTCAGCCGCGCAACCAATTAAAATGAGAATAAAGCATAGGAAAAATACAAAAATTAGTTTTTTGAGCATTTCTAAACCTCCAATAGTAGATGACATAGACTCGGAACACCGGAGCATTTTAATAGATGAAGAAATGCGATTAAATATCCCACAACTTGCCGCGCAAGTACCGTCAGGATTCTAGTCTCTGTGGATGCGGTTTTTCGATGCTCTTTGCTCATTTTATATGATGTCGGATATGATACTTAGAAGACGGCTTTTTACGCCTTGAACAATTTCGGCTTGTTGAACATTACGCCCTCCCGCGAAGACAGCGACTCGTGTTGTCATTATTTTCTCAAAAGCTGTGACTCCGCTCTGTTCCTCTTCTTGTAATTTTGGGCTTGAACTAAAAGTAACTGTTTTTTTGTGCTTCTTAACATCGTCAATAACACCAATTGTCACTCTGGCAATTATTATAAATGTATCATCGGTTACATAGCTTCCTATAATGGTCCCTATCGTTGCCCCTGTCAAAACCCCTATAGCCTCACCCGCTTTCGCCTCTGAGCGGTATCCTGCAATTCCACCTGCGGCACCTCCTAAGAAAGCATATTGTTCCGACATGTTGCTCTGGATATGACCACTATATTCTATGATTACGTCATACTTTATGCCGAAATTTCCTTGGTTATTAATCGAATATCCTTTTTCAAGAAATGCCTTTTCTAGTGATTTTATAAAACCACGAATGTTATAATTTAGGTCTCCAGATGCGTTCCTCGCTGAAATTTTAATCGTATTGTTTTCAAATTGGCTTGAATCAATAAAAAAACTCCTTTCAAGAACAGCACCATACTGCAAACCAGTTTCAGGATCGGAAATCATTCCGAACCTATTGGGCACAGCACATCCTAATAGCAACATAAGCAAAAGGAGGCTTGTAAGTAAAACCAATCTGTTTTGGAGTTTCATCAATAATCCTCCTTTAAGAAATTTTGCACCTCGGAAAAATGGATCGCAAAGCCAAGTCCTTCAACAGCATTAGCAACAATTTTTTGATTATTTACACCTATAACTTTCCCTTCCAAAAACAGAGGCCCTCCCGAATTTCCAGGGTTAATTGCAGCATCAGTCTGAATAAAAAGAATTTCTTTTCCACCAACATCATAAACGCTTTTGCGTTTCCGTATGGCGCTTACAATCCCACGAGTTATTGAAAATTCAAGACCACTGGGATGACCTATGGCCTCAACTTCTGTACCCAGTTCAATTATATTAGATTTATAAAAATTTACTGCTTCACCTCGGGCTTCAACTTTGATAAGAGCCAAGTCTAACCTAACATCACTTTTAATTACCTTCCCAAATGTTTCTAAGCCATTATGGAGTCTCATTTCGAGAAATTTTGACCCCTCGATGACATGATAGTTTGTAAGTATCAAATTTGGTCCAACAAAAAATCCTGATCCTATTTTACCCTCAGGGTTATATATTACGACAACATTATTAAACCTTGGATCATTGAGGGATTTTGTTGAATGTTTTTTCTCTTTGTAGTTTGCAAGTGCTACATTTTTGTCTTTGAGCATTGCGGTCATTAATTTCTCTTCACTTAAAAGTCTTTTCGTCTTATCAATATTGGTTAAGTAATCTTGCATTAGACTGGACAGGTCGACAGACACTGCTTCATTTTCAAATGACTCAATGTCCTGCTCACTGTTGTAAGTGGACATATGCCCGGATAAATTTGTGTCCTCATCTTTTAAGGAATAGGCAACTTTGAAAACTTTCTCTTCACTCACGTCAAATACTGACTTGAAGTATTTTTTGTTGGGCCTGTCGAGGATATAATAATTGACAGTCATCGATTTTGTCACTTCTACATCTGAAACACTAAACTTATAATCCTTATGGATTGCTTCTTGTATATATTCCGGAGTATTTATAAATGCTTGGTTTGCAGTATTCAATTTATCTCTCCATCCTACGATTGCTATAGCCTTAACGACTTCACATGCAGCGGCTGCTAAAGTACCACCGCCACAGAATGTACCCTGGGCAGACAAAAGTCCTCTTTCAGCTTCTCGTACCGCAATAGCAGCTTGCCTAGAATTGGGATTACTAACGTCTCTGTAGCCAGCCAAATATCTTGATTTTATTTGATCTCTTTTTTTGATGCGCCTTTTAATGCTGGCTTGGGCAACATTAAAGACAATTACGAAGTTTGAATCAGCAGTCTCTGAAAATGCCTTTTTAAGAAGACATGTCCTATGTGGAAAAGGAATATCAACATTGACCTTAGCTGGAAATTCAACATACCCTTCATCTAAAAGAGTTTTACTTGTAGATTCCACAAACGAGACATGTTGATTCTTGATTTCTTTGATGGAAAACCCTTTATCATTTGCGGTTTTAATTGCATCTAAAAGTAAAGCAAGCTCTACTCGATTATTATCCCCTTTTTTATCTTCGACAAAACGTTCGACATATAAACTCCCGATTAAGTAATCTGAATCCGAGCTTGTGTAATCTTTATAGGTATTGTTGAATTTTTCGATATCATCACAACAAGCACACTGCAACTTTTCCAGAATGAAGTTGAAATTTTCTGAAATAATTTCATTTTCATTCAAAATATCAAATGGATAACTATTAAAAAAGTTTTTTTCATTAAATAAGTCATATTCCTTAAAGGCAAGAGAAGCATAAGATTTGAGTTTGTCTTTTAAAATTTGCGCATGCTGCTCAAGCCCTTCAACAGCAGCATACCTATACTGGTCTTTGCTGAGCAGACAAAATGAATTGTATTCATCGATTATTGTTTGTGAGAGGGAGATCTCGTTGGATATTATGTTCCATTGCTGCGGGGGTGCTGGCCAGACAGTATGTGATTCTATCCTCAAATTTGCATCGTTTATTTTTTTACAGAAACAACCATTAAGATGATTGGCAATCATTTGAAAATAAACCGTATATTTTTCTTTTCTATTCTCCCAAGGCAAAACCCCTTCTTTATTAAAATATGACTCATGGTATTTATCATATAATCTGGCAGCCTTTCGAAAATACCCATTTTTTACTAATTCTTCAAAATGGTCTCCTTGATCGTTAAAAATAGTGTATTCTCTTTCTTCAAATACATCACTATCATCCTCTTTTGGAGCTATAGGCGTTTCTTGAACACTATTGTCCTTTATGCCCACAGCAGACATAAGTGTTTTTTGAATACTGCCCTCCTTAAGCCCAATAGTTGAACAACTTGAAATACATAGTAAAAAAAAGATCAATAGAATTAGGCGTATTTTCTTGTGGGGAGTCATCAGTTCCTCCTAAAATGTTAGACAAGTATTAATATCGAATAAATTGGTGAGGAAAAGCATCATTGCTCGTTTAGCCTGCTCACAAAAAAGCCTTATCTCTCGTTCGATGAGATACAGTAAAAATACTTGATGTCCCTACATATTAATGCTTTGTGACGGTCTCTCATCAATTCCTTCCTGTTGCTCGTTTATTCTTTCCTGTGGAGAAACGATTGTTCCTGACAACCCATATTCAAGGATGATATTTTCTTCGGTCTCTATGTCTTTCAAGATCACGGACACTTTCCATCCTGAGAGGTTATTTATATCTTCAGGAACATGAAAGCATATTAGGCCTTCTGTTACTCCACCAGCAACAAGATTGCCGCCTTTGAGCATTCGCGATTCATAATCTGCCTGTATTTTTTCGTTTGTATTTGAAACATTTATTGCACTTGGAATTGCGCCAATACAGCCAAATGCTACTCCCCAACCAGCTGTTCTGAAAAAACTTTTTTTTGCTTTCTCAACTACTTGTTCTGTTGACATTACAGGGCTTCTAGTTCCGGTGGGATCGATTAGATTAATGCCATCAGTGTTAAAAACGACCGTTTTCCCATATGATTTGTTTTGTATATTTATTTGAACTGGAAGTACGCTATATAGTAGTAGATCCTCATCAAAGTAAGTTTTTAGTTCTGATTTTAAGTGAAACACCTTCACCATAAGAAAAATCCCATTCTGTTCAACTGCATTTTCTTGCGCCTTGAGATCAAAAGATAAATCTGGCTGACGAGCAGCGTTATGCGAGGAACAACCTGGAAAGGAAAGTACCATCAAGCAAATCAGGAAAAAGTTTTTCAACTTCATCTTTTCTCCTCCTTAGTGCTCATTGGATTGTGAATCCTGCTTCCTTAAACCTTAGTCGATTAGATTAATGTTTTTAACTATAAGCATGAACAAGTAATATAAAAAGTTGGTGATGGGGCATAAAAAAACCCCATCTCTCATTTTGAGAAACAGGGCTTTGATGATCAGACCATAATCCACTCCTTGGTTACAGCTGTTCACAAGCAAAAAGAATCAAGATCAAAATCGCTACTTAGTTAGCTCTATGATGATGTATTGTCAAGATATTTTACGATGAGACTTTCGAACGGTAATCCCCAGTAGTGCCCCCTGATCAAAATCATTTGTTAGTAGGTGTAACAAATGGCGAGAGAACATTGCTAATCATTCATCCTTGTGAATGGCATCAGCAAGCATGATCAGTCTCAGAAAATACTCGGGATCCACTTGAGCCGCTTCATACTGCTGGCGAGCCATCAGATGTTCGTTCTCTTGGTAGAACTGCTCCACAAGCTGCAGGTACTCTTCCCTTCCCTCCGTGAAATCTTCACCCTTAAGGCTTTGCACCTTTGCCAGGATACCCAAGGTTTTCTGCAACATATGGGCTGTTTTTTCGGGCATAAAAAAGTCCTCGATTTAGGAGATGATGGGAGTAAAATTTACTTCAACGCCTCCTGATCATGGAAGTGTTTGCCTGGCAGAAGCCCCGGAATTTCAAAAACCCTCTTCAGCCTGGGGTTTCTGTGTGTTTGACTGATACCATCTTTCCACATACAACACTCATGGCGCTGAGAAGTATCTTTCCTATGCATTTCGTTTGCTCTCATACTCGGCCTGGACCTCTTTGAGCTTGGAGTAAAATTCCTCTTCCGAAATGATGCCTTTCTCAATAAGAAGTTGGGCAAGGGTATCTGTCTGGATTGCATTGATCAGAACAAATTCTTCAAAGGATATTTCATTCTCTTTGGATTCCGCTTTTTCTGTCATCCACTTCTCCTTAATAAGTTAATTGAAATTTGTCTCAGCCCAACTTCTATGTATTGCTCCTTCAATCTCTTCTTCCTTTTCGTCGGGAAGGGTTCTTAGAAAATCAAGACCTGTTTTTGTCTCAATGCTATTGATCGTAGAGAGATGATCGATTACTGCATCATTTCTCGGTGTCTCTTGGTCAAAGATGAAGCTTGCCGTCCGGATGGAATCGATGTCCTTGTCTGGTTGTATCACGATGATCTTCCAGTAGCCCGACGGAATCTTGTGACTTTCATCTGCTCCGGGTAGGGGTGTCATTTCTCTTTCATATAGCGGCCCTGTCATCACATAAACAACATTACCTGCCCTCGCAAGGTCACGCACTTTTTCTTCAAGCTTCTTCCAGGGCCCCTGGTTGAGGCTTGCCTTTTGTGGGGTTATATTTGAAAGCATGTTTGTATCAGCCCATTGCTGTGTTCCCTTGAAGCTTGCCAAAGGAGCCTGATGCCCCCGGTCTACATGCAGGGCAGCATGTGCGCCCGTATAATCCAAAGGTTCCAATGTCTCACCATCATCCAACCACGGATCAGCTTTCCATTGCCTTGAGGTTTCCACGTCTCCGGTGACGGTTTCTTTATCGAGACGATAGCAGACCCAATCTGACATTTTGGTCACATCATTTGATGACAGTGCGTAGATATCACGTATGATGAGATCATTGCTCAGTGGGGTGCCGGTTGGGTAGCCGTGGATGAAATGCTTGCAGTGTATCTCGGGATAGTCGACAGCTTGGACGCCAGGCGGGGAAACGAATATGAGAGCAACAACAAAGAGACACGTAAAGATGCAAAAAAATGGTTTTCGAGCACTCATTGTAATCCCTCCTTTAAAGGCTTCTCCTTACTCTCTTCATGAAGGCGCCAGACCTGCTCTGAGTGGTGCATGATGTCAATTCGCCGTTGAGCTTGGCCCGCGCCTGTGAGGAGAATTTGAAAGAAACAACCCTCCGGGGTTCAATGATGATATCCTCTCCCGTTTGCGGGTTCCTCCCGTTTCTGGCTTCCTTGTCGATGAGGAAGAATTTCCCGAAGCCACTGATCTTCACTTCTTCACCCTTCTCAAGAGATTGCTTCATGATCTCCAAGACGGATTCTACCAGCTCTTTCGATCTGCTCTTAGGAAAGCCCAACTCTATTTCGATTAATTGAGCGATATCTTCTTTTCTCAGGGCCATGGGAAAGATACCTCCTTTTACGATAATGTTGTTACGACACGCGGGGTAGCTGGTCCCAGTTGGTGGTATAGGAAGGTGAGCGCCACTCGGCCACCGTTTTCCATTTTTGGTTTGTAGTGGAACCCGTGGCGGCGTATCTGACTGTATTCGACCCGAATCGACGGTTGATACTGTCGAAGGCTCGCATGATCTCGTTGGAGTGTTTCTCTCGATTTTCAGCAAAGAGCGTCATCTGGGTATGGCTGTCGGAGGTCAGATCTCTGAAGACGACCCCTGCCTTTTTGTACCGGTACCCCTCCCGGTAGATCATGTCGAGAGCCTTGTGCGCGTACCGGATCAACTCCGTGGTGTTACTGGTGGCAAAGGGGAGGCGTATGGTCTCCATGTTGAAGAACCGGGATTCGCGGTGGTAGGGATTGGTCATCAGAAAGACCACGAGGATATTCGCCTCGAGGTGTGCCGCCCGCAGCTTCTCCGCCGCCCGGGATGTGAAGGCGGCTACCGCCTCGCCCACATCGGTTCGGCCCCCCAGAGGATGCTTGAACGACCGGGAGACGGTGATCTCTTTCTTGGGTGGTGGAGACTCTTCCAAGGGGTAGCATGATGCCCCTCTGAGCTCCTGGAGGATTCGAAGGCCATTTACCCCCATCTTCTTTCGTATTATCTCTTCAGGGGCATCACGAAGCTCCAGGGCGTTATTGATGCCAATGCCTCTGAGAAATGCAGCATACCTCCGTCCGATGCCCCATATGTCTCCTACTTCTGTCATGGCCAGAGCAGGAGACAGGTAGGGTGAATCTGTCAGATCCAGAACTCCACCAGCCTTTTGAGATTTTTTAGCGATACGGTTCGCTATCTTCGCAAGGGTTTTGGTTTTCGCGATGCCGACGGAGACGGGGATGCCGGTCCACCTCCGGACCGTGGAACGTATCGATCGGCCGTAGTCGGTCAGACCCCGTCTCCGGAAGCCTGACAGGTCCAGGAAAGCCTCGTCGATCGAATATATCTCAATATCGGGGGTGAAGCGCGAGAGGGTCTCCATCACCCGCTGTGACATATCGCCGTACAGGGCGTAGTTGGAGGAATAGACGTGCACACCGTGGGCCTTGATCAGGTCCCGAACCTTGAACAGGGGGACACCCATCCCGATACCGAGGGCCTTGGCCTCGTTCGACCGGGCAATGATGCAGCCGTCGTTGTTGGAAAGAACCACAACGGGCTCTCCTGTAAGCCGGGGATTGAATACCCGCTCGCAGGACACATAAAAGTTGTTGCAATCAACCAGTGCAAAGGTGGGTGACATGATCAATACCGATGATACTACAACGGATGGATTACGTTGGTGACCACGCCCCATACTTCGAAGTCCATCTCTTCTTCGATCTGGAGGGGCTGGTACTCCCTGTTTTCTGAAATCAGGACCACCTTCCCCTTGGTGACCCGGATCCTCCTCACGGTCAGTTCACCGTTCACCACGGCAATGACGACCTTCTTATCAACGGGCTTGAGGGAACGGTCGACGATCAGGATGTCTCCGTCGTGGATTCCAGCATCGATCATGGAGTTTCCTGTCACCTTCACGAAGAAGGTCGCTGCGGGGTGCTTGATGAGGTACTGGTTCAGATCGAGGTTCCCCTCGATGTAGTCTTCCGCGGGGGAGGGAAATCCCGCCGAAACCGGTACCAGAAAGAGGGGGCGCTTACATTCTGTCGACTGGTCCGGTTGGTATATGGCTGTTACTTTCATGGCTGCGTATCATATAAGATGTGTTGCCATTTCTCAATCGGATACTTGATTCATGTTCCGCCTACCGTGAGTCACGGGTTGAAACTCCCCTGAGATGAGCTTTCGCCTTTTCCCCCAAATAATTGCCTTACAACCTTAGCAAACTACCCGTAAATAGCTTGCGCGACAACCTTCAAACGATTATGTTTCTATTCAAGGCACATCCTTTTTTCGGGAGAAGAGTATGAACAGAAAACCAACCATTACCATTATGGCAGATTACGGCAATGGCCCGTATGCGTGGATACGAGAACTGGGATCGCCCGAACGCTCAATTGGGCCATGCCTTGCCGATGCTATCTGTGGATTTCCTGAAGAATTCGGTGTTTCCAAAGAACTTGAGAAACAATTTGCTGAGTGGGTCACAGAATTTGAAAGAGACTGGAGAGATCACAATATTACCGATTGGGAAGAATGGAACCAGCGGGGAATAGATCTTTCCAAAAAACTCAAAAGGGAATTCGGAGATAAATTCCTTGTGAAGTATCACTATCCTCATGAAGATCCGAGGTTTGATGGCGATCCGCCACGTTTTGAAATAACCGATCAAATATAGTTGTCACACCTATCGCCGTCTCTCTCCTACAGGCTTCTCCATGGCTGCTTGGGACATCGGCATCTTGCGAACACACTCGTCCTTCAGTTTCCACTCGCCGTTTGTGTTTTTTGACGAGTCTTGAATACCAAACGATCCCGTCCTTTACCACACTCTCAATATCGGCTGTTTGTTTTCCTCGGGTATATTGGTCTCCATTTTTGCCATATGGTTTAACTCCTGATCCTTCTTCGGTGACAATATTTTCAATCCTCGCTCCCACACAAGAGAAGGTCTTGAACGGTATGCCAAGGAACTTCTAGGAGATAGTCTTAATCAGCCCGCCTTAGAGGTTGTCGAAAAGGCTTCTGACTTTCCCTCTGATACGCTCGATAATGCCAATGGAGCTTATCGGGTCGGGACTATGTACCCGGTTGCGGAGCAGATCACGTTCCCGGAAGATGCAAACGAAGTCACCTTCCATGGACTTGTCGGCCACTTCGGATTGCGTGGTTTTTTCGGTTTGGCCCTCAACGATGCTCTTCTCGATATCCATACGAACAACCCTCTCGTAAAAAAATATGCGGCAGAAAGGAGGTGTAGGACCGATCTGGCCAGTAGATGAGGCTTCACTTGAAACCACGAATGGAGCATGACAAGTGGGCTCCAATTGCCCACGGTGAGAGGCTCCACCCGAGGCTTCATGAATCCTGTATGCTATGATCGCCAGATTGTCAAGGCGGCAGATATTTTGTTCTCACATGGTTTTGAATTTTTGCGAGGATCCATTTTCATCCTGCCTTGCTTGTGCGATCTTCGTCTGTGATGCAGTAGTTGGCTACTCTTCCAGGCTGTCCAGGAATTCCGTCATGTGGGCTGTCGAGATCTCCCTTGCTGTCATCTTCAGCATGTTCAGAGCCCTCGCCCTCTCGATCGGATCCTCGGGCAGATTGTTCTTCTGCACCATCTGATCGAATATCGTCTCTTCCTGCTCGATCGCCGTCTCCACCGTCTCGGTCAGGAAGGCTCCCATCTTCTTCTCTGCCTTCAGCGCGTCCCCCGCCTTCGGGTTCGTTTTCTCCAAGTGGGCCTTGGCAATTTCCCTGTAACGCATCGTTCTTCCCCCTTACTTCTTTTTCGGATAGCTTTGCTTGAGAGCTTCCTCGTACAAGCGCCCGCTCTCTTTCAGCGATGCGGGTTTCTGCTTCTTGGATATGCTCCTCTGTGAGCTTCGCGTCTCTTTGAGATCGTTCCCCTCTTTCTATACCATGATAAGCAATCCCCGTTAATTTGTAAAATATAGATTGGTCTGAAACGATGATATTGCCGTTCTCACGAACAAAAACAAGAGCATAGGACGATGAGGGGTGGAGTTAATGATTATTGAAGTAACCGTATGGGATTACTTCAATCATAATTTTATCAAGTTCAAGAAGAACAGTACAACAAGGGAACAGTTCTGCCCCTCCTACAGCAAAACTCCTACCTTTCACCTTGTGTTCTAAAAGAAGATCAGGGGGTATAAGAGACCTTGAGACACTGGGGTAAAATAGGGGAGAGTGAATCTGTATTTCACCTGATGCCAGAGAGCATGATTTGTAGAGTAGATCCTCTTCCCACAGCTTTGTTCAATAACTCGTACGGTATCATAAACCTTCTCAGATGGGAATGAGTTTGCACTTGCAAGGTTGATTCGAACGAAGCTATTTTACTGGAGATTAGATTAATGTACGAGGGAGTATTGTAGTATGTCAGTATCGGTTCTTGGGATAGATATCGCAAAACAGAAATTCGACGTTGCACTTCTTGTAGAGGGGAAGACAAAACACAAAACCTGCAAAAATACGGTGGAAGGTTTTGAGACACTGACGATCTGGCTGGAGAGACAGGGAGTTCATAAGGTACATGCCTGCCTTGAGGCGACCGGCAACTATGGAGAGGAATTGGCGATCTATCTCCATGAAACCGGCCATGTGGTCAGTGTTGTCAATCCCGCTCGCATCAAAGGGTTTGGCCAAAGCGAGTTGATTCGCACCAAGACAGATAAGATTGATGCGGGTTTGATTGCCAGATTTTGCTTGGCTATGAGACCAGATTCTTGGAGTCCGCCCTCACCGGAGATAAGAGCCCTGAGAGCATTGGTCAGGCGGGTTGACAGCCTGATCGACATGCGAAGTAAGGAGAAGAATCGGATCAGGACGGCACATGAATCAGTCATCCCATTGATCCAAGAACACATTGACTACCTTGGCAAAGAAATAGAGAAGGTCAGGAATCAGATCGCCGATCTGATTGATCAGGATCCAAACCTGAAAAACAAGAAAGATCTTTTACTTTCCATTCCCGCTATTGGCACGGCAACCATTCCTCACATCCTGGCAGAATTGGATGATCTGGACAAATTCAGTCATGTGCGCGAAATAGTGTCATTCATTGGGCTTGCACCACGGGAAACACTTTCCGGATCGTCTATTAAAGGCAAACCAAGGTTATGTAAGATCGGACATGCTCGACTCAGAAAAGCTCTGTATATGCCTGCACTGGTATCGATCCAATGTAATCCCGTTATGATTGCTTTTTATAATCGCCTTAAAGAGAAAGGAAAAAACGGGAAAGTGATTGTCTGTGCCATAATGAGGAAGCTGGTGCACCTTATCTTTGGAATCCTGAAATCCGGCAAAAAGTATGACCCAAATTATAAACCAGCTTTCGCTTGACAAGAACGGTATCTACTACTGCTCAGAACAATCCCAAAAGAAAAACGATGATTACTGATTGAAAGTCTCATGGTGAAATCTCTTGACAATACATCATCATAGAGTTAGCTAAGTGAAAGTTTGATCTTGATTTTTTCTGCTTGTGAAGGGCTATACCAAAAGGTGGATTATGGCCTGATCATCAAAAGCCCTATTTCTAATAAAGAGAGATGGGCTTTTTTTGTGAGTAGCTTAGAAAATATGGGGGCTACTTAAACGCAGAAAACACTGTTAGGCAATTAAGACAAAATGGATTTCGACCAACTTAGACGCGATCTTCAATGGCTTCGAGGTGAGGACGGTGTCGTTCCAGCCAAAGAAGCAGTGAATGTATTAAGCCGACTCCTCGGCCCACTACTGGCAGAGGAAGGCTTGAATCTTTTTGAGCCAGATGGCCCAGAGTTAGGCGTCGATTTATTCGCCGGTCCTCGTGACGATGACGACGATGGGGTTAGATATAGGGCTTCGGTTGCAATAGAATATAAGCATCACGGCAAAGGGAAGCCGATTGATGTTGATGCGATCGATCAACTTACAGCAAACATAGGTAAAAGCCGATATGACCGAGCAATGCTGATTGGGCGTTTTGGCTTTACCGAAGCTGCAGTGCAAGCGGCACGTTTTCGAGAACCTGTAGCTATTGAGCTTTTGGACCTTGCAGGAATCGATGCTTGGATTCGGCGTCTGGAGGTTGGAAAGCCCGCATATGCAGAGCAAGTACAAGTCTTGATCAAGTCAATCAGCCATGAGTTTGCAAAGCTTGTTTCCGAAACGCCCGATGCACTTGATTACCTCGAATGGCGCGATCTAGAACGGATGATGGCACGTGTAATGGAAGGTTTGGGATTTGAATGCGAACTTACACCTCCGAGTAAAGACGGTGGTAAAGATCTGATCCTGGTTTGGAGGACAATTTCTGGTGAGCAATCCTTCATTGTTGAACTAAAACACTGGAGGTCTGGTAAACGTGTCGGAAAGAAGTCAGTTTCTGATTTTATGAGTGTAATTGTAGCCGAGAATCGAACTGGAGGCCTGTTTTTATCCACATCAGGCTACGCTGCCGACAGGACAGAGGGGTTGACCGAAGTTACACGTGATAAACTGTGGTTTGGAGCGAAAAGCAAAGTAGTCCTTCTTGCGAAAACATACATTCGAGCGTGCAATGGGTTGTGGTCGCCACCGGATATTTTGCCAGAGGTGCTTTTCGAAGGGACAGAAACAGCCTAACAAGGCTCTTTCAGCGGATCGCAAAAAGCCGCGCCCGCTGAAGAGCAGCGTTGGGTGTCATGCAATGTCAGTGGCAACCCCAACAAGGACTATACAGAGGCTAAATGCAATTTCGTGCCAAGCAAATAGCCCCTTCAAAAGAGTGGGGAACCTTTGAGGATTTATGCCATGCCCTATTCAAATGGGTATGGCAGGATCCGCTGGCGCAGAAGAACGGCCGGAGGGGGCAAGCACAGCACGGTGTCGATATCTTCGGTTCCCAGAACGGCGACCGCCGGTTCTATTGGGGCGTCCAGTGCAAGGGCAAGGACAGCAACTACGGCAGCAAAGCCGAATGGTCGGAAGTACTGGCGGAAATTGCTAAGGCGGAACAATTCTCTCCTAAACTAAACGAGTGGATATTCGCAACAACCGCTCCTGCGGATGCCAAAATACAAAAGGCCGCTCGGGAGTTGTCTGTCGAGCGCAAGGCCAAAGGTCTATTCAGCGTCGACGTGCTGGGCTGGGAGGAAATCCTGGCCCTGATGGCCAGCGCGCCTGAAGTGATAACCGAGTTTTATCCCGAGCACGCCGACCATCTTCCGCAGGCGATCGAGGCATTGCGTGCCCTACCTCCCCTCGAAAAAAAACTCGCGAGCCTCGTTGAGAAAATCGATGCGAAGCTGCTTGAGCCTTCGAACCCACACGGCACCGCGATTTGGGAATTGGTGACGTTTGGTGGCGACCGCGGGCTGGGTCCTGCCTTAATGGGCTATTCGCTAGGGCCGTCTGACGCTTCTGCGTGTCCGCGCTTGACCGAGGTAGACACCGTTCTGTCGCAGCTAAAAATTGCTTATTCGGCGCGCCTCATTGGCGAGCCCGGAGCTGGAAAGTCGATCTGCTCATACCAAGCCGCGAAGGATTTGGCGGCGGAGGGCTGCAAAGTGCTGCGCCTGATCGATCCTCAGGCCGACAATATCTCGTTGGAGGCGGTATTGCCCGGCGAGCGTCGCTTGTATCTCATCGACGACGCTCATCTACTAAAACCTCACGTTCTTAGTCGCATAGAGGACCAGGCTGATCCGTTTCGACTGGTCCTCTCGACGCACAATGCTATTGAGCGCGTTATCCATCGAGGCTCGATCACCCTCGACGCGAAGCGTGCTGTGAAGACGATTGCAACTGCCTTGAGAGCCGACTTGCCCAAGACCTTAGAGGCCGTGCGCCTCGCTGACAACGATGTGGGCGAGCGCATGATGAATGTCGATATAGGGGATCGCTTGGACCATGCGGAAAGTGCTGCGGATCGCCCTTGGCAGTTCTGCTTCGTACTCGGAGGCGGCTGGCGACGATCAAAACAGGCAGCGGATTCCGCCCGTGCAAATAATGCTGACCTCATCCTTGCGGCGGTTGCGATCCGGCAGCTGGCATCTCGCGACGCGCGTGCCGCTACTGGAGAAATTGTGGAAGTCTGTAAACGTGCTGGCATCGATGCTGGAATAGTCGATCAAGGATTGAAATGGCTAGGGAAACAAAGGCTGATCGTGGGCACGGTGGATTGTCGGACTCCGCATCAGCGCTTCGCTACGGTTGTGCTCAAACGTATTTTTGAGGGGCAAGGCAAGGACGCACGCGAGAAGATCGCCACAATGATCGAGGGCGTATTGCGCGATCCGAAATTCCCGTATGCAGGTTTGCGAGTGCTGATACATGACCTTCGCTTCGGAAGTGGTAACTACAGTTGGACACGTCTTCTCGGACAGCCCGGGGTTGAGGCAGCGGTTGCGCGTTGCTGGGCGGCCGAAGGTTCGGATCGCGGTTTTGCGGCACTTGCCCTTTCGGACCTGTGGGATTTCGCGGAGGGTGGAGTTACTGCCGTTGTGGAACCACATGTGTCTATACTGGCGAACTGGATTTCCAATCCCAGCGATGGAGCATACGGTTTCGGCCACATATTGAACAATCTTGCTCAGCAGGATCGGGATGTCGCCGAGAAGGTCGTCGCAGCCACCGACCCGATAGCAATCGCGGCAGCCTATTCCAACGCCAACCCCGATACGGCATACGGCTTGGCAGATCTCTTGAGTAGCGTGGCCTATGTAAAGGTTGATGAATTCAACGCCAAAGTTCGCGTTGCTATTGATCGGGACAAACTGCGCGCGTTCGCCAAGCACGAAGCCTTTCTTGAGGACGCCTTCATCTTCTCGAAATTCTGCGCTTCGGTTGTTTCGTTGGACGAGGATCTGGCTCTGGAAATGGCCGAACTTTTTCTTCCAACGGCGCAGCAGGTTCTATCCAAAGACCCGGTGGAAGGATTTCATCAACTCAGCCAAGATTTTGCTTCGACCGTACTGCGCGTGTTTGACGTGTTGCATGTGTACGTCGGGAAGCTGAAACCGACTCGCCGTCAGTTGGCAATCGCGCGGCGTATGTGCGATAAAGTCGATCCCAAGCGGGTAGCAGAACACATCTCGACGGTGCGTCCCCGGCATTTTCAGTCAGCAGGCTTCTTCCTTCATTTCCTCTGCCAGACGGCACCACGGAAATACGAAGCGGCCCTTTACCAAGTTGATTGGAAAAAGCTGGATTCTGTCATTGGCGATGATTGGGAGAATATGCCTCATGACACCGAAGTGCTATTGGCCACCCTCTATTTACGGCCACCAACACGGCACCTTGTCCAAAAATTCATCTCCGACAGGGCTGACCGGATTTTGCATTTTCCACCGCGCCTAATGCTAATGGTGCCGGAAGTCGGTGTCGCACATCTTGACAAGGGCAACTCGCTTCGACTGGCCCAACACAACCACGTAAGTTGGGACTTCGGCGGCATAGCCTTGGCTTTCGTCGCAGATGCACGCCCCGAATTGGTTGAGCAGGCTGTCGGGCCTTTTGTTGATCCGATAATGCGTGGGGTGAGGGACTATAACCGAAATTTCACCGGGCCTGCAGAAGGTTTTGTTCGCATCGTGATTGAGCATGCGCCCGCTGCTTGGCACCAAGTTTTGGCCAGACTTGATCCCGACGTGGCTAAGAAGAATTTGACTGAATGCCTCAGAGGAGATGCGGATCATCGGCGAACGGCAGCGGCCGTCATTGAGTCCGCAATGACCTTAGATGGCCCTGTCGGTGACATGGCTCGCCATTTGCGGTCACGGTTCCCAAAGGCATCAACCGCGCCGACAGGCACGCTGCGTTTCATCAGGCGGCGCGGGCGCTCGAGCCAGAAGCCCAAATGATAGCAAACTTCAGTATCTGAAGCAGGTATGGGAGTTGACACCCAACAAGAGAATGAAGACGGGTTTTTTCGCCTGCGCTCGTTCCTCGCTCCGGCGAAGAAACCGCTCATTCTTGACGTTAATGATTACTGAAAGCAATCAGAGCTGGTCGGGCAAATTTGGACAGGTGCATAAGTGGGAAAGTTGCTCTATAGTGTGAGTAAGGAGGAAAGAGATATGAGCAAGAGACCGCGGAGGAATCATGCACCGGCCTTCAAGGCAAAGGTGGCCTTGGAGGCCCTGAAAGGGGACCAGACGATCGTTGAGCTTGCCGAGCGGTACCAGGTACACCCGAACCAGATTACTACATGGAAAAAGCAATTGCTGGATCATGCATCGGACGTATTTGGCAAGGGTCATAAGGACAACCAGGGTCCGGATGTAAAAGAACTTCACGCCAAGATCGGACAGTTATCGATGGAGAATGATTTTTTATCACATGCGCTCGGTCGCATCAACGGAACGAGCGCAAAGCGATGATCAAGAGAGAAAAGAGTGTGCCCATAACCCGTCAATGCGAACTCTTGGAGCTGTCCCGATCGAGTGTTTATTACTCTCCGGTTCCGGTCAGCGCGAAGGATCTGGAGCTGATGCGTCAGATTGATGAGATTCATCTTCAGTATCTCTTCTATGGGAGTCGGAAGATTCGCAATGAGCTGTGGCAGAGAGGGTATGATATCGGACGTGATAAGGTACGTCGGTTGATGCGTCGCATGGGGATCGAGGCGTTGTACATCAAGCCGAGATTATCGATAAAGCATCCCCAGCACCCGATATATCCGTATCTGTTACGGGGACTTGATATCATCCGTCCCAACCACGTATGGTCTGCCGATATCACGTATATTCCCATGGAACGAGGGTTCTGTTATCTGGTAGCCGTTATGGACTGGGCGAGTCGGATGGTCCTCTCCTGGCGGTTGTCGAATACGTTGGACAGTGCGTTTTGTGTGGATGCGCTTGAAGAAGCACTCACCACGTATGGGCGCCCGGCTATCTTCAATACCGATCAGGGCAGTCAGTTTACCTCACAGGCATTCATCGATGTCCTTCGCTCTCATGATATCTCTATCAGCATGGACGGTCAGGGGCGATGGATGGACAATGTCTTCATCGAACGGCTCTGGAAGAGTGTCAAGTACGAAGATATCTATCTGAAGGCATATGGTTCAATGAAAGAGTTGAAGAAAGGGCTTACCGACTATTTTCAATTCTACAACGGGAAGCGTTGGCACAATACTTTTGACAAGAAGACACCAGCTATGGTTTATTTTGAGTCACTACCACAGGGACAGGCTGCGGCATGAACACAACCCCAGGGCAACTTCCCACTTATAAATCCCTGTCCTCTGTCCTAATAAACCGGACCACCTCAATCTTCTACAATTTCTTCAATCATAATTTTATCTACTTCAGGAAGAACACCACCGGAAAAGTCATAGCAGAGGTTGCTTTGCCCAGCCTATGGCAAATCTTGCACCTTACACCTTATCCTCACCATCGAGTGCGCCGAGAGGTTACCGATTATTTATTGAAGTCATAATTTTGAACTGATGCTCCTGTGTAGCAGCTTTCGCTAGGAAGTGCTCAAGAAAGATCAAAAGAATATGAATAGTTCTGATTATCGCTGTCTTTTCAAAGCGTGAGTTTCAAGAAGCCGAATATGAAAAGTTGTCTCATGCAAACATCCATCCGTGTGTGGATACCTAATGGATACTGTGCCGCCGCACCGAAAATTGTGTGTCCTTAATCAAATCTTTAGCTGCATGCTCAGGCATACCTTCATAGGATCTAAGCAGTTTCAGGTCTTCACGTGTTCCTCTGTGCATGATAGCGGTGGCAACGTATTGCAGTGCTTCTAATGAACGTCGCTGATCCAGCCACACTGCCATCGTCTTAATAATCTCAGACCACAGAACTCCCGTCTTCATGAAGTCATCGATCCAGTCATGGATCCATAATACATGACGTTTCTCAATAACCATTTCGTCAAGTTCTGCAAAAGCTTTATCTTTATCCCATTTGAATTTCAGGTATGGCGGTTTTAGATGACTATCTAACAATTCTTGGCGGATTACGAACCACCCTCGCCTATTGCATGTCCACCATAGATCGCCGATATCGTGTGCCGACAAGAGGTGTAGGTAAGGTGCTAGCGCGTATATCTGGGCTTCACGGATAAGTCCTTGGCGGTTCCTCGTGTTAATCCCAAATCTCGAACTCAAATACTTCATGAGCTCAGTTGGTTCAGGACACTCATTGATGGCGGATTTTGCAGCTTCCATTAGGCTTGGTGTCGAGTGATAGAGCGCTGCCTGAACGAAGTCGGATACGAAGCGAAGATGCCTCCAGTGCTTCAGGAGAAGTCGCTCACCCTGACTCTCAGGAAGCTGTATAATTAACTCAGAAGTAATCCAGTCAGACGCGAAGGACTCGCCCCAAGTCCGCTTTGCCCGATCACCACGCCTGCCTAAAAACTCATCCAGAGCTTCGGTGAGTTCCGGTGACCAAAGATAGCGACCACATTGCCACCAGTAACTATGATCGTCTGTTTGCAACTTTTCGATCATCGCCGGAATCGCTTGTTGGTCTCCTCGGGTCAATCGTGCCCAGAGTATTTTATCTGCCAATTCAACCGTGGGAGGCACAGCACGGAGCACCTCAATATCACCAGAATCTTGTGTCGCTGCCCAAAGTGAGAAAGCTTGTAGACGCAGATGCTTGTCTTTTGTTTCATCTCGCCAAAGGTCAAGTAAAAGATTACGGGATACCTTTGACATCGGACAGCCATGTTCCTGATTACGTTGCCAGTCATCCTTCGCCGTCATAGCGAGGTGTGAAAACGATCCAGTTCCCTCCAGTCGTCGATGGGTAGTAGCGAGCGTCTCAGCTACGAACAAGACTGCTTTTGGATGGTCCATGCCATGAAGCATGTAGAAGATCGGCCATTTCAGGTCATCCTGAGATCCGCGTTGAACGAAGAAATCGATTGCAGAAAGCGGTGGCCATCGGTGGAAAGCCCAACGAAGTTCATATTCAGCCACCGAGTCACGCGGCGACGGCAGGCCTTGATTGTCTGGCTGATTTGAAAGCGCCGCCCAGGCATTACAAACTGGTTCAAGGTGGCGTGCCGGGTCATCTCCGCAGCACTCCCCGAAGGCCCAAAGATACTCCGCGAGATGATCGCTGCGTTTATCATCTGAGGTCCAGCAAGCTTCAATAGCCAAAGCCAAACGTGGGGAGGCAATATGGCCAGCCAACCGCAAAGCGCCTATCCTAAAAGCGCTGTGCAAATCTGTTCGCCTGAGGAAACTGTCCAAAGCCTTGGTCAGGCTACGGCCATAGTGGAGCTTTGCATGCTCAAGTTGGATATCACGCCACGGCGCCCCAGAGCCAGGTTCAAGATGGATACAGAGTTCTATCCCACCGGAGAGATCTCCATTACGGAGCCGCGCGAGTTGGGCGCTTGTGGTTCGATCGCTAAACTTACGGACCAACGCAGGGACCTCGGGGGAGTCTGTTCCTGCCAACATAGATAGAGCTTCCATTCTCAGATGGAGGTTGGACTGATCGTGCGTGGCAGGATTGTCTAGCCAGTCATTGATCGCTTGAAGAATGGCATGATGATGCGGTTTGCTGGCTTGGCCGAAAACGCGCAATGCATGGAAGAGCGCGAGCGGGTTCGAAGAGGCGACGCGCGGGAGGAAGTTTGGCTTGGGGTTTCCCCATACAAGGACAGCACCCATCACCTCTGTAAAGTAGGGTTCTGCCACTACCTGTTCCGCCAAGAGATCTCGGCGGGCCAGCTCGCCTGCGGCGTCGGCAAGAAGCCAATCGCGCACGCGGTCATGCCGGAACAAAAGCTGCTGGTCGTCGGATGAATCGGAGAACCGAATCAGCTCGCCTTGATGTGCAAGACGTCCGAGCAAGCGCACAGGTTCGCCCTGCAACCCGGCCCAGTCGCTAACCTCGATCCAATTAAGTTCGATTTGCCGGTTTGAGAGCATCCCGCCCGCAAGTGCGCGAAGCACCTGATGGTACTCTGCGGCTGGAAGGTCCCCGTACACAGCCGCAGCTCGTGAAAGAGACCCCTTTACAAATTGACTAATGATTTTTTGCGGATCAGGTGTTGTGCATTGGTCATGGAGCGCGATGAGGAGTGGATCGTGACCAAGCGCATGAGAGATAGCCTCGGCACTCAATGAGCTCAGCTCTCGACCTTCCAGTCGAGCCCGTGCCAGAACGGCATTACGGCCTTCACTCTTGGTAAAGCCACCGGCTGTTATAATGAGTGGTTCAATGCGCTTTCGGGAATCTTCCCTCAAAGAAGAGAGATTCTCCGGCCATAGAGGGCATACGAGCCGCCAGCGAGAGAACTCGCTATGACTATCCTTCGAAGGCGTGTGACTCCAGCTAGCGAGCTTCTCCACCAGGAACTGCGTTTGTCCCGAACGATTGATATCTTCGACTACAAGAAGCAACGGTCGCTCGGGCGAGCAAAACGATAAAGCTGATGTAGACGGCAAAGCCAATGGCGGATGGAGTTTGCACAACGTCGTCGTAACGGCTTGATCAAGAGTTGTCGCCGAGGCGACTTCCGCATGAGATAGGATAATCCCGAATCCACCACCCTCTATGTGCACCGCGAGTCTCCGATAGCAGGCTACCGACTTACCTAAGCCAGACCCCGCCACCAAGAACGTCACGTCACGATTCATGCTGGTTGTCAGTATAGCGTCGAGCGATCGTGAAACCCAGGCATTCGGATTGTCCGGTAGATTGTGGATCTCCAAGCTCTTCTTGGAAAGTTCATGGAGCAACTCGGTCGAGAGTTGTTCCTGGTCGATGCCCAAAAAAGAGCAGCGGATCCACTGTCCTGCGGGATTGTCAAGGAAATGGCTCAGCCTGGAGCTTGGCCACAGGTCAATCTCTAGTCCGCGATCATACCCCGCCGCCGCAACGGCACGAACCAGAGATTGGTCAGGTTCTTTGTTCGTCGTGAGGACCAGTGTTACACGCAAATTCGGTGTTCGTGTCCGCTCCTCCATCGCCAGCTCCGCTGTTTTGATGAGATCTCCGGCAGGCGCTGTAGACTGCGACTTCTTACGCGGCCTAACTTTGGATGGATCGTGCAGCCACTTCTTTTTCAGATCGTTTCGGGCGGTGGTCGTGTGGTGAACAGCTATCATATGTGGTGGATCGGCACCCGGCACAAAGCAGATTCCATCTAAGGGTGCCTTTACCGTCTTGCCAGCGACGTTCACACCTGTATGAGCTAACGAGTGGTAGGTCTGATTCGCTTCACGTAAGATCGCCGTCGCAAAGCGCTCAAAAAGTCCTTCATCGGTGATATTTGACAGGGCTTGTTGAGTTCTCTCTGCGCTCATAACGTGTTTCAAGCTTACAGGAATCCATATTTGTGGTTGAATGATATATACTCCGCTATTCCGTATATCATCAATTTCAGAACGACACAAAAATTTCTTGGTTCAGGGAACAGTCAGATACTTCACTGCATGTTTCTACCCTTATTCAATAATCTGGCCAGAAACCCGACCTATACCTTTGTATTTGAAGTCTTTCATACCTTCGATTATGCGAGTTCCAAGGAGTACAGGAAGGAGCAGATAATCTACATGAACCTAGAATGTGCAGCCCGAGTTGTGCATCTTTCAACCCGCATTCGATAAGGTTGGCTGACGAATTGTGGTGCTGACTTGTATTTGTAGTCAATAAATGTGGGAAATGGATTCGCGGCTTGGCTTGCAATCCGTACTGTTCAGGCAGGATAAAGGAAAATGCCAGAGTGTCGGTTATTGACGCCACCTACTAACAAGCAAAATTCTCTCACAATTAAAACGATGATTACCGATTGAAAGCCTCACGGTAAAATCTCTTGACAATACATAATCATAGAGTTAACTAAATAGCGGTTTTGATCTTGATTTTTTCTGTTTGTAAACGGCTGTAACCTAGAGGGGATTATGGTCTTATCACCAAAGCCCTGTTTCTCACAAAGAGAGATGGGGCTTTTGTATCTTGTGGCAAACCGGAAAGAAAGAGATTTTCACAATGAACAAATCCAGAATTCATGCTCATTACACATTTATATTAACCGTAATCTTTCTGATTGTACTGGGCATAGGTATTACTAGGGGAGGCAATGCAGCGACGATTGATGTTTATGTAAAAAACGTCAATGGTGCTTATGTACAAAATGCGTCTGTAAAGCTCTACAATGTTTCTTGGGTGCCGCTTGCAACAAAGAGAGAGGTGGTCGGGTTTCTTTGGACAGGTAACAGGGATTTATAAGTGGGAAGTTGCCCTGTGTTTGTGTTCATGCCGCAGCCTGTCCCTGTGGTAGTGACTCAAAATAAACCATAGCCGGTGTCTTCCTGTCAAAAGTATTGTGCCACCGTTTCTCGTTGTAGAATTGAAAGTAGTCGGTAAGCCCTTTCTTCAACTCTTTCATTGAACCGTATGCATTCAGATAGATATCTTCGTACTTGACGCTCTTCCAGAGCCGTTCGATAAAGACATTATCCATCCATCGACCCTTACCATCCATGCTGATGGAGATGTCATGAGAGCGAAGGACATCAGTGAATGCCTCTGAGGTAAACTGACTGCCCTGATCGGTGTTGAAAATATCCGGGCACCCATACGTGGAGAGAGCTTCTTCCAAAGCATCCACACAAAACGCACTGTCCAACGTATTCGACAGCCGCCAGGAGAGGACCATCCGACTCGCCCAGTCCATAACGGCTACCAGATAACAGAACCCTCGTTCCATGGGAATATACGTGATATCGGCAGACCATACGTGGTTGGGACGGATGATATCAAGTCCCCGTAACAGATACGGATATATCGGGTGCTGGGGATGCTTTATCGATAATCTCGGCTTGATGTACAACGCCTCGATCCCCATGCGACGCATCAACCGACGTACCTTATCACGTCCGATATCATACCCTCTCTGCCACAGCTCATTGCGAATCTTCCGACTCCCATAGAAGGGATACTGAAGATGAATCTCATCGATCTGACGCATCAGCTCCAGATCCTTCGTGCTGACTGGAACCGGGGTGTAGTACACACTCGATCGGGACAGTTCCAAGAGTTCGCATTGACGGGTTATGGGCACACTCTTTTCTCTCTTGATCATCGCTTTGCGCTCGTTCCGTTGATGCGACCGAGCGCATGTGATAAAAAATCATTCTCCATCGATAACTGTCCGATCTTGGCGTGAAGTTCTTTCACATCCGGACCCTGGTTGTCCTTATGACCCTTGCCAAATACGTCCGATGCATGATCCAACAGCTGCTTCTTCCATGCAGTAATCTGGTTCGGGTGAACCTGATACCGCTCGGCAAGCTCAACGATCGTCTGGTCCCCTTTCAGGGCCTCCAATGCCACCTTCGCCTTGAAGGATGGTGCATGATTCCTCCGTGGTCTCTTGCTCATATCTCTTTCCTCCTTACCTCTACTATAGAGCAACTTCACCACTTATGCACCTGTCCAAATTTGCCCGACCAGCTCTGAGTACGGATGCAAACGGATATGTGAGATTTGCGCTCCTGGACTATGGAACTTATCATTACGAAGTCCGGTATACAGGGGATACTGTGGAGTTTTGGGGTAGTGATGAGAATATTTCACTCCAACAGCCTCTTATCACGCGTTCTTTCACCCGCAACTGGCCTTATAAACACGATGAGGAATTGCCTTCTAATCCTTATGTTGGTGAGGATGTGCAACTGAAATGCACCGTTAAAAACAACTTATCCTATTCCAGAAATGTCAGAGTTGAACTCTGGGTCGACAGAAACAAAAGTAGCTCTTGGGATTTTTATGAACTTAGCTCAGCACAAACGGTCTCGGGAAATGGCGATACAAAGACTTTTACCTTTGAAATAACACCTAATAGCTCTGGAACATACTATTGGAAGGCATATGTGCGGAGTTGGAACGATGGATCGGATGCTTTCCTTGTTACTGACACAACCGGGTGGAATACAGCTTTTACCGCCAGTTATCAAACAGGTTCTGTCGCCATCTATGTTGAGAACATAAACGGCACAAGGACCCAAGGGTGCGAGGTCATTCTGGATGATGATATTGAGATTACGGATTCATCTGGCAAGGCAACTTTTTCATCTGTGCGTTATGGAGATTATCACTATGAGGTGTATTACGATGGAACCGGCACCAAGGAGTTCTGGGGAAATGATCAAATTACTGTTGACAGCTCATCAGAGTTAGACACCTTCCGCCGCAATTGGCCGTATAAAAGCAGTGAATTGCTCCCGAGTGATCCGAACATTGGTCAGAATGTTCAGATACAAATAACGGCTAAAAACAACCTTTCGTTTTCGCGGAATGTGAAGGTGGAACTGTGGGTTGACAGAGATAAAAACAGCGCTTGGGATTTTCATGAGCTTAGCGGGTACCAGTCAATCTCTGGAAGCGGTGGCACCAAAGTGTTTATCTTCAATATAATTCCCAATACTTCGGGGACTCATTACTGGAAGGCACACATTTTGAGTTGGAACGATGGTGCGGGCAATTATATCGTAACGGATACGACTGGATGGGAGACTGCATTCAACGTTTCAGGAGAACCACTACCACCTCTAACAGGGCGAATCGTATTTCATCGTGATTCTGATAACTACAACTCTCCACATCCAGCAAATACTCCTGATGACGGCCATGTGTTTGTTTATAATCTTGCATGTGGGATTTCTCCGTCTAAAGTAACGAACGGTTTAGACTTGGGCAATGCCATGAATCCCCACTTTTCCCCAGATGGATCGAAAATAACCTTTATGGCCATTCCCAGCGGCCAGTCCTTATCTTGGGATTATATGCGAGTTTATGTGCTCGATCTCGCGGACAATTCGCTCAGCGACCTCGGTATTGGTCAAGATCCTAAATTTTCACCTGAACCACCATTTATAATTTTCAAAGGATGGGACTCTAACACAAATGAGTGGCAGATATGCAAGATGCAGTCTGATGGGAGTCAACGGGTGCGAATTACAGATACTGTGGGAGAGAAATCAGGACCGAATTACTCCCCTGATGGTCATCATATCGTGTACTGGCTCAATGCCAAGGAAAATGCGGATATTTGGCGCATAAACGCGGATGGCTCCGGGGCAGTATCTCTTGTCGCAAACCCCGGAATCCAAGACTACTATCCCATATATCATAATGCTAACAATATGCTATATGCGCAGTGGGACTCTTCAACTGAACCCCATCCAGACAAGATTTATAACTTGGACATCTCAGAGGGAGTGCCGGGTGTGCCCACCAAGTTAGGACTGAACTCTGATGGAAATGAATACGAAGATGCAGATGCTTTTCCGGTTGTTGATCTTATTGGTTTCTCAAGCACCAGAAAAAACGGATGGCCGGATTACGACCTATACATTGCAGGAGACAGCGGATCACCGTTCGGCGAGATTGCAAATGCAAACTCAACACTTGGCGAACTTGGCGGAGCCTACTCACCATACGCTTATGCCAGGAAACTCAAGATGATCTCACCGGCAGATGACACAACCCTGATAGCTGGTTCCTCATACACTCTGAAAGTGAGGGCCTATTCAAACGGAGGTGTCTGGTCGGGGGCAAATCCGTCTGTAACATTTCAGGGGCAGAGTTCGCAAACATATACAACTTTGAGAGATGATGGCATAGGGGGTGATAAAGCCTCTGGTGATGGCATTTATTCTAAAACAGTCACGTTGCCATTAACAACAGGTGACTATTCCGTCACCTCCACCGCGGTTTCTTACGATAGTGGCTTCGAGAATAATATCGGATCCAGAACAACTGGAGTTACTCTTGCTAGCAGTGGCAATGAAACTAGAATTATTAGTTTATCGGGCAACTTGGTTTTTGGGAGTGTAATGGTGGGCCAGCCAGCGCAACAGACCCTGACGATTTATAACAATGGGACCGATACACTGATGATTTCCGACATCAGCTATCCCGAGGGTTTCAGCGGGGACTGGGATGATGGATCGATCAACCCAGGAGATTATCAAGATATCATTGTTATTTTTGCACCGACAGAAGAAAAAGGCTATGGTGATACGATCACGGTCAGTTCGAACGCGACGGGTGGGGACAACACCATATCCTGTTCGGGAACGGGGACGACAATTTCCACAGCTGGCATACCTTCAAGCATCGATGTTCCGACGAGCGACGGCGACGGCAACTATACGGTGCGTTGGGGGGCATCCAGCACTGTCAATGTTATATATGTTTTGGAAGAGGCCACGAATGACGAATTTTCCAGTGGTCTTCGGGAAGCATATTCTGGATCTTCCCTCAGCACGACGATCATCGAACGTAGCAGTGGTACGACCTATTACTATCGTGTGAAAGCGACTCGGAGCGGCTATACTGACAGTACCTGGCGGGAAAGTACGAATGGATGTGCGGTGACGGGTACTGACCCCAAGTTGTGTTGTGATATGGACTATGTTCCCTGTTCATCAGGGGGACCTTGTTATCCCTTTGATTACGAGGGATATCACTTGCCCCCATCTTGGTGCCCGGGTACGGATACTGGCTCCGATCCCGGTGGTTGCTGCAAGGCGATTATAATCATCGGTGACCATCCAGATGATCAAGTGAGGGCATTTCAGACGGGGAGTAGAATCGGAATCAAGATTATGATTTTAGTCGGAGGCGCTTTCTGGGCCGAGGATGTCTCGACAACAGGAATCGGTCTAGGAACCTATTCCACGGAGATTGAAGCACGCGAGGGTGGCTACCCGTCGGTCTTTGCGGAAAATAAGTATTATGCAGACTACGAGGAACAGACTGAAGTGACCGCTATTCAGTCCGATACTGTGTGTGCGGTTCCTCCAGCGAGCAGAGCAAGGATTGTCAGATCTGTAGCAACAAGCCTGACTTCTGGGTATGTAATAACGCCCACTGATATAGAGGAGGTGCGCGCTTACTGGGCGATCAACATCCCAAAAGTCCGCATTGATCCATCTCTGATTGAAGATGGATCGCTTATCTCCGTGATAATCGAATTGCTGGATTCTACAGGCGCTGTGGTCTGCGAACGTGTCTACGATATTGCCTATGTAGGCTGTCAACGGGCCATGCCCTGGATACCGTTACTGTTGCTTAGAAATCCAGAAGAGTGATAGTGATCCTTTCAGTTCGGTTTTTGGTAATTGATATTTTGTTCTTGTTCCTTTTTGTTGATTTCCATATGTAATATAGCATTACGATTGTAGTGCCTCAAAACAACACTTCAGGAAGAAACCTTTTCTACCCGAAAACCTCCAAAACAATTCATGCATATTACGTTCATTTTTTACTACCCGAGCTTTTGAAACTATTAACAAATCTCAACATCTAATATCGTTACGATCTGTAATCATTATGCAAATAATGTAACTAATCGGTCAGCTTGGGACACAGCGCTAATGCTCTCCTTGCGTCTCGCGTGTTCGTTCTCATTTTCCACGTCACTTCCTTTTTGTATTTTTGTTTTTGCGGTTATGAATCCATTTTTCTACCCTCTGAAACGCCTCGTCCCTTGATGGATCATCGTCACGGATTCTTTCAAGCTGAGAGATCGCTATCTCGGCGTAGTGTACTGCCAGCTTTCTATCTCTTCCGCGATTGGTCCCTTCTGTTGCCCCCTGACAGTCAGATTGTCCACCGTTATCGCCGGTATAGGTCGCTTCCCTTGCTATCTTATACACATGGGCCGCAGTAACCTTACCTTCCGGTGCGGTTTCAACGGCCTTCTGCCAAACCTCACGCTGCTTTTCAGGCTCAAGCCTGGCGAGGGGACGGGTTTGGCGTTCTGAAGAAGGAGTAATGTCTCCCATGGGAGACAAAACTTCTATCACTTTTGCCGAATCCATTAGTCGGTATGCATGAGCTCGGTTAAAATCCCACTCCTTCTTACAGTATGCCTCGAATGTCTCGTACCCCTTCACGTCCCGGTACAATCCCCGATCCCGGATCTCCATCAAGGCACGGCCAACCTCATAGAAGGTCTGCTGACCACGACGAATAATATCTTCCAAGTGTTCCATGTCTTGCCTGTTCCTCACAATAGTCAACTCCATATCTCATTACCTCCTCAGCCGGTAATCCGGCAGGTTAATCTTTAATATCTTCATTACTGCCATGTGAGACGCGATCCGCCTCGACACCTCACCTTTTCCCTTGCTCTTCAACAATTGTTCCTTACCTTTTTCTACCTTTCCTTACCGTTTAATCCCTCGTTTTTCCCTTTTGAGATTCTCATTGTTGTATACGAGAACCTGACAAAACCTAATGTCAAAATCCAATTTGTCTTGTAAGTTGAAAAGTAAATCCTCCAATTATTGTCGCGCCATTTCATCAAACCGCGAGTACTCCCCGTGGAAGTAAAGCAAACACTCTCCCCCACTGTTGTAACGGCTTGCCTCAATCCTCACCAGCGTCACAGGGTCATAGGCTTCTGTCGCCAGTTCTCCTCTGTTTCCCTGGCTCCTGGCTCGGTGCAAGATGATCAGGTGATCGCAATCGGAAAATATTGATGAAGAATCCTTCAGATCCATTGCGGTCATGATGCTATCGGCTTGGATCTTCCGGGGCTGTGCTATCAGGATGATGGGGATTTCGAGTTCTTCAGCAAGAAATTTGAATGACTGGACCGCTTGCCCGATTTCCTGCACTTGGTTGGTTATAGACCGACAAAGAAAGTGGAGGTGGTCAAATGCGATTAACTTCAGGCCATAGCGCCGGATCGCTGCTTTCAGTGTCTCCATGACCCCTTCAAGTGTAGGTCTCTGATAGCAATATCCCAAATAAAAGGGTTTTCCCTTGAAGCTGTTTTGTACCTTTTTGAGTTCATCCAAACCAATCTCCTCTGCCTCGTTATAACATTGCATTACCTTACGTATGATCTTTGTTGGTCTCATTTCGAGGCAGAAGAAAAGAGAGGGGATATTCTGAAGGACATTATGAGTGACAACCTGTAAGGCAAGGGTTGACTTTCCAATCTTCGGGGGCGCGGATAGAACGACCAGTTCCCCTGGCATGAATCCCGTTTTGATGATCCGGTCAATATCAGCCCAGCCGGTTCGAATCCCTGTTTCTTGTTCGAGCCGTTGTGCTTCTTCACGGTACTTTTTAAGCCCTTCGGCAAATGACACGATCCCGGCAACATCAAATTGGCGTGCCTCACTGACCGCGTCCGAGAATTCGGCATGACCGCTCCCATCTCGGAACAAATCGTTTACGTCCTGGCCACCTGGTAAAACCACATTGAAGCACCGATCATAACCAAGGCGCCGGGCCACTTCCCGGGCTCCCTTCTGTCCGGGTTCGTCCGGGTCATAGCAAAGGTATATTTTTTTCACGGCTTGAAGCTGGTCGACCCATGACGGATCGAATGAACCCGCTCCGGTAGTAACTCCCACAACGTTTTTCAAACCCTGATCGATCAGTGTCAGTGCGTCAATTTCACCCTCAGTGATAAAGATTTCCTCTGGGTGATCTTCTAGGGCATTGCCGTTGAAGAGGATCGACCGACAACCCTTCTCACGTCGGAAGGTCTTTTCCACGGGGGGTAGAGACCGGCTCTTGATATTTATCAAACGACCCTTCTCATAGTGGGGGATGGTCAACCATCGGCCTCCGTCCTTATCAATCTGCAAGCCGATTTTGAAAGCCTTGACGGTCTCCATGCTGATTCCTCTGGCCTCCGTTATGTATCTCAGAGCTTCTGAATCGGTCACGAGACGCTCATGGGCTTCTACGGCCTTCTTATCGTCCGGCACGATAGAAGGGGTTTCTTTGTCCTCGAAAGCCTGCCTGACGGCCCCTTGTGGCTTCTGGTTCATGTGTCTGGTCCCTCGCTGTGTTTCATAGTCCCCATAATATTTTCGAAGGGTGATGAGGTTTCCCCGCTCCTGGCATTTGTGGCAATAAAAAGCGCCTTCTCCCGGATCCATGTAGAAATGGCCCTTCGCGTCTCCGCAAAAGGGACAAATTTTCAGGACCGCCTGTCCCGATTGAATCCGGTACTCAAAGCTCTTGCTCTGAATGTATTCGAGTGCTGTCATATAATGTTAATCCCCTTGTCTCGATAATAATCATCAAGGGCACGGCTCCCTGTTGATTTCATGGTATGACCGTCTCTCTCACTTTCTTCCGGTTTCAGATTGCGTATGATCCCCAGGAGATACTTTTCGTTCTTCCCCTGTCCAGCATACCCCTTTTCGAGGTAAGCCCTGATTCCCGTCATTACCGATTCAATCGGGTATTGATTCCATGCCTGTAGGATGGATAACTTCACACTATCTGTAATCTGGTTTGTTTTTCTGATCGATGCTATGGCCTGAAATACCTGGTTAATAGTTTCCTGATCCTGATATCTGTCTCTCATGACAGAGATTTCAGAAAGAATTTCTTCGGGAGTTCTTTTTTTCTTTTCTTTCTTTAACTTCTTATTTGTGTGCACCTGTTGTGCGTCTGTTGTAACGTCTGGTGCTACGTCTGTTGTATCAATTTCTATTTCTGTTGATTGATATTTATCATAATTACAAATAGTTATTATGATAAATCTGTTGCTACGACTGATGTAACACATACCCCGTACTTCGAGTGAGGTGAGAAATGAGTTCACTCGTCTTCTTGACCAGCCAAAAAGTTCCGACAGTTTGAGCGCTGATATGATGAATTGTCCTCGATCCACTTGGATATACTGATTCCTAAAATTCACGATCCCGTGCTTATAGTTCGCGCGAGAATATATATATGTCCACGCGTAACCATCACACCACGGTTTACGCTCAGATATTTCATGATGGAATTGATCTCGCCAGAGTTTGACCCATCCAGAATCTTTACCGCTCATAGTACCGCTCCAAGAAGGAGAATAGATCCTCCTTCAGATTATTGCTTTTGCTCAAAATTCCGAAAAGGGAGATGAAGCCATCCCGATCAAGGTCAATTCCGGTGTATCGCCCTGTGCTGCAGGCAATCCTTAAAGGCACATCGGCGCTGCTGTCCGAAGCGTAGAAGAAATCAGCAAGTTGCTCAACCCTCGCCGCGTTTATGACACTACTCTCGTCATCTCCCGTTTTATTTGGCATCGATCATCACGCCTCCGTAGGCTCAGATGGTAAAGGACCGTCCATGCCGCAACGCCGCCTGATTCGGGTTAATTTACGATCCCGGTTCTTGAGTTCTCGATTATGCAGAACTGATAGACCCCTCCGTAAAGCCACCTTATACTCGTCATTTGCCAGCACTATAAGTCCATCCTGGGTCATAATCTCTTTCATGTCCGCACCTCGATTTTCCGTGATTCCATATATTCAACGACATCCTGCAGAGAATATCTGATGGACCGGCCTGCCCTTGAAAAATTTATCCCGCGTTTCAAATGTCTGTTATTACGCAGGGTTGAAAGCGCAATGCCGGTCATCTGCGATACCTCTCGTTCATTTAAATACTTAATTTTGTTTTCCATATTACTCGCCCTCGCAAATTGCCCGGATATCTTCAGCTCGCCAACATGTCACTCGTGGTGATAGTTTGACTGGTTTAGGGAAACGGCCGTCCTTTACTCCAAGCCACCAGTTTGAACGGGAGACTGGAACGAACTTTAGGACCTGGCGGATCCTCAATAAGCCGGTTTGGGGAAGGTCTTGTATTTCAGGGATTTTCTGATCTTTTGGCATTGGCTATCCTCCTGCGTGGTCTTGTATTGTCTTTTGGAGAACATATACACGAGGGGATATGACGGTAAGCAGCTTACCCGGATTCCAGTAAGCCGCTTACCGTCCAACTTTTTTATGGATTGTATTTATTTGATTATGTGAGGATTTTTAGTTTTCTTGATCTTTGAGACGTTTCTTAGCTATTGGAATATATGATTTTTTAAATGTTGAAAAAGCTATTGATTTTTCTGGTTTATTAGGGTTTCTCACATCGCGACTTCCATTCCATCGAGAGTAAACTCTTTTCTCATAACAGTACACCTCCCATCCACATCCATCTACATTAACATTAATACATGAATCCTCTTTAACGTCTCTGCTAAAAGATTTCAAAACTCGTTCGTTACTATGCTCGGCTATTTGGGGTTTGCGCTGTAAAAATCGAATGACTGCCCCTAGAATCGGCTTATTATCCTTTGGTTGTTCTCCGCCTTTTTTGCCTATCCCTCTAAGATGTTCATCGATTGCAGAAGGTTTTTCCTGTTTGCCAGTTGGCGGTTTTTTTATGGGGATTAATGCAAAAGGCTCTGGGACAGCATACCCATTGTCCAAAGCCCAACCAAGAAAATCAGGAGGAGAAATGGTCACATCATCACATTTATCTCGGCCAGACATGGCAGAGTTATACTGATCAACAGGGTTTTTACTTTGGAGCCTTTCATCCCCCGCTTCATATCCTCGCATTGCTGTTTGCAGAAGTTTAGAGTACGCGTTCTTTTTGGAGTTCAGCCACTTTTCAATAATATTTTGAAACCCTTGATGCTTACGTAAAAACAGCTGAAATTTATGGCCACTTATTACTTCACCGGGATTGAGATTCTTCCATAAGAATAGATTTAACTTACTTCTCGCGAAATTTTTTATATCCACATCTGGATTGATATCGGCCAGTAAGGAGCAGGCCTCCCTCAGGGTCCAATACGCCTGTCTTTTCCAATGCGTGTAGTCTGGTCGCACAGCTTCTTCTATTTCCCCGATAATTCTCCCATCTGCTTTATCAGCCTTGCTTGCCAAAATCCCCTTTTCGTTAGTCCGTGCCCATTTGTCTATATCTTCTTCAGGCATCGTATTGAGCTCTCGTTCGAGTGACTCGCCTGTTAAGCTATTCAGATAAATAACTCTGTCCACCCTATCATTGCTTTCGGCCACCGGGACATCTCTCAGCGTTTTGAGCTTCCGCAACTGCTCTCTGTCTTTCTTAACCGCTTCCAGATTGGCCTTCCTGATAAGCTCTCGTTTCTCTTTCTCCCTCTCGGCCTCCTCGTTACGTGCATTGACTCGCTCTTTGTCCTTGTGTTTCACGTTTCTTATCCGCCCCCTCCGCGGTCCCTGTAGTTTGTAGGGGGAAAGCGGCCAGGGTCGCCGCAGTTCGGCCTGCAGAGCCTATCCCCCACTTTCTCATGTCACTCCTTTACCAACTTGAAGGGGAGCACGTTGGCACCGATTTTCAACCCATCAAGATAATCTGCCCAAGTCTGCATCATCTTCCTCCGCTCTTCCAAGTGTGCTGTCCGATTGTAGGCCCTGCCGTTTGGATCCCTGACAGCATGGGCAAGCTGATGTTCGATGAAATCCGTTCGTACCTGCAAAACTTCATCAAGGATTGTTCGCGCCATTGCCCGGAAACCATGGGCAGTCATTGTTTCTTTATCGTACCCCATACTGCGAAGCGCTGCATTGATGGCATTGTTGCTCATCGGTCGTTTAGAAGACCTCGCAGAGGGTAAGACATATTGACTTTCACCTGTTAACTGTTTCAGCTCGGCAAGTATCTCTACGGCCTGCCTACATAAGGGGACAATGTGGTCATTGTTCATTTTCATCTTGCGCGCAGGGATACACCAAATAGATTCGTCAAGATTCATTTCCTCCCATTCCGCGTGTCTCAGTTCCCCCGGGCGAACGAAAAGGAGGGGGGCAAGTCTCAGGGCACACTTGACGACAAAATGCCCCTGGTATCCTTCAATGGCTCTCAGAAGTGGGGCAACCTCTTTGGGGTCTGTGATCGCGGCGAGGTGCTTTTTGTTCGGCTGGGGTAAAGCGCCCTTCAGATCGGCGGCAGGATCTCTTTCCGCCCTCCCCGTTGCCACTGCATATCTGAAAGCTTGCCCGGCAATGGTTCTTATTCTGTGCGCCGATTCCAGAGCTCCGCGGCTCTCCACGCGACGTATCACCGCCAAGAGTTCAGGAGCTTTGATATCCATCATGGGTCTTTTACCAATCCATGGGAAAAGATCACGTTCCAACCGGCTCATAATTGTGGTTGCATGACCGGGTGTCCACGTTGGAGTGAATTTTTCGTGCCATTCCCGGGCAATAACTTCAAAGGTTTCCTTTTCCTCTGTCTTTGCCCGCTTCTGTGCCTTGCGAACGGCTCCCGGGTCAACTCCCTTTGCAACTTGTCTTCTGGCTTCATCACGTCTTTGTCTGGCATCAAGTAGGGATATTTCAGGGTAAGTCCCAAGGGCAAGCAGCTTTTCTTTCCTGTCAAAACGATACTTGAATCGCCAATACTTACCTCCCTGTGGTGTAACCAGGAGAAACAGGCCGTCACCGTCGAATAATTTTATCTGTTTATTTGATGGCTTAGATGAACGAACCTTCGTATCGCTAAGTGCCATAAGGATTTCCTCCAGCTTTGGGGGTATCGATTTTCGGCTGGGGGTACATTTTATGAAGAAATACCCCCAATACTGCCGGATGCTGATGGACCTTATAACACTTCATCGGATTAACGACAAGAAAAAACCCGCCATCTTTAGCGGGTTCTGTACTTCTTTGGACTTTGTTGGATTGTCAATTGGTGGAGGCGGCGGGAGTCGAACCCGCGTCCGAAAATATTCCACTGGAGTTTCTACGTGCGTATCCTCTGATTTTGATTCGTGCCTGAAAACTCCCAAAGGCAGGATTGATCAGACACTATCCTGATTAGTTCTCGCCTCACTTCCTCCAGGATAAAGAAGATCGGCCAGTCCGCCTATATGACGCCCTCATCCGACCCGGCAGACATGGTCGGGAGACCGGTAGCCGTCTAAGCGGCTACAGCGTAATCGTAGTTGTCTGCGATTATGTTTTCCTACCTGTTTAACGAGGCCTGTAGGAACCTCGGCACGCGGCTACAGCTTCACCTATCCCCGTCGAAACCGTGACGCCCCCATATAAAAGATCAGTAATTGTACTCTTACTATAGTCACTTTCGCCGCCCAAGTCAAGGATGCGCATACGACCCGCTACCAGCCCTTGCCGCGTGAGCTCATATCCCTCTGCGCATCGCGCATATCGTCTTTTTGTCTGATATCCTGCCTCTTGTCATACAGCTTTTTACCCTTTCCGATACCGATCTCCAGTTTCACCCTTCCATTCTTGAAATACATCTTCAGGGGAACGAGGGTCAGGCCTTTCTCGTTTGATTTCCCATAGAGTTTTTTTATTTCTTGTTTATGCAGCAGCAGCTTGCGGACCCTCAGCACACTGTGATTGGTGCGGTTACCGTGAGAATAGGGGCTTATATGCAGATCGTAGACGAACACCTCCCCGTCCTTCACCTGGGCGTAGCTGTCCTTCATGTTTCCTCTGCCTTCACGAAGCGCCTTCACCTCGGTCCCGGCAAGCACAATCCCCGCCTCATAGGTTTCTTCTATGAAGTAGTTGCGCCGTGCCAGTTTATTCTGGCAGATTATTTTTTCAGATGTCTTATCCTTCTTTGCCATTACACCACTCTCTCATATCTCAACCAAGATATCCCCCGAAGGCTGATCGTCATTATGTTCGGGAAGGTATTCCATCCGTACATGGCTCATTGCCTTGAAAATGTTTTCGCGGATATGTTTGTTGTCCCTTTCCAGGTTGTCCAACATCTCTTTTACATACCTCCTCCGCGAGGTCTTGCTCGTGGGGCACAGGCTCTCTATCACGGGCAGATTCCGCTCCTTCGCGTACCGCTTGATCAGGGGCTCTCTGATATACGCAAGGGGCCTGATCAGATGAAACTTTCCGTTGAAGATGGGCTGATCCGGCATCATCGTACTGATCTCCCGGGCGTAGAAGATGTTGATCAGGAGCGTCTCAACCATATCGTCTTTGTGGTGTGCCAGGGCGATCTTGTTGCACCCGTGTTCGTTCGCTATCTCGAATATCCGTTTTCTCCGCATCCGTGAACACAAAAAGCACGGGTTTTTTCTGTTTTCATGACTGTGGGCGAAGGGACCGATATCGGTCTTGTCCATGAGATACTCATACCCGTTCTCCTCAAGATATCGTTCCAATCGTTCATACCCCCGGTACTCCCGATCGAATCCCATGTCCACATTGACGGCAAGAATCGAAAATCGCGGGAGAAAGATCATCCGGGTATTGAGGAGCTCGAGAAGGACGAGACTGTCTAAACCTCCCGAAACGCCGACCAGCACTCGATCTCCTTCCGCAATCATATTATAGTCCATAGCGGCCTTTTCCAGCCACTTTTTCAGGTGCAGGTACAGCTTTGACGGTTTTTCTCTCACCAGAAGGTTTCCTCTCTTGCAACCATTTTACCGGACAATGACACCATGCTCAAAGGGTGCTAGCACCCTATCATGAAAAGATCATCACGCCAAATCGGAAATTGCGTAACTATACAACTGACCAATAAATGTTTTCCATTTTTTTATTGACACGACTTTTGTTATCTGCTACGAACCGCGCGAGTCTATGAAGGGCACTTGCGATAATCGGGCAGTGCAGTACGGCTGCCCGATTTTTTTGTCCAGCACACGCTCAATTACAAAAGGGGGTGAATTCCCATGCTTTGTCAGACGGTAAAAGAAGGTTTTGAATGTGTCTTCATGACCAAAAAAGGGTGTAGTTTTAATGGAGGTAGCTGTCATTCGATTGTTGAAAAGTGCGAAGGGTGTAACAAATGCCTGGAGTATTCCTCTGTCAAGTATTGTATGATGTATCCTGATCCCGCTGCTAAGTGGGCCAATGGCGTTTGTCCGTCAGCAACACACGTCGAAAAGCGCGTCAAAGAAACAGCTCAAAAGATCAACCCGCTCAAGGCCTCCAAGCGGGGTTCAAAACGCTAACTCTTTCCGCTGAACAACTAAGCACAATCCTGCTACAATGGGAAAAGCTTTATTGAGTGGAGTTTTGGTTTTCATCCATTACGGTGGAGGTGGGGGGATGTTTGACTCAAAAAGCCGGTTGAGAAACCGGCTTTTTCGTCTTCACACCCGACAGAGACAGATAACGTACCGGACTTTTCAACTGATGATATTGCGTATCTCCTGCAGTCCCTTCTTAATATCAGCTAATTTCTTCTCGGCATGCGGGGGATCCCCCCCCCCCTTGTTGGATCGGGCCAGGTGTTTTCTGGCTCCGGCTATGGTAAACATTTCCTCGTATAAAAGATTTTTTATTTCAAGTAATTGTTCAACATCTTTTTTTCGGTACAATCGCTGGTCCGACCTTGTCCGTATCGGCCGTACCGTCTTGAACTCCGATTCCCAATATCTCACCACGTATGGCTCTACACCCAGAATCTTACCAACCTCACCGATACGGAAATAATTCTTGTCAGGAATAGCCATAATAGGAAACCCATAAAAATCCGAGACAAGAAAAGAATGCACAGGACTCAGCTGTTGAGCGCCTTCTTTAATACCTGACTTGATTTAAAGGTCAAGACCTTCCTGGCCGATATCTCGATCTCTGTACCGGTCTGCGGATTCCTTCCCCGCCGGGCCGTCTTATTTCTGATGCTCAATTTACCGAACCCGGAGATTTTGACATCTTCACCTCCGGCAAGGGTATCTTTTATGATGTCAAATACCGATTCTACAAGGCGTGCCGCATCGCTCTTAGAGACACCTATCTTCTCATGCACATTTCGTATAATATCAGCTTTTGTCATCTTTCCCTCCCTCGTTATGATAGTTATAGCTCCTGTCCTCTGATCGTTGCTCCCGTGTGTTTTACTATCGTCCCTACAAGTCGCTCATGGACATCACTGACCTCGTTGTCCGTCAGTGTCTTCGTAGAGGAACGATAGGTAAACCTCACGGCCAAGCTTTTCATGCCTTTCGGGATCCCTTTTCCTTCATATACATCAAAAATATCGACACATTCAAGTAAATTCTCATTTCTTTCAAGGGCGAGATCCAAGAGACGCCTCCCCTCAACCTCCCGACCGATGACAAATGCGACATCTCTTGAAACCGAAGGAAGCTTCGGGATACTCCGATAGAGAAAACCGTCGCGGGCGAAGGGGACAATTGCCTGGAGATCGAACTGAAAAACGACCGCTCTTTCCTTTATGTCCATCTTATCGAGGGCATCGGGATGGACATCTCCTAAAAAGCCAATGACCGTATCCTTACATACCATGGTGCATGATCTGCCGGGGTGAACAAAGGGGCGGTCACAACCCGGCATAAAGCGAACTGTTTGAATTCTCAGGGCATCGAACAGATTTTCCAGACACCCTTTTAGATCATAGAAATCGGCATGCATCTCCTCATCAAAGTGCCACGACCTGTCATAACGAGACCCGCATACAAGGCCCCCAACCGTTTCATCCTCCCGCGGCAAATCTTCGCCAATATCGGTAAACACCTTCCCTATTTCAAATATACGGAGGTCACGATTCCCAACACTACCGTTTTTCCGCATCGTCAGGAGAAGCCCATAGGCCAAATTCGTCCGCATGACGGACATATCCTCGCTCAGCGGATCTTCGAGACGTATAAAGCGCCGCCCCTCATCATCCGCACCCAGGCCGAGGATATCAGCCGATGCAGGAGAAATGAAGCTGTAATTGATAACCTCTGAATAACCATATCCGTTCAATATTGTTCTGATCCGCTTGTGTAATTCCCTCTTACTGTTCGTGATCAGTACTTCGGGCGAAAGTTCGGGGAGAGAAGAGGAGATCCCTTCATACCCGTATATTCGTGCTATCTCTTCGGTCAGGTCAATCTCCCTGGTAATGTCAACCCGAAATGTGGGAGGCGTTACCAGGTAGTCCCCCGGTTCCCTTTCCGTCACCACCATCTCGAGACTTTCAAGAATCCCTTTCATCTCCTCTGTTTCAATCCGTGTACCCAGAATCCTGTTGACCCGATCAGGGCGAAGAGGGATGTCCCCGGCCATCTCGATTTTCCGAGGATATTCGTCAATGTATCCCCTGCAGATTGAACCTCCCGACAGATCGGCTATCAGCTGGGCCGCCCTGTCGAGGGCCCTGACGACTCCTTCCGGATCAATACCGCGTTCAAATCGAAAAGCGGCATCCGTACCCATCCCCAGGGATCGTGACGACCTGCGGATAGAGGATGGGTTAAAATAGGCACTCTCGAGGAGAACCTCCGTTGTATCGTTTTCTACCTCAGAGTCGAGTCCACCCATGATGCCGGCAACGGCAACCGGTTCTACGCCGTCACAGATCATGAGGGTATCGGCGCGCAAGATCCGGGCCTTTTCATCCAAGGAAACAAACTGTTCGCCTTCCTCGGCACCCCGGACGACGATCCGTCCCTCCTTCAGCGACCGGAAATTGAATGCATGAAGGGGTTGTCCAAGCTCCATCATCACGAAATTTGTCACATCAACGACATTATTGATCGCACGCAACCCAACCGCTTCGAGCCGTATCCGCATCCATGTCGGTGAGGGACGTATCTCGATATTTTGTATGAGTCGGGCGGTATACCGTGGGCACAGCTCCGGATTCAGGATCGTTACGGAGGTCAGCGTATCAATCCCCTTTTCGTTCTCCTGAAAATCGATTCGGGGATACCGGACCCTGGTTCCCGTCATAGCGGCAATCTCACGGGCGATTCCTATCATGCTCAGACAATCGGCGCGGTTGGGAGTAACGGATATCTCAAAGGCAACATCCTCAAGATCAAGGGCCACGGCCAGGTCTTCGCCAAGAGGAAGGGTATCGGGGAGCATCATGATCCCGGTTGCATCGTCGCCGATCCCCAGTTCCTCTTCGGAGCAGAGCATCCCTTCTGACAGCTCTCCCCTGAGCCGGGAGGTCTTTATCGTATAACCGCCCGGTATGGTAGCTCCCACCGTCGCGAGGGGAACGATATCACCCGCGTGGATATTCCGTGCGCCACAGACCACCGGAACGGTCGTACCACCAGTGGAAACCTCACACAACGAGAGTTTATCGGCATTGGGATGGGGGGTTACGGACAGGATTTTCGCAACAAGGACACCGGAGAAACCGGGGGTAACCTTTTCTATGGAATCGACCTCCAGACCGGCCATCGTCAACTTATCGGCGATCTCCTCCGGAGCCAAATCCACATCAACATAATCCTTCAACCACTTCAAACTGACTAACATTTATTCGCCTCTCCTGAGGTGTGTACGGGCTAAAATTGGTCCAGGAATCTCCGGTCATTTTCGAAGAAAAGGCGGATATCCGATATGCCGTATTTAAGCATCGCGATTCTCTCGACACCGAGACCGAAAGCAAAACCGGAGATTTCTTCAGTATTATAGTTTACGTTCCTGAAAACCGCCGGATCAACCATCCCGCTCCCGAGGATCTCTATCCATCCGGTGTGGGCACACACCCGGCAACCGGCCCCTTTGCAGATCACACATTGGATATCAACTTCCGCGCTCGGCTCCGTGAAGGGAAAAAAGCTGGGACGAAATCTGAGGCGGGTATCCTTTCCGAACATCTGCCGGAGGAAAAAGGTGAGAACGCCTTTCAGGTCTCCAAAGGTAATATCCTTGTCAACGAGGAGTCCTTCGACCTGATGGAACATCGGCGTATGGGAGATATCGGAATCGGGACGGTATACCTTGCCGGGGGAAAGGATCCTCACGGGAGGAGCTTGCTGTTCCATCGTCCTGATCTGAACGGGAGAGGTATGGGTGCGCAGGATAACATCGTCGGTTACATAAAAGGTGTCGTGTGCGTCACGGGCGGGGTGATCTTCGGGGATATTGAGGGCCTCGAAGTTGTAATAGGTCGACTCCACCTCGGGTCCTTCGACCACGGAGAATCCCAGACTTGCAAAGATGTCGCAGATCTCACTCTCCACCCGGGTAACGGGATGAATTTTCCCGTATCGAGCCCCTCTCCCCGGGAGGGTGACATCAATCCGCTCTTCGCGCAGAGTCCGGTCTTTTTCACCAGCCTCCACACCCTCCAGGCCCTTTTCTATCTTTTCCAGCAGGGTGTTTTTTATGTCGTTGGAAAGCTTTCCGAGACGGGGTTTCTCTTCGGGAGGGACATCTTTCAGGCCTCGGAGAAGATCGGTGAGAAATCCCTTTCTCCCGAGGTACCTGGTCTTTATGTCAAGAAACTCCTCCCGGGTCGCGGCTGAACGTATCGCAGCATCAGCCGTGTTCCGCAGATCTTCGAGGGCTTCTTTCACGTACGTCATTCACCTTTCGCCATACCGGCAATCTTTGAAAAGGCACCGGGATCATGAACGGCAAGTTCCGCAAGGATCTTTCTGTCCAGATCAACGCCCGCATCTTTTATACCATGTATTAACCGGCTGTAAGTTATTCCATTCATACGGGCGGCGGCGTTTATCCGCGCAATCCACAACTTCCTGAAATCCCGTTTCCTGACCCTGCGATCCCGGTACGAGTACTTCATTGCCCGGTCAACGGCCTCGGTAGCGGTCCGATACAGGCGGCTTCTCGCCCCGAAATACCCCTTCGCGAGTTTCAGCACGCCTCTTCTCTTTTTTCTGGCATGTATACTTCTCTTTACCCGTGGCATATATATCTCCCTTTACTTATAGGGAATCAGTTTCTTGATTCCGTTCGTATCGCGTGCACTCAAGAGACCCGATTTTCTCAGATTTCTTTTCCGCTTACTCGTCTTCTTCGTTAAGATATGGCTGGCATAAGCCTTGTTCCTTTTGACCTTCCCCGTTGCGGTCAGGCCAAACCTCTTAGCCGCCCCTCTGCGCGTCTTCATCTTTGGCATGGTTTTACTCCGGTTATATCATTAAAACAATCATTTCTTCGGGGGAGCCACGATCATGATCATATTCCTCCCCTCACGCTTGGGAAACTGGTCAACAACACACTCCTCACCCAGTCTATTCTTGATATCCTCCATTATACGTCTTCCCTGGTCCGCGTACACGATCTCCCTCCCCCGGAACATCATGGTTATCTTCACCTTGTTGTTCTGATCGAGAAAGCGTTTTATGTGACGAATCTTCACCAGAAGATCGTGCTCCTCGGTCTTGGGACGGAGACGAATCTCTTTCAGCTGGACGGTACTCTGACTCTTCTTGGCCCCATGAGTCTTCTTGCTCTGCTGGTACATGTGCTTCCCGTAATCCATGATACGGCACACCGGCGGAGAGGAATTGGGGGCCACCTCTACCAGATCGAGCTCCACCTTCCCAGCCGCCGCCAAGGCATCAGCAAGGGACAATATCCCCAACTGCTGTCCCTCAGAGCTGATGACTCGGACCTTATCAACCCTGATCTCATTGTTGATTCTCAGATGTTTAGCTATGTGTCACCTCCCAGAATATCGAGAAAACCGGTTTACAGCATACCTTCTTATTCATACCTGTCACACTTGCCGCGTACAAGAGCAACAAACTCATCAACGCCCATGGAACCGAGGTTCTTACCACCATCCCGCTGCCGCGGCGAAACCGCGTCTGATTCCACCTCTCGATCGCCAATAACAAGCATATACGGGACCTTTTGCACTTGTCCTTCCCGTATTTTGTATCCCAGCTTCTCGTTTCTGAAATCTTTCTCGCATCGGACGCCCGCCTCGATAAGACGATTGTATACCTCTTCACCGTAAGGGATGTGTTTGTCGGTTACGGTTAAAACGCTGGCCTGTACCGGAGACAGCCAGACGGGAAAGGCACCTGCATAATGTTCAATCAGAACACCCATGAACCGTTCAACCGCTCCAAGGATAACCCGATGAAGCATCACGGGCCGGTGTTTCTCCCCATCCGCCCCGATGTACGACAGGTCAAACCGTTCAGGGAGGGTAAAATCACACTGTATGGTCGCGCATTGCCATTTTCTCCCGAGGGCATCTTTGAGCTTGAAATCGATCTTGGGGCCGTAGAACGCGCCATCTCCTTCATTGATATCATATGCAATTTCATTATCTTGCAGCGCAAGCTCCAAGGCGGTCGTGGCCAGTCCCCAGTCTTCATCAGAACCGATCGAGTCGTGTGGCCGTGTACTCAATTCCACCTCGTATGCAAAGCCGAAGACCCCCATGGCATAATCCACAAAATCAGCAATCGCCCTGATCTCCGCGTTTAGCTGATCGGGGATGCACAGGATATGAGCATCATCCTGCGTGAACTGGCGGGCACGCATGAGGCCGTGTAGCACACCCGTCTTCTCGTGGCGGTGGACGGTTCCCAATTCGAAATAACGCAAGGGAAGATCCCGATAGCTCCGAATCTTCGATTTGTATATCAGCATGTGGGCAAGGCAGTTCATCGGTTTGATCCCGTACAACTGCTCATCGACCTCGGTAAAATACATATTTTCGCGGTAGTGGTCGAAGTGCCCGGATTTCTTCCACAGATCAACCTTCAGGATCTGAGGGCCCATGACGATGTCGTACCCGCGTTTCAGATGCTCTCGCTTTTCCCAGTCCTCTATGATGGTCCGCAAGAGAGCACCCTTCGGGTGAAATATGATCAACCCGGGGCCAGCCTCATCATTCATCTGGAAAAGATCAAGCTCCTTACCCAGTCTTCGATGATCTCTCTTTTTGGCCTCTTCAACAACCTTCAGATAGTCATCCAGCTCCTGCTGCGTGGCAAATCCGGTACCGTAGATGCGCTGGAGCATCTTGTTGTTTTCATCCCCACGCCAGTAGGCCCCTGCAACATTTAAGAGCTTAAAGGCCTTGACCATCCCGGTGGAGGGAACGTGGGGTCCCCGGCAGAGATCGACAAATCCTCCCTGGCTATAGAGACTCACTCCGGTCACATCTTCGGGAAGATCATTGATCAGTTCCACCTTGTACGGCTCGTTTCTCTCCTCGAAAAAAGAAACTGCCTCCCGGCGCGACATCTCCGTCCTCACAAAGGGATGATCGGCGGAGACAATCTCGCGCATCCTCCCCTCTATCTTATCGAGATCTTCGGGGGTGAAGGTGTCTGAATATTCAAAGTCGTAGTAGAAGCCATCTTCTATCGAAGGGCCGATGGTGACCTTCACGCCGGCGAATATACCCTGCACCGCCTGGGCCATGATGTGCGAGATACTGTGCCGAAGCACACCGAGACCCTCCGGGGACGATATATCAATCAGCCCTATCGAAGCATCTTCATCCACGGTCGAACTCAGGTCGACCGTTGCATCATTTACCCTGGCCGCCACCGCGGACGCCATCGCGTCCCTGCACCGGGATAAGAAGATTTCCTTAACTGTTACTCCGGGTTGGTATGCCTCGACGGCACCATCCGGGAATGTTATCTTAATTGTTTTCACAACACCATCCGGAAAGATCCACACTCAAGGGGACAGAGAAAGCATCTTCCCGATCCCCTAAAGAAAGGGCACCACAGACGCCGATGCCCTCGTATATGCATTTAAATGGTAGGCACGCAGGGATTTGAACCCTGGACCCCCACCGTGTCAAGGTGATGCTCTCCCCCTGAGCTACGTGCCTATGTCCTGAAAAGGCTAAGTTACCTAGCAACAAAACGCCTCCATGTCAAGAACTATTATACAAAACCCTACGGGTGGTTGATGAATCTCACGCCTTTAAAGATGTAATATAACCCGGAAACCACGGTAAAACAGGCAGTAGTCCAAAATGCCGTCGAAATCATTATGGTATTTTCATATTCCGGCAAGCATTTGAAGGCAAGCACGAGAAATACCGTCAGGATCTGGAGTAGTGTCGTCACCTTACTGACGTAAGTGGGTCGTATCTCGAAGGAAACGGACATCAGAAAGAGTACCGACACTCCAAACAAGATAATACAGTCCCGGCTGATAACAACCACCGCAAGCCAACCGGGGATAATCTCAAGAATCGACAGGATAACAAACGACGATATGATCAGCGCCTTGTCCGCCAAGGGATCCAGATACGCGCCCAGATCAGTCTGCTGACTCAGGATACGTGCCAGGAACCCGTCGAGGCCATCCGTTACTCCTGCAATAATAAAGACTGCAAGGGCGTAAGAAAAGGAACCTTGCATGACAAGAATAACAAAGATCGGGACCAATATGATACGAACAAGCGTCAGCATGTTGGGAATATTCATACTCTTCTATGATCTCAATTCCCTACCAGAATTTCCAGAACTTCCTTTCAGGGGGTGGCTTCCTCGCGAAGTCAGGACCATCAGGAAGGCTGGAGAGGGTTTCACCAACAATCTGTCGAACAGCCGGTTCATACGCCTGGTACGCCTTCAGTTCCAATCTCTTTTTGGTAAAATCATAATGCCTGTCGACCACGCTCTCCTGCGAACTCCATAAGGTGATCCCTGTATCAGCATCTTTCAATTCGAGAGCGACGGCAACCGTTGTCGGCGCGTAAACACTGATAAACGAAGTTTTCCACTCGAGGAGACGAGGATACAGGATGGCATCGACCCCCAGAGATTCCCCGATAACCGTCGGAGGAAGAGCATCCATGCCTTCACCGATCCTTTTACCACAATCGACAGTCAGTTTTTCGTCTATTATATCGAGCGGTATTCGAGGATATCCCTTGAAATAAAGCGCATCAAGAATTGTTTTCCGCAGCAGCTTGGCTGCCTCTACATCGTTTGTCTTGTTCTCGACCGGTGCCAGGGCGACAAGACGGACCCCTCTCTGTTCATAATCGGGCACAATCGTATGAGTAACTCCGGGGGCACATCCCGATAAGCCGTAGGCCATAAGACAGAGCACGAAACCTGCCTTGAGATTATTTATCAAAACTGCTTTCTCCTTATTCCATATTGAATTCCAACGTATCATGCGTCATACGAATCAGAGCGAGAGAAAAATCTCTGAATCCCGTCAGCTGGAGTTCCTTGGCAAGCACAGATGCATCTCCCTGCATCTCGATATCCAATTGGGCAACACCCGATCCTATCCTCGGCAGGGACACGGCATGTACTCCCCGGGTATCGTTTTCCAACACTTCCCTCAAAACCTTGAAATCACGACAGCGTTCTATACCCCGGACGGTAACACTAACAATCGTTCTCGCAGACGACACCTGCCACCGCCCCGCGAAGATACCCAGGAATTCAAGGTCTCGCCGTATGTCCAACAGCGACAGGGTGGCGAGCATCCTGATACGGTAACGCCCGTTTTTTATGCCTTCCTGCAGGATCCGGTAATCACGGATATAATCCTGATGTTTCGAGTAGACAGCGACGTCGAGGATATCAACATTTTCCGACACAACCTCTTCGGGAATCAGCATCTCGACCACCTGTTCCACGGCCCCTCGCATCGAGTCACGTATCGCTTCCTCCCTCGCCGACAGCTCGTCTTTTCCGTACACGATACTGATACCCTCGGCCTCGATAACCCTGACAACCTCTTGGTTTGACTCTACATATCCCGGATACAGGAGAAAGAAACACAGGATCGCGGAAAAGATGTAACAACATACGTTTTTTACAAACATATCCCTCATATCACCAAGCCCGTCACTTACCGACCCGGAGCTTTCTTCAGTTGCTCGACTTCTTCCCGTATGATCTTTTCAGCAATGGAGGGAAACATCTCCCTGGCGATCCTCTCCGCGATCTTTGTAACAATGCCTGCAATCTCATCTTCTAAGTTATCCGCCAACGGCACTGCCTCAATCTTTTCTTCTACAACATCAACAAGATCATAGATCTTGTAGTCCCCCGGTGCTGTCTCGTTTTTTTCTTCTACAACATCAAGGAGATCATAAATCTTCTGATCCTCCGGCACCGCACCCATATCCTCATCCATACAGCACCCCCGCTGTCTGATGTCACTGCGCCTTTTGTTTTAACAGGTTGAAAACCGGGCAAACACCGGCATATGCATTTGCACGCTACCACACAGGAACAAACACTTCAAGGATTTTACCCCGTGGCCTTCAGAGATAAAAACGGCCGGGAGATCTGACTCCCGGCCGCTTCATTCTTCCCGTTGAGAAGACACAGACCACCTGAGGAGCGTTCCCCGAGTCAGTGTTCCTCAACCATTCTGTTAATCTTCGTCATCGTAATAGTGCGGTTCAGCCCCCGCAGGAACTTCCGCCTCGATCGAACGGGTGATCCCCTTCGAAAGCAGGGCGGAAATCAGGAAGAGGATAAATACCGCGATGACAAGTATCAGGATGATGGTCCTCATCCAGGCATGCGCTTCCTTCTCAATTGCCTGTGCGGTCGCTAATGCCGCTTCGTTAAACTTGTCGACATCCAAACCCATGCCGACCCAGCCGAACCCTGCAGGTTCAGGGTACGAAACCGACTTGAACGGTATCGGTGCATAGGCGACAAACTTGGTGTGACCGCCAAAGGTATACTTCCGGCTTCCCGCATGTCCCGCAGCCGCATCCTTCGCAACCTCCGGAAGAGCAGGATCCATATACCCCAGATGGAAGAGATTCAGGACCTCTTCACCTTTCTTCTTCATATTTTCAGCTGTTTCTTCGGTGAGGGGCGAAACGGGGGTCCCGTCACGGTAGAGCCCCGCTATATGGAAATCATCGGGGTGTGAGATCATCATTCCCCGATTGTCAACCACATAAGCATACTCACCTGTCGATGAATCCGCCTCAAGCACGGAAACTGCCTGAGTTGGTATGATATTATCCGTAAATTTAGCAAGTTGTCGTACATCAAGAGCAAGGGTTATAAGCCCTGTGAATCCCTGCTTATCAAACAGAGGCGTCGCGAATCGAACGATACCCTCAAACCGTTTTCCCTTTTCAAAGTCAGCCCGATTCACATACCAACCGGTGACAGGGGACACGTAGACATCGCCCTTGCCAAGATTCTTTGTCTGTGCAAAGTAATCTTCTGACTTATAGGTCGTATCTTCGGGATTACTGATATTGCCCAGCCCGGACGCCGGAGCGATTTCCCCGTCGACGATCTTGATAACCTCATTACCCGCCTCGTCTATCAGGGCCATTTCGACATACAGAGGCTCGGAAGATTTTACAATCTCTCCGCCTTTTTTAATCCAGAGATCTTGTCTGTTCTTTTGCACGAATTCTCTGTACGTCTCGGCATCCGCCGTTAGAATTGTCGCTATCAGTGTATCTTTCTCACACTCCCGCAGGAAAGACGCAACATTATCGGCTACGGCAACAGCGCGGTTCATGATCTCTTCTTGCGCCTTCTGGTCAAGGACAGCCGCCGCCCCTTTCTTTGACGTGTCCCCCAACTGAAAAATGCCGTTGGCTATCAGAAAAGACGTCAGCAATAAGGGGATTACGATAAGCAGAAAAAATACCCTTGATACGGTGAAAAACTGCTTACCCTTTGTAGTTTCTGACATTTCTATCTCCCCCTGACTTTTGTTAATTTTGAAGTTAGTTGCTCAGAGCCGATTAACCCCAAAGGAAACTCGTGTAAGGGTTTGCATAGAGAAGAACAAGCGAAACGACAAGGGCGTAAATAGCAATCGATTCCGCCATAGCCATACCAACCAGCATTGTCATCATGATCTTTCCCTGAACGCCGGGATTCCTTCCGACAGCGCTACAGGCCCCATTCGCGGCATTACCGATACCGGCACCCGCCCCGATCGCCCCGAGACCGATCGCCAGACCGGATCCCAGCATCGCGCCGACGGCAAAGATAACCTTTATCCAGGATCCTCCCTCATCCGGAAGAGCCTCAGCAGCAAACACCACCGGCGAAGACACCAACAGGGCCGCCGTTACCATCAGCAGAGCTGATAACCATTTTACTGTCCTTCTTACCATTTCTTTTTTCTCCTTTCCTCACTGATGCTTTTTATCTGTACGTACCGTACAAAAGTTTCTCAAGCATGACTGTTTTCGAAACCGCCCAAGCTGCTGCAACAGACATGCCACGCATCCCCCTATCCTCATGATTAATTCTAAGGCACCAACATTACAAACTATATAATATATACCCTCATGCGGTACCGGCCGGCCTCCCACCTCTTTCCGTTTAACATTTCATTCAACCAACCAAGTGGATTGAACAAAAGATGAAACGCTCACGGGGGACATGCCGATCCACCAACACCCACTTATTATCTTTCTTCTAGCGTTCCATGCGAGTAAAGTCAATACACAACAGATATAAACGGGTATTTGCCGATCTCGCACCCCTTCATTTTTCATGATTTTTATTGAAAATTGGCTTTCAGGACTGTAGTATCGAAGTGCTGTAGCGTCGTGTGGACCTGTTTACAATTTGCTCCGACTACCACAGGGGGGAAAACGATGCAGGAGATACTGACCGTGATAACCTATCTGGTTGTCTGGTTGATCTGCAAAGAAGTGCTCGGCATTCAGAGTGGGCTTGTCACCCTTATTATTTCTCTCGGCGCAGCTGTAGGCATTTACATACTGTCTGCGGTCAAAGGGGGGGGGGACAAAAAAAATCTACCAGACGATAATGGACACCATGGAGACTGACAAAGGCCCCAGATCGTTTCAGACTACACCAAAAATCCCCATATGGCTGACCACGGTAGCCGTTATTGTATTTATTCTTCTCTTGGCACTCACCGTCAATCAAGCCCGTGAAAAGGATATCGTCGAACAGTTCAGCCGTCAGCAGATGGCGATCGCCAGAGGAAGGGCGACGGGGATAGAGGATTTCATTTCAGGCATTGAAAAGAGTTTGATCCTTATTTCCCGGCTGCCGTACGTCAGGGGAACAACACCGGAAGCCACCGGGCAGGGCATTAAGATTATCTATAAAGACCTCGGGAAGATGGATTTTATAGAAATGCCGTACATCAAAGGGACCATGGATGAGGTGGTCACGCAGAGCATCAAGGTCGTCTACGACGACCTCGCCGGGAAGGTGGATTTCATAGCATTAGAAGATCTCAACGGGGTGATCGGCGTCGGATACCCCCCTCCCATCCTTGACCGGATACGGGGGAAAGGCCTCGCATCCCGGCCATATTTTCCGGAAATACAAAAAACGGGTAAGCCCTATATCGGTGCCATTCCACTGTTGGCAGCCAAAAAGACGGCCGGGACAAACGGTGACAGGCCTCATTCGGTCATCGTTGCCGTCCCTACCTATGATTCGAGAAACAGTTTTTCCGGCACGGTAATTGCCATCCTCTCTTTATCCACCATCATCGATCGCTATATCCTGTCCCGGAATGAAACATCATGCTGTTCATGGGTTATGGATAGTAACGGCATCATCCTTGCGCACCCCGACCCGGCCCTCACCGGGCAAAGTGTGGCGGTTATGGAAACCACAATTGAAACGGGAGGATCACTGAAAGCCATCTTCGAGGAGAAAAAGGCGGGATACGGGGAATATTGGCTCACCGGAAACGGGGGGAAACCGGAAAAGTTCATTATAGCTTACGCCCCGGTTGAGCTGAATACCAGATATTGGATGGTTGCGGTCACCGCCCCGTATAATGAAATCGTGCTCCTGGCTCGGAAGGGCTTTTCGAATATCATGCTGGGCGCCTTGGGGCTCATCATCGTTGTGATCGTTTCGGGCATGGTAATCGCTGTTACCAATACGCGGCGCTTGCGCCTCAAGGAGGAATTGAAGCGGCTGAAGGAACGAGAGGAATGGCAGGAAAAGCTGCTCATTGAACACAGGAAAACGGAGGGGGTAATCGAAGGGTCACCGATACCCACCTTCGTGCTGAACAGAGAACACCGTGTCATTCTTTGGAACAAGGCGTGTGCGGAACTGACAGGCATTGATGCCAAAGATATGATCGGTACGGATCGCCACTCCTTCCCGCTTTACAAGAGCAAGAGGCCCACGATTGCAGATGTTATTATCGACACCGATATGGATGCCCTCAAAAAATACTATGAGACCAAAGATGTTCGGGAGTCGAAAACGGTCAAGGGGGCCTATGAGGCAACGGACTTTTTCCGTGATGTCGGAGGTAAGCCCCGGCACCTGTATTTTCTGGCATCGCCGATATACGATGAATGGGGAGAGGTCATCGCGGCTATCGAGACCATACAGGACACAACCCATCAGAAAGAAATGGATATCAAGCTGGAAGAATACGCTGAAAGCCTCCAGGACGAGTTGGCCGAGAATATCGATCTCCGGCAAAAAGTAGAAAAACTATTCAACTACCTCCAATCCATCATCGACAGTCTTCCCGACAAGATATTCGATCTCAGCAAAGACGGGGTCATCAATTATGTGAGCCATGACGTCAAGCATGATGGGGGTATCGGTATCATCTCCAAGAAATTCGGGGGAAAGCATTTCGCCGACTTTGTCGACGAGGAAAACAGACAGTTTGTCCTCGATATATGGGAATATGCCAAAAAGGGCATCTACAATCCTTATGAGATGACGGTAACTGCTCGGGACGGATCGAGGCGAAATCTGCTGATAAGGCCCTATCCGGTCACGGGAACCGATCGATTGATCCTCGTTCAGAGAGATATTACGGAGTTCAAGGCCTTGGAGAAGAAATTCTACGAGAGCCAAAAGCTTGCCGCCATCGGCCAGCTGTCGGCCGGGATCGCCCATGAGGTACGAAATCCCCTCTCCTCGATCAAGATGAGCCTCCAGATACTCGAAAAACGGATGCTCCCGGCAGGGAATGACCTGAAACGCTTTGAAATTGCACGGAGAGAGGTCGAGCACCTGGAAAAACTCGTCAACGACATCTTGATCTATGCGAAACCGTCCGATCCCGTCAAGAAACGATCCGACCTCCGGCAGATTATTGATCACGCCCTTGCACTGACCGAGAAATCCCTGGAGGACAAGCACATCCACGTGGAGACCTTCTTTGCACACGACCTTTCCCCCCTGGATGTCGATCCGGCGATGCTGGAACAGGCCTTCATCAACATTTATCACAACGCCATCGACGCGATGGAGGAACGCGGAACGCTCGCGATATCCGCTCGACAGGAGAACAGCCAAATCAGGGTGGAGATCAGGGATGACGGGTGCGGAATCTCAACGGAAGATCTTCCCTATATCTTCAATCCCTTCTTCACGAAAAAGAGTTCCGGCACCGGGCTGGGACTTGCTCAGATCAAAAAGATCATCGACCAGCATCAGGGTACGGTAGAGATATCGAGTGAAGAGGCGAAGGGAACCAGCGTCATTATCACCTTATCGGCGCAAACAGGCGAGGAAGAACAACAGGCACCCACCAGGATTTCTTGATACGTCTGTGGCAATTGGGGAATCGATCCGCACGGGGCTTCCAACAGAGGGGGAAATACACACGCTATGGCGAAAATTCTTGTCATTGATGACGATAAATCGATCCGTGAAAGTCTTGAACTCTATCTGGAAGAAGAGGGGTATAACGTGCACACGGCTCCCACCGGGACGGAAGGCCTGAATCAATTTGTGAGAGCACTGCCGGATGTGGTGATCCTCGATATCCGACTCCCCGACATAGACGGCTTCACCGTTCTCGAGGACCTGCGCGAAGAGGATGAGAAGATCAAGGTGATTATGATTACCGCCCACCATGATATGGAAACTACCATCAAGGCGATGAAGGGGGGTGCCTTCGACTATATTCACAAACCCATCAACGTCGATGAACTGGACATCGCCATCAAGAAGGCGCTGGGCTCGATTGAGATGGAAAAGAAGATCAGCGGACTTCTCATGGAACACCACCGCGATTTCAAGGTGGGCGATATTATCGGGACAGGTAACAAGATGAAAGAGGTATTCAAGACCATCGGGGTTGTCTCACAGAGCCAAACAACCGTCCTGATACAGGGAGAAAGCGGCACCGGAAAGGAACTCATCGCCAAGTGTATCCACTACAACACCTCACGGGACGAGCCCTACATAGCCATTAACTGCTCAGCTATCGTGGAGACCCTCCTGGAATCTGAGCTGTTCGGTCACGAAAAAGGCTCCTTCACGGGTGCGATAGCGAGGAAACAGGGAAAATTCGAGCTTGCCCGATACGGCACGGTGTTCCTGGACGAGATCAGCGAGATGTCCGTGAACCTCCAGGCCAAACTTCTCCGCGTCCTTCAGGAAATGGAGTTCGAGAGGGTCGGAGGGAAAGACCGGGTCAAGGTGAATGCGCGGATCATAACCGCAACCAATAAAAATCTCAAACAGATGGTCCAGGAGGGGACATTCAGAGACGACCTCTTCTACCGCCTGAACATCGTATCAATCCAACTCCCCCCCCTCAGGGAGCGGCAGGAGGACATTCCACTCCTCGTTGAATACCTGATCAGCAAGGCAAATAGAGAACTCCACAAACAGGTCATCGGTGTTTCGGATGAGATGATGGAGATCTTCGACCGATACAGCTGGCCGGGGAATATCAGAGAGCTGGAAAACATCCTGGTCCGCGCTGTCGTTGTCGCAAAGGGGCAGGTCCTCGGCAGGGAGGACTTCCCGGATTTGATGGAAGAGAAAAATGCCAAGAAAACGTCCGATACGATCGACGATGATGAACCGGGGAAGATCCTGACCCTCGATGAGGTCGAGGAGCGGCACATACGGAAGGTCATCCGGGGAACCAACAAAAACAAGGGGGAGATCTGTGAAATCCTGGGGATATCCCGTCCCACTTTTGAACGAAAACTGGAAAAATACGATATTATCTTCGAAAGAGAATAAGGACGATCACGCAGCAACCCTCATCGGTAACCCCAACTACACGCAAAAGGCCCTGACGGATCTGTCAGGGCCTTTCCATTCGGCATAGATAATTCTCTTTGGCTCTGGACTAGTGCGATTCCTCCATCGCCAGCTGTATGTAAATCATCGACAGCATGACAAAGACCAGGGTCTGGATGATCGAGGTAAAAATCATCAGCACGAAGATCGGCAGGGGAACGAGAAAGGGAACCAAGAGCAGAACGATTGCCAGGACCAAGTCCTCGCCCATGATATTCCCGAAGAGACGCACGGAGAGAGAAATCGGACGCGCGAGGTGACTGACAAGCTCAATGGGGAGCATAATGGGGGTCATCCACCAGACGGGGCCCATGAACTGCTTGACATATTTGAAACCGTGCAGCCAGATTCCCACGATGTGGGTCAAGACAAAAACCACCAAGGCCATGGATACGGTGGTATTGAGATTGGCTGTGGGTGACTCGAATCCGGGGATAAGACCGAGCAGGTTGGCCGTGAGAATAAAGATGGCAATAGTCGCGATCAAAGGGAAAAACTTGAGACCGGCCGACCCCATGGCATCAAGCATCAGGTCCTTGACACCCCCCAAGACCACCTCGAAGACATGCTGTAATTTTCCGGGATATATACTGAGCTTCCGTGTCGCAAGGAAAGCAAGAACAGCCAAAATTACCATGATGAGCCACGTGTACGTGACGTGAGCCGGAAGCGGAATCTTCTCAAGAAATAAAAAGGGATGCATTGTTCTTTTTAAACCTCCTCAATGGGTTTTTCACATTGGCGCCAACAACCGTAATGACGACACTGATCACGACTACAGAAAGTCCGAGTACAAGGCCAAAGACGTCAACCGGTACCTGGGTTATGACAACAAACAGCACAACACCCGTAATGATAAGCCGCAGATAATATTTCATCACCATAAAGGGTTTCGCCCGCTCGGCGTGTTTTAGCAAAGAACTCCTCAAGTCTCTGGCAAGCCAGTAAAAATTGACAATACTGATAATGCCTCCGATACATACCCCTCCGGCAAATCTGACCGACAGGAAGAGAATGCTGAGGGCAGCGAGTACTCCGAGCGTCACCCAGTTTCCTATTTCAACCTTTCGCTGCAGGATCGTTTTTTTTATATCCGTCACCAGTTTTGCCCTTTACGGGACGAGGCTCCTCATCGGGGAAGGTGCTTTTGATAAAGAGATAAAAATTCCTGAAACCGGCGGCAACACCTACCACCAAAAGCAGGGGAGTAAAGATGTTGCTGGTTCCCACCTTTTTGTCAAGGTAAACCCCGAGCATGAGGCAGCCAAAGATAGCGATCACCATGGCAAGGCCGAGGCTCGCCGCATATCCCATCTGAAAGAACACTCTCTTCTTGTTGGCATCATGCATCGCCGGACCGCCTATAGCATACTGGTTATGTGAAGTCAATAGGGGAAAACCTACACACCGAACCGCGCATCGACTTTAAACCTTCGTTTGACCGGCATACTGACGATATCGGTTATCCCCGTCTCTTCCGAGATACAAGAGATCGCCTTCTGAATTTCTTCTCCGGTTGACCCGATGAAGGTAAACCAGATGTTATAACCATGGTCCCTCAGATAATGATGGGTAACTCCTTTGTACGCATTGACGATCGCCACAAATCTCTCCAATTGTCTTTCAGGAACTCTCGCGGCACAGAGCGTACTCACAAAACCGAGCTTGGCCGTATCAAAAACGCCCCCGATCCTGCGGATAACCCCCCGCTCCTTGAGCGCCCTGATTCGCTCCAAGACAAGATCCTCTTCGACCGATAGCCGTTCAGCCAAGAGGCTGAACGGTTCAACGTCAAGGGGAAACTCGTGCTGCAGCATATTGAGGATGTCTCTGTCTATCGTATCCATCCGTGACCTGGTTTCCTGTGCACATACCGATTCAGGCATCCACTCTTTCTAAACCCGTCACCGGCTGCATGATCGCGGAATTACTCCACGGTGATTATATCTTTGTTGGCCTGATACGTCTTCGGTCCGATGCCTCTGACCTTCATGATGTCTTCCGCCTTTGCAAAAGGACCGTTGGCTTCCCTGTATTGGACGATCCGCTCAGCATACCGAGGGCCTATCCTCTTGAGTTTGATAAGCTCTTCAACCGGTGCGGTATTGATATTGATCCTTCCCCCCTCGTCAGCCAGGGCTATCGGAACCACCGACAGCATAAACAGCGCAGCAACAAACATGACAAATACCTTGCGATATCTTTTCATATAGTCACCTCCTCAAGACCGGTGACGGGTTATAGAAAGAACGCCTTAAAGCTCTATTTTTACCCTTTTTCAGATATTTCTTCAAGAATAATACCGTGCCAGGCATCAGGAATTCCCTTCCGCCCAAGCCACCTCACCGCAACCGTACAGAGCCCTTCAGGGATTTTACATGATCGATGCCTTCTCGTTTAAACCTTTGGAATAACGGCACAAGAAACTCCCTGCCGAATTCATGAGAGGGAAAGAACGATCCGTGCCGTGTCGTCCTGCGCAGTATCCCTGACCTGCACATCGAGAATAAAGATCCGCTCGTTTTCGATCTTTCCTTTTTGTATCAGGTGCCCCTTGATCCGCTGGGCCCGTTCCTTTGCCAATTGTCGCAGGTCGACATCTGCAACAGTGGCGGCATCGATCAAAAACCGTTCCATTGCCCGGTCGGTATCCACGGGCTTTCCTTTATCCGCGCCTTTGTCTTTTTGTGTGGTTTCGTACGCTTTTTTCAGAAGGCGTTGATATTCCGCATCGGACAGGATGATATCATCCACCGCCGGGGGCACCTTTTTGCCGGCGCCTCTCAGCTCATCGGCCTTCAATTTCCTGAGCGTCCTTATCAGCTCTTTTTCGGCCAGGGCCGCTCGATCCGATGTCCTGTCGGCAGTTCCCCTGATTTCGAGCCGGAGTGCCGGTCGTTCATTGAGGGATCGGGCCAGCATGTCCAGCTTCTTCATCTGCTCCGGTGTCACCTCGGCACTACCGTATGCAAAATCGATATGACTGAGGTCCTCCCCACCCCCGAAGAGACTGCCGAGAAGGGCGAAGGGAGAGGTAACGACCTTGGTAATCAGGTTCATGAACGCCTTGAAAACAAGCTGACCGTAGCTGAATTCCGGATCATCGATGTCTCCCTTTACCGGCAGGTCGATATTGATGTTTCCCTGACGATCTTTGAGCAAACCGACGGCGAGAGTCACGGGCAGTTTCGTGGCCGAGGGGCTTTCCACCCGCTCACCCAGGGTAAGTTGATTCAGAAAAAGTTTATTCTCGCCGATGAGCTTGCTTCCCTGAAGCGTGTAGTCAAGATCGAGGGACATCTTCCCTTTCCTGATCGCATACCCTGCAAATTTCCCTGAATATGGAGTCAGAGTGGTCAGTTCCATGTTTTTGAAAGAAAGGGCCACATCAATGAACCTGGCAGGACTGAGGGGGTTGATCTTCCCCGTTATCCTGACGGGGGCGTATCGGTCCACGGCCCCCGTCAGGGAGACATCCGCCCGCGCGGAGGGATCGGAAGACAGCCCCTTGATCTCACCGTTCAGGTCCTGGATACCGACGGCAAAATTCGGTGTGAGAGAAAAATCGGCAAAATTCAACGACCCGTCTGAAATCCTGACCGTATCGATGGTCGTGGCAAATGCCTTTTTCCCGTCATCGACTTCCTCCACAGCGGATGATGGTGAGGACACGGTTTCAGCCCGTTCCGCGTTATCCTCTTGTGCGAAAACGGCCGTCAGATTCACGGTTCGGTCCGGAAAGATGACAATCTTGGCATACGGTTTGGTCAAGGCAATATCGGCAACGTGCAATCTATCGGGCGACAGATCAATCTCCATACCACTCAGCACCAGGGATTCCCATTTGAGGAGATCTTCGTTGTGGGTCCTGTCCTCGGCATCGAAACCGTCGACGCGGAACATTCCCCGGTAAAGCAGCGCAGGGGTCTTTTCTCCCGCATTGTTATAACGCACCGTTCCGCCGAGACCCACGGTCCCTTCCACGATGGTGCTCTTCACAAACGGGTCGAGATACGGCTGGAAGTGCTTCAGGGCGATTTTTGAAAGACTCACCGAGCAATCCAGCATCATGGGATCCAGGCAGACGCTACCCTTTATCTCCATCGTACCCGTCCGATTGACGGTCAGACCCAGGTCGATCGAGGACTGCGATCCGGCGCGGCTCGTTACATCTTTGATATGCAGATCAATCGGGTCGAGAGAGGTGTACACCGGTGTGGCATACATCCGATCTTCAAATGCAATGCCATAATCCTCCAGAGAGAGGTCGCCGATATCGATACGCCATGCCTCCCCTTTCTCTTCTATCACACCTTCCGCACGTGGGTTCGGGCACTCACCCCGTTTCCCGGGCGGAGGAGCGAATACCGTCTGAAGACTCAGGCTCCCATCCGAATCACGCCAACCGGCGATGGCGGCATGAGCGGAGGTCACGGACCCAATCGAGAGCACCTTCTTTTCGAGGTTGAGTCCCACGTTCCGACAGGCCATCAGGGGGACGGATATGAGCGTTTCCGGCACGCCCTTTTCGCAGAGGGCGACGTCCGTGATCGTCAGGGAGCCGTCTTTCAGGTCGAAACGGTCGGTACCCGGGCCGGCCTCAAACACATACCGCAACCCGACATCCATTGATCCTTTCGTTATCTCGAAGTTGACTCGATCCCGCACATACTCCCACAGGGTTCGCAATATGACCCCGCGGAGTTCGACCGTTCCCTGTGACCGCAGGGGGTTGATCGACAGATCACCTTTCCATTCTACCTCCCCTCCCCTGCCCAAATTTGCGACAAATTGGAATACGCCGTCATCGTCCTTCCGGGTACTAAACCCGTCCAGTGAGATTTGAATCGGAAACAGCTGCGCATCAAACGGCTCGGACTGCGAAAGGTCTGAAAAGGTAAAACGACCCCGGTCTATCTGCAACCGATGAACCAGTACGGGTGCAATCTGCCCTTCAGGAGGCGTATCACCAGAGGGCATCTCGGCGGATTGACCGCCTTCTGCGGGGGCCAAAACCGACCAGTTCAGGGAACCGTCGGGGAGGACCTCCACCAATCCCTCAGGGCCGACAATCCGAATGGCGGAAAAGGTGTACGCGCGGTGGAAGAGAGATGAAAGGTCAAAATCAACATACAGCTCTTCAAATCGTGCCAAGGTCTTTTCCCCGGCCTTGACCTCGCACCCTCCGAGGGTGACGGACAAGGCAAAGGGATTGATCGCCACGTCGGTCAGCGTTGCTGATACCCCGAATGCATCGGAAACGGCGCTTTCCAGCTTCACCTTGAGAATCGGAGGCACCACCCACAAGCCCCCGACGGCGTAAAGGATCACGGCCAAGGCGACAATGACGGCTGTTATTGCACTCGCTCGATACCTTGAGCTCTTCCCTTTCGCGTCATTTCTCGTCATGCTTAGCCTCTCGTCGATACGGCCGTAGGATATCCTGCGAGACCCGTTGCGGGAGTCGCAAAACTCACAAGAGGAAGTTTACACCTTTTTAAGATTTGAGACAAGATTCAGCCGTAGGGTGAAAGAGCTGAAGGATACGAGAAGAAACCGTGCCCTTACGGGAAAACTCGACGAGCAACGGTATCAAGGGCCTCAGCACGACATCCCCTATTCAATTGATGGGCATGGATGGGTCCATGCCTGTGAGCGTATCCAGACCCGAGGATTCCACGTAAACTTTCACTGATAGTCTGTATACGAAGGCTGATCGTCCGTTTCAAACCGAACGGGCATGAGGAATAGTCCCTCTATCACAGAGAGGATTGGGCTTGATAATTCGGCAGTCGGATTGTATAGTGCGGAGACACTGTTTGATATAGAGGAGATGACGATGTACTGGGAAGAAGTAATCGAGACGATGCCAAGGGAAGAGCTGGAAGGCCTCCAGCTTGAACGATTAAAAAAGAGCGTGGCACAGGCATCCACGTCCATCTTTTACGGGGACCTGTTCAAAAAGATAGGGCTCGACCCGAAGGAGATCACTTCACTGGAGGATATCAGGAAAATCCCCTTCACCACAAAGGATGATCTTCGAGAACACTGGCCTTACGGTTTTCTAGCCACCTCCAAGGATGATTTGGTCAGGATGCATTCCTCTTCCGGGACGACCGGGAGGGCAACCGTCATCTTTCATACCCAGCATGACATCGACGAGTGGACAAACATCGTGGCCCGTTCCATGTACATGACGGGGATGCGCCGGAGCGATGTTTTCCAGAACATGATGACCTATGCCCTCTTCACCGGTGGGCTGGGATTCCACTACGGTGCAGAGAAGGTGGGAGCACTGGTTATCCCCATCGGCGCAGGGAACAGCAAGCGACAGATACAGCTGATGCAGGATTTCGGGACAACGGTCATACATGTTATCCCCAGTTATGCCCTGCACCTCACGGCCGTCTTTGAGGAAGTGGGGGTCGATCCGAGAAGGGATACCCAGCTCGCGGTCGCCTTCCTGGGGGCGGAGCCTCACTCGGAAAAGACACGGAAAAAGATCGAAGAATTCTACGGCGTCAAGGCCTATAATTCGTATGGACTATCGGAGATGGACGGGCCGGGCGTCGCCTTTGAATGTCCGTACCAGAACGGAATGCATGTCTGGGAAGACAATTTTATTATGGAGATCATCGACCCTGATACCCTGGAACCCGTCCCGGACGGAGAAGAAGGTGAGCTCGTCATGACGACCCTCCTACGGGAAGGAATGCCCATCCTGAGATACCGGACGAAGGATCTGACACGAATCATCCCCGGGCCCTGTGAGTGCGGCAGGGTACACCGGCGGATCGAGCGGATCAAGGGGCGGACGGATGATATGCTGATCCTGAAGGGGGTCAACATCTTCCCCATCCAGATAGAAAAAAAATTGATGGATATCCCGGGGGTCGGAACGAACTTCCTGATTATCCTGGAGCGGGACGGTTTCAACGACCTTATGATCGTCAGGGTCGAGGTGGGAAAGGAGTTCTTCTCCGGCGACCTGAAGCAGCTTGAAACCCTGCGGCGCAGGATCGTCGAAGAGCTCAAAAGTGATATCCTGATAACCCCTAAGGTCGAGTTGGTCGAACCCGGCTCGCTCCCCAAGAGCGAAGGGAAGGCGGTCCGGGTCATTGACAACAGAGAGGAGTAGAGTGATGACTGCCTATCAACTTTCCATATTCGCGGAGAACAAACCGGGCAGGCTGGCAAAGGTGACCCGCATCCTGAGAAAGGGAAAGATCAACATACGCGCCATCACTATCGCCACCTCGGATGCGTTCGGGGTAATCAACGCCCTGGTGGATGACCCGGAGCAGGCGCGTGCTCTCCTGGAAGAGGGGGGACTGACCGTGAGCCTGAAGGAGGTGATCGCGGTTGTGATCGAGGATAAGCCGGGAGGACTCGACCGGCTGATCCAGTTTCTCTTGGATAAGGAAATTAATGTCGAGAACGCCTATGGGTTTGTCCTGGAGAGCAGAGAAAAAGCGGTCTTCGTGATTGATGTCGACCAGTTGGACAAGACCCAGACGGTTCTGAAAGAGGCGGGGTTCGAGACGCTGGATGCCGCAACCCTTTCTGCCATAGAGCCTTTTCACTATATGAACTACTAACCGGTAACAAAACGCCCCCATGTCGAAACGGTCATTAGGGGGGAAAGGACAATCGTGGCACACGAAGATGCGGGGCACTATGCCGCCAAGCATGCGGAGGGGATCAGGCCTGATCCCGCAATTAGTCAGGCCCTGGAGCAGTTTGTTGCGGAAGGTACCGTCTCATGTGCCGTTCTCCACAGGATTGCGAATGATCTAGGCGTTCCGCCCGCCGAGGTGGGGAGGGCAGCCGATCTGATGGAAATTCGGTTGGCCAGATGTCAAATGGGTCTCTTCGGATATACGCCTGAGGGGAGAATTGTCAAACCCGCCGATACGGTTTCACCTGAACTGAAAGCCGCCATACGGATTGCTGTGGTCGATGGGAAGGTCCCCTGCCGATCATCCTGGGAAATCGCAAAGCGATTCGGGATCGCCAAGATGAACGTAGCCTGCGCCTGTGAAGCGCTTCATATCAAGATATCTTCCTGCCAGTTGGGCGCGTTTTAACCGTTTCGTTCATCCCGGGTATAGCTGTTTATAATCTTCAGGATGGTGCGGGCGTTTTTACGCGCACCCTCGATAATCGTTTCCACCGCCAGGGGTTTATCGACGAGGCCGTGAGCGTAATTATCCACGGAGCAAATCGCTGCGTAGGAAAGCCCCATCTCATCCGCAATCGTCGCCTCGCTCGCCATCGTCATCCCGATGATATCGGCGAACTGAGACATCAGCCGTATTTCGGCCCGTGTCTCCAGCCGGGGCCCCGATGTCTGCCAGTACACTCCCTTCTCGTATGCGGGGATTCCCAACCGCCCGGCGGTATGAATCAACATCTGCCTGAGCGGTTCGTTCAGGGAAGGAGTAATATGAGCAACCTTGTCGTGAAAGATGGTGGGTACGCCGGAAAGAGAAATATAATCATCCGGTATCACGATCATCCCCGGTACTATGTTGCTCTTCAGTGACCCCGTGGAGTTAATCCCGATGATCTCCTCTGCACCCACGTCCCGGAGCGCTGCAAGATTCGCCTGATGATTGATTCGGTGGGGGGGAATGCTGTGCTGTACTTCCATCCCATGTCGCGGGATAAAAACGATCGCCTCCGAGATGAAGACCAGGGCGCTCCCGAATCGGGTCTCCACGTTGGTCTCTCGCAGGTCCGAGAAAACATCCTCTCCCTGAAGCGGAATGGTGCCGGAGATGATGCCCACCGGTTTCATGACGGTTTCCCCTCTTCCATATGACCCCGGATCAATACGGGCCGAAACTTGTCGTGTTTGTACCAGATTCCATACCCCCTGTCAAAACGCTTAAGAGACGAGAATGAAATATTGTTTGACATTCAGGAAACGACCCACTACATTGGCCGGGAAGAATATGCTGCAGGAGCACGACATGGCGGAAAAGGAATTGCTGTTATATGTCAGTGACGAAAGTTTTCAGGGGGTTATTGAGAATAAAGGCTCGGTCCTCGTGGATTTCTGGGCTCCGTGGTGCGGCCCTTGTCTTGCCATGGCACCTGCCATTGAAGAGCTTGCGACGGAGTATAAGGGGCGGGTGAAGGTCGCAAAGCTCAATGTCGATGAAAGTCCCGCTACTGCCGAAAAGTATGGAATCAAGGGCATTCCGACCATTCTCTTTTTTAAGGACGGCAAGCTGGTCGATACCCTGACCGGCCTTATGCCAAAGGATCGTTTGGAAAAATCCCTCAAAATGGTGCTACAGGTATGAAACATCGGATTATCATTCTCATGGCCGTCTGTGTGAGTCTCCTTGCCGGGTGCCTGCCATGGTGGGAGAGAGGTGCATCAAGGCCGAACACACCCGAAGCCCTGTACGCACAAGGGCAGGAGGCATATCGGGACAGAGATTACGAGAAAGCGATCGAGCACTTCCAACGGCTCGCGGAAGAATATCCCCTCAACCCGTATGCGATCCCCGCCGAGCTGGGGGTGGCAGACTCGTATTTCAGCGATGAAGACTACGTCTCCGCGGAAGCCAACTATTCCGATTTTATGGAATTTCACCCAACCAACGAGAATCTCCCTTACGTCATGTATCAGATAGGACTATGCCACTATAGGCAGATGTCCGAAATCGATCGGGATCAGACGGAAACCCGGCTGGCTGAGCAATCATTTCAGAAGCTGATTGCGCGGTTTCCCAGCAGCAAATTTTCCTTTCTGGCTGAGGAAAAACTGCAGGCATGCAGGCGGAAGATTGGTGAGCATGAGTTTTATGTGGGACGGTTTTACTTCAGTAGCGGAGAATATCGGGCTGCACTGGACCGATTTCAGGGCATCGAAGAAAAATATCGTGGTTTGGGAATGGATTACAAGACGGGATATTTCATTCGTGAGACAAAGAAACGTCTCGCGATCAACGACCGGAAAAACAACGGCCAGGAGTAGGGAAACGGGATAACACCCGCACGGGCGTTTTCTGTCCCCATTGCTCCCGGGGGGAGCAGGACAGGAAGGTCTTCCTTTCCGGTACCTGATTCTTCCAAAAAAGAAAATACAGGGGCCCCTGCTGATACCGCTGTTTTAAGGATGAGTTACAAAAAGCCACCCATACCCTCTTCTGTAGCGACACACCCTGATTATCAAGGAGAAACAACACGATGACCCATCTCAATCTCGTTGCATCAATGTCGGAACCGACATTTTATCCCCACCGGCCGGATACGGTGGAGGTGATCCAGACCCACATATCCTTCATCTTCATTGCCGGGGATCAGGTATACAAGATCAAGAAAGCGGTCGATTTCGGCTTTCTTGATTTCACCACCCGTTCGAAAAGGAAGTATTACTGCGAACAGGAAGTGGTCCTGAATCGGCGGTTCGCCCCCGGTGTCTATATCGATGTAGTGACCATCACCCAGAACGGAGAGGGGAAGCTCGGGATCGGTGGAGAAGGATCCATTGTTGAGTATGCCGTCAAGATGAAACGGATTCCCGAGGAGCGGATGCTGTATCGCCTCATGGAAGCGGGAAAGGTGACGGAGGATGACGTAAGGCGCGTGGGCCGATACCTTGCCCAAGCCTACGGGAATATCCCGAGCGATGAAAAGGCACGCGCCTTCGGAACGGGTGAGGTTATTGCCGCCAATGTGCTGGAAAATTTCGAGCAGACAGGGCAGTACCGCGGGGGACCGGTGAACGCGACCGTATTCGATACCATCGAGGCATGGAGTCGGTCGTTCATTGAGAAAAACGGATCACTCTTTGCTGTCCGGGAGAAGGAAGGGAACATCAAGGACTGTCACGGCGATCTCCACCTCCAGCATATCTGTATCGACGGTGATGCGATCTCCATCTTTGACTGTATCGAGTTTAATGAACGGTTTCGGTTCGGGGACGTCGCATCGGATGTTGCCTTTCTCTCGATGGACTTCGATTTCAACGGGAGAGAAGATCTGGGTCATATCTTTGTAGATGCCTACATGGTCGAATCGGGGGATACCTTACTGCTCGATGTCCTGAAGTTTTACAAGGTGTACCGCGCCATGGTCAGGGCGAAGGTAACCTCCTTCATGCTGGACGACAACACCCTCGATCCCGCAGTTCGAGAGGAGGTATTCCGGAAGGCCGAACGGTATTACCATCTAGCCCATACCTATGTGACTCATGAAGATTGATCTCCACATACACTCGAAAAACGGATCCGACGGCAGGTGGACGCTCGATGATATCTTTGCCGAGGCTTCCCGGCGCGGGATCGCTTTCATGTCGATCACCGATCACGATGCGATCCACTGCCAGGATGAGGCGGTGGCGCTCGCCCGACGATACGGGATCACCTATCTCCCCGGTGTCGAGCTCAATGTGACCTTTTCTCACCCGGGATACAAAGAGGGGAAGGAGATATCCCTCGATTTTCTGGGGTACGGGTATGATATTCACGACGAATCATTAGGGGAAAGACTCCGGGAGATGCGAGACTTCAGGGAAAAGCGTGCCCGGCAGATCCTGGAGAAGATCAACTATCAATTTCAGAAAGAGGGGCGGAGGCCCTTTACCGAGCGGGACATGGAGGCGATACAGGCGAGCGTCGACGGATCGTTCGGCCGTCCGCACATCGCCGACTATATGATCGGGAAGGGCATCGTGCAGGACAAGCGGGAGGCCTTTCAGAAATATCTGGTCAGGTGTGATGTCCCGAAGTTACCGCTGAAGCTGGAGGAGGCATCCGCGCTGATCCGCTCCGCAAGGGGGAAACTCGTCCTTGCCCATCCCTCAGATCCCAACGGCACCTCCCTCGCGATGCTGACCGAATCGGTTGCTCAGCAGCATGCCATCATCCGGGAGGTCATGCTGCCGTATCTGGACGGGGTGGAATGTTGGCATTCACGCCACAGTGCGCGCGCCGTCGAGGCCTACCGTGCCTTTGCACAAAAAGAGAAACTGATCGTAACGGGTGGATCCGACTGCCATCAGCAGCCCGTGATAATGGGGACCGTCGAGATCCCCGACTATGTGGCGGAACAGTTTCAGGAACTGAAAGACTGAGTCGAGGAGGGGTCGTTTCATGCGGGTACCGTTCAAAGAATATGTTACTGCTGCTATCGGGGAGGGTGCCGTCCTGATCGCCTGCGGCCTGCCTGCCACGAACAAAACGGAGAGTACCGAAGTGGTCGCACGCCTGAAGGGATACCAGATGCTCCGGACGGACCTGATCCGCCGCGAGGTCCTGAAGGGGGAGGATATCTTCGACGAGAGGGTGGCTTCTAATATGGACAAGAGGACACTCGTCTACGACACGATGTTTTCCCTGGCCAACGATTTCTCGGCGCAGGGAAAGGGCGTCATCCTCGATGCCACATTCATCACCCAGTCTCTCAGGCTCAGGGCCGCCGCCGTGGCTGCACGAAACAGAAAGACCTTTATTATACAGCAGACGCACTGCCCGGAGGCCTATTCACTCGACAAGATCTCCAAGCGGAGCAAAGAGAACTACGAGTCCAACGCCCTGACGGAGCAGGCCTATCTGAACAACAAGGACCGATTCGAACCGGTTGATCTTGACGACCTTAAAAAACGATATCCCGACCTGAAAATCGTCCATTTAACGATTGACACGGCCTCCGATTCGGAGGATGAGTGGTTCGTGATCGGGGCGGTTGAACGATAACCTCCACCTACACCGGGCACCTCTGTCCTTATGGTGACGTATCGGTGATCCCGATTATCTCGGCACGACGGTTCGCAGCCCGTCCTTCTTCGGTATCGTTCGATGCAACCGGCACCTCTTCACCAAAGGCCCTGACAATGATTCTCCGGGGAGCAATCCCCGCCTGTTCCGTCAGGAACATCTTGACGGCGGTTGCCCGTCTCCATGAAAGGCTCTGATTGTACTCGTGCGTACCCGTGCTGTCCGCATGGCCCTCTATTACGACAGAGCGGGATTTAGCCCGAATTGCCGCCCCTATCGTTTCCAGGAGCGGGCAGTACGATGGCTCGATATCAGCCCTGTCATGATGAAAATAGATTGTCGGCGGGCGTGCCGAACCCCCTTCGTCACCTCCGTCCCCTGCCGTCCTCTCAAGCCACGCACCAGCCCGGGGATGTCCCAGGGCGACGGCGGTCTCCATATCTCTTCGTCCCTGCTCGTTGTTGATAAGGAAATAATTGACGGTACCTCGCTGGTAATAGGCCTCTGCATGGGTGGGGGCATGGCGCACCGCCTCGGTGAGATCGGCAAGCGCCTCCACACAGTTGGTCTTTTTTTCCGCAAAGCGGGCGACGCCCCGCTTCAGATAGGCATCGGCGCGATCAGGATCAAGCTCTATCGCCTTTGAATAGGCCTTAACAGCCTCGGCATACACCCCCCGTCGATCGAGGCTTTCCCCCCGTTCGACCCACGAAGCCGCCGTCTGTGCGGCTGAAGGGTGCCCCGCCGCCAGGATGATTCCTATGAACACGAAAAAGCGTAGTTTCTTCATGTATCACCCCCGTAATGGATCAGTTCTTTTCAGCTATCACATGAGGAGGAGCAGGACAAGACCTGGTTCCCTCTTTGGCCGCTCAACTGCCCGCAGGCGGCCAGGATATCATCCCCCTTGCTGGGGCGGGTCATCGTCGTGTAATGTTCCTGGACGAGGATATCGTGAAACACCCTGATTTTCTTGTCCGAAGGCCGTTTGAATGCCGATCCCTGAAACTCATTGAAGGGAATCAGGTTGAATTTACAATGCACCTCTCTGACGAGCGATGCGAGCGCCTTCGCGTCTTTTTCCGAATCGTTGACCCCGTCCATCAGGATATATTCGAAAGTAATCATTCTCCGTCTCGGCATGGGATAGTGCCGACAGGCATCGATGAGTCCCTTGAGGGGAAATTTTTTGTTGACCGGCATCAGGTATGACCGCCTCCTGTCGTCGGGCGCATTGAGTGAAACGGCAAGATTGACGGCCGCATCCTCCCCGAGACGGCGTATCATCGGCGTGATCCCGCACGTGGATACCGTTATTTTTCTTTTTGAGAATGCCGGTCCGGTATCGGAGGTGATAATCTCGATCGCCGTGAGGATATTTTCATAATTGGCGAGGGGTTCCCCCATTCCCATCATGACGATGTTCTTGATATCCTCTCCCTCCGGCGTGTTGAATCGGAGGGCCGTTACCTGTCCGGCGATTTCCGCGGGAAAGAGATTCCTTGTGAGGCCATATCTCCCGGTGAGACAGAACCGGCACCCCATGGCACACCCAACTTGGGTAGAGATGCACTGGGTCCAGTGGTTGCGCTCTCGGATAAGGACGCTTTCTATGAAACGGTCGTCTTCCAGCCTGAAAAGGACCTTTTTCGTCCCGTCCTGCGATTCCTGTATCTCTTCAATCCGCGGAAGGGCGGCACGGGCGAGTGTGGCGATCTCTTCCCGGAAGACCTTTGAAAGATTGGTCATTTCCTCAAAGGATGTGACTCCCGAGCGGTGAATCCACTTCATGATCTGGCGCGCCCGGTATTGTTCCTTTCCGAGACGAGCGATAAATGTCTCGATCTCATCGAGTGTCATACCGGTGAGATTGGGTAAATCCTTGTCACTGTTCATACGGTTTCTCTGAGGTATCGTCGGTTTTTGCTTCCTCGGTTGATGCTATGTTTCCATCAGCTGCGCCCTATCATCCCGATGAAATGACCGACAATCGTTTTGTCAAGTTTGCCCTCGTTTGCTTCTTTTTGGAGTACGGCAAAGGCTTCCTCCCGGGACAGAGCGTTTCTATACGGCCGGTTTGAAATGAGCGCGTCAAAGATATCAACGATAGCGGCTATCCGCGCTATGATGGATATTTCGTCTTCTTTCAGACCATCCGGATATCCGCTCCCGTCGAGTTTCTCGTGATGGTATCTGATAACATCAAGGGCCAACCCCAGACTCTTCCTGAGAGGAAGGCATATGTTACAGCTCACATCAGGGTGAGTCTTGACGATCTCGAACTCGTCAGGAGTCAGTTTTCCCGGCCTGTTTAAGATCTCTCCGGGAACGCTTATTTTACCGATATCATGGAGAATCCCCCCGAGGCGTAAGGCATCGATCTCTTCTTCCGACAGTTCCATCTTCTTGCCGAGAGTCACCGCCATATCGGCTACCCGAAGGCTATGCCCCTGAGCATAGACATCTTTTGCCTCCACTGTGTTCGCCATGGAAACAAGAACATGCTCTATGCTGGTCAGCTTTTTGTTGAGGGAGCTTCTCTTTAAAAGAGACTCAACCCTGGCAGTCAATTCATCTCTCTCGGGAGGCGCTACCATGAAATCATCAGCCCCCGCTTCTATCGCACGGATCTTGTCTCTCCTGTCATTTGATCCGGTCAGGATAATAACAGGGATACCCTGGGTATCTTCTCTTTCCTTGAGGCGACGGCAGATTTCATAACTGTCCGTCCTGGATAATACATGATCGATTATGACGAGAGAAATATCCATTGTATCGGCGGCGAGCAGGACTTCGTCTCCGCTGGAAACCATTATGATCTCGCAACCGGGATTGGCTATTTCGAGGAACGTGACGGTAGTATTTGTTTGCCCGGCATTGCCGACTAACATTATCCGCGGTTTTTTCCCGGATACCGACAACCCACCCTCTCGGTGAAAGGAGACACTGTTGACCATACCGTTTTCTGCTTTGGCAAGAGATTCGTGGGCCTTCTGAATCAGGATATCCCCGTAGACTGCATCCCGAGGACATGTCGACACACCCGCGCTCAGGGTCATCTCTCCCCGGGTGAAGTCCTCGAAATCAGACCATATACGATCCACGGCCGTGTAAGGAGGTTCGGCAGGATGGTTGGTCAGGATCACGGCAAAGATGCCTTCGGCGTAGCGAGCCGCGATGTCACACCGGCGGATCTTCTGTTTTATGATCTTCGCGGCTTCTTTTAAGACACGGTCCGCCTGTGATATGCCGTTTTGCTCCCGGTAAAGAGAGAACGAATCTATCTGAATCAGGATAAGGGTAAAGGATGTTCCGTATCGACGTGACCTGACGGACTCCCACTCTAAGATGACCTGAAAAACATCGCGCGTCGCCAGGTTGGTCAAGGCATCGACCGAACGGTTTTTTGGGGGTATACCGTTATTTTCTCTGCTCTGATTTTCCATTGCACTCCTTCTGTTGTGGCCGGGGTCCCTTCTCTGTTTATACGATATCATATTTTCTTTCGCCGATTCAAACAGGAGCGCATGCTATCACTAAGCAGGTGGACGTGCAAGGTATGTGTAGAGCACTGAGTTGTTTCAGAGAGGTATTTTGTGATAGGACAGGACAAACATCTGACTGAAAGAAGGGATGAAAGGTGAGGAGAGAAAATCTGACACCGGCGATGCGGCAGTATCTTGAGATCAAGGATCTTCACAAGGACTGTATCATCTTTTTCCGGATGGGTGATTTCTATGAGATGTTCTTTGAGGACGCGCAGGTGGCCTCAAAGGCCCTGCAGATCACACTGACATCCCGAAACCGAAACAAGGGCAGCGAAGACGCAATCCCCTTGTGCGGTGTCCCATATCATGCAGCCGCGGCGTATATATCGAAACTCGTCAACCAGGGCTTTAAAGTGGCCATATGTGAACAGATGGAAGACCCCAAAGATGCGAAAGGAATCGTCAAAAGAGAGGTCGTGCGTATCGTTACTCCGGGGTTGATTCTCGATTCAGACAACCTTGAGGAAAAGGAAAACAATTTTCTCATCGGTGTATCGAGGGTAGATGGGTTTTTCGGCCTGGCCTGTGTGGATGTCTCGACGGGTGAGTTCCGTGTGACACAATCGGACGACGGTGAGATCTTCTTGGACGAGATCGCCGGACTCGATTTCCGGGAAATGATCATGTACGAAGATTTGCGGGAAGACGCCTTCGCCCTGGCATGCGGTGCACGCTCCCCGGGGTGCAGCGTTACCTGGCTCCCCGCCGATTATTTCTCTCCGGATAAAGCTTCCTCTGTTATTGATGATTTGTTTCAGGAGACTACAAAGCACATTTTTCAAGGACATCCGGCAATGGCCGGCGCGGCAGGGGCGGTCCTCCGATATGTAAAGGAAACGCAGAACGAAAGTCTTAATCACATCAATACGATTCGCCGGTACGATATCACCGATTATCTCGTCCTGGATGACACCGCGAAAAACAATCTCGAGCTTTTTGTCACGATCCAGGGGGGGCGAAAAAAGGGGTCTCTCTTTCATGTCCTCGACGAGACGATGACCGCCATGGGAGGGAGAAGACTCCGCCGCTGGCTCACCTATCCCCTGGTCGATCCGGATCGGATCAGGGAACGGCTTGCCGCCGTCTCTGAGATAAAAGAAGATCACCTGCTCAGAGGAGAGATCCGGGCCTCCCTCGCCGACATCTACGATCTTGAACGCCTTGGCAGCCGTGTCTCCATGGGGATTGCAAATGGGAGAGATCTGGTTTCACTGGGGCGATCTCTGCGTTTGATCCCACCGATAAAGAGCGCCCTCTCACGGTTTGAATCTACCTTGATATCAAAGGTTTGCAGTGAAATGGATACCCTCTCCGATGTGGCGGACCTGATTGAGCGTTCGATTGTGGAAGATCCCCCGATAACTATCCGCGATGGCTATCTCATCAAACAGGGGTATGACGATGACCTTGACAAGCTGGTTTCGCTCAGCACGGATGGAAAAAAATGGATCGCCTCCATGGAGGAAAAAGAGCGGAAGAAAACCGGGATCGCTACACTCAAGATCGGTTTCAATAATGTATTCGGGTATTATATTGAGGTGACCAAGGCAAACAGCGCCATGGTCCCCGATGAATATGTCCGGAAGCAGACGCTGGTCAATGCCGAGCGGTATATTAACCAGGAATTGAAAGAATACGAGGTGCTCGTCCTGAATGCAGAGGACCGGAGAAAAAAGAAGGAGCATGACCTCTTTGTCAATATACGGGAAAAGGTCGCTCACCACATCCTGCGGATACAGAAGACTGCCTCGCATCTTGCGGACTTGGATGCTATCGCCTCCTTGGCGGAAATTGCCGAGCGGTACGATTTCCGCTGTCCACGGATTACCAGTGATGACCGGTTGGAGATACAGGAGGGGAGACATCCCGTCGTGGAGCGAATGGAAACGGATGGCGGGTTTGTCCCCAACGACACCGTCATGAATCGCACCGCCAATCGTTTCCTGATCATCACCGGGCCCAACATGGCGGGGAAATCGACATACATACGCCAGGTGGCGGTGATCGTTCTGATGGCACAGATGGGATCTTTCGTCCCCGCGACGCAGGCTGTCATCGGTGTCGTTGACCGGATATTCACCCGGGTCGGGGCGGGAGACAGTCTCTCATCGGGACAAAGCACCTTCATGGTCGAGATGACGGAAGTGGCAAACATCCTGAAAAACGCCACCGAGCGGAGCCTGATTCTTCTGGATGAGGTCGGAAGGGGAACGAGCACCTTTGACGGTCTCAGCATCGCTTGGGCGGTGGCGGAATATATCCATAACACGGACAGGATCGGGGCACGAACGCTCTTTGCCACCCACTATCACGAACTGACGGACCTCGCACGGACCATGGACGGGATAAAAAATCTGAGCGTTGCGGTCAAGGAATGGGGCGACCGGGTAATCTTTCTTCGTACCATCGTTGAGGGGGGAACGAACCGGAGCTACGGCATCGAGGTGGCGCGTCTTGCCGGGGTTCCCGATGAGGTGGTGTCACGGGCCAGGGAGGTGCTGAGAAACCTGGAAAAAGGTGAGCTGGACGAGATCGGAATGCCAAAAATCGGCAGGAGTAAGACACCACGAAAGGGGGAACCCACCGGCCAGTTAAACCTTTTTACCGACAAGGAAACGCGCCTGATCAACGAGTTGAAAGAGGTCGATGTCATGCGGATGACCCCCCTGGAGGCACTCGACCGGATCAGTGAGTGGCAAAAGATCGTGAAGGATTAAAGCTATTTAATGCACACCCTGCGCACCTGACCGAAATCCGTATGACCCTGCAGAACCTTCATGATTCCGTCCTGCAGGAGAGTCGACATCCCCTGGGCAATGGCCGTATCTCGCAGGGTTTCCACGTTCTCGTGCTTCTGTATCAGCCGCTTTATTTCATCCGTCGCGACGAGGAGTTCATGGACGCCCATTCTGCCTCGGTACCCCGTCCTGCCGCACGCGTTGCACCCTTTGGCCTGGTAGAGTTTGAAGTTGTCATTGTATGGTATGTTCAACCGGGCAAACCGTTCTTCGCCGTAGCTTACCGCCAGTTCATCGTATTCTTCCCGCGTTGGATGGTATTCTTCCTTGCATCGCCTGCACAACGTTCGAACCAGCCTCTGGGCCAAGATCCCCAAGAGCGAATCGGCAAAATTCAGCGGGTCGATCCCCATATCGAGCAGGCGTACGATCGTTTCGGGGGCACTGTTCGTGTGGAGGGTACTGAAGACCAGATGCCCGGTCAGTGAGGCCTCCACACCGATCTTCGCCGTTTCGTAATCCCTCATCTCCCCCACCATGATCACATCCGGATCGGCCCTGAGAAAAGCGCGCATGGCGTGGGCAAAGTCGAAACCGATCTTCGGGTTGACCTGCACCTGCCTGAGGCCGTTTTGCGAGATCTCCACAGGATCTTCCGCGGTCCATATCTTGGTCTCCGGCCTGTTTATGTGGTGCAACGCCGAATGGAGTGCCGTCGTCTTCCCGGAACCCGTGGGGCCGACGGCGAGGATCATGCCGTACGGTTTCTTGAGGAGATCGAGGAGATTTTCATAATTATAGGCGGACAGGGCCATCTCCTCGAGCCGCATGACCTCTCCCCCACTGGCCAGGATACGCATCACGACGTCTTCAACGCCCCCCTGTGTGGGAACGGTGGCAACACGGAGTTCTATCTCGTCACCCTTTGAACGCCTGAATTTGATCTTCCCGTCCTGCGGCACCCGCCGCTCGGTAATATCAAGGTTCGAGATGATCTTGATCCTCGACACCAGGGCCGAACGATAGTTAAAGGGAACCGTCTGATACGTCGCCAGATCACCATCCACCCGGTATCGCACCTCGACGTTTTTCTTGCGTACGTTTGGCTCGATATGAATATCCGATGCATTGCGTATATATGCATCATTGATAATCCGGTTGACCAGCTGCATAATGACGCTATCCGACTCGGTGACTTCCTCCTCCTCGATCTCAAAATCATCATCGGCATCAAGCCTGCCTATAATATCAGTGATCGAAGCGGCGGTATCTCCGGCTTGATAGAAGTGGTTAATGAATTTCAGTATATCGTCGTACAGTGCCACATCATACTCTACCGCCCGGTTCCTGAGAAGATTTTCAATCATGTCCTGCTTCAAGACATTATTGGGGTCATCTATAACCACCCGTATCTTTCCGTCCTTTTTCTCCAAGGGGATCCACATCTCGCGGCGCAGGTATTCCTCTTTCAGGTTTTTCAGGAGATCAAAAGGGATGGGATATTTACTGTTGAAAGAGACAAACCGGCAATTATAAAATTCTTCCAGAGAGCGGCCCATGTCTTCCTTTGACACCTTACAGGCCCTCATCAGGTATGATTCGACCGTCTCCCGGTTTTTCTTCGTTTCAACCCATGCCTTCTCCAGGTCTTCCTCTCTGATCAGGCCACGGGTCAACAGGTAGTTGAAACGGGTCTTCCTCTTGCGGCTGACCCTCTCCTGGTTGTGGAAGGCGGTTCCGAGAACATCCGCCATCTCTTTGAGAAAGATCTGATCCTCCGCGGCAAATTGTTTTCCATCCTCCCTGTTCAGGATCTGAATGACACCCATCAGGGTATCATCGTGGAGAATCGGCATGGCCAGTATCTGGGCGGTTTTAAATCCCGATTTTCTGTCCCAGCTCGAGTCGAAGGTCAGTTCCGGATTAATCCCCTCCAGTTCCTGTTTGTCATAGGCATCGGCTATATTGGCTATCTCTTTGTTATGGGCCACGTACCCGGCGATGCTCCGATTATCGATGGGAAGCCGGATCTCCTTCAATTGTGACCCAGCCATAAACATCGAATATATCTCGTTGTTATTCCTGTCAGCAACATATATGGTAATAGAGTGGGCATTGAAGAGGGCGAGGATGTCATCTCTCAGACCGATCAGTATCTGCTTGAGATTGGTTGCGGCGTGGATCCGATTGGTAATGTCTTGAAGGGCCTTACTAAAGCTGAGCTTCTCCCGCAGCTCCGTTATCTGGGCCTTGACCGCCTTTTCATCTCCCCCTGGCTTTTGTTGGAAGATAGCCATATTTCTTACCCCGCCTTCCATATGATCAACACAGGCACGTATAACATGCGGCGAGTATAAAGCATACTGTGTGTAATTACAAGGCGCATCCGGGTGAACGGGCGTGCAAATCTCCCTTTTATTCTTGACAAATCAAGCCAGTACCATTACGAACAATCATGTATACAGAACAGATAATCAAACCGGAATCTCCTACAAAAGCCCACTCTTCCTCGAAACCATGTTATACTATAGATCGTCGGGGTTAAACTCAGATATAGGTGATTGAAATAGTTTGATCGTCACAATACGTTCAGGAAGAATACTCCGAGGGAAGATCGGTAAGATTTCTGATCTTCAATCGGAGCAGGGAGAGGGAAAAGATGAAAGTGAAATGGTATGCTGATAAGCTGTTTTCGAGAAACAAAGGGCTATATCACTGGATGAATCTTATCTTCGCCCTCTTCTTTCTCGTTCCCGTCGGCGGTTTTATCTTTTTCGGCCTCAGGTATGACATTGTAGCGGACCAGTATTTTGCGCTCTTTTTTCTTTTCTTCCTGATCTTTTCGTTACTCGGGTTCATCATACTCCGCAGGATCTTTGACCGGGTGACCGCCATCTCGAAAGAGATTTCGGAAAGGATCGCAGGTGAATTTCTCATCGATCAGCCACAGAACGGTCCGGATGTCCTCAACAACATCATAGAAACCTTCGGCACCCTGGAGGGGCGATTCGGGGTGACGTTCGGACAACTGCAGCAAAAGGTTACGGAAATATCCGCCCTGAAAGAGCTTTCGGACCTCTGTTATGTCACCTTTGATACCGATGAGATCCTGTACGTGACCCTGGAGAGGGCCTTGAAACTGACGCATGCCGACCTCGGATCTATCCTGATTCTCGAACGTCCGCATAGAAAGACATTCGTCGTCAAGGCGACCATCGGCCTTGGGGATCACCTCAAACTGGGCGAAAGGATCGATTTCGCGGACAGTATCGCTAAATATGCGGTTATTAACAAATCGCCTCTGGTTGTTGAAGATATTGAAAAGGATACCCGTTTTGCCCGAAAGAATCGCCAGCACTATGCCACGAAATCCTTTGTGTGCATGCCCATCCGAACAATGCGTGACATTGTGGGGGTACTGACGATCTCCCGGAAGGATGACACCCATCTCTTTACGAATGCGGATGTCGAGATCTTGGGTCCTCTTTTGGGAAATGCCGCCTTTACCTACGAAAATTTGAACCTCCTGGAGGAGAAAAAAGAAACGGGTTCCCACCTTGACGCCGTCCAGAAGATCATTCAGGTTATCAACTCAAGCCTGAGAGGAACTGAACTCTTCCACGCGATATTGGACGAGATGCAATCGGTCCTTTTGTTCGAGCTTGCGCTAATCTTGATAAAAGACGACATCAGACCGAATGAGCTAAAACTGCTCGATTTTACAGCTACCGGTTCGGGTCTTCTCCAGAAAGAGACCTATCATCCCTATCAGGGATCGATATTCGAGAAAGTCCTGAAACAGGGTGTTACGCTGGTTATCGATGATATCGCCACACTCGAACATGAGAGTGAGAAGGGGTTTCTTTCCGGTCATCGATCCTGCGTTCTCGTACCCCTCAAGACAGGGGGGGATATCGCGGGGATCATGGTCCTGTGTGCGGAAAAAGCAGATCTCTTTTATCGATTACGGGAACTGATCGACAGAATAGCGGATGCCCTTTCTCTCGCCATCGAGAGAAACCGCCTCACCGACTATGTCGTCAAACGTGATCAAGAGCTGGATACCCTGAAACAGATCGGCAGTGCCCTCGCCTCTTCCACCTTCGACATCAGCCAGGTCCTGAACTATACCATGGATATGATCAGCGTGGCCATGAGTGTTGAGGCTGGCGTCTTGCTCCTGATGGGTGATGAGGGACTTGAATATACCGTCACACTCAATATTGATATGGCAAAATTGAAAGGAATGAATATCAAGGTGGGACAGGGCGTTGCCGGATACGTCGCGGCCCGGGGGAACGCGGTCATTGTAAACGATATGCTCAGGTCTTCTCTCTTTTCGCCCGATGTTGATGCGGCTACCGGGTTTCATACCCGGTCCATACTGTGTGTCCCCATGATATCAGAGGGAAAGGTCGCCGGCGTTATCGAAGTGCTGAACAAGCAGAACGGTGATTTTGATTCCGGCGATCGGCAGCTGTTGGAATCTATTGCGTCTTCGGTCAGCGTGGCCATAGAAAATGCCAACCACTACCATGAAACCGTCTTAATGGCTCAAAAAGAAGGGAGAATCCGTCGCGTCTTTCAGAAATTCGTCCCCGCGGAGATTGTCGACAGGATCGTTCACGACACAGAGACCGGGGAACTTGCGGTCGAAGAGTTCAGGATGCTCACTCTTATCAATATCGACATACGGGGCTTTTCGCCCCTTGCCCATAAGATCGGGGCGCAAAAAACCGTTCATATGCTCAACCGTTTTTTTTCCGTGATGGGGGAGGTTGTCTTCAAGCATCACGGGATTGTCGACAAGTACCTTGGCGATGGGTTCCTGGCGATATTCGGCGCTCCCGTCTCCAGTCAGAGAGACGCCGAAAATGCCCTTGCCGCGGCGATCGAGATGAAAAAATCGATCGCAGAGGTAAGCGCGTACTGGTTGCGAGAGGTGGGTGACCCCTTGCACGTCGGCATCAGCGTGCACACGGGGGAAGTCGTTGTGGGGAACATCGGGTTTGACAAAAAGATGGACTATACCGTCATCGGTGACGCGGTCAATACGGTCTTCCGGCTCCAGGCGCTTGCGCGGGCATATCCCAATAGTATCCTGATCAGTGAGGACACCCTCCGCGATTCCCAAACCGACTTGGAGGTGCGTGAGGTTGAAGTCTCCGACACCTCTTCCATCGGGGGGCTCACGGTATACGAACTGATCGGGAACAAGACGGATGATCGAACATCCGCATAATGCGGCGGGGCGATCCAGCCTCTGCCGATACCGGTCAAGGAGAGACAATTCTTAATCCCCGGGTCCCTTCTTTTCCGTATAGGCGTAGGCATTGTGATTGTGAATACTCTCCATATTCTCCGCCTCCACGCTGTACCAGGTGAAGTTGGAGGAGGCGTTGAGTTTTTCCGCGACGGTCCTGACGACATCTTCGACGAACATCGGGTTCTGATACGCCGCCTCCGTTACATATTTTTCATCCGCCCGTTTGAGGAGCGAGAAGATCTCGCTGCTCGCCGATTCCTCCACCAGCCGGATGACGTCCTCGATCCAGAAGAATTTCTTGAATCTTAGAGTAACCCGGACTATGCTTCTCTGATTGTGCGCCCCCATTTCGCTGATTTCCTTTGAGCAGGGACAGGCGGTAGTGACCGGAACGGCGATCCCCACCAGGAAGTCGGTTCGCTCGCCGTTGCTCTCTCCGCAGAAGGCACACTCGTACTCCATCAGACTCTTCGCCTTCGAGACGGGAGCTGTTTTCTCTACGAAGTAGGGGAAGCGTATCTCGATATGGGAAGATTCGGCGTTGAGCTTCTCTTTGATTCGTTGCAGGATAGTCCTAAACGTGTTGATGTTGATCTGTCCCCGATACTCGTTCAAGATCTCTACAAAGCGACTCATGTGCGTCCCTTTGAAGCGGTGGGGGAGATTGACGTACATATTGACGGTGGCGTTGACGTGCTGTTTCCCGTTTGCCTTGTCGAGGACGATGACGGGATACTTGATCCCTTTCACCCCCACTTTTTGAATATCGATCTTCCGGTGATCTTTGAGGTTCTGTATGTCTACCATTCCGATATGCCTTTATTGTTTCGAAGCGGAATACCCCGGTGAGGTGTAAACCGCCTTCGATCCCTCCGATTCCCATACCGCGACACGGGATATGGTCAGGCCCAGCGGGGCAGCCTGTTCATCCAGTCGCTCACAAATAAATCGGGCGATCCTCTCCGCCGTGGGACTCACATCTTTGAACGGGTCGAGGTCATTAAGAAATGTATGGTCCAACTCCTTGAGAATCACGTGTAGCCACCGCTTCAGGACCCTGAAATCCAGGACCATGCCGTCTTTGTTCAGCTCTTCGGCTGCAACGGAGGTCTCCACCTTGAAATTGTGCCCGTGGAGCGGTTCGCGTTCACCCCCGATATCGAGGATATGGGCGGCGGAAAATGTTGTGTGCACGGTAATCTCATACATAGGGCTTGGTCCCTTGCCGGTTCACTGCCCCTCTCGGGGATAACGGTTACAGGTAGCGGGTGATATCCGGTGCCTTTTCGAGAATCAGGTCCGCCCCCGCCTGATGCAGGGGGGCCGCCTCGGAGTATCCCGTAAGGACACCGACGGTATAGGCCCCCACCTCTTTCCCCGCACTGATATCCATGGGGTGATCCCCGACCATCGCCGCGCATGCGGGCTCCGTCCCCAGAGAATCGAGTGCCGTCAGGAGATGGTCGGGATGCGGTTTTACCCGCGCGGTACCCTCCCGGGTAATGACGGCATCACAGCAGGAATCGATATCGGGAAACAGCTGCACCACAGCGCTCCTGCAATTTCGCGTCACGATCCCTGTCTTGATCTGCCGCCGTCTCAGTTCGCGAAGCAACGTTTCCGTGCCGGGGAGGAGAGCCCCTTCCCGCGCCCCCTCGCTCTCTATGGTACCGATCAGTTCATGAGCCCGGGCGAAGAACTGTTCCTCCCTCCCCGGACAGCGTTCGGAGATGAGAGTTTTTCCTGCCTCGATCATCTCGAGGACATACAACCCCTCGATCACCTCCGGCGGGACGCAGTAATCAGACATCAGATCCAGGACCGCCCGACGCATCCGGGCAAAATCGACATTCAACTCGGCCAGGGTACCATCGAAGTCGAACAGAACCGCCTTCAGGGACCTCATGCACACTCCTTCAGGTACTTCTCGATCCTGTTGATCCCCTCATCGATCTTCTCCATCGAGGTCGCATAGGAAAACCGGACATACCCCTCACAGTTCTTCCCGAAATCGATCCCCGGGGTGACACCGACATGGGCCTTCTCCAAGATATCAAAGGCGGTCTCATATGAATTTGTCGAAAAGGCCTTGATGTTCCCCAGGATGTAAAATGCCCCCGTCGGTTCCACCGTGATCCCGAGACCGATCTCGCGGAGACGGCGAATGATAAACTTTCTCCGCTCGTTGAAGATGTTTCTCATCCGGACCACATCGTCCTCCGCTTCCCGGAGGGCGGCGATACCTCCCCACTGAGCAAAGGAGTTGGGAGAGATAAAGAAGTTTTGCTGCATCTTCTGCATGGGGCGGATGTACTCCTTCGGCGCGATCAGATATCCCAGTCGCCATCCCGTCATAGCATACGCCTTGGAAAATCCGTTCAGGACAAAGGCGTTATCGGTAAATTCGAGGATGGTGTGCTCGTTATCTTCATAGACGAGTCCGTGGTATATCTCGTCCGAGATGACGGGGAGACCGTATGACGCGATCTGGGCCATCCGTTCGATACTGAGAAGATTCCCGGTCGGATTTGAGGGGGAATTTATCATGATTCCCCTGGTCCGGGGGGTAATTTTTTCTCTGATCCCTTCCGGTGTGTATTGAAATCCGTCTTCTTCAAAGACGTTGACACGGGCCGGGACTCCTTCGAGAAAGGTGATGAAATTCGGATAGCAGGCGTAGTGTGGGTCGGATATGATGATCTCGTCACCCCGTTCAATCAGCGCCGAGAAGAGGAGAAACATGGCGGGTGAGGTACCGGATGTGACGATGACCCGGTCCGGTGAGACCTCCACACCGTATTTTGTGAAATAGTGCTCGCATATCGCCTCTCTCAGTTCCAGCAGACCGAGGCTGTGCGTATAGTGCGTCTTGCCGTCCTTGATCGCCCGGCGACAGGCCTCATTGATGCATTCGGGCGTGTCAAAGTCCGGTTCGCCGACCTCCATATGGATGATATCCTTCCCGGACCGTTCCATTTCCTGGGCCTTTTCAAGGATATCCATAACGATAAATGGATTGATTTCTGATGCTCTCTTGGTGACCATAGCGTATTTCTTGTCCTTTAAATGTTTGAGATTCTACGGGGGACGTTACTCGCCCGGCAGAATCTTGTCAAGGTGTTTGAGTTCTTCTGCCGTTCCCGGTCAGGTAATCGGGGCGGAGGGTCTTCGTAACCCGGTCTTCCCACCGAATTTCCGGGGGCATAAAATCGAAGGCAATCTCAAGAAACGAGGTGATGATCCGGAGGGTAGCCCCCCAGAGGATCTCCTCTTCTCCCGTTTCTTCCCTGTGCACCAAGCAGGGAAAGTTTCCTCCCCCTTCCATCCCGCCATCCCGGTCTCCGTGGGGTGGAACGGAAAGGAGCCCGTAATTTTCCTCCTGATAAAAGGCGTCTACTGGTATCTCGACCAGTTTGTCCACCTCCCGGTTGGGGTGAAATACCCATCTCTTTTCGATGAGGCCCACTAGGGGAAAGATCGTCTTGGAAAACATCAGGAGGTCGCTCGGGGGCAGTGGGCCGAGAAAGCGAAGGTTAAAAGGGCTGAGCCGTATTTCTTCCCACGATTCTCTGACGGCGTTGGCGAGAAACAGGGTGATGATATCGAAGGCGTCCTTTCCTCTCCGAAGGGCATGCCGTCGCGCATCCCCTTTCATGAGAGGAGGAACGCCATGGACAATGAAATATCGCAGGAATCGGTCCATCCACGGTTCCAGCTTTCCGCCCGGTCCGCTCAGGTCTCCGGACTGTGAGACGGCGTCCGATCTTTTGCTGAGAAGAAATGCCAGCTCTCCACCGGCCGACCGATCTTCTCTGAAAATGAGCGGTATCAAAACACCGGCCTCGAAGCCATTCTGTGCCCATCCGGCGTTTTTATCATAGACGATATCGGCTGTTCCCAACCTCTCTACGATATGTTGTATGATGGCATCTTTCCCCATAAATCAACGCTCAGGATACAGGGTCACCTTGGAATACATGAAAACCGCAGGATGATTCGTTCATGATCTGATTGCCCTGACTACTCCCGGTCGCGATCCGTTTCCGGGGATTCCGACGAATCGCTCCTCGTATCACCACCAAGATAAAGAGGGGTCTTACACGAGGCACAGAGGGGAGAATCTTGGAGTCTGTCCTCCGGGATGCGGTTCTTGGTTCCGCAGTGCAGACACTGCACGATCAGTTCATCCAAAGGAAATCCGCATCTGCCGCAGACAGGCCGATCCTTCAATCGATCCCGAATGATACGATTCTTCTGCCCGCATCTGAGACAACGGACAACAAAGTAACTCCGAAGCATATCGATTTACCTGTGTGACTGATGGTGAACGGGTCTTGCACACAATCCATCGGTCGTTTTTACTCTGGTATGGAGATCTTTATGGTACCACCTCTTCCCAATATATCATGAAGGTGGATATATCCATCAAGATGTCCATCTCCGTCAATCGTGGCCAGTGTGGTAATCTCATCCCGCTGCATAATCTCAACGGTATGCGCCAGAGAGGTTTCAGGATCGATGGTCTTCGGTCCCTTAGTCATGAGGTCATCCACGATCTTTTCCGAGAACACCACACCTGCTCTGATATGCCGGCGCAGATCACCGTCAGTGAGAATCCCCAGCAGGCGATTTTGAGGATCCGTTATGAATACGAAACCCAGATTTTTTTCGTCCATTGTTTCAATGGCCGCCGGTGCCGACATCCCACTGGGCACCATCGGTATGCCATCCCCCCCGATCATGACATCCTTGACCCGTGCCATCAGCCGCTGGCCGAGGTGTCCCCCGGGATGAAATTTATAGAAATCCCTCTCGGTAAAATCCATTTTTTTGACGAGGGCAACCGCCAGTGCGTCCCCCATTGCCAGGGTGGCGGTTGTACTCGATGTCGGGGCCAAACCGAACGGGCATGCCTCTTTTTCAACGCCCACATCGATCGTGACGTCACTGCTTGCGGCAAGGGTCGAATGCATATTGCCCGTTAAGGAGATGATGGCAAGACCGATACCTTTCACATTGGAAACCAAGGTAATCAGCTCATTAGTCTCCCCGCTGTTTGATATACAGAGCATGACATCATCCCTGGTCACAATCCCGAGATCCCCGTGGAGTCCTTCAACGGGGTGGAGAAAAATGGCGGGAGTCCCCGTACTCGTCAGGGTCGCCGCAATCTTTTTTCCCACGAGTCCCGACTTTCCGATACCGGTTATGATGACCCGTCCCTTCGCGCGATATATGATCCCCACTGCTTCTGAAAAACTGGGTCCGATCTTTTCGATCAGATTTGAGATGCTCTCCGCCTCTATTCTGAGGACTTCCTTTGCCTGTTGTATTGAGTCAGCCATATGAAATGGTATGCCATCCTTATCGCTCGGATATAATAAAACGGGCACACTATATACCACCCACCCGATTACCTCAAGATACAAAAAGCAAGAGGATCGAGCCAGGCGCTTGTCACAGTGTGTGTTTCTGCAGAAAAAGGGATTAGCGGATCACCACTGAAGATACCGATTTTTCCAATCGTTTCCTCATGTCATCGAAGGTATTGTCAGGCCAGGTTTTCCCCTTCATGTATGCGGGATCCAGGGTCTTCGAGGGGATGAAGCGTTGCAGGACATACCGGTTTGCTCCCCTGATCAGTGTTCCGATCCGTACCACGTCTTGCTCCGTCAGGAGCGACTGCACAATGGTTGTCCGGAATTCATAGTCGATACCGGCCTTCATGATCAGGTGGATGCTTTCTTCAATCTGCTCAGGCTTGACCGGCGAGGCAACAATTTCTTCATACTTCTCGAGGGGCGCCTTGACGTCCATGGCTATATAATCAACAATAGGCTTGTCGATTAGTTTCCGCAGGATGTCGGGACGCGATCCGTTGGTATCGATCTTGACCAGATACCCCAATCCCCGTACCCGCTCGACAAACGAAATCAAGCCTCGCTGCAGCAGGGGCTCTCCACCGGTGATGCTCACGGCATCGAGCTTTCCTCTTCGTTGCTCGAGAAAGGCCATGAGGGTACGCTCCGCCACACCCTTTCCGGACGGAAATGACTCAACAAGCTCGGGATTGTGGCAGTAGGGGCACCTGAAATTGCACCCCGGAGTAAAGATAATGGCACAGATCTTACCGGGATAATCGATCAGCGAAAACCTTTGGATATCAACAATCTTCATCTTATACCCGGAACAGCTTTCTGGTATGGAACTCTTCCTGTTTTCCCTTGTTCCACTGTTTCACCGGGCGCAGGTACCCGACCACGCGCGAAAACACCTCGCAGGATTCACCACAGTCCGGGCATGTGTACTGTTCTCCCTTCAGATACCCGTGGCTCGGGCAAACACTGAAAGTGGGGGTGAAGGTAAAATAGGGAAGGTGGTACTTGTCGCAGATCCTCCGGACCAGGAGTTTGACGGCGGCGGGGTCTTCGATCCGCTCTCCTGCATAGATGTGAAGGACCGTCCCCCCCGTATACCGAGTCTGAATTTCGTCCTGGAGGTCCAGGGCCTCGAAGATGTCATCGGTAAAGTTGACGGGAAGCTGTGTTGAATTGGTATAGAACACCTCAACCCCGTCCGCCCGCGTTCCGTTCCCGGTTGCGCAGATGATGTCGGGGTATTTCTCTTTGTCCTTCTTGGCGAGACTGTACGAGGCCCCCTCGGCCGGAGTCGCTTCAAGATTGTAGTTATTTCCCGTTTCCTCCTGGAATTCAACCAGCCGGTTTCGCATGAAATCGAGAATCTTCTTGGTAAACCCCTGTCCCTCCGGATGGGCGATATCCTTACCCATGAGGTTGAGGCACGCCTCGTTCATCCCCACAAGTCCGATGGTGGAAAAATGGTTCTTCCAGTATTCGCCGAAACGCTGCTTGACATCCCTCAGATAGTATTTGGTGTACGGATACAGATCCTTATCGGTAAAGCTCTCGAGGACCTTTCGCTTGGTCTCAAGACTTTCCCGGGCTATGACCATAAGATGGTCCACCCGTTCGATAAATTCGTCTTCCGTCTTCGAAAGAAACCCGATGCGCGGCATATTGATGGTAATGACACCGATGGACCCCGTCAGGGGGTTCGAGCCGAAGAGGCCACCTCCCCTCTTCTCGAGTTCCCGGTTATCGATCCGTAGCCTGCAGCACATGCTCCGGGAATCTTCAGGGTTCATGTCGGAGTTGACAAAATTCGAGAAATAAGGGACGCCGTACTTCGCCGTCATCTCCCACAGGCCATCGATATTGAGCTGATTATCCCAGTCGAAATCCTTCGTTATGTTGTACGTGGGAATCGGAAAGGTGAAAACACGCCCCTTGGCATCCCCTTCGGCCATCACCTGGAGAAAGGCTTTGTTAAAGATAGCCATTTCTTCCTGGAAGTCCTTGTATGTTTCTTCCTGCGGTTCTCCGCCGATGATAACCCCTTGGTCGGCATAGTATCGCGGCACCGTTACATCCAGGGTGACATTGGTAAAGGGAGTCTGGAACCCAACCCGTGTCGGGACGTTGATGTTGAAGATGAATTCCTGGAGGGCCTGCTTAACCTCTTTAAAGCCGAGGCCATCGTATCGTATAAAGGGGGCAAGGAGCGTATCGAAATTCGAAAAGGCTTGGGCGCCCGCAGCCTCCCCCTGGAGGGTATAAAAGAAATTGACGATCTGCCCGAGGGCACTTCGCAGGTGTTTCGCGGGCTTACTCTCAACCTTTCCGGACGCACCCTTGAATCCCTGCGTGAGGAGGTCATACAGGTCCCACCCCACACAGTAAACCGAAAGGATGTTCAGGTCGTGGATATGGAAGTCACCATCCATCTGGGCTTTTTTGATCTCGTCGGTATATATCTTGTTCAGCCAGTATACCTTGCTCACCTCGGAGGAAAGATAGTTGTTGAGCCCCTGGAGAGAATAATCCATATTGCTATTTTCATTAACTTTCCAGTCGAGCTTCTTGAGATACTGGTCCACGAGATCGACCTCCATCTTATTGGCGATCTCTCGCAGTCTTGCATGCTGATCCCGATATATAATGTACGCCTTGGCCGTTTTGCGATACGCGGAATCAAGGAGCACCTCTTCGACGACATCCTGAATCTCCTCAACGGACATGATCTTGCTGTCGAAGAGTTTTTCCACCAGGGTGAGTACCTTGATCGTCAGCCTCTTGGCCACATCCTCTTTGAAATCGCCGGTTGCCATTCCAGCCTTTGCGATCGCGGCCGTGATCTTTGTCGCGTCAAAACGGTCCAGGCGTCCGTCTCTCTTTCGGATTTTATTGTGCACGGATTACTCCCCCTCTGTGATATGGACACAACATATTGTGGTCGAATAGTAGTACTAATACTACATGTCGTCAAGAATAAATTTTTCGTAACGCGAGGCATTAGTGAAAAATGTTTTGAAAATAGAATACTTTTTCGCGCCAAAAAAATGGATGGTTCGGATGCGACTCCAAAGGCTGATGGTTCGCGGGTGGTCAACAGATCTAAAAAACTTGACTCATTCCTATGGGTCGTACTAAGAGGTTTCTTACCACAATTGATCGAAGGAGAGAAGAGTTGATTCCACGGTATTCAAGAAACGTAATGACATATATCTGGAGCCCTGAAAACCGGTTCCAGAAATGGTTGGATATCGAGATCCTCGCCTGTGAGGCCCTCGCCGCCCAAGGAAAGATCCCGCCCGAATCGCTTCGCACCATCAAGGAGCGAGCCGGTTTCGATGTCCAGAGGATCGATGAGATCGAAGAGACGGTCAAGCATGACGTAATCGCCTTTCTCACCTCGGTTTCGGAAAAGGTGGGGGAAGAAGCGCGGTACATTCATATGGGGCTCACTTCTTCCGACATCCTGGACACTTCTCTTGCCGTTCTCCTGAAGGAGGCATCGGAACTCCTGATCGCGGATATAGATGATCTTCTGGTCGTGCTGAAAGAAAAGGCATGTGAATATAAGAACACCATCATGATCGGGAGGTCGCACGGAGTGCATGCGGAACCGATCACCTTCGGTCTCAAGATGGCCCTTTGGTATCAGGAGATGGAACGGAACCGGGCCCGGCTGGTCAGTGCCCGGGAAACAATCAGCTATGGAAAGATAGCCGGGGCCGTCGGAACTTTCTCATTTATCGACCCCGCAGTCGAGGTATATGTGTGCGAACAGTTGGGACTGAAGCCCGCCCCCATATCGACGCAGATCGTCCAGCGCGATAGACATGCCGAATACTTCACCGCCCTTGCCATAACGGCCGCCTCCATTGAACAATTTTCAACGGAGATACGACACCTCCAACGAACAGAAGTCAGAGAGGCGGAGGAATTCTTCTCCCCCGGCCAGAAGGGGTCGTCGGCAATGCCTCACAAGCGAAACCCCGTTCTTTCGGAGAATCTCACCGGCCTCGCACGGCTGATGCGCTCTTATGCACTGGCGTCGATGGAGGATGTGGCACTCTGGCATGAACGGGATATCAGTCACTCTTCCGTCGAACGGGTTATTGGGCCCGACGCGACCATACTCCTCGATTTCATGCTCAGTAGGTTTACCGGTGTTGTGAAAAATCTTCTGGTCTATCCGGAACGGATGCTGGAAAACCTCAACATGACCAGGGGACTGGTCTTTTCACAGATGATGTTGCTCAAGTGCGTTGAAAAGGGGATGTCGCGGGAGGATTCCTACGCGATCGTTCAGAGAAACGCGATGCGGTCGTGGCGTGACGGGCGGGACTTTAAAGAACTCCTTTTGGAAGACAAGCAGGTGATGGCAGTTGTAAGCAAAGAGGATCTCGACACGGTGTTCAGGCTGGAGAATTTTCTCCGCCACGTGGATTTTATCTTCGACAGGATCTTTGGAGGAGACAATGAAGGCGCCTAAATGGCTCGTTTTCTTTGTATTGCTTATAATGATGTCCGGGTGCAGCTACGTGGAGGAGTACCGGGACATCATCCGGAGTGACACCATCTCGAAGGAGTATTTCAATGTCCTGAATCGTCATACCCGGGGAAAAACACTCTATGCCGAATTTGAGACCCGTGTCCGTATCGTGGCAACGTGGAAAACCCGCGCCTTCTCAGATGCGTATCTATCCGAATATGCAAGGCTTTATCTTCTCCCCGACAGGGACAAGAAGGAACGGCAAGCTGTTCTTTCCGAGGCATCTTCTGATTTCAACGAATTTCTGTTTTACGCATACACCCCCGACAGGGAATCGAACGATTTTTCAAAGGCCGATTCCATCTGGAAAGTATTCTTCATAGGCGAAGGAGGCAAGAGATTGGATCCCTTGGAGATTCGAGAAATCAAGGCAACTCCCCTCCTCACAAAGTTGTTCCCCTATGTCAAACCGTACGGGAAGTGTTACAGCGTAAAATTTCCTATGATATCGAAGTCGGATCGATCTAATATGGAAGATTATTCCAAACCGATTCTCATGTTTACCGGCATACTCGGGAAGGTGGAACTGAATTGGCACGGTGGTAAAAACCGGTAAGACCCTTCCATTGGTTCCGGCTTCGTCAGCCTCTTCTTCTCCGGCCCTTGTTCATACGCACGCACATGGAGACGGGACCCCGATGAAGGGATGTTCTTGATGGAAGCAAAGGCCTTGCCATAGATGAATCCGTTCCTCCCAACGAGGTGAGTCGTCACCACTTCCACAGAGGGAATTCGCCCTCTTTCCCCTTGACGGGCACATTGATTTGTTGCAGACTGAAGGTGCATAATTCAAGAGAATGGCGTTGTTCTCATCAAAACAGTTTTTTTCGCAAGGGTGACAGGAGTGATCGTTTGTGTGTGTCCGGGCGGACGGCAAGACTCCGGCTCCCCCGTGGTCTTTGTGTCTCTATGAAACAGTTCCTCAGGACAAAAATATTCCTTAAATCTCACCGGAGCGAGATCCGTTTTGTCCTCCTCTTCATTATCTTCTTCATCGCTCTACAGATCGCTCATTACTCCATCCGGACCTTCACGTCTCCTCTCTTTGTTCATACACTCAACGCCGGGGTCAGTTCCCGGATCATCAATCTCATCACCCCCGGGGAAAACAGCTTTTCCCGGGACGACATGGTCGGTTCCGGCTCCTTTACCATCAGGATAGCACAGGGGTGCGAAGGGACGGAAGGGATCCTGCTGATCGTGGCGGCGCTCTGCGCCTTCAGCATCAGGATGCGGGAGAAAATAGCGGGCATCCTGGTGGGATCGGTGGTCCTGTATATGGCAAACCTTGTCAGGATCGTCGTCCTCTACTACACGTTGAAATACCGACCCGACCTGTTCGATCTGGCACATGTCTACATCGGACAGACCTTCATCATATTCGTGGGCATTCTCTTTTTTATGGCGTGGATAACAAAATTTTCACGAATCGATGAGTGACATGACGACAAAAGGCATGACGGGGATGCCGGCTTTTCTGGTCCGCTTCATCCCTGCCCTTCTTATTATATCGGCGTTGTTCTACGGTTTTGGCGCGTTCTATACCCGGATGGTCCTCCCCGTTTTCGCCTTTGAAATGGAACTGTTTCATCCCGAATATGAAGTGCTGTCGTACGGAACGGAAAAAACCCGGACCGAGGGGAACAGCATGTATTATATTGTAAAGATCAACAGGGCCACTATCAACAAGGGCGGCATCCCCAAGTACGGGAAAACGGTCAAGCTGAATACGGTCGCCAGCGTCCTGTATATCCAGCCCATTATCGTGTTGTCTCTTCTCCTGTCATGGCCGGGGTTCTCCCTGAAAGAGCGAGGGTCCGGGATATTGATCTCCTTTCCCCTTATGCTGGCGGCGGCATCGATCGACATCCCCGTCTTTTTCATCTCTCAGATAGAACAAGGGTTCCCCGTCGGCTCCCCGTCAGAACAGATACGGATCATGCTGAACAATTTCCTCAGCAATGGAGGACGGCAGTTCCTTGCCCTTCTCGTCGTCCTGGTCACGATTGGGCTTATCAGCATCATGAAGAGCCCGCGGGTGGATCTGAACATACCCCCCAACGACCCCTGTCCATGCGGGAGCGGCAAAAAATACAAGCAGTGCTGCATGAACAGATAAAGGGGCTGATCTGTTATCGCCGGGGAGGGAAAAATGAAGGTTACTTGGCACGAAGGCTTCACGCAGTCGTACTGTCTTGATCCGGCCGCGGAGTTCGGGCGGATGGAGGCCGTCACCAATGTTATAAAGGACCGGGTCGAGTTCGTTCCGGCAATTCCTGCGTCTGAAAAGGATATCCGCGCCTGCCATACCGAGCAGCACATCGCCGCCGTGAAGCGGCAGGGACTCTACGAGATCGCCTCCCTCGCGGCGGGGGGGACCATCCAGGCCGCCGACATCGGTCTTGCGGAGCCCTGTTTCGCCCTGGTCCGTCCCCCCGGTCACCATGCCTCCGCGAACAGCGCCTGGGGATTCTGCTTCTTCAACAACATGGCAATCGCTCTCTCGAAGCTGAAACGGGAAGGAAAAATACAAAAGGCCTTCGTCCTCGACTTCGATCTCCACTTCGGCGACGGGACCGTCAATATCCTGGGCCACGCGGACTACGTAACCATTTACAATCCGTCGGACCACGACGCGAACGCCTACCTCCGGGGAGTGGAAGAGATGCTCCCCGCCGATGCGGATATTATCGGGATCTCAGCCGGTTTCGACAATCATCTCGAAGACTGGGGGGGCGTTCTCTCGACCGACGACTACCGGGAGATGGGACGCATGGTGCGCGCCGCGAGCCGTACGAGCGGCGGGGGCTGCTTCGCCGTCCTGGAGGGGGGGTACAACCACCGGGTTCTGGGGCACAATGTCATGGCCCTGATAGAGGGGCTGGAAGAGTAGGTATCCAAGACATATCGACACAGTATGACGGCGTTCGAGCCGACAATACCTCACGAGTTATCCCAGCATCGTCAGCAAGGGAGGGAACAATCCATGAAGATACTCAAAAGAATCCTGCAGGGTATCGGCGTACTCATCGGAATCATTATCGTGTATTGTGCGATTATCACGTTCCTCCCCGGTTTCGAGGTCACGCAGCAGCCCCTGAGTGACGGGAAACAATCGGTCGCACAAGCGGAAGCCGATCTTTCTTCGTTCAGAAAGGATGTGAGCTTCACGGTTGAGGGAACGACGATCAGCGCGTGGCTCTTCCTGCCGGAGGATCTGTCAGCGAAGGTTCCCTGTATCGTTATGGGGCACGGTTTCGGCGGGACCAAGGATATGGGCCTGGAACGATACGCCCTTCTGTACCGGGATGCCGGCTACGCGGTCCTGGCCTTCGATTACCGCCATTTCGGTCAAAGCGGGGGCGAGCCGAGGCAGCTCATCTGGATACCCTACCAGCTGGAAGACTGGAAAGCCGCGATCCGATACGTCCGGGGCCTCGAGGAAATCGATCCGGAGAAAATCGCGCTGTGGGGGACCTCCTTCAGTGGGGGTCACGTAATCGTGACAGCCGCGCAGGACAACCGGCTCGCCTGCGTTGTCGCCCAATGCCCGGGGGTGGACGGTCATGCCTCAGGGGAAATGTTCGTAAAGAGGGTGGGAATCGGGCATGGGCTTCGCCTGCTCATGCATGGGCAACGTGACCTCATGAGGTCCCTCTTCGGGCTGTCGCCCCATAAGATACCCATTGCGGGAAAACCGGGGACGATTGCCTGTTTGAACACGCCGGATGCGTATGACGGCTACCGCAAGACGGTTCCCGACACCTTTATCAACGAAGTCTGCGCCCGTATATTGATACGGGGAGGCAAATACCGGCCGGTCAAACATGCAAGCAAAGTCCGCTGTCCGGTCCTCCTCCAGATATGCGAGGAAGACACCATCATCCCCCTGAGCGCGGCGCAGGAGACGGTCAAAGAGTTGGGGAAATACGGAGAGGCGATCTACTATCCTATCGGTCACTTCGATATCTACCGGGGGGGTCATTTCGAGGAGGCCCTCAACGATCAACTGGCGTTTTTGAAAAGGCACCTGTAGCTCAGCGCTTCGTGAAGGAGGAATTGTATGCTGAAATCCATACTGATCTCGGCTTTTATCTCAATAGCGATCTACTTCGGTATCGCCGCCGTCCTGATCCTGAGCGGCATCCCCGATCCGCCTGCGCAGGATGAAAGCAGCCTCCGATTCGAGGAACTGTTCATCGATTACGAAGGCCTGCCCGATCTGCACCGCTACGAGGCCAGAGACGGGGCGCAGTTATCGTACCGCCATTACCCTTCCGAATCGAACACGGTCCTGATCCTGTTGCACGGCGCGGGGTATCACAGTCGCTACCTGATGCCCCTGGCCCAATTCATCAGCTCCGAAGGCCTGGCGCATGTCTACACCCCCGATCTGCGCGGGCACGGACCGGCCCCCACGCGAAGGGGCGATATCGACTACATCGGGCAATACGAGGACGACATCGCCGACCTGATTGCCGTGGTCCGGGATCGGCACCCCGATGCCGCACTGATCGTCGGTGGGCACTCCTCCGGCGGCGGGCTGACGATTCGCTTCGCGGGGAGTCGGTACGGGCGGCAGGCCGACGCCTATCTCCTCCTGACACCCTATCTCAAATACAACGCCCCCACCATGCGCCCCCAATCCGGGGGATGGGCGCAGCCCTTCACGAAACGTATCATCGGTCTGGTGCTCCTCAATAATGTGGGAATCCGCTCGTTCAATCACCTGCCGGTCATTCGATTCAATACACCCGAAGAGGCAAGGGACGGGACGGAGACCCTGTCGTACACCTACCGGCTCAATACGGCATATGCCCCGAAGAATTACAAAAAGGGACTCAAGGCCATTACACAACCCATCCTGGTCGTGGCCGGCACCGCCGACGAGGTGTCGTACGCCGATCAATTTGAACCCGTCATCTCACAATACACCGACGCGCAGGTGGAACTACTGGCCGGTGTCACGCACATGGGGGTCGTGGTGGGAAGCGAAACCCGACCGGTGATAAAGAAATGGCTGGAAGAACGGTAAAAAGAAAAAGTTCGTAACGGCTTGTAGTATCTTTAAATTGTGTACCAGACATTTTTTTGAAGCTTAATCAATGTGAAAGGAGGAATGATAAAAAGTCTTCATGAGCTGTGAATTGGGATACACTGTTTGAAACTTTATAGTTTTGGGCAGCAAGGCTACTGTTCGACATGTTTACTGGTCTTCGAGACCGCAAAGGAGAATGAAGAGCTGTAGCCGCAACATTCAATGATCTTCGAGATCGAATAGGAGATTGGGACCAATTCACCTGACAGGCGCTGTCCAAGATGTGAGGAGGCGTTCTATGAAGATGAGTATCGGGGTTGACCTTCACAAGACGCAGTTTACCGTTTGTTGTTTGAGTGAAGATCGGAGTGTTCAGGAGTCGGGCATCTACCCGACGACTGATCGAGGTTACCGGGCATTTATCATGAAGGTGTCCAACTGGAATGAGGGCGGTTACGAGGTCACGGCAGCGGTGGAATCAACAGGGAACACCCGACACTTTCGCAACCGGTTTTTGAAGGCGGGGATTGAGGTCAAGATAGTGAACACCTTGAAATTCAAGGTTGTAAATGAGTCAGTAAAAAAGACTGACAAGCATGATTCCCGCACATTGGCTGAGTTTCTTGAGAAAGATATGCTTCCCGAGTCCATTCTTTGTTCGCAGGAAAGCGAGGACATTCGAAGGCTTCTCAAGTCACGTTCTGTTCTGGTGAAAGCTTTGGTATCCTTGAAAAACCAGATACACGGTTTATTGCTTGGATATGGGATAGAGAGTCGGCGGGGACAGCTGCAGAGCAAAAAAGAAAGGCAGCGAATCCTTGACGGTCTCGCGGACCATAGGAGTTACGGAAACGCTGCCCGAGCGGTAAAACCGCTTCTTGGTACAATAGACCAAATTGCATCCGAGGTCAAAGGACTTGAGCGCGTATTATCTGATCTTGTTTCTGAAGACGAGGATGTTGCTCTGTTGCAAACGATTCCTGGCGTTGGAATAATAACAGCAGCGACGATTCGGGCTTATACCGATGACATCAACCGATATGAGAGCGCCAAGCAGTATGCTGCTCATGCCGGTTTGGTACCATGGGTTCAAAACTCCAACAAGACCATTCGCCATGGTCATATTACCAAGCGAGGCCCCGTGGAACTGAGGACGGCTTTTGTGCAAATGGTAATGGGGATGCTACGGCTTCGGAATAAAACCGATGGATATTGGCTTATGTACAAATACAAAGCCATGAAAGAGAACAAGGGAACCGGGAAGAGCGTAATAGCGACGGCGCGAAAGATGAGCACTATTGTATATGCCATCTTGAAGAAGGGGGAGCCGTTTGATCCATCGAAAATGCTGCCAGACCCGAAATATGTAGAGATGAGTAAGGTTGCGAGGTGTTATGCTTTGGCCGTTTAAATTTTAACCATGGGCCTGTTTGACAGGCTCTCCATGAATTGACTTTTTATAGGAGGAGGTATTGATGGAACTGAAAGAAGCTATCACGAAGCGGATCAGCGTGAGGGGCTACAGACCGGATCCCGTTTCCCGGGAGGTCCTGACCGAGATCATTGAGACATCCCTTCGCGCGCCGTCCGCGATGAACGTCCAGCCCTGGGGGATCACCGTTCTTGCCGGCGGACCTCTGGACCGGTTGCGCGACACGAATATGGAGCTGCTGAAATCGGGCGCGGTTCCCGTTTCGGATTTCGGGCATGCGAAACCGTACGAAGGGGTCTACAAGGAACGCCAACGCACGCTGGGATTCCAATTATACGGCCTCCTCGGCATTGAGCGGAATGACAAGGCAAAACGAATGGAGTGGACCATGAAGGGGTTTCGGGGGTTCGACGCACCGGCCATGGTCATCCTGTCGGCCGACAAGGGCCTCGATACCCGGCTCGCCGGTTCCGATATGGGCGGACTCATTCAGACCATCTGTCTGGTGGCCCTCGAATACGGCCTGGGCACCTGCATCAACGGACAGGGCATCTTCTTCCCCGACGCCGTCAGGACGGTTGCCGGTATTCCGGAATCGCACAACATCTATATCTGTATCGCCATCGGCTATCCCGACTGGGACCATCCGGCGAACAGGCTGGTGAGCGACCGGGAGTCCATTGAAACCGTCACGCGCTGGGTCGGATTCGATCAATAGAAAACCTTTGGTATCCCGGTAACGGCAAGTCGCCTGTTGAAACGCGGGCCGTGGGGATGAAGAAGGCCAAGGAGATCTGGTACCTGTGCCGGCGCTACACGGCGAAAGAGGCGCTGGACATGGGACTGGTGAACGCGGTCGTCCCCCCGGACAAACTTGACGAAGAGGTCGCGGCGTGGTGCCGGGAACTCCTTGAGAAGAGCCCGACCGCCCTCAAGATGCTCAAGTATTCTTTCCACGGGGAGACGGACGGCGTCATGGGAATTTCCAACCTGGGGGTCGGCGGTCTCAGCATGTATTACGAAACGGACGAATCCCTGGAAGGGAAAACGGCCTTCATGGAGAAGAGAAGACCGGACTACTCGAAATTCCGAGGCAAGTGATTCGGCAAACCGCGGGAGGAACTCTTCCTCTGATCTTCACAATTACCCAGGATCTTTTTCACTTCTGACAGGAAATCCAGAAAATGTAAACAACGCTACTTTATTTCACACTTTCCTGGACTTTGATTCTTCATCACCGGATCAGCCACTGATCAAAGGGGAGTTCCTCCGGTTCGCGGTCGGCGGGGGCCAGTTCGGCGATAAAGCGTGACGGGACGGCGTCCGCGCTCCAGACGCCCTGGGTCCGGCCCACCAGGGGATGGCAGAAGTAAAGCTGGTCCTTCGCCCGGGTGGTGGCGACATAGAAAAGCCGCCGCTCCTCGTCCTCTCCTCCCGGTTCCTTCAGGGCGCGGGCCAGGGGGAACATCCCTTCCGTGCACCAGATCATGAAAACGACCGACCACTCGAGGCCCTTGGCCTGGTGGATCGAGCTGAGGACGACCTTGTGATTGTTCTCCTCCGGCCGGTAGGTGGCCTCTTCCTCCGTGATGTTCGTCATCAGGGCAAGGTCGCTCAGGAAATCCTCGAGCGAGACGAACTCCGATGAGAAGTTCGACAGCTGCCACAGGTCCTCCTCACGCGAGGCCCCGTCCCCGTATTTCTCCTCCATTCGCTCCCGGTAGCCCCCCTTCAGGATGGCATCGACAATCCGTGTCAGGGCGTGGGAGTTCGCCAGCTCACGGATCGTCTTCAGCGTTTCCCTGAATCCGTCGATCCCGGCCGCGGCACCCTTCGGGACTTTTTTCATGAACTCGTCGGAAAAGACGATTTCCATGGGTTCTTCCTGAGCGGAGATATACTCCCATATCTTCCGTGCCGTCACATCCCCGATCTTGGGGTAGAGTTTCAGGACCCGCTTCCAGGCGATCTCGTCCAGGGGGTTCGCCGCGATCCGCATGAAGGCGGTCACATCCTTGATGTGGGCCTGTTCGAAGAACCGGATCCCCGACCGGATCTCGAAAGGGATACCCCGCCGGACCAGTTCCATCTGGAGTTCCATGGAGTGGTAGTGAGCCCGGTAGAGGACGGCGATCTCCCCCAGGGGAACGCCTTCGTCGGACAGCTCGATTATCCGCTGGGTAACGAAATCGGCCTGCTGGAGGACATTCCGAATGGGGACGAAGACGGGCCGGACCCCCTTCTTCCGGACGGCCCGCAGGACCTTCTCGAACTGCTGCGGGTTGTTCACGATGCTCATGTTGGCCAGGGCGAGGATCTCCGGGGTACTCCGGTAGTTGGTCTCCAGCTTGAAGACCTGCGCGTCCGGGTAGCGTTCCGGGAAACGGATGATATTAGTGAAATTCGCGCCCCGGAAGGAGTAGATGCTCTGGGAATCGTCTCCCACCACCATCAGGTTCCGGTGGCGCGAGGCGAGGAGGTCGAGGATCTCGGCCTGGATAATGTTCGTATCCTGGTATTCGTCCACCAGGATGTGACAGAACCGGTCGGCATACTCGCCCTGCACCTCGGGGAAATCGGCCAGGAGGGCACGCCAGTTGAACAGGATATCGTCGAAGTCCATCACGTTCAGCTCCTTCTTGCGGAGCCGGTAGCGCAGGGCGACCTTGAGGATGTCGGTGATGCACCGGGAGAGTTTGCGGTATTTCCCCTCGATGATCTCTTCGATCGGCACCCCGGTGTTCGTGGAGAGGCTGATAATCTCTCCCAGGGTGCTGGGCTTGGGGAAGGTGCCGTCCGCGGTGTGGATTCCCAGCTCCCGGACACAGGTATTGATGAGCTGGCGCGAGTCCTCCGCGTCCACGATCGTGTAGCCCCGTTCGTATCCGAGGAGGTCGGCATACCGCCGGAGGATGCGGTTCCCCACGTGGTGGAAGGTCCCGCCCCACAACCTCCCCAGGTCCACATCCACCAGCTTCTCCACGCGCGACAACATCGAACGCGCGGCCTTGTTGGTGAAGGTGGCGAGAAGGATCTGTCCCGGGTCGATCCCCTCTTCGATCAGGTGGGCGACCCGGTAGGTAAGGGCACGCGTCTTGCCGCTCCCGGCACCGGCGATCACGAGGATCGGGCCGTCAGGGGCCCGCACCACGTCACGCTGTTCGGGATTGAGTTCCTGTTCGTAATCGATCACGTTCTTGACAAAACCATGTATCTCATCCCTTGAGGCTCTTTTCGATCTCGGCGACCGTCTCCTTGCTGCTGAGGGAAACGAAGGTCCGCAGGAGCCCTCTCCCATCGTAAAACCCGATCAGGGGAGCGGTCTTTTCGTTGTAGGTCTCGAGGCGGTTCAGGATCGCCTCCTCCGTCTCGTCGTCGCGCTGGATGGTGGGACTTCCGCACTTTTTGCACGTCCCATCCGGATTGGGCGGATTGCTCTTGATATTGTATATCTCCTGGCACTCGGAATTGGAGCAGGTCCGGCGCGTGGTCAGGCGGTCCAGGATCACATCCCTCGGGACCTCGAGGCTGACCACGAAGTCGAGGGCAATCCCCAGCTTTGCCAGCAGCTTTTCGAGTTCCTCGGCCTGCGGGATCGTCCGCGGGAAGCCGTCGAGGAGAAATCCCTTTGCGCAGTCGTCTTCCTGGAGGCGGGCCTCCATGATCTCCATGATCAGGGAATCGGGGACCAGATCCCCGCTGTCCATATATGCCTTCGCCTTTGTGCCGAGTTCGGAGCCGCTCTTCACGGCGGCACGGAGGATGTCTCCCGTCGAGATCTGCACGGACCCGTCAATCTCGGACAGGAGCTTCGCCACGGTGCCCTTCCCCGCGCCGGGCGCGCCCAACAGTACAAGTTTCATGATACTACCTCCTTGGTAATGTAAACGGACCCGTTATATAGGGAACCCACCACGGGGTCAAGGGAATAGCGAAGTGACGTGGGGAAGGGAATGGGTTATGTACATTAATGGTGGTTAAGTGGTTGTTATTGCTTAGACTTTGATAAAATGGGCGCTGTCCCTATTTATTAAATAGAGAGGTGGTCCGGTTCATTAGGACAGGTAACAGGGATTTATAAGTGGGAAGTCGCCCTGTGTTTGTGTTCATGCCGCAGCCTGTCCCTGTGGTAATGATTCAAAATAAACCATAGCCGGTGTCTTCCTGTCAAAAGTATTGTGCCACCGTTTCTCGTTGTAGAATTGAAAATAGTCGGTAAGCCCCTTCTTCAACTCTTTCATTGAACCGTATGCCTTCAGATAGATATCTTCGTACTTGACGCTCTTCCAGAGCCGTTCGATGAAGACATTGTCCATCCATCGACCCTTACCGTCCATGCTGACGGAGATGCCATGAGAACGAAGGACATCCGTGAATGCCTCTGAGGTAAACTGGCTGCCCTGATCGGTGTTGAAAATATCCGGGCACCCATACGTGGAGAGAGCTTCTTCAAGCGCATCCACACAAAACGCACTGTCCGACGTATTCGACGCACGCCAGGAGAGGACCATCCGGCTCGCCCAGTCCATAACGGCTACCAGATAACAAAACCCTCGTTCCATGGGAATATACGTGATATCGGCAGACCACACGTGGTTGGGACGGGTGATATCAAGTCCCCGCAACAGATACGGATATATCGGGTGCTGGGGATGCTTTATCGATAATCTCGGCTTGATGTACAACGCCTCGATCCCCATGCGACGCATCAAACGACGTACCTTGTCACGGCTGATATCATACCCTCTCTTCCACAGTTCGTTGCGAATCTTCCGACTCCCATAGAAGGGATACTGAAGATGAATCTCATCAATCTGACGCATCAGCTCCAGATCCTTCGCGCTGACCGGAACCGGAGAGTAATAAACACTCGATCGGGACAGATCCAAGAGTTCGCATTGACGGGTTATGGGCACACTCTTTTCTCTCTTGATCATCGCTTTGCGCTCGCTCCGTTGATGCGACCGAGCGCATGTGATAAAAAATCATTCTCCATCGATAACTGCCCGATCTTGGCGTGAAGTTCTTTCACATCCGGACCCTGGTTGTCCTTATGACCCTTGCCAAATACGTCCGATGCATGATCCAGCAACTGCTTCTTCCATGCGGTAATCTGGTTTGGGTGAACCTGGTACCGCTCGGCAAGCTCAACGATCGTCTGGTCCCCTTTCAAGGCCTCCAATGCTACCTTCGCCTTGAAGGACGGTGCATGGTTCCTCCGTGGTCTTTTGCTCATATCTCTTTCCTCCTTACGTCCACTATAGAGCAACTTGCCCACTTATGCACCTGTCCAAATTTGCCCGACCAGCTCTTAGCGTAGCGGAAAAACAGAGAGGGAAAAGATAGGTTGCCTAGGGTGAAGATGGTTAGAGGAAGGATTAATGCTTTGTCCGTGATAAAATAGCGTTCCCTAATAATAAAAGAAAGAATGTTTCTAATTCCCAATTATTTAACAAGAGACGGATCTTTTAAAATTAACTTAATGTCGTCATAATTGGCGCGAAATATCTGTCTTCTGCGGCTTCCATTGAAGTGTTGCTTCAGTTCATCCCGAAACGAAAATCTTTTTTCAGTTGTTGGCCTTGTGCAAAGGATATCATTACTTAGTAACTCTATTTGGCACTGATATTCCAATCTTTTGATAATTTTTTCATCATAAAAGTCTTCGTTGATATTCTCTCCCTTCTTACCAGCTTTAAATACTCCCATGATTTGTTTGACACCGGTGCGATAGTAAATAATGTAGTCACCTTCTGATACCAAATCCATTTGCGCTTTATTCCAGAATCCAATAAGATTTTTATCGATATCCCATAATTTCTCTTGGTGTACCACAAACCATATAGCTTTCATTTTTGCTCCTGCAAAACGGGGATAATTTACTCTAAGCATCTATGGGAGCTTTAAGGCATTGTTTTGTCAACCAATTTATTCAACAGTTTGTACAATTCGTTTTCTTTGCTTGTCCAAAATCTGAACGGGGCAAATCCAATTCTATTACCTTTCACTTCCTGCTTCTTTAGATCAACATTTTCTCGAACCCGTTCCGAGTAATATGGTTCATCATATATCTTTTTGAGTGAATCCATTGAAAATTCGAGAATTCGCTCTTCATATTTGGATAAATCGAAGTTCCTCCTTAAGAGTTCAGTATGAGCTTCTATAGACAACGCTACCGTAGTCTTAAAAGCATAACGTTCATGAGACTTGCGAATAGAGCTGAACTGCGAAACGCAGAAAAAAAGATAGTAAGCTATTGGGAGTGTGTAAAGGAATCTAAGATAAAATTCATATGATAAATTCTGAATACTCCAGTTGTTACACCAAATTTGTCCAACTAAAATCAAAAGTATTAACAAAAACCAAATAACTGACAAAGAACGCACGCTTGTATACCATTTACCAAGCTCGTTAAAGAGGGCTTTACGACGCTCATCAAATGCACCGGCCATTGTTTTGTTTGTGGCAATTTCATATAAATTAGAGATTTTGTTGTTTGTCTCTGTGGCTTCACTCAAGATGGCCTGTATTAGTTCATTAGAATTTTCTGATTTTTCAAGTAGACTATTGATCTTGTTGGAGTGCTCTTGACATATTTTGAGTATTTTATCGATTTCAGAATGAGATAATTGCGTTTCCTCTAACTTGGACTTCATTAAGCTTAATAGATCTTTGGCTTTGTCAACATTGATATTAATATTATCAAGGCCAATAGAGATAAGCTCTTCATTGTTTCTTGCTTTAGCCTCTATTGATTTTATGGATGCCGATATTTTTCTTATCGACTGAATGGTGGCCCTAAATTCCGTATTTACTTCTTTTATCCGTTTTTTTCTCTCCTCTAAATCCTTTCGAAAAGTGTCTGCTTCAGCTAGTGCTTTTTTTAACCCTGTTTTTCGGTTCAAGATTTTCTCACGAAGGGGAAGGAACGATTCTTTATAAAATGTTTCTGCACGTTCAAGCTTCTGAGAAATAAGTCTTTGCTCTCTTCGATATTTTTTAAGAACAAAATTCGCATCCGTTTGAATTTTATTTAGCTGATCAATAAGGGATTTAATTTGTTTGTCTTTTTTAGATAGGTTTTGACTGGTACGTTGAGCTTCCGAGTATATAGATTTTATCTCATCAAGTTGTTGCATGGCTTTTTCTTTTTTGTTCATCGCAAATCTCCCAATCAATAAGAGTGCTGTGAATAAAAAAGCCCCATCTCTCGTTTTGAGAAACAGGGCTTTCGATGATCAGACCATAATCCCCCCTCGGTTATTACAGCTGTTCAGAAGCTAATCAGAAAAACACAATCAAGATCAAAACATGAAAAACCACTACCTCCCTTACGCCATCCTGTCAAGTAGTATTGTCCGTTTCCTCGGCTTCCCGCGCCGGCAGGGGGCCGAGTGCGGCCCCCTATGTACTTCTCATGACAAACCGGTCCCGCCCCGCATCCTTTGCTTCATAGAGCGCCTGATCCGCCGAGTGGACCAGATCATCGAAATCCAGGTCCCCTGGTGAATCGGTACATATCGCCCCGATAGAAACGGTAATCCGATTAAAGGGACTGGCTTCATGGGGATACGAGAGATCTCTGGTCCCCCGGATGATTTGTTCCGCCATCTGTTTCACCGTCTCCGCGGAGGTCGATGAAAAGATAATGGCAAACTCTTCCCCTCCGTAACGAAAGACAAAATCGGTCTGTCGTCTGACCTGGGAGGCAAGCATCCGCGAGAAGGCTACCAGCAGGGTGTCACCGGCCTGATGGCCGTAGGTGTCATTGTACTTCTTGAAATAATCGATATCCGCCATGATGAACCCGATCGCCAAACCGGTACGTCGGTGCTGCTTGACGATATGGGGGATCACTTCGTCCATGTAGCGGCGATTGTAGAGACCTGTGAGGGTGTCCTTTATGGCACGTTCGTTCAACTCTCCCATTATTCCTTCCAGCTTTTTCTGGGCGGAGAGGCGTGTCCGCTCAAACACCAGCGTAAAAAGGGTAACGCCGAGATAACTGTAGAAAATACGCAGTATCTTTCCCCCGGAATAGTGAACGAATATCGGGATATGATCGGAAAATGCGTTCACGAACAGAGAAAGGAGGATAATCGATAGAGAGAAAAAGGTTCCCAGGCCTGTTCCGAGAAGAAAGAGGGAAATCAGCGGGAAGAGATAATACCAGACAAAGACCATCTGGTTCCCCGCCCCGCTATGAAACAGGAACATCAAAAAGACCTGAAGGCAGGAGATGCTCACAATGCTGTAGAGCCGCAGCCGTTTTCCCGTGCGGACGAAGAAAAAAAGAACGATAAGGAAGACACCGAAACAGAGATTGAGGAGGGCATAAAAGCGCGATTCCTCGATAACCAGGAGGAAGCTCATCATGACAAGAAAGACCACCCCGAGCAGCGTCAGGGCGTACAGCATGATCCGCTTGCGCAGTTCTTCGCTCTCCTCGATTGTTTCGGAGGGATGAACCGGGAGATTAAATATTTTTTTCAGCAATATGTCTTTTAAGTGAAGCATCTTCTGAACTGCGGATGGCCTGTGTTTGATTTTGGAAAATATGTAAGTGAGTTTTGCATCATGCGTGTATGATACAAAGAAAGGTGTTCTTTAATCAACATCACGGTTGAGACTTCTGCCGGGAGCTTTTTGAAACCATAAGGAACGGGAAAACTCAGAAGATAAACAGGGAAAAGCGTCCTCTAACTATAAAAGCTCTATCGTTTTTTGAAAAACAAAACTCTTGATTATCAAACCATACTCCTACCACCCGGTCAAGGGAATAGCGTAGTGACGGGAGAGGGGAATAGATCGAATATGACATCTGGCACTAAGCATTTGTTATTGTTTTATCTTTAATAAATAGGCGCTGTCCCTATTTATGCTATTTATGGTGACGCTCAATGACGAAATGACACATAGGCGCGCCGTCCACAATACGATTTCCAATGCCGTTGCGGTGGAAGGTCAATTCTTCCGGAAGATAGGTATTGAAAATCGCGTTATCAACCTCGCACATCAGCCTCGTCAATTCGGGGATTCCGAGGGAAGTGTAGAGCTCATGAAACATGCACTTGTAAACACGAAACTCGTATCTGCAATCGCTTTGTTCCAGGATTTCCATTGTGTTCCAGCGCGTGGGGCCTTCCTGGTTGGTGCGCTGCTGGTACTGTATCAGGTTGTCGAAGGTGCGCGGGGCCTCCACGTTCCGAAAATTTCCCTGCTGGACTGCCAGCCCGACAGGAAGGACAAAGGCCCGCACAATCTCATATGCTAATTTCTGCCCGACCCGTTTTTTGAGCCGCATATACATCCATGTCTGCAACGCGGTGATTTCAACAAACTCCCTGGGTATATCCCCGGGCAGTTGTTTTTTGAATCCCGGCAGGGTGAAAAGGGTCGATAATAAAAACCACAAAGGATTCCTGATATACCCCTGCAATATGCCGAACGCCATCAGTGCCTTATTGGCCTTTCCCGGTTGATCAATATTTGTCTTCAGCATGTGCGATCTCCTTGTTTTCATTAAACCCTTCGTAGACAAAGCGAATTCCGGATTGTATTGCCGTGAACGAACAGGCAGGAGGAGAATATGAGGTCCTCTCCACACCTGCCCGCTTCCTCGCCGTGCCCCTATCCTCGGAGCGCGTCCATGATCGACCGTGCCTTCCGGAAGATAAACGGTTTCATGAGTCGTTTAAGGAAACAGACGTGCTCCTCTTCCCACGCGAGGAGGGGTTCGAGCGTGTCCCCGTGAAACGACGGTCTGTCCGTCGCCTCCCAGAATTCCTGGGTCCCCTTCATCCCTTCCGGCAAAAAGTCGGTTTTGTAGGCCGTGACGATCTCCGGATACCGGCCGAAGTTTATCTTCCTGTCCAGGCAGATGTCGTACAGTTCTTGGTCGAAGGACGGGTCAAAGGAACGCCACGTTCCCCGATACCTGATTTCCACCACCGTGTGCGGAAAGGGATCGGCCCACCTCTCATAGATGTAAGAGGGGAGAAAATCCTCCAGCGCCTGTTTGTGGACATAGACGAAGCGGAAACGGGTCTGAAATCCGGCCCGGCGCGCCATCGCGGAGAGCAGGTTCGCCTTCTGCATGCAGACGCCGAAACCGTTTTGCAGGACCTCCTCCGCCGGGATGTTCTGCGGATAGATCCAGTTGAAATCAATCTCATCACGGACATACAGGAAAAGCCTTTCGAGCTTTTCCGTATCCGTTGACGCCCCCGCGATCACCTCCTCCGTTGTCGATGGTATGTCCCGTTCCGGATACTGTGGTTGAACGCTCCCCGCGCATGCCGATAGGGCGACGCAGGTGACGGCAACCACCAGCAGGCGTACGGTAAACCCTGCCAGTTGTTTTATGCTGTTTGCTGTGTTGTTTTTCATCAGAGCCTCCTGTCTCGTCATCCATGTTAACCAGGTTAATCTTATGGTTAAAATTTTTTACTTCCCGGCGATGTCCCTGATTTTTTGAAAATAGTCCCTGATAACCTGATAGTCCTTTTCCGGGAGGGCCGATTCTATCTCGAAGAGCGGTCCGAACGTCCGATCCTCGAATTCCTGATGCCCGAGGGCGGCGGTCTGTCCTTTCCCGGTCAGGTTGAAGATGACTTCACGATTGTTATCGACCCGTTTGCTCTTGAACAGGTAGCCCATCTTGACCAGCTTGGCGACGAACTTTGACGCGGCGGCCTTGGAGATGGAGAGCCGCGCGGCCAGTTCCGTCAGGTTGCAGCCGGGCGATTCGCCGACCGCCACGACGGTATGGATGTGGGAGGCATACAGGAGATCGCCGGTTCCATAGTCCCGGGGCGTGCTTTCCAACTCCTGGAGATAGAGATGGGACATATAAATCATATCGAGGATGCGTTCGCGGTTTTGGATGTCCATGGCGGGCATATTAACCAGGTTAACAATACGTGTCAAGCAAAAAGAGATGGCATGGCGAGAGCGTGCTCCGTGGCGGACAGATCCGTTGCCGGTGACACCGCTTTGGGCCTTTTCCCCGTGCCTTCCAGACGTCTCCGAAAGAACAGCATTTGAACGGACCGTAAAAGATGATATGATATTCTCATCAAGAGGGTTCATATGCCGCCAGTCAACATAAAAAAGGTGGGGAATATATGGATGAGAAAAAGGCGGCTCTGCGTTTTAATCAGAAACCGGCGAATATGGCAAGCCTGGCACTGAAGATCCGGGATGTCCTCGGAGACACAGTCAACGTGTGATCGAATCCCGACGCTTCCGTTTTTCAGGGTACAACCGTTATCCCTCTTTTTGCGCCAATGCGAACCAGGGGAGGTTGCCGTATGAGCGACATCGAAAGGGTCAAGCCCCAACCGGCACCTGATTTCGAGATTGTCGACAGCGAGGGACGACCGCTCAGGTTTTCCAGTTATAAGGGGAACAGGCATGTCGTCCTCATCTTCAACCGCGGTTTTACCTGACCCTACTGCCGGAGGCACATGGCGCAGGTGTGCCGGGACTACCCGAAATTCGTAAAAAGGGATGCCGAGGTCATCGCCATCGGCCCGGAGAAGCCGCAGGCATTCGCCGACTGGTGGCGCGAACATGCCATGCCGTTCCCCGGACTGGCCGACCCGGAACACACGGTATCGAAGTTGTACGGACAGGAGGTCAGGTTCTTCAAGCTGGGACGCATGCCGGCACAACTGATTATCGACAAGAACGGGATGATTCGCTACCGGCATTATGGCAATTCAATGAAGGACATAGCCGAAAACAGTGACCTGTTGTCCAAACTCGATGAGTTGAATCAGGAAGAAAGGTAATTTTATTCACCGGGGAGGGAGGCAGGGCTTGCCGCATCGGTCGCCAAGATCGGCGCGGTCCTGACGGCGTTTCTCTTTCCCGTGCTGCTGCGGAATATCGGTACGGAGGCGCTTTTATACATCTTCATGGGGGCCTTGCTGCCCGGCGCAGTGATTACCGGGGTCTTTCGCATCGAGACGGCAGGGGTCAATCTGGAGACACTGTGAAGGGCAACAAATCGCCTCCGCCACGTTATGCAATACCCCGGTTCGGAATAATTCAGACAGGATTTTCATTTTCTCCGAGCGGCGCCACATAATAGGACTGCCCCGAGTTGCTTCCGGGAAAGAGCGATTGACAAAAAATCGCGGCGTGTGCTAGGGCTCGATGCCGAGAGCCGAGCTTCATCGGCAGTTGCCTGCCCTTTTCTCTGTGTTTAAGGCGTGGACAGCACGCGTGGCGACGGCGTCACGAGGAAGAATCGCGATGCTCGGATTTGTGTCTCGTCATACATACGGATCCGGTGGAAAGGCGTGGGGGAGATGTGGATAGATTTCAAAATTGGGTTGCTGACGATTTTCTTTATCATCATGACGGCAACTGCCGCCCAATCGCTCGAATTGACCAAGAGCTTCACCAATGATCCGGTGAACCCCGGCGGCACCGTGACCCTGGAATTCACCATCACGAATTCGGACGCCGAGGCGGCTTCGAATATTGGTTTCACAGACGATCTGGATGCCGCCCTTCCGGGCCTCGTGGCAACCGATCTTCCCAAAAATGACATCTGCGGGGCGGGCTCCTCGCTGCCCGGCGCCGGTTTTCTCACCTTTACCGGCGGCAGTCTGGCACCGGGCCAGTCCGTTTCCTTCGATGTTACGCTTCAGGTACCCGCAGGAGCGGCGGCCGGCACCTACCCCAACACGACAAGTGACTTGTTCCAGGCAGGCATCTCTGTTTGCGACCCGGCCACGGATTCCCTGACCGTGGGCGATCAGCCACCCTTCATTCCCACCCTGAGTCAATGGGGTATACTCATCCTGTTTTTCTTGACCGTTGCCATGGGCGTCGCGGCGATTAACCGCCGGCGGGCCTGATCTTTTATCAGATCGGAATGAAACTGTTGTGTATGAATAGGTCATAAACAGAAACAGCTATCCCCGATGGTTCTCTTTGTTGATTGCTTGTGGTAACAAAAAATGAAATGAGCAGCGAAGATGGTCGGAGTATCGAGTACCAACATGATATGGATTTGGGGTACCGGTATCATGCCTGGAATAATATCCAGCCCGGTGAGACACGCCAAAAAGAGTACTCGGGCATAAGTGCAGGCTTCTGTTTCAAAAAATTCAGAATCAGGATCAATCAAGAATTTTCAGGTTGCGAGGCGGGAAATCTGGCGAATCGATGGGTTGAGAGAATAGGAACATGGTGCGAGAACGTTCATGTGAAAGCCAGACGTGATGGCTGTAATCTCATACTGGAAGTTGAACGTCAAGGCGGGTAGCGAACATTGTGCGCACAATAGGTGCAAAGTAGCGCAGCAAGGACAACGACCTTTTCCAACAGCCATTATTCGGATCAAGAAATGGTCAGGAATGGGGTACCATCTCCAATTATCCCAGCGATTAAAGAACAGGAGGAACAGGTGCCTATTCCCGGTTGCGGCGAAGGGATTACCAAGAACCGTATATCGTGCCATGATTCTTGTGTTGACCTGTATGTCGACTTCTTTTATTTTTCTTTCTTAAAATAAATTGTTCTGCTAGAAAGGCAGGCACTTGCAGCGGGAAGGAAACGTCCACAATGATTCCTTCAGACGTGCTACTGTCTGCTTCTTGAGCATTTAAAGGTTTTCTCATGGGTAAAAAACCAACATATTCCGAACTGGAACAAAGAATCATAGTGCTCGAAGGAACGCTGAAAGAAACCCGGCGTCTCCAGGCAAAGCTCAAGGAGAGTGAGGTCAAATATCGCTTTCTTGTGGAACATATGCGTGATACCGTCTGGACTCTCGATATACAGGACATGAAACCCACCTATGTGGGACAAGCCAGCGAAAAAGTCCTGGGGTTCACCCCGGAGGAGCGGTTGAATCAGCACCTGTCTGAGATGGTGACACCGGAAACGTATGCACGGCTCATGGAGGTCCTGACCGGCGAACTGGCGAAAGAAGGGTCAACCGATCCCGACAGATCCATCGTCATCGAGATGGAATATTATCATAAGGATGGCGGCACCCGCTGGCTGGAGAACAGGGTGAATGCAATTCGCGATGACGGCGGCGCCATAGTGGGGCTTCACGGCGTCTCGCGGGATATCACGGAGCGCAAACGAACGGAAGATGCTCTGCGGGATAGTGAACGGATATACCGTGAACTCAGTACCATTGATATGCTCACACAGCTGTACAATCTTCGACAGTTTGATATTCAGATCAAGATCGAAACGGATCGGTCAAACCGTTATGACCAGCCCCTAACCCTTCTTTTTCTTGATCTCGATGACTTTAAGACATTCAACGATGCCTACGGCCATATCGAGGGAGACAAAGTACTCCAACGCGTCGGCGAGGAGATCAAAGAGTGCCTGCGCGAGACGGATTTTGCGTATCGCTATGGCGGAGAAGAATTTACCGTTATCCTGCCGATGACGACACAAGCCGACGGCGTTACGATAGCCGAAAGAATCCGCACGAGGATCAAGGAAGCGGATTTTTCCCCGTCACCGGGCCAGACCGTTCGCATGACGGTAAGCATCGGTGTGACGCAGTACAAAGGGCAAGAGGAGATAAAGGCCTTTATTCAGCGGGCCGACCGATTGATGTACCAGGGGAAGGAACGGGGGAAAGATCGGGTCTGTGGTGAATGAGAGGAAACACCCCTTTACAGGGTGCGATGCATGGGGGCGATGTCTCCTGTCTGTGCGGATCTTCGTTCCTACCGTTGTCTTTCTCGCCGTAACCGTGGAATAACCGTTCATGTCCGTTTTGCTCCCGCCACAAGCGTATGTTTCCCATCGGAGAAATGCCTGGGGCGCCGGCACACGTTATCCTTTCCTGTTGAATCCATCCCCTATCTGGTCAGGTAGCCGCTGAGGTGTTTCTGTATCATCTGCTCGTATCCGAAGTAGAAATGATCGGCCCCGCAGACGATCTCAAGTCTGCACCCCACCTGCCGGGTTATCGTTTCCAATGAAGGGAGGGGGCAGAACTGGTCCCGGTCACCGCAGATGATGAGGCCGCATTTCCCGGCGAGGGGCGAAAAGTCGAAGGAAACGAAATCGATGGGTGGCGAGACCATGACGACATCGGACAGGCCGTCATATCCGGCGAGGAATCGCGAATTGACCCATGCCCCGAAGGAATAACCCGCCAGGATTATGTCGTCCGCGCCCTTCTCTTTCAGGAAGGAAATGGCTCCTCCGACATCGTCCTGCTCACCCACACCGTCGTCGAAACGGCCTTCGCTTCTCCCCACACCTCTGAAATTAAACCGCAGGGTTGCATAACCATGATCGTAAAAAGAGGACACAAGGGCATCAACGACGTTGTTCTCCATGCTCCCCCCCATCAGGGGATGGGGATGGGTCACGACCACGCCTTTGGAACCGCATCCCGAGGCATAGAGCCCCTCAATGGTCAATCCTCCGCTTTCAAATACAGTCTGTTCTTCCTTCATTTCCGTCGTGTCTCACGCGGGATCTATTGCTTCACATGCGTTTCCTATACCGTACGCTCAGAAACCGGCCTCGGCCAGCTCCCGATCGACCCGGTCTGCGTCTCCGATGTTATACTGTACCAGTTTTTTCAAATGGAAAAAGCCGGTTTCGTCAACACCGGTCAAGGCAAGGGCTATCCCCTCATCATCGCTTCGCACGATGGTCGCCCGGGCGGTGATCGTCGCCTCGGGACTCAAGACAATTTGAATATCGGCGGCCTCACCCATCTTGATCCTTTTATCAGGTCTGCATAACATACCGTTCATGCTGATATTTTCCGTTTCCAGTAGCAGGGATTCCCGCCCCCTTGTCACCATTACGTCAAAATGCACCGAAGTCCTTGATCTCCTTCTTTTTTCCATTGTCATGACGCCTCCTTCTCCGGTCTTGTACATATACGAAACACCCCCTCAAGCACTAAAGCTCCATTGCGATATCCTGTCAAGAAATATTACCGCAACGAGAGCCAAAGAACAGCGAACCGGACAGGCAGCGTTCGGTACCATTTTGATGGCCATCCCGAAAAGAGAATAAGGAAAAGTCGAATCGATTGGAAAAAATCCTATGACGGATTTCGATATGACAATAGACACAGGCAAACCCGCGGGAGGACCAACAGGGATCTCAAAAGAATTCACTCTGAGACAATTCCCAAAGGATGGAGGAGATCCTGCAAAAATCATATCATATTGACCGAATCTGAGAAACGTGTTACTTGATCCAAGTAGCGGGGGATACGGATGTTCCATCAAAGATGGTGGTGTTATAAGGGAGGGGAGAGGTTTATCGAGATCGGATGAAAAGAGGTCACCTGACAGCAATATTCTTGAGATCTCTATCTATTCAAGCTTCATGGAGTTTCAGGGGAATGCAGAATGTGGGCTTTGCCTATTCCCTGATTCCGTTTGTCAAGTCCGGAGGTGACAAAGAATGGATCTCCGGGATATTGACCCGGCATATATGCCCCTTTAATTCTCATCCCTATCTCACGGGGGCAATCATCGGTTCGGTGACACGACTGGAGGAGGAGGCGGTCACAAGTCCTGACCGTTATCCCGATGCCGTCCGACGGAAAGAAGCACTGATGGCCCCCTATGCCGCGGTGGGAGATCCCTTCTTCTGGGGAGGGCTCAAACCCTTTTCCGCGGTGCTCGGCGTTCTCCTTGCCCTTGAAGGGCTTATCGTTGCCCCTCTCTTGTTTTTCCTGCTCTATAATTCTGTCCATATCTGGATACGTGTAAACGGTTTCATTGAGGGGTATCGTGATGGAAACGGAGCAATCGGCTTTCTGGGGAAACTCGGTCTGCCTCATAAAACCAGGGTGCTCAAATGGGGTACAACCGTGCTCCTCGCCATTTTGAGTGTAATTTTTCTTGATTCCTCTTTTTCATCAGCAGAGATTCCCTGGGGCTTCACCCTCGGAGGAACCTGTGCCGTGGTCCTCCTGTGTTCATGGCTGGTGAGTAAAGGGGTATCCTCACTTGCGATGCTGTATGGAGCGGCTCTCGTGTTTGTGGTGGTTGCGTAGGATGAAAAGGGTAAAAACATTCACCTTAAAAAATAAGCTGGGACTCCACGCGCGGGCTGCCGCCAAGATCGTGGACGTATTGTGCCGACACAAGTCGACAGTCTTTCTTGCGAAAGATGGAGAAAAGATTGACGGCAGGAGTATCCTTGAGATATTGACCCTTGCCTGCCCCATAGGGAGTCAGATCACCATCGAGGCCGAAGGGCGGGACGCGGATGATGTCATGGGGGAAATTGAGAAGCTCATCGAGGGCAAGTTCGGAGAAGAATAAGTGAGTGAAAGTGAACTGAAGACGATAGCCGCTTTGAAAGGGATCGGGGTGTCTCCGGGGATCGTGATCGGGCATGCCTATGCCATGGACCACCAGGATATCAAAGAAACACTCTATAAATTGGATAACGGTCGATTTGTTGCCAAGGAAATAAAACGGTTCAAAAAAGCCCTTAAGGACTCAAAGCAGGAACTGCTGGACATCAAGAAGGACATCGGAAATCGTAAGGGAATCGGCCCGCTTCTTATCGATGTCTATATCATGATACTCGAAGACAAAACCCTCGTCGACACAACTATACAAAACATCGAGAATCATCGTGTTAACGCCGAATGGGCATTGAAGATGACCATATCCGGTCATCGGCAGATATTCGATGCAATTGAAGACGATTATCTGAGGGATCGCATCAGAGATCTGGAATATGTAGGGCAACGAATCCTGAGAAACCTGTCCGGAAAGGCCATCGAGAGGATCTCCGATATCGAAGGAGAGGTGGTCATCGTCGCGCGAGATCTCTCGCCTGCCGATACGGTGCAGATGACAACCGGCAAGATACTGGGGTTTGCGACCGACATGGGCGGGAAAACCTCCCACACCGCGATTGTGGCGAAATCGATAGAGATCCCGGCAGTTGTGGGACTGGAAAAAGTGACCAGAGAGGTGAGCACCGGTGATCTGATCATCGTTGACGGGACGGCGGGGGTTGTCATCGTCAATCCCGACCCGGAAGTCATCAAACGATACGAAGACAAAAAACGGCACTACCTCGCCATGGAAGAGGATATGCTCAAGAACGCTCACCTCCCCGCCATAACGGCGGATGGCCATAGTGTGGGCGTCGGAGCCAATATAGAATTCGTCGAGGAGATTCCCTCCGCTGTCTTTCACGGCGCCAACGGTGTGGGGCTGTACCGGACGGAATTCCTCTACATCAACAAAAAATCGCTCCCCACTGAAGAGGGACACTTCGCAAACTATAAGAAGGTGATAGAGGGGGAAGGAATTAAGTGGGCAACCATCAGGACCTTTGATCTGGGAGGGGACAAATTCATCTCCGATGCCGGATTGGCCGAAGAAATGAACCCGGTAATGGGGCTCCGGGCAATCAGATTCTGTCTTCAGGAGGTAGAGCTCTTCAAGGTCCAGTTGCGGGCGATATTGCGCGCCAGCGCTTACGGCAATACCGGCATTCTGCTCCCCATGATTTCAGGTATCCAGGAGCTGATCGATGCACGGAAGATCATCGACGAGGTCAAAGAAGATTTGACGGCCGCCGATATCCCCATCGATCATCATATCAAAATAGGCGTCATGATTGAAGTGCCCTCTGCAGTGATATTGGCGGATCGATTGGCGGAGCAGGTCGACTTCTTCAGTATCGGCACCAACGACCTGATACAATATGCCCTGGCGATCGACCGTGTCAACGAGCGGGTCACCTACCTGTACGAACCCCTCCATCCCGCTGTTTTGATGATGCTCAGGCAAACCGTCGAGGCGGGGCATCGGGCCGGCATCAAGGTGGCGATGTGCGGTGAAATGGCGGGCGACCCACTGTGTACCGCTATCTTGCTGGGGCTGAAACTGGACGGGCTGAGCATGACCCCGCTGGCTATTCCTCGCGTCAAGAAGATAATCCGTAATTCGACGGTCGCGGAATCGGCAAAGCTCCTCGAGACGGTCATGGACTTTTCCACGGCCCGTGAGATCGAACAATATGTAAAAGACTATATGATCCGGATGTTCCCCGAATGTTGCCCCGTACACTGGCAGGCAGACTGAGAAGGGCAGGACGGAAAATAGGCAGAGTGCAGTGATGAGATCGAAGTGGCAACGATTCGGCAGGCAGGTTGGCGAATACTACAACGGATTTCTGTATGAAGAGAAGAAATCGCCCTTGTTCCGCCTCCTGGCCAGGACCTTGTCCAAAGCAAAAGCCGACGAAGAAGACCTGGAACGACTGAAATCCCTCTCTCATCAAGGGGTCGTTGTACATGCCCTGAAGAATAAGAGCCAGCTGAACTGTCTGATTCTTCGAAATGTTTTTATCAGAGGGGGTGTCCCGCAGCCTGTCTATTGTCACCATATCAACATGCTTCTCTGGCAGCCCTTTCGGGATGCCGTGCGGGCGATCATATCGCAATGGTTTTACAATCCCTTTTTTAATAACTATCTGAAAAGAATAACAAAGAAAAAACAAAGCTCCGTGATATACCTCCGGGGCTCGGCATTTCTCGGGACTCAAAGCGGGAAAGATCCTCTCGGGCAACTAATCGACGCACAGAGGGAAATGGATGTGCCGATTTTTCTCGTGCCTCAGCTTGTCGCCTATGGGCGCAGACGGGAGAAAAAGGATAAGGGCCTGGCGGATCTTCTCTTCAGCCAGACAGAAAATCCCGGGACACTGCGACGGATCATAACCTTTTTCAGGTACCACCATAAGGCGTTCATCGTCTCCTCTCAACCGGTTAATCTCTCTGAATTTTTGGAAATTCATAGAGGCAAGCCCCGGGAAACCATCGGCTATCTCCTGAGACGAGAACTCATCGACAAAATCGATACGGAAAAGAGGGCCATTGTCGGTCCCGTTATCAAGTCGAGAGAGGAGATTGTCGAGATAGCCCTGAGAGACCCGAACTTGATACGGTTCATGGAGGAAATGGCGGCAAACGGCAAAGAGGGGTATGACGCCGTCGTTGACAAGGCGAAGAGGTATCTCCTTGAGATAGCTGCGGGGTGCAATGAAACGTACATTGGATTCGCGGACCGAGCGCTCACCTGGCTGTGGAACAATATATATGACGGTGTGATTGTGGACAAGGAAGGGCTTGCCCGGATGAGAGAGGTGGCAAAGAAGATGCCCTTCGTCGTAATCCCCTGCCATCGCAGCCATATAGACTATCTCCTAATTCACTATGTCTTTTACTACAACAACATACAGCTCCCCTTCATCGCCGCCGGTGCCAACCTCAGCTTCTGGCCCATGGGTCACTTTTTCAGGAGTATCGGAGCCTTTTTTATCAGGAGAACCATCGGCGGCAATGCCCTGTATGGGGAGGCCCTGGCCAAATATATCAAGACACTCCTCGCAGAAGGGCTCCCCATAGAATTCTTTATTGAGGGGGGGAGAAGTCGTACCGGAAAGATGGTGATGCCGAAATACGGACTCTTCTCGATGATTATGCAGGCATATCGAGAATCGAACTTCGAAGATCTGGCCATTATTCCGGTCTTTGTCGGATATGACCGGGTGGTGGAAGAAAAATCGTACCTGAAGGAACTGGAAGGAGGCGGCAAGGAAAAAGAGAAGATATTTTCTCTCCTCAAGAGCATCAATGTCCTCAAAAAACGGTACGGACGGGTCTACATGAATGTGGGGGAACCAATGCTCCTCAAGTCATATCTTGCCGCTCAGGAAACCCCTATTGAAGAGATGACCCTTTCCGAGAGAAGAGCGCTCTACCGGATGATGGGATACGAGGTAGTGAATGAAATCAACGCGGTGTCCGTTGTGACGCCCTCTTCCCTTGTCGCCGCGGGGCTGCTGGCCTACTACCGGCGAGGGATCTCTCATGACGACCTGATGGACATCCTCGATGAATTTTATAGATATCTCGAACACGTAGGGGTCCGGTTCTCGTCAACCTTTGTGAACAGAGAGCGGGCCGTGGGCGACGCCTTGAGCATGTTCGAATCCTCCGGTCTCATATCGAAAATGGGGCCCGACGAGGAAGACGAGGAGGACGAACTTGCCGAGACGATATACTCCGTTGATGAAAACAAGAGACTGAATCTTGAATATTATAAAAACAACATACTCCATTCCTTTGTCTCGTTCGCCTTCGTCTCACTCTCGATCCTCTCGGGGCCGGGCAGCAGAATACCGCTTCCCGAGGTAATGGAAGATTACACCTTCTTTAAGACTCTCTTTATGGACGAATTCATCTATGACAACAGGAGAAATGATCGTGAAGAGGTCCAGCGGGTTATCTCGTACGCGCGCGGCAGAGAACTGCTTGTCGTCCATGAAAATGTCGATGGGGAGGTATCCTTCGAGGCAACCGGGAAGGGACAGGTCTTCCTTCCCGCATTCGCCGGACTTGTTCAAAACTATCTTGAATCGTACTGGATTGCGTCCCGAGGATGTGTCTACCTGAAAAATAAGGGACGACAGGAAAAAGAGCTGCTCAAGAAGATCCAGAAACTCGGCGTCAAGATGTACAAGAAGGGGGAACTTTCCAAGATGGAATCCCTCTCCCAGGCAAATTACAAAAACGCCCTGAAGTTCCTGAGAGACTCCGGCGCGATATCCCTGTCCACCGACGAAGACGGAGAGAGCACACGAACCCTTTCCCTGGCTGACAACGGACGCCTGGAACCCCTGAGGCGGAAGTTGTTCAAGTTTATGAGATAGGAAGGCAGGGTTCAGGCCATGCCAATTGCAACCCAAACCCTGCCTCGCATCTATCCGATGCTGTAAAAAGCGCCTTTCCCGCGATAGATCGACTGGTCTCCCAGTTCTTCCTCTATCCTGATGAGCTGATTGTATTTTGCGAGACGTTCACTTCGCGAGACAGAGCCGCTCTTGATCTGTCCGCAGTTCAATGCAACGGAAACATCTGCCATGAAGGTATCTTCCGTCTCACCGGATCGATGGGATACGACGGTTGTGTATCCGGCCTCCTTTGCCCTCTCGATAGTCTCGATCGTTTCCGTCAACGTCCCGATCTGGTTGAGCTTGATCAGGATGGAATTGGCTACACCGAGGGATATCCCCTTCTCCAGTCGCTCCCGGTTGGTGACAAAGATGTCATCCCCCACGATCTGGATCTTTGACCCCAGCGCATCCGTCATCATCTTCCACCCGTCCCAGTCATCTTCAGCCAAGCCGTCTTCAATCGATATGATCGGGTAGCGTTCGACCAGGTCTCCGTAGAAGGCAACCATTTCTTCAGACGTCTTGACCGGGTTCTCCTCGGCCAAGAGGGTATAAACTCCCTCCCGGTAAAAAGAACTCGCGGCGGAATCGAGGGCGATAAAGATATCCTTCCCCGGCGCATATCCGCTCTTTTCAATGGCTTCCATGATGAGGAGAAGGGCCTCCTCGTTGGATTTCAGATTCGGGGCAAATCCTCCTTCATCCCCCACCGCCGTGTTGTACCCCTTCTCCTTTAGGACGGCTTTGAGGTGGTGGAAAACCTCACTGCACATCCGGATCCCCTCTCTGAAATCGGGAGCCCCGACCGGCATGATCATGAACTCCTGTATATCGACGTTGTTGTCGGCGTGCTGTCCCCCGTTGAGGATGTTGGTCATGGGGACGGGTATGTCCTTGGCGGATACGCCCCCGATATATCGGTACAGCGGAAGGCCGACTGCCTCGGCGGCAGCCCTGGCACAGGCGAGAGAGACACCCAGTATGGCGTTGGCGCCAAGTGTGCTGCGGTTGTCCGTTCCGTCCAGCTGGATCATTGCATAATCAATCTCCCTCTGCTGAAGGCAGTCCATACCGATAATCTCCGGTCCGATTTTGTAGGTAACGTTTTCGACGGCCTTCTCGACCCCCTTTCCCAAATATCGCTCCGGGGTGTTATCTCTGAGTTCAAGCATCTCGTGCTCTCCGGTTGATGCCCCTGATGGAACGGATGCCCTCCCCACGATCTCCGAGTCAAGGGTGACTTCCACCTCCACGGTCGGGTTGCCTCGCGAATCCAGTATCTCTCGTGCAAATACATCGATAATCTCTGTCATGATTCTACTCCTGTCTGCTGTGATGTGAGCGAAGGGCTGATGGCTCTTCCGGGTGTGTTTATTATACCCATAGGCGGGTATTTTCAAGGCAAGAAATACCTCTGGAAATAGAGGAGGATGTACACGGAGACCTAGCTTTCTCCGTTGGTACGAGTCTGATGGTTGTGTCCGTCAATCTTCCCAAGGAAGATTGACGGACACAACGGATTAACCGATCCCGCGCACCTGATTCACCATCGATTGCGAGAATTCATCTATCTTTCCCGAAGAGGCGGATCGGATTCCGGCGGATGCCTTGCGCGATTTTTCGATCTTTTTCTGGGCCCCCTCTTGCGCCTCTGAGATGATCCGGTCACGCTCACCCTTGAACGTGTCGACGAGCAATTCCCCTGACGTGATCTCCCGTGCCTTCTTATTGGCCTCTTCCAGGATCCCCCGCGCCTCTGCCCGAGCCGCCTCTATCAGCTTTTCGGCTTCTTTCTCTATCTCTTTGATCGTATCGCGTATCTCTACCGGCATAGTTATTCTCCTTATACGGTCCCCTTCCCTTTCGCGAGTTCCCCATATTGTTGGGTGGTGATGTAGATACCGTGATCGAAAATACGGATGGTCTTGTTGATTGTTTCAACCGCCTGCCGGTGATCCATGGCACTCAGGAACGGCTCCTGAAAATCGGCATAGAGCCACATGTGCCTCCTCATCATGATGAGGGCATAAAGTGTCTCATGGAGCGGAATCTCGTGCTGATAACTGACTTCCGCATACTCTGAAAAATATTTTCGCACCTCAGTGTAGGGCTTCTCACTGAAATACATCGTGATCAGATTTTTGTAAAAGAAGCCTGCCCTCTTGAGCAGTTCCTCTTCAGAGAAGTTGCTGAATGAAGCAGTCCGGGGGTTTTGCCTTACGGCGTTGCACCACTGCTGCGCGATTTCTCTTCGGTGGTTTTCCAGGACATTGATCAGTCTGTCTGCGAATACTTTCATGGCGAGCCCTCCCTTTCGTATTAGTGTATTGCCGTATTCCTCATGCGGTGAAGACATACTGCGTGGTCGTCTTCAACACCCTCCTCAGCACCTGTAACTGCGGTTTAAAAATCGTTATCGCATCGGACTTCCAGGATACGGGCATCTCCAATATCCGTGAGAATATCTTTGCTTCAGTCCCCGTTTTCGACCGCACCACCAAGCGATCCCTGCGAGATTCCACCTCTATTATGATCGGCAGGAAAAGTCCCTCTTTATCTTTATTTTCTACTATCTGTGCCAGATACTCAAGCTCTTTTTTCTTAAAAACATGCCTGCTTCCGTCACCACATGCAACATGGGGCCGTTCCTCTTCCAGCAATTCGCTCAGCGTCTTGCGCCTCCGGGGGAGATGTGCGTTGAATTCCTTCATATTGCCCGCGAGGCAACTCTCGAATATTCCGTCCACACCCGGCTTAATACGCATATGCCTCTCTCTGCTCGATCAATAATTTGACATATTTAAGTCGGGCTGTCTCCTCTCGGTCCCGCTCCTCAAATTTCATCGTCAGGTACTTGATAGTGACTTCGAGTCCCGGAATGACGATATATTCGAGCCCATTGTTAACCCTTTTGACCTTGTTGATTTCAGACCCCAGGAGCTCCAGGGAATTCTGCAGTTCCGCCAGTTCGATCGTGGTTTTCAGACACTGACGTGAGAGAGCGGTACTGTTGTCCACCAACGCGGAAGTCTCCGATGTAGTCCTGACGATCGTCCCTGGTGTCTGCAGATCTTCCACTTCGAGAACGGGAATCCTGACACCCGCAACATTCCGGGTTCCCGTCCCGATCTTGAGGGTCATCCTGGAGTCGAGCAGTTCCTTTTCCAGTAACGCATATCCATGATATCCCGTCGTGACCGAAAGGTTCCGGTAGGCCTCCTTGTACTCAGCGAGGAGACGCTCCTTGACCGAGGAACATTCCTTAACGGTGTCAAGAAATTCCATGATCAGGATGGAAAGCCGGTCCTTGACAATCTTCTGAATCCTCGTGGCGAGCTTCAGACGACGTTTCAGACGGGAGAGTTCGATCTTTGTCGGTCGTGTGACCTGAACCTTTGTTGACATGGCACCTCTCTTGCCTATGTGGCTTCTGCTGTAATTTCCGTTTTCGGGGCCTTCGGAAGATAGCGTTCAATATATTCTTCCTGAATGAGCTTGAGGTCCTCCGTGGGGAGCATGGAAAAGATGTTCCACGCCCTCCCCAGCGTCTCTTCAACCGTCCTCCGTTCCTTTTCGTCCTGTGATATGAATTCGTCTTCAAATCGATCCGAAGCGGCCAGATAGAGCCGGTCCCGATCACTCAGCGCCTCGGAACCGATGACGGTGGAGATCTCCCGCAGGTAATTCCCCTCCGCATAGACGGCGTACGACTGCATGAAGGCGTTGTTGTGATCCTCCCGCGTGTTCCCCTCGCCGATCCCCTCCTTCATCATCCGCGAGAGGGAGAGGAAGACATCAATGGGGGGATAGATCCGTTTGCGCTCCAAGGCCCGCGACAGGACGATCTGCCCCTCGGTGATATATCCCGTCAGGTCGGCGATCGGATGGGTAATGTCATCATCCGGCATCGTCAAAATGGGGATAATCGTCACGGAGCCTTCCTTGCCGCTGATCCTCCCCGCCCGTTCGTACAGAGAGGCAAGGTCCGTGTACATGTACCCCGGATACCCCCTCCTACTGGGTATTTCACCCCTCATGGCGGCAAGTTCCCTCAGGGCGTCACAGTAGTTGGTGATATCCGTCAGGATCACCAGGACATGCATGTCATGCTCCCAGGCCAGGTACTCCGCCGCCGTCAGCGCGAGGCGGGGGGTCGACAGCCGCTCGATAACGGGGGAAGAGGCCGTATTGATGAATGCGACGGTCCGGCTAAGCGCGCCGGTCTCCTCCAGGTTCGCGATAAAATACCCCGCGTCGTCATAGCTGACACCGATTGCGCCGAAGACGATGGCGAATTCTTCCGATTTTCCCTTCAGGGTCGCCTGGCGGAGGATCTGAGCGGCGATCTTGTTGTGAGGCAGACCCGATCCGCTGAAGATGGGAAGTTTCTGCCCGCGAACCAGGACGTTGAGTCCGTCTATCGCAGAGATCCCGGTCTCGATAAATTCCGCCGGAGGCATGCGCGATGCGGGATTTGCCGGCACACCGTTGATATCGAGGTAGCTATCCGCCACGATCGGGGGACCGCCATCTATAGGGTTCCCGCTTCCGTCGAAGATCCTCCCCATGATATCCCCGGATACGGGAAGCTTCAGGGTTTCTCCCTTGTACTTGACCTTGCTGTTCAGGAGATCGACCTCACTCACCCCTCCGAAGACCTGAACGACGGTGGTCTCCTTCCCGACTTCAATGACCTGCCCGACCCGTATCTCACCGGTACCGAGCTGGACATCCACGATCTCATTGTATTTGATACCGGGGATACTCTCGATGACAAGGAGTGATCTCCGTGCGGTGCTGATTGCCTTCGTCTGTCTCGTAAATAGCTGCATAGCCTCCACGCGCCTCCTTACACAAAGGGATTTTTATCCATGTCGGACCATAACTGCTTCATGTATATGTCGAAATCCTCATTTGGTATATCCTTCATCCGTGATATCCGGGGGAGCATCTTCGAGGCGTTTATCTCACTGACCAGCATCCCTGACTCGGTCGCCTCCTGCGCCAGTTCATAGAACTTCATGATGGCGCTGATCATCATGTGCGCCCGGGTGGGCTGTGTATAGGTATCGACGGGATGATAGGCGCTCTGCATCAGGAAATCTTCCCTGATCAGGCGGGCGGCAAGGAGGACCAGCTTGTCATCTTCGGGAAGTGCCTCGGGTCCGACCAGCCGAACGATCTCTTCTAGTTCCGCTTCGTGCTGGAGCGTAATAAGGGCATTGTTGCGTATCTCATCGTAGTCGGGGCTGATCTTACTCCACCATGCATCCACTGCGTCGGTATAGAGGCTGTAGCTCTGGAGCCAGTTGATGGTCGGGAAATGTCTCTTGTTGGCGAGGGCGACATCCAGCGAATAGAGGACATCGACGATTCTGAGTGTCGCCTGGGTGACCGGTTCGCTAAAGTCAGCACCGGGAGGACTGACGGAGCCGATCACCGTCGCGGATCCCATCCGCTGGGGATTCCCTACACATTCGACCCTTCCGGACCGCTCGTAGAAGGCGGAGAGACGGGAGCCCAGGTAGGTGGGAAATCCCTCCTCCCCCGGGGTCTCCTCGAGCCGTGCGCCGATCTCTCGCATCGCCTCCGCCCATCGGGATGTCGAATCGGCAACGAGGAGGACATCGTACCCCATATCCCGGAAGTATTCGGCCATGGTAATCCCGATGAAGATACTGATCTCCCGCGCGACGACGGGCATGTTCGACGTATTGGCGATGAATATCTCCTTCTCCTGGAGGAGCCGGTCCGTGGCGGGGTCTTTCAGCTTCTTGAAGCTGTGGAGGACATCCGCCATCTCGTTCCCCCGTTCACCACATCCGACGTAGATATTCAGCTGTGTCTGGGACCATCGGGCCATCTGCTGGAGGGTAACGGTCTTGCCCGTCCCGAACCCTCCGGGGATGGCGGCCTTTCCTCCCAGTGCCAAGGGGAAGAGGTAGTCGATGATCCGCGTCCCGGTCACCAGGAGGTCTTCGGGATCGAACCGCTGTTTATATATCCGGGGTTTTCGAGCCGGCCACTTCTGCATGAGGGTGAGGGGCTTCTTTTCACCATCGTGTTCCAGAACGGCAACGGTCTCTTCAATAGTAAAGTCCCCTTCCTTTATCTCGAGGATAGTCCCCTGCATGCCGATCGGTACCATGATCTTGTGCTCGATCAACCCTGTTTCGGGAACCGACCCGATAATGTCCCCTTCCTGAATGGTGTCGCCCTCTTTCACGGAAGGGGTGAAATGCCATTTCTTTTCCCGGTCGAGGGCATGGGTCCGTACCCCCCGTACCAGAAAATCGCCGATGTCGTCCATCATGGTGACGAGGGATCGCTGAACACCATCATAGATGTTCCCGACAAGACCGGGTCCCAATTCCACCATGAGGATATTGCCCGTTCCGGTCACCGGTTCCCCGACCTTGAGCCCGACAGTATCCTCATATACCTGGATGACCGCCTTGTCCCTCTCAAGACCGATAATCTCCCCCGTGAGCCGTTCGTCCCCCACATCGACGACCTCGTATACCTGAGATCCCCTCATATCCTCGGCGATTACGACAGGCCCCGAAATTTTCCAGATCTTCCCCATAGGTCATGCCTCACTTTGGTAGTATGGTTGGTCTGAATCCCAACGGTTTTCTCATCAGATGTTTACGTTAAACCCGATCAGTTTTTTGGTATATGTCTTATAGTATTCCTTGACATCCTGTTCTTCCGTCTTGAACCCCGGTGGAATCCCAATCAAAATGGCGGAGGTGCGCTTGCTCTCTTGCAGATAGGTGATCGTATCGGCAACTTTTCTGCTCCAGCCTTCCGGCATCATGATGACACCGATGGAGCTATCTCCCGCGACTTCCGTCAGGACCTCCCTGAGTTTTTCAGGAGTAGCCTCTTTATCATCTATAATCCGGCACTTTTCAACGCCGGCAAGCCTCATCAGGGCCGTCTGGTCCCTGTTCCCGATAACGGCTACGGTTACCTGTTCATTCATGCCGCGATCACCAGTTCCTTTATCTCTGTTGGGGGTATCCCGTCTGCAAGCATCTTAAATATCAACCTGAGGTTTCGTATCTCCAGTTCCTTTATCAGGAGATACCACAGCATATTGGCGGTCGACAGGATCCGGGGAGAGAGGAGATCCTTGAGCATTCTGAACCGGTGTTTCTCCGTTATCCGGTCAATTACCTTGATTTCCGTATCCTTTTCAAACGCCTTGGCTATCTCTTGTGCCAAAAGGTGATAGCCGGTGTTTTCTACTCGTCCCGTTATTTCGCCTATTTTGAGTATAAACAGTTCCTGCACAACCCCTTCGGAAAGCATACGACCGCCCCCGAGAACGGGCATCCCTGCGGCCTGCCCCCCTGCAAGAGAAACCCGAAAGACCGTCCGGAGATTCTCCAGATCAATATTGGTCTGGAAGGCCTGCGCGAGGAGATACCCATCGCCCATCCCCCTGAATGCCTCCAAGACTTTTTGATGATAGAGGTTTTGCATGGCAGTCTCTGCTTCGGTAATAGACTGCGCATCTTTTTCGTCCATCCCTTCGAGGACCCGGTTATAGTCCCCCAGATTGCACCGGTTAAGGATCGTGTAGATTTCTTCCTTTTCTTTCACGGTCGCAAGCTCTTGCAGGAATCCAGCATTGTGGATGGCACCCAGAGGGAGCATTGACGAGGGTACCCGTTTCAAGAGTATCCGTAAGGCGACTTTGATGTTCATGACATCATACTTCTCGGCATACAGACACGCTATGCGTGACATATCCGGGGGTGTGTTGAAACTCTCAAGACGCCCCAGGCATTCTCCCAAGTACAACCACAGATATTCGTCGGCGTCATCGAAGGTTGGGATCGGCCGGTCAAGCAGGTATGCCCCGACATCGGTATCGTCGATCATCTCCAGTGCATCCTGCATGGTGGCGGATCGCTGCAACATCTCGCCAATCTGTTCCGAGGATACCGATCGGGACTCCTCCCCCTTGAGATAAGCCGCCATGAATGAGTATCGTGTGTTTATCAGGTTCACTGTCTGGTCTCTCCAAAGAGTTTTTTTCCCAGTTCGGGCATAATTTTCGGCATCAGCATCCCCATCCTCACCTCGAACGAATTGTCGATGCTGACCATACCATCCGTTGATTCAACGATAATTCCCCCGAGGCAGTCATGTTCTACGACCTCCTCTATCTGTCTGCTCAGATCATCGTCATGCTGGACGGCCTTGTTGACGGTATCGATATCCCGTGGAGAAGCGAGGATTCTGAGCTTTTCATCCGACTCAAAAGCCACCACGGCCTCCTTGATCAGGACGGCCAAGGCCGTTTCATCGGTTAGTTCCCGGGCAAGAGTCTCATTCGTTTTTGCTACGATCTCGTTGATGACCTCATCCTGCTCCTTGAGAATCTCCTGCCGCGCCTTGAGAGAGGATTGCGCCAGTATCCTTGCTGCCTCACGCTGTGCCTCCGACAAGATCCGAAGCTTCTCCTCTTCGAAGCGCTTCTCTTTCTGCTGCTCCGCGTGAGCCATGAGGTCCTTGGCCTTTGTCTTGGCGTTGGCCACAATCTCCTGGGCCTCTTTTTGCGCCTTATCAAGTATGGTCGCTCTAATCTTATCTGTTTCCATACCGTTCACCCTTTCACATAAGCTTGAGGATGCTGAGTGCCATGATGGTAAAGACCAGACCGAGAACACCGATCAACTCCACGAAAACAGCGAGCATCATAGAGGCGGTCAGGATCCGTCCCTTGGTCTTAGGAAGAAGCGCAATCCCTGAGGCACACACCGACCCTTGGAATATTGCTGAGGCAAACTCGGCGAATCCGGCCATGATGCCGATCCCCAGCACCATGATCCCGGCACCGACACCGGCGAGGGCGGCGATCTTCGGAAGGACCACCGTGAGGATGATAATCAGGATGATAAGACCGTAAAAGCTCTGTGTCATGGGGAGAGATGCCAGGACGATCACGTTTCGGAGCTGTCCCGGTTCCTCCGACAGAGTAGCCACCCCGGACGAGGCGGCATTGGCGATTCCTATAGCCGATCCTGCAAGTCCCCCCGCGAGCGCCATCGCACCACCAAATGTAGCCAAGGCTTGAATCAACGTCATCTCTTCACCTCTCTCTAAAATTTTTTGCCTACAATTGTCTCTCTTCTCACGCTCAGATGAAACGGATTGTATTCCTTTCCGCCCCCCTCATAGAATTTCAGCAGAAATTCCACAAAGCAGAGCCTGAGAGAGTGTATAAATGCCGCAAGACTGCTGAGGAACAGATTGAATATATGGAAGATGAGCAGCATGATCATCCCGATCACAAAAGCCAGGATACCTCCCAACACACCGGGCATGAAAGAGGAGATCGTAGAAGAAACCCAGTCGGAAAGCAGGTTAAAGGAAGACGCAAGATAGAAGGTGGCAAGGCCGACCCCGGCCAACCGTGAGTACGACATGATATCTCCCAGGATGCCGGTGAGATCGAAGATCCAGAACACACTCCCCAATCCCCCCATCTGCATGAATGCTCCGACGACAATCAGCACCAGACCCACAAGCATCGGATAGGCCAACGATCCATACACTCCGGGGGCCAGCGGAAGCAATTCAATGGTTAGCATTACTTTGAACAGGTAAGGAATACCGAAGATCTCCAGCAGGAATAACCCTGCCTTGCTGACCACAATTCCCCAATCCCCTTCCTTAACTCCCTTAACTAAACCGAGAAGATGAGCGAGATTCACGTGTATCAGACCGATTATCAGTGAAAGCGTGATAAAGGAAATGGGGTCTGAGAGTTGTTTCTGAACCCAGCGCACCAGGGCGAGTGATACGAGGTCTATCTCGAAATACATCTGAAGGAAATCACCCAGATAGGTCCCCGAAAGGAGACCGAAGACAAGAGCGACCCCTCCACTGATGTACAATACTTTACGAAACAGATCGGTCCCTTCGGTCGTGGGATCGTCGACGAGTTTATCAAGGATAAAGCGGGCGAGAATCAGCAGGCCCAGCGCGTAGACGACGTCACAGAGCATGAGACCGAAGAAAAAGGCAAAAAAGTAGGCAACACTCGGCGTCGGGTCCCATCCCCCGTACTTGGGCAAACTAAAGAGATTGACAATCACCTCGAAGGGCTTGATGGGCCGCGGATTCTGGAGCTGCGTCGGGGGCTCATCGGAAGGAACCGCATCGCGTGCATCGACAAAAGTATTCTCAAGGGATGCATGTATCTCCGATATAATGAAATCGGTTTTGCTCTGGGGAACCCATCCTTCAATCAAAGCGACATAGTGGGTTTCCGCCATTCGCTCAATCGCGGACAGCATCTCATCCTCCAGGGAGACCGTCTCCCTGTACAGGGCGATCCGTTCCAGATTCTCGGAGGTAATCGTTTCTATCTCCTTCTCGAGGGCGTCGATCTCTCCTTTTTTATCTTCAATGATATCATTCTTTTTTATAATGAATTCCCTCAGGGTGACATCTTCCGGAGGAACATCCAGAGGCAGAGACCCGAGGTCTCGCGCCACCGCCTCTACCAGATTCTGCTCGGTAGTTCTGGCAATAGTATAGACCACCGTTTCCTCTTCAGAAGAAGCGATAACCTTTTGAATGATATGCTCACCGGTCTTTTCCAGGAATGCCTTGGCTGCCGGCAGCGGAAACACGAATACCCTGGCTGAAAGATAACCACCCGAGTAGTATAGATCTCTTAAGGGGAGATTGATCTCTTGTGCGAGGATATCCAGGTACCTCGCCAGTCCATTCATGGTAGCGATATCGGTTTCCAGCTTTATAGCATTCTCGCGGAGGCGGGTACACTGGTCGCGCAATCTATCGGTCCGGTACAGGATTGTGTCAAGTGGCTCAGCTGCCCTCTCTTCCGGTATGAGGACTTTATGCTCGCCCCTGATATACGATAGGATATCGTTAATATTGACGGTTATTTTTCGTATAAGATTTCTTTTTGCTTCGACTGCGGCTAAATCGGCGGGGTTCAGTTCCTGGGGTTCTTCGATATGGAGGACGCCAATTTCCTGCAAACGTTCCAAGGTCTCTTGAGAAGCATCTTTGGCGGTTACCACTCTGACCTTGGACATTACTTCAGGTGTATTGATAAGCAATGGGATCATCCGGTTTCCTCCATTCGAGCAAGAATTGCTGGCTAAGAAAAACCTACTCTGATAATCCAGTTTCCCTCATAGCATTACCGTTGGAGAGGTGGTTTTAAGGCATAGTGTGAAAATCCTCCTTTGCGAGAATATGTAAATTCCTTATATGGAATTTTGGAAAAAACCGTTTGAAGCATCTTAATTGCACGTCATATCAGTTGTCAAGGACAAAATTCTTTTTTCTAACAAAGTGATTGACAAAAGCCCTGTTTGTCCCTCATTATAGAGTCAAGCATATGTGGAGTGGTTTCCGATAGGAGTCGGTTGTGCTTCACTTTTTACGGAAATGTTCTTTTCGAGGCGCTTGAATTGTTTTCAAACGGAAATTGTGTCTACGACGGCGTTTACGAAAGGCCCTCTTCAAGTTCGTATAGCCCGCATTCTCCCTATCAACCTCAGGAGCGCGGTCTGCAATCCAAGCATTAACCTTTTACCCTATGACGTAAAGGAGGACTGCCATGACTGACAGCGTTTACAAGATTATAGAGTTGGTAGGAACCAGCACCGTGTCATGGGAAGATGCTGCCAAGAATGCCGTGGAAACGGCCAGCTCAACCCTTCACGATCTGCGGATCGCAGAAGTCACCCGGCTCGACATGACCCTCGAAGACGGAAAGGTCAAACAGTACCGGGCACGGGTCCGCGTATCGTTCCGGCTGGAAGATTAATCTATCTTTTTAAACACATCGAAATCACCCTTTCGTGTTTGCCCCTGCAGGGGTAAACGCGAGGCGGAGGTGTGTCTCGGAAGGGAGAACCTGCAACCATGACGGAACCATGAGGGATGGGAATCCGGTATCTCTGATCTGAACCTTAGTATATCAGAGCGACTGCCGGAGAGCGGAAAGGAGGGAGCCATGTACCAATTCAAACATGTTACGGTAGGGCTCGCACTGGGTGAGCAGGACAAGACAAAAATCCAGTATGCGGGACTGGTCAGTTGGCTGGCCTCATCGGAACGGATCACCTTCTCCCACATTGTCAGCCGTGACAAGTTGCCGGAGAAGACAGGCGCCGACGTTCCCGCATCTATCGAAAAAAAGGCGAGAAGCCGGATGCAGGAGCTGGTCGAGCAATACTATGATGGTCCTCCCGCCACACAACTTGATTACGATATAATTCCGGAATCGCCGCTGGTGGAAATCGAGATTCTCCGGAGATTACGGGAGCAAGAGGCCGATCTTATCATCCTCGGGAAGATCAGCAGTGAATTTAACGGGGTGGAAACAGTCCCCGTCAGCATCTCGCGGAAGGCGGCCTGTTCGACCTTGTATGTCCCCCAAGAGGCCGAACCCCGGACAAACCGTCCCGAAGAGATCACTATCCTCGTTCCCGTCGATTTCTCCGAAAACGCGGCGGATGCCATGAGACTGGCAATCGACTTTGCCGTCGCCCATGAGATACCGAGTATCTACTGTGTGCATGTCTACGATGTGCCCCTGGGATACTACAAGCGGGGGAAAGAATACGAAGAATTCGCCGAGATCATGGAGAAAAACGCGGAAAAGAAATGTCAGGAATTCATCAAAGATATCAATTTCAAAGGGATCTATCTCAATCCGATCATCGTGAGGATCCACAAGAAGCCATACGAAACGATCGCCCAGACCGTGGAGGAGTACGGCATCGATCTGGTCATCATCGGGTCGAGAGGTAAAAAGGCCGCCGCGCGGTTCCTGCTGGACAGCGTGACGGAGCAACTCATCCGGACGACAGCGGCGCCGCTCCTTTCTTACAAGAGAAAGGACAAGGACATGAGTCTCTTCGAGGCACTCCTGCGGTTATAGGGGGCCATCGACAGGAGAACCGGTATGGACGATACGATCACCCGTATCATGGAGATCGAGAAACGGTGCGCCGACGAGATCGAAGGGGCTCAGCAGGCGTCACGGCGGACGATCGAGGAGCACCGGAAGGCCGTCGAGAAAGGGAAGGCGGAAGAGAACACCCGGATTGCCGGAGAGAATGAGGCTCGGCTGAAGGAGACGGTCGCGGAGGAACAGAAAAAGATCGAAGCGGCATTTCACGAGGCGGAGGGCGATCTGGAGGAGCTCTTTCGGGATACATCATTAAAACGGGAGATACGGGAACGGATCGTCTCCATCCTGCTGGCGGATTGAAAAACCATGAGATACTATGCGGACGACAGCTACCTCCACGCGAGGATTTACGCCATGAGGAGCCGTCTCATCCCATCCGACGGGTACGCCCCGCTCCAGCGGGAGTACGAGGCCTCATATGCCGGCCCCCACGGGATGATCGAGGCAAAGGAGGGGACCTTCCGGGAGCAGATCGCCCCTATCATTCATTTGGCCGAGGCGACGGAGCGATACGCCCCCCTCTTTATCGCGTTTCTCCGCCGGTACGAGGCGAATAACGTGAAGCTCCTCCTGGCAAAGGCATTCGGGAGGCGATCCATCGAACAGTGGTACGATATCGGCCCCTACGCCACCCTCGATCGGGATCTCTTCGATGGTGATCCGGCCCCGGACGACCTGCAGGCGGCCCTGGCCGGGACCTACCTGGACGGGATATTCGAGGGAAGGGCAACCTACGAGCGGATCGAGGATCGCGTTGATATCCTCACCGCCCGGCACTTCTTTGACACGTCGGACGCCTTCCCCCCCGAGGGGCGGGAGGTCTTCCGGGATTTCATCCTCCGACGGCTCGCCGTCCTCATGGTCATCCGGCAGTGGCGGTTCCGGGTCACTTACGGCTGGAGCGACGAGCGGATCTGGGCCTACCGGGACGAACTGGGAGCCCTCTTCGGGGAGACCGACTGGCCGCAGGTGAGGGAGCTCGTGGGGGTGCTCGTCCGGCGGCTCAGGGAGATGGGGGGGCAGACCCCGGGCCCGGCGGAGGCGGAGTCATTCCTCGAACGTTCCTATTACCGGTGGGTCGCGTCGATGTTTCACCGGGATTTCCACTCCGTCCACTGCGTGATGGCGTACCTGTGGCTCCTGGACTATCAGATACGGAACCTCTTGTGCATCATCGAGGGGATCAGGTTCGGCCTGTCCCCCGAGGCGATACTCGAAACGATCATCAGCGATTGAGGACGCCTATGTTCGTCAAGTCCGATATCAGGAGGGTCTCCATCGCCCTCGAACGGCGGTTCTACCACGAGGTCTACCGTGCTCTCGGCGAAGCGGGGATCATTCACCTGGCCCCCCCGCGGGACCGGGACGCCGTGATGGACGCGCCCCTGCGTGAGGAAGAGACACGGGTAAAAGAGATCCTCGCGGGGATCGAACATGCCTTGCAGACCCTTCATATCGAGCCGGGGGCGACCGCCGGGCACGCGATCGATACCGCTCGTGACGGGGCCTTCGCCTCGAAGGTGCAGCGGGAGCTTGAGCGCGTGGAACGGGTGCGTTCGCGGATTCATGAAACATTGGAAACGGCGGACCGGCGCGTGGAGTACCGCGCGGCCCTGGACCGGATGGGGATCGACCCGCCGGCCCTGCACGGGGCACGGCTGGTCCGGACGGTCTTCGGGACCGTGGCGGAGACCGAGTGGGAGCCGCCGACCGGCGAGCGATTCGTCGTTGCAAAGGCCAATAGCTACGTCTGCGGCGCCGCCCTTCCGGCAGATTTCCCCGCCATGCTTCAGTTTCTGAGGGGATACGGCTTTACGGACCATTCCAACGAGATCACCGGTATGTCCGTCACGGAACTGGAGTTTCGCGCGGAGACCCTGAAGGGGCGGCTCGCCACCCTCGATCGGTATCTGGTCAATCTGCGCAAGACGGTGGGGCCGACCCTGGCGGAGCTGTATGCCCCCTACCGGGAATACGGGGAGGTCTTCGCAGCGATGAAGCTCTCCCTCTTCTCCGCGAAGGCCCTTTTCATCGCGGGGTGGATGGACGCGAAGGACCGGGAGTGGCTCTTCGAGATCCTCCGGGGGATCTGCGGCGACCGCTTCATCGCCGTCGTCTCCGATCGGCGGGACCCCGATGCCCCGGTGCGCCTCATGAACAGCCGGCTCCTCAGGCCCTTCGAGCTCCTCGTGAAGACGATGGGGATGCCGGCGAACAGCGAGATCGACCCCACGCCCCTGACGGCCGTTACCTTCGTCGTCATGTTCGGCCTGATGTTCGGCGACCTCGGCCAGGGGATCGTCATCGCCCTCGGCGGCCTCCTCCTCCGGCGGATGGCGAAGATGCGAGGAGACCCGGAATCGACCATCGGCCAGGCCGGGGGGATCTTGGTCGCCTGCGGCCTCTCCGCCGCCGTCTGCGGCATCCTCTACGGCAGCGTCTTCTCGAACGAGCACCTCATCCCCGCGCTCCTCTTCCATCCCATCGAAAATATCATGCCCCTCTTCGCCGTCACGATCCTTCTCGGGGTCCTCTTCATCAGCCTGGGACTCGGCGTCAACGTCCTCAACAACCTGATGAACGGGAACTATACCGAGGCACTCCTCGAGAAGCGGGGGCTCGCCGTCTTCATCCTCTACGGCGCCGTCGTGATCCTTGCCGTGCGCTGCACCCTCACCGGGCAGGGACCCTCGCCGTGGGCGGTCGGCGCCTTCGTCCTCTTCCCCCTCGCGGTCTTCTCGCTCCGGGGCGTCCTCGGCCCGCTCCTTTTCAAGAGTCAAAAACCGCACAGCGCGGTCGAATACATCATCGAGACCTGCGTGGAGATCCTGGAGATCGGCCTGAGCATGCTGGCCAACACCGTCTCCTTCATCAGGGTCGGTGCCTTCGCCCTCTCCCACGCGGGTCTGAGCATCGTGACGTACACCCTCGCCGGGATCGTCGATCCGGCGATGCGCTCCGTGGGTGCCATCATTGTCATCATCGTGGGGAATGTCTTCATTATCGGCTTCGAATGCCTCATCTGTCTGATCCAGTCGATGCGGCTCGAGTACTACGAGTTCTTCAGCAAGTTTTTCAGGGGGGACGGGGTGGGCTTTGTCCCCTTCAGACTCAAGGCAACAAACCCGGAGGTGTAGGATGACCAGGAACAAAAAGGCTGTCATTTTTCTGTTGACGTGTCTCATCGTCGCCCCCTTTGTCATATTCCCCGCCGTGATGCTGGCGGCCGGCGATGAAGCGGCCGAGGCCGCCCTGGACGGGGGATGGGTAGGGATGGCGTACCTGTCCGCCGCCCTGGCCGTGGGGCTGGCCTGCATCGCGAGCGCCTTCGCCGTCGCCCGGATCGGTTCGGCGGGGATCGGCGCGATGAGCGAGAAGGAGGAGCTGACGGGGCGGATACTGATCTTCCTCGGTCTTGCCGAAGGGATCGCTATCTACGGCCTGATCATCGCGATCATGATCCTGAACAAGCTGTAGCATGAAGATATTTATTATCGGTGACATCGATACGGTAAGCGCCTTCCGCCTCTCGGGGGTGGAAGGGGTGATCGCCGACAGGGAGAACGTCCCGGAACGCCTCGAAGAGGTGCTCCGGGGGGGAACGGCGGGGATCGTGATGGTGACGAGCGAACTCGCCGGGGACCTCCAGGAGCGGATCACGCAGATCAACCTCGCCCCGGAGGGGCCCGTCGTGATCGAGATCCCGGGTATCGACGAGCCTGAGGGATTCCGCCGGTCCGTCGTGGGGTACATCGCCGAGGCCCTCGGCATCTCCCTCGAATCGTAGGAAAGGGGTCGCCATGAAAGAGCCGCCGCTGGAAGAGTCGATCAGGAAGGAGGCCGAGGAGACCGTGCGCGCCGTCAGGGAACGGGAGGCCGCTGAGATCCGGGAAATGGACGAGTCCTGCGCCGCCGAGATTGAGGAATTTAAAAAGAAGACAGAGTCAGAGACCCGGGCGCGGATCGAGCAGGAACGATCCCGGCTTGAAAACAAAGGCCTCCTGGAACGGAAAAAACTGAAACTGCGCGGCCTCGAAGCATTCATCGGCCGTATGGTGGAGGAGGCGGTGGGGACCATGCGGGACGACCCACGGTATAAGGAATTCTTCCTGGACCGGGTGCGCGAGGCCGCCCATGAAATACAGGCCGGCATCGAGGTTTCCCTGCATACGGCAGACCTCCCCCTCGAAAAGGAGATCATGGCGGCCGCGGGGAAGACGGGGCGAAACCCCGACGTCGCGGTGCGCGCGGACCCGGCGATCCGGTGGGGAGGGTGCGCCATCAGCGACGGGGCAACGGGGCGCATCTTCAACAGCACCATTGAGCGGATCTACTACCGGCAATCGGCGACGATCCGCCGGGAGATCACGAAGATCCTGAACGAGAAGGGCTTCTCCTTCTAGCTGACGGAGGCAGGGACGTGGAAGAGATGCTGACAGGACGGGTGATATCGGTAAACGGCCCGATCGTCAAGGCGGCGGGCCTCAGGGGAATACGGATGTTCGACATCGCCGAGGTGGGGGCCGACCGGTTGATCGGCGAGGTGATCCGTCTGATCGGGGACATCACCGTCATCCAGGTGTACGAGGACAACACGGGGCTGATGCCGGGAGACGAGGTGACTTCTTCCTGCCGCCCCCTGTCGGTCCTCCTGGGACCGGGTCTCATCGCGAACATCTACGACGGGATCCAGCGCCCCCTCGTCGGGATCTCCGAGGTCTGCGGCGCCTATATCCGCAAGGGGATCAAGCTCTCTCCCCTCGACACGAAGAAGAAATGGGAATTCAACCCTCTGATAAAGGCGGGGACCGCGGTGCGGGAGGGGGACATCCTTGGAGAAATCCCGGAGTCTCCACTCGTTACGCACCGGGTTCTCGTCCCCCCCGGCGTATCCGGCACGCTGGCCGCAATCGTCGGGTCGGGGGAGTATACGATCGAGGATGAGCTCTACACCGTCGAGAACGGCGCCGCCCCCTACCAGGGAAAACTGGCCGCCTACTGGCCGGTCCGCAAACCGCGGCCGAGCCGGGGGAACAAGAAGCCCTTCATCCCCCTGATGACGGGGCAGCGGATCATCGACACCTTCTTCCCCATCGCCCGCGGAGGGACGGCAACCATCCCCGGCGGGTTCGGGACGGGAAAGACCATGACCCAGCACGCCCTGGCGAAGTGGTGCAACGCCGACATCATCGTCTATATCGGGTGCGGGGAGCGGGGCAACGAGATGACCGACGTCCTGACAGACTTCCCGAAGCTGATCGACGAGCGCAACGGACGCCCCCTGATCGAGCGGACCGTGATGATCGCCAATACCTCGAACATGCCCGTCCCCGCCCGCGAGGTGAGCATCTACACCGGGGTGACCATCGCGGAGTACTACCGCGACATGGGGTACAGCGTGGCGGTGATGGCCGACTCCACCTCCCGGTGGGCGGAGGCCCTGCGGGAGCTCGCCAGCCGGCTCGGTGACATGCCGGCCGAGGAGGGTTTCCCTCCTTACCTGGCAACCCGCCTCGCCGAGTTCTACGAACGGGCGGGCCTCGTGGAGACCCTCTCCGGAACCGACGGCGATATCAGCATCATCGGCGCGGTATCCCCCCCCGGGGGGGACTTCTCGGAGCCCGTCACCCAGCACACCTCGCGCTTCGTGCGGTGCTTCTGGGCCCTGGACAAGATCCTCGCCGATGCCCGCCACTACCCCTCCATCAGCTGGATCGACAGCTACACCGAGTACCTCCACGACATCGAGGGGTGGTGGAAGGACCTGGACCCCGAGTGGCTCACGATCCGGGGGGAGGCGATGGGGATCCTCCTCGAAGACAACCGCCTCCAGCAGGTGGTAAAACTCGTCGGGAGCGACGCCATGCCCCCGGCCCAGCAGTTCATCCTCTTCGTGGCGGAGATGATCAAGAACGCCTTCCTCCAGCAGAACTCCTTCGACCCCGTCGACAAGTACTGCCCCCCGGAGAAACAGCTCAAGCTCCTCAAGGCGATCCTGGATCTGAACAAAAGAGGAGAGGAACTGGTGAAGGGCGGGATGAGCGTCAAGGAGATCGCCGCCCTCGATGTGGTGTCGGAGATGGTGCGGCTCAAGTCCGAGGTCCCCAACAAGGAGCTGGGCAGGATCGACGACTACCGGGAGCGGCTCGCCGCGGGGCTCGATTCGCTCAAAGAGAAAACGGGAGAGGTGTAGCCTATGGCCGCTGAGATCGAATACACGAACCTGTCCGGGATCTCCGGCCCCCTGATCTTCGTCGAGGGGGTCAAGGGCGTCGGGTACGGCGAGATCGTGGAGATTCGGGACGAATCGTCCGAGGTGCGGATCGGCCAGACCCTCGAGGTGGACGAGGACCGCGCCATCGTCCAGGTCTTCGAGGGGACGAGCGGGCTCTCCGTCAAGGGGGCGCGGGTCACCTTCGTGGGGAGATCGCTCGAGATCCCCGTCCACCGCGACATGCTCGGCCGGGTCTTCGACGGGCTGGGGCGCCCCACCGACGGCGCCCCCCCGGTGATCACCGACAACATGATGAACGTCAACGGCCTCCCCGTCAACCCCTGGAGCCGGGAGTACCCGCGCGACTTCATCCAGACGGGGATCTCGGCCATCGACGGGATGAACACCCTGATCCGGGGGCAGAAGCTCCCCATCTTCTCCGGGAGCGGGATGCCCCACAACCTGATCGCCGCCCAGATCGCGCGGCAGGCCCGGATCCTCTCCTCGGAGGAGGAGTTTACCGTAATCTTCGCCGCCATGGGGGTCAAGTTCGACATGGCGCGCTTCTTCATCGACTCCCTTGAGGAATCGGGGGTCCTCACGCATTCGGCCATATTCCTCTCCCTCGCCGACGCCCCCTCGATCGAACGCCTCATCACCCCCCGCGTCGCCCTGACGCTGGCCGAGCACCTCGCCTTCGAGGAGGGGATGCACGTCCTCGTCATCATGACCGACATGACGAACTACTGCGAGTCCCTCCGCGAGCTGTCCAGCTCGCGGGGCGAGATCCCCTCCCGGAAGGGTTACCCCGGCTACCTCTACAGCGACCTCGCCGCGATCTACGAGCGCGCCGGGCGGCTCAAAGGAATGAACGGCTCGATCACGCAGGTCCCGATCCTCACCATGCCGAGCGACGACATCTCCCACCCCGTCCCCGACCTGACGGGGTACATCACCGAGGGGCAAATCGTCCTGGAGCGCGAACTTTTCAACAAGGGGATCTATCCCCCCATCGCCGGGCTCCCCTCCCTGTCGCGCCTGATGAAGGACGGGATCGGCGAGGGGCGGACGCGCAAGGACCACGCCCAGAACGCCGCCCAACTCTTCGCCTCCTACGCGAAGGTCAAACGGATCAGGGCCCTGGCGGCCATCGTTGGCGAGGAGGAGCTCTCCGAACTGGACAAGATCTACCTGAAATTCGGGACCGCCTTCGAGGAGCGCTTCCTCCGGCAGGGGCCCGACGAGAACCGCTCGATCATCGAGACCCTCGACCTGGGGTGGCAGATGCTCTCCCTCCTCCCGAAGGACGAGCTGTACCGGGTCTCCATGGAGGAGATCCAGCGCTACTACATACCGCAGCAGGAGGCCAGTGGATAATGCCGGCGATCGATATCCCCCCCACCAAATCGTCCCTGCGCAGGCTCAAGGAGGACCTCGCCTTCGCCTACGAGGGGTACGACCTCCTCAACCAGAAGCGCGAGATCCTCGCCATCGAGATCATGCGACACATCGGCGAGATCCGGAAGATGGAGGCCGCCCTCGCGGGGGTCCTCGGCGAACTGTACGCGGCCTACCGTAAGGCGGCCGTCGAAATGGGATCGGACACGATCACCCGGAAGAGCTGTTCAGAGAAACGGTCCTATTTCTTCCACATGGAATTCACGAAACTGATGGGGCTCCGGCTCCCGGTGATCAGACTCTCCCCCAAGCGCCCCCGGATCACCGCCACCCTGCCGGGGACGACCGTCGCCTACGATGAGGCGAAGGAAAAATCGCGCGCGGCCCTCGAGGCCCTCGCCGAGTACGCCACCATCACCAAGGCGATCATGATGCTCTCACGGGAACTGAAGAAGGTCCAGCGGCGGGTCAACGCCCTCGAGAAGATCTTCATCCCCCAGCACGAAGAGGCGAAGAAGTACATCTCCGACCGGATCGAGGAGATGGAACGGGAAGAGATCTTCGTCAAGAAGCTGATCAGGCAGCGGGTGGAGGGGGAGTGAAGGATTATATGCTATCAGGAGATAAAGACTCTTTCATATCAAAAATTTTAGAGCTTCGCTAAGTTTGGACAACAAAGTCCCCAACCTGTACCTCTTCAAGCTTAAGCAAGAAAGTATTTCCTGGAGTGATCGTTTCTGTAACCGTCTCTGGCTGAACAAAGGTACTAAACAAATCCAATCCTTTTCGAGTTCGCTCCTTTACTATTTCTTTAGTGTCAGGGTGCTTCCCATAACCACATGATTTTAGGGTGCTGATCTTTTCTTGTACGTGTGTGGCTTCGGCTTTGCCTTTGACTATTTCAAGTTTTTCTAATTCCTCTTTTGTTTCTGGATCAACAATTGTTTCACCCAGACCGATAATAATAAACTTGTCGCCTTGATTTATGCCCCCGTTTCTTCCCTTATTAATAACAACGGTATAAGGATCAACTACCTTTAAAACCTTTGCAATATATTTGTCAGGCATTATTCTCCTCCTGTTGATCAAGTTCTGAAAGAATACTAAATGGTATGACTGGTCTGATTATAATATTGTTCAACTGGGACATAATGGAAGATATTGAAGCCTCGTCGATCAACTCCTTAATAATCTTTATTTGTATAAGTTTTTCTTGTACGTGATGTACAACGCCCACCAGAGCGACTCTTTCAACACCGTCTTCTACCATGTAACATCCAACAACAATGTTGTTAAGAAAATTTTCATTTTTCCTAATGATGAGTATTTTCTCTTTGTTAAGAAATTTAATGGGAGATTCTTGGCTGGGCACAAGCTTTCTCGATTGCCAAATATCAAAAATTACTTTCAGAAGGATAAAACAAGCAGAAAGCAATAATAACAATGTAAAAAGAAGCCATTTAATTGAAATTTGGGTATTAATATCTATGAATAGTTGCGTAATTCCGGAAAGAAATCCAATAACACCCAAGGTGATTGAAAGACCTGATAAACTAAAAAAATGTTTCTTTATTTCTTCACGCATGCTTACTTTAAACCCTAGCAAGTAGTCTAAACTAGAGGCGTTTCCCGTATTAATTTACAACACATTCCCTATCACAACACACAAAAGCCCCATCGCTCGGGTTCGAGTAACGGGGCTTTTCGCAATCAGACCATACGCGCTCCTTTGTGTTTGAGGTGCGGGCCGGACAGGTAAAGCTAACAAAAAACAAGTTCGTAATGAAATCGAAGGGAAGGATACCTCCCCGGGGGATTCCGGTCAAGGATTTAATTACAGCCCGAGGCATCAAAAAAGGAACCATGGGCCTTTTTTCTCCTCACCTATGGTGGCCCTCCGTACGTACATGGCGAAGCAGGATCGGGCGCCCGAACATGGCGATGATTACCAGGAGACCGAAGCGGGTCAGTTTGGATCAGGCGAATAATCAGGGCAACCGATGCGGAGGCGCTGGCCAGCGCGCCAAACCCTGTGAAGACCCGCGCACCCACCCGTTCCCGAAACGCGAGGCCGCATACGACGGTAAAAGTGAACAGAAATGCGAGGCTGGCAGCTTCAACGAGGGTGGTGAGCGCCCCGAAAACGGAGAGGATCGCCGCCAGCGCGCCGAGTACTATCACCGCCCGGTTCGGTATGCCTGCCTTGTTCTTGTGATCGAGGGCGGCCGGCAACTCACTGTCTTCCGCAACCTCATAGACGAGCCGCGCTGTTGCAAAGAGCGTCGAATTGATGGCCGATCCGGTAGAGAACGCCGCGGCAATCGTCACAATGACGAGGCCGGCGGTCCCGAGTGCCTGCCGGCCCGCGATGGCAAGAGCCACTTCCTGGTGCTGCATAACCTGGTCCGCCCCGATCAGCATCACCGTCCCCAGCGCGACCACGATGTACACACCGATCACGGCAATGATGGCCGACAGCACCGCGAGCGGGAGGGTTTTCCGCGGGTTATCGATATCATCATAATCGTAGGTCAGCAGCTGAAAACCCTCATAGGCCATAAACACGGAGGCCGCGCCGAATAACGCCGCGCCGATCCCCGTGTCCGGCACGTTCCGGGAGAGCATCGGCGGGTCCCACTGGGCAAGCCCCCACCCCGCCAGCCCCACAAGAACGACTATCTTGAACCACACGAGAAAGACCTCGACACCGCCGGCTTCACCGACGCCGCGCAGATTCAAGCAAATGAACGCAATCAGGATGGCAACGGCGGCCGCGCGCGGGAACCACGGTCCCAGACCGGCAACATACCCGAGGTACTGCCCGAAGGTGGAGGCGTATACCGCGTTTGTCAGCACATACCCGACGATGAGCACCCACGAAAGGCTGCCGGCGGCCCCCTCCGCGTTGATCTCGCGGAGAAACGTGAACGCGCCTCCCCCTTCGCCGTAGTAATCGGCCAGTTTTACGTAGCTGTATCCCGTGGCCAGGGCGATGAGGCCGGCAGCCAGGAAACTGAGCCATGTCAATGCGCCGGCGATTCCGACAACGACGCCGAGTGTGGAAAAGATGCCGCCGCCGATCATACCGCCGACGGCCATCGACCATGTGGCGTTGAAATTAAGCTTGGTTTGAGGCTGATTCATGGTAAATTAGGGACACTTCCCTATTTTTTACAAATTTCTTTTTATCTGTTTTGGCCTCTCAGCCATCCCCGTCACAAAACACAAAAGCCCCATCGCTCGGGTTCGAGTAATGGGGCTTTTCGCAGTCAGACCATACGCGCTCCCTTTTGTGTATGAGGTGCGGGCCGGATGGGTAAAACTAAAAAAGTTTGTAATGAAATCAAAAGAAAGGATACCTCCCCCCGAGGATTCCGGTCAAGGATTTTATCGCGGACCGGGGTGTCGGTTCCGGAGCGCAACGGGTTCCATCGAATCGTTCCGACAATCCTTCACTGTTTGTCCAGCAACCCATCATCGAGTATCTGCTGGAAATGGTCTTTCACGGTCTGCTCGACGGGGATATACGACATGCCCAGATCTGTCTTGCTGTAAGAGCTATCGAGTCTGATATGAATCCCGACATTTCTGCTCGCAAATTTCCGCGTGTAGCCCATCACCGGGGCAATGAGCCAGAACAGGAATTTGGGGGCCTGTCTCCGGGGAAACGGATACCGGTCTCCAAAATGTTTTCGAAGGATATTCGCTATATCGAGAAGCGATACTTCTTCACTCACGACGATGTGCCGCCCGCTCGCTTCCGGGGTGTACCCCGCCTTGACGTGGGCGGACGCCACGTCACGCACATCAACGATACAACTGTACAATTCCGGAACCCCGGTTTTGTAGATACCATTGCCAAAGAGGATCATGGTGTTGATGCTCATGGAGTCTTTCCTCTTCGACAGAGAAGGGCCAAGGATCCATCCGGGGTTGATCGTCAGCAGATCCCATTGCTCCTGTTCCGCGGCGAGAGCCCAGGCTTCTCTTTCCGCGATTGTCTTTGAATAGTTATAGGGCTGGTGGTCGGCACTGCTCGTGACGTTCCATTCCTTTTCAGTGAGTATGCCCTCCGGGGCCAGCGCCATGTCGGCATTGTCGCCGTATATCGCCACGACACTGCTGGTGAGCACCACCCGCTTCATCGTCGGGGTTCTTTGCGCCGATTCGAGGACATTGCGTGTCCCCTCTCTGGCCGGTCGTATCAATTCTTCTCCAGGATTCTTGATTCCGGTTATGAAGTAGGGTGAGGCGGTGTGCATCACCAGCTCGCACCCTCGCATCGGTTCATCGAAACTTCCCGGATTCAGAAGATCCGCCTTGAACAACGTCAACTGCCCGGTCGCTGTTTCCGCCAAGGCTTTCAGATGTTCGATCTTTTGCATATCCGAAGGGTCGCGTACCGTTGCGTGAACAGGGGTTCCCTCTTCCAGCAAGATCTTGATTATCCAGGAAGCCACGTAACCCGTACCCCCCGTAACCAATACCGGTTTGGTCTTATCGATTTCGCGCATGACACCCTCCTTATCTATCCTCGGAAACGCAGGTCTCCTCTCGAGTATTGGACAGGTTTCTCTTTTTCCGCCTTTACAATCACAAAACACAAAAGCCCCATCGCTCGGTTCGAGTAACGGGGCTTTTCGCAATCAGACCATACGCGCTCCTTTTATGTATCAGGTGCGGGCCGGACAGGTACAGCTAACAAACAAGCTCGTAATGAAATCAAAGGGAAGGATACCTCCCTGGGGGGATTCCGGTCAAGGATTTTATTGAAAGGGCGGGGTGCTCATAGGTTTCAGGCGGCACCGGGAGGTGGGGATCGATCGCCTGTCTGAACGAGAGGGTTGAGGGACGCCAGGCAGATCTTTCGGACAGCATGAGGAGCTGTTTGCGGAGTTGATGCCGGTCGTATCCGCCCTCCTTGCCATACCATCCAAGTGGGGGTCAATGACTCTGTGGTGTTGATCGAGCTTGCCTATGAGGTTCTGAGGTTAAAAAAACTCCGGCGAGCCGCTGCCCGCCGGAGCGAGAAGATCCACTGACGTAACGAAGTAAAAAAAACGGCGTTGGTGACGAAATGTCCTGACAGGCCTTTAGCTTACAGGTTTCTTGTCCTGAATTTTCCCCATCCGTTTTCCCAGCCAGTCTTTCAGCCTGTCAACAAGAGAAGGCTTTTTGAACGTGAGCTTTGTTTGCGCCGTCTTATCGGAACTCATGGACGTGACTTTGGCGGTATAGACACCAGCCGGAATAGTCGGTTGGGTAATGACAACAAACTGATTATATTTCCCGTCATCGGCATACGTGCCGCTGACGTTCCCTTTCAGGATTCCGGTGACCTTCGCGAGGGGGCCTATCGGGGCGGTAAATTGACCGGCGGCATCGACTTTTCCGTCAGCTACCACCACCTCGGTTTCATCAGGGCCAAAGAGCGTTACGAATACGGAATCTTCAGGCACGAATCCCGACCCTCCGAATACAATCTTTTGCTTCATCAATGTAGCAGCACCGAGACTGACGCATTCGGGGTTCACAATCAATTGAGGTCCCGTAATCTCAGGATCAAAGGTTTGTGGCCCGGCCGTACACCCGGTAAGCAGAAGGCCCCCTGTTACCCCCCATAACACTACCAGAAACAAAAACGCCAAAACCCTGCTTTTTTGAATGCTCAACATGTAAAGTCCCCCCCTGAGTTTTCAATTTATTATAGCATGGTGATGTAAGATGTGGTGCTCTTGTCGGCATGTGGCATTTCTACCGTAGGAACAGTATATTTTCTCGCGCAATATTTTTCAAGAGAAAATCATCGCTTTCGGATGAAATAGCGACAGCTCCCTCTGTATGGGACAATAAAAATTTGAAGTACAAGCTTCACACGACACAAAAGTCCCATCGCTCGGTTCGAGAAACGGGCTTTTCGCAATCAGGCCATAGGCGTTCCTTTTTGTTTGAAGTGCGGGCCGGACAGATACAGCCAGCAATAAAATAAGTTCGTAATGAAATCAAAAGGAAGGGTACCTCCCCGGGGGATGCCGGTCAAGGGCTTTATCGAGGTGCATTTCGTATGGTGTATCAGTGACCGAAGGGAAAAACCAGTTTCCCGCGAAGGACGAACCAACTGATTTCCCCGAGATTTTGACACTTCACACTAAATATCTTTGTCCTGCCATCCGATAGTGCTATAAAGCCCCGCAGTACAAGGAGGGGATACATGCGCGAACACTGGGATACCAAGCGGGCCTTCATTCTGGCGGCGATCGGATCGGCGATCGGACTGGGAAATATCTGGCGTTTCCCCTTCAAATGTTATGAAAACGGCGGCGGGGCGTTTCTCTTCGCCTATCTGATCGCCATGATCACGGCGGGGATTCCCCTCCTTATCATGGAGATGGGCATCGGTCACCGGTTCGGGCTGGCGGCACCACTCTCATGGAGGACAATCTCAAAAAAATATGAATGGATCGGCTGGTGGGCCGTGTTCGTATCGTTCGTTATCACCACCTACTACACGGTGGTAATGGCCTGGAGCCTGAATTTTTCTGTCTATTCCTTGAGCCAGGCATGGGGTGACAACCCGTCAGACTTTTTTTACAACTCATTTCTCCGACTCACGGACAGCCCTTTCAATCTGGGAGGGATACGCGTTCCAATCCTGGTTTCCCTGGCCGCGGCCTGGGTACTGATTCTTGCCTCGATCTGGAAGGGCACCCGATCGGTTTCGAAAGTCGTTTATATCACGGTATTTCTGCCGTGGTTGATCCTGATCGTCTTTGTAATCAGAAGCGTCATGCTTCCGGGAGCCATGGAAGGACTCCATTATTATCTGTACCCCGTCATGGAAAAGCTCATGAATCCCCGTGTCTGGGTGGCGGCCTATGGGCAGGCCTTTTATTCGCTGTCCATCGGGTTCGGTCTGATTATCGCCTACGCCAGCTATCTCAAACGGGACACCGATATTGTCAGCAGCGCGGTCATCATTGCATTGAGTGACGGCGCGACCGCCTTTGTCGGCGGCTTCGCCGTGTTCGGTTCACTGGGTTTTTATGCCCACCTGAATAACCTGCCCGTCACCGAGGTCTTACAGGGCGGACCGGGGTTGGCATTTGTAACGTATCCGGCGATCATTAATCAGTTGCCGTATTCATGGATCTTCGGGATCCTCTTTTTCCTGATGCTGATTACCCTGGCGCTGGATTCCTGTTTTGCCCTGGTGGAATCCGTATCTTCGTCATTGAGGGATAAATTCGGCTGGGGCATTAAGAAATCCAACCTGCTTGTCGCCATTCCGGGATTTGTGGTCGGCATTATTTTCACGACCGGCGCGGGGTTGTACTGGCTCGATATCGTCGATAAGTGGATGGAGTTCTTTGGGCTGGGGATGGTGATCCTCTTTGAAACGATTGTCATCGGGTGGTTTTACGATACGGGAGGTTTGCGGCAGTATGCCAACCGGCCCTCGGATATCAAGATCGGGAGGTCATGGGAAATCCTCTTGAAATATTTAATCCCGGTTGCACTGGCAATCCTCGTCGTCAGTGAAGGCATCCGGCTGATTCGCATCGGTTATGGTGATTACCCCGCTTCGGCACTGCTCATAGGAGGGTGGGGCGTGGCATTGATCCTGCCGGTTATTGCCTTCCTGGCCGCCAAGCTCAGAGGGAAAGAAAAATCCCTTTCCCCTTTGCCGGAGCCCGTGGAAGACCTGACCGATCAGACCGGTTTTCGTCACTATGCCCTTTTCCAGCGAGTCGTCATAGTTTTGATCGTGGTCACCTCTGTGGTTGCCCTTGTGGCCCGATGTTTTCCCCGTATGACACATTTCGTTGTCCCCGTTGTCATCATCACCATGGTTATCAGCCTCGTGGGGGGATCCGTGTATTTTCTGAAAATCTCGTCGGGCAATTTTGAGAAACGGGAAGAATGGCGGGAAAGGTATGCATTGGATCAACAGAGAAGCAGTACCAATCGAGCCCGAAGGGGTTCCCGCCAATAAGACTTTGAATGGTCAGGCACCGGCAATCATCCTCCGCCGGCGCCTGACCCGGCCTGTTTATTTGAAGACCAGCATTGTCGAGGTCTGATTGATATGACCGAGGTATTCTTCACCGTAGGTGCTGAACCCGACGGTCGGGACATCGGTGAAGACCTTTCCGTAATCGTCCGTTTTTTCACCTCCCTTGAGCTCGAGTGTCCTGAGGATGCAATGGAAATTGACGATCCCCGCGATCGATCCCATTTCCTTCCGTTTCGCCTCGATAGCCGCCTTCGTATCACCGACGATATCACCCGATTCCAAGAGTGAAAGTTCCATCCCCTCCAGTATCTGACAGTAGAATTTGATGACCGTGCCCTGAACCTGCTGGGGACTTCTGACGAAGGGTTCGCCGTCAACCATGAGCCCCAGGGGGTTTTTCATGAAGTAGTCGGCCGCCGCATCTACCGGTACGCCGACGGCCTCGGCATAGGCTTCCGTGGCGGGCCTGCCATTAAATTCGATGACTTCTCTGTTCTGCTCATCGACTTTTGTAGCCACCAATACCGGGGAAAGCTGTTTAAAGCTCTGTGTCTTAACGATGTCGAAGGGCCTGGCGGCCTTTATGAGGACCAGGATCGCGGCATCGGTGCACGCCTTTCCTTCGGCAAAGAGGTGCGTCGCCTGGAACTTGAGGTCATCACCGGCCGACCCGCCGATAAAGGTAACGTTGGTCAGATCGCCGATCCATTCCATCAGTCTCTCCTCGGCACCGCTGAGGCCGTCGGCCAATATGATGCCTACATACGTTTCGAAATCAATAGACGCCATGTCCGTTCCGAAGTGCTTTTCGAAAGAATCGAATGCACCGATGATCATGTCTTTATTCCCGGTCGCGATACCCTCCACGACTTCAATTTTCATGTCTTCGATGATGTCGCCGCCGAAGGCCATGGCCACGATGGATTCTTCCAGCATTTTTCCCGAAACGATCTCACCGGCCGTCGTACAGCCGAAGACGGGAACAGCGTCAAAGGCCTTCTGCATTTCCGCGGCCACCGCATCGGGATCGTAAGACGACGAAACAAAATAAATGACTGTTTTAAAGGACTCGACACCCAGGGCCTGCCGGATCGTTTGAACCGCTTTGGTGACATCTTTTTCAGTGGTGTACGCTGTTTTGATACTCATATATCTTCTCCTCCGTTACATATTCTGTGTTTGGCTACTACGAGATCTTGACTCCCATCTCCTGCGCCGTCATGATGACTTTTTTTATGACGGCAGGGTCGTCCGCCGAACGCGCGTCATACTTGTCGGGGTTGAGTCCCTTCAATATCAGCTTTGTCTTTGTCGTGGTCATCAGGGTGGGATTTCCACCTGACTTAGCCGTTACGATCTCATCCAACATCTTCTTGATTTTTCCCGCCATAGATTCCTCCTTGAGTAATATGATTTCCCGTTGTCCTGTTTTAGTAGATTGTAAGATTCCAAGCGATCAAATGTATGATAAACTCAGATCCAGGTTGTTGCCTGGTCCGGCCCTCTCGGCTTATGCCGCAGGAGCTTCATCACAGGCCCCGACGGATCAATAATCGGCAGTAACCTTTATTTCTTTAGAAAATAACGTAAAAGGGGAGGAAGAAGGGAAGATCGGACAAGGGGCATCGGGATCTTACGAAAAACGCCGTCCCGGGGGATTTCGCGCATATTCTGATTCATAAAAGATCGGGTAGTCCCCCGTCGAAAGGCTATACGCTATTCCTCTTGGCACAAGAAACCACGCGAGGATTTCACGGGCTCTCCCCGCGTTGTGATTTTTCAATCGTTACAGCGACAATAAAACAAGGGTCTTGACTAGAACAGCGGTTTATTTTTGAAGTTCTTTAACAACAATTTATAGATATCGGTGTTACGGTTGTTGAACCGGAACTCACATTCCTTGAGATGCAGGTAAAAGGTTGATTGTGGAATACCATGGAACTTCATCAGCCTCCGTTTTGCGAATGACCAGAAGGATTCAATGCCATTGATGTGGCTTTTCCCCCTGGCAAATTCATTGGCTCCGTGATGAACACGGTAATGCTTTTTGTATCCCAAGTCAACCAAACCATCATAGCCTCTCCAACTATCTGAATGTATGACACTATTCGGTTCAACTTTGCCCCTGATAATGGCCTGGAGAGTCTTCCTGGCGCAATCGGGAACGATTTCGGTATAGACACTGCCTTTTCGTTGCAGGATACCGAATACAGGGGTTTTTCTCCCGGCCCCACGGCCTCGTTTCCCTTTGATACGTTTTGCACCGAAATATGATTCGTCAACCTCGATTTCACCCTGAAATGGTGATTCTTCTTCGCACAGATCAGCTATACGTTGACGAATCAAAGACAGATATCGATTCACCGTATTTCTATTGAGTTTTGTTAAAAGAGCGATGGTTTGAGCATCCAAATCGAAGGCAAAATACTTCACGATCTCTCTAAATTTTGCCTCTGAAATTTTGGAATTTTTTACATACTTGTTACTTATTGACATGACTAGACTCTTAACATATTTCCGTGTGCTGTTCTAGTCAAGACCCTAAAACAAAAGCCCCGTTGCTCATTTCGAGAAACGGGGCTCTTGTAATCGGTCCGTATGTGCTCGTTGTTTCCTTATTTATCTGTGCTCTTCAGCATTTCAAGCAGTTGCGGCGTCGCCTTGCCGTCAGGATACAGACCCTTCGTGCGCTGAAACTCCTGGATCGCAGTCTTCGTCTTGCCCCCGAACATCCCATCAATCGGACCCGGCGCGTATCCCAGATCGGTCAGGCGCTGCTGGACTTGACGGACCAGTTGCTGCCCGGTGGACCTGTTGGTGCTCCGAGTCGATGGCGCGGCCTGGTTCATCTTTTTTACATACTCCTGTATACCCGATTCCGAGAGCAACTGACTGTCAACCTGAACACCATGAGCCTGGGCCAGGCGAAACCACCTGACCGCTTCCCTGTTGCTCTGCGGGACCCCGATCCCCTGGGCATACATCAGTCCGAGCAGATCCATGGAGGGCCCGTGCTCCAGAGCGGCGGCCTGTTCGAGATGGCGTACCGCCACCATCGAATTAGAGAAAATCAATTCCATGCCGATAAAGTAATGCGCCGCCGGGGAACCGTTCTCCGCGGCCTGCCGTATCCAGTACTCGTATTGCCTGATATCTCGCTGTACCCCTTCCCGGTTCAGATACATGTTGGCGAGCATGAACTGTCCATACGGGCTTCCCGCCTGGGCAGCCGTTTTATATTCCTGGAAAGCGGTAACAAAATCCTTGTTCTGATATGCCTCGTCCGCCTTTTCCTCAGCGACGCTTGACTTGTACAGGTCTACCGTCTGAGACAATGTCCCCGCGCAACCGGACAAAAAACCGCCTAAGACAATCAAACCAGCTATAACCAAAACCTTTCGATAGCGAATCATCGTCAGTCTCCCTTATCTTTGTTTGCCCTCACCCTGCCTTCAATTGTAAATCACCGGACAGGTACCGTTACTTCGCACCACCGCCGCTGCTGCTGTTATGGACGAGATAGCGATTACCGCTGTCCGTCACCACATAGAAATTATGGCTGTCATCGACCTGCATATTATACAGCGTGTGGCGTGCCCGATGGTAATCGACTGAAACAATCGTGACCATACAACCGTCTATCTGCACCTCGTCACCTTCCCGCAGGTCGCGCACCCTCTTCCAGCCGGTGTCGCTGAGGAGCCGTTCGGTTCCGGTAGCGGAAAGCTCTCCGTTGATCGTATAGAGATGATTTCCCTCGACGGTGTAGACATCGACCACCGGTTTGATTACCGTAGTCTGATACCCGATATCGTAGGTCAGGACCCGATCACCGGGGCGGATCTGTTCAAAGGGTTTTGCCGATCCGTCCGCCATGGTCACGAGCGTATCGGGCAGAAAACACCCCCCCGACTGGGAGATAATCGTCTGTCTCTCCTGCTCCAACCGGTCGACTTTCTTCTTGAGCCGTTCAACTTCCTTCTCGGTGGCGGCTGCTTCGGTATAGTGCCGATTTGCCGCATCTTCATATGTCTCTTTGCCATCTCCCTTGAACCATCCCCGACTTTGGTCGTTCTTGACATCATTTATGACCCCGAGGTGCTGTTCCTTGACCGCGTGCGCCTCCAGGCCGCTAATGGTCTCTCGAGTGTTTTCGATGTCTCTCTCGACTTCTTTCACTGTTCGCGGCGTAACAGGAGCAGGGGGCGGGGTCTCAGGCTTGGGGGCCGGCTTTGCATACCTATAACCCCTTGACGGCCCCGGGGACAGACAGAATGCGACAGCATCCTGAATTGAGAATACGATTGCTGTGCCGATCACCAGAACGACAAACATTGACTGGAGCATGTTTTCTCTTTTCATAATATCCCTCAATAGTTAAAACTGCTTTGAATGTGATTTTTCTCTAATTTATACCAAGATTACTTTTTGTGTCAATCTCCTTTTGCGTAGCGGAGCCAAGGTGCCGTTTCTCCCCCGGGACGCATGATCCATCTCATCTCGTTCTTGTCAGGGGGAGGAGCATTGCTCGTTTGAGCACCGTGTTTTCAACCGTGTGCATCAGTAAGATCGTCTATGGTCCACCACCTGACATCATCGATTCCCCGGACCATCTGATAGGCACCGACGGTGACACGAAAGAGGGCACAGCCAGTCGACCGAAGAAAGGATTCGAGATCGGGGTGCCTCTCCAGGTGCGCGTTGAGAGCGGTGTCCAGCCCTGCATCCGCGATCTCTTCCGCGCGGCCAAGCGCGGTGATGACGAAGCCTTCCCGCTGACCCGGGATGGACATGCCCCGGCCATCGATAAAGAGGGCTACTTTGGTGTTGCCGATCAGATTGCGGTACTTGCGTGTGCCGCGATAGGTGGCGAAGAGGAGGTGCCGACAGTTTCCGGACGGTGTGATGGCTACCAGGCTCGCATGGGGCTGTCCGTCGTGCTCCGTCGTCAGAACGGCAAATCCTGCCGCCTGGAGCACCTTTTCGATCAACTGGATCATATCGGGTTGATGTTTCATGTCGGGTTCAACCTGATGATGGCCCGGCGACGTTTCTGTTGCCGGAGGAAAACCGTTGAGCAGATACTTACTGATAATAAACAGAGAAACACACCAAACGGACTATACTGAAGGATACCCTTCCGACTTATCACGGTCAAGAATTATGTGTTTAATTAGGGACAGCGCCCATTTTTGTAAATGCCTAAATTAAATCTTATTTTCTGTGATAGGAGAAAAATGGGCGCTGTCCCTAATTAAATCCTAATTAAATATCGACCCCCAAGAACGTACGCAGCAGATAACCGATGAAGAAGCTGAACGCGGCGACGCTCAGGCTCAGGCCCGCCATTTCAATAAAGCGTTTTCTGAATGATTCGTCTTTGGCAACAGAAATGTAATAATTAAAAAGGGCGATGATCAGAACGGCACCGGCAAGCGTACATCCCAGACAGAGGTAATAGTCGTTGAGGACCAGATAGGGCAGGATGAGAAGCAGCACGGTAATCAGATAGGCAACGCCCGTGTAAGTCGATGCCCTCAAGGGATTCTTGGTCGTTTCTTCCGCCTTTGTGGAGAGGTATTCTGAGGCCCCCATCGAGAGGGCGGCGGCGATGCCGGTAATCGAACCGGTCAGGGCGATCAGCTTCGTGTTCTGCAGGGCCAGGGTCAGCCCCGCCAGCGCACCGGTCAGTTCAACAAGGGCGTCGTTGAGACCCAGGACCATGGAACCGGTATAGCGCAGCCGCTCCTCGTCCAAGAGTTCAAGGAGGGCGGTCTCGTGCTGGTTCTCCTCACGCATAATGATCTCAGCCTCCGGGATCTCGGCCCGGAGACGCTCATAGCTCTCCTGGGCACCCTGCTCCCCCTGCTCCATCAGCTTGACGCCGAAGGTAAACCCGAATAGGCGGCTGATCCAGTAGTATTTCCACATCTTCCACCGGTCGGGCGCTATATCCTCTTGGGTATAGGTGCGCCAGGTGTGGTAATGCCGGAGTTCGTCGTTGGAGATATCTTCCAGTACCCGCCGGTTCGCGGGTTCGCGGACCCGCTCGGCCAGCCTTTTGTAAATATAATGTTCGGTGATTTCGTTCCGTTGAAAGGTCAGGACCTTCCGGCGAATTTCCGCGCTGACAGCCATCATTCAGCTCCTTGTATCTCTCTATTCAGATGCCCGGGTGATATAACCTCTTCAGGCGGGAGAACCTATGACGGGCCCGTCAGCCTCAGCACCCCGGCCCGCTCCATGGCCGTGACCACCTCACACAGAGGAAGACCGATCACATTGGTGTATGACCCCTGGATCTCCTTGATAAAAAAGGCCGCTTTTCCCTGGACGGCGTATCCTCCCGCCTTATCATACGGTTCATCCGTTCGCGTGTACCACTCCATCTCATCCGGGGAGATCTCCTTGAACAACACACCGGAACGGACGGAATCATTGACGACAGCACCCAGTCCTCCCTTTACGAGCGCGAACCCCGTTATGACGATGTGCTCACGACCGCTCAGCATGCCGAGCATCCGCTTCGCCTCGACGGGGGTTGCCGGTTTGCCCAGGACATCGCCGTCTATGACCACGATCGTATCCGCACCGAGGACCCACCGGGTCGGATGCGCCCGGGACACCGCGAGGGCCTTTTCTTTCGAAAGCCGCAGGACATGTTCTTCCGGTGATTCTCCGGCCACAGGACTCTCATCAACATCGCTCGGGATAATGTCGAAATCAGGTATCAGCGCCCTCAATAGCGTCCTGCGACGTGGTGAAGCGGACGCCAGTATAAAGGACGCTTGCATGTTCATAGTATTCATGTCTCCTCATGTCATTTCATACGGGGCAAGGAACCACCCACCTCCCTATCAGGGACAGTCGGCAATAGATTTGACGATTATTTTCCTCACCCGGGGACCATCGAATTCACAGAAAAAGATCGACTGCCACGTCCCCAGGACAAGGGTCCCTCCCTCCACAATGAGAATCTCGGAGGGACCGATAATCGACGCCTTGATGTGCGCGGCTGAGTTACCCTCGATGTGCCGGTAGCCATCATTCAGAGGAACCATCTTATCAAGCTCCATCAGGATATCTTTCGGCACATCGGGGTCCGCTTTTTCGTTAATCGTGACTGCTGCGGTCGTATGAAGCGTGTATACATAGCATATTCCGTTCGCCACACCACTTTTCCGGACGATGGAGGTAATCTCCCGCGTAATATCGATCATCTCAAAACGCGCCTTGGTCCTCACGGTCAACTGGTCCATACTGTCCTCCATAACAGCGGGGGATTCTCCCAAAAGGAATCATTCCCATTTTGAATATATCTTTTGACTTATCTTTTCTCATTGTCTATATTCCAGAAGTTACGTTGCTTCGGAGTCTACTCGATCCTCCGAATACTATTAAGGCATGTTCCTCGCCGCGCCAGTACGATAAAGGGCTTATCAACGCAAACCATGAAACCTGAAGAGTTCTTGCAGGGGGTATCCCTCTTCCAATCTCTCAGCCGCAGCGACAGAGAGTGCCTTGCCGCTTCCCTCAAACGACGCTTATTGAAGAAGGGAGAGGCTCTCTTCCGCAAAGGGGATGAGGGAACGTCACTTTATATAGTACAGTCGGGTAGTGTCAAGGTTGTTCTTCCATCAGAGATGGGGGATGAGGTCGCGGCCGCCATTCTCTCTGAAGGAGATTTCTTCGGTGAGATGGCACTCCTGGACGGGATGCCGCGTTCGGCCGATGTGATAGCGCTCGAAGCTTCCGCGCTCCTGGCACTGAACCAAAGAGATTTTCTGGCTTTTCTAAAAGGAAATGAGGGGGCCATACAGGCGATCTTTTCCTACCTCACCATGCGGCTACGCAGAACCGATGAACTGCTTGAAGATGCTTATTTCCTTAATATTTCAGCACGCCTCGCCAGAAGACTCGTCGAGCTGTCCGAAAAATACGGTCAACAAAGTGCGGAAGGAGGACCGATAAAGATCGATCTGCGTCTGACACAGAAGGATCTTGCCAGTATTGTGGGAACAACTCGGGAAAGTGTCAACAAAGAACTGAGGGCTCTGCGTGAAAAGGGTTTCGTCGTCACCGAGGAAGATGCCCTGCACATTCTCAACTTTGAAGGTCTCAGAAAGCGTGCCCGCCTCTAATAGATTGTCATGTGACGCACATCACACCAAAGCGATGAAGCGCCTCATTGCTTTGACCGCCCATCTCTAGTATACGGCTGGAGAATAGGTTTGTGTACCCATAATATTCCGCGCTTTTGCATGCCGCTGCCCCGCAGAGCGGGGTGATGGCATTTCGGCAGGAAAGAATTGGTAGTGTATATTCATGATTCCTCCGTACGATCCATATATTCCTGTGATCCTCTCGGCACTTTTGGGCGCCGTCGTGGGTAGTTTCCTCAACGTATGCATCTACCGCATCCCGGAGGGACGATCCATCGTCTTCCCGGCTTCACACTGCCCTGTCTGTTCGCAACCGATACGATGGTATGACAACGTACCGATTATCAGTTTTCTGATTCTCAAGGGAAAATGCAGAAAATGCGCGCAAAGAATATCCCCCCTATACCCTTTTGTTGAACTGTTGACCGCCCTCATGGCCGTTCTCCTTTTTCGAAAATACGGCCTGTCTCTCGATTTTCTCTTTGCTTTTCTGTTCACCTGTGCATTGATCGTTATTACTTTTGTTGACCTGAAACATCAGATTATCCCCGATGTAATTACCCTTCCGGGAATCCCGCTGTTTGCCCTGGCGGCAATTTTCTTCATGGATATCACGATCAAGGATTCTCTGATCGGCATCCTCGCAGGAGGAGGGTTTCTGTATCTGGTTGCCATTACGTATCAACTCGTGACAAAAAGGGAGGGCATGGGAGGAGGCGATATTAAACTACTGGCCATGCTGGGAGGATTTCTGGGGTGGCAATCCATTTGGTTTATCATCATGGCAGGTTCCATCGTCGGCGCGGTCGCAGGCATATCGGTTATGATCTGGAAGGGGAAGGATACGCGATACCCCATCCCTTTCGGTCCGTTTCTTTCCGCCGCCGCCATGGGATACCTCCTTTGGGGCGATCTATGCATGAAGCTTGTGCTCGTCAGGTAAAGGGGTTTACCCTCGTCGAAATGATGATTGTAGTATCCGTACTGGCAATCCTTGCCGCCATTGCGTCTCCGAATCTTCAGGATTATATGCGACAAAGGAGAGTCAGCGGAGCGGCAAGGCAGGTCATGTCGGACCTGATGGGTGCGAGGATGAAGGCGGCGAATGAGAACAACCGATTCAAGGTATTTTTCCTGGATAATCACCGGTACAAGATACTTGACGACAACGATAATGACAACACGGAAGACACCGGAGAAACAACCACAATCAAGACCATTCAGAACGCATACCCCGATGTGACACTGAGCGCGACGGCTAATCCTATTTTCTATCCAAACGGAACCGCCTACGGCACAACCATCACTTTTACCAATGTCAGCGGTTCGAAGGATGTCAGCGTCTCAACGGCCGGCCGTGTCAAGATACAATAATGGGACATGACATGAAGAAAATAAACGATTCAAAAGGTTTTACCCTTGTAGAAGTCATGATCGCCATACTGCTCCTCGCGGTGGGTCTCTTGAGCGTGGCAAGCGTGGCAACAACCGTCATAAACGGGAATAGACTCAGCCGATATATAACCACCGCCACCACCCTGGCCCAGGATAAGATAGAAACGCTCAAAGACACAAGCTATGCAAACCTCGGATCCAATTCCGACACACAGCAACCCATCTATACGAGAACATGGACAACGACTGCCAACTCACCCGCTACCGGCATGAAAACGATCCAGGTAACGGTACAATTTCCATGGAAGGGTACGACCCATAGCGTTACCCTCAGGACGATAGTGGCAAAATAGCGATGGAAACCATATATCGAAGAGCAGGACGCGTCAGGCGGCAATCCGGAAGACGTGACGGAGGGTTTTCCCTTATTGAACTCCTCATCGCCATGTCGGTCGGCCTGATCGCCCTGGGCGCCATGTACGGTGTCTTTAACATGCATCGCAAAGCCCTCGACATTCAGGAACAGATCGCCGAGATGCAGCAGAGCACCCGGGCCGCGATGGAGTTCATGTCCAGAGAATTGCGCATGGCAGGGTATAACCCCAAACCCCATCTCAACCCCACGGGTTTGGTTGTGGGGATTCAAACTGCCACATCCAGCAGCCTGACGTTCTCTCTCGACATACGGGGCGACGACGAGGGCGACCCCCCTGATGGAGACACCGGTGATTCGAATGAGTATATCACGTATTCACTCTATACCCCGGAGGACGGTATACAGAAACTCGGACGAAGATCGACAACCGATGCCACGTATCAACCGATTGCCGAGCACATCCAGTCCCTCACGTTTCAATACCAGGACACAAACGGCACTACGACGGCCAGCACAACGGCCATTCGCCGGATACAGATCACCATCACCGCACGGACAGCGAAACCGGATCCGGGATACGCTTCAAATAGCGGTTACAGAACATACACCCTTACATCCGTTGTTGCCCCGAGAAATCTCGGCCTATAAGGGAGAAGGACACCATGAAACGCATCAAGGCACTCTGCGGGAACGAACAGGGGGTGGCCCTCGTAACGGTCCTCCTCCTGGTTGCGACCCTGACCATTTTAGGGACAACCGTTGTCATACAAACATCCACCGATCTCAAGATCGCCAGCAATTTCGAGACCGGCAAAGAGGCCTTCTATGCCGCGGAAGCGGGCATCGAAGAGGGGCGGGCACGGCTCCGCAAATATGCGACAGGAGCCATCGGCGACGGTCACCCAACCTCAACTCAGTGGCGGGCCTATATCGGGACCGATGTCAAGGCCCAGGGAAAAGGATACGACAGTGAGAACGTCATGCACGTCAAGACGAGCAGCCTCCAGTCCACACTGGATTACGTCGTCGTCATACGGCACCAGACGGATGACTCCGGTAATATTTTATACTGGGGAGATGCCGACGGCGACGGAACGAGTGAACGAAGCACAACGCCCGGGCAGAACATCTATCTGATCAACAGCTATGGCACGTTCGGCACCTCGGTCAAGACGATCACGGCAGAGGTAACCCGGGTCCCGCCGATCACGGTTCCTTCCGCCCTGTACGTCGAAGATGATACCTCTATCAGCGGCACCAGCACCTATGTTTCCGGCAACAATGCCTGCGGAGCAACCGGCGACAAACCGGGGATCAAGACAACGGATAGTGAAGCTGACGATTCTATCACCCCGAACGGCAACCCCACCATCGAGGGCAATCCCGCCATCGAATACAGCGGGGCGGATCTGGATATCCAGAGTATGGTCAATTCCGTCAAGGGTGCCGCCGATTTTTCGTATACCGTCGACAGTGTAACCCATACGGCAGATACCGTCCCAGGTCCGGGGGACGGATGGGGAACACCAACGGGCGGCGCGACCCAAAACGACCCCTCCTCCTGCAGTACCGGGAGCATCGTTCACTACGACACGCAGGGTACCTCCGTCAAGCTGAGCGGCGGCACAAGCGGATGCGGGATCTTGGTCGTTGAGGGCGATCTCGAACTCAGCGGCGCTTTTTCATGGTACGGGATCATCATCGCCACGGGATCGATCAGATTTACCGGCGGGGGGCCGGGTGACAAAAATGTCACCGGAGGGATCCTGTCCGGGGCATCGGTTGACGCCGATATGGACACGACGATATCGGGGGGCGTCAGCATCATCTACTGTAGTACGGCCGTGGAAAATCAGACGCAGAACGCGCCCTTGAAAATGCTGAGTTGGAGAGAGGATCTTATGCCTTAGCAGGAGGGCGCCTGTTTAAGATTTTTTTACTTCTCTTTCCACCATCCATTCGGAAGTTTTCCCCTGTTCTTTTCTTTGACCTCGTCCGTCAGGGCATATATCTCGGTGGTGAGCCTCCTCATTTCCTTTTGCTCTCTCTCCTTGGCTTCCGCATCTCTTTTGCTTGTTGCCTCTCTGAGTCTCTCAAGCGTTCGATCAAGTTCAGCGGCGAGCCGTTCCTTTTTCTCCATATACAAAGGGATATCTATCTGTTCCTGTTCCTCTTTCCCTGTATCCTCGCGACTATTCGTTCCGGAAGGGGGTACCGTTGTCTCCTGTTCAATCCCGGATTGTGCGTACCGTAGGTTTTCCGGGATCACCTTGTCTATGGTCATGATCGAATCCTTCCCAATACCCATAACCCCATCGTAGATGTAAAAGCGCACCTCCCCCCCTTCCCGCCAGTACTTGAGGGTCGTGAATTCGCCTCCATTCTTCAGGGAGATCCGCCAAGCATCCGAACCTCCCGCGGGGGCCGCGAGGAACAGGACCATGATACCGATAAGTGCCAGATATTTTTTCTCCATGATTCCCGGAGTATAACAGCATGTGGAGCTTGAAGACAATAGGAAAAGTGATCCGCACGGGCACACTTTTCCATGGGGAAAAACCCTCCCTGCAAAGCGCAGAAAAATATCAAAACCTCTTGACTCGAAAGGACTGTATAGATATATTGGGAACCGATAGGGAAAATCGAGCTACCGGAAGGAAGGGACTTATGGGTACCGAAAAGAGATACTGCTCCATATGCGCGTGGAGGGGGACCTGTGCAAAGCGGTTTTTCTGTTTCCAAGGATGCCAGCGGGAGGGGTCCACTGTCCTGATTATACGAGGGACCCTCGAGATCAAAGATCATGACATTGATGGAATAATCAACCAAAGCGAACACGTAGAATTGCAGGGGAAATAACAACGGCGTAGCAACGAGCCATTTGAGATTCAGCAAAAAGGTTGGCCTCCGGGCCAACTTTTTCGTTTTCTACGCGACCGAGAAACGATCATATGAAAAAGAAACTCGTCGGATTACTGGAGCAATCTATCCATTCCTCCTTGAATAAAGGGACATTAAAAAAAACGGATATCCCTTTCATAGAAGTCGAACTTCCGCGTGAAGGTACCCACGGTGATTACGCATCGAACATAGCCATGGTACTCGCCTCCAGTCAGAGGGAAAATCCCCGGAAGATCGCCGAACGCATCGTCGAGAACATCGATGACGGTGAGGGGATCATCGATAAGATAGAAATCGCTGGCCCCGGTTTTATCAATTTTTTCATTGAGAAAACCGCATGGGCCACCCTCCTGAAGGAGGTAGATGCGCAGGGAGACCACTATGGTGAATCCACCCTCGGGAAGGGGGCAAAGATCCAGGTTGAGTTTGTCAGCGCCAACCCCACGGGGCCCTCTCCATATCGGGCATGCCAGAGGTGCCGTTATCGGCGACGTCGTTGCCAGCATCCTTCAGGCATCGGGGTTCTCCGTATCCAGGGAGTACTATATCAATGACGCCGGGAACCAGATGAATACACTGGGAGAATCCGTTTACTATCGCTACCTGGAACAGATGGGGGAGACCGTTTCCTTCCCCGAAAGCTGCTATCAGGGAGGATATATCGCGGAGCTCGCCCGTGAGGTACACGACCAGTTCGGAAACCGGTTCCACTCCGACAGAGAGGCGGCTATCCCCTTTCTGACGGAGTATGCTGCAGGATCCATCCTTGAGGGGATCAAGGAAGATCTCGAGACGCTGGGGGTGGTTTTCGACCGTTATTTCAGTGAAAAGGAACTTCACGAAAACGACAATGTCACACAAGTCATCCGCAAGCTTCAGGAAGAAGGCTTCATATACGAGGAGGGTGGCACGCTGTGGTTCAAGACGACGGATTTCGGGGACGAGAAGGACCGAGTCGTCGTCAGAGAAAACGGCGAACCGACCTACTTTGCGGGCGATATCGCCTATCACCTGAATAAATACACGCGCGGCTTTGATAAGGTCATCAATGTCTGGGGAGCGGATCATCACGGATATATTCCACGGATGCAGGCGTGTATCCAGGCACTCGGCAGGAGGAAGGAGGATCTGGAGGTTGTCTTGGTGCAGTTGGTCAACCTCCTCAGAGGAGGCGTTCCCGTCCCCATGTCGACCCGGGCAGGCGAATTCGTCACCATACGGGAGGTGACTGATGAGGTGGGAAAGGACGCGGCCCGGTATAATTTTCTGATGCGCAGATCGAACAGCCACCTCGACTTTGACCTGGAGATCGCGAAGGCGCAGTCAAATGAAAACCCCGTCTATTACGTTCAGTATGCACACGCCAGGATCTGCAGCATTATGAGAAACGCCGTGGAACAGGGGCATCTGATCCCGGTATTCGGCGATATCCGGCTCGACCTCCTGACGACCGCGGAAGAACGTGAGCTCATCAAGATCATAGGCTCATACCCTGAGATCGTCGAGGGAAGCGCACAGACCCTTGAGCTACATCGTATCCCCGTATTACATCAACGACCTCGCCTCCGTCTTCCACAGTTTTTACAACAAGCACCGGGTTGTTTCGGACGATAGCGAGCTGACACAGGCACGGCTGTTTTTGATCAAATCCGCCGGAAACCGTTATCCGCAATGCCCTCAGATTATTGGGCGTTTCAGCGCCGGAACGGATGTGAGAGCAAACTTCTCTCAGACTCATCCATGACAAGGGTAAATCAATGTCGAAGAAAACGGAAGAGTTTGAATTCAAGCTGAGCAGATCCGGCCTGACCTTTTTCACCTTTGTCATTGCGGTCGTTTTATTGCTTTCTTTCGCCGGCGGGGTGATCGTCGGAAAGAATATAGAAAGTTATCCGGAAAAGATTGCAAAAGGGCTTCCAAACGTCATAAAGAAAACCATTGCCAACCGTATTGATGTCGCGTCAGGCACAAATGAGGAGAACGTAGCGAAGAAACATATCACTCCTCCTGATACGGAGCCGGATGGGGAAAAGATTGAATTTACCTTTTACGACAGGCTCAAAAAAACCGATGCGGAAGTAAAGCAAACCGCTACTGCCGATGAAACCCTCTCCCCGGATACGTTGTCTCATGTCCCGTCCCCCAAAAAGCTAAAGGGCCTCTACACGGTCCAGGTAGCCTCCTTCAGGGACAAAGAAAAGACAGTGCGATTGAGGGGTGAGTTATCCGACATGGGATGTGCTCCCCGGGTGGACGAGGTCACCCTGAAATCCGGAAAATGGTTTCGCATAAAACTGGAAGGCTTCGACACCTATAACGAAGCCGAAAGGATTGCATCTCGTGTGGAGGACAAGATCAAAGGGGTCAAGTGTCTCATCAGAAAAAACAGAGAATCGAGATAAAACGGTATGTTTGAAAATCTGACTGAAAAGCTGGATACGGTCTTTAAAAAGCTGAAGGGCCGGGGCGTCCTTGACGAGGAACACGTCGCGGCCGCCATGAAAGATATCCGAATGGCGCTCCTTGAAGCTGATGTCAACTTCAAGGTCACCAAGGAATTCATCCGGGATGTCAGTGAGAGGGCCATCGGCCGCGAGGTCCTGGACAGCATCACCCCCGGACAACAAATCGTCAAGATCGTCCATGACCGACTCATCGAACTCATGGGGACGGAAAGCAGCCATCTGAATCTCTCCAACCGCTTCCTGCCCCGGTCATGATGGTTGGCCTCCAGGGATGTGGGAAGACAACTACCGCCGCAAAGCTGGCCCGGCATCTCAAAGACCAGGGCCGCCGCGTTTCTCTCGTTTCCGTAGATATCTACAGACCGGCGGCGATCGAACAGCTCAAGATACTCGGTGACAAGATCGGGGTTCATGTCTACGACTCACAGGGCCGAAACGATCCGGTACAGATCTGTATCGACGCGGTTGAAGACGGAAAGGCAAACGGCTACGATACGCTCATCATCGATACCGCGGGGAGGTTGCACATCGATGATGAGTTGATGAACGAATTAAAACGGATACAGAAAGCGGTCGATCCGTCGGAGATTCTCTTCGTCGCTGACGCAATGACGGGGCAGGATGCCGTCTCGGTGGCTGAAAAGTTCGACGAACTCCTGAACATACAAGGCGTCGTCCTGACAAAAATGGACGGGGACGCACGGGGCGGAGCGGCGTTATCCCTGAAGAAGGTCATTGGAAAACCGGTCAAGTTCGTCGGGATGGGCGAGAAGACCGATGCCCTGGAAGTCTTCCATCCGGAACGGATGGCATCCCGGATTCTCGGTATGGGGGATATCCTGACCCTGGTCGAAAAGGCCCAGACGACGATTGATGAAAAGGCCGCACGCGATCTCGAGCGGAAGATCCGTAAGGATTCGTTCACTCTGAACGACCTGAAAAAGCAGCTGGGGCAGATACAAAAGATGGGATCGCTCCAGGATATCATCGGAATGATACCCGGTCTCGGAAAGATAAAGGCCCTGAAGGATGCCACGCCTGACAAGCGTGAACTGGTGAAGACAACCGCCATTATTGATTCCATGACGGAGAAGGAACGCATCAATTACAAGATCATCAACGGCCAGAGGCGAAAAAGAATCGCCAACGGAAGTGGTACCACGGTGCAGGACGTCAACCGGGTCCTTAAAAACTATGTAGAGATGAGAAAGATGATGAAGAAGTTGTCAAAGGGGGGAATGAAATCGATGATGAGGGGAAATTTGCCCTTTAAATAGAGAAAAAGATGTGATAATAGTAAGCGTTAATGTCGATAAAATCAGGAGGTGATAACCTACAGGATGGCAGTAAAAATCAGATTAACGAGAATGGGCGCAAAAAAGAAGCCGTTTTATCGAATTGTCGTGGCGGAAAACGAGGCGCCGAGGGATGGAAGGTTCATTGAAATAGTCGGCAATTACGACCCGCTGAAGGATCCGGTCGAGATCAACCTCAAGGAAGGCCGGGTGGAGGAGTGGTTGTCGAAGGGAGCCAAACCGACCGAGACGGTCTCGAGTCTTCTCAAGAAGAAAGGCGTGGTACCGAAGACAAAGGAAGCGGAACAAGCACAGATGTAGGGTTGTGGTGATACGGAACCATCTTCATCTTACTTATGCCAACAATCACGGGGGGGTGCTGCGATGAAAGATTTGGTCAAGTATATGGCTCAGGCTTTGGTAGATTATCCTGATGATGTTGAGTGTACCGAGGTGATCGGCGAGCAAACTTCCGTCATTGAGCTGAGGGTTGCCAAGGATGATCTGGGGAAGGTCATAGGAAAACAGGGGAAAACCGCAAAGGCAATGAGAACCATCCTCAGCGCGGCATCATCCAAGATACACAAGAGAGCGGTTCTCGAGATCATAGAATAAGTGAGTGATCTGCTTGAGATAGGGAAGATCGTCAAATCCAACGGTCTGAAGGGCCGACTCAAGGTTCTTTCATATTGTGAATCGGCACAGGAGCTCGAAACGCTGGCGTGTGTTTTCGTTGGCGGGGATGTTGAACATGTATCCCCCTTCAATGTGAGTTATTTGCGCGCCAAGGGAGGATCTTTTTCTCTTGAGCTCGAAGGTGTCGAGTCCTTGGAGGCGGCCAATGGGTTGGTGGGACAATTGGTCTGCATCCCTCGGGAGCAACTCCCGGATGGTGAATACTACTGGAGCGATGTCATAGGGCTTGATATCGTGACCGAAGATGGCCGACGGTTGGGTCAGGTCGCAGCCGTTTTACCGACGGGGAGTAATGATGTGTACATCTGCAGGGGCGATGAAGGTGAGATCCTCATTCCGGCATTTGACGACGTGGTCCGAAAAATCGACATCGGACAAGGCATCATGGTGGTGAGGCTTCCCGAAGGGCTGTAGCATGGTTGCTTTTGATATCCTGTCCCTCTTTCCGGAGATGTTCCAGTCCGTCCTCGGCAGCAGCCTGATAAAAAAATCCGTCGACAGGGGCCTTATCGAAGTACATCTTCATAATATCAGAGATTACACGAGGGACAAGCACCGGACGACAGACGACACCCCATACGGGGGCGGCGGCGGAATGGTGATGAAGATCGAGCCGGTCGCCTGTGCGTTGGACATGATCGCTCCCGCCGGGGATAGGGCGCCCATCATTCTCCTTTCACCACAGGGGGAGCCTTTCAGGCAGGAGATCGCCGAAGAGCTTTCGCGTTGTTCCCGGATTGTCCTGATTTGTGGACACTATGAGGGGATAGACGAACGGATCAGGGAACACCTCGTCGATAGGGAGATATCGATCGGCGACTATGTCCTGAGCGGGGGAGAACTTCCCGCCATGATCGTGGTTGACGCGGTTTCGCGTCTGGTGCCGGGTTTCGTGGGAAACAGCGAGTCGGTGCTGGACGATTCTTTTTCGACCGGCCTCCTGGAGGGTCCTCACTATACGAGACCCAGAGAATATCGGGGGTGGACGGTGCCGGAAATTCTCCTTTCGGGACACCAGAAAAAGATCGACGAATGGCGGCGCAGGGAATCCCTTAGACGGACCCTGACCAGAAGACCGGACCTGTTTCAGGAAGCCGATCTTACGGAAGAAGACGAACGGGTCCTTGAAGAGATCAAAGGCGAAAAGGGACCCTAAGCGTATAGGATGAGCACCGATAATCTTCACATTGCCCTTTTACATTACCCCGTCTATAACAAGCGGGGCGATATCGTGACAACGGCGGTCACCAATATGGATATACACGATATATCGCGGACCGCCCGGACATTCGGCGTCAAGCGGTTCTACATCGTGACACCGTTGGAGCAGCAGAAGAGGTATGTAGAACGCATTCTGTATCACTGGCAAGAAGGGTACGGCACCACTTATAACCCTTCAAGGAAAGAGGCCTTTGATATCGTGAGGGTAAAAGAAACCCTGGATGACACCATGGGTACCGTCGCGCGGGAGACGGGGGAAAAGGTCAATCTGGTGGTTACCAGTGCCTCGCGGCAGAGGGGGCATTCTTTAAGCTGTGGTGAATTATGGGAAAAGATATCACAGGGCAACGAGGCCTTTCTCCTCGCCTTTGGAACAGGGTGGGGCATAACCAGAGAGGTGATTGAAAAAGCCGATTTTTTAGTAGAACCGATACAGGGAGTTTCGGGTTACAACCACCTGTCCGTCAGATCGGCGGCGGCCATCATGCTGGACAGGTTGTACAGACATAACGAGCAAGATGCTATTTCAGAGGAGGATTGTGCAACATGAACGTTCTTGATACGATTGAAAGAGAACAGATGAGATTCGATATCCCCGCATTCAAGGCGGGGGACACCGTGAAGGTGCATGTAAAGATTGTTGAGGGACAGAAGGAACGCATCCAGATATTTCAGGGATCCGTCATACGCAAGCGTGCGGGGCAGAACCGCGCCACTTTTACCGTCCGTAAAATCTCTTCCGGTGTCGGCGTCGAGCGGACCTTTCCCATCCATTCCCCCATTATCGACAAGGTCGAGGTGGTGATGAGAGGTAGGGTGCGGCGATCAAGGTTGTATTACCTGAGAGACCTCAAAGGGAAAAAGGCGCGGATCAAAGAACTCGGCAGAAGATAACATGGAGCTATACGAACTGCGCGCCCGCCGGCGTGGTTTTGATGCCATCGCCGGCGTCGACGAGGCGGGGAGAGGACCTCTCGCCGGTCCCGTCGTCGCAGCCGCAGTCATCCTTCCTCCAGGATACACGAACGGGGAGATCAGGGATTCAAAAAAGCTGACTCCCCGTAAGCGCGAGATTCTTTATACCACGATACAACAAGACGCCGTCTGCATCGGCCTGGGGGTCGTCGAGGCCTCGATTATCGACAGGATCAACATCCTTCAGGCAACACTTGCGGCAATGAAGGCGGCCGTCTCCAATCTTGACCCCCGACCCGACTACCTCCTCATAGACGGAATAAACACTATCGATTCTTCTATCATGCAGGAGACGATCATCAAGGGAGATTCCCTGAGCCTTTCCGTGGCGGCCGCTTCCATTATCGCCAAGGTATCACGGGATCATATCATGGACCGCTACCATACCCTCTATCCCCATTATAATTTTATCAAGAACAAGGGGTACGGCACGAAGGAACACCGGGAGGCGATCAAGCTCTATGGCAGATGCAAGATTCACCGGAGATCATTCACGGTCAAATAACAGAGACAAGGGCGCACGGGGAGAAGACCTGGCAACCGCCTGCCTGAAAAAGGAAGGGTACCGGATCGTCGAGCGAAACTACCGGTGCCGGTTCGGCGAGATCGATATCATCGCCATGGACAACGGTGATGTGGTATTCGTCGAGGTCAAGGGGAGACAATCGGACACCTTCGGAGCACCCGAAGAGGCGATCGGACCGACCAAGCAGAAGAAGATCTCGAAGGCGGCGCTCCACTATCTGCAGGAAAAGGGGCTTACCGGTCACAATGCGCGGTTCGATGTGGTGGCCATTCGCTTCATGCCTCAGGATACCCGGGTACAACTGATCAGAAACGCCTTTGATCTGAATTGGTAACAATGGTTATGCACCACGGGACACTCTATATCGTCGCCACTCCCATCGGCAACCTGGAGGACATCACCCTCCGGGCAATCCGTATCCTCAAGGAAGTGGGGCTGGTAGCGGCGGAGGACACCCGCCGGACGCGGATACTTCTCGACGCCTACGGGATCGACACCCCCCTGACCAGTCTCCATGACTATAACGAACGAGAAAAGAGCTCCTCCCTGATTGCCCGGCTGCGGGAGGGGACGGATATCGCCTATGTCTCCGACGCGGGACGCCGGGGATATCAGATCCCGGATACCTTCTTGTGAGGGAGGCCATTGACGGTTCCATCAGGGTCGTCCCCGTCCCCGGTCCGGTCGCCGCGGTCGCGGCCCTGAACGTCTCCGGACTCCCGATGGACAGCTTTTCATTCTTCGCCTTCCTCCCCTCCCGGGGCGGCAAGCGGAGAAGCTTCCTGGAATCGATCAAAGGAGAGACAAAGACCCTCGTCTTTTACGAATCCCCCAACCGACTCGTCGCCGCACTGCAGGATATGCAAAAGATCCTCGGGGATCGGCGGATCGCCGTCTCCCGGGAACTGACAAAGTTGTACGAGGAAACGCTCCGCGGCACCGTGGGAGAGGTAATCGAATCCCTCCGGGAGAAAAAGGTCAAGGGGGAAATCACCCTGGTCGTCTCGGGGGCCGAAATAAGAACGCCGAATGTCTCACCGGAAGAGATCCGGGCGCGGGTTCGGGAGGCGCGCAGAGATCCCGCCGTCTCTACCCGGGATATGGTCGACACCCTTTCGGAGGAAATGGGTATACCGCGGAAAGAGATGTACCGGATCGTTCTGAACTGCATCAAGGAAGAGGACCTCTCCTCCTCATATTCGTAACCGGGGCAAAAGTTTTTTCCTCACGAATGAGCCGTGCCATTGACTCTCCCGTGAGATACGGCGTATAGTGTTCCTGTGAAGGGATACGCCTTGTCCGGCATAATAAATAAGATGCGGGAACACCTTCGAAAGCGGGGTATGCCATGGGAAGCAAGGACCTGTTACTCGCCATCGATAACGGAACACAGAGCCTGAAGGCCCTCCTCTTTGACCTGAAGGGACAGCTGGTAGCGCGCCGGCAGATTATCTTTGAACCTTACTATTCAACGCAACCGGGATGGGCCGAGCAGGACCCCACCGTCTTCTGGGACGCCCTGTGCAAGGCCTGCCAGGGATTATGGGGCCAGGGCGACTACCGGGAGCGGATCGCCGGTGTATCCATCACTACCCAGCGGAGCACCTTCGTCAATGTGGGCAAAGACGGACGCCCTCTCCGCCCCGCCATGATCTGGCTGGACCAGCGCAAGACCCACGGACTCCCCCCGCTGGGAGGGGCCTGGGGTCTGATCTTCTCCCTCGCCCGTCTCACCGAGACGATCTCCTACCTCCAGGCCGAGGCCGAGGCAAACTGGATCCGTACCTACCAGCCGGAGATCTGGAGAGATACCCACAAGTACCTCCTCCTTTCCGGCTACCTGACCTACCTCCTCACGGGGGAATATGTGGATTCCGTCGGGTGCCAGGTGGCCATGATCCCGTTTGATTATAAACACCTGCGCTGGGCCTCCGACTGGAACTGGAAGTGGAAGGTCGTCCAGGTCGAGCGCGAGCTCCTCCCCAACCTCGTCCCCCCGGGACAGCCGCTGGGGACCATCACCCGGAAGGCCGCGGAAGAGACGGGTATCCCGGAGGGCCTCCCGCTCATCGCGGCGGCAACGGACAAGGCATGCGAGGTGATCGGGTCGGGGAGTCTCGACCCCACCGTCGGCTGCCTGAGCTACGGCACGACCGCCACCATCAACGTGACGAACAGGAAATACGTGGAGCCGATCCCCCTCATCCCCCCCTACCCTTCCGCGATTCCCGGATACTACTCGATGGAGGTCCAGATATACCGTGGCTTCTGGATGGTGAGCTGGTTCAAGCAGGAATTCGGCTACCGTGAGGAGCAGGAGGCATCACGGCAGGGGGTCCCCCCGGAGGAACTCTTCGACCAGCTGGTAAACGATATCCCCCCCGGCTCGCTGGGCCTGGTGTTGCAGCCCTACTGGACCCCCGGCCTCAAGCTCCCCGGACCGGAAGCCAAGGGGGCCATCATTGGGTTCGGCGATGCACACACGAAGGGGCACGTCTACCGATCCATCCTGGAGGGGTTGGGATACGCCCTCAGGGAGGGAAAGGAACGGATCGAAAAACGGGCACACATCTCCATCACCTCGCTGCGCGTCTCCGGTGGCGGCTCTCAGAGCAGAAACGCCATGCAGATGACGGCCGATATCTTCGGCCTTCCGACGGCCCGTCCCCACGTTTATGAAACATCCGGGCTCGGTGCGGCAATCGATGCCGCCGTGGGACTCGGCCTCCATACCGATTTCGAATCGGCGGTCAGGGCCATGACCCACGTCGGCGACGTATTCGAGCCGAACCGGGAGCACCAGCACCTGTACGATCAACTCTATCACGATGTCTATAAAAAGATGTACCACCGCCTGAAACCGCTCTACGAGCGGATCAGGGACATTACCGGCTATCCCGGATAGGATGTGGCCATACCGGTTATTCCGGATTGAATACGAGCCTCTTCGCCATCGACGGGCACGCCCACCTCAGCGAACTGGAGGACCTCGACCGCGCAATCGACGAGGCACGGCGCGCCGGCGTCAGGACCATCATCGGCGTGGGGATGAACCTGCGAACGAACAGGCGAACACTTGACATCGCCGAGCAGTATCCGGGGTTTGTCCTCCCCGCCGCGGGGTATCACCCCGGGGAGATCCGTCAGAAAGAGATTCAGGATACCTCCGTGCATCCCGCGGGAGACCGATCTTTTCTGAGTCTTCCACCATGTTGATGACGACGCCGTCCATCAGCTCAAGTGCTACGGGGACAATCCCGGAGCCGATAATACACGCAACGGCCCTGCTCGCCCCGTCCAGTTCGGAGAAAAAGGCCTGTATGCTCTGCCTGAACGGGGGAGGGGGAGGAGTTTGACCGTCACCTCCGTCACGTTTTTCGCCGTGACACCGCCGGTCCTCACCATACTGCCATCCGCGAGGACGACCGTGAGACCGAGGATACAGTCTCGTGTCACGCCGTACCTGACGCCCCGCGCCCCCCCCGCATTCTCCCCCACATTCCCGCCGATGGTACTGACGGCCCACGAAGCGGGGTCCGGCGGATAAAAGAGACCCACCTTCTGCACCGCATCCTGGAGTTCCAGGTTGGTCAGTCCGGCCTCGACGATGGCGTGACGGTGACCCCGACTTTGGCGGCCAGTTTCACTCTGTCCGCTGTCTGTTCGGTGGTCTCGGGAAGGACCACCGCCTCCGGCATGGCCTCGTCGATGGAAGAATCATAGGAGGAGTTGATACGATCTTCCACCGAGTCGAGGTAATTGCCCTCCCCCACAAGGGTGCGAAGCTTCCGTGCAAGCTCGTCCGTAATCATGGAATCCCCCCTTTTGTATTTCTTTCGCCTCGCACAATGCGTGCCTGAGTTTCAGGAAAACAGGGGGGAAGAAAGGGAGAGCGATCACTGGTGAGAGCAAACAAGGAAGATATGTTCAGACATCACATACTCAGAGGGAAGAAAGGGACAGAATGTTCTTATGTCCCGTCACGGGCGGGGGAACCTCCCCGCACGTGACGGCAATCGTTTCTGAGTTCCTTAGGCACGCCGCCTGCGACTGACCAGGAGACCTCCCGTGATGGTGAGGAGGAAGAGGATCATCATCCCCCACTCCGAGAGCGTGGGGATGGCGGCACCTCTCACAGCAATACCCCCCTGATCGACAATGGGAAATCCCAGGGTGTCGTCCCCCAGCGCACTCTCCGTCAGGGTAAACTCCACATAGGGGACCGTGACGCCCCCGATCACCTCCGTCCCGAAGGTCGCGTTCGGCATTGTGTACCAGATAAAGGCGTTCCAGTCTTCCGGCGTGGGCCCGTACTTCCGGTAGGTGCACCCATCGAGGCTCTCCGCTCCGTGATAGTAGATCCGCACGGTCACCGGAGAGCAGGGAATCTCGAACCCCACCAGGCCGAAGGGATAACTGTAGCCCGGATCTTCAGCTCCCACCGACCCGTCGGAATAGGTCTGGACCTGCTCGATCTGATCGCAGCCGGTTACCTCGACGGTCAGGTACCCCTCTCCCGCCGCCGCGGGGAGGGAGGCCACGTTCGTCTGCTTGCTGTCCGGGGTCCCGTCTCCGTTCCCGTCTCCGCCGTTCGGCCCCGCATCCTGGGTCTCCGTGGGAACTCCCGTGCCGTCAGCGGAGGTGGTGAAGGTCTCGTTATCCCCGTAGGCCGTTCCTTCCGCGTTCGTGGCATAGGCCCGGACATAGTACGCCGTGTCCGCCAGGAGACCGGTCATGGCGGAGGTGAAGCTCCCCGTGCCGGTCCCGTCCGTGGTATGGCTGCCTGCCGTGGTCGGGTTCGCCGCCGTGCCCCAGCAGACGCCCCGCGCCGTCACCGCGGTCCCCCCGTCGGAGGTCACCTCCCCGCCGCTCTCGGCCGTCGTGGCCGTGATCGACGAGGCTGCCGCCGTGGTCACCACGGGGAGGGCTACGTCGACCGTCCCCGTCAGGGTCAGGTTATAGGGATCTTCATTGCTGTCGTTGCTGGCGATGGCGATGGATGCCGTCTTGTCTCCGGCCACCTCGGTGGGTGAGAACCGGATGGTGAAGGTGGTGCTCCCCGATGTGGCGACTGGAGATGCCGGCTGGGACCGGACGCTGAACTGGTCTGCGTCGTCCCCCGTTATCGTCACGATCGGGTCCCCCGAAAGGGTGAGGTCCGCGGTCCCCGTGTTCTCGATGGTGAAGACCACATCCGTATCGGTTTCGGGGGCATGGCTGCCGAAACTGTGGCTCCCGCCGTCGGCGATGGCGGTCGTCCCCTGCTTCAGGTCCATCTCGGGGGTGGCGGGACCCTCATAGGATCCCACGTCGGGAACGCCGATAAAGGCGACGCCCCGCTGGTCGGTGGTGATCTCGGTGACGCCGCTCACGGTGGTGGAACCGTCTTCCACCTTCACCCAGTCAGTCCCGTTATAAAAGGCGTATTTCGTGCTGCCCTCGTCGTCATAGGTCCCGGTCCGCACACCGGCTTCAAGGGCGATGGAGCAGCCGTCCAGGGCCACCGTCTCGGTGGAACCCCCGTTGTCGGCCAGGAGGGGCCGGTAGACGGTGTCGGCCGCGATCTCTTCGTAATCGGCAAAAAGCGAATCGCCTTTCCCGCCGGTATGATAGGTGTAGGCCACATTGCCGGTGCCCACTCCGGAAAGATCATAGCCGGAGATGGCGGAGTTGCCGGAGATGGTGGCGGAGCTGTCATAGTTATAGATATCGGCATAGGCGCTGCCGTCTGAGAGGTAGTTGTAGGCGACGATGGAGCCGGTCAGGGCCACCGTGGGTCTATAAGCGAAGATCCCGCCGCCTCTTAATGATGCACTGTTGCCGCCGACCGTACAGTTTGTAAAGGTCAGCGTGCCGGAGGAACCACGGTAGATCCCGCCGCCTTCGCTTGCGCTGTTGCCCGCGACCGTACTGTTTACCAGGGCCACCGCACCCCCGCTAGACACAAACATTCCGCCGCCCATATTTGTTGCACTGTTGCCGCTGAGCGTGGAATTGCTCACGGTGACAACATGGGACAAATTATCGGCGTAGATTCCGCCGCCGTTGGTTGCACGGTTGCCCGTAATCGTCGAGTCCGTCAGGGTCAGCGGGTTGTTCACGTAGATCGCGCCGCCGTTGCCACCGATCGAGTTCGCGACCGTGACACGGTTCAGGGTAAGGGTGCCGGCCGCCAGAGAGATCGCGCCTCCCATGTTGGCTCCACGCGGCAGCCTCGAGACATCCCCCCCCCTGAGGGTCATGCCGGTGATGGCCACGGTTTTGTCCGCGGCATTGATCTCGAATACGCGATATTCGGATGTGCCGGGCGTCGCTACCTGGATCGTCACGTCGTTTCCGGAAGCCTGGTTCACACCGTTCATGGTCAGGCTGTCCGTGATGGCGGGCATCTGCGCCGAGATGGTCACCGTATCATTCTCCGATCCGAGATTAAAGACAATGGTGTCGTCCACCTCGGTCGTTGCGTTGGCCTGATTTATGGCCCAGCTCAGAGAGCCTTCCGTTCCTCCCGTACCGTCGTCCGTGGGTTCGGTGACCGTATAGGTCTCCAGGGTGTGGCTATATCCCACCACCGCCAGGTCCGCCGCGCCGATGGGGCCGGTTTGGTATTCCAGGGACCAATCCCCCCCCTTCCCGGTGGGGTTCTTCGATGCGGCCACATCCGCCCCGGTCAGAAGGGCCAGGCGCTCCACGAACCGGATGCCGGCCGGATTTGTTGCCAGGTTGCAGGCGTAGAGGAGGATATCGCCCCCGTCGGCCAGGGCCCTCCCCCAGGAGGCGACGACGGCACCATGATCGGTGATATAATTACTATCGATAATTTCATTGTTCAGGACCAGCCTGCCCGCGCCCCCGTGGGAGACGATGCGGACAGTGCCGATCCCGGTCCTCCCTGCGAGATAGCCTGCAATCTGATCGATCCCGGCACGATCTGTTGTCAGGCGGACGATCTCGGCCGTGCCGGCCAGGGCGGCCATAATTGCCCCCCCATCCGGGACCGCGGGGTCGATAAAGACGATCTCGCCTCCCCCTTCCCCCGTGCTTGGGGCGGCAGCGCCAAGCGGGGTGCCGTCGCCGAAGCCGGTCAGGAGTGCGATACAAAGCAGACACAGAACGATTCGAAAGAGTTTGCGGCCAGAATCCATAACACCTTCCTTTTTCTCAGTTTTTTGACCCCGCTCCGCACGCGGCGGGTATGTGCTCACTCTTCAGGGCAATGGGACTCCCCTATGCAAAAAAACCCTGTTTGCCGTGAAATCAAACAGGGTATATTCAACACACATCTTTTTCGGTCCATCTCAGAATCCAATCGTACGCAGCGTAATAAACAATAGAGATGATGAGGCACATCCACTGTAATTGTGTAAGCTATGGCATAATGGGTCGAATTGTCAACCACATTAATGGTCAGGAGGGGGTTTTTCTCTCGGGGTCGAGACCGTTTCGTTCGAGGCATTATCGACCCCGTACTCTTCCGGGAGACGATTTATCAACGCATCCTTTTCGTGTCGCGAAATCCTGGATATTTCGCGGGTAATTTCCTCTCATCGTGAAGGATGGTCAGGCAGTCCGTTCCTTTTTTCACAAGATCCCTCGCGCAGCAGGTGAATGCAGGAAATGCATAACAGATATAGGTTCGCGCCAAGCTATCTGATGATCCCGGACTCGTCATGGGATAAGTGGCCCCCTGTCGGCATTATCCTGCCTCTCCGCTGGGAATTTGATAAAAAAGAAAAAAAGGGGGTTGCTATCCTGGGCAAATCGTATTACTCCCTCATGCGAGTCATCAACGAGAGCGAAGGAAGGCTTATACATGTCACAACACCTTTTATTCTCAGCGGGTGAGAAGGCCTTGGCGATGATCAGGGAGGGAGGGCTCAGACCCGATCAGGTCAAGGTCGTCAGCGGGGCGGCGGGGGGACCGAAGAGTCTCATCCTGGGCCACCTCGACGGCGCCCTCTTCGCACACTGGTTCGCCGGGAGAAAGGAACCCCTCTTTTTGGTCGGTTCTTCCGCGGCGGCCTGGCGGTTCGCCTCCGTATCGCAGGGACATCCCCTGGAGGCAATCGAGCGGTTTCAGACCACATACACGCACCAGCACTACTCGGAAAAGCCCTCGACGGAGGAGATCACCCGAGAGAGCATCTCCTTCCTGGACACCTTCATCGGCCAGAAGGGAGGGGACGAGATCCTCAGCCACCCCTTTCTCAGGCTGAGCGTCATGTCGGACCGGTGCCGGGGGCCGGCGGCGAGCGACCGGCGGGGGGCACTCCTCCCGGGACTCATCATCGCCGCCCTGTTGAATATCGCCAGCCGACGCGCCCTGGGTCTCTTCTTCGAACGGACGCTCCTGTACGACCCGCGGGACATCCCGCCCTTCTTCGACATGAAAGGCTTCCCGATCCGGAGGGTCCCCCTGACCCGTGAAAACCTCAAATCGTCCCTCCTGGCGTCGGGCTCCATCCCCGTGATCATGGCGCGCGTCACCGAGATACCGGGCGCCCCGCAGGGGACGTACCGGGACGGGGGGATCATCGACTACCACATGAACGCCCCCTTCACAAAGGACGGTGACGGGATCGTCCTCTTCCCGCACTACATGGGCCGCATCATCCCGGGGTGGTTCGACAAAAAACTGACCTGGCGGAAACCGGACCCGGCACACGTGAAAAATCTGCTCCTCCTCCACCCCACGGAGGCCTTTTTCCGGGACCTCCCCTACGGCAAGATCCCCGACCGGGACGATTTCGCCACCTTTAACGGCCGCGATGCCGAACGGATCGACTACTGGCAGAAGGCCATCGAGGCGAGCAGGCGCCTGGGAGACGAATTCATCGAGGCCGTGGAGAGCGGGAAGATACGCGAACTGGTGAGACCCCTCCCCGCCTAGCGGTCCTGTTTTTCCGTTGACACACCCCGCGAATGCCGATATCGTCCTCGGCATACGGTGTGAACCAGCACCGGGAAAGGGGAACACCATGAACCGGGAATCGGGAACCCTGTCTCAAAGATACGGGACGGCGGGAGAAATCTTCCACCGCCAGCGGACGGCCTGTCGGGAAAAACCGTATCCGTCGCTCGCCGAACGTCTCGACGCACTCGAAAAACTGGAACATATCCTGGTGGACAACCAGGAGGAGATCGCCCACGCCGTATCGGCGGATTTCGGAAACCGTTCCCTCCACGAGACCAAGATCCTCGAGATCTTTCCCGCCGTGTCCGGTCTGCGCCATACACGCCGCAAACTGAAGAAATGGATGAAGACACAGAGGCGGCATGTGGCGGTGACATTCTGGGGAGGGCATAACCGGGTCATTCCCCAGCCGAAAGGCGTCGTCGGGATCATCGCCCCCTGGAATTACCCCCTTTTCCTGGTGATCAGCCCTCTGACCAGTGCCCTGGCCGCGGGGAACCGGTGCATGATCAAGATGGCGGCGAATTCGCAACGTCTCTGCAGTCTCCTTGACCGCCTCTTTTCCGAGGTATTCGACGACGATCACATCGCGATCCTCCCCGGGGTTTCCGCCGGCGACTTCACCCCCCTCCCCTTCGATCACCTGATCTTCACGGGGTCGCCCGCGTCCGGGCGGACCGTGATGCAGACCGCCGCCGCGCACCTGACCCCCGTGACCCTCGAACTGGGGGGGAAATCACCCACCATCGTCTGCGGTGATTTCGATATCAAGACCGCCGCGGAGCGCATCCTCTACGGGAAGTTCATAAACGCGGGGCAGACCTGCATCGCCCCGGACTATCTCTTTCTCCCGGAGGGGATGGCGAATGATTTCGCGGCATCGGCCAAAGCGATCATGCCGCGACGGTACCCCGATATCGCATCCGTCGACTATAGCTCCATCATAGACGGCGCAAGCTACGACCGTCTCATGGCGGCCCTTGACGATGCCCGCTCGAATGGTGCCACGGTGGTCGATCTGATCCCCGGCCGCGAATCGGACGAAGGACTCCGGAAGATCCAGCCGACGCTCGTTCTCAATGTCACGGAAGAGATGGAGCTGATGCAGAGGGAGATCTTCGGCCCCATACTCCCCATCAAAACCTATAGAGATATCGGCGAGTGTATCGCGTACATCAACGCGCACGAACGGCCGCTTGCCCTGTACCTCTTTACGAACGACCGAATCGTTCGGAGAAAAATATTGACGAATACCCTGTCGGGGGGAGTGTGCGTGAACGACTGTATGATGCACGTTGCCCAGCATGACCTCCCCTTCGGAGGGATCGGCAACAGCGGCATGGGGCAGTATCACGGCTACGAGGGGTTTCTGGAGTTTTCCAAGCTCCGACCCGTATTCATACAGGCCGCCAGGCCCCTCGCCTCGTCTCTCCTCTCTCCTCCCTACGGGAAGACCTTTACGAGGATGTATGACCGGCTCATCAGGCTGCGGTGGCTGTAGCTGATATACGGGGCGATTATTCCCGGGACAGAAAGGCCTCTATCTCTTCCGAGGCCCGGGCGATGAGATCGCCGCAGGCACGCTCGTCTCTCACGGGATCGCCGCTCCGCCCCCAAATGAAGGGAAAGGCTGAAACCGCTGCACCGAATACCCCTGCCAGGAGGGCAATGGTCGCCCCCTTCCGGGCCTCCACTTTCCGGCGTTCGCCGTAACTGTCTCCTCCCGCCTCATTGAAGCCGAAGTCGTCGACAAGCAGGACACGTCGAAACGCATCCAATCGCAACGTTTCCCGGATATATTCCCAGAACGGGCGGTCCGCCTTGTGCGCCCCCACATCGGCGGAGCTGGCAACGACAAAGGAAGGAGATGTACCGGAGGCATCCGTCACCGGTATCGCCCCGATACCCATCTCCCCGAGGGACCGGACGAGATAGGCGGTCGCCTCCGCGTAGTGGTCGGTGGCGATCACCACCATGACGGAGGGTTCTTCCGTCAGTCTTTTGAGAACAGGGTTCCACCGCCCGTCGATGGATGAATGGGTCAGGTACCTGTCGACGAACCGCGCGGCGGCGTCCCGTATCCGGGCTTCCGGGAGGTCGGGAGTAAACAGATCCCTGACCCGCCGGACGATCATCTCCGCGTAACCGGCGGTGGTGGTGCTCCCCTCTTCCCAGGTGGGGTTGACGATCTCCTTCCAGAAGGTCCCGGGGGTGGCGACCCCGAGAGCGGCAAGACCGCTCCGTTCCAGTTCCCGTTTCAGGTTCTCGTCTTCCCCGAACCGGACGGCTTCGGGGCTGAGTGTCCCCGACCAGTCGAATATGATTATCTTCTCAATCATCCCGGGAAAGATAGCACAAAAAGAATCCCGATTGCCATACCCCGCTTCAAAATTTTCGTGAGAGGAGATCTGCCTCGGAGCGATTTCCGGCAACGCATTGCCGGACCAGCCGGAGGAGATTGACAAAGCGCGGATCTTTATGTAAGAGGCGCAGGGAGATATAAGGGATGGGTTCTTTCCGCCACGGATGATCAGCACCGGACCGTGTCGATACAGGCAACATGACAGAAATATGAGTGACTGATAACGCCATGCTAAATCTCAAACAGAATCGAGATCTTACGGAAACCGCTTCCGACGGATCTTTGCTGCGGCTCTCCGACGGAGAGGTCCACTTTCTGTGGTGGTTTATACAGGGCGGCATCATGCGTCCGGCAATCCGGCGGCGGCTGCGGAAGGGGTGGGGTATGTGCGAACGGCACGCCTGGGGCTGGATCTCAGCGGAGGCGGCCTTCAGAAAGGGATATATGCACGGGCCGGCGGTCCTCTACAAAGACCTGATGAATCGGGCACAAGCCGCCTTTGCCATCCGTGGTCCCCTTCAGGAGTGGAGAACCCTGAGGACTGTGCGGACACGAGGGCCCTGCCTCATGTGCACCATGAAATATGACTCTCACAGCAGGGGGTTCATGAAAGCGGAGCACGCGCTGATCGGCCGGGACCTCGGCGCGCTTCAGGACCTGGCCGCGAGAACCGCTCCGTACTGGGGAAAGGCCCTGTGCGGCCGGTGTGCCGGCACCGATTCGCCCCAGAGGTGCCGCAGGCATCTGGTGGAAGAACTGTCACGGGGTGAGATCACGGACCTGTCGCCCCACGTCTCCCTCGTCAATCATATAGAGACGCATATGAGGATGTATAACCGTTCTTTCTGTCACGGATACCATGGAACCGATACCGATGAGGACCGGGCCGCCCTGATCAGTGCCGTGGGCTGGTGCTCCGGATGGAAGACACTGCTCTCCATCGTCGAGGCAACCTGAACTCTCGTTTTTAACCATTGATCCCGCAAAAAACCGTCTCGCGTCACCGTCCCCCTATCAGGTCAGCCAGTTCCCGGGATACCGCCTCGGGGTCGTCCGCGGCACATATGGCGGAGACCACGGCGAGACAGTCGCCACCCGCCGCAACCACCTGCGCCGCGTTAGCGGGACTGATCCCCCCGATGGCGACGAGGGGGGTGGCGGGAGAAGGCCTTGATCCGGGCCAGGCCGTCGAGACCCCAGGCCCCCTTCGTGTCGGTCTTGGTGGGGGTCGCGAAGACGGGGCTGACACCGATGTAATCGCAGTCGAGCCCTTCGGCCTCCTCCACATCTTCCCATGTCTCCACCGACAGGCCGACGATTGCGCCGGGCCCCATCAGGGAACGGGCCATCTTATAGGGCATGTCGTCCTGCCCCACGTGCACCCCCTCGGCCCCGATCGCGAGGGCCACGTCGACGCGGTCGTTGATGATCAATGGGACGCGGAACGTCGCGAGGATCTCCTTGATCCGCAGGGCCTCCTCGATGAATTCCCGCGTGGTCTGATCCTTCTCACGGATCTGTACGTATCGCGCGCCGCCCTTTACGGAACGCTCTACGACCTCTTCCAGCGGCCTTCCCCCGCACAGGGCGCGGTCGGTGACCAGATACAATCCCTTCATGACACCACCTCTATCCTGAGCCGCTCCTTCAGGTCCTCTTCCGAGAGGCGGTAGAGGGTGTCCAGGAAGGCAACCTGCAGGCTCCCCGGCCCCTCGGAAGACCCGGCGGCGATCTCTCCGGCGACCCCCATCACCGCCATTGCCCCCACGGCGGCGGCAGAAAAGGAACGATTCACGGCGGCAAAGGCCCCGCACAGGGCGGTGGCCGTGCACCCCAGACCGGTCACCCGCGGCATCATGGGGTGACCGTTTTCGACCTGTATCACGCCATTATCGTCCACGATATAGTCCACCTCGCCGCTGATGCAGACGGTGCACCCCGTCTCACCGTTCAGACGGCGGGCCGCCTCCAGCGCGGCCGCTGAGGGGTCGGCGCTGTCCACCCCCTTCGTCTTCGCCCCGTGCGCTACAAGGGCCATGATCTCCGAGGCATTTCCACGGACGATCGACGGGGGGACGTACGCGATGAGGTCCCGGGCCGTCTTCGTCCGGTATGCGGTGGCACCAACCCCGACGGGATCGATAACCAGCGGTATTCCCAAGTCACGTGCCCTTCCGGCGGCCTTGAACATCGCCGCCACCCACGACCGGCTCAGGGTCCCGATATTGATCACCAGGGCCCCGGCGATCCCCGTCATCTCTTCCACCTCCTCCTCGGCGTGCGCCATGACCGGGGAGCCCCCCAGTGCCAGGAGGGCATTGGCGGTCGTGTTCATCACCACATAGTTGGTGATGTTGTGGACCAGGGGGGCCTGCTCCCTGATCCGTGCGATATCTCCGTAGATGCTCCTTGCTGATATATCCATCATAGGTTCTCCTATCTCCCCAGGACGACGGTGACGTCGACCTTCTGTTCGATGAGACCGTACCGGAGGGCGAAGTCCGCAAATTCCTGCCACTTGTCCTGGTCGCACCCCTGGCTGTGGGCGTAGAGGGGACGGGTAATCTCGAAGGCCTTTTTCTCCATCTCTCGCGGGGCATCCGGGACGGCGGCAAAGTATGAGGCAAGGGCCTTCCCCGGGTCCTTCCTCGTCCGGGCAATGGCGCGGTCCACCGCGCGGGCGAAGCCCGTGAGGACCGCTCCCCGTTCCTGTGCCGTGTGCGTACCGCTGATAAAGACCAGCTCGTCGTAGTCCGGGATCCCCCACTCGTTCAGTTCGAAGTACCCGGCCCGGTATCCCTTCTCCTCGAGTTCCACCACCTCGTAGTTCTTGTAGGGGCCCATGATCGCGTCCACCTTCGCCGCCACCAGGGACTGGACGATGGCGAACCCCACGTTGATCGGCTCGTAGTCCTTGATCCCGTTGATCTTCGCGAAGGCCTCCGCCAGGACGTCCATCATCCCGGGGACGGTGTATCCGATCTTCTTCCCTTCCAGATCGGCCGGCTTTTCGATCCCCTTCCCCTCAAGAAAGAGGAGGACGCTGAGGGGGTGTTCCACCAGCCGCCCGACGACCCGGATCTTCAGGCCGACTGAGGCGCCGATGATCACCTGCGGTTCATACGAAACGGCGATATCGACGTTCCCCGACGCGGCGAGCTTCAGGGCGTCCGTGGTGGATGACGGGGTCAGGATCTCAACCTCGATCCCCTCATCGGCAAAGAGCCCCTCCTGCTGGGCCACATACAGCGGGAGATGATCGATATTGGGAAACCAGTCGAGCATGACGGTCACCTTCTCCGCCGCGCAGAGGGGATGGGCAACCAGCAGAGACAGCAATACCAGCGCCATCGCTACAACCATTGTGAGACTTCTTTTCATTTCTTCTCTCTTCCTTTCTATTTCCAATCGATAACCTTCTTTTCAAGAAGACCGACACAGGCCCACAGGGCGAGTCCCATGGCGGACAGCCACACGATCGCCGCGAAGACCAAAGAGACCTGGAGCCTGGCGTTGGCCTGTATCATCAGGTACCCCAGCCCCTTCTGCGCCCCCACCCATTCCCCGATGACCGCCCCGATCGTGGCGACGGTAACCCCCACCTTCAGACCGGAGAAGAAGTAGGGAAGCGCCCAGGGCCAGTAGAGGAGGCGCATCTTCTGCCGGAACCCCGCCCCCATCAGATCGAAGAAGACGGCATGTTCACGGTCGCAGTTCTTGTATCCCTCGAGGAGACTGACCGTGATGGGGAAAAAAATAATGATCGCCGCCATCAGGACCTTGCTGGCGAGACCGTACCCCAGCCAGACCACCAGGAGGGGGGCCAGCGCAAATACCGGTACCGCCTGGGAAGCAACAAGAAAGGGCGACAAGGCCCGCTCAACCGACGGGAAAGCGAACATTCCCGTCGCGAGGGGAATGGCGATCAGGAGGGACAGGACAATCCCCGCAACGATCTCCAGGGCGGTCACCCCCCGCGTGGGGAAGGAGCAGCGGCGCTTTGACGATCGTCGTCTCTATCACCGCGGTGGGGGGAGGGAGGATGAAATCGGGCACGGCAAACCACCGGCAGGCACCCTCCCATATCACGATGACGACGGCGACCAGCGCCAGGGATATCCAGTTAGATCGTCTCATGGATGTCTCCCTCCAGTTCATCGAGGACATGCTCCCTGATCCTCAGGAGGTCGGGGTTGGTGCTCCGCCCCGCCTTCGGCATATCCAGGACAAACCGTTCCCTCACCCGCATGGGCAGGGGGGTCAGGACCAGCAATTCATCGGAAAGGAGGAGGGCCTCCTCGATGTCGTGCGTAATCATCAGTATGGTCTTCTTGAATTCGCTCTGGAGGAGCAGAAGCAGTCCCTGGAGTCCCCTGCGGGTGATGGCGTCCAGAGAAGAAAGGGGCTCGTCCAGGAGGACCAGTTCGTGCTCGAACATCAGGGTCCGGACCAGGGCGCAGCGCTGCCGCATCCCGCCGGATACCTTCGCCGGGGTGTACCCCTCGAAGCCGTCGAGTTCCAGTCGCCGGAAAAGGGACAGGACTTTTCCCCGGGATTCATCCGGATCGCCGCCGGCGATCTTCGCCGGGAGGATGGCGTTGTCGAGGAGGGAAAGCCACGGGAGAAGCAGGTCCTTCTGCTGCATGTACGCCGCCCGCCCCATCAGGTGAGGAACCGCTTCCCCCAGCCAGGAGATCCTCCCGCCGTCCTTGGGGAAGACCCCCGTGAGGATGTCGAAGAGGGTACTCTTCCCGCAACCGGAAGGCCCGATCAGGGTCGTGAAACCGCCCCGGCGGAGGGTCAGATCGAAACCGTCCATCACCGAAAGGTCCTCGAATCTCTTTGTCAGCCCCGAAACCGAAAGCATGCTACACCGCTCCCGATCCGCCTGGTCACTCAGGCGAACCGTTTTTCTTTCTTCCCCAGTTTGATGGCGCAGAATTCACCGCACATGGTGCATCCCTCTTCCTGTGCGCGCGTGCTCCTCTCGAGGAACGCCCCGGCCTTCTCCGGATCAAGGGCCGTTTTTACCTGCCCGTCCCAGTCGAATCCTTTGCGATACCGCGCCATGAGGAGATCCTGTTCGAACGCACCGGGGACACCCTTGGCAATATCGGCGATGTGGGCGGCGATCTTCGATGCGACCGTCCCCTCTCTGACATCTTCCAATGTGGGAAGCCTCAGATGTTCCGCTGGGGTCACGTAGCAGAGAAAATCCGCGCCGGCCGATCCGGCGATGGCACCGCCGATGGCCGCCGTTATATGATCGTACCCGGGGGCTATGTCCGTCGGAAGCGGGCCCAGGACGTAAAAAGGGGCCCCGTGGCAGAGGCTCTTCTGTAGCCTCATGTTCGCCTCGATATCCCGGATGGGGACATGTCCCGGCCCCTCGATCATGACCTGGACACCGCAGGCCCGCGCCCTGTCGGTCAGTTCGCCCAGGAGGATCAGCTCCTGGATCTGTCCCCGGTCCGTCGCATCCGCGATACATCCCGGCCGCAGACCGTCGCCGAGGCTCAGGACCATGTCATAACGGGCAGCAATCTCACACAGCCTGTCAAAATCTGCATAGAGGGGGTTTTCCCTCTCATTGTAACGCATCCATCGCTCAAGGATCGACCCTCCCCTGCTGACGATGCCCAGGACACGTCCTTCCTCTTCTATACAAGCAACACTCCGTCGCGTCACCCCGCAGTGGACGGTAATAAAATCAACCCCATCCTTCCCGTTTTCCTCTATGGCTTCGAAGAGATCATCCGCGGTCATCTCGACGATCGCCTTTTCCTCTTCCACCATCTTTGTGGCGACCTGATATATGGGAACGGTCCCGACGATCAGCGAGGTCCGCTTGATGATCTCCTTCCGGACCTTCCCCACATCGCCCCCCGTGGACAGGTCCATGATCGCGTCCGAGCCGGCGGATTCCGCCACCCCGACCTTTTCGAGCTCCCGTTTCAGGTTCGCATGATCGCCGGAGGTCCCGATATTGACGTTGATCTTTGTGGTGAGCCCCTTCCCGATGGCGACAGGGAGGATCGAGGCATGTCCGTTGTTTCGGACCACCACAATGGTCCCCTCCTCAACTCCCGCTCGCACACACTCGGGGGGGACATGCTCCCGCCGGGCGCATATCTCCATTTCTTCCGATATCCGGCCCCTTTGTGCCATCTCGAGTTGAGTCATCCTTCCATCCCTCTCGAACCTGTCCGCCCCCCCGCCCCAAGAATGAGGTCCGCCACCTTCTTTCCGGAAAGCAGCATCCCCCCGAATATGGGTCCCATGCGCGGACCACCGAACGCCGCATTGGCCGCCATCCCGGTAACGAAGACCCCGGGACAGATCTCTTTCGTATTGTCAATCGTCAACCGTTCCGCCTTGTCGGCCCACATGGAACGCTCACCCAGTATCTTTCCCGTCGGCGTATTCAAAACAACATCGGCCTTCCGTTCGATCACATGCAGCACCTCGGTCGCATGTCCCGTTGCATCGATGACGTACCTTGCAGCAATGGAAAGGGGATCCACATGCAGACCCGCCATCTCCACCGGGGACCACGTGACGACGAGCCCGGTCACCCGCCCCTCACGAATGATCACATCCTCCACGCTCATACAATTGAACACCTTCGCACCGGCCTTCATGGCGCGGGAACAGATCGTGGTGACCGCTTCCACCGCATCGGCCGTGTAATACCCCGGTTCATACTCGCTCGTGCCGACATCGAAAAGGTCGAGGATTTCCTTCCCCTCTTCCTGGACAACGATTTCATTGAACATCATGCCACCGCCCCACATCCCGCCGCCGATACTCAGCTTTCGTTCAAAGATGGCAACCTTTTGTCCGGCCTGCGCCAGAAAGTAGGCCGCTACGAGACCGGAAGGTCCCGCACCGACGATGGCCGTATCGATCTCGGTGTATGCGAGAAACTTCTCTGAAAATCGCTCAATAATTGCCTTCGTTATCACTACTTCACTCAACTGCATCATTCCCGCTCCTTATGGTATGGTGAGAGACCTTCACAGTTTCTTCGATATGCTCACAACCTTTTCGACAACCCGCGCCGGCGTTTGCCCCAGAACCCGGATCACCGGCTCCTTTCCCACCTCGCCGCGGTCAAAGATGGCATCAGGTATCGTTGAACGCCTCGCCAAAACCGCATTCGTCCCCCATTCAAGGGAAGATCCTTCCCTCTCCTTTATGTCCGCAGGCTCATCGGAGCGGCTGAAGCTGTCGATATCGTATCCCAGCTCCTCGCATCTTCGGAGGATATCCTCCGAAAACCGGATGTCCATCGCGGAACGGAACGCCCCGTCGAAGCGCATCACCGTCAGTACCACACCGGCGACATGGCTGGAGGCACCGAATTCCGGGTCATGGAGGGTCTCGACATCTTCGCCGACCCTGATGATCCTCCCCGGAATGGCCGCCACCTCACCCGCCTCACGGGCATCGGGGAGGGCAAAAACCAGATTGGACTGTATCTCGGGTATGATATTGCCGCACCGTTCATCCTTGAGGACCCGGACGGCGTCTTTGAGGTCTCGGATGCACCGGTAGCGTTCGCTCTCCCGGAAGACCCAGGCCATGTGGTTGGTGGGTCCGTGCCCGCCGCCGATGGGGAGGGCTGCCCGGATGGCCGCGGTTATGTACTCCTTCGCCCGGCTGACCGCCTCGTAGACATTCATCCCCTGTGCGAGCCCCGTGGCGATGGCGGCTGAAATGGTGCACCCCGTTCCGTGGGTGTTCTTCGTATCGATCCGTTCAGAGGTGAACCGGTGAAACCCCGTACCGTCGTACAGGACATCCAGGGCGTCTCCCGGCATGTGCCCCCCCTTCAGGAAGACGTTCCTCGCCCCCATTTCGTGGATGACCCGGGCCGCCTCCTCCATCTGCTCGACGGTGGTTATTGTCATCCCGGTCAGTTCCTCCGCCTCGGGGACATTGGGGGTGATCACGTAGGCCAGCGGCAGGAGCCGGTCGATCACGGTCTTCTTTGCCTCCTCGCGGATCAGCATCGCCCCTCCCTTGGCCACCATCACGGGGTCGATGACGAGTTTTTCTATCTCGTACTGCTCTATCTTGCGGGCAACCATGTCCATGATCTCCGAGCTGGAGAGCATCCCCGTCTTCGCCGCATCGACACCGATGTCGGTCGCCACCGCGTCGAACTGCTTCTCGACAAAGTCGGGGGGAATCTCATGGATCCCGTGTACCCCGAGGGTATTCTGGGCGGTCAGGGCCGTGATCACGCTCATGCCGAACCCGCCGAGGGCCGTTATCGTCTTGAGGTCCGCCTGTATCCCGGCACCGCCGCCGGAATCGGACCCCGCTATCGTCAATACCTTTCCTACTACCATTTCATCTTCTCCTCATCCCTTCACAACGGGAAGGGTTATACTGTGAACTGCCGAACGACCAGAAGATACCCCGACTCCACCGCGATCGTCCCCCGCGCTCCTGCCAGCCGATTGCTGATCCCGTAGGGAACACCGATCTCCATGACCGCGTCGGTGAGGGGGTATTCGAATCCCTCCAGCGTGATCCCTCTTCCTTCCGAAGACAGGGGCAGGAGGGAAATCGTGTCCCCTTTCTTCCCTTCAACCACGCAGGGACCGTCGATAGCAAAGAGTTCGCAGTCCCTGTCTACGATCTTTGTATCGACCCCCCGTTTCCGGCACATGACGAGGAGTGCAATGTTGGCCAGGGCGTGGTCGATCCGCCCCCCGAGGGCGCCGTATATCCGTATCTCCTCCGGCTCCATCTCGAAGGCGTGTACGAGGGCGATCTGCGTGTCGGTCTCGTCCTTCTCGGCCGCATACCTGACGATCCGGCTTCCCTTTGATTCGAAATAGGTCAGCGTCTCTTCATCGACGGAGTCCATGTCCCCCACGATCAGATCGGGGACCCGATCGATAGATCGCATGATCTCGGCCGCCCCGTCGGTACAGATGATCAGCGGCTCACCGGCGCGTTCGATCTGATCCGCGAGAAACCCGGCATCATCGATGACACCGTTCGATATGACAAAGACCATCTTTCTCATAGGGCGATCTCCTTCCCCCGTCACAAACAAAAAGGCGTACCCGGTGTGGATACGCCCTCAAAAGATGATCGAATCTCTCTCCCTGCGCTGGCATTACCCAGATCCGGTTCAAAGGGTATTATCTCAGCCCGGGATCGCCTTACCCCGAGCACCCCTGAATGCTACGACGCAGACTTTATGCCAGATATCTCCCAGAATCAAGGAAAAAGGTGTCTACCGGCAAAAGATATCCGTCGCACTGAACGTCTCTCCGTCGAAGAGCCCCTGATCGCTCATCTTGAGCGCGGGGATCACAAGGAGCGCCATGAACGACAGGGCCATGAAGGGGGCACGGAGTCCCGATCCCATCTCTTTTGCCATCCCGTCGAGACGGGTATACCGGTCGGCAACGACCCCGTACTCATCGTCGCTCATGATCCCGGCGACAGGGAGGGGGAGGATGAGTTCCCTCTTTCCCGAAACGGCGGCCAGCCCTCCTCCCTGTTTAATGACGAGGTTCACCGCCCGGGACAGGTCCTCATCCAAGACCCCGACGACCACGATATTGTGCGAGTCGTGGGCCACGCTGGAGGCGATGGCGCCTGTTTTCAGACCGAAACCGCTGATAAACCCCACCGCGGGGGACGCCTGGTGATACCGGTTGATCACCGCCACCTTGAGGGCATCCCGTTCGGGATCCGATATCACCTGGTCGCTCACCACCTTTGGTCTCATCACCAGTCTTTCCGTGATCAGGGTGCCGTCCCGAACGCCGATCACGACGATCCGTTCTCCCCTCCGGGGGACAACAAACGAGGAAGGCACGACGGGAGCAGCGTGAAAGGTGTTGACGATTCGTGGGGGGTCCCGGTGTACCAGTGACGCGCCATTTCGGGCAACGATCTGTCCGTCTATCCATGTCTCCAGAACGGTGAGATCGGTCAGGTTGTCGACACGGATGAAATCCGCGGGGTCCCCCCTGCGCAGGAGCCCCATATCCAGGCGGTAGTGCCGGACGGGATTGACCGCAGCGACCCGGAGGACTTTCATGATATCGATGCCGTAGGCCAGCGCCCCTTTTACCATCTCGTTGATATGTCCCCTCACGAGATCGTCGGGATGTTTGTCGTCGGTGCAGAACATCAGGCGGTCGTCATGCTCCTCGATAAGGGGAAGACACTCCGCGAAGATGTCGGCGGCGGACCCTTTTCGTATCTGGACCATGATCCCCTTTTCGATGTCCTCGCGGGCCTCCTCGGCGGAGAGACACTCGTGGTTGGTCGATATCCCGGCACGGGCGTAACGAGCGAGGTCGTCTCCCCGCAGGCCGGGGGCGTGACCATCCACCGGTTTGGAGCAGGCCGCGGCGGCGCGGATCTTCGCCATCACCGTCGGGTCTCCCTGGAGCACGCCGGGGAAGTTCATCATCTCACCCAGATATCCCACCTCTTCCATCCTCAGGAGTGCGGTCACCTCATCCACCCCGAGGGATGCCCCTGCCGTCTCGAAAGGGGTCGCCGGGACACAGGAGGGAGCACTGAAACAGATCTTCAAGGGAGCCCTTTTCGCATCCGCTACCATGTACCGCACGCCTTCGATCCCCAGGACATTGGCGATCTCGTGGGGATCGGATACCGTGGCGATCGTGCCGTGCACGGTCGCGATCCGTGAAAACTCGGCGGGGGTGAGCATCGTGCTCTCGATATGGACGTGGGCATCGACAAAACCCGGCATGAGAAAGGTATCTTGTTCCATCTCTTCGCGGGTGATGTCGACGATCTTTCCTCCCGAGATGACGAGGGTCCCCGGATAAATATCATCACGTGTCACATCGACGATGTTTCCCGATATTTTTTCCATCTGTGGCATCCTGCGGAAAGCGACGGATTCCCAAAGACCCGGACCGGTCCCTCCCCCACCACGGAGTAGGGCGAAGAGGGAACCGGTACCGTTATCTGAAGAAATCGTAGACCTTGCTTATGATTGTTTTTTTGCCTTCGGACTCAGTCACCACTTTTTCTGGTTGAAAATGAGACTTCTTCTCAACGGGAGGAAATGCCGGGGACCGTTCGGGCTTCTTCTCAACGGGAGGAAACGCCGGGGAACGTTCGGGCTTCTCCTCCGCTTCAGGAGATCCTCCGGAGTTCTCCGGAACCGTGGATTCAGCCGCCGGTTCCGATTCGCTCCCCGTGGGCTCGGGTACGGTTTGCTCCTGTCCCTCGGTCTTTGCCTGTCGCGGCCGTCTCCTCCTTCGGGCCGGTTTCCTGGCAACCGGTTTGGGCTTCTCCTCGGGAATTTCGACCACAGCTTCTCCGACAACGGGTTTTCGTTTTACCGTCTTGGAGTGAAATTCACCCCACAGGAGGGCGGGATCTCCCTCAATGGTCACGGAGACACCGTGGAGACCCTCCAGTTTGCTGAGTTGGGTCCGTTTCTGGTTGAGGAGATAGGCGGTCACTTCCGGCGGAAGCGTCACGGTGATTTCCGAAGACTCCTCGTTGACCGCCTCCGACTTGATCCTCCGGAGCGCCCTGAGGGCCAGGTATTCGACGGATGGTCGCATGCCGCTCCCCCGGCAATAGGGACAGATCGAATAGCTGATTTCCTGTATCGTGGACTGCTTTTTCTGGCGAGAGAGTTCCAGCATGCCGAAGCGGGATATCTTCGCCATCTGTATCCGGGACCGGTCGGTCTTCAGGGCATCCCGGAAGGTCTTTTCCACCTGGGTGATATGATCCTTGGCCATCATGTCGATGAAATCGACGATGATCAGCCCCCCGAGGTCCCGCAGACGCAGTTGCCGAGCGATCTCTTCCGCCGCCTGGAGGTTGGTCTTGTAGGCCGTCTCCTCCACATCCCGCCGCTTCAGACGACCGGAGTTCACATCAATGGTAATCCCCGCCTCCGTGGGCTCTATGACAATGGACCCCCCCGACTTCAGGTTGACACGTGGTTGATAAATATCATTGATCTGGTCCTCAATACCATACTGATCGAACAGCGGTGTTTCCTCCTTGTAGAGCTTGATCATTCGCACATTCCGCGGTGAAACGGCCTTGCAGTACGCCTTCATCTTCCGAGCCGTTTCGGGATCATCAACCAATATCTCATTAATATCAGAGGTATAGTAGTCTCTGAACGCCCGGACGGCGAAATCGGTCTCCTGGTATATCAACCCGGGGACCACCGTCTTCTCGGACTTCGTCTCGATATCCTTCCACAACCTGATCAGCATCTGGTAGTCCCGGACCAACTCCTGCTTCGTCCGGTTCATTCCGGCGGTGCGCACGATAAAGCCCATGTCTTCTTTTTCAGTTATCTGGCCTACCAACGACTTGAGGCGTTTTCGGTCCGCTTCATTCTCGATCTTACGGGAAATACCGCTCCCCGGCCTGTTGGGCATGAGAACAAGGTACCGACCGGGGAGCGATATATGTGTCGTCAGCATTGCCCCCTTGCCTCCTTTTTCCTCACGCAAGACCTGGACGAGCAGCTTCTTTCCTACCGATAATTTTCGATTCTCACTGAAGTACTCGGAGGCGACATCGCGGAGCGGCAGGAACCCGCTCTTGCCGGCGCCGTAATCCACAAAGGCCGCCCGCAGTCCCTGTTGAACGTTCTGGACAACACCGTTGTATATATTGCCGGTTGTCGGTTCCCTGACGGACATCCGTATGTTGTAGTCCAACAGATTGCCGTCCTCGATAACGGCCATCCGGCTCTCTTCCTCATCAATCGTATTGATAAGCATCTTTTTAGTCATTACAATCCTCTTTCTGTTGACGTATGATGTAAACCCGCCTTCGGTAAAGCGGGCGGCGTCGTATTGTTTGCACGGCACGGACCTGTCAAAACGCGTCCGTATCACCCTTACCCTCTCTGATGATCTCCGGGGCATCATCAACAAGGGCCACCACGGTCGACAGTTCCGGTGGCAGGATGCCGCTGTCTATCACCAACTCGACGGCATGGCCGAGCTTATCATGGATAATATCCGGATCGGTTAAGATCTCCCCCTCAGGCATCTTGACGGTCGTGCTGATGATCGGTCCTCCGAATTCCCTGACAAGAGAGAGACAGACCTCGTGGTCCGGGATTCGGATCCCTACCTCTTTGCGCTTCGGGAGCAGGATCTTCGGGACAACCCGGGATGCTCCCAATACAAAGGTGTAGGGACCGGGGAGCAGCCGTTTCATGATCTTATACGCATAGTTGGTCACGACGGCATAGCTGCTTATATCACTCAGATCCGCACAGATAAAACTGAAAGGCTGTGTCTTGCTCCTTCGCTTGATCTCGTATATCTTCTCGATCCCCCGCTTGTTGAAGAGGTCACACCCCATTCCGTACGCCGTGTCGGTCGGGTAGACAACAATGCCACCGTCACGCAGGACCTGGACAGCCTTGTGTATCAATCGCATCTGTGGATTTGTCTCGTGTATCTTTACCAGCATCGCATCATCCCCTCCGCAACAGAGCCCTCACCTCGGAACCGCCCAGGATAAGAGAGCTGATAACAAATACGGTAAATCCAACCGCTATCGTCACGATCAAAAAAAGCAGCCGCTCGCTGAAGGCCCCGGCGCTGTTCCACGCGAGCATCCTGCCGGCGATTCCGACCGCCGCCGCCATGACGGCCGACGCAAGGGTCGTTCGTGATACGGATACCCAAAAATCTCTTTGAAGAAACCGGCCGACCCTCCGTTCCAATATCACGGCCAGGACAACGATATTGACCGCGGAGGCGATCGAGGTCGCAAGGGCAAGACCGTTGTGCTTCAGCGGAAACATCAGGGCAACCCCCATGACCACATTGACGATCAGCGCCACGACCGCGATCTTCACGGGGGTCCGGGTGTCCTGAAGGGCGTAAAAGGCGGAGACCACAACACGAATACAGGAAAAGGCCCACAGACCGACGGCATATGACAAGAGGGCCTGGGCAGTCGGAATCGTTGACGCAATATCGAACTCACCCCGCTGGAAGAGAACGGAGATGATCGGCACCCGGAGAACGATCAGGGCCACCATCGACGGGATCGTGACAAATAGAATCAATCGCAGAGAGAATGATATCGTTTTCTTCAACCGTTCATAATCCGCCCCGGCCGCCTGTTCCGAAAAACTGGGGAGAGCCGCCGTCCCCACCGCGATGGCGAAGACACCGAGGGGAAGCTGCACTACCCGGTCGGCATAGTACAGATACGAGACGCTCCCTCCGGGGAGGAGAGAGGCCAGGATGGTCCCGATAAAGATGCTCGCCTGATAAACGGCCGCCCCGAAAACAGCCGGGAGCATCAAGACGCCGATCCGCCGTATCCCCGGATGATTGAAACGGAAGCTCGGTCTGAGACGCGCCCCCACCTTGCGCAGGAAGGGAAACTGCATCACAAGTTGCAGAACTCCCCCCGCCATCACCCCGACGGTGAGCGACAGGATCGGCTCGGCAAAGAAATCCTTCAAGGCAAAAACGGCGGCGATCATGCAGATATTGAGAACCACCGGGGCGAGGGCCGGGGCCGCAAAGTGCCGCAGTGAATTGAGGATCCCCATACACAGCGCCACTAACGATATGAAGAATATGTAAGGGAACATGAGACGAGTCAGAAACACCGTGAGGGCATATTTATCCGGAACATCGGCAAAACCGGGGGCCATGATCATCACGATCCAAGGGGAGAGCAGAATCCCCGCCACCGAGACCAGAGCCAGGACAATGGAGAGAAGAGTGAACGCGGCATTGGCCAGCTCAAGCGCCTCACTTCTGGATTGTTTCTTGAGGTACTCCGTAAAAACCGGGACGAAGGCAATGGTCAACGACCCCTCCGCAAAGAGGCGCCGGAGGAGGTTGGGTATCCTGAAAGCCACGAAAAAGGCATCGGTGGCCATACCGGCCCCGAAAAAGCCGGCAATCACTACATCCCTGATAAAGCCGAACACCCGGCTGAGCAAGGTCGCAAGCCCGACAACCCACGCCGCTCTTACCACGCGGGTATTTTCTGTCTCTTTCTGTGGAATCAAATTTACCGTGTTATCCTACTTGTCCACCCGATACTCATCCGTGACGGCATACCCGGCATCTTCAAGGACCCTGCGAAGCTCGGTATTTTTATCTGTCCCCACGCGTATCAGCGTCGACTGAAAACCTTCGTTATCCTCGTCAACGGCGGATATAATGGAAACGATCTTAAGGCCCATGCCGTTGATGATGCTCTCCACCTTCGCGATCTCTCCCGCGTTGCTCGACAGCTTGAGTCCAATACGACAACTCGGCGTGCTGTGCACCCCCATGAAATCAAGGAGCACATTGAGGAGATCGCAGGTGGTGATCAGGCCGATCAGTTCGTCACCGGCCACGACGGGAAGACTGTTGACGTGTTTTTCATTGATCACCCGTGCCGCTTCTTCAATCGTCGTCCCCGGCGTCGTCGTGAAGACCTTCTTGGTCATCACTTTTTTTACCTTGATCTCCGAGAGGAGGTAGTTCAGCTCGTGGACGGAAAGAGTCGTTGCCGGAGAGGGTGAATTGTCCCTGATGTCCCTGTCGGTAATAATACCAACCAGCTTCTTTCCATCCACGACGGGAAGCTGGTCAATCTGTTTTTCTTTTAAGAGATTCTTGGCCTTGAGAATACTGGTCTCCGGAGTCACCGTGATCAGGTTTCTCGACATCTTTTTCCCTACAAACATACCAATACCCTCCGGTTTCGTGCGTTTAAACTGCGGCACTCTTCACCAGTTTTCTGATCCTCTTCTTGAGCCGGTTGAGTCTTCTCCTCAGACGGTTCACGCCCGCCTTGTCTCCCTGTTCCTTCAGATCGGCCTTTTTCTCTTTCAACTCGGCCATCTTCTGCTTGAGAGACGATACCGTCTCCGCACCCTTCTCGGGGACCTTTCCACGTTTTTTCTCAGGTTTCTTCTGCGGTTTCTTTTCTTCTTTCTGAGACGATTCTCCGGCGGGTTCCGCTTCCTTCGCGGTCTCTTCGGTCACCTTCTCAGTTTCCTGTTTCTTCGGTTCGGCCGGGCCCGCTTCCCCCTCCTGTGCTGCATTACCACGCGCAGCGCTGATAGCCTCTATCAAATCCGCCTTCTTCATGGCGCTGATCCCCTCGATCGTCCCGGTCTCTCGGGCGATTTCCTTCAGCTCAGGTACTGTGTAGTCTTCGAGACTCTTTCCATTTGTCATAGCATTCTCCCCCCTCCTCGGACTGACAGCTTGGTTAAACAAAACTTTCATAGGACAATCACAAACCACAACCTTTAGCCTTATAGCACAAGAGGTTTTTCAAAATCAAATACAATCAGAGAGATAGGGGCAGGAACCTGAATTATGCGGGGAAAACCGGCTCCCCTGAAAAGGGCGCTTTGTTCTTTTTCAAATGACGATAATCCTGTATATCATGCACGGTATGAACACGGCATCTCCTGATATACGATCCCTGCAGAAGAGGATACGCTCCGGGGTGGGAAAGGCGCTTGCCCCCGACCGGCGTATCATCACCGGAGAGCTGCGCCGCATAGAGAAGGCCCTTGAAAAAAACCGGAACGAGCAGGGAGTATTGGCACGCCTCACACGGTTGGAGAAGAGGGTCCATGCCTCCATACAAAAGAGGGAGGCCCGCCGGGCCCATCTCCCGCAGGTGACCTATCCCGCATCGCTCCCCATCGCGCAGAAGAAGGACGAGATCGTGGCGGCCATCCGCGCACACCGGGTCGTCGTCATCACCGGCGAGACCGGTTCCGGGAAGACCACGCAGATCCCCAAGATGTGTATCGAGGCGGGGCGCGGTGTCGACGGGATGATCGGGTGCACCCAGCCCCGGCGAATCGCCGCGATTACGGTCGCCCGGCGCATCGCCGACGAGTTGAAGGAGACGGTGGGGCGGTCCGTCGGCTACAAGATCCGCTTCCAGGACGTCACGAACCGGGATATCCACATGAAGGTGATGACCGACGGGGTCCTCCTGATGGAGACCCAGGCGGACCGGTTCCTCAACGCCTACGACACCCTGATCATCGACGAGGCCCACGAACGGAGCACAAACATCGACTTTCTCCTGGGGATACTCAAGGACCTCCTCAACCGGCGGAAGGACCTTAAGCTCATCATCACCTCCGCGACCATCGACCCCCAGACCTTCTCGAAGGCCTTCGACGATGCCCCCATCATCGAGGTGTCGGGGCGGATGTACCCGGTGGAGGTTCGCTGGCTGCCCCTCGATTCGAAGGCGAATGACGAGGAACCCTCCCACGTCGACGCGGCGGTCCGGGCGGTGGTTGAACTGGAACGCGAAGGGCCGGGGGACATCCTCGTCTTCATGCCGACCCAGCAGGACATCGTGGACACCTGCGCCGCTCTTGAAGGGAGGAGGCGCGGCGAGGCGACCGTCCTCCCCCTCTTCGGACGCCTCTCGTCATCGCAGCAGCAGCGCGTCTTCGCACGGACACGGACACGGAAGATCGTCGTCGCCACCAACGTGGCGGAGACCTCCATCACGATCCCCGGGATCCGCTACGTCATCGACACGGGACTCGCGCGGATAGCGGAATACAACCCCGGCACCCGGACCGGGCGGCTCCCCGTGAAGGGGATCTCGAAGAGCAGCGCCATTCAGCGGACGGGACGGTGCGGACGGGTGCAGGACGGTATCTGCGTCCGTCTCTACGCCGAAGACGATTTCGAGGACCGTCCCTTCTTCACCCCCCCGGAGATCCTCCGCTCCAACCTGGCCGAGGTGATCCTCCGGATGATCGCCCTCAAGATCGGTGACATCGCCTCCTTCCCCTTCATCGATCCCCCTTCCCCTCATGCCGTCCGGGACGGCCTCGCCCTCCTCCATGAACTGGGGGCCATCGAGACGGAGGGGAAGGAAACGCGCCTGACCGAGCGGGGGAGGGAAATGGCACGTCTCCCCCTCGACCCCCGGATCGCTCGCATGATCCTCGACGCCGAGAAGGAGGGGTGCCGGGAGGAGGTGATCGTCATCGCCGCCGCCCTCTCCATCCAAGACCCCCGGGAGCGCCCCCTCGAAAAGGAACAGGCGGCCGACCAGGCGCACCGGCCCTTCATCAACCCGGCCTCCGACTTCATTACCCTTCTGAACATCTGGAACCGGTACCACGAGGTCTTCAAGGCGGAGAAGACACAGAACCGGATGCGCCGCTTCTGCAAGGACCATTTCCTCTCGTACCGCCGGATGCGGGAATGGCGGGACGTGCGCGACCAGATAGAGCAGATCCTGAAAGAGGCCGGCCACCGGAAGAAACCACACAGGCTCCAGGGAGAGGCCCTCTACGCGGGGATTCACCGGGCCATCCTGGGGGGATACCTCTCCAGCATCGGGATCAAAAAGGAAAAGAACATCTACCGCATGGCGAAGGGGAAAGAGGCGATGCTCTTCCCCGGATCGGGGCTCTTCAACCGCGGGGGGGACTGGATCGTCTCGGCCGAACTGGTGGAGACATCGCGGCTCTTCGCCCGGATGAGCGCCGTCATCCAGCCTGAATGGCTGGAGGAAGTCGCGGGCGATCTGTGCCGCCGCACCTACCTGGAGCCGCACTGGGAGAAGAACCGGGGCGAGGTGGTGGCAACCGAGCAGGTCTCCCTCCACGGCCTGATCATCATCCCGGGACGGCCCGTCTCGTTCGGCCGCATCGATCCCGCACAGGCCACGAAGGTCTTCATCCGGAGCGCCCTCGTTGAAGGTGAGGTCCGAACCCCGCCTCCCTTCCTGGCCCATAACCTGAACCTGATGGACGAGGTGGCCGGGATGGAGGACAAGATCCGCCGGCGTGACATCCTGGTGAGCGAGGATATCCTTACCCGGTTCTACGAGGAGCGGATCGGGATCGCTTATAATATCAGGACATTGAATAAACTGATCAAGGACAGGGGGGGAGACGGATTCCTCCGCATGGCCAGGGACCAGCTCATGGGGTACGATCCGGAGGAGGAGATCGCCCGGTATCCGGACAAGATCACCGTGGGGACTCGGGTCCTGACCTGCGCATACCGGTTCGAACCGGGCGGGGAGGACGACGGCGTCACGATCCGCATCCCCGCCGACACCGCCGCGGCCCTCCCCCTGGAAAGTGCCGACTGGCAGATCCCCGCCCTCCTGAAAGAGAAGGTAACCCATCTCCTCAAGGGCCTCCCCAAGGAGTATCGCCGGAAGCTGGTCCCCATTCCGCAGACGGTGGAGACCGTTCTTACCGGTATGGAAAAAGATGTCGGCGTCCCCCTGATCACAGCCCTGGCGCGTTTCATCCACGAGCGGTACAACGTCAGCGTTCCGGCCGCGGCCTGGCCCACCGAGAGCCTCCCCGACCATCTGCGGATGCGCTTCGCCATCGTGAACGAAAAGGGGAAGGAGGTTCGCTCCGCCCGCGACATCGATCAGCTCCGCGTAAAATCCTCTCCAGGAAAAGATTCGTCGGTCCTGAAGACGGCGCGGAAGCGATGGGAACGGGAGGGGATCACGGCGTGGAATTTCGACGACCTCCCCGCAGATATCCCGCTGAAGGGGAAAGGATCGGCATTCCCCGCACTGACGAGAGGAGAAGAGGGGAGCGTCGCCCTCCGCCTCTTCGGCGAGCGGGAGCAGGCGGCCGCCGCGCACCGTGAGGGGATCGCCGCCCTGTACGAAGTCACCCTGAAAAAGGATATGACCTTTCTAAAGAAGAGCCTCGCCCTCCCGAAGGAGTTCCACGTCGCCGCCCGCGCCTGCGGGGGCGTGAAGGCGATCGAGCAGGCACTCTACCGGAAAGTCGTCCGATCCCTCTTGGAACGGGACATGCGGACAAAGGATGCCTTCGACGAATACGCGAAGACGGCGCGACAGGCCCTCTTTCCCCAGGCGCAGGAACTCCTGCAAAACGTCATCCCGGTGCTCAGGGCGCGGGGAGAAGCCGGCGAGGCCCTCCGGCGGCTGGAGATGTCCAGCCGGGGCAACCGGGCCGCCCAGCAATTCATTGCCGACCTCAGGTCTGATATCGACCGCCTGCTCCCGGAAGGATTCGTCGATCTTTATGATGAGGAGCGACTGCAGAATATCCCACGGTACCTGAAGGCCCTCGTGACCCGCGCCGAACGGGGGATCACCCACCTCGACAAGGACGCGGCCAAGGCCGCCAACGTCAGGCCCTTTACCGACAAGCTGGCTGAAATGCGGAATGGAGTTTCCTCACCCTCCCCGGAGCGGCGGCAGGCCTTGGAAGAGTACCGGTGGATGGTGGAAGAGTACCGGATCTCCGTCTTCGCCCCCGAGATGAAGACCGCCCGTCCCGTCTCCCCCAAGCGGCTCCAAGAGAAGATCGGCCAGATCGAACGGATGCTCTGAGAAAATCCGGATCCGTAATATTTCTTTAAAACAAAGACCACAATAAGAACAGGCTTGAAATTTATTTTATTTCTTGATATTGCTCTGCAAAAGCAATTAAGGAAAATATCATGAAGGCAAAGGGGTCGGGACTGGGCAATCTTTCATCACGATTTTTTGCCTATACCCAACTCAAGAAGAAAGACCTTGTCCGCACCGGGGAGCTATCTCCCGTTTTGAACATTACAGCATCACAGGAAAATGGTCTGCTTCGCCGCCTGTCAGACGCGGGATGGATTGTCAGGCTCAAGCGGGGTATATACCTTGTTCCGCCTCGTATCCCTGCCGGTGGCACATACAGTCCGGGTATCGCCCTGATCCTTCAAAAGCTCATGAAAGAAGTGAGCGGCACTTATCAGATCTGTGGGCCACCCGCCTTTAATTTTTACGGGCTCGATGACCAGATCCCGACCATTACCTACGTTTACAATAATCGTATTTCAGGAAGTCGCAGGATAGGAAACCTGTCATTTCAGTTCATAAAAGTTGCCGATGACCGACTTGGTGCCACCAGTGTTTTTCGTACAAGCGAGGGGACCGAAACCACCTATTCTTCCAAAGCCAGAACCCTCATGGATGCGGTATATGACTGGTCCCGCTTCAATAGCCTGCCCCGTGGGTACGACTGGATCAGGAGAGAGATCAAGGAAGACTTGGAGCTTGGGGCGGAACTCGTCACGGTGATCGGGCAATACGGAAATCAGGCAACAGCCCGGCGGATTGGTTATCTTCTTGATTCCTTTTTACAGGACCGCGCCATTCTTACAGAACTCCAGCGACAGCTCAGTGTTTCCAAGGCCCTCATCCCCTGGATCCCCGTAAAGCCAGCCAGAGGCACTATCAATAGAAAATGGGGGGTCATCGTCAATGAATAGATTGAATTTTCCCTACCCGCACATTACGGACCGCGAGATCTTCAGGGAATCTCTACAACATTCAGAGGCTGCTACCGGATTTACCGCGACTCTGATTGAAAAGGATTACTACTGCTCATTGATCCTGCAATACCTATTCAGCAACGATACACCCCTTGTTTTCAAGGGAGGGACCTGTCTCTCAAAAGTGTATGTGGATTTTTATCGGCTCAGCGAAGATCTGGATTTTGTCATACCAGTCCCCGTTGGCACAACCCGACCGCAGAGACGGGCGGCCGTCGAACCGGTGAGGAAAACCGTAGGGGAATTGTCAGACAGGATTCCCAAGGTGTTGATGTCAGAAGCATTTCAGGGGCACAACGAATCCCGGCAATATATAGGACAGTTCGAATACCCATCGGCGATTATTGACAAAAAGGAGAGGATAAAAATCGAAGTCGGACTGCGTGAGCCGCTGCTTATCCAATCGGAATCAAAAACAGCGCGCACTGTGGCAATAAATCCCTTCAGCCTTCAGCCGCTCTTAACAGAATTTAAGGTCAATGCCATGGCATTGGATGAAATGTACGCGGAAAAATTCCGGGCAGCCCTGACGAGAAGAGAACCCGCAATCCGGGACTTTTTCGACCTTTTCCATGCCGTTATCAACAAAGGGTTCAATTTCCGTGATCCCGAGTTCGCAAACATGGTAAGGGCAAAAATCCTCGTACCGGGTAACGATCCTGTCGATATTTCTACAGAGAAAAAACTCGGACTCGATCGACAACTGAAAACGCAGTTAAAGCCGGTTTTACGCCCCAGGAATTTTGCTTCGTTTGATCTGGACAAAGCCTTTGATCTTGTTCTGAGTATGGCGGAAGCAATCTCTTGATAGCATATCGAATCAAGGACCGTTGTCCCCATATTCACACCCCGTCTCTCCCGAGCGGCTCCAGGAAAAGATCGGGGATATTGAAAGGATGCTCTAGAAGAACTCTGGACACACCGGTTAAAAATCTTCCTGTAATATTCCTTGACAAGATATAACAATGGAGTTAGTGAGTTATTACACTTCATTGAAATTGCATGTATTCTGTACGCTTGTGAACAGCTGTAACCGAGGGGGGATTATGGTCTGATTATCGAAAGCCCTGTCCTTCGGAATACGGCCTTTTTATTCTAATGTGTTTTTAATAAAGGATATAGGATTACATGAAGATATTGTTTTGGAATCTAAATAACCAAAACCTTGTTTATGAAACAACAGAACTTATTCATTCAGAAAACATTGATTTTATGGTTTTTTCTGAAACTACTGTCGAATTTGTTGAAGAAGTAATAAATATCTTCAAGCTCAATTACCATAAAGTGTTTTATTTTCATGAAACTCCAGGATGTGACAGGATTAAGGTTATTTCTACATTGAAATTGAACGAGATTAAACTCCTCAATCAACACAAATATTATTCGTTGATGCTGTTAAATGGTAAGGAAAGACGATTAATTCTTGGGATGGTCCATTTTCCTTCAAAGCGATATCACTCACCAGATGAAAGTAGAAGAGCATTTGAAATATTGCATAGGGCAATTTCAAGAGAAGAAGAAACTCATAGAGTAAATGATAGTTTAATTGTTGGTGATTTCAATGTCGACCCTTTTGAGATGCCAATGGTTTCATTCACAGGTATGTGTGCTACGAACGCTAAAGATTCTCTTGCTCTCGATACGGTGAAAAGAGCAACAGAAGAAAAAAGGTTGTTTTTTAATCCTATGTGGTCTTTATATTCAGTTTTTGATCAAACACCTGGCACTCATAAATATGATCGATTGGGAGAAGATGTTATAAAGTGGCATTTTGTGGATCAAGTCATAATTCGTCCCTCTTTAATAGACGCTTTTAAGTTTAATTCCCTCAAAGTGATAAGCGGCACAAAAGCATATAATTATACAAACAAAAATGGGGTTCCAATTTTATCTGATCATCTTCCGATATCTTGCGAAGTTGAATTATAGCAAAGGAGAACGAAATGGATATTTGGGATAAAGGGTTCCAAGAGCCAAAAGTTCGATTTCCAGAGGAGATAATAAAGGATTATATTAAATCATTTGACAAAGCCACCGAAGGATATGCGTCTCTTTCTCTGCGAACAATCGAAGGTGTCGACAAAACTGTACTTGGTTTAAATGCTGATTTTCAGTATGAGCTACGACTAACAAGTAATATAATTGGAGGATATTCCTTTCAGGTATTTCGATTTGGGTATAATGTTACAATATACCCTGTGAGAATTATATTTGCAGATGAAATCGCCGATGAACTTGGTATTCATGAAGCTTCTTTTGGTGATAGGGTTATCACAGTAGATGATGAAGCGACTTTTAGTCATTTAGTGAAATCCGCGTTTACATCTGAAAGATTTAGGGAAATAGTTGGTGGACTGATTAAGATAACAAAGGCTAGGATAAAAGCGGCAATGGAATAATTTCTGTGCTCATAGAATCTAAGTACTTCCCGTATTAAAACATGGGTAAAATATGGCAAAACTCCCCGGATTGTTAACACGCCGGCAATTCCGGGGACAAATTCCGGGGACACCTTACTTAATTATTGAAAGTAATCCACTATAATTATTATGGCAAATATGGCGGCATTCCTCGGGTTTTTAATATGGGACTCTGGGTTTCCCCCCACCTGAATACGAAAAAGGAGTACGATAGATGAAGCGAGCGCTCGACGGGATTCGTGTGCTGGATCTGGGGAGTTATATCGCAGCACCGTATTGTGCCATGTGCCTGGCGGACCATGGCGCGGAGGTCGTACGGGTCGAGCCTCCCGGCGGCAAGGTCGACCGCGAGCTGGGCCCCTTCGCCCCCAACGGGCAGTCGATGATCTACGGCCTGTCTTATCAGCGCAACAAGAAGAACATCACCCTGAATCTGCGGACGGAGACGGGGAAGCGGCTCCTCGATGAACTGGTTAAGAAATTCGATATCCTCGTCCACAACTACCCGAAGGGGACGGAAGAGGCCGACACGCTCGATTACGATCGTCTGAGCGGGATCAATCCGGCATTGATCGTCGTGGCCGTCTCCGGCTTCGGCCAGGACGGCCCCTACGCGGAGCGTCCCTGCTTTGATGCCATCGCTCAGGCGATGTCGGGGATGATGAGCTATACGGGCTGGCCCGGCGGCGATCCGCTGCGAGCGGGGCCTTCGTATATCGACTTCAACACGGGCGCACGGGCGGCCCTCGGGGCCGTGATGGCCTATCATGAACGCACCCAAAGCGGCCGGGGGCAGCTGGTCGACGTGGCCCTCTTTGATGTGGCCTTCGGGATCGCCGCCGCGTCGGGGTGCGCCGCCGAGTACCAAGTGTGGGGAGAGGTGCGAAAGGCCGTCGGCAACGGGGGCTTCTACGCCTACTGCTGCAGCGCACCCGCTACAGACGGCTTCCTGATGATTAATATCGTCGGGAACAACCTGTGGCGGCGGATGTGCCGCATCCTCGACCGGGAGGATATGATCACGGATGACCGGCTCAAGGACAACCTGGCGCGGTACCGCAACTACCCGGTCATCGACAAGGTGATCTACGCGTGGACCGAGGACAAGACCGTCGCCGAGGCCATGGCTATTCTGGACAAGGCCGGCATCCCCTGCGGCCCCGTCAACGATGTTCCCGCGTCGATCGAGGTCCCGCAGGTGGCGGCACGGGAGATGCTGGTGGAGATCGACTATCCCGGCACGGGGACGGTGCCGGTGCCGGGGGTGGAGATCAAGTTGTCCCGAACGCCGGGGAGGATCGTCCGGCGGGCCTCTCTCCTCGGAGAGGACAACGAGGCCGTCTACTGCGGGCTTCTCGGATACGGCCCCGATGACCTGCAGCGATTCCGGGAGGAGAACACCATATAAGGCATATAAGGGGACATGAGCCGCTTCACATCACATGGGGAGTGTCCCTGGGGTTACCCCTACTAATTTCTTGACGCCTCCTCACTTATTTGTCATATTCTTTCGGTCAGTTAAGGGGCTTTGCCTCTATTGGGTTATTCTTGTGAGAGGAGTGGGCCTAATGACGAAATATAAGATTCTTGTTCTCATGTTGATGTTTCTTTTTACCGCTGCTGAAGCCCGGGCCGAATATGTCGCGCAATTCGAGTTTACCGCCGACACCAGCGCTTCGGGACTTCCCGCTTATATCGCCAGCGCGACGTATGACGGAAGCAATTTGTCTGGCTTGTCGGGTATAGGCAACGACGGGTTCGGCAACGTGTTAGAGACCTACCCTGGTTCAAGCGCGACCAGCGCGGCCTTGGCCCTCGCCAACGATGCCTATTTCACGATCACAATAACGGCTCATCCCGGTGAAACTTTCGACCTGGATACTCTCTTTTACAAGATCGGGAAAGGCGGGGCCTCCGACCCCCGGGGCTATTTCATCCGATCGAGCGTCGACGGATACGCGGCCGACCTTTATGCCGAGACGCTGCCGACAGGCGCCGCACAAGCGCCGGCCCTGAGAATGTTCAATTTATCGGGGCATGACAACTTGTCCACTGTCACCTTCCGGTTTTATATGTTCACCCCGGATCCGATTTGGACCTCGGTCGACTGGAAAGAGATCTATTTTTGGAGCAGTCCAACCTCCATTCCCACCCTGAACGAATGGGGAATGCTGCTCTTTGCCGGGATATTGCTTTTAACCGCGATCAGAAGATTGAAGAAACAAAGGGAGATATGAAATATAGAGAAATATAGGGACACTTCCCGTATTTTTCATACGGGAAGTGTCCCGGGTTTTGCTACATGGCCTTCTCAAGGATCTCCCGGCTTATCTCCAGTGTGACATCGCGGGTCTCCGAGAGCGCGACCAGTCCGTGGGCCTTGAGCTGTTCGATTACAGCCGGTATCTTGTCGGCGGTCACTCCGTGCTGGGACAGGCGGGTCTTGACGCCAAGGCTCTCAAAGAATTCCCTGGTCTTCCGGATGGCCAGGTCGATCCGTTCCTCCTCGCCGCCCTGCTCTATGTGCCACACGCGCTCGGCGTACTGCAGGAGCTTCGCGCGTTTCTGTTCGCGTCTCACCTCAAGCACGGCCGGAAAGAGAATCCCCAGCGTCTGGCCGTGGTCGATGCCGAACAGCGCGGTGAGCTCGTGTCCGATCATGTGCGTCGCCCAGTCCTGGGGCACCCCGGCGGCGAGGAGACCGTTCAGGGCCATGGTCGCGCTCCATACGAGATTCGCCCGCGCGTCATAATTCTCCGGTTCGGCAACGGTCGTTTCTCCCACTTCGATCAGCGTCTGGAGGACACCTTCGGCCATCCGATCCTGGACTCTGGCATCCACGGGGTAGGTAACGTACTGCTCGGCGACATGCACGAACGCGTCGATCACGCCATTGGCCACCTGAATCGGGGGAAGCGTAAAGGTGATCGTCGGATCCAGTATTGAAAATTGGGGAAATGCCAGCGCGGACACGATCGGAAATTTCCCGTGCTCATAACTGATGACGGCCCCACAATTCATCTCAGACCCCGTAGCCGGCAATGTCACAACGGTAGCGAATGGAACCACCGTATCCACCACATCACGAGGAATCGACCTGAAGCTGTATTTCAGCAGATCGCTCGGATCTCCCTGATAGGGTGAGGCAAGGGTAATGAATTTCGTCCCGTCGATAACGGACCCGCCGCCGACGGCAAGGATAAAGTCAATCTGCTCGCCGCGCACAATCTCTACGGCCTTTACCAGGGTCTCGTAGCGCGGATTGGGTTCGATGCCCCCGAACTCGACGACCGTCCTGTCGCCAAGGGCGGTCTTCACCGTATCGAGGAGGCCGCTCCGTTTGGCGCTGCCGCCTCCGTAGGTGATCAATACCCTGGCACCTGCCGGCACATACTTATCAAGAACCGCAAGCTTGTCCTTACCGAAAATAATTCGCGTCGGGTTATAGAACTCAAAGTTAAACATGCTGTGCCCCCCTTGGAATGTAGTGAAATGGAGGGGCACTTCCCGTATTTTGAATAGGGGAAGTGCCCCCGGTTTTCCGATTTTGCCATGGATATAAGATGAATTATATATAGTCTCTATTTATATTTGTACATCATTTTTCCGGGGAAGATCATCTGGATTTTTATCTTCAGGCGATGGGAAGAGAAAATCGATGCCCTCATCTGCCGTTATTTGTCGGCCTCATACACTGAAAAGAATAGTGCAGATTGAAACAGATGAGCCGCTCCACATCGCCATGGAGCGGCTCACGGGAAGACGAAGCATCGTCTTTCGGGTCAACCTTTCAAGATCCCTCCCTGGATCAGGGTATTGCGCAGCACCTCGCGGTTCTCTGATTTCAAGGGAACCATCGGCAGGCGGGGTTCCCCGGCGGGGAGTCCCATCATAGTGAGGGCCTCCTTTATGGGAACCGGGTTGGTTTCGATAAACAGCGCCCGGACGATTGGCAATGTCTTGAAATGGATCTCCCGGGCTTCCTCGATCCTCCCCTCGCGGTGCAGACGGATCATCTCGCGGTATTCTTTCCCGACCACATGGGACACCGCCAGGATTCCTCCGTCTCCTCCCAGGGACAGCATCGGAAACGTCAGCGCGTCCTCGCCGCACAGGACCCAGAATTTATTCGGGTTGTTTCGCGTGGCGCGGATAATCTCCATGGTGATCGTCAGGTCACCGCACGCGTCCTTCATACCGATGATATTGTCTATCTGGGAGAGGACGATCATGGTGTTCGCTTCGATGAGCCGTCCCGTCCTCGACGGAATGTTGTAGATGAAGAGGGGCAGTTTCGTCGCCTTCGCGATCGCCTCGAAATGCCTCAAAAGCCCGTACTGAGTGGGTCTGTTGTAATAGGGGCACACCTGGAGGCTCGCGGAGGCGCCGATGTCCTCGGCGTGCTTCGTCATTGCTATGGCCTCTTTGGTGCTGTTGGAACCGGTCCCGGCCATCACCGGCACCCGTCCCCGTGTTTCCTCTACGACGATTTCTATGACCCTGTTGTGTTCCCGGGTGTCCAGCGTCGGTGATTCTCCGGTCGTCCCACACGGCACGAGACCGTCACATCCCACGTCTTCGATATAGTAATTGACGAGTCTGCGGAGTCCCGCCTCGTCCACCGAGAGATCATCATGAAAGGGGGTAATGAGGGGCACATGGCATCCGGCCCACGATTGTATCTGCATTGTGTTCTCCTTGTCTGTTGAGGTTCAAAGTTATTGTCGATCAGCCTTCACAACAAAAAAGCCATGGGGCTGACCCATGGCTTCAAGGAGATTCTGCGTGCTCAGCGTTAAGGCATGCACGCCCTCAAAGCGATGGGTAGCCCCATACGCTTGACGCCCTGCTTCTTGCCGCTGATGCTTTCTATTGAGATGACGTTCATCGATCTTCCTGTCCGGATTTGATCGACGGAAGAAAACACATTTCGCCGACTATGTCAAATTGTTTTAGAAACGGAGAGACATTTCTCGTATTTTTCATACGGGAAGTACCCCTGGAATCCGGGGACACCATCTGAAATCCGGAAACACCATGCCTATTTAAAATTCGGCGGCACTCACCTGGATTGTTAATTTGAGAAGCATCCCCGGTTTCCCCCCGCCCGGCTCCCCGGCATAGGGGACCGGACCACGGGTAAAGAGCGCTTTTATAGACAGGAAGGTGACGGGGCGGAGGAGATTCGCTTCTCCACCCTGCGCTAGGCATACGGGATCTTGAGCTTCTGACCCACATAGATCCGGTTTCGCGACCGGATTTTGTTGACCTGCATCAGGGCGCGGATCGTCGTGCCGTATTTCGAAGCGATCTCCTCCAGCCGGTCTCCTCGTTTCACCACGTACACCAACGGTTTCGCACACCGTTCGTTGGGAACACCGGCAGGTATCTTTAACCGCTGGCCAATCAAAATCCTGTTCCTGGTCCTGATACCGTTGGCCTGCATCAGGACCGTGACAGTCGTGCCGTAGTCACGGGCGATATCTTCAAGCCGATCGCCTCGTTTCACCACGTATATCGGCGGCTTTGCGGGAGTCTTTTGCGCGGGGAGATCGGGAGTCAATTTCAGCCTCTGCCCAACCAAGATCCGGTCCTTCGAACTGATCACGTTGATCTCCATCAGGGCCTTGACCGTCGTTCCGTAGTCACGGGCGATATCTTCAAGCCGATCGCCCCGCTTCACCACGTATACCGTCGGCTTTGCGGGAGTCTTTTGCGCGGGGAGGTCGGGAGTCAATTGCAGCCTCTGCCCAACCAAGATCCGGTCCTTCGAACTGATCGCGTTGATCTCCATCAGGGCCTTGACCGTCGTTCCGTAGTCACGGGCGATATCTTCAAGCCGATCGCCCCGCTTCACCACGTATACCGATGGCATAGGTACTTCGCGCCCGATGGGGACCTTCAACCGTTGACCGACATAGATCCGGTTCTTGGACCTGATTTTGTTGACCTCCATCAGGGCGCGGATCGTCGTGTCGTGCCGTGATGCGATTTCTTTCAGGGTATCCCCACGCCGCACCCGATACCGGGCATACTGCATGGCAGGTTTCTCCGGGGTAACGATCGTCCGGCACCATCCCTCATCCGGCGGATAAGAAAGGGGGAGAAAATCGTCGATCGCATAGGCAATCGCCCACGCCATATCGATCTGGCCGGATGGAGACCGGAGCATCAGTTCCTCCCGCGAGTTTGAGATATAGGCGGTTTCTATGAGTAAGGAAGTAATATCGGGAAGTTTCAAGACCCTGAAGGGGGCCTCCTGGACCCGTGAAGCCCGGAGGTGATTGACACGCTTGATGCGTTTGAGGGCAATCGCGCCGAAGGCCTTTGAACGGTTCAATGTCTCCGTCTGCAGCATATTGAGTGCGATGTGATCAGAATCACCATTTCCGTTTCCCTTCTCGGAGCCACCGATAATATCCGAGAGGTTTTCGCTCTGTGCGAGGAGCTGTGCGGCTTCACTGCTCGCACCCCGCGTCGACAGACAGTACACGGATGATCCCCGAGCCCCTCTGCTCCGGCAGGCATCCGCGTGGATGCTGACGAAGATATCCGCACCATACTCTCGGGCAATCTTCCCCCGTTCTCTCAGGGAAATAAAATAATCGCCCTTTCTGGTAAGAAAGGCCTCGTATCCTCTCGCCTTCAGAATCTTCTGCAGGGTTTTTCCTATACCGAACACTACATCCTTCTCGCGCGTCCCCCGCCGTCCAATGGCACCCGGGTCTTCCCCTCCGTGCCCCGGATCAATCACCACGACCTTTTTCTTCAGGACCTTTACCTGCTCCCGCTCTTCACTCTCCTGCTTCTCGACAGCGGGGAGAAAAACATCAATGACGATACGGTGCGGTTTATTGAGGATGATCCCCAGTTTGAACACCTTGGTCCTGACATCGTCCGTTATCTGCAGTTTCACCCTCGTCCCCCCGTCGGGGCGGGAGCGCAGAAGAATCCGCTCGACTGCGGGTTGATTGATATTGTAGGTATGGGGAAGGGTATCGCCCAGGACGGCGCCTTCCAAGTCGACAGAGAGGACGCGATTTCCCTCCACGACCGTGAAGGCGGTTTCACCGGTCAGGTCCAGGACCACCCGCGTATGATCGGGCGCCGTCCAATGTCTGACATTCAGGATATCGACCGATGCCACTGCCTCTGCACAGACCGCGCAGATTAGACATACTGCCAAAAAAAGAGTCTGTAGTATTCTCATTCTCTTTGAATCAAGCACCCCCCGCATATTCGAAAGAAGCCTAGCAGTTTTATCACAAGTTTACAACCCCGCCTGAAAAGAGAAACCATCAATCCGTTCGGACATGAGGGGGCATGCCGATTTCTCAGAAAGTGCCATGGCGGTACGGAAAAAATCGTTCGAAGGAAGGGTACCGTCAAGGCAAAAAAGGCGTGAGAGGGGGAAGCATGGTCTCAACGATCCAATATCATTGATATAACAGACAGATGCAAGCCGCCCGGAACGGTGGCCTTCCGGATTCGGTTGCGGGGGTAACAAGCCGCTCACGAAGGTATCATGAATCTCGGCGGAGCTGCCGTCGTGTCCCCCCCTTTTTCTGAACGTTTTATTCAACGGTATTGGACGTTTCGTTTAATCCGGCATACCGTTTTTGCGCTGTTTTATGCATTTCCGTTGATCCGGCTGTTCTATTAAAATCAGTGTTTTCAGTCTTTTACAACTATTCTTACCCTGACACTCCAAACTGGCATGGTTCTTTCATTGCTAGAAGGGCAAAGGGAAAGATTCCTGGAAACAATGAAGGAGGATACAATCATGAAACGGACAGTGCAGACAATCATCATGGCGGCCTTCGTGGTGCTCGTCACCGCTTCCTTCGGCTATGCCGAATATACCGCAACCAACGCGGCGGGCTTCCCCTACTTCCACCTCGGGTGCCTCATCGTTGGCGGGATGATCATCACCTCTCTGAAACACAAGTACTCGAAGCTGTACCTCAGCGAGGCGGTTGGTTCCTTCGCGCTCTACGCCGTCCTGGTAGCCCTCTTCACGGCCCCGGTCGTGGGTGTGCTCAAGAACCTCGTCAGCTAGAAAGTGATACGCGAGCAGTGATCACTACGCGGCACCATCATAACCCGATAAACTGGCGATCGAATCTGACCCAGATCCTGCAGATCAGTGTATGGGGTTTTGTTATCGTCGTTTCATCGTTTCTGTTTCTCTATGTCGGCCGATGGATCGATATCACATTCAATACTGAGCCTGCTTTCATGTTCGGCCTCTTCTTTCTTGCTATCGGCTTGTGTATCTGGCGGCTCTACGGAGAGGCTCGGCTCAACATGGAACGGCAGAAAAAAGAACGGCGATAATAGGAATACCCTTTACACACCACAAAGCCCCCGCCTGAAAAGACGGGGGCTTTTCTGTATTACACGGTGCGTTCGCCCTTATTCATCCACCCAGTTGAGGGTCCGCTGGACCGCCTTCTTCCAACCACGATACTGCTCCTCCCGGTATGAATGTCCCACGGCGGGGAGCCATCGCTTATCCTCGGCCCAGTGTCGTTTCAACTCGTCCGGTCCGGACCAGAACCCTACGGCCAGCCCGGCCGCGTAAGCCGCCCCCAGTGCGGTCGTCTCGGAGATTACCGACCGGATTACCGGAACTCCCAGCATATCCGCGATGAACTGCATCAGCATCTCGTTATACACCATCCCCCCGTCCACCTTGAGAGCGGAGAGGACGACACCCGAATCCTTGTTCATTGCCTCGACGATATCCTTCGTCTGGTAGGCGGTGGCATCCAGGACCGCCCGGGCCAGGTGTCCCTTGTTGACAAACCGGGTCAGTCCAACGATCACCCCACGCGCATCGCTCCGCCAGTAGGGGGCGAAGAGTCCCGAAAATGCGGGGACGAAATAGACCCCGCCGCTGTCCTCCACCATCCCGGCCAGATCTTCGATCTCAGCCGACTTCGATATCAGACCCATATTGTCCCGTACCCACTGGACAAGGGCCCCGGCGACGGCAATCGAGCCCTCGAGACAGTAAACCGGCTTGGCCTCACCTATCTGATAGGCGACGGATGTGATCAGACCGTGGGTTGACGGGATGGGCATCGTACCGGTATTGAGGAGCAAAAAGCAGCCCGTCCCGTAGGTGTTTTTGGCCTCCCCCATTTCGAAGCAGGCCTGCCCCACAAGGGCGGCCTGTTGATCTCCCAGGGCGCCGCAGACCGGGACCCGCGCGCCTACCGGTCCGTCCGGAGAGGTTGTCCCGCTGAAGTTTTCGTTGCTGGAGGGAACGATGGAGGGAAGCATCCGGCGAGGGATCTCGATGATATCCAAGATCACATCGTCCCACGCGAGGGTATGGAGATCCATCAGCATGGTCCGGCTTGCGTTCGTCACGTCGGTTTCATGGACACCGCCGTCGGGACCCCCGGTCAGCCACCAGGTCAGCCACGTCTCCATGGTCCCGAAGAGGGCCTTTCCCTCGAGGGCATCCTCACGCACCCCGGGAATGGTGTCCAGGATCCACTTGATCTTGGGACCCGAGAAGTATGTCGCGATGGGGAGCCCCGTCTTCGCGCGGAAGCGGTCCTGCCCGCCTTCTTTGCTGAGTTCACCGCAGATCTCTCCCGTCCGGGTGCACTGCCAGACGATGGCGTTGGTGTATGGTTTCCCCGTCTCCCGGTCCCAGACGACCGTGGTCTCCCGCTGATTGGTGATCCCGATCGCCGCCAGGTTCTTCCCGGCGATCCCCGCCTTGGCCATGGCCCCGCGGATCACTTCCTGCGTGTTTCGCCATATCTCGATCGGATCATGTTCCACCCATCCGGCCCGGGGGAAAATCTGTTCATGTTCTTTCTGATCGACCGCAACGATCTTCCCGCTCTGATCGAAAATGATAAAGCGGGTACTCGTCGTCCCCTGGTCCACGGCACCGACATAGTTCGCCATCTTCACCCCCTCCTTTCTCGTCAGATGTGCTTCATGAGCCACGATTCCAGGTCATCCAGCACGTGGGCCCGCTGCTGTTTCTCTTCATTGTATACCTCGTGGTACAGCCCTTCGTACAGGCGAAGCGTCTTGTCGGCGGCGGGGATTCCCTCGAAAAACTGTTTTGATGCGTCCACACTGGTCAGGTGATCGTCCCCGGCAATCTGCATCAGGATGGGGAGTTGCATCTCAGAGACGGACCGATTCGCGGCCTCCATGGCCGCGATAAATTCGGTAAACCAGCGGGCGCTCACTCGCGCATGGACGAGGGGGTCATCGAGGTATGCGCGGACCACCGCTTCATCGTGGCTGATCTTCGACGCATCAAGGCCGTTGGGAAAACCGAAGGTCGGCCGGAGGGTCGAGAGGATCCGTGCGATACCGGTCAGGAGGGGAGATGGTTTTTGCGGCACCCCGAGGGCGGGAGATGAAATGATCAGGCCGTCGATCACGTCCGGGAAACGAGCGGCGAACCGGAGGGCTATCAGCCCCCCCATGCTGTGTCCCAAGAGAAAGAGCTTCATCCCTTCGGGGAGATGCTCCCGGGAATGACCGATCAGGGTGTGGAGATCATCGATATACTGGTAAAAGGAAGAGATATGCCCCCGGGGACCGTCGCTCCGGCCGTGCCCTCGATGGTCCGGGGCCCATATGCTGATTCCCCGGGGAAGGAGCCGACCGGCAACGGTACCGTAACGCCCGGCATGTTCGCCCAGACCGTGGGCTATCACCAGGCGCGCTCGCTCGTCCTCGGCCCGGTATACTCGGTAGAAGATATTGAGTCCATCGGGACTCCTGAAGTGCTCGTGTCGCGCAGGATATTCCGGCATCTCATCCCCTTTTCACCCTACGTTGTTGTCACCGCGGCAGTCTTTTACGGTTCACCCCACCAGCGAGGGTTCCTTTTTTCGAGAAAGGCCATGGCCCCCTCGACAATATCTTCACTCGCGTGCATCTCTTCAAAGACGGCGGCACTCAGGTCGTACCCGCCCAGGCCACGATTGATCACCTCTTTCGTATAACGAACCGCCAGAGGACCCGCCCGACGCATCTTCTTGGCCATATCGAGAGCCGCGGCAATCAGCCCGTCATGGGGGGACCACCTTATTGACGAGACCGATCCTGAGGGCCTCAGCGGCCGAGATACGTTCGCAGGTGATGATCAATTCCTTCGCCCGCGCCCTTCCGATTTCGTCTGCAAGCCGTATCATCGCGTAGGGGCAGACGGCGCCTCGGATCGGTCCGATAAATCCGAACTCGGCCCGGTCGGATGCGATAATGATATCACACATCAGGGCGTACTCGGCGCCATGGCCGAGGGCGTAGCCGTTGACCGCCGCGATGGTGGGCTTGGGTGAATTGATCAGTTTGAGGATGGGGGATGCGCCGGACTTTGTGTCAAACTCCCTCCGGATCATCTCGGTCGTCTGTGACGGATTACTGAAGTCGGCCCCTGAGGAAAAGGCCTCCCCCGTCCCGGTCAGGATAATGAAGCGGATCGATTCATCCTCGTTGGCCCGGTCGATAACCGCGCCCATCTCTTCCGAGAGTTCAAAGGATATGGCATTCTTCTTTTCGGGACGGTTCAACCTGACAACGGCCACGTCTTCCCTCACTTCGTAGATGAGCGTTTGCAGGTTCATACACTTTCCTTGAGCTTTGATTTTGCGTCTATTGCCTGTTCAGGATCTCTTCTCCTTTTGCCAGGGCCGCTTCCAGCTTTTCAGGCATGGGACCTCCGGCCTGGGCCATATCGGGGCGGCCACCCCCCTTCCCGCCGACGACCGGCGCGATCTCACCGACGATCTTTCCCGCGTTGTAGCGGTTCGTCAGATCCTTTGTCACCATGCACAGGAGGATTGCCTTGTCCCCCCCGCGGCTCCCCAGAAGGATGATCCCGGAGGAAAGCTTGTCCCGTACCTTATCGCCGAAATCGCGGAGGGTTTTCACATCCGGCGCATCAACCAGGGTCGCGAGCACCTTGACTCCCTTGATCTCCTTGACCCCACCGAGAAGATCGGAGGAATCCTTCGCCGCCAGTTTTCCCTTGAGGGCATCAATCTCCCGTTCAAGATCCCGTTGGTTTTTCAACAGCCGCTCGACCCGCTGATTCAGCTCCAGGGGAACCGCCTTGACAAGCCGGGCCGAGGACTTCAGTTCTTTTTCTATCGCTTCGGCGTATTTGACCGCCTCTCCCCCGGTCACCGCCTCGATCCTCCTCACGCCGGCGGCGACGGATGATTCACCGACCACCTTGAGGAAACCGATATCGCCGGTCCTGAGAACATGGGTCCCGCCGCACAGCTCCATGCTGTAATCTCCCATCCGGACGACACGAACGGACTCGCCGTATTTCTCGTCGAAGACGGCCGTCGCGCCGGTCTGCATCGCCTCTTCGCGGGGCAAGATCCGGGTATCGACCGGTATATTGCTCCTGATGTAGGCATTGGCGATCCGTTCGACCTCTTCCATCTCCTCGTCTTCGATCTTCGCGAAGTGGGTGAAGTCGAACCGGAGGCGCTCCGCATTCACAAGAGACCCGGACTGGGTGATATGGTCTCCCAGCACTCGCTTCAACGCGGCCTGGAGGATGTGGGTCCCCGAGTGATTCGCCTCGATGGCCCGGCGGATCCCCGCGTCCGTCTTCAGGTCGACGGCATCGCCAACGGCAAGGGTCCCCCGTTTCATCTTTCCGATGTGGGTAAAGAGATCGTCCAAAGGTTTCTGGGTATCCCACACGTCAAAGAGAGTCGAGCCGCTTTCGATGATCCCGACATCTCCGATCTGTCCTCCGATCTCACCGTAGAAGGAGGTCTTATCGACGAATATCTCGCCCCGTTCACCTTCCGCGAGGGCGTCGACCCGCTGGTCGTCCTTCAGGATGGCGACGACCCGCGCCGTGGCCTCGGTATTCCCCTCGTACCCCACAAATTCCGTCCTGATTCCATCCATGGAAACCTTTCGGTAGACATCGGCGACTTCCTCCTCCCCGCTCCCCTTCCAGGCCTCCCGCGCCTTGCTGCGCTGGTTTTCCATGGCGGCATCGAACCCGACGATATCCAACGTGAGGTCCCGAGATCGGGCGACCTCGGCCGTCAGGTCGGTGGGAAAGCCAAAGGTGTCGTAGAGGCGAAAGACCACATCGCCGGGAATGACGGCACTCCCCTCTTCCTTGAGCGATTTGATCTCATCCTCCAGGATCTTCAGACCGGTATCGAGGGTCTCCATGAAGCGTTGTTCCTCGTTGACAACAACCTTCCGTATATAAGACTCCTTGTCGGTCATCTCCGGATAGCAGTCCCGCATCTTCTCGATCACCACCGGAACCAGATCGTGCAAAAACGGCTTGTTCAGCCCCAGAAGCTTGCCGAAACGGGCGGCACGGCGCAGGATTCGCCTGAGGACATACCCCCTCCCCTCATTGCTCGGGAGGACACCGTCACCGATGAGAAAGGTAACGGCACGACAGTGGTCGGCAATGACCCGGATCGCGATGTCGTCCTCGTCATTTTCTCTGTACTTTCTCCCCGACACACATTCAATATGTTGAATGATTTCATGAAAAAGATCGCAGTCGTAGTTGCTGGTCACCCCCTGCATCACAGCCGCCAACCGCTCGAGCCCCATCCCCGTATCGATATTCGGGTTGGGAAGGGGAGTCAGGGTCCCGGAGGCATCGCGGTCGAACTGAGTGAAGACGAGATTCCACACCTCGACAAATCGTCCGCATTCGCACTCGACATTACAGTCCGGTCGGCCGCAGCCAACTTTTTCACCCTGGTCGTAATGGATCTCCGAGCACGGGCCGCAGGGGCCGGTATCCCCCATGGTCCAGAAGTTGTCCTTCTCGCCCAGACGGAGGATCCGCTCGGCGGGGACCTTCATCTTTGTGTTCCATATCTCAAAGGCCTCGTCGTCGTCCTTGTATATGCTGACCCACAACTTGTCCGTGGGGAGCCCCATCACCTCCGTCAGGAACTCCCATCCCCAGGTGATGGCCTCATCCTTAAAATAGTCACCGAATGAAAAGTTCCCCAGCATCTCGAAAAAGGTGTGGTGCCGGGCCGTATACCCGACGTTCTCCAGGTCGTTGTGCTTTCCCCCGGCCCGGACACACTTCTGTGACGTTGCCGCTCGCTTGTATCCACGATCCTCCTGCCCCAGAAAAAGATTCTTGAACGGGACCATCCCCGCGTTTGTGAAGAGGAGCGTAGGGTCCTCCTTCGGAATCAGCGAAGAGCTGGAGACGATCGCATGCCCCCGCTCCTTGAAATACGCAAGAAACTTCTCTCTGATCTCACTGCCCGTCATTATTGTATCTCTCCTTGATTTCCACTATGCCCGACGGAGCAGGATCATCCATGTTACAGGCATTTCCCATCTCTCTGAGCACGTCCAGTATCTTACCTACGGGGAATCCTCTCCCCGCGAGGCTCTGCATCAACCGCCTCTTTCCTTTATACGAAAAGACCTCGCATGCCGGCTGACTGCGCAATCTCTTTTCAACCAGCTCCCGTATGGCGCACCACTCGCTTTTTCCTTCCCTCGCTTCGGTAATGGCCTCGTCTATCAGGTCACGGGAGATCCCCTTTTCATTCAGGGCCGCCACTATCTTCCGGTCACCCCACAGCCTGTCTGCGGCGAGGCCCTTCGCACGCTGACCCGCAAAATTCCTGTCGTCCAGATATCCAAGATCGCAAAACCTGTCAATAACCTTTTTGGTGACGGCATCACCAAAGCCCTGGTCCGCGAGCTTAGAGCGCACCTCCTCCACGCTTCTGCTCCTGTATGCAAGGTAGCGCAGCGCCTTTTGGCGCGCCTTCTCATACAGAGGATCATCATCCACTATTCAGACTCCGGCTCTCCGACTCGCTCCCTCTTCAGGTTGAACCGCTCTGAGACCTCCTCCGAGATCCGTGCCATGACATCGGGGTTCTCTTTCATGAATGTCCGGGCATTCTCTCTCCCCTGTCCGATCCGCTCCCCCCCGTATGAATACCAGGCCCCCGATTTCTCGACAATCCCGCTCTCGGCCGCCAGATCGAGCAGATCACCCTCTTTCGAGATACCCTCCCCGAAGATGATATCGAACTCCGCTTCCTTGAATGGGGGAGCCAGTTTGTTTTTCACCACCTTGACCCGGGTTCTGTTCCCGATGACATCCTGCCCCTGTTTGATGGCGGAGACCCGGCGGATATCGAGGCGCATGCTCGAATAGAACTTGAGGGCATTCCCCCCCGTTGTCGTCTCCGGGTTGCCGAAAAAGACCCCGATCTTCATCCGCATCTGGTTGATGAAGATGACCGTCGTCATCGTCTTGCCGATGGTCCCGGTCAGCTTCCTCAGGGCCTGAGACATGAGCCTGGCCTGGAGTCCCATCTGCGCGTCTCCCATATCGCCTTCCAGTTCCGACCGGGGAACCAATGCCGCAACGGAATCGATCACGAGGATATCGACCGCACCGCTTCTGACCAGGACCTCGGCGATCTCCAGCGCCTGTTCTCCCGTATCCGGCTGCGATATGAGAAGGTCATCCGTATTCACACCGATCTTGCGGGCATACCCCACATCCAGGGCGTGTTCCGCGTCCACAAAGGCAGCAAGGCCACCCCTCTTTTGGGCCTCCGCGACGATATGGAGCGAAAGCGTGGTCTTCCCCCCCGATTCGGGACCGAATATCTCGATCACCCGCCCCCGGGGGATACCGCCGACACCGAGAGCAATATCGAGACTGATGGAACCGGTCGGCGTGGCAGGGACATCGGTTATGACCTCATCTCCCCCCAGCCTCATGATGGAGCCCTTCCCGAACTGCTTTTCAATCTGGGTTATGGCCAGCTCCACAGCCTTTTCCCTCTCCGCATCAGACCTCATAGCGACCTCCTCTTATCGGCATCTCGTGCCGTCCGTCAAAAAATAGTATCGAAGGATAAAATTCATACAATCAACAATCATCGGCCCGGCGCGTTCCCCCGAAGAGAAACCGGGCAAGCGCCGTATATAGCGGACCGCCGGGTCGCAGATCACTCTTGAAAAGGACCAGGTCCGTTGCCTCGAATCGGTGTCCGCTCAGATCTCCCACCATATCGGGAAGAGACGCGGCGCCCGAAACGCCGTCACGCGACCGGGCCCTCCCCAGGGTCAGGTGCGCCGTGAACTTTCTCTTTTCCACCGGGAAACCGCACACCGCCAGGTCCTTTTCAATCGCCGCCTGTAGGTCCACCAGCCTGCCGGTCTCCCCCCCGACACCGAGCCACAGGACCCCCGGGCGACTCAGACCGGGGAATCCCCCCAGCGTATCCAGGGAGAGCTTCAATGGAGGAGTATCCCGGGTGTGTCTTTCAACGGCCTCTGAAATACAGCCCACATCTCCCGGGGAGATATCGCCGAAAAACTTCAGCGTAAGATGCATCCCCTCCGCCCGTGTCCAGCGCACCCCCCGCACCACGGGGCGCAATTCCTCTTTGACTTTTTCTATCCGGTCCCGGATATCCCGCGGAAGTTCTATCGCCAGAAACGACCGTATGGGTTTCGTATCTCCCATACCACACTTTTTCCCCACTAGAATCGATACTCTATGTAATGCACCGACACCGTTATGTCAACACGTTCCCTTCGATGAGTTGCCTCCGCAGCATATCCAGAGCGATCTGCGCCGATATCTCCTTGTTTCTCCTTCTGCCCCACCTGAACTGATAGCGGCGGCACGCGGTTCCCTCCTTGGTTGAGATGGCGACACAGACCGTTCCCACCGGTTTTGTCTCCGTTCCACCCGTCGGACCCGCGATCCCGGTCGTGGCAAGGCCGATATCCGTTCCACCGAGCCGCCGCACCCCTTCCGCCATGAGTGTGGCGGTCTCCTCACTCACGGCGCCGTGCGCTTCGATAATCGAAGCGGGAACACCCAGGAGATCGACTTTTGCGGTATTGCTGTAGACGACCACCCCCCGTTCCAGGAAAAGGGAACTCCCCGGCACGTCGGTGAGACGGTCGGTGATCAGTCCGCCGGTACACGACTCGGCAACCGCAAGGGTCAGACCGCGTTCGGTCAGGAGCGCCGCCACCACCCCTTCCATGGTGTCGTCGTCGTACCCGAATATATAGTTTCCGAGCCTGCCTGCAATCCGTTCCTCGGCGAGTTTCAGGTTCTCTTCCACGTCGCGTCCATCCGTGCCCCGGGAGGTGATCACCACGCGAATCTGGGGAAAGTGGGGATAGAATCCGATATCCACGCCGGGGATAGCGAGATCCTCCTCCGCCAGTTCCTGGTCGATCCGCGACTCGCTCAGCCGGAATACCCTGACCGTCCGTCTCATGACCCGCTCCCCGGACCCAAACCGTTCTCTGAAGAGAGGGATCACCCCCTCGTCGAGCATCCGGCGCGCCTCGGCGGGGACACCCGGTATGACGGCGACCGTCCTGCCGTCTCTGTCCAGACAGAATCCGGGGGCGGTCCCCGCCGGATTATCGATGACACGGGCACCATCCGGAAAAAGGGCCTGTTTCGCGTTGTTTTCGGTCCACGGGATATTGTACCGGGCAAAGCGTTCCTTGAGATGCCGGAGAACGGACTCATCGGTGTGAAGAGCGAGGCCGAACGCCCCGGCAATGCATGCGGTCGTGATATCGTCCGCGGTCGGGCCGAGCCCCCCCGTGACGACCAGCGCGTCGGAGGTTTCTATCAGGCAATCGAGCCCTCCCTTGATGGCTGCGGCATCGTCCCCGACGGCCATGATGGCCGACACACGCCACCCCTGGGCATGGAACTCGCGCGCTATGGCGGACGAATTGGTGTCCTGCGTCATGCCGCTCGTCAGTTCATTCCCGATAACCAGTATTCCAACATGCATCACACCACCCACTGAACAAAGAAAAACAATATGATATTCGCATACACGCCGGCGGCGATGTCATCGCCCACGACCCCGTATCCCCCCGGAAACCTCCGCTCGCAGAGGCGGATGGGGAAGGGCTTGATAATATCGAAGATCCGAAAGAGAATGAAGCCTGCAACGATAGACCAGAAGGTCGGCGCAATCAGGAACATGGTGACCTGGAACCCCGCGATCTCGTCGATGACGATCCGGCCCGGATCTTTTTCATGGTATATCCGCTCCGCCTCCTGGGAGATATAGACGGAGAAGAGGGCAAAGGCGACAATCGAGAGGAGCGCAATCGGCCAGGGGAAACGGATAAAGACCAGATATAACGGTATCCCCACCAGCGTTCCCACCGTCCCGGGGGCAAGAGGAGACAGACCGGTCCCCAACCCCGTTGCCATCATTTTGATGAACCGTTCGTGCATGATTTCGATCCGCCTTTTTTACTGGATACAGGAGTACAATGAGTGATACCCTTTGTCAACGAATAACTAGGGAGCAGTTCCCCTTTCCCCCGAGGTCTTTAATTCCTTGACACCCAACGCCCTTTTTTTATATAAGAACGCCGCGTTGGCCGTGGTCAACTCATTGATGCACAGGGGGTTACCATGAAACCACGAGGAACACAGGTCCTGGCGGAGTTTTTCAACTGCGCCCCGGATATCCTGAATGACCGGGAGTCGATCGAGAAAATCATGTGCGAGGGGATCAACAGGTTTTCCCTCGGTCTGGTGAGCCTCAACAGTCACTGTTACGATCCTATCGGGATCACCTCCATCGCCGTTATCAGCGAATCACACGTGGCCATCCATACCTACCCGGAGGCATGTCACGCCTCTCTGGATATCTTTACCTGCTCCCGCGACAGCCGGGTGTCTTTCGAACTCCTGGACTACTTCAAGGAGCAGCTTGCCCCGGGTACCACCAGGGTCGCGGAGATCTCGCGGGGGAATCCCCTCGAGATAAACAGCAAAAACTGGATAACGGACGACACCAATCTCAGCGGCTTCGACATACGGTATCATATCGAACGGGAGATCTTCAGTAAGAAATCGACATACCAGGACATCAGGATTATCCATAACGAGGATTTCGGGCGGATGCTGTTTCTTGACAATGATCTCCAGATAGCCGAGAAGGACGCGTACCTGTACAATGAAAGCATGGTATCTCCTCTCGTCGAGGCAAAAATCCCTCTCAATGACGTGGCGATCCTCGGCGGCGGTGACGGAGGGGTCCTCTACGAACTGCTGAAGCATGATCCCGGGAGGGTAACCCTCGTTGATATCGACCGGGAGGTGACAGCGGCGTGTGCACAACACCTGAGAGGCATCTGCCACGGCGCCTTTGACGACGAAAGGACTGAGCTCGTCCATGACGACGTCCTGCAGTTTCTGGACGGCAGCCGCCGGTTCGACGGCGTTCTCTACGATCTGACAATGCACCCGGAGGCCTTCATTGACATGGATCGAGAGGTGTATCTGGACAATCTCTTCTCCAAGATCAAGGGTGTGATGAACCCCTCCGGCATGATTACGGTTCAGTGTTGCTCCGCCTACGATGAAGAGACCCTGAAGACAGCCAAGATCCTCCTGGCAAGGTTCTTTTCGGATGTCAGATTCGCCGAGACGTACATCCCCTCGTACTGTACACCCTGGGTATTCGCCTCAGGTGTCAAGGCATAACCATCTCCTTGTTGTCAAAATCCGGAGGCCCGGGAAACGGTCAATAAGCCACGCACCTACATCCGAGGATATTCGAATGATAGTGAGGATGAAGTACCGTTCTGTCGGAGAGTGCTATCCCGTTTCCTGATATAAAACTTCCCCCCTTCGCGATATACAGTCCTTCGGTTCCCCCGTTTTGAGGATCGGGTTCTTTTGAACGCGTTATCGTCCATTCCAGGACATTCCCCAACATATCCGCGATACCGTATCTGTTTTCAAATTCGCGGTATCTATCGACGGTTGTCGTGTCACCGATAAGATTTCCTTCGGTATTACAGGCATCATCCAGCCACTCATCTCCCCAGGGAAAGAAACGCCCGTCCGAGGTCCGTGCGGCAGCCTCCCACTCTTCCTCAGAGGGTAACCGTTTCCCCGTCCACGCCGCAAAGGCCAGGGCATCCTCCAGGCTTATCTGGACGACGGGGTGGTTTCTCTTCCCATACAGGGTGCTCCCGGGACCAAACGGCTGGTACCAGCACGCCCCCTTCACCACCTTCACGCTGAGCGATGCATTACAGGAAAAGGTCGTCATCGAATCATTGACCGCTTTCTTCTGTGCGCGGTGGCGACCATGAAACACCGTCCCGTACCCCACTCGCTCCGCCGTTGTCTTGTAACCGGTTTCTTCGATAAAGATCTCAAAGAGGACATTCGTCACGGGAAACTTCCCCAGATAGAACGGGGGAAGATGAACGACCCGTTCAATATTGACGCTCTTTGCGGACAGCCCGGAACCGATGGGAAAGTTACCCTCGGGGATCAGGATATACTGGTTGTAAAACCGATCCATGGCGGCGAGAGATTCGTTGAACTGTTCGGCCAGGAGTCGCAGTCCCTCCTCTTCATCCTCGGTGCCAGCTGATTCGCCAGAATCGACATCATAGGATACATCCCCGTCCGATCCCGCGTCATCAACTTCCTCCAGCACCTCTTCAAGATCGTCCTCGCCAACCTCTTCCAACTCCTCATCCGGTGGAATATCCTCTCCTTCCTCCCCCGGCAAATCACCAGGCCCGGCCTCGCCATCGTCCTCCACAACTTCTTCGAACAGCTCCGCGATGTCGTCTTCGTCAACCACCTCCAGTTCCTCATCCGGGGCCACCTCCTCAACCTCATCACCGGCCCCCGCGATATCGACCTCTTCCAGGACCTCCTCGCTATCGGCCGCATCCACTTCCTCCAGCTCCTCGTCGGGGGAGAGTCCTTCCACCTCTCCCGGGAGATCTCCGGGGTCCTCCTCTCCGTCAACCTCTTCCAGGATCTCCTCGATCTCCCCCGCATACACCTCCTCCAGATCCTCGTCGGGGGAGAGTCCTTCCACCTCTCCCGGGAAATCTTCTGGGGCCTCCTCTCCGTCAACCTCTTCCAGGATCTCCTCGATCTCCCCCGCGTCCACTTCCTCCAGATCCTCGTCGGGGGAGAGTTCATCCACCTCTCCCGGGAGATCTCCGGGGTCCTCCTCTCCGTCAACCTCTTCCAGGATCTCCTCGATCTCCCCCGCGTCCACCTCCTCCAGATCCTCGTCGGGGGAGAGTTCATCCTCTTCCTCTCTATCGCCCGCGTCGATCTCCTCCAACACCTCATCCAGAGGAACAACCGGTTCACCCAACCCGGCCCTGGCGCTCAATTCGCGGATAAGCTCCCTGATCTCTTGCAACCCGCCGGGATCATTTTCCGGTCCCCCGTTGTGAAAGGAGGATGATTCCGCAAGGGTTTCACCCAGCACCTTCAAGACATCCTTGACCTGCTGCAGCAGAGCCGCCTCATCTTCTTTGGGCCTCTTGACAAAGGCCTCGAGGGCATCGTTCCTTGCCTCATCGGACATGATAAAGGTGTTACCGGGTCCGATAATGACCCCTTCCGGATTCTCCCCTTTGATATACAGTTCTTCTAATTCCTTATTGATGGCCGACTTGATACTGGTAAAGTTTTTTCGCCTGTTTTTGATAATAATGGGGTCATCCCCCGTATCCCAGAGGAGCGTGATCAGTTCATCCGTATCAATCCGCGTGAGGGTCTCAATCGCCCTCTCATCTTCATAATACCGGCGGACAAGACGAATAAATCTGCTTTTCAACGTCTTCTTGTCTTTATAATGGAAATGGGACAACGCCTCATCAATACCTTCTCTGGTTATCGCAAGGGCCACAGCAGTATCCTTTCACGCTTCCCGGCAACAACGGGATGTACCTCGTTATTCATTCGTATCCATACTGATTCGCTTTCTCTCGGTCTCACGCCTGACCTCCCTGTAGGCTTCCCATCACGCAGGATACCGGGGTATACGATCACCCCCCACACAACAAATCATAATATTATCATCGGTTGATTGTCGGACTTTCTCCTGAACGTCGCATCGTCCGGAATCCAGACAGGATCGTCGGACCCCTCTTCGCTCAAGGCAAGAAATATGCCCCGTCGAGAGAGCGTGGAAAGGATTATGCAATCCCGGCAGGGAACGTGTCCGGAACCGGTCATCCACAATACAACCCGGCCGCCCAACCCCCGCACAACACGTCAATATATTGACTATCTTCTCTGTGTCATGCCTCCCCGAGGGCGGATACCCCGGTGATCCCTCTCCGGAACAGACGGGGAGGTCGTCCGTCCGGTCCCACGAGGCGCCCGACCTCACGTCGGCTGCCCCCGAGGCAAAGAAAATGGCGGCAGATTGCGTCCGCCGCAGCACGTGCAAATCAAAAGACCCTCCTCCAGACTGGCGAGACAGCTCCTTTTTGCCGATTACCCGTTAGGGTTGATGCTGTGGTACAAATTTTGCTATTTTCGTTTCATGTTTGAGGGCGAAAAGGAGAAGATTCAGATGAGAATAACAGATCCGGAAATCATCAAGAGCGGGGAGAGCGAACTGATTGATTCCATAACCGCCGATATGGATTGGGGAGAAATCGGAAAGGTATTCGTCGAAAAGCACCATCTGTATATCGCTGACGACGTTGAATACAAGGACGGCGATATTATCGTCCATAAAGATCAAATCGCATATCAATTGAATTTTGACGTCAAGGTCAGCCTTTCAATTGTCCTGAATCGAGAGGGAAATTATCTTTCTCTCTTGACATCGCTCGACGAGGATGCCGACCGATCAAAGGCCGGCGAGGCGTCGGTCGCAGCAGACCGGGCCGCAAACGAAGGCGAGGCGTCGGTCGCAGCAGACCGGGCCGCAAACGAAGGCGAGGAGTCCTTATCACCATCAGAGCAGGACGAGTCCGGGAACGATGAAGAACCACCGCAGGAGGTCGCCCCGGAGACAGCGGCGCCGGGAGAGGAGCCGACAAACCAGGCATCACAGACTTAAACAGATGAATTCTACGAAGACGAAGGCGACACGGTGCATGCTGAGAATGGATTTCAAGATGGGACGGTATTATGACAAATAAAACCCCTGAAGGGGGGTCTGTTGCAGAGGGGATTGCATATCGGTTTGATACAATACTCAGCGGTCATATACAGCGGCTCCTCGGGGCACGGCATGGAATCGGGGGCTTACCGGTAACGACCAATGCCGTATCGTGCATTCTGCTCTTTGCCGAACAGGTCAAAAACGAACAGGGTGACCCTGCCGGATCCGAGCCGTACAACCGGGAGAGGCTCCATACTGAACTGACGGAGATGTGTCTGGATGCCGATACGATCATGGATATGATCATACCGGACCTGGCCCGGAGGGGATATATCCGGACCACTGCCGATTCCGGCATCTTCATCCTGGATCATACCGTCCGTATGGCCCGGATTCTCGACCACATCTTCCCCACCATGCCGGGGATCAATCTGGTCGCCTATCTCGCCCAGGCCATGGATGAGGTGAAGTCCGGGCGTAAATCCCTTGAGACCGCCGCAAACCATTTCGATCAGACACTGACCATACACGGCGTCGCTCTCAAGAAGAAACAGGGCCCGGCTGACGGCGGAAGATCGCTCAACCGCGAAGATATCGCGTCCCTCATACAAAAACAAAATCGCCGTCCTGTCCGAAGTAAGATCATCAAGGGTTCGGATTTTGAAGCTGCACAGAAAAAGCGTGCAGCCGGGGGGGGAAAAGCTCCCGTTCCCGAGACGGTACCACCACCCGAGGTAACCTCCCCGGATCCACAGGGCACAGTTGCCGCAACACCGGTTCCGGAACTGCTAGCCGGATCAGCTCGAGCAACGTCAGTCCCCGAGAATCGTCTCGTCGAACCGGATCGAGAACACCATAAGGTTGACCTTATCAATACGCCGCCCGGCGAGACCCCTGAAGCAGGTGAACATGCCCCGTCTTTTTCCACCGTGTTTTCGAACACCTCCTCCCTGAGGGAGGGGCAGGCACCCCTCGTCGCCCCTCTCCATGATCTCATCATGTCGGGAGACATGAATCCCTCGTCCCGCTCGACATCGGAGATAGATCCGGTTATCTCCTCTTCGACGGGAGCAGGGGGGATAGATGAAGAGAAAGGGGGGAACGATCCGTCCGGATCGACAGCGGGCGAAAAGTTCCGCGACGAAACGGACGAAGTGGCAGGGAATATATCTCCCGATCCGGTGGTCTCGCCGGGCGATGACAACATTGTCGAGAAACGAATTGCAGACTTTGCAGAAGATCTCGCGATGCAGTGTCCTATATGCCGAACAGGCCGGATCGTATCACACCAGACGATAACGGGAAAATGCTATTACGCCTGCTCGGACAGGAACTGCACCTTCATAAGCTGGGGGAAGCCGCATCACCTGACCTGCCCGGCATGCGGCAATCCTTTTTTGATTGAATCTCCGGGGCAAGATGGGGAAAGCATACTCACATGTCCACGGGCAACCTGTTTTCACCGGCAGAGCCACCCTTCCGATGCCTCAGGCGATGCTACCCAGACAAAGAATCCACCCGCATCATCCACGACCTCAAAACCGCCATCCCGCAAAAAACTGGTCAGAAGAAAGGTGGTCCGCAGAAAACGGTAACAGATCAGGACGCGGCGTATTCCATCTTGATATCATCGAGTTCCGCCATATCATAATGCTCCGCCTTTCCGTAGAACTCAATCACATCCTTTGCCGGACCGGATATCACGCCCGTGGCCTTTAACTCATATTCGTGCAGGGGGGCATAGGCCTCCACTCCCTTCCCTTCGGGGAGTTCGGACTCCCTAGCCTGATAATCCTGCGCCTGAAGCCCTTCCGGCAATTTTTCAAAGAGTGCCTTCAGTTCATCCCCCAGTTCCCGGGTATATGCCCGGAAACGGAAGCCGAACGACGCCCGCTTGATCTTTTTCTCGGAAATGATCTTGAGAGACAGTTCATCGTCCCGCCTCTCCAGGGCCTCTTCGAGGAGTTTGTGAAATCCGGTACCGACGATCAGATGAAACCGATTCCCCCGGATCCCGACAAGGCGCATCATCTGGCCGAATCTGCTCTCATTTTCTACGTGATGGTCCTCACCGAAGATCGCCTCCCCCTGAATTCCTTTCCCTTCAAGAAATCCGATCACAAATCCCCTCACGAGATCGAGTGATTCCCCCTCAATCACCACTTCACAATATTCCTTGTTCATACCGCCGCACCTTTCTCATTGATCTCTTCCCCCTTCCCGCTAAAAGAATATAAAGGTAACAAGGATAAACACGGGAACCAGGATGGGGATCGAATACTTGATCATATACCCGAAGAAACTGGGCATGTTGATCCCCGCCTCTTCGGCGATCGATTTCACCATAAAGTTCGGGGCGTTCCCGATGTATGTATTTGCCCCCATGAAGACAGCGCCGGCCGATATGGCCTTCAGGTACATGATAAACTCCGGATTCGCCGTTGCCGCCTTCGCCGCGAGGGCTGCGGGGACAGCCGATTCCGCAATCCCCAGTTTACCGAGGGCCAGGTTGAAGAAGGTGAGATAGGTCGGGGCATTGTCGAGGAACGACGATAGCGCACCGGTCACCCAGAAGTAATGATACGGCTCCCGGACCACCGCCACAAGACCCGCGAGGGCCCCTTCGTTCCCCGCCTTCAGGATGGCCAGTGCCGGGATGATCGTCATGAAGATACCGGCAAAGAGTTTCGCCACTTCCATAATTGGAAACCAGCTGAAGTCATTGGCCTCTCTCAGGGCCTTGGTCGTGAATATCAGTGAAAGGGCGCCCATGAGGACAATTCCCACGTCCCTCATTATGTTCTGATACTCCATGTGAACACCGAGGAGCATGAAATGCCCCGGCTTCCAGTACCCGCTCATCAGGACAAGGCCGACAACCCCCAGGAGAAACAGAAAATTGGTCACCCCTTCTATCTTGAAGGGGATCTTTTCTTCGTCGGGGTTACTTTCCACCCGTCCCCTTTCTTTGCGGTAAAACAAGGTATCAATGATAAAAAAGAGCGCCAGCAGGATCCCAGATGTCACCAGCATGTGCGGGAGGATATTCGCGGTCACCCAGAAGAAGGGAACATTGTGCAAGAATCCCAGAAAGAGCGGCGGATCACCCAGCGGCGTCAGCGAACCGCCGACATTCGCCACGAGAAATATAAAAAAGCAGACGACATGCGTCTTCTTCAGGCGATCCTTGTTGGCCCTCAGCACGGGACGGATCATCACCATGGCCGCCCCCGTCGTCCCCACGCATGACGCCAGGACCGTACCGATCAACAACATGACCGTATTGACCAGCGGGGTCCCTTTCAGCGATCCCCTGACCACAATCCCTCCGGCTATCGTGAAGAGTCCCCACAGGAGTATGATGAAGGGGATATAGTCTATCAAGTAGATATGAAGGATATGGTAGACCGCCACACCTTGATAAACAAAGAGGAAAGGCCCTGCGAAAAGCACCGCCCAGAGGGCAGAGATCTTTCCGAAGTGATTATGCCAGAAATGGGGCATCAAAAGCGGACACAGGGCGATCGACAGCAGGATCCCGGCAAAGGGGATCGCCGTCCAGACGGGAAGTTCACCCCCGATATCATGTCCATGACCACCGCCGTGGGCAGCAGCCTCAGCGGCGGCTGCCGGATCAGCAAACATGAGGGTGAACACTACACACAGCAAAACGAATGTCGGGATGCTCAGCAAACCCTCCCTCACACTCTTCATCAGTACCTCCTCCACCCCCCGTAAGAAAACAAGCCAAGTGAGCTGACCCCCTTGGCTTGATATCTGAACAGCCTTCCGTACAGCATGGACATCGAGTACGACTTCAATACAGCATCAACTACAGTCTACACCTTCTCTGCGATCTTCAGCCGGGCCTCCGCCCTGTCCAGGGATTTCTTGACCTTCTCAAAATCGGGATCATCCTTGCCCATCCCGGCCAGCCGGGTCTCCGCCGCCTCCTTGGCCTTCCTCGCCTCCTCAACAATGATGGAGCCGGCCTCCTCGATGGTCTCAACCAAGACGGTCGCCTTGAGCCCCGTCACCTCGGCATATCCCTCCCCGACAAAGTAATATGCCTTCTTATTGTCCTTCGTATAATTGAGTTCACCAACCTTGATGGAACTCAGAAACGGCACGTGACCGATCAACACTCCAAATTCACCCTCGCTCCCCGGCAATGTCACCTCCTCGACGACATCACTGAACGCAAGCTTCTCGGGCGTCACTATCTCCAGCATCATTTCATCAGCCATCTACCAATCCTCCGGCCTATTCTTCCGCAAGTCGAGCAGCCTTTTCTTGGGCCTCTTCTATGCCACCGACCATGTAGAACGCCTGCTCGGGGAGATCATCGTGCACGCCATCAAGGATCTCCCGGAAACTCTTCACGGTATCGGCAACCGACACGAACTTCCCATCAACCCCCGTAAACTGTGCGGCCACGAAGAAAGGCTGCGAGAGAAACCGCTGGATCTTCCGCGCCCGACTGACGGTCAGCCGGTCTTCTTCGGAAAGCTCGTCCATACCGAGGATCGCGATGATATCCTGGAGGTCTTTGTATTTCTGCAGGATGATCTGCACGTCCCGGGCGGTCTGGTAATGGTCCTCACCCAAGACATTGGGATCCAGGATGCGCGATGTCGAATCCAGCGGATCGACCGCCGGGTAGATCCCCAGCTCCGAGATGGCCCGCGAGAGAACGACGGTTCCGTCGAGATGGGCAAAGGTGGTGGCCGGCGCCGGGTCGGTCAAGTCGTCCGCCGGGACGTAGACACACTGGACCGCCGTAATCGAACCCTTATTCGTCGAGGTGATCCGCTCCTGGAGTTCCCCAAGGTCAGTCGCCAGCGTCGGCTGATATCCGACTGCGGACGGCATCCTTCCCAAGAGTGCCGAGACCTCGGAACCGGCCTGCGTGAACCGGAAGATGTTATCGACGAAGAGGAGCACGTCCTGGCCTTCTTCATCCCTGAAGTACTCCGCCGCCGTGAGCGCCGTGAGCGCCACTCGCGCCCGTGCTCCCGGGGGTTCCGTCATCTGGCCGTACACGAGGGCCGCCTTGTCGATAACCCCGGAATCCTTCATTTCCAGATAGAGGTCATTCCCTTCACGCGTCCGCTCACCCACACCGGCAAAGACGGAAATACCACCATGGTGCATGGCGATATTATGGATCATCTCCATCATAACAACCGTCTTCCCGCATCCGGCCCCGCCGAACAGACCCATCTTGCCGCCCCGAGGGAACGGAACCAAAAGATCGATAACCTTCACGCCGGTCTCAAGGACGTGGACCGATGTGTCCTGATCCAGGAATGAGGGAGCCTGGCGATGGATCGGCATGGTCTTCTCGGAGCTGATCGGTCCCAGACCATCCACCGGCTTTCCGATCACGTTGAGGATTCTCCCCAGGCCGGCCGCGCCGACGGGCACCGTAATGGGTGCTTCCGTATCCTTGACCGTCATACCTCTCACGAGACCGTCCGTGATCTCCATGGCGATGCACCTGACCACGTTGTCACCGAGATGCTGGGCAACCTCCACAACCAGATTATCCTCTTCATCATTGATGGCCGGATTCGTAATCGTGAGAGCGTCCATAATGCTGGGAAGCTTCCCCTCCTGAAACTCCACGTCGACCACGGGACCAATTACCTGTACAATCCTTCCTGTATTCATTCCTATCTCCTTCAATCGTTTATCCGTCTCTATGCGGGGCTATCCCTTTGCCGCCAGCGCCTCCGTACCACCCACGATATCCATCAGTTCGGCGGTAATGGCCGCCTGCCGCGCCCGGTTAAACTGCTGGGTGAGGCTCTGTATCATCTCTTCACAGCTGGTTGTCGCGTTGTCCATCGCGACCATCCTGGCGCCGTGTTCCCCCGCCGATGTTTCCAAGAGTCCCTTATAGATCAGCACCCGCAGGTACATGGGGATGATATGGGACAGGAGTTCTTCTTCGGAAGGCTCATAGACGTAACCGGCGGCTGCCTCGGGCTCATCCTCCTCCGAGCCGACAGATGCTGCGGGGAGCAGGCGGACCATGACCGGTCTCTGGACGGCGATATTCCGGAATTCGTTATAACAGAGGTACAGTTCATCGTATTCTTCCGCGATAAAAGGGGGAATCACCTCTTCGGCAATACGCGTCGCCAGACCGATATCAAATCGGTTCAGCTGGTCTATATGCGTACTGCTTATCGGCAGCTTCTTTTTGAAGGAATCCCTCCCCTTCTTGCCGACGGCAACCAGCGAAACATCTTTCCCTTCGGCCTTCCGTGCCTGTGCGAACTTATCGACTTCCTTAATCACGTTTGTGTTAAATCCGCCGCACAGACCCCGGTCCGACGTCATCACGATCACCTTGATTCTGCCGGTATCGCGCACGGCGAGCAGGGGATTCGTGGTCCCCACGACCCTCCCGGCCAGACTGCCGAAGACCTCCATCAGCTTATCCGCATACGGGCGAAAATTCTCCATCTTCGCCTGCGCAGCCTTCAGCTTTGACGCCGCCACCATGTTCATCGCCCGGGTGATCTGCCGGGTCTTATCAACGGCTATAGATTGTCTCTTTATTTCCTTTAACGATGCGCCCATGCAAAAACACTCCCCTCTGCTCCGTCCGGATTATACCCTCCGGATACCTGTCTATCTCTCTATTCCGCAGTGAAGACGGAATCAAATTCCGTCAAGACGGCCTTTATCTTGCCGTCCAGCTCGGGGTTCAGCTCCTGCTTTTCATCGATCTCGCTCATGATATCCTGGTGCTTGCTGCCCATGAAGCTCAGAAGCTGTTTCTCATACTCCTTGATCTTCTCTACGGCGTACTTGTCGATGAACCCCCTGACTCCCGCATACAGCACAACCACCTGCTGTGCCAGCGACATGGGTTGATACTGCGGCTGCTTCAGGATCTCGACGAGTCTGCCTCCCCGTTCCAGCTGCGCCTGGGTCGCCTTGTCGAGATCGCTGCCGAACTGCGCGAAGGAGGCCAGCTCCCGATACTGCGCCAGATCAAGCTTCAGGGTACCGGCGACCTGTTTCATCGCCTTCACCTGCGCCGCGCCACCGACCCGGGAGACCGAGATACCGACGTTGATCGCGGGCCTGACACCGGCGTAGAAGAGATCCGGCTCGAGAAAGACCTGACCGTCGGTAATAGAAATAACATTCGTGGGGATAAAGGCGGAGACGTCCCCGGCCTGGGTCTCGATGATCGGAAGGGCCGTCAGAGAACCGCCCCCCAAGTCTTCACTCACCCGGGCGGCACGCTCAAGGAGCCGCGAGTGGTTGTAGAAGATGTCCCCGGGATATGCCTCACGTCCGGGTGGACGTCTCAGGAGGAGCGATATCTGCCGGTAAGCCACGGCCTGCTTGGAGAGATCGTCATAGATGATCAAAGCATCCTGCCCGCTATCCCTGAAGTATTCACCGATGCTGCACCCTCCAAAGGCGGCGATGTACTGCAGCGTTCCGGGGTCGCTCGCACAGGCGGAAACGACACAGGTGTAGTCCATGGCATCGTGTTTCCGGAGCGCCTCAACCACCTGCGCCACGGTCGATTTCTTCTGCCCGATGGCAACATAGATACATTTGATCCCCGTATCCTTCTGTCGGATGATGGCATCAATACAAATGGCCGTTTTCCCGATCTGACGATCACCGATGATCAGCTCCCGCTGTCCCCGTCCGATCGGCGTCATCGCGTCTATGGCCTTGAGCCCCGTGTAGACGGGCTGGTTGACCGGCTGCCGCTGGATGACGCCGGGGGCGACCACCTCGATCCTGCTGTAGGTATCGGTCTCGATAGGGCCTTTTCCGTCAAGGGGAGCTCCCGTGGCATCGATCACCCGACCCAGCACGGCCTCACCAACCGGGATCTGCGCGATCTTGCCGGTCCTTTTGACCACATCCCCTTCCTTGATATGTATATCCTCACCCAAGATGGCGACACCGACGTTGTCCCGTTCGAGGTTGAGAACCATTCCCAGTATGCCGCCGGGGAACTCGAGAAGCTCCATGGCCATGGCATTTTCCACACCGTATACCCGGGCTATGCCGTCGCCGACCGACAGGACGGTCCCGATCTCACTGACATCCAGTTTTTTCTCATAATCTTTGATCTGCTTGGAAATTATCCGTGTTATTTCCTCTGCCCTGATTGCATCCATCCCTTACATATCCTCCTTTATGAGTTCCCTTATGCTGTTCAGTTGAGCTCGGACGCTGCCGTCGTACAGGGTATCACCGACCCCTATGACAACACCAGCCAGCAATGATGGATCTTCATTAATAACCATCTCAACGTTCTTTCCGGTCAGGCCTTCCATCTGTTTCTTGATCCTCACGGACAGCTCACCCGACAGCGGGAATGCCGTTTTTACGTCAATCCGTACCTTGTTCAAGACATCATCCATATATCTCCGATAACACTCTTCAATCTGTCCGATGGCATTGATTCTCCTCTTGTCCACCAGCAGCTTCAGAAAATTCGACGTGATGGCCGACACCTTGGTCTCCTTGAGGATATCTCCCATAACGGCCCCTTTGTCGGAACTGTCAAACACCGGGTTGGCAAAGAACTCCGCCAGGTCCTTACTCCCCTTCAGCAGGGAGGAAAACCCTTTCAGCTCGTCGTATATGGACTCTATCGCATCTTCTTCCTGCGCTATTTCAAACAGCGCCTTGGCATACCTCTTTGCAATATCGCTTCCAATCAATTTCGGGTCACCATCCTATCTAAGAAGTCGTTGACCATCTTCTCGTGATCGTGTGCCTTTACATTCTTTTCGAGGATCTCTTCGGCCATGGCGACGGACAGTTCCGTCGCTTCTTTCCTGAGTTGGAGAAGGGCCCTCTTGTAATCCTGCTCGATCCGGGCCTCCGAATCTTCCTTCATCTTGGCAGCGGCGCGTTTTGCCTCTTCTATGATCTTTTCTTTCTCCGCGTGCCCTTGCGCCTTGATCATATCTGAGATACCGTCAATCTCAGCAGTGGCCTTGTCCAGCTTAGCGGCGTGTTCCGCCAGTCTTTTCTCCGCATCTTCTTTCGCCGCTACCGCCTCGTCCAGCGAATTTTTCACGGAGGCACGATCGCCGACAAAAAAGTTCGCGATCGCCTTGGCTGAGAATTTGTAGATAACGGCGGCCAGGATGGCAAAATTGAGGATCCTCCACCAGAAATCCCCCATGCCACCTTCATGCGCCTCACCACCTCCCGATGCATACGCAAGCGCGGGGACTAAGGAGCACAGTAACAGGGTAACAAGAAATCGCTTCATTGGACACTCCTTCCCAGCACCTTTTCTGAAATCTCGCTCGCTATCATCCGTGTCTGCTCTCGAAGGGATACCCGGGCCTCGTCCGTTTCCTTTTGCAATTGCGCCTTAAACCCTTCCAGTTTTGTTGAGATTTCTTCACGTACCTGACCGATGATCACCTTGCCCTGCTCCGCCCCCTCTTCCTTGATCGCATCTCTCTGCGAGGCGGCCTCAGCCCGTGCCTGGCGGATCTTTTCCTCGTACTCGTTCATCTTCCGCTCGATCGTCTCATCGAGAGACCGGACCTTCCCCTTCGACTCCTCAATTTTCTGATTTCTTTTTTCGATGATTTTCAAGACGGGTCTGTAAAGAAGGAAATTCAAGACAAGAATCAACACGAGGAAGTTGGCCATCTGAATCCAAACTGTGTAATTCAGCTCTACCATTACCGCTCACCATCCCTTGAGTTACTCTATTCAAAAAAACCGTCAACGCCACTATCCATGCCGCTTACCTGCAGGACACCATCACTCACTTCCCACGCCCCTCCAAACGCCGCCCGCGCAGGCCGGTGAGTACTAACCATAACTCCAGGACCTTGTCAAGTTTTTTTTGACCGGCGGTCATAACTTTTTACCCCGGGTTGACGTCTTGGAGGAAAGTATATCATTTCTCCTCATTATCAACAGGATAGGTCCTTTTGGTCTGCCGTTGGTTTCTCTGAATTCTCCCCTGAATCAGCGCCTCCCGACATTCGACACGCCCCATCGATCACCGCCCCCTCCCGCACCACCAGGAGAGATGTCTTGAGATTGCCTTTCAGCTTTCCGGTGGTCGCAATCTCCGTTTTCTCTTTGATATCAAGGTTACCCCTCACTTCACCGGAGATCATGATACTATCAACGGCAATATCCGCTTCGACATAGGCACCTTCCCCGATGATCAATGTCCCGCTCCCGAGGGCCTCTCCTCGAAATTCCCCATCGATCCGTACCGATCCGCTCAGGATCAGTTTTCCGTTGAACTCCGCACCTCTCCCGAGAAAGGCCTTTACATCCCCGCCGATCTCTTTTCTTTTATCAGCCATCCACCCGCTCCTCTCTTTACTCTCCTGTTTGAACATATGATAAAGGAAACCCTTCTGTCGCCCCACTGTTTTTAAGTTATTCCTCACACCACTGAACCATCATGGCTGGAGGATAAATCGCCTCATACTGACATTCATCAAGAGTCCCGCCCCCATCATCAGGACAACCATCGAAGAACCTCCGTAGCTGAGAAAGGGAAGGGGTATCCCCACGACCGGGAATATCCCCAGGACCATGCCGATATTGATAAATATACCCCAGAAAATGAACATCGTCACCCCGAAAGCCAAGAGGGCACCCGGCAGGTCCCGGGCATTTTGCGTAATCTTGAGGCACCACAGTATCAGGGCGAGAAACAGGAACATCAGGATGACCACCCCGACAAATCCCCATTCCTCGGCGAAAACGGAAAAAGCAAAGTCCGTCTGTTGCTCAGGCAGAAATTTGAGCTGGGTCTGGGTCCCCTTCAGGAATCCTTTTCCACAGAGGCTCCCGGAACCGACGGCGATAATGGACTGGATGATGTGATATCCCGTACCGAGTGGATCGCGTTCCGGGTTCAGAAAGGTGAGGATCCGTTCTTTTTGATAGTCTTTCAGGAAAAACCAGCACAGGGGAGCAAGGATGACGCCGCTTACGCTACCCCATATAAGAAGCCTTCTGCCCACCCCGGCAAAGATCACGACGGAACCGAAGATGGCGACGAGGAACATGGCGGTGCCCAGGTCCGGTTGGCACACTATCATGGAAAACGGTAGCCCCACAATACCAACCAGCATACAAATATTCCTCACCGTATACCCTTGATGCGCGGTATCGTTGAAATATCGTGCAAGGACAACGATCAGGACCAGTTTCATCAGTTCCGAAGGCTGGAAGGAAAATCCCCAGAGGATAAGCCACCGCTGTGACCCATGCGTCATAGTACCGTACAGGAGCACGAGAAACAGGAATGCGAGCGCGATCAGGTATATCAGATAGGCGTGCCGTATGATGGTGTGGTAATCGACACTGAAGGTCACGATCATCATGACAAGCCCCACGAGGAGCCAGTATGTCTGTTTCACGTAGAAGGGTTCTCCCCGCACGGATATGTTATGACCGGCGCTGTAAATATTCAGGATACCGACGGCACTGATGAAAATCACGAGCCCAAGGAAAACCCAATCGAAATTGATGAACAACCGGCGATCGATCTTCATCCTCGCTGCCTTTTTTGTTGAAGAGTAAAATATTGATCGATAATCCTGCGCGCGATGGGCGCGGCCGTCGATCCGCCATGCCCCCCGTGTTCCACAACGACCAAAACAGCGATCTGAGGATCTTGGTATGGCGCGAAGCAGACGAAGAGGGCATGATCCCGGTAACGGTACGGGATATCATCCGGATCGGGCTGCTCTTCCTCATCCTTCTTGAGGGCTATCACCTGTGCGGTTCCCGTCTTTCCACACACATCCCCCTCCTCTCGCTTCAATGCCCAACCCGTGCCGTGGGGTTCATTGACGACGCCCCACAAGGCGCTCCTCAGGATATCCATATTTTTTTTGCTGATGGGAAGCACTCGTTCCGGTATAGGGGAGGATTCGGCAATCATTCGCCCATCCTCCGTTTCAATCCTCTTGACCAATTGCGGCTTATAGAGAGTCCCCCCATTTGCGAGCGCACAATAGGCCCTGACGAGCTGGAGGGGAGTTACCAGGGAAAACCCCTGCCCTATGGACAGAGAAGTGGTTTCCCCCTTCTGCCACGGCTCTCCGAATCTGTCCGATTTCCAGCGCTTCGTAGGAACCAGGCCTCCCTTCTCACCGGGAAGCGAGATACCGGTTTTAGAGCCGAACCCAAATGCTTCGGCATATTCCGCCAGCTTATCGACACCAAGCATCTCCCCGAGATGATAAAAATACACATCGCACGACTCAACAATGGCACGATGGAGATCAACGGTACCATGACCACCCTTTTTCCAACACCGGAATGTTCGATCTCCCATCTGATAGGTGCCGTCGCACACGATGTTGGTATCTTCCGTTATCAGGCCCTCCTCAAGAGCGGCGGCCGCGACAACCAGCTTATAGGTGGAACCCGGAGGATATTGACCTGAAATGGCCCTGTTCTGCAATGGACACAGGAAATTGGTTGTCAATTCTCGCCACCGTTCTCCTGAGATTCCACGATTGAACAGGTTCGGATCGAAGGACGGCTTGCTCACCATCGCCATGATAGCACCGGTATGAGGATCCATAGCAATCACGGCCCCGGCTTTTTCCTGAAAGGCATCCCAGCATATTTTCTGAAGCTCGGAGTTCACATTGAGAACGACATTATCCCCGGAAACCGGATCTACCTTCCCCAGGACACCCAATCTCCGCCCGGCTGCATCGACCTCTATCTGTTCTCCGCCGCTTTTTCCCTTGAGGGATCCATCCAAGTACTTTTCAATTCCGTATTTTCCGACGATATCATCCGCCCGATAGGCAGCAAGCACCGCCTTTTCCAATTCGAAAGGGCTTATCTCCCCCACATACCCAAGCATATGTGCCATCATCTCTCCATAGAGATACTCCCGCACCGGCACGACATCGACAACGACACCGGGGAGGTTGAGGGAATGCGTCTCCACCACCGCCAGTTTATCCCTGCTGATATTCCGTGCAATCTTCACCGGAACAAAGGGTTTCCCGGACCTGAGAAAGGCCTTTTCAACAAAGAGGCCATCGGATTCCCAACGGCAGAGTTTTCCCAGGCTGTCTTTGATTCCACCAACATCTTTTACGATTTCAGGGATGATGGATAGATCAAAGGAGGATTGATTGTCCACCAGGATATCCCCATCGGTCCCCATTATCAAACCCCTGAGCGGCTTTATTTCCTGGATACGAATCCGGTTGTTTTCAGAACGCTCTCTGAGGTGCTCTCCCTTGATTACCTGAAGATACCACATCCGGGCTATCAGCAGGAAAAAGGCGAGCAGTATACACCCCGTAAAGGCACGGATTTTGTTCCTGAACTGCTGCGGGTCATAATTCGCCAGGTGATTTCGATTCCCAAACACTCAGCACAACCTCAATACGACTGAACAGCGCAAAAAAGACCGGTGCCAGCATACCGGTAACGAGGGCCTGAAGCCATGAAACACCCCATATATCATACAACACCGGTATGCCAAATAGTACCTCATAGACAAAGATGATCAGGCCCTTTTCAAGAAATACGCTCAAAACCGTAAAAGCCGTGGCAAAGATCATCCCCCCCACATACGCCCTGAATGAGACAAAACTGGCAATCAGGAATATCAAAAGGTAACTGACGACAAAGAAACCGGGAACGACACCGGTGATACAGTCCATACAATACCCCAGGACAATCGACAAGACCCCTCCCCGGAAAATGCTCAGGTAAAATCCGGCATATATAACCAGTATTACCGATATCTCCGGGGTCGCTTTTCCCAGAAATAACACGTCGAAGACACTGATCTGGATGGTCAACACAAGCAGGGAAAAAATCGGCAGGAGGAGGTAGTATATCATTGACCCTCCTTCGGCTTCTTGACGATCACCAGCACCTCTTCCAGTCTGGTAATGTCAAGTGTCGGATTCACCATTATTCTCTGGAAAAGATCGGCCTCTTTTTTCTCGGCTTCCTCGACTATCCCGAGAAGCAACCCTTTGGGAAATACACCGGCAAGACCCGAAGACACAACCACATCGCCCTTTCTTACGTCATCGGATCTCTGGACATATTTCAACTCACACCCGCGACTGCCGGCCCCCTGAAGCACGCCCTGGGACCTGTTCCGCTGGATCAAGGCATCGATATTGCTGTTATAATCCACCAGGAGCAGGGCCTTGGAGACATTCCACGAAACATCCACCACCCTCCCGACGACGCCCCCCGTCCCGATAACCGGAGTACCCGCTTCTATCCCGTCGGCGGTCCCCTTATCGATCAAGACCGTCTGGAAAACAGACGATCTGTCTTTCCCGACCACCCGGGCGGCAATTGACGAAAATGCAAGGGTGGCCTTCATCTCCATCAGCCTCCGCAGACGGAGACATTCAAGGGACATCTCACGGTGCTTATTGATTTCCTCTGTCAGAACTGCAACTTTCTGTTCCAATTCCCTGTTTTTTTCCCTGATCCCCACCAAGAGGACATACTGTTTCCATTGTGTACCGACGGCGCCAAGCGCTGAATTGAACACACTCCCAAGCGGAACCGCCACCTCCAAGATGATTTTCTTGAAGATACCCGTTTTTTCTGGTGACTTATAATAACTGGAAAAGCTTATGCCGAAAACCGTGACAAGGACAAGCAATGCGATGACGGTGTTTGATCTTTTCGGAGACGCCATTTTTCCCTTCTTGCGCGCCGACACCCAGGGCAACGAACTGAGAAACACATGAATGACACAAACCTGGTTCTCGGAAAAGAGAAGGTATAATCAGCCGGGACGACGACTATAGCTGAACGGTTACACTCTTCAATACCCGCAGTTCATCCAGGGCTGCGCCCGCACCCCGGGCAACCGCCGAGAGAGGGTCATCCGCTATCGTTATGGGAAGCCCGGTCTCCTCCCTGAGGAGCACATCGAGGTTCCTCAGAAGCGCCCCGCCGCCGGCCAACACGATACCCCTGTCGACGATATCGGCCGCCAGTTCCGGGGGGGCATTCTCCAAGGCATCCCGTACGGCATCGACGATAATGCTGATCGGTTCCGATATTGCGTCCATCACTTCTTCGGAATTGATTTCGACAATCTTGGGGATGCCGGATATGATATCCCGACCCTTGACATCCACCGTCCTCAGCTCTTCTTCCGGGTATGCGCAACCGATTGTAGTTTTTATCATTTCCCCGGATCGCTCACCTATGAGAAGGCTGTACTTCCTCTTCATATACTGTACAATGGCGTCATCGATCTTATCCCCGGCTACCCTGACGGATTTCGAATAGACGATACCGGCCATCGAAATAACGGCAACCTCCGTCGTCCCTCCGCCGATATCGACGACCATGGAACTGATGGGCTCCGTTATGGGAAGACCGGCCCCTATCGCCGCCGCCATGGGTTCTTCGATGAGATAGACCTCCCGCGCCCCGGCCGATTCCGCCGTCTCCTTGACCGCCCTCATCTCAACCGGGGTGATGCCCGAAGGAATGGAGATGATGATCCGCGGGCGCACAAAGGTCCTTCTGTTATGAACCTGTAGTATGAAGTGACGCAACATGGCTCCCGTAATCTCGAAATCGGCGATGACACCGTCTTTCATGGGCCGAATAGCCTTGATATTTCCCGGGGTCTTTCCCAGCATCATCTTCGCGTCCGTCCCGACGGCAAGAACCTTCTTGACCCCCTTCGAGTCCCGATGGACAGCGACAACGGATGGTTCGCTCAGTACGACACCCTTTCCCTTCACATATACGAGGGTATTCGCCGTACCCAGATCTATAGCCAAGTCATTCGATATTACGCCCAGAATATAGTCAAACAGCAAATCCACACCCCCCTGCTCACAATGATAGTGCCACGTTTATACAGTATTTCCATAACCTAATCAATTAAAAACAACTTCTTCGCAAAGGGAGGCATGAACAACTGCCATGAGGAGAGTAACGGGGACGATGTTCCTTCCGTCAAGGAGGTGTCACCGTCGCCCTCCCCCCTCCTGCCGACCGATATCACGAGAGCCCGGTATTGTTTCGAATCGGTTTTATATTATTGCCATATCCGGTATGTTTGTTGCCCCTATCATTCCCCAGAAAAGTATTGCATTTTGTCTGGCACTATACTACTAAAGCAACTCATTAACCTGAAAGGCAGAGAGTGAACATATGCTCCAACTGATGAGGAAACATGCCAGAAACTGGCTCATGAAGGTCGTCCTCGGTATTATTATCGTTGTCTTCGTATTCTACTTCGGCTCCATGCGGGGGCGGCAGGCTACCGAAACAGTCGCCTTACTGGATGGCTCACAGATAGCGTACGCGAATTTCAGAACGGAATATCAGAATCTGCTCGATTTCTACCGCCAGCAATACGGGGAATACCTGACCGACGATTTGATCAAGAAGATCAATATCAAGCAGCAGGCATTCGACAACATCGTCAATAAGGCGATCATCCTGTCAAAGGCCGACGAGCTGAAGCTGGACATCAGCGATAACGAACTCAAGACAGCCATTTTTTCCTATCCGGCCTTTCAGCGGAACGGCGTCTTCGACAGCGATCTGTACCAGCGCGCCCTTCGCTATCAGCGGATGACTCCGGAAACGTTCGAGGCATCGCAACGCGAGGCCATGAAGATCGGGAAGATTGAGCAGATCATCAGAGAATCGGCAAAGGTATCGGAAGAGGAAGTGTATGAAATATACCAACTCCAGAGCAGGGAGATCACCCTGGATTTCATACGAATCCCCATAGACAGCGTCACCACGACGGAAAACCCGCCCGAGGAGGCACTGGAGGCATACCTTGAAGGGCATGCCGAGGACTTTCGGATCCCCCCGACGGCAACGATCGAATACATCCCTTTCACGGGGGAAGCCTTCACCGAAACCGCCGACATATCGGACAATGAGATAGAGGACTACTACGAGTACAACAAAGACGAATTTACCACGGGTGAAACAACGAAACCCCTGGCCGAGGTACGGGAAGAAATCGTCGCGAAACTGGCATCGATTCAGGGAATGGATCAGGCCTTTGAAGAAGCAACAACGGCACACGATACGATCTATCAAGAGGACAATTTCGAGGAATACGCCACAAAGCGGGGGCTTAAAATCGAGTCCGCCGAGCTTGCCCGCAACGCCCCCCTCACCGGTCGGCTTGCCGGTGTTCAGGACGACCTGGGCAATTACGTATTCAGCCTGCAAGAGGGTGATCTTGGACACGTTTTTTCCGACAAGGAGGGGTATTACGTCTTCAGGGTCGCTTCACTGAAGCCGACCCGTATCCCCGCGCTTCGAGAGGTTGTGAAAGAGGTGCAAGAAAGCTATATCCTGACACAGGCCGCACAGGCAAGCAAGACGAAGGCCGACGATATTCTCCGCCGTCTCAGGGATGGAGCGGATATGGCGAAGGTCGCACAGAAAGAGGGACTGACGATTGGCGAAACCGGCCTGTTTCTCCCCGGACCCGAGATCCCTCAAATCGGCTATTCTCCGGACATGGGAAAGACCCTCTTTGAACTATCGGGAGAAAAGCCCTATCCGAACAGGATCTTCCTTATCGAAGGGAATTATGTGATTGCCAAGTTTCGAGGGAAGAGCATGCCGGACGAGGAAGACTGGAAGGCCAAGAAGGACTCACTGAAGCGGGATATCCTGAGCATGAAAGAACAGCAGTACTTTCTCTCGTGGGTGGAGAAAATGAGGAAAACAATGATCGACGAGGGACGATTGAAGATCCTCAAGAGGCTGGAAGACCTGTAACCCATGAAGGCAGCACGAACAGCACTCGTTATTTATACCTGCGTCATGTTCACCGTCCTCGCGCAGGGCTCCCCCGCCGCCGAGAGGACCTATGCCCTCACGGTATCCGGATGCTGGGGGTGATCGGGAAAGGCCAGGATAAGGTCTATCCTGAAGAAGAGCCCGGGCATTATCGATTTTCAGATGGACGCGGAGAATTCCACTATTACTGTACGCTTCGAGGACCAGACGGTGGCGATCGGCGAGATCGTTGAGAAGATCTTGGAACGCAAGTTCGAGGTACAGGCGATGACCGAGCTTGCCACCGAATAAGGAAGGTCCTTCGCCCCCCCAACAGCGCCGCGCCTTCTCCCGAACAGGATCAGACTCGACCCTGTTCCTCGCCACCTTCGGCCGCCGATCTGCCCGCGAGCCACCCGGTGGAGAAGGCCGCCTGAAGATTGTATCCTCCCGTGTCGGCATCCACGTCCATGACCTCACCCGCGAAGAAGAGCCCTTCCATGCGACGCGACGCCATTGTCCGGGGATCAATTTCATTTGTGTTGATTCCTCCGGCCGTTACGATCGCCTCGGCAATGGGGCGGACCCCCGTTACCTCCAAACAAACCCCCTTGAGCCACCCCCGCAGGCGTCCCCGTTCTTCCGCGGTGATCTGGTGCCCTCTCCGATCCGGGGGGATATGTACCTGTTCGGCACACAGGGGAATCAGCTTCGCGGGGAGGAGCCCCTTGAGGAGGGTCTCGAATTTTCGTTTTCCATGGAGATCAAAATCGCGGAGGAGCCGCCCATCCATGGCACGTTCATCGAGGGCGGGTTTCAGATCGATGGAAACGGCTACCTTCTTCCCCTCATCGAGGACATCAGCGATCTCTCCGCTCAGGGTAAGGATCACCGGTCCGGAGAGGCCGAAGTGCGTGAAGAGCATTTCCCCGAATGCCTCGGCGCGTTTTTTCCCCTCGACAAGCATCGTCACATTCACGTTGCGCAGGCTGAGGCCCTGGAGACGCGGTGCCACGTCTCCCTTTGTCTCCAAGGGGACGAGGGCGGGACGGGGCGACGCGACGGCATGTCCCACGGAAACAGCGAGACGATAGCCGTCTCCGGTCGAACCCGTCGCGGGATATGACATCCCCCCTGTCGCGATAATGACGGCGTCTGCCGGGTACTCTTTCCCCCCGGCATCACGGATACCGCGCACCTGCCGCCCGTCAGTCAGAAGAGATTCAACGACCACCCCGTTACGCACCGTTACGCCCTGCGCGCGCATCCATTGTGTCAAGGCGTCCACCACGTCGTACGCCCGGCCGCTCGCCGGGAAGACCCTCCCCCCCCGCTCGACGACGGTGGGGACCCCCAGTCCCTCGAAGAATGCCACGAGGTCATTGTTCGAAAAGCGGTGGAAGGCCTGCCGGAGAAAGGGCCCGGTAGGACCAAAGTGCGAGACGAACTCGACGGTGGAGGCCACGTTGGTGAGGTTGCACCGCCCCTTTCCCGTAATTGCGAGCTTACGCCCAGGGCGGGGCATCTTCTCCAGGAGGAGTGTCCGTGCCCCCATGGCGGCGGCCTGTCCGGCGGCCATCATGCCGGCCGGCCCCCCTCCGACAACTATGACGCCCCTTATTCCCATTGGACGGGATTCTCTATGAACGCCGGGTCTTCCTTCTCTATGATCTCGATGATGTGTTTGTGGAGACGTCTCTTATGCTCCCCGAATATCCACCGGCCCTTGGTAAAGGTCCCTGCAAAGGCGATCGCCTCCGCGAGGAGGGTCTCGGGATTTTCACAGGCCTTGACGATGACATGGCTCTCCTCCAACTCCTTGCCGGTCGCCTTTTTCCCGGTATAGACCAATTCCTCCAGCTTGTAATAGGGCATGGCCTTTTTGATAATGGCAAGCATCGAGGGGAAAAAAGGGATGTTGATATCGACCTCGGGAAAGCAAAAGTAGCCCCGGTCGGCTCTCATGAACCGGAAATCACAGGCACAGGCCATAATGGTACCATCACCGAAGGCGTGCCCGTTGATCGACGCGACCACGGGCATCGGGAATTGAAGGATGCGGGCGAATATCTTCCCCAGGCCATAGGTAAAGTCCTTGACCGCATCCATTTCTCCCCGCTGCATGGCCCCCGCGATCCATTCGACATCGATCCCCAGGGACCAGTTCTTCTCATCACTCGAGGTGATGACCACGGAGGAGACCCCCTCATCAGCCTCGATCTCGTCGAAAACCGCCAGGATCACCCGGTTGAAGTCGGGATTGTGCCGGTTCTCGCCGGTGTTCATCGTCATAACCGCAACCGTTCCGTCTTTTTTCCACTCGATAATTGCCATGTCCCTGATCTTCCTCCTCGCCTCTGCATAGTGGATTGAGCGGCACCCTTCAGGACCGCAGGTTATCACGGTTATCACCAATTCGGGATAACATTCAATGTGCCTCATCCCAGTTCTTCCCGGATGCAATCTGCACCGTGAGGGGAACGTGCAACTCGATCACCCCTTCCATCTCCCGCCTGACGAGATCCATCACCTCCCGCACCTCAGCCGCGGGGACCTCGAAGACCAGTTCATCGTGCACCTGCATGATCATCCGGGCGGCCAGTTTCCGCTCTTCGATTTCCTCTGCAATACGCAACATCGCGACCTTGATCAGGTCGGCCGCGGTTCCCTGTATGGGGGTGTTAACGGCCGTTCGTTCGGCGAACTGACGCACCGGGGCATTCGCACTGTTGATCTCCGGGAGATATCGGCGGCGATTCAGAAGGGTCGTGACAAATCCCTTTGTGCGCGCCTCTGCCAGCGTCCGATCGAGGTAGGCGCGGACGCCGGAGAAACGTGAGAAGTAGCCGTCGATATAGGCCTGTGCCCGCTTCTGGCTGATGCCCAATTCCCGGGCGAGGCCGAAGGCGCTCATCCCGTAGATGACGCCGAAGTTGATCACCTTCGCCTGCCGACGCATCTCTTCACTGACCATCCCCGGGAAGACACCGAATATGTCGGAGGCCGTTTTCGTGTGAACATCCTCTCCCGATCGGAAGGCCTCGATCAGTAATTCGTCTCCGGAGAGGTGCGCCAGGATACGCAGCTCTATCTGGGAGTAGTCGGCGGAGACGATCGCGCATCCTGCGGGGGCGATGAAGGCCTGCCGGATCCGTTTCCCTTCGGCCGTTCGGATGGGGATGTTCTGGAGGTTGGGGTTACTACTTGAAAGCCTCCCCGTTGCCGTCGCCGTCTGGTTGTACGAGGTATGCACCCGCCCCGTCTCCGGATTGACGAGGAGGGGAAGGGCGTCGACATAGGTCGACTTGAGCTTCATCAGGCTCCGGTAGGCGAGGATCTCCGCCGGGAGTTCGTAGGACCGCGCGAGGTTCGTCAGGACATCCACGTCCGTCGAGTACCCTGCCTTTGTCTTTCTTCCCCGGGGAAGACCAAGCTTTTCGAAGAGTATCACCTGGAGCTGTTTCGGCGAGTTAATGTTGAATTTTTCCCCCGCCAGGTGATAGATTTTCTCCTCCGAGATCCCCAGAAGCTGCCCCAGTTGCCCCGACATCTCCGCCAAGAGATCCCCGTCGAGGAGGACCCCTTTCTCCTCCATCGCGGCAAGGACCCCGACGAGGGGCATCTCCACGTCGTCGAAGAGATTCGTGAGCTCCGCCTCTTCCATCCGTTCGGCAAGCACGGGAGCAAGCCGGAAGATAAAATCCGCCCGCCGGCAGGCATACGGAATCACATTATCGACAGGAACGTTCTCAAAGGGGATCTCCTTCGCGCCGCTTCCCGTCAGATCCTTCCGCGAAGGGATGATGAGACCGTACTGTCCCTGGACCAGATCGGTCAGATCATACCCCCGTCGCGAAGGATCGAGGATATAGGCGGCCACCATGACATCCGCCGCCACGCCCCGCAGCACGATTCCCCTGCGCCCGAGGGCGAGGGCCGCCGCCTTCATATTGTGCCCATACTTGTTCAGCGTATCATCGGAGAGAAGCCGTCCGATCTCCGCCAGCGCTCTGTCCGCATCACGCTGCTCCCGTCCCTCCCCTTCCGGGTGGGCCACCAGGGGGATATAGGAGGCCTTTCCCGTTTCCGAGCAGAGGGAAACGCCCGCGATCCCGGCCCGCGACGGCTCATCGGAGGTCAGCTGCAGGTCAAAGGAAAATCCACCGGCACTGCGCAACTCACCGAGGAGAGCGGCACGTTCCCGGGCATCAGTGACCAGGCGGTAATCCGCGGCTCCCGTCTCCTCTCTCGATCCGTCCTCCCCCAGGCGTGCAACGAGACCGGGGAATTCGAACCGTCGAAAGATCTCCTTCAGCGTCTCCACGTCGGGCTCTCTGAACCGGAGGTCTTCCAGATTGAAGGGAACCGATACATCCGTCCTGATCGTGACCAGTTCCTTGCTCATTCGCGCCTGTTCGGCGAAGGTCTGCAGTTTTCCGCTCAGGCTTTTCCCGGGAACCGTTCCGGCATTGGCCAGGACCTCCTCGAGAGAGCCGAACTGTTTTACCAGCTTGAGGGCCGTCTTCTCTCCCACGCCGGGGACCCCGGGGACATTATCCGATGAGTCACCCGCCAGCCCCAGTATATCGATCACCCGGTCCGGCCCCACGCCGAAACGGCCTTTAACACCCTCGATGTCATAGGAGATATCCTTCATGGTATCAACCATCACGATGTTGTCCGAGACGAGTTGCATCAGGTCCTTGTCTCCGGAGGCCATGACCACCCGCATCCCCGCCTCGCCAAACCGCTTCGCCAGGGTGCCGATGATATCATCCGCCTCGACCCCACCTTCTTCAATAACGGTGATGCGAAAACCGCGGACGACATCCTTGATGGGATCGATCTGGGGACGAAGTTCGTCCGGCATGGCATGGCGGTTTGCCTTGTACGGTTCGTACGCCTCGTGCCGGAACGTGGGGCCCTTCGCGTCAAAGGCGACGGCGATATAGTCCGGTGCCCAGTCGCGGCACAGCTTCATCAGCATATTGGTAAAACCGTAGATTGCGTTGGTGGGAAATCCCCGTGAGGTGGCAAGCCCGCGAATGGCAAAAAAGGCCCGATAGATATAATTTGTGCCGTCTATGAGAAATACGGAGGGTTGTGTTTTTTGTTCAGCCATATCATTCGGGGTTCCGTCATAGAAACTGTCGCGCAGGGCTTCCGGAAGCGTTCGGTCGCCGGGGACTCCCCGACACAGACTGCCGACAACAACTCGTCTCTTTCATAGCACCAAACGCATTCCGGGGCAAGCTGCCGTTTCCACCACCCCAGGCAGCATCGCGCACGCAACCTGTGAGCAGGCGATTTTCCCCCGTGGACACGGATGAGGCATGATCTTTCCACGGGGATGCACAGAGGGGGATGGGGGCTCCTCAAAGATCCGATTCTTCCCGGGCAAGGACCGTTTGAGCGGCGTGAACCGGTCTGAAACCGGTATCGTGCATTCTCCCGCAATCGAAAACAAGATCATGAAAAAGTTTCCCGTAATACGACATAAAACGGGTTCTTCCGGACGGGAAAAGGGCACCCGCCGTGACAACGAACGCAGAGGCCAGCCCGCGAGGGACCGTGATGCAGGGTTTTGTACCGCCACGTGTCTGACGGCTGATTATATGACGTACTTCGTCAAAACGATAGGGGTGCGCATCACAAACGTGGAATACTTCCGGCCCCCGTGCGTCCCGGTGCGAGGCGAGGAAAGAAACGAAATCGATGAGATTCGGCAACGCGAGGGCGGAAAACAGCTGGGTTCCCGTTCCATATCGGACAAACAGGTTTCCGACGGGAGACTTGACCCGGTTGCGAAAGGCACGGATATCGCTCTTGTCATACAGAGGCGGGAGGCGAAGAATCGTCAACCCGCGCAATACATCGTTCCGCGCCAATACAGTCAGTGCGCATTCACCGAGGTACTTGCTTTTCGCATATTCCGTCAACGGATTGCACGGATGGTCCTCATTGATCGGTATCGTCCCAGGCGATTCCCCGTACACGGCGGTTGTGGAGAGGTAGACAAAACGAACGGCGGGATTCGCAGAAACGGCCGCACGAGCGAGTCGCTCAGTCCCTTCTTCATTGATCGTCCGGTACCGGCGTAATCGGATGGGGACACGAGACCGTTCGCTTACGGCAGCGGCGTGAACGACAATGTCAGCCTTGATATCATGGCAGACAGCTGTGATTTCCGCTCCGTCGTTCAAATCCATATGGCGGTAGTCGAGCGATGCATCGCTCTCTGCAACCGGTCTGTTCGCACAGTACGTCCCGGAGACAGCAAACGTCGAGGGCAACCCCGTCAATAGCGCCGATCCAACGAAACCGCTCGCACCGGTGACTAAAACACGTTTCATCGTTCAGCGCCTCCACCCCGGGGACCGATCGGGACACGGCGCATCATTGCAAGACCGGCGACCACCAGGAACCTCAGCGCAAGGCCTGCACAGACGAGAGGGGCGGTCATGACGAGGGGCATACGTGCATATTTTTCATAGTAACGGAAAAAGCTGATGTGGAAGGTCAACAACGATTTCATAATCTTGGTTTCGCTGCTCGCGCCGACACGGTGAACGATTGTCGCCCGAGGATAATAGACGACACGCCATCCGCCGTCGCGCATGCGCCGGCACCAGTCGACATCCTCCCAATATACAAAAAATCGCTCATCCACCTTGCCAACGGTGGAAACAGCTGATCGTCGTACCAGCATGCAGGCCCCCGAGACCCATTCCACGTCCATGGGCGAAACCCCATCGGAACTCAAGACCGGCATGCTCTTCCTGGCCAAAGGGGATCGCGGGAAAAACCGGGTTAAGAGCGATGTTCGCCCGAAGAGAAGTGTCGAAAAGGTCGGAAAGGAACGCGCAGACCCCTGGAGTGATCCATCCTCATTGAGCACCTTCGGTCCGAGGATAGCGATGCGGGGATGTGCCACCATAAAATCGATCATGTTCTCAAAGAACCCGGGGGTAACCACCGTGTCGGGATTCATGACCATGATGAAATCGGCCGACCCCCGTGACAGACCATCATTGACCGCCCGGGCAAAACCGGCGTTATATGGGTTTTTCATCAATTCGACCACCGGAAACCGCCGTGAAACGCGGTCCACATCATCGTGTGATACGTTATCGACGACGATGATGTGCATCTCGTATCCCATACCGTGACGATCAATGGAAGAAAGACATGCCACCAGTTCATCGGTGCTGTTGTGGTTGACTATCACGATATCCAAGGGAATCGAATGTGTATTTTTCATCATGTCAGAACATCCATATGGTGCCGATAGAGACCTCCTCGTTTATCATTCGATGGGGTCAATAGCAACCGCTCAGCTAAATGTAGCAATGTGAGTCTCTTATGTGCTATCTTCTTCTTGGCAGTCATCTCCTTCCTCCTTTGGTCTTTTGGTGTTTCTTGGTAAAAACATCCAAGCCAAAGAGAAAACTGACTGCCACTACTGTTACCCCCAACGGCAGGGAGAACGGTTAGTTCTTACACCTAATTGTAAATTTATAAACACAAAAGAATGATCATATCGAAATGGGCACTATTTTACAAACAAATCTCCTATGCTATCATTTGGAGCGGTAATACCTTAGAGTATCGCAGGGTATTTCCTAAAAAAAGCCATCCCTTTAAATGATCTAATTCGCCCCTGAATCTTCCCTTGTTTTCCATGATATTATAGCATATGGTAGGTGGAAACGTGTAAGATAGAAGATTTTTGCAAACACGTTGCGAATAATAGATCGATCTTATTCCAAGATATAAGAGAAATCTGATTTGATAAATCTTATCAATTGATACCGTTCAATACAAAGCAATAATTAGCCCAACCTATCGCTTAAATGCCTAGAATTGTTAACATTCAACTCTTAAGAGCCATCGCTGCTTTAGCTATAGTCTTTTACCACACTGCGGGTCACTATTATGCAATTGGTGGTCAGACTCATGGAAATTTATTTAGTTTTTTCGGAAAATACGGGTTTGCTGGGGTCGATGTCTTTTTTGTCATCAGTGGATATATAATCTGGATTACCACGAGGGAAACCAATGGCTTAAAAGATATCGTCGCCTTCATTTATTCAAGATTAACGCGAATATATCTCGGGTACTGGCCATTTTTCATAATTCTTCTTTTGCTCGCTTATCTCCTAGCACCAGCGATATTGAACAAAGCAAATTTATTTGAATCGTTTTTTCTCACATACCATTCAACTTCGAAATCATTATTAAAAATAACGTGGACGTTGCAATATGAGCTTTATTTCTACTTTTCTTTTGCATTGTTTCTTCTCCTGCCGAAGAAATGGTCTCTCAAAATATTATTGCTGTTTGTTTTTATTATTGTCGCCTCTCAAGCTTATGCTATTTTGCACTTAGATATTTACGCTAAAAAAAATTTCAACTCAGCCTCTTCCTTGTATACATTCTGCCTGTCACCTTTTTTTCTCGAGTTTATAGCTGGTTGCTTTATCGGCATATATTTTGAGCGTCATCGCATATCAAGCATACGAGCACTTCTCTCTATATTTGTTGTTCTTGTTTTGATGGTGTACTTCTATCAGGAATTTTACATTGCAGGGTCTCTCGCTCAGGGATACTATCGCCCGGAACGTATTTTCTTTTATGGTTCGATATCTGCGTTAATGCTCGCCGTTTTACTTGAAATGGAAAAGAGGAGTATTCAAATATTACCTAAGTTCTCGTTGCTATTCGGAGGGGCATCATATGCTTTATTCCTCGCTCACCCCATTTTCCTCTTCGCATTTTACCAAACAGGGATAAGAAATAGAATCAAGGATTATGGAAACCACCAACTCTTTTTCATAACGATATTAATTATAATCATTATGCTGTATAGTATACTTCATTATAAAATTGTGGAATTGCCTTTAACAACACTATCTAAAAAGTTGAAGGCTTTGCTCGAACGCCACGTATCAAATAGACTTATTTCCAGATTCAAGGTGTCCGGTTGAAACGGGGGCTACTCCAAACATATTACATATAAAACTACGCTTGACAGGCAGGGATTCCCTTCATATATTTCCATTCATAGATTCAGAATCTCTTAAGTCAGGTCAACCACTTTAACGCACGAAGGGATTCAGATGAATTCAAAAAAAGTTACGCTCCCGGTCCCTGATGTCTCGTTACATCCGGTAGGCAATGCATCTGCCGATACAATTGGTCCCATGCAGCTCAACCTATTGGTTCATTTTGGATTGAGACCCGAAGGCCGGATCCTGGATTTGGGGTGCGGCGTGGGACGACTGGCCTACAAGATGGCGGACTACCTGACGTCGGGACATTATTACGGACTGGATATCAGCGAGAAGGCAATCACGTGGCTGAATAAAAACTACGCGATCCTCCTGGATAACTTTTACTTCGATCTCTTGGATGTCAACAACCGCAGGTACAATCCGAAGGGGGCCCTCAGTGCTACGGAAATCACCCTTCCGTACCAAAATGACTTTTTTGACGTGGTTGGCGCATTTTCACTCTTCACGCACATGATGCCCCCCGATATCACCAATTATTTTGAAGAGATTCGGCGGGTTCTCAAGCCCGACGGACGGGCGGTCCTCACGTTCTTTTGTGTCGACGACCTCTGCCCCGATCCACCACAATACGAGACACAACCGTTCCTGCGGATCCCGACGATGGACGATGCATGGGCCTTGAATCTTGAGATGCCGGAGAGGGGTATCGCCTTTTCACGCGCCCTGATCGATACCATGGTGCAGGACGCCAGATTGAGCACCGTGGAAGTCGTCCCCGGTTTCTGGAAGATCCCCAAGACAAAAACCCCTCCCTTCGTGTGGGCACACCAGGATGTTTTCGTGCTCAAGCCGGGGGCGGCATCGTAACGAACCAGAACCCCCTGTCGCTTGGGGGGGCGGAGGGGATTGATCACCGTGCGCCACCGATAAGGCCACGCCGTATCCGTTCACGGTGTGACACGGCAGGAGCGGCGCGAAACCGCCGGGCAGGTCACGGTATCAGCGCCGTATCCAACGCGTCAACAGCTTCTCTTTTTCCAACAGACCCCATATATAGGTGTCATCAACCCGTTTCCGACTCATACTTTCACGTCGCTTTTTCAACAGCACCCGTATATTGCTCAGCAGGGAGAGCTTCGCCCTGACAAAGGGGCGACCTCTGCCCTTCGCCACAAAAAAGATGAGGGCCATCACGCCGTACATGATATGTGGAACGATGGTTCGCGCCACCAACGGGCTCGGCATATTTTTCAGGTAGACCCACTCGATATTACGATGCCCGTAATAAACGGACAGGGGAGAATCGCGCACGATGCTTGTGCTGCCTTTGTGATACACAATCGCGTCGGGGACATATACGCATTGATACCCTCCGAGTTGTGCCCTGAAGCTGAGGTCCACATCCTCGTAGAGGAGAAAAAAGTCTTCATCAAAAAGGCCGATATCCGCAAACATGCTGGTCCTGTACAATGCGGCCCCGGCACAGGCCCCAAAGACGGGCTCGCATCGATCGAATTCACCAGCGGAAGACCCTCGCCCCCTCATAAGTGCCGCGCCGGCACGGGTATACCCGTCACCGGCCCGATCGATCATATGTCGCTGATCATACAGGAGCATCTTTGATGCTGCACATCCCGCGCGGGGATTTTCGTCCAACCCATCGACGAGTGCCTGCAACCACGAAGGATGCGGAACGGCATCATTATTGAGCAGGGCCACATACGGAGTATTGACGGTCTGTATTGCCCTGTTATTCGCAGCGGAGAAGCCGGTATTGGTGGACAGAGATATCGTTTTTACTTCGGGATAACGAACGCGCATAAACTGGACTGATCCGTCAGCGGACCCATTATCCACCACAATGACGGTGAAAGAGGGATACGTTTGCCGTTGCAACGCATCGAGACACTCCGGCAATAGCTCCCGCCCATTCCAATTCACGACTATCACGGAAACACGATCCACTGTTTTCTCCCTGCACAAACACCTTGCAAGAGGAAGAGCACTCCCGGCCCCTCTGCACGGGGCATCAACGCCCGGAGTCACAGGCTCTTCTTTATTCACGATATGGGCCCCTTTGCCGTATCATCACCACCCATCGTACCCGTCCTCTCTCGTATGATACGTAAAAGGTCATCCACACGCGCAGCAACGGAATGCCGTCCGGCGGCCATCTCGTATCCCCGTGAAGCAATCTCGCCCCGTTCCGCTTCATGATCGAGATAGTATGCTATCTTTTCGTGTAAATCCTCTTTCCCCCGATAGGTAACGACACAGTGATGGAGAAGATTATCGAGATCATCGCACCAATCACTGAGGACAAATGCGCGGCATGCCAATGCGTCAAAGATGCGGTTGTTAATGAACCCGTTATCGCGCATATCATCCCAATGATCGTTTAAGACGATATGGGCGGTTGAGTAGAGCTTTCGCGCATGCTCATACGGAAAATATCGCCCCTTGATATAGCGTCCCGGAATAAAGTTTTCCCAGTCGGAACCCCACACATGAAGATCAGCGATTGTCGGCAATAGATCGGAGATGATCCGCCTCCTCACCCGTCTGGAATTGCCGAGAAACAAGAGCTGACACCCGGTCTCCTCACCGGGATCGGGATACATCAGATCGGAATCGGCAAATTGGAGCAACGTCCGGACAGGGACACGGCACTTCTCGCGTAACCGCCGGGCAAACGGCCTGGAAGCCACCAGGACGAGATCATATCGTTTCAACTCCCGCATGGTCACTCCATCCGGGTGGCTGATCAGCCACATGAGGTTCAGGGGACCGCGCTTCGGCTTATAGCGTGACAATCCCTTGATATGGATAGTGACATCACTGAGGGCATCATCCGCACCTTTCCACTCAGGGAGGATCTGAATCCCGACCCGGTGCCCCCGTTTCTCCAGTTCGCGCGCCAGAGCACGAGCCAGGTGGTAATCGCCCCAGGATGGTGCCTCTTCCCAGGAAGGGACACCTATTTTGAAGAAGAAATTCACCGGCTCTATATCCTCGACAGGTTACCCCGTTCCATGGCGACTGTGCCTTTCGCTTTTCTCGATCTCAATGTCGAACGTATCATAGCTCGCCGGGAGGCTGTTGTCCCTTCCGCAGATGGGTTACGATTCTTTTCTCGGATGGGCCTGCAGCAATCGATGGTATACCTCTTCATATTCTTCCTGCATTTTTTCGATGGTTTTAAAATGCATCCTCTCGATCTCTTGTATCTTTCTCTGATATTCCTCCGTATCACGGGCTATGATCAGCATCTGTTCGAACCATCGTTTCGGATCGTTATAATCGAGCAACCATCCCCCGCCATACTTCCGAATCCGTTCTCGAATGGCGCCGATATCAGATCCGAACACCGGCATTCCATACCACCAGGACTCCGTTAACGTGTGACAGTACGATTCAGGGACGATCGAAGGAATCATCGAAAAGGAAGGCTTTGCAGCATCCAGCCATACCGGCAGCAGATGCCGCTGATAGGGACCGTGGTCAATAACGCCGGGCAATTGAGACGGCAGGCTTCCATCGCTCCCTCCGAAAAGATGAAATTCGAAATGGATGTCATCGGGATTCTTTTTTAGATGTCTGGCGTTTGCTTCGATAATGCCCTTTAACAGCAAAGCGCCTTTGTAAGCGGCACCTGCTCCGATAGCGGCCACCCGAATGAGTTTTCCATCCGGCGATGTGGCTTTGGCACCGGTATTCACGATGTCCCGTCCGTGCTCGATAATAGAGAAAGCCTTCTTGTGCGTCCCGGGATAATGATTCCCGATGATATCTTTTATCGCCTGAGCCGTCGTGATAAAAGAATCACAATACACAAGATTTTTCCCCATCCTGTCACGCCACTCATGGATATAGCCGTGTTTCAGGTTGGGAATAGCCCGATACCATTTATTTCTGATAGAACATGTTCCCTTACCGGGTGAACATTCTCCCCCGCAGAACACGCCTTTGTTATCGATCAGATGTATGGTCGGACAGAGGGTATAGAGATCGTGAAAGGAAAAGACCACCTGTATATCAAGGTATTTCAAGAAAGGGAACACTTCTGGGCTCAACCCGATGAGAGAACGGGCATGAGCGATAGCAACATCAAATTCTCTGCAAACAAACTTGAGTATGGATAGTCGGAGAGGATCGATCGGTTCAACAGGATCCCATTCGATGTCAAAGTGAAATGAATATATCTTCTGATTCGATTGCGAATCATAGAGATCCCACTTCGATTTTCCACAGACAAGAAGGAGCGATCTGAAATCCCTCCCGATAGCTTTCATCAGATCCCACGCCGTAAATACGGATCCCCCTCCCCCGTCATGAATGAGGAATAAGATGGTCCCCTGTTTGTGAGCACAGAGGACTCCCGCTTCTTGATCCGAATCTTCGCTGCTGTCTTCGTGGTGTTTCAGGAGCACATCCAGAGGGAGGGCATTTCTGACTGCCTCGGAAAAATAGATGAGCGGATGAGCCTCCTGAAACTTCTTTAACAGAGAGTCACACTCCGGGTGAAGGAGACGCAATTGCACCTTCCCCTGTTCGCTCAATTGGTGTTTTTTATCTCCGAACGATGCCATGCGGCGGTGATATATATAGACGCCATCATCGATAACGTTCCTGAACCCCGCCTTTATGGCACGGAGGCAGAAATCATTTTCTTCACCGTATCCTTTCGGAAAGTGTTCCTCGTCAAACAAACCGATGGCGTCCAGGACGGATCGTTTGATATAGAGGCAAAATCCGCTCCCGGTCGCCACCTCGGGCAGATGGCGTATTCCCAGTTTTGCCATCAATGCGGCATATGATTCAAGGGTATATTCGGCCGGTATCTCATTTCCCCTATTGATTTCCGGGACAGAAAACGCCCCGGCGTTATTCGAAACCGGGGTTACCGTCCCTATGTTTCTTCTTCGGTAAGCGGATTCACGCAACCGATCAACCCAGGATGGGGTCACTATCGTATCGCTGTTCAGCAACACAATATCCGTCGAACAGCGGGAACATCCGATATTGATCGTTTTTGTAAACCCCAGATTGTGCGCGTTCGTTATCAGGGTGACCCGCGGGCTGCTCGCATCGAATCGTTGCAACAGCGGTTTGATGTTCGAATCGGTGCTTGCATCATTAATAAGCAGGATATTATGAGGAGGTGGCGTATAGCGAATGACACTTTCAAGACACTTCTCGACATCCTCGAAGGCATTGAAAACAGGAATCACAACGGTAACCGGCTCTTCCGGGATCTGTTCCTCAGGAACTAAAGCGAAGTGTAAAGCCTGGCGGGGTTTCAGTTCACGGGCTTTTTTTTTTGAGGGAGGGAGCGGGGGCTGATTGGCCGCAGGTTGCTTCGCCGGTGTTCTCTCGATGAGCTTCTTGATATAATCCGCCGCAGTCGGAACGTGCGCCTGAAATAACATCCTTCGGTATAACTCTCCCAGCATGACGCCGGCCTTCCAGCGCTTCGACCGTAACAGCTCTGAGATGTCACGACTCATCTCTTGAATCCAATGATCTCGCTTTTCTATCTCTCGTGCATATCTGTTCTTCAGATTTTGTATCTCACGGTCCTGCTTATCCCTTAATCTTTTAATCTCATCGGCCTTTTCTTCGCGTAACTTTCGCATTGCATGGGATTGCTCTTCGCGCAATGTTCTGATTTCAAGGGATCGTTCTTCGCGCAATGTTCTGATTTCAAGGGATCGTTCTTCGCGCAACGTTCGGATTTCAAGGGATCGTTCTTCGCGCAACTTTTGGATTGATTCACCCCATTCTCCCTTTATGTCCTGTATTCTTTTATCTTTCTGGTCTATGCTGTCGTGCAGAGAAAGCTGCTTTCGGATCTCGATCTTTTCAATCGTTTGAATATAATCGGCAAGGAGTCGATCCATATCCAGGGTGTCCAAGAATGTCCTTACGGCTTGATTATGCTCCCTCATCTCACCGGGGACAAGAATCCCCAGTCCATTTAATCCGGGCAGATTGATGAATTCAATACTGTACCTGGTATCCTTTAAAAAATCTTCTATCGCCGTAAGCACCCCGCTTTGCAGATCATTCTCATATATTGCATTGTTGAGATGCCGGTTTAACCCGCCTGCATCGAGAAGCTCCGCCGAATCGGGGTTCATTCCCTTTTGCTTGTAGGGTTTTCGATACTTTTCAGGGATGGTTTCTGGGTTGTAGTAGAGATCACGGCGGCCATAGGGCCAGGCGGTATCGTGAAGCATGACTACGGGAAAGGGTTTTCCGACATCATACATGCATTTCTCTATCAGTTTCAGTTCATTGAAAACCGTGTACCAGTTGTGATCTCCATCGATGAGGAAAACATCACCCCCTTCTATCCGGGGGATAGCATTCAGGCTCAGTGATTTGTGAAACACGAAGTTGCGGCCGTACTGGTTCTTCAAGGCGTCGACATCGAATTGCGGCACCGGGTCAACCGCATGAAGGACCGTGTCCCGCCCCTTGCAGAATTCAAGCAGGCGGACCGTGTTTTCTCCGCGGTCCGACCCGATCTCCACGATAACACCCGGTTCAATCATGGTCAGGATGGGTTTGATAATAATATCCCAGAAATGGTACATTGTTTCCTCTATCGATTACTATGTATGGTTCAATTCCATTATCAGAATCTTGTGGACGATGCCACGTATAATCATCCGCCGCCATGAGGAGAGGAGCGAAAGACGCTTCTTTCTGCAAATCAGCACACTATCCCGCCACGTATTACTGGGATCCGAGTAGCGGGGATCCGGCTCCCACTGGGTAAACACCTCCGCCACCTCGAGATGCGCGAAACGGCTCAGAGCGTCAAATCCGTCAGGATAAAACCGCCAGCAGTCAACGGGGAACCGATGCTCCACCCCACCGGACGGTGCAATGATACAGCACAATCCGCCTGGCTTCAAGACACGCTCTATTTCAAGTATCGTAATCCAGAAAAACTCTATATGCTCAAAGGCTTGTCCCGAGATGAGGACATCAACCGAATTGGATCGTATTGCCGTCCAATCATACGGATTCTGAAGGACGATGTCCACGTTTTTACCCGGAGTCATATCCACCCCGCGATAGGTCCAGGGGGGAGCATCAAAATGGTGTCTGTACGATCCATTCACGTCACAGCTCCCCAGGTCGAGAATCAGCAACGGCACTTTCTCACGGGTCGCCAGGTACCTCTCTTTAAAATCGAGCATCTTATCCAGAGAACTTTGATGCATTGCTTCTTCACCTCACATTTCGGATTTAAACGAAAATCCGATAATAACCGTACACATGTCAGTCACACATATCCGGTTGTCTCAGTTTTGAAACCGATACCGCTACGGGGAGGTGCACCTTACAGTTCACCATTGTTCTCCCCGCCGGAGGAAGCATTTCAAAGATGTACGCGTTATCCTTCCAGTCATAAAAGACCGGTCGGCCCGGATCGTGTCCGACGGCGGCGGTTATGCTGTAACTCCCCCGAAGAAGCGGTAACCGCAGAGAAAAATCGACCGCACAGTGTTCGTCCTTTTCCAATGCGGGAAGTTCAAAACCCTCGACGGCAGTGTTTGTCCCCAAAAGATCGATCCCATAGCGATCCTTCACGATAATGCCGACCACCGCGGGATGACACCCCGCACGGGCTGTCATGCGGACCGATATCCTGACCGCCTGATCAAAATCCACCCCTTTGAGAACCTGTTCATTTTCATCCAGGATGACAACTTCGTCGATATAGACCTCGCCCGTGCCGACTTGCGTTACACGGCCTGGGGAAGGAGTATCTATTCTCGTTTTTTCCGTATCTCCCTTTGCTCCGGAAGGAGGGGAGGCTGTTTTCGTGCGCTCTATTTTTGATGTACCGTTTTTCTGTTCCTTGAGCGCAAGGAGTCCGTGGTAATAATTGGCCACATCCTCCGCCTTACCACTTTGAACAACTTGTCCACTATCAAGGAGGATCGCTTCCTGGCACAGGCTCTTGATTGCCCCGATGCTGTGACTGACAAAGAGAATGGTCACGCCGGCATCCTGGATTTTCCTGATTCTGTGCATACATTTATGCTGAAATGCCGCATCACCGACGGCAAGTGCCTCGTCGATGACCAGGATATCCGGATCCGTGTTGATGGCACACGCAAATGCCAGGCGGGCATACATCCCACTGGAATAGAGGCGCATTGGCCTGTCGAAAAAATCTCCGATATCGGCAAATGTCTCCACAGACGGGAGCTTCTCTATGACCCGCTCTTTGGAAAGCCCCATCAGGCCGCCGTATAAAAGCACGTTTTCGCGGCCGGTAAAATTTCTATTAAAGCCCGTCCCCAGCTCAAGAATGGCTGATATGCGACCTTCCGTCCTGACACCACCTCCCGTGGGCAACAGATATCCGCAGACGATCTTGAGCAGGGTACTCTTCCCGCTCCCGTTGATCCCCAGTATCCCCATGGTGGTCCCCTTGGTGAGCGAAAAGGACACATTCCGTAAGGCCCAGAATTCTTTGTGATACCGACGCTTCGTCAATGACAGAGACTCTTTAATCCGGTCTTTGGGCGAGGCGTATATCTTGAACTCTTTTGATATATTATTGACAAGTATCGCGATATCTTCCATATTATTTTCCTGTAAGCTGGCTACAAGACCTCCGCGAATTGTCCCTTCAGTCTCCGAAAGACCCACCCGCCGATAAACAAAAGAACGAGCGTGATGACAAGGAAATAGACGGCGTCGACGAGAGAGGGCCCCTGATTATCCAGAAGCGCCCGTCTGTATCCTTCGGTAACGAAATACATCGGGTTCAAACGCAGCAGGAATTGATACTGCTCGGGGATAATCCTCGCCGGATATAAGATGGGACACAAATAGAACCAGAGTTGGAGCACGATCGTCACCGTCTGACCGACATCCCGGGCGAAGACATTGACGGAGGCCACCAGCCAGCTCAGTCCCAGTGAAAAAAGCATGAGGCACGGAAGATAAATGAAAATGGTTAGGGCATACCACCCGATCCATTGCTTGCACAGGAGGAGGAGCACCAGAAGGACACCGAATCCGATCAGATGGCCTGTCAGCGCCGAGCCTATCACAACCAGGGGAAGGATCTCAGAGCGGAATGGCGTCTTTGTCACCAGATTTTTATTCTTTTCTATGATACCGCAGGAATTCTTTACAATTTCGGTAAACATTATCCAGGGAAGAAGCGCGCAGAAAAGCCAAAGCGCAAAGGGAGTCTCGCCGATCTTGCGTCCGAATATCAGTGAAAAGATCAGCGTATACACGAATACCAGCATCAAGGGATGGATGACCGCCCAGAACACCCCTGCGAAAGACCCCACATAGCGTGCCTTGAAATCTCTTTCCACCATCAGCCACAAGGTGCTGCGGTGTTGCCATATGCGAAGAATAAAATTTTTGGTAGAAAAAATTACCGCCAGAGCAAGCACCCCCTCGATTGTCGGGCTATTTCGTAAGAGGCCTCCACAGTGCTTCTCATGTCATTTCGACCGTAGAAAGAGATTTTGTGCTGCAGAATACTATCCGGCGAAGAGCTCTCGTTCCGACAGATCGGGATTCAACATGACATGCAGCTAATAAGGCCTTGTTACAACCGCACTCTCTCCTGGTAACGAGGCGACACCGGTCAACCGGTGTCGCCTCTCCCCATCCGAGGATACCAGCAACCGGGTATTTTTCATACCTTCCGTGTTAAGTCAACAAGTTCTTATCAATTTGCTTTGAATGACCTGCCTGAGAATCGATCCTTGAAACTCCCGCAGGTATCATGTATGTTCCGGTTATCTTAATAATCCTTATACAAACCGATTCGCGGGGTGCGGGATGAAGTTCGGACGATCAATACTCCTCCCTTTCAAGATCTTTCTGAAACAACAACTCGGCAGACCATTCATACAACCCGCATATCAGATAGCACGAAGATGTATCGCGAGAAACGGGTTCTTCATCCTGTACAAACGGACCCTCTTGAGGAATCGGTGCCGGAGTGATCTTTCCTGTTCGGATACCGGGGGTAATCGGATGATCGCCGCGGGGGAACACCGGGATCCGATTCCCTCACTTTTAACAGGCGAGAAAAGTCCGAATCCATTGACGATCGGCTTTATTATCACGGAAGATCATCCATCGACCATATACGGAGACTATTTTACCGCGCACGGCCTCGGGGACGAACTGGAACAATACGGTTATCGGGTCGTCTATCTCGCCGAGCGTCCCCGGTACGCATGGCACCTCCTCTCGTCGATCGACATACTGGTGGTCATGAGACACGACTTCGACCCCTTTCTGCTTCGGCACTTCCCCGGGATAACAAGCGTCGCCTGGATCAGGGGATATGTGGACGAGTGGTGCCGGGCACCCTGGTTTCACCGATACGATATCGTCCTCACCACATCTGATCTTTCGCTCCGACACGCCACCCGGTTCACCGACCCCGGGAAATGTCTCGCCGTCCTGAGGCTGGCGGCCGATACCGGGACCTTTAAACCCGGTCCGTGCCGATCCGAATTCGCATCGGACATCTCTTTCGTGGGAAACATCTTTGAGGTCCCCCGCCGGTTCACACGCATGCTCACCGTTGATCCCGGCATGACCTGCGGCATCTACGGAGATATACTGGACCCGCACCACCCCTTTCGCCGCTATCATCGTGGCACGGTGTCTCACGATGATATTCCGAAGATATACAATTCCTCCAAGATCGTCCTGGAGGACTGCACCCCCATGTGCCGGCCCTGGGGGTGTATCAACAGCAGGACATTCGAGGCAATGGCTTGCGGGGCATGCGTCGTGTCCAACGAGGTCCCCGGTCTGAAAGAACTGTTCGGTGATGCGATCCTCACGTACCGGAATCGCACAGACTTACATGCCACGATATCATGGGTCCTGTCACATGAAAGGGAGAGAAGGGAAATCGGTGAAAAGGCCCGGGAGGTAATTGTGCGTCTCCATACCTACCGGCACCGAGCCGAAGAATTCAGGAATATTTTATTTCGCCACTTCGGGATCGACCCACCCGGGAAAGACCGGGGCACTCCGCACACAGAACATCGCGATCCCGCAGGGAACACAGAACCGACATCACCCCTTTGAACGGAGCCGTTCGTTTTTCGAATGAATAGATCCGACAGACAAGGAAGCTCGATATGTCGTGATCCACCATTCCCTGAAGCGTTCCCTCATCAGCGTCACCGGCATCGCACGGCCCCACAGCCATGTACCTTTCAGGCATCCCCGACGGGGATGCGGCTCACGAGCCTCACCCGGGCCTCCTCGCCTGGTGGACGGTAAAGGTCTCCCCCGCGATGATCATTGTGCCCGTACGAGCGCTTGTGCACGTATTCGTTGTAACGGTATAATCGACGGCCCCGTTTCCGCTTCCGCTGCTTCCCCGTGTAATCACGATCCAGTCGCTATTGCTTTCGCTGCTCGCGGCCGTCCATGCACAGCCGCTCGGAGCGAAGACCTCCACAGTGCCTGTCCCGTAGCCGTATTCGAAATTAGCGACCTTCGGCTCGATATCATAGGTGCAGCCAACCGGTCCGGCAAGGGCGGGGAGGGCGTCCAGCATCATATCATCGAAGGAGGCGTTGACCTGAAGCGCGGCCAGAGCCCGGTCCGATACGTAGCCGATATAGGTGGCCCCGGTAATATCTCCCGCAAAGAGATCCACCGGTGCCCCGGAGCGCTTCGCATACGCGCCCAGTGCAACCACTTCCGTCGCGATCACGTCACCCGTGTCATTGTACGCCGTCAGGGTCACCGTCGCCGCAGCATCCTCCGTGTTCGCAAAGGCAATCTCCGTCGTACCGTCCCGCTCCAGCTTGGAGAAAACACCCGCCGTCCCGGTGATGCCGACGCAGCTGCAGCCGGCCAGACGGTTCGTACCCTGCGCCAGAAGTTCGAGACCCGTGATCTCGGCCGTCGACTCTATCTTCAGCCAGGCCGTCGTCTCATCCACGAGTTGTGATACCAGCCCGATATAGTGCGCACCCCCGGCAATCTCCTCTTCCGCCTGGGGAAGGGCCACACCCGCCGCCGTATACGGAGAAATGGTGAGGTCACATTTCGTCTCCGACGGATTGTAGGCCACAATACCCGTCCCCCAGTCGCCCGCGTTCCGGGTATGCGGATAGTACATGGTCGTGGCGGTCCTGTCCTTCAGCAGGATACCGCTCATCTGGTACCCCACACCGTTGGTGAAGATCTCCAGTCCGATCACCCCGTCCGCATCACGGATCACGGCCGAATTGATCCCCGGCTGGTACTGACCGCCAAAGAGGGACCTGACCAGCACCGCCGTGTGCTCATGGGCCGCCAGATCCACATCACGGGTCTGCCCGTTGTCGAACTCGATCGTCACGGTCTTGGCCGACGCGGTCGTATTGAGAAGGCTGATCCCGGTTCCCCACCCCTTGGCTTCATCGGACGCAATATGGGTGACGTAGATGTCTCCGGCGTTGATCTCGGATACGGCGGGAATCGCAACGCGATAGTACCCCTCCCGGTAGAACTTCGTGTACCCCACAATGGTATCCGAATTCGACTCGAAGACGATGTAGCCGATATTTGCCGAATCGGTAAAATCGTCACACACGGAAATCTCCCACCGGCCGTGGGGAGGGAGGGTGACATCGTCGATCTCGGAGACCAGCACCCCCGCGTCGCTGTACGCGCGGAAGACACCGTCCACGGTACCGATTTCGCTCCGATTGATCGCGCAGATCTCCGTCCCCCACACGGTCGTGCACGCGACATGGGGATAGTAGAGGGAATGGGCATGGGCGGGAACGCTACAAAGAAACACTCCGGCTAATGCCAACACAGTTAAGACGATTTTGGTTTTCATGATAAACGCTCCTTGGTGAATCAAAGGTGATATAGAGAGATAGTCATAGGTTAACGTGGCATTTATAACATGCGTTATCTGATATTCTCAATGATATACACGGAAAAAACGCCGCTTTCTGGCCCCCTGCGGACTCGCGCATCAGGATTCCTTGCCATATCTGTACGGGACCACAGACGGACCGTGCTCTGACCCACCGGCAGGCTTCTCCTCGCCGTGGTGACGGATCACAATGGCATTCGATGGATCACAGCCCCGGCAGCGCATCCAGCATCATGTTATCCGACGCGGCATTGACCTGAAGCGCGGCCAGGGCCCGGTCCGATACGTAGCCGATATAGGTGGCCCCGGTAATATCTCCCGCAAAGATATCGACCGGTGCCCCGGAGCGCTTCGCATACGCACCCAGATCGATCTCTTCCGTGGCGATTACGTCACCGGCATCGTTGTACGCCGTCAGGGTCACCGTCGCCGCAGCGCCCTCTGTGTTCGCAAAGGCAATCTCCGTCGTACCGTCCCGCTCCAGCTTGGAGAAAACACCCGCCGTCCCGGTGATGCCGACGCAGCTGCAGCCGGCCAGACGGTTCGTACCCTGCGCCAGAAGTTCGAGACCCGTGATCTCGGCCGTCGACTCTATCTTCAGCCAGGCCGTCTCCGGAGAGACGAGGGCCGATACCAAACCAATATAGTGCGCCCCACCGGTAATCTCCACGTCATCATCTGGCGGGGGAAGGGCCACACCCGCCGCCGTATACGGAGAAATGGTGAGGTCACATGTCGTCTCCGACGGATTGTAGGCCACAATACCCGTCCCCCAGTCGCCCCCGTTCCGGGTATGCGGATAGTACATGGTCGTGGCGGTCCTGTCCTTCAGCAGGATACCGCTCATCTGGTACCCCACACCGTTGGTGAAGATCTCCAGTCCGATCACCCCGTCCGCATCACGGATCACGGCCGAGTTGATCCCCGGCTGGTACTGACCGCCAAAGAGGGACCTGACCAGGACCGCCTTGTGCTCATGGGCCGCCAGATCCACATCACGGGTCTGCCCGTTGTCGAACTCGATCGTCACGGTCTTGGCCGACGCGGTCGTATTGAGAAGACTGATCCCGGTCCCCCACCCTCTGGCTTCATCGGACGCAATATGGGTGACGTAGATGTCTCCGGCGTTGATCTCGGATACGGCGGGAATCGCAGCTCGATAGTACCCCTCCCGGTAGAACTTCGTGTACCCCACCACGTCCTCGCTATCGGACTCGAAGACGATGTAGCCGATCTCCTCCGAATCGCTAAAATCGTCACACACGGCGATCTCCCTCCGGCCGTGGGGGGCAAGGGCGACATCGTCGATCTCGGAGACCAGCACCCCCGCGTCGCTGTACCCACGGAAGACACCATTGACTGTCTCGGTTGCGCTGGTGTTGATCGCGCAGATCTCCGTCCCCCAGACCCCTGTACATGCAATGTGGGGATAGTAGAGCGTTGCTTCCGCGCCCTCCCCCGCCATCCCCCCGCTCACCACCAGGGCGAAGGGCTGCGGCCCCTGGGGCACGCTGTACCCGCTCACCCGGATGGTGTATGCCCCCGTTGCCGGGGTCGCCAGGGTCAGACCGACGACGTTGTTCGTCCGGTCGAAGGACGAATCATACTGGACATCGGCCCGTATCGCCGCGGTATATGAGTCGACCTCCCATACGGAGTCGTTGTGCGAGTAGCTCCTCCCCGTGGGGTTGCCATTCTGATTGAGATAGATGCCCTGGGTTACGTCATCCTCTTCTACTGCGACATAGAAATCACCGCTCGCCACGGTCACCCCCGTGATGGCCGTGGTGTTCCACCCCGACGGGACGGAGGCCATGGTCGTCCGGAAGAGTTCCGTCCCGGGGAGCCCCCCCGTCCCGTCGTCGTCATAGACAACGATGTCGACCGCCGAAGGACTGGAAGAGGGATTATAGAAACGGAACACGGCCGCCGTCACCTGGGCGGGGTACGACTCGGGGGTAAAACGCACCGCCCAGCTCGACTCAGATCCATAATACCCGAAGCTGCCGCTTTCGTAGGCGATGGTGTCGTCCAGCGTAACCCCATCCGGGTAATGGACCGTCGCCGCCGGGTCCGTCACCCGGAGGTCCAGGTCATTGACCAGTCCCCCGTCGGCCGCGGGGGAGCCGGGGTAATCCGTCCAGACCAGGTTCACCTTGAACGGATATCCGGCATCCGAGACGGTGACCGGATATTCGGTATACTCCCCGGTCTCCAGCCCCCCCTGTTCATCATAGTACAGGATATGAAACGGGGGGACCGGAAAGACCCCCCCCCGCGAGATTCAGCCTCCCCCACCCCTCGACGTTGTTCGGGACGGGGGAGTCGGGGATCTCCTGGGCCGAACCGGTCCCGTACTGACCGGGGGAGATGTCCTCGGCGCTGTTCAGGAGGGCGGCCTTGATCAGGGCCGCCGAGGGCGGGGAAAACCCCTTCTCCTCCATCAGGTACTCCCGCATCAGGGCGGCCGCCCCCGCCGCCAGGGGGGTGGCCATGCTGGTCCCCCCGTTGTACAGGTAATAGCTGTTATACGCCCCCCACCCCGGCCTCCCGAAGTTGTCGGGAAAGGTTGCAACCGACGAGCGGGTGGAGAGGATCCACGTCCCCGGGGCCACGATATCGGGCTTGTACCTGCCGTCGAGACAGGGGCCGCGCGCGCTGAAGGCGACCATGCCACCGGGATCATCGGCGAGACGGTCGGACGCGATGGGCTCGGCGGGATAGTCGTCAGGCCAGCTCGTCCCCCAGGTGGAGGAAAAGGAGGACCGGTCCCCCCTCCGACGCCCCCACGGTGAGACAGTTCTTCGCCGTCGCGGGGGAGCCGATACTGGAAAGATCGACCACGCCGTCTCCGTCCGCATCGGCCCCGTCGTTCCCCGCCGAAAAGAGGATCAGGAAATCCTTGTGGTCCCACATATACTCGTCGACGGTCTGCGAATCCGAATCATACCGGCCGTATGCCACGCTCCCCCAGCTGTTGGTGTGCAGGTCGGCCCCCGCCCCCTGCGCCTCGGCGAAGAGGGGGGGTGAGAACCCATGGAATGCCCTCCAATTTCTTCGAGGTGTTGTTCTCGACGGCCTGAAAGACGAGGCGGGCCTTGGGGGCCATCCCGGCGAAACAGGTGGCGGGGAAGCTGTCCACGGAGGGATCGCTCCCCGATTCACGGCCGTTTCCCAGGACGGAACCGGCGACATGGGTCCCGTGTCCGGAATTGACGTCATCGGCACCGTCCCCGTACCCGACACAGTCGATAATCGTGGTCACCCGCGTCCCCCCCGAGCCGTCTTCAAAGTCGTCGTGAAGGGAGCCGGGATCGGCCGAGCCCCGATCGAGGCCCGTGTCGCAGACACCCACCGTCTGCCCCTCGCCGTAGAGGCCGTGGGTGTCACGGGGGGTCCTGACCCCCATGAGGTCCGTCGATCTGTCGTTGTGGAGCCTCCGCTCGGGCCACGGCTCGACCCACCGGACCCCGGTGATGCCGGGGAGATCTCCCACCCGGTCTCTCGGAACCGTCACCTTCAGGGAGGTCCGCCATTGTGTGGACATCTCTTCCGTAACGGTGCCACCCAGCGCGGTAATCTCCGAGCTGATCCGGTCAAGGTCCTCACCGGGGAAGACCGAGGCACGGAGGACCACGGAGGCATCTCCGTCCCCCCGTGAAGACACCGTGCGCGCCCTATCCAGACAACGGCGATCGATCCGGTACGAGGGCTGGAAGATCCCCACCCAGCGGACGTGCGGGAGGGCGCGGACAGCCTCTTCCTTTCCCGGATCCAGACGCACGATAAAGGCGTACCGGGGAATGTAATCGAAGATATCACCCGCTTCACTGAGCCCTTCCTTCCAGGCGGCCTGCACGGGACCGTCGAACTGGACAATGTAGTACCCGGTCTCTCCCTCCCCGTACGACTCGATCTTCCTGACGGTCTCCTCCTGCGGCGGGCTCTCACCGAGCGGGTCGAAGGGGGTACGCCCCAGTCGCAGCTCAAAAGGTTTATGATTCTTTACCTGATTTCGGACCGATTCCTGGGGAGTCTTCGCGGCGGCTATCGTCTCATCTATCGCCATGATCCGTTCGATCTCCCCCGCACGGGAGGGAACGACAGGGCAGCAAAGGGCAAAAAAGAGGGCCGGGAAAAGGCACCGGCCCATCACTCTGATTGCCTTTCGTTTCATGAAATTCGTTGCCTTCCGTATCGTCTTATACCGGTCTTCAGTGTCTAGCAGGTGGAGAAACGCCCATGGGAAACGCACTCCACGCCGTCAATCAACAGGGTTTGTACGCTCCCCGTCCTCGCGCCATTCTCCCGGATCACCGGCAAGCGGTTGGGACAGTGCGACTGGCCCCGTGTAATAAGGCCAATCCCAGCTGGCGGGCCACCCGAAGAAGGTCTGAAAGCCGAATCCGCCCGTCGAGTTGGCGAAAAACTGAGTGACCGTGAATCGGCCCAACGTCGAATAGATGTAAAAACGGACAGGAGGTGTATATTCCGGCGCAAGCGCGGAGACCTCCTTTCCCGATGCCGTCACGTATGGAGGAAGATTGAACAGGTCATCAAGCATCCCCGTCCACCCGCCGTGATGATCAGCCAGATCCAGGGTCACGCTTTTGACAAGTCCATCTATATCGTACAGGTCTATAACAAATTCTTCCGCCGTGGAGAAGGTCCCTACAATATGGAATCCCGTGTTCCAGCCACCGGTATTGGTATTATAGGGGATAAAAGAGCGATACTCCCACGCCCCCGCTTCTTGCGGGGTCAAGGCACCTCCCATGATCAGGCCGATCACGATGAGAGAGGCGATAATGATCCGTGTTTTCATGACACCCTCCTTTGTTGCTGCCGCCCGATCCGCTCCCCGTGATTTCGGGATCGTATCAAAGCGGAGATTTCCGTTCGTTGACCACTTCTCCGTTCCCATAGACGTGGCATTGATTATAAACCAGCTCTCGCCGCAGTGTCAACCCATTCGGCCCCGCCGGGGACGGCGGCTCCCCTCCGTGACTGACTGTTATTTGACCGCAACCAGGGTGACCCGGTCCTTCGGCTTGCCGGGTTCGGCGGGAAGCATACAGCGATAGGCGGATGAAAAACCGATCCTGCCCAGTATCTCCATGATCGACTGTTCCGTGAGCCAGAAGCTGTAGTCATTGTCGATGGAGGCCCTGACGCTGGCCTCCTTTTTTTCCGGGGAGGAACCGCGCCGGTGTTCCCGGAACAGATGCCCCCGCACCGTCAGTCCGTTCCACTCCCTGGTCTTCCGGGGCCTGAGCGACACATGGGTATCGATAATCAGAAGCCGCCCGCACATCCGGCCGATCCGTTCGAGGACGGCGACCGCATCGGGGAAATCAAGGTGATACAGGATACCGAGAAAGTAAATGACCTCCCACCGCCCGTGGCTCGCCACCGACATGTCTCTCACATCGATCTGTTCGAAGGTACAGTGGAGTCCTTCCTCCTTCGCCCGGCTCCTGCCCAGATCCATCCGTTCGGAGCGGGCATCCGTCGCATGGATGCGCGCCGCAGGGAAACGCCGGGCGGCCTCCAGGGCGTAGAGCCCCTGGCCGCACGCCAGATCCAGGATGGAACTGCACGACGACAGATCACGGGTAATCTGCATTATCCGGGTAATCTTCTCGTGGATCTGCATCTTCTTTCCCCTTCCTCACGGCCGTACCGGTCTCGTCAATCACCGAAGGCGAAACACCTTTACGAAATTATCCTGATACAGCAATGTGCCACCCGCGGGCGAGAATCGTTCCAGCATCTCGTCACCACCGAACAACGTATCAACCAGGGGCTTCTTCATTAAATACGCTGCAGCCTCAAGCTGAGACCACGCGTACGGGTCTGATCGGGCTGCCTCCAGCCACTGTAACAGCTCTCGCTTGATATTATAATGATGGATCCAGTACACCGGCCGAGTTGCCGGATCCGCCCCATCGGGACGAAACACCGTTGTGAATCTGAAGTTGTCGTTTTCTTCAAATATCCGCTGGGCAAAGCCGGGAGATATCCCGGCTGTTGTGATGGCATGACCATGGACGGAACTGTATCGGCCGTAGAGAGGGAAGGTGTAAATTCTTGGGGATTCGACAATATCGCCCTTTGCGCCCAGTTGTTTGACGAGTTCTGCATAGACGGTCCGTACCGGGACGCGACCGGGGGGTAGTGTTGTCCGATTCAGCATCATCACCATCGGGTGAACCGGATACGTGTCCGCCCGTGACATACAATAGTTCCCCGTGTCCACATGGTAATAGCCGTATCCCCCCAGAAGGACAAACACAACAAGCCACCCGGCCGTGCCGCAGGGCTTCGCCAACCGGGCGACACCGGCGCTCCAGAACACGATCAACAGGGGGAACAGATGGATCCAGTAGCGCAGCCAGACCCACGGGATATGGTCCAACCGCGGGTTCGCCACGTGAATCGTGAGGATCTGGACGGCCACGGCCATCGCCACGATCATCACCTGTCGCGGCCAGCGAGGGAAACAGGCGATGAGTCCGCTCAACGCGATCAACAACCATGCCCATACCGGCACAAAGACCGGCAGCGCATGAACCAGGAGCAAGCCGTTCCTGGCCGTCTGCATATCCGCTTTGCCCAGGGCCAACTTATGGGTCATGCCGTCAAGAAATGACGGGAGGGCAGGTCCCGAAGTTATCGCGACAAAGCCAGCGCCGATTACGGTGGCGAGTATATAGTTCCGACCCCACCGTTTATTTCCGTCAGTGGAGCCGGCGCACAGGACGAGAGGGGAAAGCCACAAGACGGCGACACTGGGAAAAACAACCGGCTGAAAATAAATTGCCAGCGCCAGTATCCCGGATGCGACGGTTAACGGTATCAGCCGTCGGCCGTTGTCTCTGTCCATCAGGATAAAACCGGACCACGTAATGAGCAACATGATAACGGCATAGGGCCTCGCCTCCCGTGCGATGTACACAACATAGGGAGACACGGCGAAAAACCCGGTGACCAGCGAAGCAACCGCGGAACCGGCGTATTTCCGCCCATACCAGAAGACCACACAGAGGAGGAGTGTTCCCGCCAGAACGGCTGGCAATCGCAGTGTCAATTCGGTAAGACCCGTGGTTTCAAGCAATAATTTATTATACAGGGTATAGGGAATACAGGCGTCACTTGCCGTAAAATGAGTGGCGTTCCATAAGAAGGATTTTTCAGAGGCGAACCGAAGGGTGTGGAGTTCATCGGCAAAGATCTGGACCGACCCGATACACCGGAATCTCAGCCATATCCCAATCGCAAAGGCAACCCCTGTGCAGATAGACACTACTCCGGCAATCGCCAAACGGGACAGTCCATGATTACAATGCTTTTGATATAATGCGCGCATCTATCTCCCCGGCGTTACCAGCTTTACCGGCACGTCTCACCACCCCAACGGCGCGGTACGATATTCCGGCTCGTCAACTCCTCAGCGAGGGCCCGGGTGAAGGGGGGGGCATCACGCCGGTCCAGATGCGACCCCTCGGGACACGTAATACCCTCAATCCCCTCGATATCCCTGAAATGGATGGTGCAGGCTCCCGTCAGATCGGCGATACGATCCCAGTACTCCTTCCGGGGGTAGAAGCGTTCATCAATCTCCCAGTGTTCGCCGCTCGAAGGCAAACGGACAAAGACAACTCTTCCCCCGCGACGGGTAATCGTCTCCACAAAAGGTCTGATCTCTGCGGCATTCCCGCGCCACTCCTCAGGAGGAAGCGGAGGCTCCTGGGAGTAGATCTCTCGGATCCGCTTGATCCGATAGGCATAATGTTTCTTGATGTTCGTCATCGTATAATCCGCGCGCCGTGATCGATCGTGCCGGGTTACCAGATAGCGAGGCTGCGGAAGTCTGCCCGTTTTATCATATGATTCGATCAGCCGTTCCACCTTCAGATAGGGATCGATAACCACGAGGCGGTTCTGGATGGCGGAGGACACCCAGCGGTTCAGGCGCGTATTGGGGGTTGAAACCGTGTGGTAATAGGCCACATAATCTTCCTGATCCTCCCGGAACTGCCGCTGAAATCCCATAGCGGTGATGGAACAGAGAACAACACCGGAGAACTTCGTATTGTTCGCCAGATCACGCAGGGCGGCGATCGGATGCTTTCCGTTAACCGCGAGCTGAATGATCTCCCGGCAGGGAAAGACCTCACGGAGCACATCCAGAGAAAGATCAAGCTGGATACGCGAGGCCCCGAGCAGTACGATGGCCTCCTTTCCTGCCTTCTCAACCCTCGAACGATGGACAGACCACAGCTCCGGATCGTCCACCACGGTCGGCTTATGTCCCTGCGCACGCCAGAAGATCTCCATACCTCCCAGTACCAAAGCAACCAGAAGGAATGCCGCGAGCCACACCCGTGGCCATCGATCGGCGTAAGACTGATGATTAGAACTGGAAATAGATGAAGGCACGGTCCTCTCCCGATAGTATGACGATACCGATCAACATGCCGGCCAGCGCCAGTGATCTCAGCCAGCACGGCATTGAATATGCGATTTCTTCAAGCGTGCGGTTTCGCCCGCACCACTGCAGTGCGAATAGAATGGATGCAACACCGGCCGTCATGATGACATCCCGTGACCCCAGCATCAGTGTGGCCGGCTCACCTCCCAACCCGAACATGGCCCGTACCATCATGCAGGCCTCCGCGAGGGTATCGGCCCGGAAAAAGACCCACGCGACACAGACAAGGGCGGCGGTAAAAAGGGCCAGGACGACCTTGAGCGGCATCCTGCTCCAGACGCGGGAAGCGGGTATGATCCTCCTGAGCAGCCGCTCCCCAAGGAGATAGAGGCCATGCACCCCCCCCCACAGCACAAAGGTCCACGACGCGCCGTGCCACAGCCCTCCGATCAGCATCGTCAGCATCGTATTGACCTGCGTCCTCAGCCCGCCCCGGCGGTTGCCGCCGAGGGGTATGTACAGGTAATCGCGGAGCCACGTTGAGAGAGAAATGTGCCACCGCCGCCAGAAGTCGGAAAAGCCGGTCGCCGCATAGGGGGCATTGAAGTTGTCGGGGAGGTGAAATCCGAGGCAGATCGCCACACCGACGGCACAGGTTGAATATCCCGCGAAGTCACAGAATATCTGCCCGGCGAAGGCGACCGTCGCGCACCATGAACTCACCATGTCCGGCACCCCGCTCCCGTCATAGACCGCCTCCGCCACCGGGGCGAGGAGACCGTCGGCCAGTGCCACCTTTTCAAAGAGGCCCAGGGTCACGAGGACCAGTCCCCAGGCCATGTCACGCCCCGTTACCGTCGGCTCCTTCAGGCACTGGGGGAGGAAATGGAAGGCGCGGACGATGGGACCGGCCACAAGCTGCGGGAAAAAGGCGACATAGAGGGCGTAGTCCAGGAAGGAATGCCACGGGCGGCCCGTCCCCCGGTAGATGTCGATGGTGTACGAGAGGGTCTGGAAGGTGTAAAAGGATATGCCGAGGGGAATAATCAGGTCCGGCCGCGGCGGTTGATACGCGATATGGAGCCAGTGCATCAGGATCGTGAAGTTTTCGATCAGGAATCCCGCATACTTGAAATAGCAGAGCAGCCCCAGGTTGACGGCGAGGCTGAGGAAGAGAAAAATCCTGCGGGTTCTTATGCTTTTTGATTCGTGGATGCGCCGGGCGGCGATCCAGTCCGCCACCGTGGATATCCACAGGAGGATGACGAACGGGGGGTTCCACGCGGCATAAAAGAGGTAACTGGCAGCGAGGAGCCCCGCCTTCTTCACCCCCCACCGCAGGGGGAAACGCGTGAAGGCGATGACGACGGCAAAGAATACGATAAAGGTATACGAGTTGAACAGCACGGGAAAGGTGAGGCCTCCGTACCACGAATCGGATTGTTATTCCGGCGGAAGCCGGCACGATGCTCCCCCGCTATTATCGCGGCAGGGCCGACTCTCCCGAAAGGGGGAACCGACCCTGGGCGAAGAGAATCGATATGGCGCCGTTACCCTTTGTCCGGGGTAAAGGTGCCATCCATCTTGAGCGTGCCTTGTTCCTTTCTGCCGTCGGGGTACGTGAGCGTCCCCACCGCGAAGCGCTTGATCCACCGATATTCGGCCGGTGCCTTTATGCCGGTCTGCGCGGGAGCTTGCCCCTTTGTAACGTGGATCTCCTTCTTCCACTCTCCGGTAAATATCCTCCCGTCCCAGAAGGCCATGGTTCCCTGTCCTTCCCAAGCACCCTTCTTGAACTCCCCATCATACTGCTTTAACGGTTGGCCCTCGGGATACGTCAGGATCCCCCGGCCATCGGGTTTACCCTTCTGCCAGGACCCGGTATACGTATCACCGCCCGCCCCAATCATCATCCCCTGGCCTTCCGGCACACCATCCTTGAACTGCCCCGTATATTTCTTGAAGTTTTTATGGCCGGGATAGGTCATCACCCCTTCCCCGTTGAGGCAATCCCCCTGTATGCATTCGGACAGGACCGCTCCAGGATACCCGATAAGCAGCGCCGCCAGAACGGCGCACATCCACACTCGTTTCATTTTCATTCCTCCCTGATTAAAGAACTCTCCGCACACCGGATTGGGCTCCGGGACACCGGCGAGGCTGCTCGAACCGCTCTATTGCTTCATCCCGGGGATCCCCAGGGGCGCCAGCTTCAGGCGCCAGCCGTCATCTTGCAGCAGCCACGTTTCCTTGAAGGTAAAGGGGAATACCATCCCCATATGCGATGCCTTGCACGTAACGTTCGCCACGGCTTCTTTCCCCGATTCCAGCATGGTAATCTCTGTGATCGAAAACTCCGATATATCGAGATTTGCCCCCCGTAAGAAAGCCTGGAGGGATACCTTCTCGCGGTATTCGGCCACCGTCAGATTATAGACGATGTCCCAGTTCTTGCTGACCTTGGCGTTCCACGCCTGTGTCACTCTCTGCCTCAGGGCCTCCTCACTTCCCGGATCCCTCAGGAGGTGAGCACATCCTCCCAACATGACAGACAGCGAAATCAGAATAACCATCACCCTGAATCGATTCATTGTTTCTCACCTCCGGACGCGGATTGTTTCTTGAGCAATTCCATATATTCTGCCGGAGACAATTTGTGAAGTTCCTTGATATTCCTCATCTGTTCCTTTTCCCTCTTCTCTTCAAGCTTATCTTTCATGTCCTTACCGGTTATGGCAACGATCTTTTCATCATCAGGGATCGAACCATCCAGAGGGATCATCCGGCTCCGGCTGACGGCGGCCTTTCCGTCCGCGTCGAGATTGAGGCGGGTATATCCGACTTGCTCCCCCCTATAGCTTGACTTGATGAAGGGCTCGTTGCTCGCGGCTTGCGCCATCTTCTTTCCGCAGCCCCCGCGCCTGTCTTTGTCCCCGGAACAAATGCTGAGATCGATGCCGTCTAAGTCTTTAACCAGCAGGCGCGTCTTCTCCAGGTCATACTGGGAGAGCAGAACGATGACATCGGTCTGCTCCCGCAGCCCCGGCAGCACCGCCGTGATGGCCGTCTTGGGATCAACGATCTCGAGACCTGCAACCAGGCCTTTGTCGCTGATATGGTCGAACGCACCGAGGGGGAGGATGGAAAGCACGCCGACCCTGACATCTCCCGCCTTGACGACTGCGTATCCGTTACCGAAGGGCTGCATCCCGTCCCGGCGGACGAGATTCGTCGTAACGAAGCTGATACCGACCTCCGACGCGGTCTTCGTCAAAAACTCGGCCCCGAGGGAGAAATCAACCCCTCCGAGACCATGTGCGTCATACCCCATGGTGTCCATCGCTTCGACGCCGATCTTCGCCACCAGTTCGCGATCCCATGCGCCGTCCCGATCCCGGGCGGACTCGGGGGGCATAAAACCGCCGCTATCCAGCAGGATCACTGGCGCCTCTTCGCTTCGAACCGAATCAATCACCGTTTTCGCTCGGGCCAGACCGCCCGAGGTACGGCCGCCTCACCCACGCCTCGGGGTCAGCTGCCCGACCAGATCGCCGGTGAACAGCACCGTAACTCCCTCATGCGCCAAGGCTCCCTCCGGCAGGGCCAGGCACAAAGCACACAGGACAAACAGGATCCATCTTTTCACGATATCTTCTACCTCCATGGGTTCTTGTTTTGGGAAGATCTACGGGAAGATCCCCTCCCGTTTTACAACACATTAAACCAGATTTCCTCTATACCGCATCAGAATTTCGCCCGTCAGTATTTACAGGGTGCGGCCATCGCAAGTCGTTCAAGATCCCCTTTGACGGTCTCGTCATCCGCCAGGTTGTTGCGAAAACATGCCTGGAGACATGCCTCCAGGTGGTGTCGGGGCTCTACCAGTCGGTAATGTCTCCACGTACCATCACGCCGAACTTCGACCATCCCCGCCGCGCGCATAATCCCAAGGTGGCGGGAGATTTTGAATTCCGGCTCGTGGAGCGCCTCTCCCAGCTGGCAGACACATTTCTCCCCCTGGATGGAAAGCAGGACCGCCAGTCTGAACCGGGTCGGATCGGCAAGGGCCTTGAAAATGGCTATTTCATCGTGCATGTCAGGGTTCCCCTCCTATCTACGAATATGCACATTAACGCAGATTAAACATGCCCGACACAACCCTGTCAAGAACAATATTGATCGGGGAAGAACATTACCCCCGAGTCGGAGAGCATTCGGAGCGGTACCGTTGGTATCCCCGATAGGCCTTCTCATCCGCCGTCTCAGAAAAATCTTGCCGATGGACAATCAGGCACCTCGATCCTGCGCCGTGGCCGGGAACCGTCGGCGGGCATGGTCACCGTATGACATCCCCCATCAATTTGTGGCTATCTACCGACGTCTGGAGATAGACGCCGCTGATAAAACCGTCATCAAGAGATTCGATTTTCGCGTATCCGAAGCGTTCGTCCACGCCGAAAAGGCTTCTGATCGTCCCGCACACCTTTCGGTTCGGAGCCATATCCTCCCAGTCCCGCGTAAGGAGAAGATCTCCATCCGGGCTGAAGACTGAGCACCGGACGGTCGTCTCCGTGACTCCGGCATTAGTGAAACAGATTCCCGTCCCCCAAGACGTCTGATCGGGAATATGCGGGACATATCCGATTGAGGCGGACGCCCCCCTGATCGGCACCCCGGCCAGCTGCCATCCGCTGCTTGACGCGTACAACAGCCAGCCGCACAGGGGCTGATCGGCATGGGACACGATCCGGATCGAAGCGATCTCCTGGGGGGAAACAAATGGGAAAAACGTGGTCGGTGTTCCGACCACATGCTGCCGTGCCTTGATGGTTCTCGTCGATTCATCCAGGAGATTCCCATCCGCGTCATATCCGTAAAAGGTGACAAGCGATGAGAACCGCCCGGCATTCGCGACGACGATACCCGTCTGCCAGTTCCGGTTCGAAGCGACGTGCGGGACCACCAGCTCGGAGGTCCGCTCCGGATCCAGGGGGATAAGGCTCTTCAGGGAAAGTGAGACAGAAACATCTTCATACAGTTTCACATACCCGATCAGCGAAGCGGCCCCGCCCTCAACCGTGGCGCTCATGGTCCGCGCCTCCTCGGATCTGAGGATCCCGACGGCGCCGGGCCGGTCCTCCGTTTTCTGACCAGGATCGAGGACGACCGTATCCGTGCCGAGCGGCTCCCCCTGATCGTCATAGGCTTGGCGGGTAACGGTCACCGCCTGGTCGCCGACATTGATCATGCCGAGGTATGTCGTCCAGAATCCATACGCCAGTTGGGGGTAAAAGAGTTCCGCGGCGGCATCCCCACCCGGCAGGAGGTTGCACCCCATGAGGTCCCAGCTCCCGTAGGTCACCTCCTGCAGCCCCCAGAGCGGCTCATCCGCATCCACGCGGAGATATCCCTTGTCCGGGAGCGTCAGTCCGAAGTCATCCTCAACGGTCCCGGACAGCTGGCCGTAGAGATCCGACACGGAAAAGCTCTCCCCCAGCGGCAGTCCTTCCCGGTCCATCTGCGAGACGATGATCCTCCCCGACTCCGTTTCAGGGCTGAGGAGGGCAATGCCGTTGACCCATGACCCCGAAGGATCGAGTGGGAACAGCCCCTGCCAGCCGAGGATGTGCATTACATACAACTCGTAGGTTACATCGGATCCGGTCGTCGGTACCAGTTGCAGGTAACAGGGCCCTTCCTCGCCGGCCTCGATAACGGTAGTGGCGCCGTCACTTTCGAAATGCAGCTCATCCCCCATGGGGTATACCGTCAGGTCCATCCCCCCGGAGTCGGCGAAACCGGTGATCTCCACACGATCTCCCGCTTTCAGATCGATCGAGAACCAGTCGTCGGTGACCCCCAGGAGGGACGCGTAGTGGCCGCTCGATATCTCGGCGGCCGTTTCCTGTGACGTGTTGCCGGCAAAGGCATCATCCTCCGCCGCCGCGATCAATCTCACCTCCTCAACAGCAATCCCCGGGTTCAGGCAGCCGGGGCCCAGGACCTCCCAGGCCCCCTGCGGAGGCGCGATCCCCTCCCCCCAGCCGCTGTCCGCGATCTCGTCTCCATCCATCCGAAACCAGTACTCGTACGTCTTCTGGAGCACACGGGTCCCCACATAATCGGGACCGACGCCGTCGTTTGCGTAGTATATCGTGGTGGTAAAGGTGATAACAGTCCCCACGGTCGTACTCTCGACATCGAACTGGTACACGGGGTAATTCCAGTGCTCCGGCGATATTCCCAGGTCCATGATAACCGGCATCCCGCGATCCCCGATATAATCGTGCAGGACCCCGTGGAACCCGGCGGGGCTGTCGACGCCGAACCCGCCGCTGCTTGCCTCGACATAATCGGCCTCGGTATAGGCCACGGTCAGGAGCCCCTTTTTGTCCCCCACATGAAATATAACCCCTCCGTAGAGGCCCGGACAAGTCGGTTCCGGTTCCATGATGGACGCGGCGGCCCAGTTCCAGCAGTGCCCCCACCAACCTTCAGCGTCGTCGCTGTAATAGTACGACTCCCCGTAAGCGGTCGCCGGCCCGTCATACCTCCCGCTGGTCACATAATCGTATTTTTGCAGGGGGGCCGGGGTCCCACGGTAGCCGTAGACGAGTTCCCCCCGCGAGGTCGGCCACCACCACCCGGACCACGGTATGGTGTCCGCGGTATAGGTCTCACACAGACCGCCTGCCGCCATGGCGCACCACAGCATGACCATCAGACAAATCCCCGGTACTCTCCGTGCGCTCATCACTCCCTCACCAGCCAATATCTCAGGTGACCGTTCTCCCCACAGATCGGCCACGGCGCCGTTTCATCCCAGTACTGGACGAACGAAACCTCTCCGTTCCGCGTACACCTGATCTCAATCAGATTATCCCCCGCCACAGACGGGCAGAGTTCAACCTCACCGGAATACCGTTTCGCATCCTGCCGCAGGGTAACAGTTTTGACAAACCCGCCGCCGATCGAGCGCTTCGCCTGATACTGCCCCGACGAGGGGAGCTCGACCGGGAAAAGGGGGGCGTCGAAGGGAATAGACGATCGTTCGGTGGATACGGGCACGGCGGTATCGAAGGCCAGTTTCGCCACCACCTGTTCATTGCTTCGCCGAACCTCGACCGCAGCGAGGGAGCGGTCGGCGCACCGAAACCACAGACGGGCCCCGGGTCCGTTATTCCCGGAAACCGAGGTGACATCCACGACGTACACCGGCTCATCCGCCCTCGTTTCCATGCCGTCCACCCGGTATACCCAGACAACCGGTGCCGACCAGCCGTCCGCGACGGCGGGCAGCCGTTGGACGACCTTGACGGACCAGCTGTCTCCCACCCGCCAATCGGGGTGAAATGATTCCGCTCCCGATACCGTATAACTGCCGAAGAGGAGGATGGAAGCCATGAGGCATGCTCCCACCAACCCGTTCATCGCCCTTTTCCGTGTGACCTTTCCCATTGCGTGTCTCTTCGTCGTATCGTATCTCTCGCCCGGGGACATGTGTATCCTTTCCGCCGTTTCGACAGCCGGGAGAAAATGTACGTGATGATTGCCCCTGAAACGGGTATCAGACGGTGCCGAAGGGCCGGGGTATGGCACCACTACAGCCTTTACCCGGTCGGCAACCGGCCTTTTCGTTATTCTCAGATCGAAAAAAAAGGGTGATACGGACACCGTCCGTCCGTATCACCCGGGTTGTCATCCCTTCCCCGAAACCGCTCAGGGCTCCGGGGAAGAAAAGCCATTTACATTAGTCTAAGTCTCTCTGGCAGGGGCTGTTGCAGTCGGCCGCGTAGGTGCCGCCCGCGTAGTTCCCGTTGGAGAGGAACATATACCCATTGATCATGAAGTTGGCAGTCGCCTTCAGATAGGCACGACCCGCCGCCGGGACACCGCTGAACTCGGCCAGGATCGCGTCGAGGCTGAAGGTCCAGACATACTCATCACTCGCGAAGTCATCCTTCGTGTAGGTGAACTCGGTACCGGTCGCATCGACAAGCGTGAAGACCACTTCCATGTCACCGTACGCCACGGCGGCCGGATTCATATTGATCAGGGTGATACCCGTGACCCACGGACTGCTCTGGGTCAGGACGTAGGGGAAGAGCACACAGCACTCATCCGGCTCCGTCACTGTTTCCGGGCAGTAGATGCCGAGGTCGACGGTGCACTCGCAGACCACCGCGCAATCATCGCAGATGGTGCCCGGATTTTCGGCGGACAGCAGCTCGATCTTCACCAGAACGCTGGCGCCACGTACCGCATCGTCCTCATCGTACTTCATGGCGGGCATATCGATCCACCACCAGCAGAAGGCATCGTCAATGTCGGCCTCCTGGAGCAGATAGCCATCTCCGCATTCCGTCTCTTTGACGAGGGGCTTGTAGAGAGGATCGCAGTCGTTATCCTTCGGAGCCGGAAAAGTGTCATACGTACGGGCACGGTCCGACCAGTAATTGTAGTCGGTGCCGAAGGTCCGGATGTTCCCCGTCGCTGCCATTGTCGCGGCGGCGCAGGCGTCCGTGGAATTCTCATAGGTGGTGAAGAAGATCTCATCAGCCGTGAAATAGAACCCGTCCGTGAGGGACGTCATGCGGATCCCGATCGTGTTGCCCGATACAAAGGCGCTCACGTCTTCGCAGCAGCAGATGTCGAAGAGCACCTTGCAGCCTTCGTTATCCGTCGAATAGCCGATGGCACCGCTCGCGACGGCGGTCGCATCCAGGGCCGAACTGGTGTCATCATAGTCGAAGAAATAGGCCTGGCAGACCCCTGCCGCGTTGACGGCGGTCGAACTCACCGGGCAATCAATGGTGCCGATATTGCACTTGCCGCAGTCTTCGCAGCATGCCTGATGCGCGGCGGCGGGCATTGCAAACGCGAAGACCATCGCCATCGCGGCAAATAATACTAAAGCTTTTTTCATCATCTTTTCCTCCTGAAATAGTCTGGTTTAAATATTTCCTGTGGTTGTACAACATCACCTTCTACCGCAATTGCAACTGTTCTCCTCGTATCCCTCCTTTCCGCTCTGTTCTTTTTATCTTCTTACCAAGAAAACTCCCGCCCCTCCCGGACCGGGTGTATATCCAACACTCGGCATCCCTCTCTGAGAGCAATACCGACCACACATCGTTGATGCTTACTACGCCAATCGCGCCCCTGTCAAGCATATTCTATCCATCATTCCGTCGCGCCCTCTTCTCCGCCACCGTCATCCATCGGCGGGACCCGCAGGAAAACCGATACAGAGCTCTCCGTGATCTCCACGGCTTCACTCACCCGGGCATCTCCCCACTCGCAGGAAATCCGATAGGCACCGGGAGGCAGGGCCGTGGAAAACCCTCCCGACTCGCCGGTATAGACAACGCCGGAGAAGGTCTCCCCTTCTATTCCGACCGCGAGGCCTCCGAGCCCTTCCGACCGGTCATAGAGCAGGTCGCCGTTCCGGTCTTCGTACGCCACGCCCACAAGCCGGGGGACAGATTCATCCGCGCCCGCGGGGGCGGCGAAATCCGCTACCATGAAGAGGATATGATCGCTGCAGATCGTCGCAAGCGGCTCCGATTCACCGGCGATAAGACCGACGCCGACGTCCCGCAGATCCGGGTTCAGTATGGCGCGATCGGCCCCTTCCTCCAACTCGCAGAGGAACAGATCGTATAGAAGCCCCTGCGCTCTGTCGAGGGGAAGCTCTTCATCGGGGCGGTAATAGGACATGCCGAGCGACTCCCCCGCCACCTCAGGATCGTACCCCGCCTCGGCGATGCGGTCTCGGAAGGTCTCCCCCTCGGGAGAGTCGTGGGAAAAGTAGCCCTCTTCCAGCATGTCGCCGGCGTGAACCGCCGCCGCCGCGTAGAGCAGGAGGTCAACCGTCAGCGGAGGTAACCCATTCGTCAGGATATCAGTCAGCTCCGGACGGTCCGCGAGGACCTGGTCCGGGTCCATACCGAGGGAAGAGATTACATCAAGGGGCCGGTAGCGGGCCTGGTTGATCAGATGTACGATCTCCATCGACACCGTTTCCACGCTCCGGCCGAAATCACAGGTCGCCAGGTAGACGTTATACAGGGCCTTGCCCCATTGCATGGTGCCCGCTCCCAGGGCGATCCCCACCTGCGTCAATTCAGGGCTCAAGATATACATCGTCTCGCCGCTCGCCGGATCCAGCTGGTCGCGAAACATGGTTTCGAAGATGGTGCGCACCCTCTCGGCGGGATCGACAAAATTCGAAAAGGCAACCAGCCCCAGAGATTCGCCGCTTGCCAACGGGAGATATCCGGCATCCCGGATGCGATCCTCGTACGTCCGGCCATCGGCGGAATCGTGAGCGTAATACCCCTCCGCCAGCATCTCTTCCGTGTGCGCACGGGCCGCCTCATACAAATTGCGATCAAAGGTCAACGGGGGAAGCCCCTCCGTCAGGGCCGTTTCCATCTCCGGAAAATCCCGGATGATCCGTTCAGGATCCATCCCCATCTCCCGCGCCGTCTCAAGCGGATTTGCCCGCGCCTCGTTGATCATATCGAGAAACGCGACCTCGTACCCGGCAAGGGCACCCTCCGCCGCCGGGGCACCGGCACAAAAACCGAGCCCGATCATTAGCGCGATCACCGTTGTTGTTATGGTATGGAGTATCTTCATGCGTCACCCGTCCGGGCATGAACCTAGCAAAACATATGCCATATCGAGGCAGGAGCAGGGGTATAACGGCGGCACCGCAGGGCTATGATCGTCTCTCAGAACCCCGCAGGCGGACAGACCGGCTTGATCGCCCCGCCACCCCGTGAAACGATTGCCTGCCGCTCTCCTCATCTTCGGCCACAGATCAGATCCGTACCGAATCTTCAAAGAGGACAACCCCGGGGCACCCCCTTCCGGGACCGCCCTTCGCATGATACAACTGGACCAATACAACCAGGGTTGGTCAGATACAGCCTGTCCTCCGGCCCGTTTCAGCGGCCACGCATCACCTCTCTATAATATGAGGTGTTCCTGATATTCTCCAGTTCGGGATCGGTCCGTATCAGGTCCCAATTGTCATATCCCTCCTCGACGGCCCTTCTGAGCGCCCCGACCGCTTCTTCCTTCTTCCCCTGCAGCGCATAGGCACAGGCAATGTTATAGGAGGCGACGGGGGCATAATGAGCGTCCAGCCGCCTTGCCGCCGCGTAATGGCCGACGGCCTCTTCATGTCTCCCCTGCCTGAGCAGCCCCCCCCCGAGCCTGAAGTGGGCCTGCGCGTAACCGGGGTCGATACGGACGGCTTCGGCATACTCCCTGACGGCCTCCGCCAGCTCTCCCCGCTTGTCGAGGACAAAGGCCAGGTTGTGATGCGCCACGGCCATATCGGGTTTGAGGCGCAGTGCTTCGCGATATTGTGCGATGGCCTGCTTCGCATCCCCCTGTTCCGCCAGGGCAGTCCCCAGGTTGATGAGCGCCTCCGGATAGACCGGCTTGATTCGCAACGCCTCGCGGTACCGGTCGATGGCCTCTTCCTTCTTCCCCTGCAGTGCCAGGGCGTTCCCCAGGTTGACGAGCGCCTCCGGATACGCCGGCCGGATACGCAATGCCTCACGGTACTGCGCCGCGGCCTGTTGCGTGTCGCCCCGTTCATGGAGGGCCGTCCCCAGGTTATTGTGCGCCAAGGAGTTAGCCGTCGTCACATCGAGGGCGTGCCGGAAGAGGGAGATGTTGTCCTTCCAGTACCCCGCCTGCACCCACGTCACCGCCATCAGAACCGCCAGGACCGACGAGCCCGCAACGGCAAGCCCACAACGGGGGAGTCGCCAACGGGAAAAAAACGCCGGGATACCCCACGAAATCATCACGAAGATACCGACCAGCGGCAGGTACGTGTACCGGTCGGCCATCGACTGGCTCCCCACCTGTACCAGACCGATCACCGGAACCAGCGTCCCCAGGTACCACAACCACCCCACCGCCAGGTACGGATGTCTCTTTATCGCCCTGATCACCAGATATGATATGACCACGAGAAGAACGCCGGCCATGAGACCCTGCACGAGGGAAACCGCCCGCGGATACGGATAGAAAACCGCCAGCTTGTACGGCCAGATCGTCTTCACCAGGTAGCTTATATAGGAAAGCAGGGCATTGGCCGCACGTGCATCCAGGGGAATCGCATCCAGGGAACTGACCGCCCCGCCGCCACGCTGGACGAAAAAGGTCACGACGCTCGACGCCCCGGAGAGGAGAAGGAGCGGAATCTTCTCCCACACCAGACGAAACCACTGACCCCTGACGCCTTCCCGCCGGAGACGCCCCAGGGGCCATATGTCCAGCAGCAGGAGAACAAAGGGCAGCGTCACCACCATCGGCTTGGACATCAGACCCAGGGCAAAAAAGAGTACAACCGGCAGATACCTGCCGATACCCGGACGCCGCGTATACCGGACGTAGGACCACATCGTCAGGAGCCAGAAAAAGGCGCTCAGGACATCCTTCCGCTCCGCCACCCATGCCACCGACTCCACGTGCAGAGGGTGAAACGCGAAGAGGGCCGCCACAAAGGCGCTGGACCACAGATCACCCGTCATCATCCGGAAAACCGCAAACAGGAGAAGGGTGTTGAAAATATGAAAAAGCAGACTGGTCAGGTGGTGCGCACCCGGATGCAGACCGAACAGGTGGCAGTCCGCCATGTGGGAAAGCCACGTCAGGGGATGCCAGTTGGCCGCGGCCGTGGCGGTGAAGGCGCGGGAGATGTTCTCCATGGTGATTCCCCCCTGCACCCACTGATTCCGGGTGACGTAATCGCCGTCATCATAGTAGAGAAATCCGTGATTCCACACCTGCCCGTACACGGCGAGGATACCGATCACCAGCGCGAGACAGATGGATATTGCCAACCGACGGGGGGACATGGCTACCTCAGGGGGGGGAAAAGAGGCGAGGAAATGGTTCCGGCCTTCGCCAGGCGAAAGGCGACGGCGGTCCCCAGACAGCCGACCCCGTACCGGATGCTGCGCCCCAGGTTGATGGAGGAGGCCTCATCGAAATATTTCGTCGGACAGCTGACCTCTCCGATGACGTAACCGTGCCACAGGACCTGGGCCAGCATCTGATTGTCGAAGACGAAATCGTCGGAATTCTCCTCGAGGGGCAACAGTTCCAGGAGTTCGCGGGAAAAGGCCCGGTACCCGGTGTGATACTCGGAAAGCTTCGCCCCCAGCAGGATGTTTTCCGCGGCGGTGAGAAACCGGTTTGCGACGTATTTCCAGGGAGGCATCCCCCCCTTCAGGGCATACCCTCCCAGTATCCTCGATCCCAGTACACAGGGATAGAGCCCGTTGCCGATCAGTGATACCATGGCGGGGATTAACTGCGGCGTGTACTGGTAGTCGGGGTGGACCATGATGACGATGTCCCCCCCCTCTTCGAGGGCCAGGCGGTAGCAGGTCTTCTGGTTGGCGCCGTATCCCTTGTTCCGGGGATGGACATGTACCCTGACATTTGGAAGGGTCCGGGCAATGGCCGCCGTTTCGTCATGACTCGCGTCGTCCACCACGATAACAGAATCGACATAATCCTGCTCCATGACTTCCGTATAGGTCCGGAGGACCGTCTGTGCCGCGTTGTAGGCCGGCATGACCACGATCACCTTTTTGTCTCGAAACATGTGTCACTCCTCTGAAAAAGGAACAGGCCCCTGTCCCCCGTCATACAATAAAGCACCTTATATTCAAATTATTGCCCAATCCCGTCATCAGAACGTCCCTCTCCGGACAAGGCGGAGCCGCTGTACTCCTTCAGCCGAAACACCGCGACCTGATACGGTGTCCGAGGCGGCCATACGAGGTCCGGCGCCCACTGGTATGTAGCCCCGCCACGGTTGATAGAAACCAGGCAGACAGGCGCGTAGTGTTCATCCTGGTACCGCCGGAACCAGTCAAAGACCAGCGTGTGAGAATCGGGACGCTTCATCCAGGAGGCATAGATGTTGACAAAAACGAGAACGGGCGGCCGGGCCGATTCGACCTGCTGTATCATCTCTTTCTGGATCTGCAAAGCAAAATCGTGGCGTTCCATCAGCGGGTACATATAAACATGCCCGCTCGCGGAGCGCCGACCCGTGTAAAAGTATATCTGCGGTTCGGAGCCGATAACGGCAACCCGGTCCCCCTCTTCCGTGTGGGCCCGGATGTACCGGGCAATATCCAGGGACTCCGGAAAGGGGTTGGATCCGTACGTGGCTCGACAGGCCTGGAGAGGGGTCATCAGGAAGAGGAAGGAGCGCTGCTGGTAGATCGACACCGCCACGCACACAAGGGCCAGGGCAGCCGGCAGGCCGTAACGGACGGCACTCTTGCGGGCGTTCTTCAGTTTGCGCGACATACCGCCGATTGCCCCCCCCGCGAGCAGGGCGGCCACCGGGAGGGCCAGGACAAAGTAATGCGGGCGAAAATACAGGCCAGGAGATAACGCGACAAGGGAAAAAAGGACGAAGAGCGCGATGAAGACCCGTCGCCGTCGTGACCTCTCGTCCCAGAAAAGGGCGGTCAGGCCGCCAAGAGCAAGCACCCAGAGGAGGGGAGCCGAGACGACGATGGGCCAGGCACTTCTCGTGAACAAGGGCCACGCCTTCGAAATCGGGATCTGCGAGGCGTATGAACCCGCGCACTCGACCGTCCAGAACCAGAAGCTTTCAAAGCCCCCGGCCAATGCCATAATAATGCAGGTCAAGGCGTAGGGCAGTACCGCTCCTGCACCAAAAAACGCGCATCCCGATAGGACATGGCCCGGCTCCACCGGTCTTACGCGCAACCGGTCGATGATCAGATACAGGGCACCCAGCACGACAAAGGCGGCGCTGTGCTGCTTGATAATAAAGCCGGTGCCAAGGAGCAGACCGCCCCAGAAGAGCGGCCACGGCCGATCTTCATCAAGCCCTCGCAGGAGAAAAAGCAAACCGCCGATTGCCGGGAGGACCACGAAATGTTCCGCGTTGGCGAAGACACCCTGAACCGACTGGCCGACCGACAGGACGGCAAAAACCGCCCCGGCCGCAGCTCCCGCCAAGGGATCAAAAAGTCGCCTTCCCAGAAGAAAGAGGACTATGATCGTGGCGATATTGACAACCAGGAGCCCCAGATGGATGCCGGCATGTGTCTGTCCGAACAACACCATGATGCCTGCATAGGCAACGTAGATCCCCGGCAGTTTCATGCTGTAGAGACCCTGGTAGGGGAGAACCCCCTGCAACAGGAGTTGCCCGCCGTAGGCGTACTCCCCTTCGTCGCGCTCCAGAGGAACATCCAGAAGGCCCCAGCGTAACACAATCGACAGGAGCACCGCCGCCGCCAGCAGGGTGGACCATATCCATCGATACCTGACAGATCGATCATCCGGCTGTTTTGGAATTGATTTTTTCTTTTTCATCTCAGGCGACTTCACGTATCACCTTGACGGGTTCAACAGTCATTTTGTCATCTATGCAATGCGTTATTCATGCCTTAAACACCAAATATTTCGTGGCGCCAAAGTTCATGAGTGTAATGACGGCCATGACACATAGCCATATTACATTGATATTCCAGTTCAGATGTTCATGAGCAATGCTTAAAGAAAAGGCGCTCAAAAAAAGTAATGTCACTTGTACTGTGACAAATGGGATAAATGCATCCCGTCCGTGTCTTGTCCGTGAAAATGTCCAGTTCTTGTTCCAGATAAAACTCCAGAGGATCCCGGCGGCATAGCTCAGACACTGAGATACGAACGCATCACCATACAAAACGAATCCATATACAACGAAAAATACAGCATAACTAACGATGGCATTGGAAATACCGACGATAATAAACTTGAATAATTGGAAATTAACCAGTCCTTCCCGTACTCTTTTGATCATGAACCTCACTCATTATAAATCTCGGCCGGTTTTGGAGTGCCACATGAATTCGTGCCAAGTAAGTCCCTATGATACCCAAGACAATAAACAACACACCAAATAAAAATGATATTATCCCGACGGTAGAAGCCCAACCGGGGACAGTTTGTCCAATCGAAAACCGAAATAATATATAAACCAGCTCCAGAAAAGCTAACACACTTGTGAGAACACCAATCCATACCCCCAGCACAAGCGGTTTTGTGGAGAATGAAATTATAGAACCGCTGCCAAACTTAACCATCTTGGATACAGTATATTTTGATCTTCCCGAAAATCTCGCACCAGCCGCATATGAAAGAGTGACTGATGGAAAACCGAGCCATTCAACGGCTCCTCGTAAAAATAAATCAACATCTTTTAGCTGTAACAACTGATCCAAGACAGATCTGTCGATCAACCTGAAATCTGATGACCCTGGAACCACCTGAACACCTGTAGCAAATGAAAATAATTTGTAGAAAATCCAAGAAGTCTTTCTCTTAAAAAAAGAATTTACGTTCCTATCATTTCGGAACGTATTGACGACAGAGGCCCCTTTCTCATAACTTGCAAGCATTTGAGGGATCAGCGACGGGGGATGTTGTAAATCTCCATCCATAGAAATTATTGCCTTCCCGCTGGCACGATTTAATCCTGCAAGCAACGCATGTTGATGACCAAAATTCCGGGCTAGTCTGATACCCGTAATAGACGAGTTTACATTTGCTGCCTCTTTTATCTTGGCCCAGGTTTGATCACGGCTACCGTCATCAACCAGAATAATCTCATAACTCACACCTAGATTTTGAAGATTATCCTCCAAATCCTTCAACAAAACGTCTATATTACCCTCTTCATTGAATAAGGGGATAACAACAGACAAGTAAATGTTTTCTTTAATTACACCATCCATCTCCTACACCCCCATAAAAAAAAACGGCGTGTGAGTCAAAGAACACCCAAAAGGAATCATCAAACAGCTACGCATTAAAGATGTCATGGGGGGTTTTTGTCCCACCCTATTCGTTGGCACTCTCTTCACTATAACCGCCAGCCCTGTATCACCAGAAGGGGCACATTTTCAAATTTATTGACAGCTCCATCAATAGGTATTTGAATCTGCCGCAGTGTTTCTCCGTGCATCCGGAGCGCATATCCCGCTTGACGGGACCAAGTCCTCTGATAAGCATCCTCACTCCAACCGTACGGCGAATGTGGTGCAGGTGCAATGGTTCCGGGTGTTCCCCCCTGCCGCGGAAAAGCCAGGCCACCAACCAACCACACCCGATTCCCTTCTTTCAGCGTTCGGAGCATACCTTCAACGACCGGCCTGATCGGTTCATTCTGCATCATCAGGTCTTTCAAAAGGTCATAACGATGATAAGCATGGTCCTCCATATCAGGCAATGTGACCCATCTCGTTGATCCTTTGTAATAGCGATCAAAGGTAACTCCGCAATAAAACGGAAAGACCACTATGAGATCATCTTTTTCCGCAATCGATCCCAGCTTTGCAGCAATGAGGTCAATGTTCGTTTTGCGTTCATGAGCGACATTCCATGAGCCGGTGAAAACGAATGCCGCAACCACGGCGATAGAGACGACTCGCATATACCGACCTATCGTTTTCTTTTTACAAACCACATCGGTCATCTTATCGACGATGACGGCAAGTACCACCATGAGGGGCAGGTAGTACCAGACCTGCGTCGGGTAAGACAATATCCGAATAAATGTTCCGTATGAAACGATACCGACCAGCATCGTGACCAGTAGGAATAACATCATCTCCTTGTGGTCCTCGGACGGGCTCCGCGAAGAGAAGCACAGTTCCCGGATAAACACAACAACGGCGGACAGGATCAGGAATAACCAGAGCCATGAAATGAAAAAATCTGCAGGATCGATTGCGTGCCCGAATTTACCGATGATCCAGGAAAGAGACATCGGCATTTTTACAATGACATTCCATGCCGCTGTTTTGGTTGCAATGGTGTAGTAAGGTGCCACGGACAACGCGGCTATCGCACCGACCCCGAGGGGAAAGAGAACGAGTTTCCACCGACGGCGGTACAGGCCGACCGCCGCCCCTCCGACGCACAGCGCAAAGAGCAGAAAGGCATTATGGTATAGGCACTGAACACTCAGAACGGCGATCACCAGGCTTGTGAGCATCTTTCGGGGGACCGGATCTTCGATGGCCCGCCACAGGGCGCCCATGGTCAGCAGTATGAGGATGACGCCCAGACCGTAGGCTCGCAGTGTATCACCCCACAAGATCGTCGGACAGAGGGCAATAAGGACGAGGGATACCAGGGGAAACCGCACCTCCAGGTTGCGCCCTACAAGCCATAAGGAACCCGCAATCCCGAGGCCAATGATCAATCCCAGCACCCGCAGGGCAAGGTCCGTCTCTCCGAATCCGAGACTAATCCACCCCCGGAGGACCAGGAACCAGAGGATGGGATAAGATTCAAATCGCATCTTATCCGAAAAAGCAGAAAAGCTAGACAGCATGCTGGTGTTGAGGGTATTGGCTTCATCGCGCCAGAGCCCTCCGGAATGAAGAAGGACGACGACATGCAGTACCACCGCACCGATCAGTATCACGGCAAAGACGCCGAGTTCTACCCACCCGATGACACCTCTCCCTGATGATGAAGTCGTACCCGTAGTGAGCGTATCGACTGGTGGTGAAACATCTGTATGCGAAGACGGATGAGGATCATTGGCGTTCTTGAGCCTTTTAGCCATCGGGTAACCCTCTTGTGGATTGATCTGCCTTCATGTCTGTATTGTGCGCTCCTTCCCTCTTTTCAACGAGACACCTCCGGGATCGCTTCCGTTGCAGATGAGCCAACCATTCAGGATCATGATCGTCGACCTGTGACCACAAAGAGAGAAATATCCTCAAATGGTTGGACAGGACCCATGGCGGGGACTTCGACTGTCCTCAACATCTCAGCATGAGACTGAAGGGTATATCCCGCCTTCCGAACCCAGTTCTTCTGGTACGCATATTCATCCCACCCGTAGGGTGAATGCGGCGCCGGCGGGAGGTCTGCGGGAACTTCACCCCACCGTAAAAAAACCAACCGACCGACCCACCACACCCGGTTTCCCCGTTTCAGCGTCTGAAGAATCTCTTCAACGACCGGCCCGATAGGGTCAACCTGCCTCATTTTATCCTTAAAGATGTCATAGCGATGGAACTGATGGTCGCCCAGATCCGGCAATGTGACCCACCGAGTTGCACCTTTGTAATAGCGATCAAAGGTAACTCCGTAATAAAACGGAAAGACCACTATGAAATCATCTTTTTCCGCAATCGACCCCAGCTTTGCAGCAATGAGGTCAATGTTCGTTTTGCGTTCATGAGCGACATTCCATGAGCCTGCGAAGACAAATGCCGCAACCACGGCGATAGAGACGACTCGCATATACCGACCTATCGTTTTCTTTTTACAAACCACATCGGTCATCTTATCGACGATGACGGCAAGTACCACCATGAGGGGCAGGTAGTACCAGACCTGCGTCGGGTAAGACAATATCCGAATAAACGTTCCGTACGAAACGATACCGACCGACATGGAAACCAGCAGAAAGAGCATCAGATCTGCTCGCTCCCCGGTCCGGCCCCGGGATGATGAAACCAGCGCCCGGGCAAAAACAAAAACGGCGAAAAGGAGCAAGAAGGACCACAGCACCCACAGAAACAAATCCGAAGGATCGACGGCCTGCCGGAACTTGCTGAGGATCTGGGGAATCGATATCGGTTGCTGTATGACAATATTCCATGTCCATGTCTCAACTACGATCACAAAATAGGGCACTACGGACAACGCGGCTATCGCACCGACCCCGAGGGGAAAGAGAACGAGTTTCCACCGACGGCGGTACAGGCCGACCGCCGCCCCTCCGACGCACAGCGCAAAGAGCAGAAAGGCATTATGGTATAGGCACTGAACACTCAGAACGGCGATCACCAGGCTTGTGAGCATCTTTCGGGGGACCGGATCTTCGATGGCCCGCCACAGGGCGCCCATGGTCAGCAGTATGAGGATGACGCCCAGACCGTAGGCTCGCAGTGTATCACCCCACAAGATCGTCGGACAGAGGGCAATAAGGACGAGGGATACCAGGGGAAACCGCACCTCCAGGTTGCGCCCTACAAGCCATAAGGAACCCGCAATCCCGAGGCCAATGATCAATCCCAGCACCCGCAGGGCAAGGTCCGTCTCTCCGAATCCGAGACTAATCCACCCCCGGAGGACCAGGAACCAGAGGATGGGGAATCCCTCAAATTGCATCTTGCTCCATACATCTGAAAGGGTAGGGAGCGTGCCGGTGTTGAGTGTGCCGACTTCATCGCGCCAGAGCCCTCCGGAATGAAGAAGGACGACGACATGCAGGGCCACCACGCCGATCAGTATCACGGCAAAGACGCCGAGTTCTACCCACCCGATCGTTTTGTTCCTGTCGGATGGAGATTCTCCGGTCATCGAATCGGCTGACGGTGTAACGTATTGATCAGGCTGGTAAAGTCTCAACTATCTTCCTTCAATGATTGATTTATATCGTGTGGTGCCCCGGATATCGTCGAGATCGGTATCGGTCCGGATACGATCCCAGTCGTCGAATCCCGCATCGACGGCCCGCTTCAGCCACTCCGCAGATTCCTCACCTCTCCCCTCACGGGCGTGCGTGCGGGCGATGTCATAGGAGACACGGGCCTCAAGGGCCGGCTCCCGGCGCATCACCTCCTCGAAACCGGTGATGGCCCCGGCATACTCACCCATGATGTACAGGGCCAGGGCAAGGTTGTAGCGCGCCTTGTGGTTTCCGGAGTCGATCTCAAGCGACGCCCGGTACTCCGCCACCGCCTCGTCCATCTTTCCCTGTCGGGATAGGGCAAGACCGAGATTATAGCGGGCACTTCCGTCTTCGGGATCTATCCGGACCGCTTCCCTGAACTGCCGAACGGCACCCGCCAGATTCCCCAGACGGGAGAGAACAACACCGAAGCTCATCCGAAGTCCTATGCTTTCGTGGGCCGATTTCAACACTTCGCCGTAACACCGCGACGCCAGGGAGAGATTTCCCACCCTCACCAAGACTCTCGAGAGGTTGGCGCGCGCCTCGGGATTGTCGGGATCTATCACGAGCGCCTCCGTGTAGCGATCCGCCGCACCTTCGAGCCCCCCCCGGGTCTCAAGAATACCGCCAATATTGTTGAGCGCCATTGCGTTTTGCGGGTCCAGCCGGAGGACTTGGCGAAAATGCAGGAAGGCACCATCAATATCTCCCTGCTGTAGCAGGATTACGCCCAGATTGTGGTGGGCCTTCGAAATATCGGGGTTGATGCGCAGCGCCTCACGATATTGTTCCACGGCCTTCGTTGTATCACCCTGTCGTGCGAACGCATTCCCCAGGTTGACATGCCCTTTCGCAAAACGGGGCACGATGCGTAATACTTCACGATACTGTTCTATGGCCTTTCCTGTATCCCCCTGCTCATGAAGGGCTATCCCCAGATTATTATGCGCAAGGTAATTATGGGTTGTCACATCGAGGGCGTGCCGGAAGAGGGAGATGTTGTCCTTCCAATACCCCGCCTGCACCCACGTCACCGCCATCAGAACCGCCAGGACCGACGAGCCCGCAACGGCAAGCCCACAACGGGGGAGTCGCCAACGGGAAAAAAACGCCGGGATACCCCACGAAATCATCACGAAGATACCGACCAGCGGCAGGTACGTGTACCGGTCGGCCATCGACTGGCTCCCCACCTGTACCAGACCGATCACCGGAACCAGCGTCCCCAGGTACCACAACCACCCCACCGCCAGGTACGGATGTCTCTTTATCGCCCTGATCACCAGATATGATATGACCACGAGAAGAACGCCGGCCATGAGACCCTGCACGAGGGAAACCGCCCGCGGATACGGATAGAAAACCGCCAGCTTGTACGGCCAGATCGTCTTCACCAGGTAGCTTATATAGGAAAGCAGGGCATTGGCCGCACGTGCATCCAGGGGAATCGCATCCAGGGAACTGACCGCCCCGCCGCCACGCTGGACGAAAAAGGTCACGACGCTCGACGCCCCGGAGAGGAGAAGGAGCGGAATCTTCTCCCACACCAGACGAAACCACTGACCCCTGACGCCTTCCCGCCGGAGACGCCCCAGGGGCCATATGTCCAGCAGCAGGAGAACAAAGGGCAGCGTCACCACCATCGGCTTGGACATCAGACCCAGGGCAAAAAAGAGTACAACCGGCAGATACCTGCCGATACCCGGACGCCGCGTATACCGGACGTAGGACCACATCGTCAGGAGCCAGAAAAAGGCGCTCAGGACATCCTTCCGCTCCGCCACCCATGCCACCGACTCCACGTGCAGAGGGTGAAACGCGAAGAGGGCCGCCACAAAGGCGCTGGACCACAGATCACCCGTCATCATCCGGAAAACCGCAAACAGGAGAAGGGTGTTGAAAATATGAAAAAGCAGACTGGTCAGGTGGTGCGCACCCGGATGCAGACCGAACAGGTGGCAGTCCGCCATGTGGGAAAGCCACGTCAGGGGATGCCAGTTGTAAGCCTCCGTGGCGGTGAAGGCGCGGGAGATGTTCTCCATAGCAAGCCCCCCTTGCACCCACGGATTCTCGGTGACATATTGCGTATCATCATAGTTGATGAAGTCGTGATTCCATACCTGCCCGTACACGGCGAGGATACCGACCACCAGCACGATGCAGATGTATAGCTCCACCCGACGGGTTCGCATGGGCGTCTTTCTAGCGTCCCTCCATCAGTAGTTTATACCCTGCCGTATCCCGGACAACGTCGAGGGCGCCATCGGTCCGGATACGATCCCAGTCTTTGAATCCCGCATCAACGGCCCGCTTTAACCACGCCACCGATTCCGTTCCCCTCCCCGCACGGGCGTGCGCGCGGGCAATGTCGTAGGAGGCACGAACCTCCAAGGCCGGCTCCCGGAGCATCACCTCCTCAAAACAAACAATGGCTCCGGTATAATCGCCTTCGACGTACAGGGCCAGGCCGAGGTTGTAGCGCGCCTTGTGATTCTCGGGGTCGATCTCCAGCGATGCACGGTACTCCGCCGCCGCCTCGTCCATCTTCCCCTGCTTGGAGAGGGCCAAACCGAGGTTGTAGCGCGCACTTCCGTCTTCGGGATTTATCCGGACCGCCTCGCGGAACTGCCGGACCGCCCCCTCCTGATCCCCTAAACGGGAAAGAACAACACCAAGGGATCCGCGTATTTCACCATTTTCCGGATCTATTCGCAGGGCTGTGGTGTAGTACCGCTTTGCGCCCTCAAGATTGCCTTCCTTCTTGAGACAGTTCGCCAGCCTGTAATGCGCAGCAGCATGGCCGGGATCGAGCCGCAAGGCTTCACGGTACTGTTCCACGGCCTTCGTTGTATCACCCTGCCGTGCGAATGCATTCCCCAGGTTGACGAACACCTCCGGGTATGTCGGCCGGATACGCAATGCCTCACGGTACTGGACCGCGGCCTGTTGTGTTTCGCCCCGCTCATACAGCGCTACTCCGAGATTATTGTGAGCCACGTGGTTATCGGTTGTCACATCGAGGGCGTGCCGGAAGAGGGAGATGTTGTCCTTCCAATACCCCGCCTGCACCCACGTCACCGCCATCAGAACCGCCAGGACCGACGAGCCCGCAACGGCAAGCCCACAACGGGGGAGTCGCCAACGGGAAAAAAACGCCGGGATACCCCACGAAATCATCACGAAGATACCGACCAGCGGCAGGTACGTGTACCGGTCGGCCATCGACTGGCTCCCCACCTGTACCAGACCGATCACCGGAACCAGCGTCCCCAGGTACCACAACCACCCCACCGCCAGGTACGGATGTCTCTTTATCGCCCTGATCACCAGATATGATATGACCACGAGAAGAACGCCGGCCATGAGACCCTGCACGAGGGAAACCGCCCGCGGATACGGATAGAAAACCGCCAGCTTGTACGGCCAGATCGTCTTCACCAGGTAGCTTATATAGGAAAGCAGGGCATTGGCCGCACGTGCATCCAGGGGAATCGCATCCAGGGAACTGACCGCCCCGCCGCCACGCTGGACGAAAAAGGTCACGACGCTCGACGCCCCGGAGAGGAGAAGGAGCGGAATCTTCTCCCACACCAGACGAAACCACTGACCCCTGACGCCTTCCCGCCGGAGACGCCCCAGGGGCCATATGTCCAGCAGCAGGAGAACAAAGGGCAGCGTCACCACCATCGGCTTGGACATCAGACCCAGGGCAAAAAAGAGTACAACCGGCAGATACCTGCCGATACCCGGACGCCGCGTATACCGGACGTAGGACCACATCGTCAGGAGCCAGAAAAAGGCGCTCAGGACATCCTTCCGCTCCGCCACCCATGCCACCGACTCCACGTGCAGAGGGTGAAACGCGAAGAGGGCCGCCACAAAGGCGCTGGACCACAGATCACCCGTCATCATCCGGAAAACCGCAAACAGGAGAAGGGTGTTGAAAATATGAAAAAGCAGACTGGTCAGGTGGTGCGCACCCGGATGCAGACCGAACAGGTGGCAGTCCGCCATGTGGGAAAGCCACGTCAGGGGATGCCAGTTGTAAGCCTCCGTGGCGGTGAAGGCGCGGGAGATGTTCTCCATAGCAAGCCCCCCTTGCACCCACGGATTCTCGGTGACATATTGCGTATCATCATAGTTGATGAAGTCGTGATTCCATACCTGCCCGTACACGGCGAGGATACCGACCACCAGCACGATGCAGATGTATAGCTCCACCCGACGGGTTCGCATGGGCGTCTTTCTAGCGTCCCTCCATCAGTAGTTTATACCCTGCCGTATCCCGGACAACGTCGAGGGCGCCATCGGTCCGGATACGATCCCAGTCTTTGAATCCCGCATCAACGGCCCGCTTTAACCACGCCACCGATTCCGTTCCCCTCCCCGCACGGGCGTGCGCGCGGGCAATGTCGTAGGAGGCACGAACCTCCAAGGCCGGCTCCCGGAGCATCACCTCCTCAAAACAAACAATGGCTCCGGTATAATCGCCTTCGACGTACAGGGCCAGGCCGAGGTTGTAGCGCGCCTTGTGATTCTCGGGGTCGATCTCCAGCGATGCACGGTACTCCGCCGCCGCCTCGTCCATCTTCCCCTGCTTGGAGAGGGCCAAACCGAGGTTATAGCGCGCACTTCCGTCTTCGGGATTTATCCGGACCGCCTCGCGGAACTGCCGGACCGCCCCCTCCTGATCCCCTAAACGGGAAAGAACAACACCGAAGTCCATGTGAAGTTCCGTATCTCCGGGGACCGATTTCAGTACTGTACCGTAACAGCGCGACGCCAAGGCGGGATCGCGCGCCTTTCCCATAACCCTCGACAGGTTCGTGCGCGCCTCGGGATTGCCGGGGTTTATCACAAGCGCCTCCGTATAGCGAATCGCCGCGCTTTCAAGATCCCCCCTCATCTCAAGGATACCTCCGAGGTTGTTGCGGGCCTCATCATTTTCAGGATCCAGCCGAACCGCCTTGCTGAGATATGCGAAGGCGCGATCCGTATCCCCCCGTTGGAGGAGAGCGATCCCCAGCATGTTGTGGGCATTCGCGTTTTGAGGATCTGCCCGAAGCACCTCACGGTAGTACGACAGCACTTTTTCAGGATTACCCTGTTTTGTGAGAAGATTCGCCAAGCCGGTACGCGAAGGCGTATAGCGGGGATCGATCCGCAACGCCTCCCGGTAGGCGGAAATTGCCTTCCGTATCTCTCCCTGCTTTTCGTACACAACTCCCCTGTTATGGTGTACCTTAGCACTGTCCGGGTTGGAGCGCAGTATGTGGGTATAGATCCGCATGGCCTCATCGTAGCGTCCTCGGGCGCCCAAGGCGTTTCCCAGATTGAGGGCCGCCCGGGGATTCCGAGGGGCCTTCTTCAGGACATCGGTCCACAGGGTCAGATCATCCTGCCACACCCGATTCCTCAGGTAGGTCGCCGTCCCCAGGGCAGCAACAATGAATACACAGATAAAAACGGCGAGGGCGCGCCGCTTCGGGAAAAAGCGGAAGGGAAGCCAGGCGACGAAAAGCGCGAAGCCGAAGAGGGGGAGGTACATCCGGTGCTCGAACAGGGCGTCGCTGATGGGGATAATACTCGACTCCACGGAAAGGGTCACAAAAAACCAGAAGAGGGCGAAGGTGAAAAGGGGCGTGGCTTTGCGCTTCCACAACGCGAGGACCGCAAGCCCGGCCAAAAAGGCGAAGGCGAGGGGAGTGAGCCCATCGCAGAACCCTGTTTTGAAGGGATAGTAATAATCCAGGTTCTGCCCCACGGGAAAGATCATCAGACGCAAATAGATCACCAGAACGGTGAACTGGGTGAACAGGTAGCTCCATCGGCTCACCAGCTCCGTCTCCCGCGAAAGACGGGAGATGTCTTCCAGCATGTCTCCGATCCCTCCCCCGAACAGACCCACGGCGTAGAGGACAAATGCCACGAAGAGGCCGCAGACCGGTATCACCCACAGGAGCCTTTTCCCCCACTCTCTCCTGGTACCTCCGAAACAGATTACTTCGACCAGGATGACGGCGAGGGGGAGACTGGCCGCGCTCTGCTTGCTCAGAAAAGCCAGGGTACTGAAGATAAAGGTGAGGGCGAAGAAGAGTGAGGAGTAAGGAGTGAGGGGTGAGGAGTTGGAATCTCTGGATAAAGTTCTCCCCTTAATATAGAAGAGGACCGCCCCCAGGTAGAAAAAAGCCGCCAGAGAGGTGTAGCGTTGCGCGATATAGGTGACCGCCTGGGTCTGAAGCGGGTGAGCAACAAAAATGAGGGCCGCGAAGAGGGCTATGAGGTGCATGGGAAGAGATACCGGATCACCTGCCCCGGCCTTTCCTTCACCGATTTCCGTGGAGCCTGGGGGGAAAGCCGGCCCTTGCCCCGCGGGAACTCTGGCCTGCGGGAACTTCTGTAATCGTGTTCCACCCGGCACAACAGTGAGCCGGCCCAACAAAGCCAATGACAGAAAGTAGACCATGAAACCGTTCGCGCTGTGGATCAGGATATTGACCACGTGATACCCAAAGACGTCGAGTTCCCCGAGCCGGTAATTGAGGGCGAAGGTGAAATTGGCAACCGCCCGCGGGCCCAGAAACTTCTTCGGAGAGGAAAAGTTGGCAAGATCCCTGATCTGCATGTTCTCTTGAATAGTGTGCGAGTCGTCAAGTGCGAAGGGGACATGCAGGCTGTTGCTGTAGACCGCGAAGGAAACGGAGGCGATGATGATCAGGAAGAGAGGGGACAAGCCCTTCCCTTTTACATTAAAAGATTTCATATCCACACCCATTCATCATCCTCGACATTTCCGGATCATCGACGAAATCCCGAGGCCCTTGTTCGACCTTTATGCCGTGCGCCCTCAGGGCTATAGCAATCCTCCCGCCTTTGCCTTTTTGATGACGATCATGGAATAGGCGATCTGAAAAAAGAGGTAGGGAATAAAAATCAACACCCTTTTATCCCCATAGATATGCACCATCCAACAGGCGCCGAGTCCTTGGATAATACCGACGATAAAGTAAAATACGCTGACCTGCGTATGACTATATCCCAGTCCCACACACAACTGGTACAGATGGGTTCGATGTGCGCGCAAGACATTTTCTCTGCGCAGAAAACGCCTGAAAAACGTAAAAACCGTGTCATAAATAAAGTGAAACAACAGGAGGGGCATGACAAAGAATGAGGTATGAGAGTGATCATAGAGGGCAGCGATGATGGCCAAAGTGGCAAAGACAAATCCTAAAAACGTGCTCCCGACATCGCCCATGAAGAGGCTCGCTCTCGGGAAATTGAAGACAAGAAAACCCAGAGCGCCGGCGACGATTACATAACTCAAGATATAGGCGAAGTTGCTTCCCTGCGTCAAGCTGATGATACCGAAAAATCCCCCGGCGATGACCGCCGTACCCGCGGCAAGCCCGTTGATTCCGTCCATAAAATTATAGGCATTGGTCAATCCGATAATCCATAAAAAGGTGATTGCATACTTTGAAAGCCCTAAATACGCCATCCCATCCAGCGGGACGTGAAACTCCGATATCACTACCCCGAAAGCCATAACACAGGTGGTTGCAATCGCCTGAATACCGAAACGAAAGAAAAGCGAATTTCCTTTGAGATCATCATGGAAAGAAATAATCGAGACCATCAGGGCTGAGGAGACAAAACCGGCGAAATACAGCTCTCGAATCATGGTGACATCGGCAAGCAGGTATACAGCGAGTATGCCGACAAGAAAGGTCCCCACGATGGCAATTCCGCCGGCCTTGGGAACCGGAACCGAATGGGAAGAGCGGTCATTCGGGATATCCATAATACGCCATCGGGTGATCAGAGACTTGCATATCCCGTACGAGAGCAGGAACAGGAAGGCGCCAAAACAAAGATGTATGAGAAAAAAAGAGATCTTCATTATCACGTATATTCACAAGTTTTGTCGGAACACCCAACAAGAGAGATGCCAGCCGGTCATCGAACATCCCGGCTGTGCTTTTTTAGAAGAACACGGCCGTGAACGAAGGCTTCTCGCCACCTCCGGGACAGCGGTCTCCTTTTTATCACGAACATCCAACGATGAACATAAAAAAAGAGGCCTCGATCGGCCTCCCCATGAGGGGCGAAGCCTTCTTTCTCCCACACCCGTTTCCGACCCGAGGGCCAGCCCGCGGATCCGGGAGCGAGGAAATCCGCCCGTGGTTCCACATACGGCCCTCAGCCGTTGGATGATGCGATGAAGGAAACCTCCGGTCCTGAAGTTTTACCCCTGCGACATATGCCACCGTGTAAAAGAGGCGTCTTACGTTTTCTGGGGGCTGTATTCCGGAACAATTTTTTTGAGCCGCTTCTTTATCAGATCTACATGGAATGTCTTCGTCACACTGAGCAACTCGTCTATGAGACGATCGATTTCGACACTGTTGAATGGATTTTCCTTCAAGACCCGTATTTTCTGATGCTCAGTCGAGACAATCCCCTCGTCCTCGGTTATCAGTTCTTCATATAATTTTTCGCCGGGTCTGAGACCGACGAATTCTATGGGGATATCCCGGTCCGGCTCCAGTCCGTAGAGGCGAATCAGATCACGGGCCATATCGGCGATCCTGATCTGCGCGCCCATTTCCAGCATGAATATCTCCCCGCCCTGACCCATGGCGCCCGCCTGGAGAATCAACTGCGCCGCTTCGGGGATACTCATGAAATAACGTGTTACCTCGGGATGTGTCACCGTCACCGGCATTCCGTTTTTAATCTGCTCTTCGAAAATCGGGATCACTGAACCGGAACTGCCCAAGACATTTCCGAATCTCACGGACATAAATCTCCCGGGCGCCGCGCTGTTCATGCATCCCACGAGCATTTCAGCCACCCGCTTCGTCGCTCCCATGATATTGGTCGGCCGAACGGCTTTATCGGTCGATACCAGCACAAAACGCGACACACCGCCTCGTGCCGCGATATTGGCCAGGTTCCTCGTCCCCTCTACGTTATTGCCTACGGCCTCCCACGGGTTCAGCTCCTGTAGAGGCACATGTTTATAGGCCGCCGCGTGCAAGACCACATCGGGCTTAAAAATTTGGAACACCCGTTCCAGATCCTCCCTGTTCCTGATATCGACCAGGAATGCTTCGATCGGGATATGCTTGAAATACTGCTGGCTGTTCATTTCAACCCGGAAGAGATTATATTCGGAAAAGTCGAGCAATGCCAGCGCACTCGGATTGTATGCGCCCACCTGTCGTACCAACTCACTACCGATCGACCCCCCGGCCCCCGTCACCAGTATTCGTTTATCGGCATAATTTTCTTTCAGAAGTTGGGTATCCAGTTCAACTTCTTCTCTACCGAGAAGGTCCTGATACCGCACATTCCGCACAGCCTTGATAGAGACCTGACCACCGATGAACTCGCTCATATTCGGCATGGTCCGAAAACGTCTTCCTGTTTGTTCACACACCCCGACGATCCGCCTCATATCCTGCGCCTTCAACGATGAGATGGCAATGATGATTTCGTCATAATCCCCCTTGTAACCGGGAAGATCTTCGATGCTCCCTTCGACGGTCACTCCCTGGATCGACCGTCCCTGCTTGTAGTAGTCATCGTCAAACAGAGCCACCGGCCGCACTCCCAAAGAATAATTGTCGCTCATCTCACGCAGAATGATCTCTCCCATCTTTCCGGCACCGATTACGGCGACCCGTCGTCTGGTATCCTCTCCCTTCCGAAACATTCCGTCAAGGGACAGCGACCCATGACGGGCCAGCAGCAGGCGAGTACTGAAACGGCTTGTGATGATGAATACCAAGACAAGCACATAATCGATAATGTAGACCGACCGCGAAAAGCCTTCAAACCGAAAAAGAAATACGACAACAAATATCAGCAGAAGGGAAGACAAGCTGACCGCCGCACCAATGTTCTTTAAATCGCTGAAGCCGGTATACCGCCAGATATGATGATACACGCCGAAGAGATACAAAGTGAAAATTTTAACCGGCAGCATCACAAAGAGCGTTTGCATGAATATATCGGCGAACCGGGGAGGAATCGCCCCCTCGAACCGCAGAAGGAAGGCCATCCCATAGGCACATACAAGGAGAAGGGCATCAATCACTATTTTGATAATAATGTTTCGGTACTTCTTGAAAGACGAACGGGAGGGCATCTTCACATCTCCACTCAGTAGATTTGGTACGGAGGACTTGTCCGGAACCCTATCACAGGTTATTTCATTTTAACAGGGGCGCATCACGCATGTGCCAGGGACACGCCATATGGCCGCTTTACACCGGTTCCCTCAGGAAATGTTCGATAAACGGACAGAATCATGTACGGGAGGTCCCGGGGATGAAGGTCTGAAGAAGGACAGGGAAGGAAGCCTAATCGGCCCACGTGTGAAATCTTCCGGAGACATCGCCATTCTTCGCGATCATCTTCCTGGGTGAGATGACCTCGGCCACGTGCCGGCCGGAATGAGGTCATGCGGAATACCAACCTATTTCCGCCCCTATTTTCACGATGTGATCACGGATATTATGCGCTGCTGATCCTCTTCCCTGAGATACGGATGCATGGGCAGACTGAAGATACGATTGGCGCATGTTTCGCTGCACGTGAAATCCCCACGGTTATATCCACAGTCCGCGAATGCCCTTTGCAGGTGGAGCGGCTTGGGATAATAGATCATGGTGGGGATATCGGCTTTTTTAAGCTTTCCCATCAGGTGACTTCGAGCGGTTTCATCCTCGGCAAGGACCGAATATTGAGCCCACACACTCCGGTACCCTTCGGGAATGTACGGTATCAGGAGCGAGGGATAAGACGCCATCTGAGAGGTGTAGCGGTCGGCAATTGCATTACGCAGCTCAACTTCCTCCGGGAAAACATCAAATTTGGCCAGGAGAATCGCCGCCTGGAGTGTGTCCAATCGGCCATTGATACCGATACGTATGTTGTCGTATTTGTGCCCGCCTTTGCCGTGAACACGTATGGAAACAAGTTTTTCGGCCAGTGTCTTGTCATTGGTAAAACACATGCCCCCATCGCCATAGCAGCCCAAGGGCTTGGCAGGGAAAAAAGAGGTGCAGGCGATATTGCCGAAGGAACAGGCCTTTCGTCCTTTATATCCCGCCCCGAAGGATTGGGCGGCATCTTCGACAACGAAGAGATCGTGCGTTTTTGCGATGACGTCAAGGGCATCGTAGTCGGCGGGAAGACCGAAGAGATCGACGGAGATCACCCCGCGAGGGGTCAGGGGGATGTTACGCGTCTTGTGCCCTCCGTTAGGCAACGGAACCTTGCTGTTGTCGTTCTCCTTGAGGGCGATTACGGCCTGCTCCAGTTTGGCCGGATCGATATTGAAGGTCTCAGGGTCGATATCGACGAAGACCGGTGTGGCGCCCAGGATGCTGATCACCTCCGCCGTCGCAATGAAGGTAAAGGGCGTCGTAAAGATTGCGTCACCGGGGCCGACATCAAAGGCCATGAGGGCCATGAGAAGGGCATCCGTACCGGAGCCGCAGCCGATGGCGTGATTCGTGCCGGTATAAACGCCAAGTTTCTCTTCCAGTGCCCTCACTTCCGGGCCCATAATGTACTGCCCGTGTGCTAGGACTTTTTGGATGTTTTCGTCTATGTGTTCCTTGATTCTGTCCTGCTGTGCTTTGAGATCGATAAAATTCATACGGCAGCTCCTTGTGAATAAACTTGATGAGGCCTGGTACCTCATTGACGGTAAGCACACAATGTGCGTGCGCTTCGCGTGTATTCCTTTTTGGCAAGACCACTGCGATGTGTCCGAAGGGGAAACCCGTCCATCGAGCATAAAACCCGGCAACCCGTTTCCTCATTCCGCCCGGTCAGCATCGTGGCATAACCGGGTGTACAAACACAGGATCCGACAAGGGGGGGTCCGGGAGACCTGCATTCAAATGGTCTTAAGCTCATGATATTTCTGATTTCAATGACTTCCGACGGCATTCCTCGCATGCAGCACGGGAACGGAAAGGCCACCGTCAGCGCGTTACCCCCGTTCTTGAAGGCCCTCGATTGTTTTCCGATAGATTGTACCGCATGCCTCGCATTCCAGGTCTTCGGTCAATCGCTCCCCGCACCGGCACACCCATCCGATCTGCTTGGCGGAGTTTCCGACCACCATGGCATGTGCCGGGACGTTACGGTTGACGACCGCACCCGCCCCCACGAAGGCATAAGCTCCGACCGTAACCCCGCAGACAATGGTACAGTTGGCTCCCAAGGTTGCCCCCTTTCTCACGAGGGTGGGACGAACCTGGTCCATCTTGGAGATCTCGGCACGGGGATTGTAGATGTTGGTAAAGACCATGGAGGGACCGCAGAAGACCCCATCTTCGAGGGTAACGCCTTTGTAGACGCTCACATTGTTCTGTATCTTGCAGCCGTCTCCGATGGAAACGTCGGGACCGACGACGACATTCTGGCCGATGTTGCAATTCCTGCCGATCCGTGAACCGGAGAGAATGTGGGAAAAATGCCAGATCTTGGCCCCGTTTCCGATGTCGCACCCCTGATCAATCATGGAGGAGGGGTGTGCGTAAAATCGAGCGGTTTCATCGGCTGCCTCGGCACTGGAGCCGGAGGTGCCTGCAAGCTGTATCCGGACACCATTGTTATCGATGGACCGCTGCGCCGCGTTCAAAACCCGAAGAACACGCAACCCCTCCTTGCCGTCGGTCAAGGGCTTCTCGCCGCGTGAGACACAACGGAGAAAATGCTCGCATTCGAGACGCAGGGGCTCGGCCTGCGGAATGGCGATCCGTTCCGCCTCCGCCTTGTCGGGAACGGGGATGCTGTCGTGCCACTTGATCTGGTGCGGGAACAGAAGTAATTTGTCGGCCCAGGGAAGGGTGTCGTCGAAGACCGCCATCTTGCGGTCTCCGACGATTACCATCTTCTGTTCCTTCACGGGATGCAGCCAGGACACGAAGATATGCGCGTTCAGACCCGAGGGAAATTCAAGGTGGGTCGTCGTGACATCGGCGATCTGCTTGTGCAGGTAGTTCGCCCCCGTGGCGAAGACGGATGCCGCCTTCTCCCCGGCAAGGGAGAGGATCATGGAGATATCATGGGGGGCGAAAGACCAAAGGGCGTTTTCCTCGGTGCGTATCTTCCCCAGGTTGAGACGATGTGAGTAGATGTAATTGATCCGTCCCAGTTCGCCGTTCCGGGCAATGTCCCGCAAGTGGCAAAAGAGGGGGTGATACTGCATGATGTGCCCGACCATCAGGATCAGATCCCGGTCCCGCGCCACAGCGATCAGTTCGGCTGCCTCATCTTCGTATAGCGCCATGGGCTTTTCGACATAGACATGTTTATTCGCGGCGAGGGCCTCGCGGGCGAGGGTAAAGTGGGTCTCCGCCGGGGTCGCGATCACTACACTGTCGATATCGTCACGTGACAAGACATCGTTGAAGGCAAGACAGCTCTCCAGATCGGGATACAACGTCCTGAAATGATCAATCAGGGTCTCATTGCTCTCGCAGATCAGCTTCAGCGCACCCAGGTCATGGTAATTGCGCACCAGGTGTTTCCCCCAGTAGCCGGTACCGACTACCGCGATACGGGGGGAAGGATAAATGGGTTCAGGTCTTGACATTGGTGTATCTCCTCCTATCGTCTTGTGTACGGAAGGATCATGCTTGATGGTATCATTCTCCCGCGTCGGATCCCGCATAAGGCCGAATGCCATCACCCTGATCGATCAGGTACCGGTGATCGGGCACAGGCACAAGGCAGAGGAACGGACCTTCATCGTGCCTCAGTCATCTGTTTTTCCAAGCACCTCTCCGAGGGTCATCCCCTGTATCACGAAAAAACTCGTCCCGTTCATCCGAGCAGCCGCCCTATATGCCCTTTTTTACGGCCTGCCGCCAATCATGCATATACCACGTGATAAAATTATGAATTCCTTCCTCCAACGGTGTTGAAGGCTTGAATCCGACATCTCGTATGAGATCATCGACATCGGCGAATGTCGCAGGCACGTCTCCCGCCTGGAGGGGAAGGAGGTTCTTCTTCGCCTCCACTCCAATGGTTTCTTCCAGGACTTTGATAAATCGCATCAATTCAACAGGGTTGTTATTCCCCAGATTGTATACCTTGTATGGCGCAAAGCTCGTCCCCGGATCCGGGTTGTCACTGTTCCAGTCCCTATTCGGCTGCGGGATTCGGTCCATCACCCTGACAATCCCTTCTATGACATCATCGATATAGGTAAAATCCCTCTTCATCGTCCCCCGGTTGTACACATCGATCGTTTCCCCTCGAAGAATAGCATCGGTAAAAAGGAAATAAGCCATGTCGGGCCTTCCCCATGGCCCGTAGACCGTAAAAAAACGAATCCCGGTGCAGGGAATCTGGTAGAGAGCCGCATAGGTATGCGCCATGAGTTCATTCGCCTTCTTCGTGGCGGCGTAGAGGCTCACCGGATGATCTACGTTGTGGTGAACCGAAAAGGGCATCAGGGTGTTTGCACCGTATACCGAACTGGATGAAGCGAAAACGAGATGCGGAACTCGTCCGGATCGACACCCTTCCAACATATTGATAAACCCTACCACATTGCTCTCCACGTACGCGTGCGGATTTTCGAGGCTGTAGCGCACACCCGCCTGGGCTGCCAGATGCACGACCCTGTCGAATGTGTAATCGGCAAAAAGGGCTTCCATCCCCGTTTTGTCCGAAAGATCCAGCCGAGCAAAGTGAAAGCGGTCATATGGCCTGAGAAGATCGAGGCGAGCTTTCTTCAGGCGGACATCATAGTAACTGTTGAGATTATCGAGTCCCATAACCGTATATCCTTCATCGAGGAGACGGCGGCAGAGATGGAATCCGATGAATCCGGCGGCGCCGGTCACAAGGATAGTACCGTGATCTTTTTTTGTGTTCATTTGCATTGGAAGGTCCCTGGTAAATGCGGACCGGAGGATTGACAAAGCTCCGCTCTTTGCATTACATCGCTTCTCAACATTCCGCCACCGAATCAGCGATCGAGGCCATAAATCAGCTCAAGACGACACACCGCCGAGCGGAGATACAATACATCGTCGCTGCCGTGGTGTCACCTCAAATCCTGCTGTGCCGATATCCGAAAAAATGGAAGCTGCGTGTTGTTTTTTCATGCAGGTTGCCCCCTGATACGTCCTCCCTTATCAGGGCACCATTGACAACATAAACGATTCCTTTCAGTCTGCCACAAGATGGAACAACGGTGTGCGCCGTGCTATCGTTGATTCCGTATACCCTGCCGTCGCGTCTCGATATCCCCCCTCGAAGTTCGGATGGTTCAATCTCTGCATCAAAGCAAAGGGGACGTAACTATATATCATTACGCGAACGGATTTTATACTTCAGCCGTCGAGGTCAGTCATTGATAACAGGCATGAGTCATGATCTCCCACAATATGCGGATGGCATCGCTCAGGAACTCCCTTTGTTATTCTTGTCCTCCCCCCATCGGTGAGACCTTGGTTTCTCCATCTTCAGAAGCCCGACTTCCTGGACAAGGGTCTTCACCTGCTCGGTCAACCCGGATATGGCTATGGAAAAGTGTATCAATATAGATATAATAGCAATGATAAGGATGAGAAAAATGGCTGCGGGCGCATAGGCGATACCGAGAACGGAGGCGATGATGTCAAGACTCTCCCGCCATAGCGACAAGAAGAGAAAGACGCATCCGAAAAAGAGCCACAAGAGTGAAAATTCTTCTCGCAGCTTCCTCTTGCTGATAAGAATCAGCACAGAGGCGATAAAGAGCACACTCCCGATAATCGCCACATATTGTATGATATGGATGTCGATATCTCGTATCATCTGGTCTCAATCCTTGATCTCCCGCGGCCTCATGCAGCATACGATGAGCGCCAGGAGAACCTTCGTCATGTAATAGAACGACCATATTCCCGATATGGAAGAACGCCCAGTAGACCTCTCTTGCATGCGCACGGGGATTTCCTTCAGTCTAAAACCGTTTTTCCCGAGGATGAGGACCGCTTCCGGCTCGGGGTAGTCCATGGGATAATTGCGGGCAAGAAATTCTATCGCCTTCCGATTGTACGCGCGGAAACCGGACGTGTTGTCCGTGATCCTCTTCCCGATCAGGATAAGGTTCACTATTTCGAACACCTTGATCCCCAGGCGCCGCGCGAAGCCCGGACGGTATCCCTCACTGATTCCGCAGAATCGCGAGCCAATGGTAACATCGGCCCGATTGTCCCGCACGGGAATCAATATCGCCTCTATTTCCGAAGCGATGTGCTGACCGTCACCGTCGAACTGGAAGGCGATGTCGTAATCCCACCGCTCCGCGAACTTGAATCCGGCCTGCACCGCACCCCCGATGCCCAGGTTGCAGGGAAGATCGACGACATGTGCCATCCCGGAAGAGCGGGCCACCGCCCCCGTTCGATCGGCCGAGCCGTCATTGATAACCAGGATATCTATTCGGGGGTCTGCATCCCGTATCGACCGAATAACGCCCTCGATGGTTTCTTCTTCATTAAATGATGGGACTATGGCAAGTATCTTCACATTACCATCGCTTTCGCAGCGTTACCGACACCGTCGCCGGATCACCTTCGATCAGATTATACGTTCCAGGGGTCTCATAGCCCCTATCCATCAGATTCTTGACGGCACATTCCACTTCCAGCCCGCTTCCCATCACATCACGGACGGTTGCGCATACATCCGTGATCCATACGCCGGGCACCGAAACAACGGACCCGCTTCGGGGATAAATAAGCTCTCGTGAAGCACAATAGCCGACTCTCCCGTAAAGACTGATCTTTTCAACAGGCCGCCACGTCCCCATCAGATTGAAGATGGTCTGGGGCCCGGCGTCATACGGGTAACGAAGGTCCTCATAGACATATATCCAGGGCTTCGGGGGCGGTCCACCCTCGATATGATCGAGATAATGATACGTCTCGTCCGGCCCGCTGTTATCGACCAGTGTCAGGTTTGCTGAGAGATCGAGGTCGTCCATCGGCGACAGATGCCCCTCAAGTTCCAAGCCGACGATATCCTGGCTGTTGGGCAGGGACAAACCGGCGTAGGGATCCTCCATGATATGATTCTCGATCCAGCTTGCAAAGCCACACAGGCTGACCCCCGCCCTCTTTGAGGGATTCCAAGCAACTTGGGCATTGAGGGTCTTGATCTTCTCCAGATCAGGTTTTTCCTCGTCCAGCAGCTGTTTTGCATAGGGTGTCCGGTAGGCCGTCCCGTACAGGAGCTTCAACACCCACGTCGAATTCAAGGACCAGACGGCACCGGCATTGTAGCTCAGGTGATCTTTGTATTCATCATGATCGTCATTTCTGAGACCGATTGTCAGATCGACATCGCCGATCTTATGCGTATATTGACAAAAAACGGAGACGAGACTGGTCTTGTAATCCTCTTCACTTATGGTGGGCAAAAAGGTCTTGTTGCCCGAACCGAGGTAATCGGGGAGATAACTGTCCCATATGGGGGCATCGTGGACATCCTTTTCCCGGTACGAAAACCCTCCGGTGAAAAGACTTCTCCCTGCGAGAAACGATCGATCATATATGATCTCGCCGTATGTCGTACGCTCTCGCTGTTTGAACGTAATATCGATCACTTCATATTCGGGGTTGATCCAGCTGTAAGATCCCGTGAAACGCAGGGCTGAACACCGGTCCAGATCTTTCTTCGCTTCCATTTTGATGAAACCCGACGGTGCCGATCGGCTCTCGCGCCATGTCAAATCCTCTCCCATTTCGGTCGTGGCCGACATGGTATAGGGCCTCCGGTAATTGGAAATCATCCCGGACAGGGTAAACCAGTCCCCCACTGTAAAATTCCCGGATGCCTGAACATAATGCGCCTTACCCAGTTCATCTTCGCCGATCCGTTCATCGGGCGCTACGGGTGGGGGATCGCCGTCCCCCCAGAACTTCACCAAAGAGCAGGTACGGTTATCCACCTCTTCGCGTGCGCTGACGGACAGAAATGCGTTCCACGAACCCGCATCGTGCCCCATGTTAAGGAAAAACCCTCGCTGATCAAGGAGTTCGTTATATGACGCATCGACACCGGCCTCAGCCCCGTTCAGGTCCTTCCCCGTCATGGGGACAACATTGACGATACCGGCAAAGGCATCGGGACCCCAGAGCACCGACCCGGGACCGCGGATAATCTCCACCCGCTTGATCGGGGCAAGGGAAAGTTCTTCGTCGAGGGGATGGAGCGATTTACTGACATCGGAACCGAGAGGGACGGTATCATATAAAAAGAGTGCCGAATTCGGGATCCCCCGCAGGTATGGCTCCGCCCCCCCCTCTCTTTGCGCCATATAAAACCCCGGCTCTGTCTCAAGAACCTGACTCAGCGTGCGATTTCCCCGTTCGCGAATTTCCTTCCGCGTAACTACCCGAGCCACGGCAGGTGCCTGTGATGCGCTCTCCTGGCGCCGTGAAGCGATGGAAAGGATATTCAAGTCTTCACCGACGAACATAAGGAGCGTGTCATTCCGGTCCGTAATCGCGGTCAGTTCCCCGGCCCATGAGGGCACGATCAGACTGTAAAACGCGATCAGCATCACGACAGCAGCACATGATATGTTCGAATATCGTATTTTCATAATCGAAACCGATAAAAGCTTTTCCCGCGACAGGCAGGAGTTCACCTTCGTGGCTATACGTGTTTCATCAGTATCCTGAATTTCGCCCGGGTCAGCCCCAAAAGCCGTGCCGCCGAGGTCTGGTTGTTGTTGACCATGGCAAGGGCCTGACGTACAAAATCTTTTTCAACCTCTTCCAATTGTATCCCCTGGGGAGGAAGGCGAAAATCGCGGCATTCCGTTTCCGGGGACAAGGGAGACCCGAACCTGAGAAACGACAAGGTGTCTGCGGTGATACACCCGGTCCTCCCCGCCAGGATCAGAGACCGTTCCATTACATTCGCCAGTTCCCTCACATTCCCCGGCCACGGGTACTCGGCGAGCAGTTTTGCCGCGCCGTCGGTCAGCACGATATCCCGTCCCGCCGCCATACGCTCCAGAAAATGCTCCGCGAGAAGGATCACATCATCAACACGTTCCCTGAGCGGAGGGGGTTCAAGGGGGAATACGTTGATGCGAAAGTACAGATCCTGTCGAAAATCACCTCGGTTCACCAGTTCCCCGACATCCTGGTTCGTTGCGCAAACGACCCTCACATCAACCGGTATTTCCTCGTTCCCTCCGACCCGCTGGATCTTCTTCTCCTGAAGGGCTCGGAGGAGCTTGGCCTGCGCCTCAAGGGAAAGATCCCCGATCTCATCAAGGAAAAGGGTCCCGCCATCCGCATACTCAAACTTCCCCTGATTCCTCCTGATTGCCCCCGTGAAGGCCCCTTTCTCGTGTCCGAACAGTTCCGCCTCCACCAGGGTCGGCGCTATCGCCGCGCAATTTACCGGGACAAACCGCTTATCCTTGCGCGGACTGACCCGGTGAATGAATTTGGCGAGCAGTTCCTTCCCGGTCCCCGATTCTCCCGTGATCAGCACAGCCGTATCGCCCTCCGCCACCCGTGCGGCGAGGTCCATGACCTTGGTCATCTCCTCGGAGCTATGCACGATCTCTTCCGAAGCGGCCGTCTGCTGCAGCTCCCTCTTCAGATCCCTGTTTTCGGCCATGATACGCGAAAGGTTCAGGGTCCTCTCCACGGTCAAGAGTATCCGTTTTTCTTCGAACGGCTTGGTGATATAATCGATCGCTCCGGCCCGCATGGCTTCCACGGCCGATTCCACGGTGGCAAAAGCGGTAATGAACACCACCGGACAGGGGTTATCCATCTGTACTATCTTTCTCAAAAGGGTCTCGCCATCCATGCGCGGCATCTTGACATCGGTAATGACCATATCGTAATGGACATCCCCCAACTTTTCCAATGCTTCCAGACCATCTCCCGCCTGATCCACCAGATGCCCTCTTCTCTCAAGCATGATGGACAGGAGGTGTCGCATCCTCTCTTCGTCATCTACAACCAGTATACGAACCATCCTTCTTCAGTCACCTTTCGGCATTTCCGTATGATAAAGAGTTCTTTTTCCCTTCCAATTACCCATTCACAGGAAGTCCCACCCGGAACAGGGCCCCGCCGCCCGTTCTGTTTTTCACACTGACAGTCCCGCCATGCGTTCGGAGTACTTGGGCGGCATACGCCAACCCCAGGCCGGTCCCCTTTGAGCGCGTGGTAAAGAAAGGATCGAATATCTTCTCCATATTTTCAGGCTCGATCCCCCCGCCCTGGTCTTCCACGTCAACATACAGCATCCCCCCATCGCGTGACACGGTAACGGTAATACATCCCTTATCACCATTCGCCTCAAAGGCATTCTTGAGGATGTTGTCGAGGACCCGCATAATCAGATCAGGATCGGCAGATATGTACGAGGCCTCTTCGAGAAGGGTAGCCTTTATTTCGACGGGAAACGTCGCCTTCTGTACCTCAAACCGCGTAACGATTTCTCCAATCAGGGCATTAAGTTCCACCTTCCTGAACACCGGTTGCGATGGACGGGCAAATGCCAGGAAATCTTCAATCAGCCGGTTGAGACGCCGGATCTCATCCTCTATATAAACGACCATTGTGTTCTCTTCCGTGATAGACATATCCTCCTTCAGGATATCCAGAGAACTTTTGATAATGCTCAGGGGATTTTTGACCTCATGGGCTATCATCATGGAAAACTTTCCCATCTCTGCCAGATTTTTCTGCTGAATCATCTGCTGATAGGCATCCTCGAGGGCATCGCTGCTCCGTTCAAGGGAATCCAGCATGGAATTGAAGGCCAATGCAAGATTTCTTGTTTCAGGAAGGCTCCCCGGGTGTACCCGGAGATCACGGTCTCCCTTTTCCACATCGTGCGCCGCCTGAGCGAGTTCTTTCAGTGGAGCCACGAGCGAGTGGGAAAGAATGTAAAAGATAATCGCCGCCAATAACCCCAGACCGGAAGAAAGCCAGAGAAACCGGTCCCTCATCTTTGCGAGAAGCTGCTCAATTCCGGTGGTGCTGTATACAATTTTTACTCTGCCTATGAGACGATCACCGTTCTCCGTACCCTCACTCCACTGAAAGGCCTGGCTTACCTCCTGAGATCGGCTGAGCAAGACAGGAACATCAATGACAGAAAATGGCTGTTCCCTCTCCTGTGATACCGAGGCGAGTTCCTCTCCCCCCGTGTCGACGACGGTAACTCGTACCACATCCTTTTCCGACAGGAGGTTGGTCGCCAACCGCTGCAGCATGGATTTGTCATCGATCAATATACCCAACTCCGCGTTAAGTGCAAGGTATTTTGCGAGAAAAGACATACGTTCCTCAAATCGTGTCTGGACAAAATGGCGGGTGAAATTCATGCCCATATAGCCCAACACGAAGGTGGTCCCCCCGATAAGGGCAAAAACGCTGATAAGAAGCCTCGCATGTATCCCTAAATTTCTCATGGCCCGACCTCAATGGGGAAAGGATACTCTTCGGCAATCGTGAATCCCAGTTTTTTCATCACCCGGGTATTGATCCACACATGAAATAAGGGGGGGGCCTGTCGACAGTCCCCTCCCGATAACAGGGTGAGTGCCTCCCGTGCACACTGTCTTCCCAATTCTTCATAATCGAAAACAAAGGCGAAGGCCGATCCGCTGTCATAAAAAAATCGATTATATCCGATAACAGGGACCTTCTTGAAAAGTGATTCCTTAATCACATAGGCAATGATACTCTCCGATATGACGGTCCGGTCCGGGATAAGCCAGAGGGCATCCACGTCCCCCCAGTGCTGTTGCAAGACGACGGGAATCTCTTTCTTCGATGATATTGCCAGAGGAACCACCGTTTTTCCCTCGGGCACAACGCGGGACGCCTCCTCGAAAAAATCATCGTTGTACCGGGGATCATACAGGATACCAATACGTGACACCCCGGGGAGACCGCGTCCAATCATGTCAATCTGGGTTTGAACAGGAATATTCAAACACACTCCACACGGGGAAGAAAAACCATCAAGAACCTGGTCCGGGTTTAGGACAATGGAGTAAATCCGTTCGGCACCTTCCGGCAAGGTATTCATCCAGATAAAGCGTGCCGCTTCCGGACCGACTGAGAGGAAAAGATCGGCCTTCTCCTCTCGTAATGTTGCGGCAAGGGTGACTCGACTTTTATCGGGAAATTTATCCAGGGACCACACCTCAAGATCAATCCCTGGCGTTTCTTCGAAAACGGCACTCATCCCTTCGACGGCTTCGACGTATGGCCTGATATCACGGGAAATCAGTATCGCCACCCGCCCCGCTCGCAGGCCCGCTGCCTGAGAGAATCCCCCCCACAACAACAACAGCAACATAACCACCAGCAATGCGGAAGTAATGCGCTTTTTCTCATCGGGATGCGGTATCTCAAAACATATCATCGACGAGGTCTCTTTACAGGGGGTCTCATTCCACTCCTCGCGGAATCTGCCATACGCATTATCGGGTGCGTCAAAGAGAGATCAGAAAGAACCGGGGTCCATCGTTCCGCTCCCGGCCAGAACCGATCCCTGAATCCCATCAGGACGTCCCCTGTATCTAGTATGGCGCTACAAGGGGGCACAAAAACGAAATACCGCGAACTCCTCGTAACCGGAACGAATGTCTCAACAACGGATCAAATTCTCTTTTACGCATGTTACTCACGGACATATAATAATCTTTCCCCACAGCGCCTGCAAGGTGCTGACTCTTAAAATAAAGGAGATCGATCGAACGTATTTTCTCCCCTTTTTTCAAGTCGCTCTTTCACCTGTGAGATTTTTCCCTTAAACTCGTCCGTTACCGCATCGACATCCTCGAGATTAGCTATTACACGCGGTGTTATCATAACAATCATTTCAGTTTTTGAACCCTCCATCTTGTCCTTGCCGAAGAGATATCGCATCAACGGAACATCTATGAGGCAGGGGACTCCCGACATGGCATCCGACTTGGTTTCACTGATGAGCCCGCCGATGACGAGTGTCTGCCCGTGCTTGACGGTCAGGGTGGTGGACACTGATCGTTTATAAAAGGAGGGATAATCACTCCCCCCCACGGAAACATTTGAACTCTGTTCGCTGACTTCCTGACTGATCTCCATCGTCACCAAACCGCTTTCGTTGATGTGAGGGGTTACCTTTAGTATGACACCGGTGTCGCGGTATTGGATATTTGTTTCCAAGACGTCAGAATCGCTATCCGTATAATTATATGACGTGCTCGCCACCGGGATCTCCGTTGAAATATCAATACTCGCCTCCTTATTGTCGGAAGCGAGAAGGTGGGGTGAAGAGAGGATATTCACCTTTTTATTTTCCTGTAATGCCGACAAAGCGGCTTGCCATTTTTCGGTCAGCCCGATGGCATAGCTGAGCCCTGCGGCACCGATCGACGCGCTGAGACTTCCTGTTTCAACCCATGGCGCATTCTTAAACGTCCATTCGACACCCATCTCATATCCTTTTCCCAGGGTGATTTCCGCCACAGTGGCCTCTATCAGAACCTGCCGTGGGAGAACGTCAAGGCGATCGAGAATCCCCTGAATAACCTTGTAATCTCTGGGAGTAGCTTCTATAATGAGGGCGTTTCTCACTTCATCCGGGGTTATTGTTACCTCTCCCCTCACAGAGGTTGCCGTACCGGCGACCTCCTCTCGCACCAAAGTCCCTGCCGATACACCGGCCTCGGCCTTTTCCGGCTCTTTTGCTTTCTCGGCACCAATAGCGAGGGGATTCGTGTGGGTAACCTCCTTCTTATTGCTCTTCTTGCTGGTTGTCCCCTTTTTCCCGAAGATCGAGCCCAAGAGAGTACCCAATTGATCAGCCGCTCCATTTCGAACAAAATATACATAGATGCGCGGCCCCATATCTTCACTGGGAATATCCAACTGAGCAGCAAAGGCATCCAGTCTTTCAAGCAGATCGACTTGGGAAGAGATGGCAAGCACGGCATTGAGACGACTGATGGCGACTAAATTCATTTTATCTTTTCCGATGGACGGGTATGACCCGACTATCTCTTTGAGCGTCTTGGTTGCCTCCTCGGCATCGATGTTTGTAAAGAAATAAAATCGGTGGTTTATCTTCTCAAGGAGGTTGATGTCAAAGACGTCCACCAATTTCAGTACCTTCAAGATATTGATACCTTTATCAACAACCAGAAGCATGTTCGAGGGGACATCGGCAATAATCGTCCCCGTGCTTGATACAAAGGGGGTCAAGAGTTTGGTCATTTCTTGCGCCGTGATGAATTTTAAGGGAACGATTTGTATAACAACCTGCTGACTTGGCGGCACCTCCCTTATATCACCCTCCACGCGGAGAGCAACGGGCATACGTGAGGCATCTTTGCTACTGACAATCTTGTGTACCGACCCCTCTTCTACAATCATGAGGCCACTGGCTTCCAGGATCTGGCGAAACACCGGGAATATCTCTTCCCTACTGAGTTCCTTGGTTGTACGGATAGTAACCGTTCCTCTCACACCCGGGTCGATAATGTAATTGATCTCGAGTATATCGGAGATTGTCCTGATCACCTCATAGATGTCGGCGTTGTCGAAATTGAAGGTGATGCCTCCCTGTTCTGCGGAAGGCTCTTCGGTTCTTTCCGCCTGCAAAACCGCTTTCAAAGGCGTTGCGGGTTGGGTCGAGACCCCGGCCGTGTGATGCACCACCGGTTTCTGTGAAAGGGCAGGGGTAAGACTATCGGTAGGTTTCTTTACTGATCGTTTGATATAACCAAAGGGAGTATCAACGAGTTCAAAGTCACCATTGTTATCGATACGAAGACGGTTCTCTTCTTCCCTATTTACGATCTTTGCGGCTTCAGCGGGGTTGACGGTTGCGGCCGTTCCACCAGTCTTGAGGGTACGAACGGGTTTCGAACCACGGGCCTGCGAGCTGATATCAGCCACGCGGGGCGCTGATCCGACACATCCCGCAAGAACAAAAGCAGCCACAAGGATTATACAAAAAGCTCTCATTTTATTCCTATTGTTCATCATCATGCCTACTTCTTCTTTCGTTTGATTTTGCCGAAAGGCGTGTCCACCACTTCATATCCTTCTCCCTTGACCGGGCTATCGTCAGATCCTTCCGATTCCACCGCCCGCTCCGCTTTTGGCCGGGGCGTTCTTTCGACCGTGACTTTTGTTGCCTGTTGTGTCGTGACAATCACCGGTTTGTCTTCCGGCTGTCGTGTTTTCAGCCCGGCGACTTGCGTATTATTCTTCTCATGGTCATACAGAGAAATTTCTATGAGATCAGCTCCCTTCTTCAACACAAGGCTTTCCTTCTTTATGACGGAAACCATAACATCCGTATCCCCGATAGTATCCCCTTCCCGCACCCACAGGAACGGCCTTTGGGGGGGCTTTGGCTGGGGGTCACTAATCAGGGCGGTCCGTGTATTATCCTTCACGACAACGCCGTACAGGACGATCTTTTTCCCGGAAATGCGAACCGCCTTTTCCACGACAGCCGGTTCATCCGGATTCTCCTTCTTCTCTTCATCACCCTCTTCCACCCGTTCCATTCTGTCCGATGTGAAAAGATCGTTGGCCGCCACCACCTCGTATGCATCCTCCGGGGGCAGCACACCCCGGACAACCCTCGGAATATCGGAGGCCTTCACCTGGGCAGACCTCTGAATGTTCCGTGCGTCACCTCCGCTCTCTTCCGACCAGACACTGATACTCTTCGCACCGAAAAAGATGACGCATAGGGCCAAGATAATATTGATAAACCATGTCTTTGAAAACATATCAAGCACCGCTCGCATCCCGATCACCTTATTCCTTCATGAACCCATCGACGGTCAGGTCCACTCTGAGTTGATCCCTTCCCTTTCGTCGGGGGGCACTGACTCGTATCTCACGTACCGTCAGGTACCTGTCGGATGCCGCGAGGCCATACAGGATCTCTTTGAGTTGTCTCGTCGTCAGGGACAGCGAAAACCGTACCGGAATGCTCAGGTACGCGGTACCCTCTTTTTTGGCGGGCTTCAGGACACGAACCGAGTTTGTCGCCACGCCACTTTTCTGTGTGATGGTGCTCAATATGTTCTGCATATCAACCGCAGCAAGGGGAGGGGTTTTCCCCTTCAATAATCCTGACTCTCCCTGCTCGAGCGAGCCGGTAAGGGCTGCAAGACGTTTCTTTAATTCCTTTCCTTCTTCGATGGACTGTTGGTATTTCCCCAACTGTTTCTCTTTCACCTCGATTTGAGCGTCTCCACCGGTCATCCCCTGCAGGAGAGGATACACCTTGTATACCAGCCCGAAAAAGAGCAGAATGGCTCCGCCGATCAGGATATATTTTCTCTCTCTGGTAAGCGCAAAATTGATCATGATTTGTTTTTCCGTGTCTGAAGCCCTATACGGAACCGTTCCTTGCCGTCCCTGGTTTTTGTAATCGTGGACAGAAAAGCCACATCCTTAAAAAGAGGAGACCCCTCGAGAAGCGTTACCAGTTCCGAAGCCGAATCCGCATATCCATCTATCTTTACCTCCCCATCAGAGATGGTAACGTTGCTGACCCATGCGGTCTCGGGGATGATATCCGTGAGATCCGCCAGGATATCGAGAATCGGCACGTGTACATCTGCTGAAAGGGTGTTGAGATCTTTTATCTGTTTTTCCAGCTTGTTACACCGGTCACGTACCTTTTCTATCTTGGAAACCTCTCCCCGCAACTGCTCGATCCGTGCATCAAGGCGTTTCAGATCAAGGCGTTCCCTCATGATGGTCCCTCCCCCCCAGGAAATGAGAGACAAGGCCAACAGACCTCCGAGGATCATCATGGTGTAATGCCCCCTCTTGTCCGGCTTCTTCCGCCGCTCAACAGGAAGCAGATTGATATCCATGTGCCCCCGCCGTATCGCCTTCAGGGCACATCCATATGCGGGCACTAATTCATATGTCGGCACCCCTCCCTTCACGAGGTCAAAAATCTGCATCTCAAATGGATCGTCGTCAGCGAAGATGTTCAAAAGACCACCGTCCGAAGGGGGACCCAGAAAGATCACCGGTCGTTTCCCTTCACCATCGTTCAATGTATCACCGAGCGATGCCATCTCTCGCTTAATGACGGCAGAAAGATCATCCCTATCATCCACCATCGATCCATGCCGCGAGTACCATAAGAGATCGTCCCGAAAGAGATCAATCTCCACGCGCCCTCCCCCCCCGTACACCACAGCTGAAGATCCGCCAGGCGCAAGGCTCTCCGTATGAAACAAATAATTGGCCAGGGCCGTAGCGCTGATCTCCATCCCCGAAATACCGACACGGAGTTCCTCACACAGTGTGATGTACGGGGCGATGGCATTCTTTTCCGCCAGTACCAGCAAAACATTCAGTATGCCGGTCCCTTTGTCCTCCGAAATGATCTGATAATCAAAATGGACATCTTCCACCGGAAAGGGGGTATATTTCTCCATCTCATATCCGAGAGTGTCTCGAAGGTTCTCCTTCACCGCCAAGGGAAGTTGAATCTGCCTGATAAGCGCCATATCCCCCGGTATTGAAAGGTATATGTCTGTTGAAAGGATGTGGTTACTTCGCAGGAAAGCGAGCATCAAATCCCGAGCCACTCCCAGTCGCTCTTCCAATGATTTCTCTGCGGGGAGATCATATACGGCGTGAGCCTCCAGGCGCACTTCTCTGATCGACGCCTTGAGGTACGCCATCGAAAGAAATGTGGTCTCTATATGTATACCCACGCCCGTCTGAAAAAGCACTGTGATCCTCCCTTATCCTTCGGATTCCGCCGTTTCTTCCTCGGGACCCCCGATGAGGCCCATCGATTCGCTGATGGGTGCATCGTCGAGCCATCGGACGATCCTGTATCCTTTTTTGGCCCGTGCGTCAATCTTAACAAGGGCCTCTACCCCCCGCAGTGTCTTTGCGCCCCCCGTCACCCCCATCGATGTGACGGTATAGTACGGAATGGTCTGGACAGTGAGATATGATTTTAATGAGTTATACACATCGGCCCCGACAATCTCAAGGAGTTCGGATACCGATTTGAAATCGCGTTCCTTCCGGTAATCGATAATTGCCTGTGCCATGTCTTCCGTCATTCCGGGAAGGGTACGGAGCATGTCGATAGAGGCGGCATTGATGTTCATCTTCCCGCTGATCGACGCGGTACTCGTTCCCTTTTTCCGTTTTTTCTTCTGTTTCTGCCGTTGATCCTGCTCATCACCGTACACCGTTATCAGTTTCTCCAGTCCTCCGAAAAAGAGTTCCGGGGTCACCCCCCGCACCAGGAGCAGCTCTCCGACAGACTCGAAATCCCCGTCCCGGCAATCATACGGTTCGGGGAGTGCATGGTAATAATCGTTTTCCGCACCATTCACGCGGTGCAGATGATCTGTATCCCGCCAATCAAGGATGGAATCCACGATTACATCCCGTTCCTCGTCCTCCAGGTCAAATCCTGAGAGAACCATTCGCAGCAGGCTGGGATTGGCCGCGTTGAGATTGATCTTTCCGCTTTCATTCGCGACACGCACCTTGAATTGCCCTTCTCCAAATGAGACGGGGGGGATATCCGTATTGACCCGCAATCGTACATCCTCTTCTTCATCCTCTACTATCGCTGTCTTCGGAGGAATCCTCTCATTTCTGATGAGTTCGACAACAGCCCGGTTCAATCCAGCCACGGCGATATAGTAGGCCTGCGTTTCTTCTTTGAAATTACGGGTGATATTCATCTCCGTCCGCATGGTATAGCAGAATTCACCGACAATAACGGTCAGGAGAGCCAGGACCCACAGAACCAGAAACAGCGCTATTCCTCGCTCATTATCAATGGTCGGTTTCATCTTCTCTCCGCTATCGTCCATGAGCCGCTATCCGTGCTACCGCTGTCACGGATGGTTTGTCTTCCCCGCGTTTCAGGGTTACCCGCACGGCAAGGGGAAATCCCGTTTCACTCTCAGGGTCCCAGGTTTCCTGCCATTCCGGGACCTCTTCACCCTCTGACCGCTTCAGATAAGCAAATGCTATCTCCGTACTCCCGATCAGTTCCGTAAAGAGTTCATCGGAATCCATGTCGGGGTCCTCGACCATCAGGACAACATTCCGCTCACTCAGGCTGAGGATCTCTCCGTCATCCTCCCCTTCCTCCACACGATAGATCACATACACCATACCGAATGTGTTGGCGGGTACCAAGTGAATATCAGAGACAAAGGCGAGAGATTTCTGGTCTCCTTTCATCGCAAAGGCCTCCAGCCCCTGCACCGTATCGACCGGGATCGAGGCGATCTGACGCGTGATCAGATCCAGGACGATTCGTTCCCGCTGGTGCGCATCGATATCCCGCTCTCCCCGTTCCCATGCCCTGATCCCCACGCGGAAGGCACCGAACACCAGCAGGGTGATCAGTGACAGGATCGTCATGGAGATCAACAGTTCCAAGAGCGTAAAGCCCCTGCTGCCACCACGCATTATTATATGCCCCGTTTCTTCTATTTCGCCTCCTCCACCTTTTCGAACACCTTCAGGCTATCCAATCTGAGGTGTTTCTCATGCCCCTCATTACCCCACGATACCTCAACCGCTATCGTAAATGTATCGAAGGGGAGACGTCCCGCCTCTTCTTCCCTTTGTTCCAGGCGCACAAGGTCCGCCTTCCACCGGAATTCGTCTTCGAATTCACCTTCGGAGACACCTTCTTCCACGGCATCCAACAGGAGGATCTCTTCCATAATTTCCCGGGCATGAAAGATCCCCCGTGTATATTCATCCGATACCTTTCCCGACTTGAGCCCCCCCGAAAAGAGCTGCAGGATAACAACAAGGGAGATGGCCAGGAGGGATACCGCAACAAGGATCTCTATGAGGGTGAACCCGTTTCCTTTTCCGTCTCTCTCCACTCCCCAGGACGAAGTGGTCACCCACCGCATCTTCCGCAGGCAGTGCCTCATTCATCTTCTCCGCGTGTCAGCCTTACTGATCCCGTGATGACGTCAACGACAACGATGTAACGTCCCCCTCGCTGATTAGTGACGGCAACCGCCCCCCCGTCGGATCCCCCGCTTGGGTAAAAACCGATTGTAAAACCCTCGGCATCCTCATCCACCGGCTCCTCCTCCGAAGCCACTTTCATGAAAACGATCCCATCGGGTAAATCATACCCCTTTTCTCCGGCACTCGCTGATCCTTCTTCTGATGTCTCATCACCGCCTTCCGTCTCACCGGTCCGTTGAGACATGATTGTGAGGCGATTCTTTTCGAGATCAAAAACAGCCGCATACGGCACCTTCTGAGATACTGCCTGACTCCGGGCATACCGCAGTGAGGCCGCCACCTTTCCGGAAGCGGTCTTCAGATCCACCCCCCCCATCCCCCCGATAAAGCGGGGGACCACCAGCGCGGAGGAAATACCGATAATAATCAGGACAATGACAAGTTCCAAGAGGGTGAAACCGCCTGTCTTCCGATGTCTCAAGAGGAGTAACCCGCCCCTTTCATTCCCCGATACCTTTCCAGTTCACGATATCGAGATTTTCCTTCTCGCCCCCTTCCTCTCCATCAGCCCCCAGCGATGTAATGTCATAGTCTCCATGCTCCCCCGGAGATATGTACACATAGGCATTTCCCCACGGATCGGGGGGAACCTCTTTCGCGAGATACGGGCCATCCCAATTCTTGGCATCATCCGGTTTTTCCCGCAACGCCTGGAGTCCCTCCTCCTCGGTTGGGTATTTGCCCACATCGAGCCGGTATGTATCCAGGGCCGTTTCAAAAAGGGCTATCTGGGACTTAGCGGCCTTCTGTTTCGATGTATCCACCTTTCCAAACATCCTTGGTCCGACCAGTGCGGCAAGAAGTCCCAGAATAACCATAACGATCAAGACCTCGATAAGCGTAAACCCCTTTTCCGTATGTTTCAATTCTCATTTACTCCTTTCAAAAAGGCATGTCGTTCATGCTGAATATCGCCATCAGCATCGATATTACGATGAATCCCACGATTACCCCCATGGCGAGGATCATGGCAGGTTCCAACAGACTGACAAATTTCTTAACCATATCCCGCACGATTTTCTCGTAATTGTCGGCCACCCTGAGCAGCATCTTATCGAGCTTCCCCGTCTCTTCCCCGACCGTGATGATCTGTATGGCAAGGGACGGGAATACCCCCACATCACCAAGCGGTTTCGATAACCGTTCCCCCTCCTTGACGCGATCGTAGACACTCGTCATGGCATGGGCAATCACCCGATTCCCGATAATATCGGTCACCAATTTGATCGCCTGGAGGATCGGGACACCACTGTTGGTAAGGGTCCCCAGAGTCCGTGCGAATCGCGCGGTCTCAACCTTCCTGACATAATCCCCGCTTACCGGCAGCTTCATCTTGTATTGATCCATCTTCAGACGCCCGGCGGGGGTCCGCGTGTATCGCCTGAAGAAATAATAGAGTGCGCCCACCCCGCCGATGAAAACAAACCAGTACTGCCTCAGGATATCACTGAGACCGAGGAGGAAACGGGCCGTCCCGGGTACTGCCTGACCCATATCCGCGAATATAAGCGAGAACTTGGGGACAACAAAGGTCAGAAGGATAATGATCGAGAGGCCACCTACAAATACCAAAAAGAGGGGATACACCATGGATGATCGAATGTAATCCCTCAATTCTTCTGAATTTTCAAGGAATATCGTCAACCGATCCAGGACGGATTCCAGGACGCTCCCCACCTCGCCCGCTCGTACCATATTGACATAAAAGGTCGAAAAGATACGGGGATGTTTTCCCAGTGCATCTGAAAGATAGCCCCCCCCCTGAACCGTCTTGAGAATATCCGCAACGACATTCCGAAATTTCTCGTTTTGCTGTATGTCGATCAATATCGTCAGGGCTCGGTCAACCGGAAGCCCCGCGCCAAGGAGCGTCGAAAGGTCCTGGGTAAAGGTCATTACATCCCGCGTAGATACCCTCCGAAAAAGCGCCAAGGCGTTCCCCAGATCGGCATCAAGCCATCGTCGCCCGTTGGTAGAGGAGACCCTGATCGGGATATACCCCATCTCCTGAAGCTTGGCAACAGCATCCCTGGTCTCAGCGGCTTCAAGGGTACCATTAATTACCTTGCCTGCGGAATTCGTCGCCTTGTATGTAAAGGTCTGTACGTTACTTTTCAAGGGTCACCCGCAATACTTCCTGTATGGTTGTAATCCCCTCTCTGACTTTTCTCCATCCATCCTGACGCAGAACCGTCATCCCCCGTTCGATCGCCACGTCTTTGATCCGCTCCGTATTTGATCGGGCCATGATCTCCCGCCGGATATGTTCATCGACGGCAAGATATTCAAAGATAGCGGTCCTCCCCTTAAAACCGGTGCCACGACAGGATTCACACCCTCTTCCGGCATAGAAACGAGTATCCGCCGCCTGGTCACGACTGATCCCCATCGACCGCACAAGCCGTTCCTCCGGCTCAATAACCTCTTTACAATCGGGACAGATGACCCGCACCAGCCTTTGCGCCAGCACGCCCAACAAGGTGGAGCTCAGGAGAAAGTGCTCCACCTTCATGTCGAGGAGCCTCGTGACGGCCCCCGCGGCATCATTTGTATGGAGGGTACTGAAGAGCAGGTGCCCGGTCAGGGCGGACTGTATGGCGATCTCAGCGGTCTCCCTGTCTCTGATCTCACCGACCAGGATGATATCCGGGTCTTGGCGGACGATGGAGCGTAGACCATTCGCGAAGGACATGCCGATCTTCGGATTGACCTGTATCTGATTGACGCCGCTGAGCTGATATTCGACCGGCTCTTCGAGGGTAATGATCTTTTTTTCGGGAGAATTGATCTTGGCGAGGGTCGTGTACAGAGTGGATGTCTTGCCGCTCCCCGTGGGTCCCGTTACCAGTATCATACCATACGGCTGCGCAACCAGTTCCCGATACTCGTCGAGGAGTTCCTTCGGAAAACCCACCTTCTCCAGATCCAGGATCAGGGACTCCCGGTCCAATATTCTCATGACGAGACTCTCTCCAAAGAGTGTGGGAAGTGTGGACACCCTGAAATCTATCTCTTTATCGGACACCTTCAGTTTGATCCTTCCGTCCTGGGGAAGACGTCTTTCCGCGATGTCCAACTTCGCCATGATCTTCACACGCGAGATAATGGCTGCCTGCAGCCGGCCCGGCGGGGACTCGACCTCATGAAGCACACCGTCTATCCGGTATCGCACCTTGAACTCGTGCTCAAAGGGCTCGAAGTGGATGTCACTGGCCCGTGTTTCGACAGCATTCAGAATCAGCCGGTTGACCAGCCTGATGATCGGCGCTTCCGAAGCGAGGTCTCTTAGATGATCCGCATTTTCGACCCCTTCGGAGGAAACATCATAGATACCCTTACCCGCCTCCTCGATGATCGTCTCCAGAGACTGACTTCCGGCACCGTACAACCGGTCAATGGCACCCAGGATATCATCCTCTTTTCCTTGGCTGACATCAATATGCAGTCCGCAGGCGAGTTTCAGGGCGTCGATGGCATAAAAATCCCTCGGATCAGCCATCGCCACCTTGAGCATCCCTTCCTCGATCTTGAGCGGGATACATTTCGATTGCTTCATAAATTTGACCGAGACATTGTCAACGGCAACCGGTTCTTTGGGATAATCCTGAAAACGTATCTGCATTGCCTTGCTTCTTTCTAAAAACGGGTGAAAACAACTTTGTAAAATATAACCATCAAGATATGGAATACAAGCAAATACCATACCTGAAGGCATCGTCTTTATTTGTCACTCAGATATACGTTCCTGCACCGAACGGACTGAAAGGCATCATGAGTTCGCCCGCGGGTTTTTGCTTCGTTCTTATCGGAAAAACAATGCAGCCCCTGCCGTGACCAAAGATTTTTCTCAATACCCATCAGGATTGAGGGATTGCCATCGCCACGCATCGGCACACATCTCCTCTATCCCCCTCTTCGCCGTCCACCCAAGCTCCCGCCGCGCCTTCGAGGCATCGGCATAACAGGCCGAGATATCGCCCGGACGACGTTCAACGATGGTGTAGGGCACGGCACGACCGGAAGCCTTCTCAAACTCTTCAACGATCTCAAGAACGCTGTACCCCTGTCCGGTACCGAGGTTGTAGATGACAAGGCCGGGATGCAATGCCAGTTTTTCCAGGGCCTTGAGATGTCCGTCGGCCAGGTCGACGACATGGACATAATCCCTGACACCGGTCCCATCCACCGTCGGATAATCATCGCCGAACACCGAAAGCTCACGGCGTTTACCGACCGCGACCTGGGTGATATACGGAAACAGATTATTGGGGATTCCATGAGGATCTTCACCGATCAGACCGCCGGGATGAGCTCCGACCGGATTGAAATACCGCAGGAGCGCGATGTCCCAAGGTTCCCCCGCAACGGGGGGTATATCTTGCAGGATCTTCTCAATCATGAGCTTCGAACGCCCGTAAGGGTTGGCGGGTGCGAGGGGGAATTCTTCAGTTATCGGAACGGTATGTGGATCGCCGTAGACCGTCGCGGAAGAGCTGAAGACGATTTGCCGGACACCGTACCGTCCCATCGCCTCGCACAAATTGATCGTTCCCGTGATGTTGTTATGATAGTAGCGAAGCGGAACGGTTACGGATTCTCCCACCGCCTTGAGCCCTGCAAAGTGAACGACGGCATCAATCGGGGTCCGTGTAAATACATCGTCCACGGCCTTCGCATCGAGGAGATCCACTCGGTGAAATTCCAGTTCTTTCCCCGCAATGCGCTGCACCCTTTCGAGCGAATCCTTCTTGCTGTTGACGAGGTTATCGATGACAACCACCTCGTATCCCGCCTCCAAAAGCGCCAGGCAGGTATGACTCCCGATATATCCGGCGCCGCCCGTTACCAGTATCCTTCTGTTACCCATTCGAGAACCCTCCCGCGGCGGACAGTAGCATATTTGTGAGGCATAAGGCAATGGCACAAAAAGAAAGGAATTACCGCTACTCTTCTCGCGATCTGCCCGTTTCCGGTTGACACCGGGGCGATACTCACGTACATCTTTTTATCAGGAATATATCGCGAACAAGGAGAGACCATGATGCATCGTTTTTTCTCACTCGGCATAGGAGCCGGGATACTCTGGGTACTACTCGTTTCTTCCTGCGCCCCCGTCAACCTGTACACCATCACCATGGAATACCTGTCACCGGAGTCATCCGTGCCGCCAATCGGAAAAATTCGGGGACCCATTACAGTGGCTGCATTCATCGACGCGCGGCATATCGATGACACGATGCGCCTTGGAACAGTGATACCCGCTGAAGGCAAGACCATACCGGTCCTTCCGAAATACCGCAGGGCCACCGAAACGGTTACCGACGGCATCAAAACCTGCCTTTCATCGCAGGGGTATACACTCTCCCCGAACAATCCCTCATGGGATCTTCGAAGAGATACCATTGATCAAGAATGGGGACACCTCCTGATAGGAGGCTCTATCGACCGGCTTGATGTCGTCTGCCGCTACGACGGTATCAAAAAGATCTATCAGACGGATATCACCTTGACCCTTGTCTTTGCCGACATTCGGAATGCTCAAATATTGCTGAAGATGGAGACCACAGCGACAGCTTCGTTGACACACGTTCGTTTCTCAGAAGAGATGCTGGGGAAACAGATAAGCACGACCCTTTCAGATGCCATCAGGCGCGTATGTGGGGACGGGAGAACACTCCCGCAAATCCTCGATCGTATAGAGAACTGACAGGGGAGAGTGGTGTTCCCAAACAAATGCGGAGAAAGATGACCCTCCGAAAAAGGGCTTGACTTGCCTTCAAAATACTATATAGTCGATCCTGTCAAGCGATTTGGGAGGTCAAAAAAGCGTTTTTACCTACAGATAGTTGGTGGAGCGCGGTAAAGTAAGGATTGGAATATTTTAAAGCACGAATCTAGACCATTGGATGTTCAGGCTTCTCGGTTCTTCATGCAGGCGATCCTACTTTAAAAAAACGAAAGAAAGGAGGGTTGCCCCAGTGTCTGAAGGTACCGTGAAGTGGTTTAACGCGAGCAAGGGTTTCGGCTTCATCGAGAACGATGAGGGTGGTGATGTCTTTGTGCATTACAGTGCTATCGAGAGCGAAGGGTTCAAGACGTTGGAAGAAAATCAGCGTGTATCGTTCGATATCGAGCAAGGCGCCAAAGGTCCGGCGGCCGCTAACGTAAAGATTTTATAACATGCATATCAATTGGGTCGCGCAAAGGCATCTCCCCGTTGAGATGCCTTTGTCATGTCCGGTCTTCCCGTACACAAGGCGATCATCAAACCGCAGGGGCTCAGGTCGATCGCCCCGTTCTTCCTTCACCTTTTCCAGAGAGCCGGCATACCGATACAGAGTGGTAACGGCAGGAGGTCGGAGAGCATGGCACGGGTCATGATCAGGGAGGCAACGTACGACTACGAGTTGTTGCGTCCTATCGTCTATCAATTCCTCGATGCGTTTTGCGGTGATGCCATCACCCCTTCCAGCCGTGTCGTTATAAAACCGAACCTCCTCCAGGCGGCAACGCCTGAAAGCGCTATCCTTACCCATCCCTGTATAGTCCGTGCCGTTGCGCAGTACGTCATTGAAAAGGGAGCCCGACCGCAGATATCGGACAGTCAGGCCATCGGGGCATTCAACACCATCCTGACCAGGAGCGGGATCAGGGCCGCCCTCAGTGGACTCGATGTGGAGATCCGTGAATTCACACGCTCCGTCAAGATAGACATAGGCGCTCCTTTCGGTACGATCGAGCTCGCCGAAGATGCGGTCGAGGCCGATATTCTGATCAACCTGGCCAAACTCAAGACCCACGGCCAGATGCTCCTGACCTGCGGTGTGAAAAACCTCTTCGGCTGCGTGGTGGGATTCAGAAAACCCGAATGGCACATGCGGGCAGGGATCGATCGAGATCACTTCGCCCGCCTCCTCACGGCCATCTACCAAACCCTCAGACCGGTCATCACGATCGTGGACGGCATCCTGGCCCTCGAGGGGGACGGCCCCGGGAAGGGAGGGGTCCCGCGGCAGGTGGGACATCTTCTCGCGGGAAAGGATGCGACGGCGGTCGACCGCGTTATCTGCACTATGGTCGGGATAGACCCACAGGACCTGCCGACCGACAGGGCTGCACAGGCGATGGGAATCGGGGGGGAGATTATCGACATTGACGGAACAGTCCCCTTGATCAAAGGCTTTCGGCTGCCGAAACACACACCACTTGTGTACGGTCCCCGAAGGTTCCAGTCTACGGCCCGGCGCTGGCTCCTCCAGCGGCCCGTTGTTGATAAGGCACGGTGCGAGATGTGCGGCGCGTGCTGGAAATTCTGCCCCGTCGGCGCCATTCGGAGCACGGACGACACCATCCGCTTCGACTACGATCGATGCATCCGGTGTTACTGCTGCATGGAAATCTGCCCCCACGGGGCGCTCCATTCCACGGCTCCCCTCCCCGGGAGGTTCATGGAGCGGATTATCCACAGAAAATAATCGATTATTTTAGTCTGAACAATCGTTTGATCGCCGCGACGTAGGGATCGGCATCGCCGCGACGGCTCTCCTTCTTGAGGCCGACCACCGGATCGTGGAGGATTTTGTTGACGACTGAGTTGACAAGGATCGCGATATTCTCCCGTTCCCCTTCGTCCAGGCTCTTCATCCAAGAATTGGATTTTTCCATCTCTCCCTTGATAATCTCGTCGGCCTTCCCCTTGAGATCCACGATTGTCGGAACAACCTCAAGGGTGGCGTGCCATTCGAAGAATTTCACGACCTCTTCGTCAATAATAGCCTGCGCTTTGTGCGCCTCCTGAAGGCGACTCCGGGTGTTCTGATCCACCACGTCCTGGAGGTCATCGACGTTGTATAGATATACGTTGTCAATCTGCCCCGCCGTGGGATCGATGTCCCGCGGCACCGCCACATCGATGAGAAAGAGAAGCCGGTTCTTCCGTCTGCGCAGGGCCGATTCAATCATGCCGGCTGATATGATGCAGTCGGGAGACCCCGTGGAGCTAATCACGATATCGACGCCCCCCAGTTGTTCTCCCAACAGCTCGAACTCAACAGGAATCCCCTGGAAATCCTGCGCCAGCCGGACGGCATTTTCATACGTGCGGTTGGTGAAGATCATCCGCCCAACACCATTCTCGACGAGGTGCCGGGCGGCAAGCTCCGCCATCTCGCCGGCGCCGACGAGGAGCGCCCGTTTCTCTCCAAGGGTCCCGAAGATCTTCTTGGCCAGCTCGACCGCGGCATAGCTGACGGAGACGGCGTTGTTCGCAATGGCGGTCTCGGTCCGCGCCCGTTTGGCCACCCGGAAGGCATGGTGGAGCAGCTTGTTCAGTATGACCCCGGATGCCTTGTGCTTGACACACAGGCGGTAGGCCTCTTTGACCTGCCCCAGGATCTGCGGCTCCCCCATGACCATTGAGTCGAGACTCGAGGCCACCCGAAAGAGATGGCGTACCGCTCCTGCGTCGTGGTGTATGTAGAGGCACCGTTCCATCTCCACGGGGGAGAGATTCCCATGCGCGGTGATGAACGATGTGAGCTTCTCCACCCCCATCTCCACGTCCGTGTCTTTCATGTTCGCCAGGACCTCGACGCGGTTGCAGGTGGAAAGATACAGCACCTCATCGACTTGCGGAATCTTCTTCAGTTCTTCGAAGGGTTTCCCTTCCTCCCCGCACGACAGCGACAGGCGCTCCCGGATGCTGAGGGGAGCGCTTTTGTGATTAATTCCCAGAAGGACGATACTCATATGATCCGCACATTACACCGCTCAGAACCGGTGCATCGTTACAAAAAAGACGTTCACGCCGACAAACGCAAAAAGAAGTCCGGTAAAGGCGACAATCGACATGAGGGCGGCCTTCCTTCCCTTCCACCCAATGGCGATCCTCTGGTGAACCACGACAGCATATAAAACCCACGAAACGGCTGTGAAGACCTGCTTCGGGTCCCAGTGCCAGCCGCTCCCCCAGACCGTCCGTGCCCAGATTGATCCCGCGATGATTCCGAAGGTCAGGAGGGGAAACCCCCACAGGGTACACAGGTGATTGATCCGGTCGAGATCTCCCAAGGGCGGGAGCAGTCGACTGAAGCCACGCACCTTCTTCTCCCGTATCAATCGATCCTGCAGCAGGTACATGATACCCGCCAAGCAAGCAAGGGAGAAGAGGGCGCCGCCGGTCAGGAGAAGCACGACATGAACGGGGACCAGGGGACCGCGCAGGGCGGACGGAAAGGGCTCCCCGTCGGTCATCCCTGCGGAGGCCGCTACCACCATGACCACCACCGCGGGGGATACGAAGGCCCCCAGTACCTGTGTCTTTGTTCTCGCCTGGAAAACGAGATACGAACCGACAACGACCCAAGCAATAAAGGAGAGGGAGGTATAGATATTCACCGACGGGATGGCGGTTTCCCCTTGCCACTGCAGGACGATATGGACCGTGTGCAGGGCGAATGCCAGGGTCAGCACCCCCATTGAGGCCTTTGCCACGCGTACTTTCCCGGCAAAGAGTGAGGAGATGTATCCCACTGTGCTCAGGAGGTACGCTCCGAGTGCAATCCTGAAAAAAAGCAGCTCCATCATGCGAACCTTCTCACCCTGTTACCTAAGACAAATACCATGGATCGCCAACGGACCGGTGGTTAACATCCGATCTCGACCTCTTCGCCGGTCAGAGCCCTGATGATATCCCGTACCCGATCACCGTTCCCTTCCCTGATATGACGGAGAATATCGGAATCCAGAACAGACTCGAAGAGATCGCGATTTTCGGCGGACGGAGCGCCCCGGGCAAGTATTTTTCCCCTGAGAGCCCCCATGATCTCAAGGAGGACGCCATATTCGGGACCATAGTTTTTCTCAATCTCTTCGCGCACCCGCCGCGCAAGCGCCGGGGATTTCCCCGCGGTCGACACGGCCACCAAAAGATCCCCCCGGCGGAAGACCGAGGGAACAATGAAGGTGCACCGAGCGGGGTCATCCACGATATTTACCGGAATCATTCGGTCGCGTGCGTCTCGCGATACCCGCCCGTTGACGTCCTCCCGGTCGGTTGCCCCGATCACCAGGAATGCACCCTCCAGATATCCCTCCCGATAGTCATCGGCGATCCACTCGATTTCCGCCGTTTCCGTCATCGTGCGCAGCCCTGCCGTTAACACCTTCGTGACGAGAACCACCCGCGCACCGCAGGCACGGAGACCGGCCACTTTTCGCTCGGCAACCTCTCCGCCGCCTACGACGACGCACCGAGCACCGGCGATATCGAGACATATGGGATATACAATCACCACTTCCCTCCTCCCAAAGTACCAAAAGGAAAAATGACTATCACGAAGCTCCTGAAAGTTCAAGGTGCTTGAAATATCAACACAGGGGTGATAGCCTGCACGCGTATAGGGGGGGTGATCCGGTCGGGAGGACATTGCTTCGGGAGCCGATCCCGCTTTTCCACAGACCACAGGAGGCACAGTATGTCCGAGACAAAAGAGAAATGGATCGAGATAACCGTCCTGACACCACCGGAGCTGGCCGAGGCGCTGTCGAATTTCCTCGAAGAGATGGGAACGGGGGGCGTCTTTCAGGAAGCCGCCGTGGATGATCCCTTCAACAGCCCGAGGGTCCCCGCACAGGAGACGCTCAAATCGTACCTCCCCTGGAGCCGCTCGGTCAAGAAACAGACGGACCGCATCGTGGTCTACATCGACAGTCTCGCATCCCTCTTTCCCAAACTGAACAAACCCTGCCTCTCCACGAAGACCGTCGTCGATCCCGGCTGGGGAGAGCAGTGGAAGAAATATTTCAAACCCCTCAGGATGAGCGACAACATCGTGATCAAGCCGACGTGGGAGCGGTACACCCCGGCTGGGAGCGATATCGTTGTCGACATCGACCCCGGGATGGCCTTCGGCACGGGACAGCACCCCTCTACCCGGATGTGCATTGTGGCCATCGAAGAGATACTACTCAGGGACAGCGCCCGCGAAGAGCGCTCCGTCCTGGACGTCGGCACGGGGACGGGTATCCTCGCCATCTGTGCCGCGAAATTCGGAGCGCGGACCGTGACGGGGATCGACATTGACCCGAAGGCCGTCGAAATAGCGGGAAGAAATATCGTTATCAACGGCGTGGAAGACCGCGTCGAGATCAGCAATCGGGACGTCGCCCTCTGGAAGGGCGGCTTCGATCTGATCGTGGCCAACCTGATATCGGGGGTGCTGATCCAACTTCATGAGCACCTGACATCCCTGATGAACCCCGGGGGGCACCTCATCGCGTCGGGGCTCACCGAGCACGACGCGAAAGACGTGGAGACGATATTCTGCAGCGGGGACGTAACCCTGCATGGAACTCAGATAGAGCGGGAGTGGGTCTGTTACACCTTTCAGAAGGCGGCCCGGTAGCACACAAATCATATCCGGTCCGCCCGCCAACCGGAGAAAAACCATGGCCATACCGAGAATCTATCACCCTCAAACCCTCAACACGGGGACAATGACTCAACTGGGGGAGGATTATATCGTTTATCTGCGGGATGTCCTGCGACTCGGAGAAGAGGATGAGCTGATCCTCTTCGACGGGGTGGGTCACGAATACCGCTCGGTCATCAGGAAGTTCACCCCCGGCGCCATCCGCGTGGAGGTAATCGCACAGGAGGAGATCACCCTCCCCGAAACGCGGATCACCCTCGCCCAATCGCTCCCCAAGGGGGATAAGATGAAGTTCATCATCCAGAAGACCACCGAACTGGGAGTCAGCCGAATCGTTCCCTTCATCTCCTCGCGCTCCGTCCCCCGGCTCACGGGGGACCGTGCAGCAGGGAAGGCGACCCGGTGGCGCAAGGTGGCTGTTGAAGCATCCCGACAGTGCGGCAGGGCCGATGTCCCCGAGGTGAGCGAGATCGTACCCTTCGACGAGATGCTCCGCTCGGCGGAGGGAGAAACGCTCCGGATCATCCTGTGGGAAGGGGAGGAAAAGCGGGGAGTCCGGGAGATACTGACCGATGAACGGTACGCGGAGACGGACGGATATTGCATCGTTATCGGCCCGGAGGGGGGGTTCTCCTGGGAGGAAATCGAACGGGCCCGCCGACACGGCTTCCTTTCCGCAAGTTTGGGGAGGCTGATCCTGCGGACCGAGACGGCCCCTCTCGCCGTCCTGTCCATCCTTCAGTACGAGAAGGGACTTTTCGGTACATCCAAGGAGAAAGCCCCATGACATTCCATTACGGCGGGTTCTGGCGGCGGTGTGCGGCGATCTCGATTGATTCGATCATCCTCGATCTGTTTGTCGTCATCCTGTACCTGATCGGGGATACCCTCATCCCCGTTGACGACGGTTTTACCCCCGGCATGGTTGTTCCCTATTACGGGATGGCCATCCTCCTCAATGCGGTGTATTTCATCTACTTTCACGGCACGAGTGGTCAGACACCGGGGAAGCGCCTGTTCGGTCTCAGGGTCGTCCAGACGGACGGGACACCTCTGACCCCGGGGATCGCGTTTCTCCGCTGGGTGGGATACCTTATCTCCAAGATTCCCTTATTCCTCGGATTTGTGTGGGCCGCCTTCGACGCAAGGAAGCAGGGGTGGCACGACAAGATCGCAGGAACCTGTGTCATCAGGACAATCGAATACCGGCGGGACTCAGACCGCTTATTAGCCGACGCGCACCGGGGGCCGGATCGGGACTCTCCCTCTGGGGGCGGCGGCTTTCCCCATGACGGCGGGGAATACGGCCTACCTGAAGAAGACGGATCGATGGTGAAAAGACTTGACAAAGGAATCGAGATTGGATAAAAGCCAGACGTTCTTCAGGAGATATGTGGGTCGGTAGCTCAGTCGGTAGAGCACGGGACTGAAAATCCCGGTGTCGGCAGTTCGATTCTGCCCTGACCCACCATTTCAATAAAAAAAGAGGCCATCCGTTCTTCCGGGTGGCCTCTTTTCCTTATTGCCGTGGTCAGAACTGACCACGGTAGCACCATTCTGAACAGGTGCCACCACGAACCGGGGGCACGCATACCTCTTTCTGCGCCCCCATAATACAATGATTATTTCATTGACACATCTCACCGTTTATCATAGTTTTCCCCGATTCAACGTGATTTTTTGTATCCATCAGCTCGGTTTTTGGCGCACCGATCACACACAAATCATATATCGCAGCATTCAGGTTACTTTTTTATGAACGGACTGATTATCGCCTGTGGGAAAAAAGATTCCCTCGGTAACGACAGGCTCATGAACCCACGGGGGCTGATGTGTTTTGGTAAGCGGGAGGTCGTCGCTCATATCGTGGACAAGATGGCAGACGTGGGTGTTTCTTCCGTCTGGATTATCGTCGAGCAGGGCCTTCGAGAAGCATACGAAACGGTTTTCAAAAAGTCCAAATCCGGCTGCACCGTATATATCGAGGAATTCTCAGGTCTTGAGAGCGTTCCCGCCTATATCTACGGCGCGCTGAGATTCTCCCACGGAGCCCCTCTCGTCGCCATCGCCGATGACAATCTGTTTACCTTCTCGCTGGCCCCCCTCGTCGAAAGCGCTCTCCGGCGCGACAAATCGGTGCTGGCCGTCCGTGATCGATCAGCGATTGACGGTGACGCCGCACAGATGAACCTGGGAGAAGTAGTCGTCGATCGGAACGGTAAAATCACCAAATTCCGGGATTCCTTTACCGACGCCGGGATACTCCACAGTCGCCTTATTGCCCTTGATATCTGGGTGTTTCACCCTTGTACCGTTGCTTTGATTGACGCCCTGCTGAAGAAGAATACACCGCTGGCATCCCTTACCAAAACATTTATCAACAATCTCAGCTGCTACGAAATGAACGACGGATTCTGGGCCGATGTCGGGAAAAAATCGCTGCGTCATTCGGCATCTCTCTATTTTTCAAAAAGCCTCCCTGACGAAGAGACCGTCTCTGTGGATAGCGAAGATCCCTCCTCACACAGTCGACCCCTGCGGATATGAGTAGACCTCCGAAACGCATACGATCCACTATCATCCGACTGTGCTGGTCCGCCGCAGATATCCTGTGCATGGCCATTGTCCTCTTCCTCAAAAGAAGACTGGCCACGCGGTCACACGAGCAGGCCCTCGCGTCGGGAAAGAGGGCGGGAACAGCCCTCTTTATTATTTCAAGCATCCTCCATCGTCTGGCACTTCAGGAGGAATCCATCTCCCGGAATATCCGCCTGACCTTCGGTGATGATATGGCTCCCCGCGATGTCAGACGGACGGCAAAGGAATCCTACCAGCACATGGCGATGAGCATCGCGGAGACCCTCGCCAGCCTTTCATGGCCGGAGAGCAAGCTGCACACGACCTTCTTCATCAAAGGTTCGGAGCATATTGACGATACCCTGCAATCCAACAGAAAATTGATCCTTGCCGGCGGTCACTACGGAAACTGGGAGTTGCTTGTCCACTTCCCGCTTATCCTCGGCCTTGACAAGAAGGTGGTTACGGTTATGCAGGATTTTCCGCTCCACCGCTTCTCTCATTTTCTGAAAACCATGCGCGGCAACGGACTCGATGCAATCCTCTTCCGGGGAAAGGGAACACCACAAAAGGTCATATCTACGCTCCAGGGGAACGATATCGTGGGAATCATCCTTGATCATCATACCGCAAACCAGCCGGTGATCGAGGTCCCCTTCTTCCAGCGACCGGCGAAGACACAGACGGCCCCCGCCTTTCTCGCCAGAGAGACGGGGGCACCGGTGCTTCCCGTTTTTGTGCGACGTCTCCGTACCGATCCCACGAAACATATGATATCCATCTATCCGGCGATTCAATCGAACCCTTTACGGAGATATGACGAGGATGCCGTATCGATCCTTTCCTATTACAGGACCCTCCTGGAAAAACAGATACGCGACGACCCCGGACAGTACCTGTGGACCTTTATCCCGTGGGAGTGAGGCCATATTTTTTGTGTTGATTTTTTTATCCAGAATTGCATATATATACAGGAGATTGTATCTGATTCTTTATCTTGCGGAGGGGTCCTCCGCGGCCATCGACATCACGAAAGGAGACACACAATGAAAGCAACCCCCCATATCCTGCGAGGATTGACGACGCTGATGATCCTTTCTTTTTTTCTATTCGGCCCCTCCTGCGGTAGCGGGACCGCGGCTGAGTATGAGGACTGCGTGATCGGTCCAGGGAATTGCATCATCATCGACACCAACAATGATCACATCCCCAACCCCGGGCCGGGCGCGGGGGATGACGCCTCCTTTGTCGTCCAGTACTCGACCGACAACCAGACCCTCAGGGTGTACGCGGAAGGCGGCGTCGGGATCTTTCCATCGATGGACCCTCCTTATCCGGAGGCGTGGTTTTATCAGTACAATGCCGGGACCTCCGTTTTCGAGGAAGTCGCGGGGACGGACGGCGTTACGAGCTTCAATGACTTTCACGATTATCTGCAGGTCCGATTCGTCCCCGGCAAGGTCAACGGGTCGGCGACCTTGAACCGGTTCGAGTTCTACTGGCTGAACACCCTCGTAGAGGGCGATTGGCGTAATACTGATTTCCCGGATCTTGCATGGAACGCGGGGGACAAGGTCGGGACCTTCACGCTGGTGGACAACAATCACGACGGGTTCTACGATACCATCGAGTATCTCATCTCGCTCAATACCACGCACCCCTGGATCCCCTCCGTCAATGTCCTGGCGGATCAGGCGTTGGAGTACTACCCCTCGGCGAGCGACCGGCAGTATCTGGTCATACCCCAGATGGCTCACGTGTATCAGCTATCTCCCTTCGAGGAAATCGGGCCGTTCGATATCTTCATCCCCCGGGACGGCGATGGGATCTGTCTCGAATGCGGGGGAGAAAAACTTTTCGAGGTCTCACGGGAGGTCACCGAAACGGGCACAACCTATCCCCTCTACTATCCCCATGTGGCGTGCACGACCGTGTGGGGAACGGAGATCTGCGCCATCAACACCAGCGCAACCGAGACAGTCAATGGTGTTTTCCGTGGGTACAGCGACGCGGGGGTGCTGATCTCCGAGATCGACGACGTCGCCCTCCCTCCCCACGGCCGGAGGGAGATCGCCGTGTGTGACGATTTTACCGATTCGGCAAATATCGGCTACATCGTCTTCGAGTCCGACAGCGAGGACGTGGTGGGGTACACGAAGTTCTACCGGGACGGGTACTATCGCGTCGCGATTCCCGCCGTTTCCGAGATCAACGCCGGAGACATCTACGTCACCCACATTGCGTCCGATGAAGCCAGAGGGTGGGGGACCGGGATCAGCCTTCTCAATACGACCGCGTCGGCCAAGACCGTGACGATCGAGTTCGACAACGGGCAGACCCGTGATGTGGATCTGGCGGCCCATGAGCACAAGGCGGTCCTGGTCAGGTCCCTCTTTGGCGGTCAGTACCAGCCGGGGATCAACTCGGCCGTGATCCGTGATGCGGACGGGGTGATCGGACTGGAGATCTTCACCAACGGTGTGGGGTACCAGATGAGCGGTATCCTGCTGAAGGACAGGACCGCCACGACCATGTACTATCCGCATACCCGGAACGCGGGCGACTGGGGGACGGGTATTGTGGCCTACAATCCGTCGGAGACGAAATGTGACCTCACCATTTCTCCGTATACGGCGGCGGGTGTGGCCCTTCCCCAGGCGGAAGAGGAGATTGCCGGGGGTGCGCACTATATCGGGCTGGTATCACAACTCGTGGATGAGACGACGGCCTGGCTGAAGATAGAGTCGACGGCCGAGATCACGGGTCTCGAACTTCTGGCGCAGGGTACGAACCGTCTGGCCGGCTGCAGCTGCGTCGGCATCACCGGGACGGCGGGTGTTTTCTCCAAGCTGGAGCGGGACGGTACGACGGAGATTGCCTTTGCGAACACGGAGGGCGCTGCGGCGACGGTGACCCTGACGGCGTACAACGATGCCGGTGACGTGATCGCCACGGAAGTGGTTGCACTGGGCGCGTATGCGAAGCGCTCCGGGGCACCGGTGGATCTCTTTGCGGGAGATATTACCGGGGCCACCTATATCGGCTACGTATCGAACCGGGCCCTGGCCGCGCTTCAGGTCAACGCCGCGTCCGATAACATGATGCTGGATGCGCTGCCGGGGCTGTGATCTGCTTTGGCTCATCAGCGCCGTGCCAGCACCATAAGACAGATCAGAAGCACCATACCGTGAAGGCGCAGGGGGTTGCACACCCTGCGCCTTCCCTTTGTACTGACATTTCTGATTCGAACGATAGCGTGTGGTGAAAAATGCATGCGATACGCGGTGATATGCCAATGCGAAGAAAGGAATCGGGTTCGTGGAAAGCGGAGTAGTCAAAACGAACACAGATTTCATACGTGATCCCATCGCGCACAGAAAGCGGCTGTTCATCCCCGAGCTTCACGACATCCATCCCGGCTCCTGCCGGACGCTAGCCCGCATCATCTCTTCCCTCCCACCAACGGTGACACAATCTCTGACACTCCTGATCGTCCCCTACTGGCGGGATAAAGAGGCGATCAATCCGGGGACCCCCCTGCTCGGCCTGATCCATTCCCTCCCGGGAGAGAGGGTCCTCCATGGATACTCGCACGACCGCCCCGATACGATCTGGAACCGTCTCTGGTTCGGAACCGAGCACCACGGAGAGTTTGACGGTTTGGAGGCGAGTGATGCGACCACGCGAATCATGATGGGACTTTCGGCCTTTGAGCGAGCGGGACTCCCGCGGCCCCGCCTCTTCTGTGCCCCCCGGTGGCTCCAGAACAGGGCGACCACCGACGCCTTGTTTGAACTCGGTTTCGCTGGATTTATGGACAGGAGAGGGGTCATGACCCGAAACGGAGTACGCCATGCCATACCGGCCGTCGGATTTGATACGGGCCGCAGGCGATGGAAAACGATCTTCCATCTCCTCGCGACCCGGCTGTATATCGATTTTCTTATGAAAACGGGCCGTCCTTTCCGCCTCGCCCTGCACCCCTCCGACACGGAGGACAACCGCATCGTCCGGTTCCTCACAGAACTCTTTGCGCGCCTGGAGCGTGACGGTTGGCAACCGGCCACCGTCGACGAAATCATTACCCTATGAACGATCCATCCAAACTCTTATCGGTTATCACTACCGTCCACAACGGGGCTCGGGATATCGGAGCATGTCTCCGGTCTATTGCTCTGCAGGAGGAGATCGACGATTACGATGTCGAGATCATCGTCGTGGACGATCGGAGTGAGGAAGATATCGCCGGTCAGGTGCACCATGCGGCTGTTTCAAACGTCTGTCTCATTCGAATTGATGAATACAGCTCCTCTGATCGAACGGCACGACAGGTCGCCCTCGACGCAGGGTTCGCAAAGGCCCGGGGTTCGGTGATCTTCCTGATCGACAGTGACGGAATCGCGCCGGTACGGTGGATGCGGCAGGTCCTCGATCTCTTCGAATCAACGGGGGCCGATGCCGTCGCTGGCTCTCTCGTCTTCAGACCACCGCCCCCGTTTATCTCCGCCCTGCAGACCGTCGATGCCGCCTTCTACTTTTCATGGTGCCGGATTATGAACGGCCTGGGGGTAAAGACCGGCGGGTATTTCGGGAACTTCGCCGTCCGCCGGAAAGCGTATCTGTCGATCGGCGGGTTTCGCGCCCTCGGCTTCACGCTCACCGAAGACCAGGCCTTCATCCGGGCGCTGCACGATCATGGACGGACCGTGACGTTTCTCGACCACAATCCGGTGTCGGTGAAGACGCCGCCTTCATGGGGCGCCGTGCTGGATCGTTCGATGCGATTCAGCACCGGCGGGCTTTCCTGTCTTGCCGCTGCGTTTGTCCTCTGGGTCCTGGTACTTCCCGTATTGGCGATGGGAGGCACCCTGTGGGGAGGTATATTCTGGGGGGCAACACTCTTCCGTTTTCTTGCCGGCCTTATCCTGATCTTATTTTCACTTCCCGGGAAGATCAGGCCCCTTTACATTCCCGTTCTTCTTTGCTACGAACCGATTGCCATCATTATCGCCATGTGTGCGGTGTTTCGTGTGATCGTTTTACGAGAGGTTGATTGGGGAGGGATCACATATAAACGATGATACACGTCTCAGAGGAAGCGTTCATCCGCCCGTTCAAAACCGAAGATCGTTCAGCGGTGAGGGACATCGCGTACCGCACGGCGTTTCGCCGTCGAGGTGAACGCATTTTCCCCGGCCTGGCAAAACCCGTCGCCGACTATCTTACCCTGTATTACACGGATCACGAACCCCGTCATACCTGGGTCCTGGAAAATGAGGGCCGGGTCACGGGATATCTTCTGGGCTGCTCCGACACGCAACGTTACATCCGTCTGATGGCGACACGGGTCATCCCGCTCATCCTCTGCGCCATACCGTTATACCTCCTGAAGTCGGAATCGAAAGACACAACAGGGAGATTCATGAAGTGGTTTCTGCTCCATTCGTGGCGAGAGGTTCCCTCCGTTCCTGTGCGAGAATTCCCCGCTCATTGCCATTTCAATCTCCTTCCCGGCTCATATGGCCTGATGTATGCGTCGAGACTCCTTCTGGCATTCCTGGAACAACTGAACGAGCGGGAGATACAAGGCGTTCATTTTGCCGTTACCGAACGGGAACGCAGGGGCGCATACAAGGGAATGGCCGACAGGTTTGTCCGGCACTATCCGCAAACGAAAATCTACTACAGGGAACGACGATCTTCCTTTCATTCCACGGTATTCGGAAATACAGAGAGTATAATCAACAGGGTCTGGGGTATGTCAGTGAGGGATCTGACAACAGGTGTGAGCATGATGGCCTCATTATTTCACCTCTAATGATCAGAGGAGGGTCGGTTATGAAAAGGAACAAGGCGGTATCGGCACTGAAACGAATTGCACAGATCCTTACTGTGTGGGTTGTGTTGGCGGGGGGATATATCGCAGCCATCGTGGCGTATGACGTCACCGTCTTCGGATGGTTAGACCTGCGGAAGGCCACTCTCCACAAGGCCTTATGGGTCCCGGCATTTCAGACTGTTTTCCTGTGCCTTGCTTTCGCCTGTCGTTTCGCATACCGGAGATGGCGCAACGCAGACTGAAAGATGAAGCCAGCTGTCGCAGCGATAATGCCGGTGGCCCAACCGACTCATATGATTCAAGAAGCGGATTGTAAACGATGAAGTGTGCGTGAGATTCGAAGGAAGAGTGACGCTATGCAGGAAGGACACATGCATCGACCCGTCCCCGGACGTTTTCCCTGTGGTTATGACCCGGTTCTTGAGGCCCTGCCGATTGGGATCTACTTCCTCGAAGGTGACCGGCTCAGATATGTCAACCCCTGGCTTTCCGAGGCATTGGGATATGGGAACTGTGAAGAATTGATCGGGAAATCATTCCCGGAAATAATTCACCCCGATGATCGGGAACGCATCAAGCTCGAGATACAGGGGCAAACGGCCCGTACAGACCGAATGAAATCAGGTGCCGCCTGCTCAAAAAGGATGGATCCACCCTCCGGGTGTGCATGAATGGGAAACACCGTGTTCAAGCAGGAAAGAACGGACACGTTGGTTATGTGAGGGATACCAATCACTTTGAAGAAATGGAGGCATCCCTGGACAAATACAGAACCATTATCATCGAAATTGAAGACGGGGTGGGCGAAACCGACCTCGAGGGAAATCTACTTTTTATCAACGATGCCGGATGCCGGCTTCGGGGCTATACCCGGGAGGAAATCATTGGTTCGAACTATCGATCCTATTATGATGTTGATGAAAAAATAGCAGAATTCTTAAAAAAGGCTCATCGCACAATATACAAAACGGGAGTACCCGGCAGGTTCATCCATGAAATAGTAAGAAGAGACGGCACACGAAAGATAGTCGAAGATTCAGTTTCTCTGGTTCGGGATACGGGCGGAACCATCACCGGATTTCGAACGGTACAACGGGATGTAACCGACCGTGAGGAAGCGGGGGAAAAGTTGATCGAGCATCGCACCCGCCTGGAGGCCATATTCAGCAGTGTACAAGACGCCATTATCACGGTAACCCCGGAGCTGCGTGTTATTGCGGCAAACACGTCAACAGAGACTATCTGCGGGGTCAAAGTGGACGAGATCGAGGGGAAGGTATTCCCCCACTGTCTGAATCAATGCAGTCAGGCGTGTTGCGAGGTGTTACGACAGACCCTCGAAAAAAAGACCGCCATCAAGGGATATCATATCGAATGCAACTCACCGGTACGTCATCACCAGGTCGCGAGTGTAAGCAGCTCTCCGCTTCTGGGTCCGGAGGGTGATTTTACGGGGGCAGTCCTGGTCATTCGGGATGTCACCCTGCTCAGGGATCTGGAACGGGAGTTACGGGAGAGACACCAATTTCAGAATATAATCGGCAAGAGCCAAAAATGCAGGATATCTACAACCTCCTGGAGGATTTGGCCAGCTTGGAGACCACGGTCCTGATTACAGGGGAAAGCGGGACAGGAAAGGAGGTCATCGCCAAGGCACTTCACTATAGCGGTCACCGAGCCGGAAAACCGTTTGTCAAGGTAAGCTGCTCGGCACTGGCTGAAAACCTCCTTGAGAGCGAACTGTTCGGTCATGTCAAAGGGGCGTTTACCGGGGCTATTCATAACAAACAGGGACGTTTTCAGGCAGCCGACGGGGGAACGATCCTGCTGGATGAGATCGGCGACATTTCACCTCTTATTCAGCTCAAGCTTCTACGGGTCCTGCAGGACAAGGAATTTGAGAAGGTTGGAGAAACCACTACCCGAAAGGTAGACGTGCGTGTCATCGCATGCACCAACAAAGATCTCAAAGAAAAGGTACGGCATGGAGAGTTCCGGGAAGATCTGTATTACCGCCTCAAGGTAGTTGAAATCCCGCTTCCTTCCCTTCGTCAAAGACTCAAGGACGTGCCGTTGCTTGTTGATCACTTCTACAGCCTCTTCAATAAAAGGTTCCACAAGAAGATCGACGGCGTATCCAGCGATGTGCTCACCTATTTCATGGATTATCCTTGGCCGGGGAATGTCCGGGAGCTTGAGCACGCTATCGAGTGCGCTTTTGTGCTCTGTCACGAGAGGGTCATTACCCTTGAGCACTTACCCCCGGAAATCAAAGACTATAAGAAACCAACACGGGCCACCGTCTCTCATATGCATGCGGGGAAACCGGAAGAAGCCCGGAATATTTTGAATGCCTTAAATACGACGCTGTGGAACAAGACCAAGGCCGCCCACCTGCTCGGTATCAGCCGACAGACCCTGTACCGAAAAATTTACGAATATGAAATCCTGAAAAAAGCGTAACAAAAGCGTATCATATTACACAATGTAACATTACATACTGTCACATTCCCTTCTCCCGGCACCCCTCCCTTTATCCCCGGCATCCCATAAGAAATGAGAATAAAATCATTTTTTGAACCCGCTTGTACGCCTCGCACTCGGCATGCATCTTGCGAACCCTTCCTGTTGGTCACACGTTATTTTGTTATCACATAACGTGGAAGCAACCATGAAAAAACATTCTACGAGAAAAAGAGGAAAGGTAATGTTCAGGAGGTTGAGATTTGGTCTGTTTTTTGTCACAGCACTCGCGCTGACGCTCTGTTTTACATCTACCGGAATAAGCGCCGCTCCATCGGGAGAACCGATTGTGATCGGGTATACGGGGATGGTGCTTTCCCCGGGAACACGGCCCTGCATGGCCATCCAGAAATTGGCCGTATAAGAAATCAACGAGGCAGGAGGGGTCCTCGGGCGTCCGCTGAAGTACGTCATAGCCGACAACAAGGGGGCTACCTCACTGACTGTCGAGGGAACGCGCCGTCTGTTGATCGAGGAGAAAGCCAAATTCATCTTTATTGAGGGGCGAACGGAGATTTGTCTTGCCGCCCAGGCGAATGCGGTGAGCATGTTCAAAGATTATCCGCATATCATGATATTCAACGGGACGATGGGCCGTGAGCTGACCGACCGGGTCATCGACAATTATGAGAAATACAAGTTCTGCTTCCGTGACTTCGATCCGGAAGTGGGCCAATTTGCCCAAATGAAATATTTCTTCGGGGGCCAATTTCAGAAGATGATGCCGGGCATAAAGAGAGTGGCTATCCTGTGGGAGGATCTCGAATGGTGTAAGCCGTACCGCGAGGGGATCCCCGATCTGGGTGTGCCATCCTGGGAGGAGATAATAGAAGAATACGGGTACGAGGTGGTCTACAGCAAAGCCGCCAAGCCGCGGGGGACAATGTATCTGCCCCTCTTCCAACAGATCGCCGGGAAGAAGGCTGATTACATCTTGTACCTCAGTTCCTGGTTTACCGATGTAGAGACGTGCGCCAAACAGTGGGCCGATTCGGCCGCGCGTGATATCCCTCTTCACCTCTACGGTGGCGTTTCCCAAACCCACGACTTCTGGAAATTGACCGGGGGCAAGGGACTGGGAATCATCAGTTCCTCCTATGAACCTATGCTTCCAATGACAGAAAAGACCATCCCTTTTGTCAAACTGGCCAAGGCACACAACATTCCGGCTCAGCTGCATGTTCACCTCGCCTACGCGGACATCTACTTCATCAAGAAGGCAATCGAAACCGCGGGGGGCGTCGACGATATCGACAAACTGGTCGAGGCAATGGAGACAACGGAGATCACCTATTCTCTCGGCAAGATGGCCTATGAGCCGACAAGGAAAAAAACCTATTTCCACTCCAAGGTCAGGGTCGATCCGGCCGATCCCCTGAACAAGACCTATCCTGGTGTATTTCTTCAGGTCATGGGACAATTCCAGAACGACGGCAAAATAGTGTATCTGGGAGGCTCTTGCAAGGAGAATGAAGAGCTTGCCCAAAAAGCTGGCATGGGAAAACCGGAAAATTATGTCTATTCGGCCGAACTGATGAAGAGAGCGAAGGAATAATACCCCCCACCAGAAAGCGGGCCTCGCCGTCACTTGGGGAGGTCCGCTTTCCACTTTTCAGCAACCCCCGTTTCATCGAATCGGGAGATCCGCATGGGTGTGTCATGTCCGCCTCCGCGAAGATCTCATGCACCGCTCCGGTTTCTCACATCACGACACATCGCTCTCGAGCGAGACTCCCGGGAAGAGAGAGATACCCAGGGCGTCACTCTGGCTCTGTTCAGACGAGGCCGCGTACATAATCGGCAAAGAGATCGCCATCGGCGGCGGGCAGGGGATCAAGCCCTGACGGGTCGCGAAAAGCACCGTCCGTCCTCGTATAGTCTTTCATCATATAAACCGTGCGATGTCAAAGGCATCGCACGGTTTGACGCTTCACCCACTTAGCAGCAATATCTCCCTGTTGTTTTTCATAATTCGACATCGATTTTCTTGGCACGCAATCGCGTATTACAAGCCTGTCGTATGTTCCCAGCAAGAAACCTGCTCCTTATTATATCAAGAAATGCGACAAGATCCCTGAATCGGTTGTAGGTCGACGTAAAGACCTCAAGGCCTTGAAAAGGTTAACCCCTTTAAAGAAATTGATGAGCCTGCCAGTCGTTCAATCGAATGAGTTGTTCCGAAAAATAGTTTTGCGAAAAATAACACCTTGACATTTGCCTTTCTCGGCCATACAATAACATTGTTTTCTATAAACTTACCTTCTAGCAATCAGCGGCACGTGTATTTTTCCTTCGTCTCGCATGCGAATACAAGGATTATAAATAACGTATTACCGGTTACTTATTGCGTATATCGTTCAAGCAAAAAAGACCACCAGATAATACTGAATCAAGGCAACGAAAGGGTTACACCAAGGCCACACAAATTGCTCTTGATTTATAATAACGTTGTTACTGATTTCAACACAAGAGCACTTCTCAACATACACGTACCAAAAGAGCAAAATATTTCCACTCATGATGGCGAATAGTAATCAGAGAATAATCGCGACCACCCACCGGAGTAAAACGCATCAGGGACCCTGCAGACACAAACATCGACGGAGCAACCGTTACAACCCATGACAACAGGAGCACGGAGAACCTATGGACCCGCATGCTTTTCCGACACATTCATCGAGCATCGATGATCCAAAACCTGATTCCCTGTTGGGTTTGCAGGATGAACACACAGACAATTTGAGGGCAACATGCAACGACAGTTGCAACTACAATGATCAGGGAAGGAGTAATTACCGATGGTAAGAAGATTCAGATTTGACTTGTGTGCGGTTGCAATACTCGTATTGACGTTCTGTTTTGCATCTCCCGGGGTGAGTGCCGTCCCGTCGGGAGAACCGATCGTGATCGGGTATGCGGGGATGGTGCTTTCGCCGGGAACAAGACCCTGCATGGCGATCCAGAAGCTTGCGGTCCAGGAGATCAACGAGGCGGGCGGCGTTCTCGGGCGGCCCCTGAATTACGTAATCGCCGACAATAAGGGAGCCACCTCCCTGACAGTTGAAGGTACGCGTCGGTTGCTTCTCGAAGAAAAGGCAACGTTTATCTTTGTGGAGGGTCGGACGGAAATCTGTCTCGCCGCCCAGGAAAACGCAGCAGCCATGTTCAAGGACTACCCGCATATTATGATATTCAACGGCGCCACAGGAAGTGAACTGACCGATCGGGTCATCGACAATTATGAAAAATACAAGTTCTGCTTCCGTGACGCAGACCCGGAAGCGTCCCAGTATGCCCAATTGAGATATTTCTGGGGAACATCGTGGCCTCAGATGCTCCCTGGCATTAAGAGGATAGCCCTCCTCTGGGAGGATCTTGAGTGGACCAAGCCATTCCAAGAAGGAATCCCTTCCATGCCGGGGTTTATACCCTGGGAGGAGATGATGGAAAAAGAATACGGTTATGAGATCGTCTACAGCAAAAAGGTCAAGCCGAGGGGAACGATGTATCTGCCCCTTTTACAACAGATGGCCATGGGAAAGCCCGATCTTATTTTTTACATCAGTTCGTGGTTCACCGATACGGAATCCTTCACCAAGCAGTGGGCCGACTCGGCCGCGCGTGATGTCCCTCTCTTTCTCTACAGTGGTATCTCGCAGACCCTCGATTTCTGGCAACTGACCGGCGGAAAGTGCTTGGGGGTATTTACTGGGTATGCAGAACCTATGCTTCCGCTGACAGAGAAAACCATCCCCTTTGTTGAGATGGCCAAGCAACACAACATTCCAGCCCAACTGCACGTTCACTATGCCTACGCTGGCATCTACTTCATCAAGAAGGTGATCGAGACCGCCGGAGGCGTGGATGACATCGACAAGCTGATCAAGGCGATGGAGACGACGGAGACCACATACTCACTGGGTAAGTTATCCTACGAGCAGAAGAGGGTAAAACCCTTCTTCCACTCCAGGGTCAGGGTTGATGTTTCTGACCCTCTGAATAAGACCGTATCCGAGGCTTTTATTCAGGCTGTGGCTCAATTCCAGAACAACGGTAAAATCGTGTATATGGGAGCCACCTGCAAGGAACAAGAGCATATCACCGAGAAAATTGGATTGGGTAAACCGGAAAGCTATGTCTATCCGGCCGAGTTGAGGAAGAGGGAGAAATAGCCTTCAAGCCATAAACAGCAGTTGATAAAACGGGCTTTGTTGCATTGCGGCGAGGCCCGTTTTTTCATGACTTCAAACACAACAGATGAAACAAGGGGGAAGAGCGGATGCACCGCCGTGATTTGAAGCTAATACACGACAGGAAGGAACTATCTGGCCCACTGTAATCATCCGGATCCTCAGCGGGTTCTTGGCGTACCTCTCATGTTTCTGAAGGGATCACAATAATTATCGGGAAAAATGATTGATACTGCCCTACACTTCTTAATCGTAGGGCAGTATCAATCGGGGGGTGGAGAGAAAGGAATCGTTCATAACACCATTCATCTAATGCCCTTCGACAACCGAAGGGGTCATCAGCAAGACACCGCCGTCAATGACGATCTCCGCACCCGTCGTATAGCTGGAGGCCTCGGAGGCCAGATATACGGCGGCCCCAGCAATATCATCGGGTTGTCCGACGCGACGCATCGGTAAACCCGCTTCCAGCTTTTCCTTTGCCTTTTTAACTTCCTCGGGGGAAAGATTCCACCAGTGAGAATCCATCATCTTCGTGCTGATCGGTCCCGGGATAATGGTGTTCACCTGGATATTAAAGGGGGCCAGCTCGGCGGCAAAGGCCTTTGTGACCATACGCACACCCGCCTTGGAGACCGAGTAGACACTGACGAAAGGCTCGGGCCTGAAACCGTCGATTGACGCCACATTGATGATCTTGCCGCCGCCCTGATCCTTCATCACCTTCGCCGCCGCCTGACTGAGGAAATACAATCCCTTCAGATTCAGGTTCATGATGGTATCCCAGAGACGTTCGTCGGAGTCGAGGACGGTCCCCATTGCGGGGCTGGCACCGGCATTATTCACCAGGACGTCAAACCGCCCGTACTTTTCCATCACAGTGCTGACGACCTTCTGAACCTCCTCCATCTTTCCCAGGTGGGCGGGGAGGACAAACGCCTTACCACCGAAGGCCTCGATCGCCGCGGCCGTCGTTTCAAGATCGTGGGCCTTACGGCTGGTCACGACAACCGTGGCACCGGCCCTGGCAAGACCGAAGGCGATGCCCTGCCCGATACCGCGGCTCCCGCCGGTGATAACAGCCACTTTATTTTTTAACGAAAAACTGGATACATCAAACATAGGGATCGCCTCCTCTTTCTTCTGCACAACGCGTTATAGAATCGGATTGATGACCGGCAGATCCAGCGGATATCTCAGTCCCGGTTCCGCATCAACCACCCGCGGGATAACGTGGATGGTCGGAGCAACGCTGGTTTCAAAACTTTCATCATAGGGAGGCATCGTTCCTCTGATCTCCGCTTCAATAACAGACGGCGACCCTTCAAAACGCATTTTCTCAACGATCTTGGGCGCATCAATCTGATCGTTGCAGACATTGTGGATATAGATCAGCGTGACCTTTTCCTCCTCACCCACCATGCCGTGCCATATGAACTTGTGCCCACAGATGGTGTCCGCCGGGATATCTCCCCAGGCTGTTTTCAGCGGAATGGACGTTGTAAACACCTCATCGGTGCAATAGACATCCGTCATGTTATACCCAAGCCTATCGCCGACCTCCCAGACACCATCTCCGTAATAGGTCGCGATTCCCCGTCGGATAGCTTCCACATCCACGTCTTCCGGTTTCGATCCATAGCCGAAGAACCGAACCCAGTCCGAGGTATTCCCCTGATCATCTTCGCCGCATTCCATAATGACGCGATCCACCCGCTCCATAGCGGCACACAGAACAACGGGAAAATAGTTGGAATACAAACCGGGCATCAAACCGATCTGCAGGAAGGTCACGCCATTTTCCTTCGCTGCATCGTCCAGCATCTTGGTAACGGCCGGGTCGGAAAACTTCGAATAGGAAATCGGTATGGTCGTAATGACATTTTTCTTGGCCTTGATGGCCCGGACGATATTATCCGCGCTGGGTTTGAGTGAGCCTTTTTTCATCAGGCAGGGGAGATAGCACATGATAACGTCGGCATCCATGGCGAACGTCTTTTCAACATCATCCGTCACGACAACCCCGGTCTTTCCGAAGCCGAATACCTCGCCCGCGTCCTTGCCCAATTTGCTGGGATCCACATCAATTGCCCCGACCAGCTCCAGGCTTTCCTTTTCCATGCACATCTTGACGGCAACTCTTCCGACATTCCCCAAACCCCAAATAATGACACGATACTTCCTCATAATACATCTCCCTTCATCCTTTTTGTTTGTATTAAAAAATGCTCATCGAACACAATCATGACGCTCTGATTCTCTTTGGTAGCGTCGCCGGGGAAATCCCCACCGACCAAAAATAATGTTTCTATCCATACAAAGATACAACTGATAATATTGTCCTATACTTTAAATATTAACCCTTATTTTTAGAAAACAATGTTTTTATATATGCCAAAGAACCAGCTGTCAAGGTTTTTTTCAGATACCGGGTAGAGGGGGCATTTCTGGAGATCCGGTATACGCAGACGGGAGTAAAATCCACCACGCCCATCGCTCCGTATGGAAAAAGTAAGCAGCGGCCATCCATACGATCAGCTCCCTTTTCATCAGTGTAATCAGGTTATTGCATACGAAGCTCCCGCAAAGATACCGAAAATACGTCGAGTAACACTTCCCCTGATCACATCCTCTCGACGCCTCCGCCAGACGGGCAGTGGATTTACCAATGGACATATCATTCACGGAAAAACACCTTGACTTTTCCTTTTTTGAGGGATATAAAAACATTGTTTTTTAGATAAATATTTTTGTCTTCCGAGCTCTTATTACACATTCTGATCGGATATCTTTAATACTCAGGAAAACTGTTCAAGAAAGAAGGTCAATATTAGCAAAAGTTTGAGTAAGAATTGGCGTGGCAGGAAATCCCAGGCCGGAAACAATCACATCTTCTGCAGCAAGGAATATGATGATGAAACGGATAAATTGTGACATATTTAAAAACAATGTTCCTAATTCATTGATAACCAGTGCCCTCTCCTGCGCTTCATTCCCCGCCAGGAAAAATGCAACGGGGAAAGCAATGACGACCGCATCTCAAAGAACAGGCACAGGCATGAATAGTGTGTATCGGGCATTTCGGCTCTTTGCGAATGACTTGATTTTGCGCCTACCCATGGGTTTATGAATTACCTGGAGGGCTTAAATGTTCACATCATTTTTACGGAAGGGGGTGACATTCGGTTTTCAACCTCAGAAGCTCGAAAAGGCAGGAGAAGCGGTGCCCGTTTGCCTTGGAAGAGGTAGGGGCGTCCGCAGGTTCAATCCCACGAAAGCGGATGTGCACAAGAAGCAAGACAAGAAGGGGGCAATGGACCCGATGAGTTTTCGTAACCTGAGGGAACCATAAACTAAAAAAGGGATCGAGCAACAGGAAACAGGAGGTTTCACTATGAGAAGCAGATGTTTTGTAACAGCAACACTAATGGCAGCTGTTATCGTGATGCTGGCAGCTTTTGGTCACGCTCCGGCGGAAGGAGCTTCGACACCGTCTAATCAAGAACCGATAGTGATAGTGTATATATGCGATCTCAAATCGCAAGGAGTACCTGTTGAATGGATGAACGTGGCCGTAAAACAGATCAATGAATCCGGCGGCGTCCTGGGACGGGAATTGAAATTCATATACGAAGATTGTAAGGGTGAAACGACCTTGGCCGTGCAGGGATATGCACGGGCGCTGATGACCCATAAGGCTACGATCGTGGGAGTCTATCCCCGATCTGAAATAGCCCTCGCCTGTGAGGCAAAAGCCGGCGAGTTGTTTCCTGAATACCCGCATATTTTCCTCGCGGTAGATGCCGGGGCCGATCAGATTACCGATAGAATAGCCACCGATTACGATAAGTGGAAATTCGTCTTCAGAGATAACTGTGCGGAGCCGGGGAGAGCGCGCGCGTTTCTCGACATAGTAGATTTTTTCAGCAGTCTCGGGGCGAAAAAGATGGCCCTCCTGCGCGAAGACCTTATGTGGACCGAGAAGGCATTTAAAGGTATTCCGCCAACGGCACTCTGTAAGGGCCTCCCAAGCATGAAGGAACGGGCGCATGAGCTCGGCATGGAGATCGTTTACGAAAAGGCTTTAAAATATCGAGCCGGGATGTATTCTCCCATATTAGAAAAAATAGCCGCCGCAGGGGCTGACTGTTGTGTATTTATCGCTTCTGCCGGGAATGATTCGGATGTGTTTGTCAGGCAGTGGGCTACTTCCAGTGCACGTAATATACACATGTCCATCACCGCAGCCTGCGGGAGCAAGTTCTGGCGAAGAACAGGTGGCCAAGCCCTGGGGGTCGTCTATACGTGGGGATTGGTTCCTCTGCTGGCCGGCGCTCAGACACCCGAAATTCCGGATATCTATGAAACAGCAATAAAATATAAATTGGACCTTGACGCCGCAGTCCTGTTCAGCGCCTATGCGGATATGTTCTTCATAAAAAAGGCCATAGAAAAGGCAGGCGGTACGGATGACATCAACGCCTTGATCACGGCAATGGAAGAAACAGAGATTGTGGGGCCCATGGGGACATTGCGCTATCAAACGGAACGTATCCCACCTTTCTGTCATTCCGCTGCGTTTTTGGATCCGAAAGACCCCATGAAATATGCTGAGCGGGGCTTCAGGATCGATACCGGCCAGTTCCAGAAAGGCGGGAAGATTGTGCTTCTCACGAAGCCATTCCCCGGGGTAGAGGGAAGTCCGAATTACTACAAAACCCCGGCCGAACTGCGTAAGTAAAATATAAACGGTATACACGGGATGACATCGTAGAAACCATGGATTTTTCAAAAAGGCATGTTGTGGTTTTCAAAAGATATGCTGAGGAATCAGTGAGTTGACGGAAAAAAATAGATAATCCTTGATGATTTAGTCTAAAGACCTCTCTTGAGCGATCCTCGTTTGTAAGGCGAGGATCGCTCAATCCGACCGTCACACGAGCGACCATAAACGACATCCGTTTCGGCAAGAGACACACAGTGTGGTCAGGGAGATATGCACAAGTACCGGCCTTGTGAGGGGGAAGATACGAAAAAAGAGTGGTAGAAATTTACAGAAAGGTAAGATATATACAGATAAAAATATTGTTTTTGATTGGATACCCTTCACATGGCTAGTGATGCACCCACAACAAAAGAATTGAAACCTGAAACAAAATCTCGGCTGGAAGCGGCGGTGAAAGAGCTTTTCAGCTCAAAGGATTTTCACCAAGTGAACATGAGATCCATCGCCCAAAAGGCCGGCGTGGGATTGAATACCATTTACCTGTATTATGAAAGCAAAGAAAAGATGCTTTTTTCGTTCGTCAACGAATGGATTATTCAACTGGATGACAGGATTGCCGATCACTTACAAGGACTCGAAACATTTAAAGAAAAAATGCGCAAAAGTATCTGGGTGATACTCGATTTTTACGAGAGAAATCCTGACATCGCCGAAATATTATTGCTGACGGTCCCCTTTAAAACCTGGATGACCGACGCGACCTTTAAGCAAAGAGATACCGCAATGCGTATCATCAATCTTTTTCGGGAAGGGCAGGACACGGGGAAGCTCAATCCCGATATCCCCGCAGAAGTCATGTTTGACATACTGTACGGCACGATTCACCGCCTTACCTATATGTGGATCTACCTGGAGAAGGAGAAAAGCTTAACCGGTTATGCCGGCATGCTATTCGATATTATATGGTGGGGCATCGCCAACAGAGATAACACCGGAGAAACACCCTCCGTTCCGAAAACGAGCACACATTGATTTGTTGTAACAACTCTTGAGAGTCGCGTCTGACCCCGTTTATATTGCTCGGTCTGCTGTCCTTTTCTTCTCAGGGAATTGACGGGGTCTGGTTGCAGGATCTCTGTTGCGACGGTGATCAACGCTTCTGCCGTAATCGCGGGATCCACATGGGGACCTCCACCATATACGCCCGGTACGCATCCCCGAAGCGAGCGAGGAGGAGACGCTCCTCGTAACGCGATATGCAGTGCAGAAACAGGATCGCGACACAGAACACCCCGGCGGCGGCCAGCGACAGGCTCAGCGCCAGGAGACCGAGGTACAGCAGGATCTCGCTCAGGTATATGGGGTGGCGGACAACGCCAAACACACCCGTCCGGATCACCCCCGGAACCTCCCGCCTCTCACCGAAGACGATGGCAAGGCCCGTTCGAGCCAGGTAGCCGGAGAGAACCAGCAGGACGATCCCCAACGGTGCCCTGATCCAGAAGGGCACAGATTCATTGAGAACAGTCGTGTACTTCAGAAAGAAGGTGTCGAGAACCCACACCACCGCAAAAAGCACTGCCAGGACCGCCTGCCCGGCGTCACCCGCCGCATGCTCCCCGGCGAGATCATCCCTCTCTTCAAAATGCTCCCGGTATCTCCTTGTCCATCCCATTGTCTCTCCCCTCCCCCCTCATTCCCCGCACAAGACCTTCTCAGGTCATGAAAAGAATTGCGCCGCTGTGATTCCCTGTGAGCGTCCAGTCGTCTACACCGAACCGAGACTCACGGCCCTCGCCATCAGAAGATCACGCTGGAGGTCTTCCCCCAGTCGGAACGCCTGGGTCCCTCTCTCTACAAACCCCCATTTTTGATAGAAGGCGATAGCCCGCGCATTTCGTTCCCAGACATCCAGCCAGATCATATCGCATCCCGCATGCTCGGCTTCGTGCAGACAGGCCTGCATCAACGGTGCGCCAATGCCCGTGCCGATCCACGGCTTCCGTGCGTAAAAACGGACTATCTCCAGCGGCTTTCGACCTGCGACAGCGGCCGGGGCCTTCGCCAACCTCAACTGGGCATACCCGACCGTCAGGCCGTCCTCCTCGACAATCAGAAATCGGGTGGCGGGGTCGGCCAGTTCACGGGCCTGCTTCTCCGGTCCAAAGGATTCGGCCAGATAGGCCGTCATATCCTCCGGGGTATTTTCGGCCGCAAAGCTGCCTGAGAAGGTCTCGGCCCCCACCTCGGCCAGAAGCATATTATCCGAAGGCCTTGCGGGGCGGATATGGAGGAGGGGATCGTGTTCTTTTTGCATGTTCATGTCAGTCGTTCACCAAGTTTATCGTTCGCTGTCGGGTCACGCAGGGACAGGGTATGGCGAAAAGAGTCGTTGTTGTTACTGGTGTCGTCATTTATTCGAGATGTCCTCGTCCTTTTCTCGCAGTTTGTCTCCGCTCTCAGCAAGTTCTGCGAAGTTTTCCTTAAACCGATCACGTTGCGGAACAACGTTCCGGGAGAAACCACTGAGAAAGGTGCTACTATCCACTTTCATTGGAATATCGAGAAGATTCGTGAGGACCTGGACTCTCGTTTGAAGACGAGTGGCTTCAACTTGGTCGTAAAGAACATGGGCTGATTCCTCGTGGGCCTCTCGAGCATGTTGCATTTCATCCCGTGTGCCCTTAAGATCTTCATGCTGAATCTGTAGGGATTTGCGTTGAAGGAATATAGCCCACAGGACACCCACGAAAGCCCAACCGGAGAACAGGGCTCCGACTGCACCAAACAGGTCACCAGCTCTCCCGGCGCCGTCTGGAGCGCCGAAAAGTCGGCTGACAATAAAGAAAGAAAGGAACCAGACAACCGTTACTGAAATGAACACCGCCACCATAGTTACGGTCAGACGTGTGTCTTTTCTTTTCATCCTCTCACCTCGATTCATCGCTTGGCAGGCAAATTCGCTTTGGTGCGATAATATAGAAGGGGTTCTCAGGCAGATTTGCCTTGCCCTCGTATCGGCAAGTTTGTTACTACCTTTTAGCAGTCAAATGCATCGTATGTCAACGTTAGGAAGTACCATCAAAAACAATTGCTTATTCATGAAAGCGCGATGCATGAAACACAGGGAACGATCCATGGGCGAACTGTCATCGAGTTTCGATATACTGAAAGAAAAATTCCCGCGGTATGAGGACCGCCCCCAGCAGCGGGAAATGGCCGAAGTGGTCCTGGATACCCTCCTGGAGCGCAAGACCCTCCTGGTCGAGGCGGGGACGGGGGTCGGAAAGTCCTTCGCTTATCTGATCCCCGCAATCCTCTCGCGCGAGAAGACCACCATCTCCACCTCCTCCCTGGCCCTTCAGGACCAACTTGTCAAGAAGGATCTCGTTTTTCTCAAGAAGGCCCTCCCTCTCGATTTTTCTTTCGGCGTCCTCAAGGGAAAAAACAACTATGTCTGCCTCAGGCGGGAGCGGGAGTATGCGGGGGACGGCAAATCCTATATCCGCTTCCGGAAGTGGCTGTCGGAGACAAAGACGGGGGAGCGAAGCAATATACCCTTCACGCCGCGCTTCTGGGGCGAGGTCTGCGGCGATTCGCAGGACTGTGGGGGACGCACCTGTCCCTTCTACGGCCGCTGTTTTTACTACCACCACTATCGGCGGCTCCACGCCGTTGACATCCTCGTCGTCAACCACCACCTCTTGCTCTACGATCTCCTCTCAGAGTTCAGCCTCTTCCCTTTTCACCGGCAGTTGATCATGGATGAGGCACCCGACATAGAGGATGTCATATCGACGGTCCTCGGGAGCACCATGACCTACGCGCGGACGGCGTGGCTCCTCCACCGGTTGCGGGGGCTCAAGATAGTCGTCGAGCATCTTTTTCCACGAGTGGAATCCTTCTTCAAGAAGGGCACTGTTCCCCCTTCCCCCGTCTGTCCCATCCCCCGGTCGATCATAGAAGCGCTGAAAAAACTGCGCGCGGATCTGACGCTGGAGACAACGGTCACGACCCTCGAGAAACGCAAGCAGTCCACCGAGGATGAGGAACTGCGTGATCGGATCGAGACGACCATCGCGTATATCGGATCATTTGCGGCGGATATGGACGACTTCATTGACCAGGGGAACGACGAGAAGGTCTATTATGCCGAGGGGACGGGGGGCAGCCTGGAGCTGAAGAGCAGTCTCGTGGAGGCGGGAAATGCCTTTGAAGAACTGTTGCGCGGGTATAGAGGCGTCGTCATGACCTCAGCCACCCTGGCCGCCGGGGGGACCTTTACCTTTCTGAAGCGGCGGTTGAGGATTGAGGACTGCGAGGAGCGCATTATCGGCTCTCCCTTCGACTACCCGCAACAGGCCCTCATCTATATCGACAGGGATCTTCCAAAACCCGACAATGGCGGGGACGGTCTGTTTCAGGAGGAAAGTCTCACGGTGATCGAACGGTTGATCGGGGCATCCCGGGGAAGGGCGCTGGTCCTCTTCACCTCGTACCGCCATCTCGCCTTCGTCGCTGAGCGCATAACAACCCCCTACCCTTTAAAGAAACAGGGGGAGATGCCGCCGGCAAAGCTGATCTCCTGGTTCCGAGAAACGCCGGGATCGGTCCTCCTCGCGACGGCCACCTTCTGGCAAGGAATCGACATCAAGGGAGATGATCTCAGCCTGGTCATCATCGTCAGACTCCCCTTCGCCTCGCCGGGGGACCCGGTATACCAGGAGCGGTGCAACCGGCTGAGAAATAGGTGGTTTTACGATCTGGCTCTCCCCCACGCCACCCTCTTGCTGCGGCAGGGGTTCGGCCGGTTGATCAGGGGAAGCGACGAACACGGGGTGGTTGCGATCCTGGATACACGGCTTGTAAAAAACTCCTACGGTCGTTATATCGTCTCGTCACTGCCGCCCGCCCGGATCACCCACGCGATCGGAGATGTGGAGACTTTTTTCGCCGGGGCGGAGTCACAATCAGATACCGACGCGGGGTGAACCGCGTACAGCATACCAGCATGAAAGGGGGAACACGATGTTTGATTACCTGCTGACGGAAGAACAGCTCAAGATTCGAGATGAGGCGCGCGACCTGGTCAAGTGGGTCCCCCGCCGGATGATTCTCGACATGGACAAGGACGCGATCAAGTTTCCGAAGGAGTTTCTCCGGGAGGCCGGACGGAGAAACCTCCTGGGGTGCCGCTACCCGAAGGAATGGGGCGGCAGGGGAATGGACTGGGTGACGACCTGTACCATACTGGAGGAGATCGGGACCTTGGGGTATGAGTTTGCCTGCGTCTTCGGCGTGGGGGCGGAGCTGGTGTGCGACGCCATCGTCCAGCACGGGACCGACGAGCAGAAGGAAAAGTACGTCAAACCCCTCCTCAGGGGGGAGCTTTTCGCCGCCGAGTGCCTGACCGAACCGCGGGGCGGCTCCGATTTTTTCGGGGCCACCACCATCGCCGAGGATAAGGGGGATCACTTCCTCGTGAACGGCCAGAAGCGGTTCATCGTCGGCGGAGAGGGGGCGGACTTCTTCCTCCTGTACGCGAAGACCGATCAGAACGCCGCCACCCCGCAGCAGGCCCTCTCGGCCCTGATCGTGGACCGGGGGCCGGGAGTGGAAACTACGTACCAGTACGGCCTCATGGGCTGCCGGGGGGGCGGGACCGCGCGCCTCGTCTTCAGGGACGTCAAGGTGCCGAAGGAGAACGTGGTCGGGAAGATCCACGGGGCCTATGATGTCTTCAACACGATGATGATCCCCGAGCGGCTGGGGACCGCGGTGATGACCATCGGGGCGGCCCGCCCCGCCGTCGATATCGCCACCAACTACACCTCGCGCCGGAAGGCCTTCGGGCAGGTCATCGCCCAGTTCGAGGGGGTCAGCTTTCAGGTGGCCGAGGCGGTCATGCTCCTCGACGCGGCCCGGGCGATGGGGTACGCCACGGCACGTGCCGTGGATGCGGGGATCGGCACGCACCGGATCCGCCGGATGGTGTCCGAATCGAAGAAGTTCATCACGGAGTCGTGCCAGAAGGCCGTCCACAACGCGATGCAGGTCGTCGGGGGGATCGGTTACACCAACATTTTCCCCATCGAACGTATCTTCCGCGACGTACGCCTCGCCTCCATATGGACCGGGACCAGCGAGGTGATGTCGATGATCGTTGCACACGAATGGTACCGGGAATTCCTGATGGAGAAGAAGGGACACCTCGCGCGCGACTTCGAGGCCGACGCAGAGGAGGCGAATGCCGTCGATGAAAAAATATACGAGTGACGGGCCAATCAGGTGGCATCACTTCGACCGAAGGGAGCTCTCATCCGCGTTAGGGTGAAAGCTTAGATTTATCAGTCGCCGGCAGTCCGTCGGGATACCCACGCGGCAACCCTACCTGACCAGCGCAGCGATGACCTCGATATGCTGCGTCTGAGGAAACATGTCGACCGGTTGGAGCGCCTCGAGGGAAAACCCTGTGTCGATGAGACGCCGGACATCGCGCGCCTGGGTGGCCGGGTTGCACGACACATAGACGACCCTATCCGGCCGGAGGCGATCGATAGCCGCGAGGGTTTCAGGGGTGCACCCGGTCCGCGGCGGGTCGATGAGGACGGTATCGAATCTCATTCTCTCGCCTGCCAGCCTGGCCAGGGCCACATCCAGATCTCCCCGGCTGAAGTGTGTGTTGGTGATCCGATGCTTATCGGCATTGTTCTTCGCACATCGAACGGCAGCGCCGCTTATCTCCACCCCGATCACCTCCCGAACATGGGAGGCCATAAAGAGAGAGAAAAGACCCGAACCGCAGCAGGCATCCAAGATCCGGTCGGCCCCCTTTGGTACGCACATCTCGACGGCGCGCTCAACCAAGATCTCCGTGAGAGACAGATTCCCTTGAAAAAATCCCCCGGAGGGGACAGTCAGTTCCATCTCTCCGATCCGTCTCGTAATGGTCTTCCCCGGGGGATAGGAGGTTCCGGACCAAGTGATGTACCGCGTACGGTGCGTGGGGGTCTTCCCGGCGACAAGTCGCTGCCGGAGACGGATGAGTTCGGTGTTGATCGATTCATCAACAATCGCACATCGGTCGATATCGACAACCGTTCCCCCTGATCTGTCCATGAAACCCAGATGAAAGCCTCCGCCGGGGGCGGGAACACCGTGGAATTCTGCCTTTCCCCGATAGCCGAAGGGGCGGGGCGAGGGGATGATGGCCTTCACCGGAGGGGCAGCAATCTTTCCGATCCGCTCGAAGGTCTCCGTCACCTGCCGCTCCTTGATCCGAAGCTGAACTTCGTACGGCAGGTGTTGGTACTGGCACCCCCCGCAGAGGGAAAAGTAGAGACAGATCGGCTCAACCCGATCGGGAGAAGCACACATGATCCGGACAGGCTCTCCCGTGCGGTAGTTCTTCTTGGCCTTCACGATCTCCACTTCGACGACATCGCCGGGAGCGGTGAAGGGAACGAAGACAACCAGGGGACCGACACGGCCGACGCCATCCCCCCCGAAGGCGATCGTGTCGACAACGACCTCTATAATCTCTCCCGCGCTCAGTCTTTGTTCCATAATGGCCCCCTTATACCCCGCCGGGGGCGACCGGACAAGAAGAAAAGGTCCGGGATTTTCCTTTACAATCAGGGGGAATACTGATATTCCGTTCCCTCGGTTTTTGTGTGCCGACAGACATGCCAATGGATAACAATAACATACACCGTATTCAAAAAGACGACCGGGAAATCATCCTTATCGGGACGGCGCACGTCTCGCGGGACAGCGCCGAACTGGTAGAGAAGGTCATTGAGGAGGAGCGCCCCGACACCGTCTGTGTCGAGCTGTGCCAGTCCCGGTATGACGCAATCATGCGAAAAACCGCCTGGGAAGAGATGGATATCCTGAAGATCATCCGCCAGAAGCGGACATCCCTTCTGTTATCGCAGCTCATCATGGCGTCGTTTCAAAAAAAGCTTGCGGAGAGATTCAAGATCAACCCCGGCGAAGAGATGCTCCGCGCGATCGGTAAGGCCGATCAGATCGGAGCACGAATTGTCCTGGCCGACCGCGACATCCGCACCACCCTGAAGAGGACATGGCGCAACATGCGCTTTTTCAGAAAGCTGCGGTTCATCTTCGAGCTGATCTCCTCCCTCTTTATCGATGAAGAGATCAGTGAAGAGGAGATCGAGAAGTTGAAGGAGCACGATGCCCTGGAGCTTGCCCTCCAGACCTTCGGGAAAGAACTCCCGGAGATCAAGGCCACGCTGATCGACGAACGGGACCGCTTCCTGGCCTGCTCCATCGGGGATGCACCGGGCGGCAAGATCGTTGCCGTCGTGGGGGCTGGGCACGTCCCGGGGATATTGGAAAATTTCGACAAGGAAACAGATCTTGCGACCCTCAATGAGGTGCCGCCCAAGGGCGTGGCGGGTCGGTTCATCGGGTGGGGAATCTCCGCCGCCGTCATCGGAATCATCGTCGCCGGCTTTTTCCACTCGGGGAGCGAGGCGAGTCTCAATATGATCAAGTGGTGGGTGCTGGTCAACGGCATTCTGGCGGGGTTAGGGGCACTCACGGTCCTGGCCCACCCCCTGACGATCCTCGCCTCCATTGTGGCCGCCCCCTTGACTTCGATCAACCCCATGATAGCGGCCGGGTGGGTCGCGGGCCTTACGGAGGCGGCACTGAAAAGGCCTCAGGTGAAGGATTTCATGGATCTCAAGACGGATATTGCCTCGGTCAGAGGATTCTGGCACAATAAGATCACCCGCATCCTGCTCCTGATCATGTTTGTCAATATCGGGAGCGCCATCGGGACCTTTCTTGCCATCCCGCTGATGATGCGGTTCCTGAGCTAGACGGAAGGGCTGCCATGGACCGTCCGGAAAAACAATCGATCCTCTGCCCCAACTGCCGGAGGCTGATCAACCGAGATGAACGGGTCTGCCCCTATTGCGGGATTTCTCGGCCCGGTTCGGGGTGGAAACTGGCACTTCCCACGAATCTCCTGAGTTCACCGTACGATCTGATCAGATATATCATCTATGTAAACGCGGCCTTTTATGTCTTGGCCCTCCTGCTCAACCCGCGGGGGCTCGGGCTGTCCGCAAATCCCCTCGCCTTCCTGGCACCCTCCAATCACAGTCTCCTCCTCCTGGGGGCAACGGGAACCATCCCCATAGACAGGCTCCACGGCTGGTGGACACTCCTGTCGGCCTCGTACCTCCACGGCGGACTGCTTCACATCATCTTCAACATGCTGGCCATGAGGCAGTTGGGGGTCTTTGTCCTGAACGAGTACGGCCTCTACCGTTTCTTCATCATATACACACTGACCGGGATCGCGGGATTTTACCTCTCCTATCTCGCCGGCATTCCCCTGACCATCGGGGCCTCCGCCAGCGTCTGCGGTCTGATCGGGGCAACGCTCTACTACGGAAAGAGCCGGGGGGGAATATACGGGGAGACCATTTATCGGCAGGTTATGGGGTGGGTCGTCGGACTCGTCCTGTTCGGCTTCATGATCCCGGGCATCAACAACTGGGCGCACGGGGGGGGGATTCTTTCGGGGATCCTCCTGGGATTAGCGATGGGATACCGGGAGAAGCGTCAGGAGAATCTCCTTCACCGGACACTCGCGATAGCCTGCATGGTGGTAACTGCGGGGGTCCTCGTCTGGGCCGTCCTGCAGGCCGTCTATTACTCTTTTATGTAGCAATGGCTGAAAGAGGGAGAAAACCATTGAAGGTCATCCTGGCAGGCCATAACGTCGATTATGAGGTGATCAAAGAGTGTCGCACAGACTCGGAGGGAGAAGATCGCCTTACCCCCGAGATCTTGTGCGCCGCGTACGCGCGGATCAGTCGAAATCCCCTCCCCGTCGACGGACTCAGGGCTATCGCCCGGGGGGAGGTTGAAAAGGCGCGAAAATCCAACCAGGCGATCGTCTTCGGGATGGGACACAGTTCCATTGCCGAACATGCCGTCTTCAACGTCGATATCCTGGGCGTCTCGCGCCTCGCCGTGGAGGAGATTGAAAAATTTCGTCTCTGCTCCTACACGGAAAAATCCCAGCGTTACATCCGCCTGGAGGATGATTTCGTCATCCCTCCCGAGGTACGGGACGGGGGACTGGAAAGTCTCTTCGTCGATACGATCAGGGAGCAGAATGCCCTGTACCACGAGCTGTACGCCGCACTGAGAGAACATCTCTTCGAAAAATACCGGGACATGCTGGTCGATCCGTCGAACCGTCCGATGGTGGACGGGTGGGCAAAGGAAGATGCCCGGTACATCGTCTCTTTGGCAACGCACGCCCAGCTGGGCATGACCCTGAATGCGCGGAACCTCGAACTGATGCTCAGGCGCTCGGCGGCGCATCCTCTGCGGGAAGTCAACGAATACGGGACACGGCTCTACGAGGAGACCGGCGGGATCGCCCCCTCGCTGGTCCGGTATACTGCGGCGACGCCTTTCGACCGCGACACACGAGAAGACCTGAGAAAACTGGCCGTTTCCCTGGCAACGATTGACACTCCGGGAACGAATGACGCCATGGGGAGGGAGGGAAACGTGGTCCTCTTGCACGCCACGCCGGAGGGCGACGAAACGATCATCGCTGCTTTGCTGCACGCATCATCCGATCTTTCCCTGGAGACCTGCGTGAAGGCCTCTCGCGCAATGAGCAGCGAGGAGAAGAAAGCGGTAATCCAAACCGCCTGTCGCCGGATGCAGGCGTACGACCCACCGCTCAGGGAATTTGAACATGCCGGTTTTCTCTTCGAGGCGATCGTCAGCGCCTCTTGCTTCGCGCAGTTGAAACGGCACCGGATGGCCACCATCACCTGTCAGGAGTATACCCCCGCGCTGGGCGTCACAATCCCGCCCTCGATATCAGAAATCGGAATGGCAAGCCGCTTCAGGGAGGTGACCTCCCTGACGGAGGAGACATACCACCGAATCAGAGAGATATTCCCTCCCGCTGCCCCGTACATCCTGACGAACGCACACCGGAAACGGGTGGCGCTCCGGGTCAATGTGAGGGAGCTGTACCATATCGCGCGCCTGCGCGAGGATAAGCACGCGCAGTGGGATATCAGAGAAACGGCTGAACGGATGGTGCGGCTGGGAAAAGACGCGATGCCGCTGGCGCTGATGCTGGCCGCGGGGAAGGATGCCTTTGTCCCAATTTCCTAGACAGCAAAGATCTTTCCTCCCTTTATAGGGACCTGAACATCAAAACAAAGGCTGTCCCCCTCGGCTGATTGTCTTGTGCATAGACATATCCGCCGTACTTCTCCATGGCCTTTTTGACGATGTGGAGTCCCAGACCGGTGTGTCCCGTCTCTCCATCCACAAACCCCTCCTCGAAGATAGCCTCCTTGATATCATTCACAATGCCGGACCCGTTGTCGGCAATACGCACCTCACACATATCGTCCTGTCTCTCGATGGCAACCTCGATCGTATCGGCCTTCCCATGAATAACGGCATTCCGCGTGATATTGTCGATAACGGAGATAAGGGCATCGTCGGCCATGACATGGGCTTTCCCATTGATTTTTATGTTGATAAAGGGATAGCTTTTTGCAATTTCTTTTACGATTTCATGTATCTTATACGCCTTGAGGTCCTTGTGCACCGACATAAAAAACTCCAGGCCCCTCATCTTATCGATCAAAGCCAAGCTTTTTCGAACACGTTCCTCCGTCTCTTCCAGAATTTCCTCTTCATGAGAGAGCTTGTATAAATTCAGGCCACCCCGTATGACCAGGAGATCATTCGTCAGGTCGTGACGCAGTATCTGGTTGATCAGGGCAAGGTGTTCACGGTGTGTTTTTATTTCCTCTTCGGCCTGCCGGCGGGCGGTCACATCTCGCGATACACCGCGAAATCCGACCGGGTTTCCTTCAGCATCTCTCATCAGTGAAACGTTCAGCTCATGGATCCCTCGGTTCCCGTCACCTTTCACTACCTCGAATTCCTCCACCTCCGTTGACTGCCCCGTGCGGTATATCTCACGGAAGATCTCTCGTGCCCGCTCCGCGGTTTGAGGGGTGGCAAAATCGAGGGCGTGTCGCCCCATCGCCTTCTCACCGGGAATTTTCGTAATCCTGCCAAGGGCATCGTTGGAGAAGATATACCGCCCTTCAAGGTCAATCTCCCAATAGCCTTCCTCCATCTCCTCGAGAATGCTCCGGTACCGCTCCTCGCTCCGACGGAGTGCCCGTTCTGCCTCTTTGAGTGAGGTGATAGGGGTGGCTACGATCAGAAAACAACTTTCCCCGTGGAACCGAAGCATCCGGGCCGACACCAGGTCGTCCAGAACGGTCCCGTCTTTCACCCGGAAGGAAATCTCGAGCCCGTCTACCCGGCCCTCCTGTACCAGAATTTCAAAAAGCCCCTTCCGGTCCGCCGGATCGGCATATAATTTCAGCGCGGCGGAGGTCCGCCCGATGATCTCTTCGGCGGTGTATCCCGTCTGACGGCAGAAGGCGTCATTGACCTGCAGGTACCGGGCGTCCTTTCTCCTGACAATCGCGATCGCGTCGGGTGACAGTTCGAGAATATTCCGATAGTTCTCCTCACTCTCCCGCAGAGCGGCTTCCATCATACGGCGCTCAGTGACATCGTGGGCAATGCCACGGAACCCGTTCGAACGCCCCGTATCGTCTTTCATGAGAGAGACCGTTATCTGGAATACCCCCACGCTGCCATCCCTCCTGGCAATCTGATAATCTCCTACACCTGAAGGGTTTCCCGTCCGGGAGACATCTTCAAAGATCCGGCACATCTGTTCCCGCGTTTCGGAATCGGCATAGCGGCTGAGATTCACACCGCTCAGAAGTTCGTCCCGCTTCGCGTCCGCCATCCTGCACACCGCACTATTCACGAAGGTCAGTTTCCCGGTCAGGTCGGTCTCCCAGTAACCGACCTCCAGCCCCTCAAGGACGGTTCGCAATTTTGATTCCTCTTCCTCCTCTTTCGCCCCGGCGATCCCGGCCGCCCGGCGCGCCGCACAGAAAAGAGAACCCTTCCCCCGGTACGTAAGTTTGTGTAGGCTGACCGCCACCGGAATCGTCCGCCCGTCAGCCGCTCGCAGCCCCAGGGGAAATCCCCGTTTCTCCTCACTGTCGCGCAGGCTGAGAATCGTAGCGACGTCCTCCTGCGACAGAATGAGAGACAGATTCATCCCCAGGAGATCTTTCCTTCTGTATCCGAGGGTCAAGCAGCACGCCTCGTTGACCTCCATGATTGTGCCGGTAAAATTCGTTATGAACACATTATCAGAGATGCTGTCGGAGATACGGGAGACGAATTCATCGGATGCGCAGCATCCCTGCAGCAACTTCCACAGGCGCAGGGTTCGCTCCACGGCGTGATACAGGTCCGCGAATGACCCGGAATCGATGACAAAATCGATCGCTCCCGCTCGGAGCGCCTCTTCCGCCGCCCGCTCGTCGCCAGGATCGGCCGTGATCAGAATGGGAAATGGATCGGTCTCCGGCGGTAATACCAGGCTGTCGGCGGCCTCTCCATCGGGAAGATGGAGGCCGACGAGGGCGACGTCAGGGGTTCGAACGCTCACGATTGTGTGGTAGTCCCGGAGCGTATGCACCACATCAATCTCCCCATTCCACCCGGAGGTCAGAAGCACACGACACATAGCCTCCGCACGGGCCGGGTCTCCTTCAATAATGACAATATGTGGGCATTTCGATTCCATCGACTTTTCCATGTGGGCAATTACGACGCTGATTATCTCACACGGGAGAAATAGTCTTCATCGCTCTTGTCGAGGATGTAATCCCGGACAGGATCGGGGACAAGGTACCGGATGGAACGTCGTTCCCGCACCCGGTTTCGAATATCGGTGGACGATATATCCATCGGGGCGAGGGTCCTGAAAAAAACACAGCGGTCGGCGCCCCCCCTGAAACCGTCTGCAATGGGGTCATACGTCAAAAAGGATATCATATCGGGCGGCACAATCCCTTCCAGTGTTCTTGTTTCATATCCCGGTCTGGTCATGACAACGAAGTTGCACAGCCGCAGCAACTCCCTCCATGCCTTCCACCGAGGAATCTCCTGAAAGGCGTCCTGTCCCAGGATGAAATAAAGCTTGGTATCCTCCGGCGAGTTGTCCAGAAAATACCGGACCGTCTCGATGGAGTAGGACCTCCCGCCCCTTGTCGCTTCAATGTCCGAAATGGCAAAGGAGGGATTATTCTCGATGGCCAGGCTGAGCATCCGTGAACGGTGTTGGAAGGGAAGTATGTCACCGGCCGTCTTGAGGGGTTGCACGTGGTTCGGGATAAAGAGAATCTTGTCGAGGGCGAACAGTTCGAGGACCTCCTCGGCGCACCGCAAGTGCCCGAGATGCACGGGGTCAAAGGTTCCTCCGAATAATCCCCACTTCATGTTCGTATCTGACCGTCACCGTAGATGATGAATTTTGTTGTCGTCAGCTCTTCGAGCCCCATGGGGCCGAAGGCATGGAGCTTGGTGGTACTGATTCCCATCTCCGCTCCCAGGCCCAGCTCGAATCCGTCGCTGAACCGGGTGGAGGCATTCACCACGACCGTGGACGAATTGACCTTACTGAGGAAGGAGTGGGCGTTGGCGTAGTCACTCGTGACAATCGATTCCGTGTGGAGGGAACCGTACTTCTCGATATGCGCTACTGCCTCATCAAGGCTCTCGACTACCCGCACCGCGAGGATCAGATCAAGGTATTCCTCGTACCAGTCGGCCTCCGTCGCTGCCTCGATATCCGGGAGGATAGCCCGCGCCTTTTCACAACCCCTCAGGACAACACCTGCCTTGCGTAACGTGTCGGCGACGACGGGGAGAAATGAACCGGCGACGCCGTCGTGCACCAACAGGGTCTCCATGGCATTGCAGACACCCGGCCGCTGGGCCTTCGCATTGAGACAGATGGCTGTTGCCATGTTCATATCGGCACTCTCGTCCACGAATACATGACAGACCCCCTTGTAGTGCTTGATGACGGGAATCCGCGACATCTCGACCACCGCCCTGATCAACCCTTCCCCCCCACGGGGGATAATCAGGTCGATGTACTCTTCGAGCTTCAGCATCTCGCCGACGGCCTCCCGGTCGGTTGTAGAGATGATCTGTATGGCGCTCTCCGGTATGCCCGTTTCTTTCAGGACATCCTGTAGTACCCGGGCTATGGCGAGATTGGAATGAATCGCTTCCGATCCACCCCGGAGTATGACGGCATTCCCCGATTTCAGGCATAAGGCCGCGGCATCCGCCGTCACATTCGGACGGGACTCATAGATTATCCCGATAACACCGAGGGGTATCCGCTTCTTTCCCACCAACAGGCCGTTGGGACGCCTTCTCATCCCGGTCACCTCACCGACCGGATCGGGAAGAGCGGCGATCTGTTCGAGACCCTCAGCCATCCCCCTGACCGATTTTTCATCCAGCGTCAAACGGTCGATCATGGCGGATGTCAAGCCCTGTCCCCGTGCGTATTCGAGATCACGGATATTCTCTCGTATAATTTGTTCTGCTTCTTCCACCAGCCGTTCCGCCATTTTCACGAGCGCCTCGTTCTTTATAGTAGACGAAAGATTCGCGAGTATCCCGGCGGCTTTCCTGGCCTCAACCCCGACCCGTACAACCTCTGTCTTGATATCCATTGCCCAGCTCCTTCATTTCATGTGATTTTACCATTGAGAAGAATGTATCTATAGTATATGAGAGGTCCTGTCAAGAATTCCAAAATAATTCATCGTTTGAAGTGCCCCTACAGGAAAAGACAAATGCCTATGAATAAGCTATGTGTCAGAGCGGGAGAGCAGGTATATCAAATCATACAGGACGGACATTTGTCGTTTGACGATATCACGACATACATCGGAACTGCTGCAGGACCCCGGTGGCTTCTCGCCACCGGGTTCGATCGAGCCATCCTGAAGGGCAACGTGCTCGGAGTCAAGCGGCCCGTGATACTCGCCGGCTCATCGGCGGGGGCGATGCGCCTCGCCGCATGGATGCAACCGGAGCCCGAAAAGAGTTACGAGAAACTCATTGAGGCGTATATCGCCATGCACGTTACCAAAAAGGACACTCCCGAGACAATCATGCGGTCCATCCGCACCGTTATCGATTCCTATGTCGACGACGATGCCCTCCCTTTCGCATTGTCCAACAAGCGATATCGGTTGGCGATCATTACGGCCCGGGCGAAGCGCCTTGCCGCCTCAAATGTGCGGTGGCTGCAGAGGCTGGGTCTTGGCACGGCATTCGCGTGCAATGCCCTCAGTCGAAATTCAATCCATCAGTTTTTCCAGCGGGTTGTGTTCCACAACAGTCCCCTTCTCCCCTATTTCTGTCTGAATCACGATTTTAGAGGTCAGGCGATCCCCCTGAACGAGGCCAATTTCAAACCCGCCCTCTTGGCCTCAGCAGCAACGCCGCTCCTCTGTACCGGCGTCAGAGACATATACGGTGCGCCGAGGGGTATGTATCGCGATGGAGGATTGACGGATTACCATCTCAATCAGAGATATTCGGGCTCCGGCTCTGTCACCCTCCTTTTCAACCATCAACGGAGCTTGGTACCAACCGTTATGGATAAATCAATCCCTTCCCGGCAACCTTCACGGGATTACTTGGGGAATATCCTCCTGGTCTATCCCTCAAACGACTTTATCCGTCTCTTGCCCTATGAGCACCTCCCCGATCGGGATGATTTCAAAAAGTATGCCGACAATCCCATGAAAAGGATACGGTCCTGGAAAAGAGCGGTCACGGTTTCGGAACACCTTGGAGATGAGTTCCTGGAACTGGTAGAAAGCGGCAAGCTTCGTGAGGTGACAGAGAGGTTATAGGACAATGAGCCCAAGATATCTCGGCAAGGGCAGGGAGGATACGTTAGGAAAGACGGCGGACACCCTTGCCGGCGTCCTGAAGAGTTGCGTCCTGTGCCCGCACCGGTGCCGCGTCGACAGGACGGTGGGGGAGCGGGGATTCTGCAATCTCGGCGCCCTCCCGATGGTCGACAGCGCCCTGCCACACCACGGCGAAGAGCCCGTTCTCTCGGGACATGGCGGCGCGGGGACCATCTTTTTTTCATCGTGCAACATGCGGTGTATCTATTGCCAGAACTGGCAGATCAGTCACCACGTTACGGGTAAAAACCTGGGCCCCTCTGAATTGTCACGCATAATGAGAAACCTCCAAGAGCAGGGATGCCACAACATCGATGCGGTGACGCCGACTCCCCATCTCCCGGGAATCATTGCGGCCCTCCTCGATGCCTCACGGTACGGCCTTTCGATCCCTCTCGTGTACAACTGCGGTGGGTATGAAAACCCGGATATCATCAGGCTCCTCGACGGGATTACCGACATCTACCTTCCCGATCTCAAGTACGGGAACGATCACGACGCCCAGGCCTTTTCGGGGGTGGACGATTACGTCCGTCATGCCGACGCCGCGCTCCGGGAGATGGTGCGACAGGTGGGAGAATCGCTGGAGACCGAGAACGGTATCGCCACGCGGGGGGTGATCATTCGCCACCTGGTCCTCCCCGGCAGGGTAGAAAACAGCCTGCAGGTCTTAAAGATTATCAAGGGAATATCAACCTCCCTGTCGCTCAGCCTCATGTCACAGTATACCCCCGTGCAACCCGTCGCACGACACCCCCTCCTCGGGCGGAGGGTAACAAAAGAAGAATATGAAACGGTAGTAAACACGGCAATCGAAATGGGCTTCGACAATCTCTTTGTGCAGGGGGTAAACGATCGCCACCTCGCCCCGGATTTCGACCGGGACGCCCCCTTCCAATGGGAAGATTAGCAGAATACAGGGAGCAAACGCTCTCAGGCGGGGGGGTTATTTCCCTCCGATGTCCTGAACCGTCACCCCCGGCGGCGGGGTGAATTCGAACAACTCATCCGGGGGGTCGGCATTGAAGATAATATGGTCGAAGGTAAGGCGTGTCTCGTTCTCGTAGAGATCGGTAAAGACACACCCCACAATATGATAGGTGCCTCTCTTTACAATCAGCAATAACTGTTTGATACCGGCTTCATACTCCTGTGGTTTCAGAAGGATCCGATAGTTGCCGGCTTCGTCGGTCGAGCCCTCTGCCGGAAAGCTCACCACGAAATCATCCGTGAGACGGCCGATACCGGTCAGAAAGCGGATCGTCATCTTTGAGGACAAGACAACCCGTGCGTCCTGTACATACACGATCTTTTCATCCGGGACATATAACCACGCCTTTTGCGGGTTGATGACCAGCTTTTTCATCGAAGGGGCGGCATAGTCCCACAGCATCCTCTCCGGTTTTTTCAGGTAGACGGTTCCTTCCTCCCGCGTGGTCTTCCCCATCGACTTGATGGTCGCCTCCTGGACAAAAGCCGCCTTGAAATCCGCGGTACGGTCATAGGTCGCCTGGACCTTGCCTATCAGTTCATCGAGGGAGAGGGATTGGGCAAAGACCGGCAAACCCTTAACAATTAAGACAGAAATGAGGATCTGAATCAGGATCATCCTCTTCAGCATGAAATGGTTTACATAAGATGGGAACATCGATGAAAAGGTACCTATACAATAACGGCTATATAGACGTAAGCGTCTATTATTACTAATCATAAATCGATGCTCGCTTTGCAGGCAATCTGGTCTAAGATATCGTCAACAGAATAGTTACTCGCCATATCAACAGCCTTATCAACAGGCATATCAACAGTTCTGTGGATTGTTGCCCGGAAATCTTTTTCTTTTGCAACTGGACCGTTTACGCAATTTTCACCCTCCATCCAAAGGGATCTTCTTTGTCGCCATACTGGATCTGAAGTATTTCGTTATACAGTTTCTCCGTCAATGATCCGGTCTTCCCTTCCCCGATCACATATTCCTTTCCTCGAAAGAAGATCTGCCCCACCGGTGAGACGATGGCGGCGGTTCCGGATGCAAAGACCTCCTTCAGGGTCCCGTCCGCTTCGGCACGCAGTATCTCATCCATCGACAACTGCTCCTCAAGGACGTTGACCCCCCATGATTGTGCCAATCGTATGACAGCATCGCGCGTGACACCGGGGAGAATGCTCCCCGACAGGGGTGGCGTGATCAGATTGTCCCCGATTACGAAGAAGATGTTGCTTGTTCCGACCTCTTCGATATATTTACGTTCTTTCGCGTCGAGCCAGAGGACCTGTGTGTAGCCCATCTCCGATGCCTCACGGCTCGCATAGAGACTGGCCGCGTAGTTCCCCGCCGCCTTGCGATCTCCCACTCCCCCGGGGGTCGAACGGGTGTACTTCTCGCTCACGTATATCTTGGTGGGACTGAACCCCTCCGGATAATAGGCCCCCACCGGTCCCACAATGATGAAGAAGAGATACCGGTTTGAGGGATGAACCCCGAGAGCGACCTCGGTGGCGATCATCGTCGGCCTGATATACAGCGATGTTCCTTCACCGCGAGGTATCCAATCCTTTTCCAAGAGAACCAGTTGCTTCAACGCCTCCATGAACAGGGTTTCATCGACCTGGGGCATGCACAGACGGTCCGCCGAGCGGTTCATTCGCTTGATATTTTCTTCCGGTCTGAAAAGAAAGATCGATTCATCGTCTCCCCGGTAGGCCTTCATCCCCTCGAATATCTCCTGCCCGTAGTGGAGACACATGGAGGCCGGATCGAGATAGAGAGGGCGCATCGGCTCTATGGAGGGACCGTGCCAGCCCCTGCCCTCATCATAATTCATAATGAAGAAATGATCGGTAAATATCTTGCCGAATCCGAGTGTCGATTCATCCTTCGGTTTTGGTTTCATACGATTCGGATCAGCTGGCGTGACTCTTATTTTCATTGTGGTTTTCCTTTCAAAAGGTGTAATCCCCGACGGTGCTGTTTCTGATCGGTATCCCCTACGAGAATTGTAGAGAAATACCCGCAAATATACCGACCTGTCAAGGGTAAAAAGGGGTAAACAGGGGATTGAGGATCTTCTCCCGCGCCTTGATTGAAGATGCGCTATCGAATGGTATTGGATACATGTGACACGGTGATTCACGAAAAAGTGGCATCCCCCAATAGATGCGAGATTACCATTGCAGCAGACATGTGTCTACCCAAAGGCATAGATAAATCTAAGAAATATCCGGCCATCACTGTCGGCACGCCCTATGGCGGGGTGAAAGAGCAGGGGGCGGGTATCTCCGCGCAAACCATGGCAGAAGGAACCCTATATTGTCCCGGGCGCGAGACATATCGATTTGTACGACCGGTCTTGACAAGCTCATCTTCTTTTTGACCACATCTCTGAAATAGGGTGATGCGCAAGACCTGTATCGATGACTGAACAGGGTGATTGGCATAACGCCCGTGGGAGAACTCCGCCTTGGCACGGCAATGGATACCGGGCCGATCCGCGTCCGGAGAAAGGATTTCATTTCCGTGGTTGAAGCAGCGGGCGGCAGGACCAAGACCGAAAGCGCTCGGAAGATACTGAACACGATGCTGTGCCGCGGGAAATAACCGGATCTTCCGAAGCCTGAACAAATCATACGATAAGATCAGATAAGAAGAAGGGAAGATTGCCGCTTCTATATCACATCCCGATCAAGGGAACGGTACTGGATGGCTTCCGACACGTGTGACGGGCCGATCTCTTTTTCACCATCGAGATCGGCGATGGTCCGTGCCACCTTCAGGATTCGGGTATAGGCCCGGGCGCTCAGACCAAGCCGATCGACCGCCATCTCGATGAGCCGCCTCGATTCATCGTCCAGGACACAGTGTCTCCTGATCTGCCGGGCGGTCATCCCTGCATTGGACTGAAGAGATGTCTTGAAACGCTTTTCCTGAATCGCCCGTGCCCCGCCCACTCGTTTCCTGATTGTCTCTGATGTCTCTCCGCCCCCACTCCCCGCAAGCTCCCGGTACCTGACGGCGGGGACCTCGATGTGGATATCGATCCGGTCGAGGAGAGGACCGGAGATCTTCGCCCGGTACTGGCGTATCTGATTGGGAGTACACCGGCACTGCCGCCGACTGTCGGTAAAGTACCCGCAGGGGCAGGGGTTCATGGCGGCTACCAGCATGAATCGCGCGGGATAGGTTGCCGAGGCGGACGAGCGGGAGACGGTAATGGAGCCGCTCTCCAGGGGCTGCCGCAGGACCTCCAGGACGTTCCGTCTGAACTCCGGCAACTCATCGAGGAACAGGATTCCGTTATGGGCAAGACTGATCTCACCCGGCCTCGGGACGCGTCCTCCTCCCACCAGCCCCGCGTCGGATATGGAGTGATGGGGCGCGCGAAAGGGGCGCGCAACCAGGATCGGCTCCTTCCTCCCGAGGAGTCCGGCGACGGAGTGGACCTTCGTCGTCTCCACGGCCTCTTCAAAGGAGAGATCGGGGAGGATCGTCAGGAGTCGCTGTGCCAGCATGGTCTTCCCGGAACCGGGGGGACCGACCATCAGGATATTGTGATTCCCGGCCGCCGCCACCTCCAGGGCCCGTTTTGCCTGATTCTGCCCGGCGACCTCGCTGAAATCAAAGGGATACCGACACCGCTGAGAGAAGAGTCGGGAGAGGTCCGTCTTCAAGGGAACGACCTCCCGTGCCCCGTTCAGGAATTCAACCGCGTCGTGCAGGTAGTCAACGGGGATTACCTCGATCGATTCGACCATCGACCCTTCCGCGGCGTTTTCACGGGGAAGCACGATCCCCCTGAGTCCTTTCTCCCCCGCCTGAATTGCAGCGGGGAGGGCGCCGCTGACACCCTTGACGCTCCCGTCGAGGGACAGTTCACCCGTGAAGAGATATTCGGAGAGGCAATCCGGTGAGACAACCCCCTGCGCCGCGAGTATCCCGATGGCGATGGGGAGGTCAAACCCCGTTCCCTCTTTCTTGATGTCGGCGGGGGCGAGATTGACGGTCACACGGGTGCCGGGGAAGGTATAGCCGGAATTATGTATGGCAGCCTTGATTCGATCCTTGCTCTCCTTGACGGACAGGTCGGGGAGACCGACCGTGAAGAACTGCGGGAGACCACGCGACACATCGACCTCCACCTCCACCGGCCAGGAATCGATACCCAGTATGGCACTGCTCGTAACCTTGACGATCACTATCCATACCTCGCAGATACGGTTCTCGTCATACAGCGCGAAACATAGTGTCTATGCTATTGAATAAAGAGCGGTATGGCAAGGGTTTTTATTGCCTTACCACAGTCGTACCGGTGTCATATCTTCCCTTCGCGCTCCAGTGCGGCGCACGTGGTCATGACAAATTCGAGAAAGACATCACAGGTTGTTTTCCAGTCCTCGTTGTGCATCCGCCGCTCAATATCAGCGGAATTCGAGTAGTCACAACCGGAGAGCGCGTGGCAATCCGTACTCCCGAATTCCTTCAGAAATAAGCGGTAGAGCCGCGCCACCCCCGCGATGGCCCGTTCCCGCTCTTTCGGGGACTCTTCGGGGATGCCTTGTCTGCCGCTGCAACACTTCAGACCGATAGCGACGCTGCTCCCGATCAGGAGACCGCAGGTCGTCTGTCCCGTTCCGATGGCCCCCATGTACCCCGCCGTGGCCCACGAAAATTCCTCCTTGGGAAGGTCCCACAGATCCTGCAGCCCCTGCAGGGTGGCCTCGGCTCAGGTATACAGGTGCATTCGGGTCAATGCATCGTCAAGTATCCCGTCAAGTCTGTCCTCGCCCATACCGCCTCCTCTTGTCCGTGACTGATGAGACAACTATTTCTCCGAAGGGATTGTGAACCGCCAGGCGCAGAACCACTCATCGGGATGGGGATCCGGGGGACACCCAATGCACTCGGTCCGGATCCTCACATCGACTCCCTCGGCAAAGCGACCATACTCAACCAGACCGACCGATTTGCAGGGATAATCTTCGAGTCCCCTGCGCTTGCGCGCCGACTGGACACGGCAGTCATTCATCTGAAAGACAATACTGTCCGGCCCCTCATCGACGATGGACTGGACATTGACGCTGGCGTACATCCGGAACCGGAGCGCCTTTTTCAACCCCTCCAGTCCCGGACACTCGTCCAACCCCAAGAACTGTTTGATCGACCATGCCTCGAAGGGAGAAAAACGCGTCCAGCAGGTGTCGTTGCACCGCTTGGCATCGTTCATCCCGTAGACGCTCTCCATCGCCTGAAACCAGACACCGTCCCCGGCGATCCAGTTCGCGCCGAGGCTGTCGACCAATTTGAGGAGTTTTTCGCGCGGCATATCGAGTAGGGGCGTGGGGATTCCTTCTTTCATCTCGAAATCGAGGGTCCGCGAGAGCCGCTTCATCTGCACATCATAACTCCCACGGTAGGCGGTCTTCATGACATCCAGAGCCTTCTCGAACCCCATCTGGTGCTCCACTTCCCTGAACCAAAGGGTGTGGTGCACAATGGTACGGTGCAGCATATCCACAATAAAACGGGCCAGATCCTCATGGCCCAGGTCTTTAATGTTCTGTACATCACTATCCATCGTATTTCCTTTCTCGACGTGCCGGGGCTACAACCCTTCAGGCACTTGATATTCCATGTAGAACCGGTAGAAGGCGGCGAGAATCAGGGAATTGGTAATCGAACCTCCGCGGATCAGGTCGGGGATCTCCTTCAATGGGTACAGCACTACTTCGATATCTTCCTTCTCATCCAGTTGCTGGCGCCCCTCCAGGACCACATTTGTGGCAACAAAGGTGTAGCAGCGGTTGTTCTGGAGCGCGGGGTTCGGGTGGACCCAACTGAGGGGGATCATCTTCTCCTCGCGGTACCCGGTCTCCTCCCGCAACTCCCGGCTGGCCGCAACCGCGGGGGTGTCATGGTCTTCGATGAGTCCTCCGGGGATCTCCAGCGTGACATCCCTCACACCGTGGCGGTACTGCTCGATCAGGACCACCTCGTTGTCGGGGGTAATCGGGATAACGTTCACCCAGTCGGACGATTCGACAACAAAGAAATCGTGAGCCTCCCCCGTCCGGGGTGAACGCGCCCGATCGGTGCGGACATTGAACACGCGATACGACTTTTCGTCTGTCGTTGACAGGATTTTCCACAATTCAGGAGCCATGAGCCTCCTCCCTCTTCATACATGGATTTCCCGCCGATGACCGGCGGAGAGTAACGCGATTACCGTAATTGAAAAAGCGCGGTCGGTCAAGGGGAATGGACGATCATATCGAATGGGCTTTGTTCGATCGGTTATCTCCTCCTCCAATTCGCACCAAAGACTGCTTGACAGGCAGGACAGAAGCGTCTACATAATCAAACTCCATAGTTTAACAAAGATGTTGGACAGAGGTGTCAGACATGACGTACACGCAGGAAGATTCCCCGGACAAGGATCAACTTATCCTCGAGGCGGCAAAACGGGTATTCGTTCGGAAGGGGCTGGACGGCGCCGTTATGCAGGATATCGCCGATGAAGCCGGGATCCACCGTACGGCCCTCCATTACTATTTCCGCAGCAAGAAAAAACTCTTTGAGGCCGTTTTCGACAACCTTTTCGACCGTTTCATCCCTGAAGTGGAAGAAATCATCTCCGGGACAATGCCCTTTCAAGAAAAGATCGAATGGTTCGTGGACCATTATCTTGACCTCCTGAAAGAAAATCCCTATCTGCCCAACTTTATCATGAACGAACTCAACAAGAACCCCGACAAGATCATCGAGCGGTTCACCATGAAGGGGATCCTGTCAGATCATATGCGACGGTGGATAGAGGATGAACTGGACTACTTCCAATCGGACATTCCCCCTTCCCAGTTTATGGCGAATCTGATCAGCATGTGTGTCTTCCCCTTTATCGCCAAACCCCTGTTAAAAGAGTTCTTTATCGATGATAAACCTGAAGCTTTTAACCGCTTTATCAACGAGAGGAAGAGAATCATTGTTGAGACCCTGATGTCCAGCATCAGGAATTCCTCTTTGCCGAAGCCTGTGAATATCAAAAATTCCAGCACCTGAGGGTGATGTTTCGGAGAAACGTCCATGAAACGAGAGTGTCTGGGAGCCGGTGTCGATGTGGGTTCCACCACGGCGAAACTCATCCTGCTGGATGATTCCGGCTCGGTGAAATTTTCCTCTTACCGTCGTCACAGTTCCGATATTATCAACACCCTCACGATCATCTTTGAAGAGGCGGCCGAGGCTCTCGGCGATCCCCCGACAGAGTTTTCCATTACCGGGTCGGCCGGCATGGGAGTGGCGGAAAGGATGGGTGTGCCCTTCGTCCAGGAGGTCGTCGCCGCCGGTGAGGTGGCCCGACGGCACTTTCCGGACATCAGGACACTGATCGATATCGGCGGCGAAGACAGCAAAATGATGTTCTTTTCACCGCACCGACCACCGGATATCCGCATGAATGGAAGCTGCGCCGGAGGGACAGGGGCCTTTATCGACCAGATGGCGACACTGCTCAACCTCTCCGTCAACGATCTCGACCGCTTGGCGGGCCGCTATCAGCGCATCTACCCTATCGCCTCCCGATGCGGGGTCTTCGCCAAGACCGATGTGCAGAATCTGATCAGCCGCAAGATCGACCTGCCCGATATCTGCGCATCCATCCTGCAGGCAGTGGCCCTGCAAAATCTCAACTCGCTGGCCCGCGGCGTCACCATACGACCAAAGGTCCTCTTCTGCGGTGGCCCCCTGACCTTCCTTCCCAGTCTGCAGGACTGTTTCTGCCGCCTGCTCCACCTCTCACCCTGGGACATCGTCCTTCCGACCAACGGGCTCTTCTTCCCCGCCTGGGGGGCAGCCCTTATCACAGAAGGTGATGGCACGCCGGACCGTCTCAGCACGTGGTGCCGCCGTATACACTCTCTCGATACTGATGCGGAGCATCCCCAAGAGGAGCACCATCGGCTTCCTCCACTCTTCGCAAATGAAGATGCGTATCGCCAGTGGGAACACGATCGGACGGTCATGTCCCTGACTGACACCCCCTGTCACCTGGCTGAGCCTCCGCTCTTTCTCGGCGTCGACTGCGGGTCGACCACCACAAAGGTCATGGTGATCGACTCCCGTCAGCGCGTTATCTTCAGCGACTATCGCCCCAACCGCGGCAATCCCATCGACGCCGTCATGAAGGCACTGATCACGTTTCGCGCACAAAACACCGATTTCCTCCCCCTCGCCGTCGGAAAGGCCACCGGCTACGGGGAAGATCTGATTAGCGCCGCCTTCGATCTCGACAGGGGCGTGGTGGAGACGATGGCCCACTGGCGGGCCGCGGCTGAGTGTGACCCGAATGTTTCCTTCATCCTCGACATCGGCGGGCAGGACATGAAGGCCCTCTTCATCAGAGACCAGGCGATCAGCCGTATGGAAATAAACGAGGCCTGTTCTTCCGGATGCGGCTCCTTCATCGAAGGCTTTGCCCAGTCCCTCGGATTGACAGCGGAGTCGTTTGCCGAGAGGGCGTGCCATTCCGGAGCACCCTGTGATCTCGGAACACGATGCACGGTCTTCATGAATTCCCGTATCAAACAGGCCCAGAGAGAGAACGCATCCATCGAGGATATCGCCGCGGGTCTTGCCTACGCGGTCATCAAGAACAGCCTCTATAAGGTCCTCAAGCTGCGAGACCCTGCCGAATTGGGAGACCACATCCTGGTCCAGGGAGGAACCTTCCGGAATCCGGCGGTCCTGAGGGCCTTTGAAGCACTTACCGGTTCCCCGATCGTCTCTTCCGACAGGCCCGAGATGATGGGGGCATACGGTGCGGCTCTCCTTGCCAAAGAGGCATACAATGCCGATCCCGCGTCGGTCCATCCCTTCGATCTGAACAGCCTCGAGAGGTGCACCGACTACCGGACCCGCGAGATGGAATGTCACGGCTGCACCAACCGGTGTCGTGTAACCGTTTTTTCCTTCTCCGGGGGGAGACGATTCTTCACCGGGAACAAGTGCGAGCGCCTCTTCGGCAATCGCGGAAGCGCCACCGGGCGGGGGACCAATCTCTTCTCCGCGCGGAACGACCTGTTGTTCGATGAGATACCCCGACCGGAAAAACCGCCGGCCGGGGTCAGGATCGGCATCCCCCGCATCCTGGAGATGTATGAGACATTCCCCTTCTGGAGTACCCTACTGGCCGCGTGCGGGTTCGACGTCGTCCTCTCCGACAAATCAAGCCAGGCCCTGTATGAAAAGGGGCTCGGATCGATCATGGCAGACAACATCTGTTTTCCCGCAAAGATTGCCCATGGCCACGTCATTGATCTGATCGAGAAAGGGGTGGATCGTATCCTGTATCCGCTCACAATCCATGAAATCATGGAAGAAGCCGGCGCCGCCAACAGCTACAACTGCCCCATCGTGGCGAGCTATGCCGAGGTGCTGAAAGGTTCCATCGGCACCGATGGAACAGGGCCGCTCTTTGATGCGCCGACAATCTCCTTCCGCGACGAGGGACTGCTCCGAAAGGCCTGCGTGAGATACCTGAAATCCCTGGGTGTGTCCCGCCGCCGAGCCGCGGAGGCCTTCCTCCGGGCACTGGTCGCGCAGGAGCAGTTTCGCGCAACCCTTGCAAAGCAGGGAGGCGAACTCCTCGAGAGGGCGCGCCGTGAAGGACGAACCGTGATCGTCTTGGCCGGCAGGCCCTACCATGCCGACCCCTTCATCGAACACCAGACTTCGGAAATGCTGGCCGATCTGGGCGCAGACGTGCTGCCCTGCGACGTGGCCTCGCACCTCTGCCGGAAGAGCATCCGCGAAATCCAGACGATCTCCCAGTGGACCTTTCCCAACCGGCTCATGAAGGCCGCGCAGTGGGTCGCCGACCAGCCCGAACGGAATATCCAGTACGTCATGCTCAACTCGTTCGGATGCGGTCCCGACGCCTTCATCATGGATGAGATCCGGGACATCCTTTCGGCAGCGGGGAAGACCTTCACCCTGATCAAGATCGACGAGATCTCCAGCACCGGCTCCGTCCGGCTCCGCCTCCGCTCTCTCATGGAGACGCTGGAACGACGCCCTCCGAGGAACGAGACCCTCACGATACACCGCCACACCACCCCTTCCTTCTCTGCCGAAGACCGCGTCAAACAGATCATTGCCCCCTATTTCGCCGACTGTTACTCTCCCTTCATATCACCCATATTCCGCCTTGCCGGGTATGATCTGGCGGTCCTCCCCCCCTCGGACAGGGAATCCGTGGAATACGGATTGCAATACGCCAACAACGAGATCTGCTACCCCGCCATCGTGATTATCGGCGATATCATCAAGGCGTTTAAACAGGGCCGCTTCGACCCGGGGAAAACCGTGGTCGGCATGACCCAGACGGGGGGACAGTGCCGGGCCACCAACTACATTGCCCTGATCAAGAAAGCGCTGATCAGTGCCGGGTACGGGGAAGTCCCCGTCATCGCCGTGGCCAGCACCGACAGCCTGATCAATGATCAGCCCGGCTTTGAATTTGAGTTACGGGACATCATGAAACCGACCTTTGCCAGCATTCTCTATGCGGATGGCATAGCCCGTATGTATTACAAGACGGTGGTTCGCCAGCGCACGGTCGGTCTGGCCGAAACCGTCCGGGACCACTACCTCGAAGCAGGACGGGCCTGCGTCGAGCAAGGCGATATCAGCGGGCTCATGGAACATCTCAAAAAGGCGGTCGTCGCCTTCAACGATACACTGACGGGGGATGATCCACGGCCGAGAATCGGTATCGTCGGAGAGATCTTCCTGAAATATAACCGCTTCAGTCATATGAATGTCGTTGACTGGATGATTGCGCAGGATGTGGAGGTGACTGTCCCCTCACTGACCGATTTCGCAATGCAGTTTTTTGTCAATACACGGGAAAATCGACAGAGCCATCTCGAACGATCAGATGGCAACTCGCGGCTGTTCGAGGCATTTCTCGCCTTTCAGGCGGGTCGCTTGATAGACCGTTTCGAGTCGATCCTCACCGGGTTCCGCTGTTACGAACCACCCGTCAGCATTCACCAGAAAGCCCGGTTGGCGTCACAGGTCATAAGCCTCTCGAATCAGTTCGGGGAGGGGTGGCTCATCCCGGCCGAAATTGCCGGGTTTGCCCGCGAAGGGATCTGGGATGTGGTCTGTCTCCAACCCTTTGGCTGCATTGCCAACCAGATCATCGCCAAGGGAATCGAGAACCGGATCCAGCAGATCTACCCCATGATGAACATGCTCTTTCTCGATTTCGACGCCAGCACCAGCGAGGTCAATATCCTCAACCGCCTGCACTTCATGATCGAAAATGCCCGCCACCACCACCGGACAGCCGTGAAACAATATGCCTGAGGGTCGGACATCGTGAAGATCCTGCCTTTCTCTTCGATAGACCCGCGCGGCACGGTGAACCCTGTTCGTGCCATTTCTTCGGCGCGTCCTTGACTCCCGTCCCTTTTCGCGTATAGTCTTTCGGAAAATACAGAAACGAGGGGGAACCTGATGAAGAAAGAAATTCCTGCGTACGAACAGTATCCGGTCAGCGAGGAAGTCATGGGGAAACGGTACAAGAACTGGACCGAGGGTCTGGCACGGCAGATGGTGATGCTGTACCGGGTGGGGAAAGAGGTCGGCGGTGAGCGGTTCGTCGAGCGGCTGAAGGAAGAGTACTACAAGAGCGGGCAGAAGGGCGCTCACCTGTGGATGTCCCTGACCGGCACAACGAAGGAAGATTTCAAGGACTGTTCGAACCTGCCGAAGGTCCACGATCTCATCGACGACACCTTCGCGAATTACTGGGACGGCTACATAGAACAGACACCGAAGGCATTCGAGAAAGAACTCACAACCTGCCCGGTCGTCAGACAGTGGTCCAAGGAACCGGAACTCTGTGAGATCCTCCTGGCGGAATCCCTCAGAGGGATGGCGACGGAACTCAACCCGAAGTTCAAGACCTCGGGATTCAGCAAGCTCCTCACCAAGGGCGATCCCGTCTGCCGTTTCAGGGTGGAGATGGAAGAATAATTCTGTTGGATGATCGCATGTCGATCATTTCTTGCTGATCAGTGCATCGGCAACGCGTGCGCCGTCGGGAAAGACCAAGAGTGGAGGGACGGGGGCCGAGATCGCGGGGGATATGGTGATCCTGCACTTCATCGACGGCCAGCGGGGGGACGATGACCTTGACGGAGGGAACGGGGTGATCGTCGACAACGGCGACCCGTCCGCGCCTGCTTCGGTAATCCCTGCATCCTCGCGGTGAGGCGTGATGATCTTTGTGGCCCTCCTGTCCCTGATTGCCTGTCTGATTATACGAACGCGAAAGAAAGAATCATATTGATCCGTGGCCGCTCCAGGAGGGCACAGGGGTCTCATATTGTGGCTTGTTCCGCTGTGCACGCGGGTTCTTCCGTTCCCATTTCGCATATAATGTGGCGAACCATTGAGGGATATACCTCTTGGAGGATATCAGGTGAGAGGAAGTATTCCTTGTGAAGCGCGAACGTATACTTGACCATCCGTTTGACCGTTTTTTCGACCGATCCCGCTCTGCGGTATACCGCCTTTATCATGGCGCAGAACTGATCTGACATCTGGATCGTTTTGGATATGAATTCGTTCGCCTCAGGACCGGTAATGTAGCCAAAGTGATCCGCGCACAGGTATTCAACATCCAAACGGCTTAATTTTCCGAGGCTTTTTTGAAACTCGGTGTAGTTCCAATTACCCGACGGGATAATCCCGTCCTTGAGAGGGATGCCCCCGCTGTCCGAGGGGAAGAGGGCCTTGATCTGGGGGATATAGGCGGATATGGAGCATTCGGAATGCCCCGGTGTCTCAAGGATCTCGACGTGAAATCCACCCAGATCGATGGAATCTCCTTCGAAAACGGTGATTCCATCGAGATCATTGCGCCAGAGCAGGTCGTACCGTGAAAGATCAAAGGGGGCGTTTGCCCTCTTCATTTCAATGGTATTGAACGAGTTGATTTCCTTGATTTTATCTGTGTCGTGAAGCACATCCCAGGCATGGCGTGAGGCGTAGACGGTCAGGTCTTCAAGACGTTTGCTGAACAGCGGAACGAGGCCGACATGGTCGAAGTGGCTATGGAGGATCAACAATTTTCGTATCTTGTTTACATCGATAGCGAATTCCCTGAGTTGATTCAGGACGTCGTAAGCGATACGACTCATGCCGCCGCTGATGATCATGGAACAGTCTGATCCCTCAACGAGATAGAGACCGGATTCCTCCCGACCGAGGTACCACACGTGCTCACATATTTTTCCGGGGTTTCGGTGCCTCATACGAATGTCTAAGTAGCTCCTTTCGGTTCTCTTATAATAGTTGTACCCTGCCAAAGATTGCTGTCCCGATCATGCCAACAATAAGGAAGATCTCTGCTCGTACACTGTGAGATGGGTACCTTTCAAGAGAGTTTTTTCCTTCGATAACGGAAGGTATGATGGTTTAAGTTGAGAAGCTTCGCCGCCTTGGATTCATTCCCCTTCGCGATACGTAATGCCTCGGAAATGTAGTAATCTTCCACGGTGCTTTCAATCGAAGAAATATCGACCCCTTCCTCCGTCAAGGGCGGGAAAGAAAAATTCTTTGGGTCGAATGTTTCTGTTTCCACAATGCCGAGGTCATTTTTTTCTATGGATGGCTCTTGCGCTGTCAGGACGGCTCGTTCGATCATATTCTTGAGCTCTCTGATATTGCCGGTCCAGCGATGGGTTGCGAGTGCCTCAATCGCCCCATCTGAAAAGTTGGTGAATATTCTCCCGAATTTATCGGAAAAGTGAAGCAGAAAGTGGTGTGCGAGGGGAAGGATATCATCTGGACGGTCGTTCAGCGAAGGGATAGTCACGACAATGACGGCGAGGCGGAAGTACAGATCCTGGCGGAAGAGTTTGTTATCTATAAGGGTATGGAGATCTTTGTTGGTTGCGGAGACGACCCGTGTGTGCACCTGCAGCTTCGCGGTTCCCCCAACCCGATAGAACTCACCCTCTTCGAGGAAGCGAAGAAGTTTTGCCTGGGCTTCCATACTGAGGTCTCCCACTTCATCCAGGAAGAGGGTTCCTCCTCCTGCCGCCTCGATGAGGCCTTTCTTCCCGCTCGTGCTGGCACCACTGAAGGCGCCTTTCTCATATCCAAAGAGTTCGCTTTCTATCAGATCTTTCGGGATGGCCGCACAGTTGACCGTTATAAAAGGGCCCTTGAAGTTAGGACTTCTATGGTGAATGGCGCTGGCGATCAGTTCTTTCCCGGTGCCGGTTTCACCGAGGATCAGTATCGGGGTGTCGGGGCTTTTTGCGACCATCCCGATAAACTTGAGCACATTATGTATCTCATTGCTCTCGGCAACAAAACAGGGGATATTCTCTGCGAGATATTCTTCCTGGAGATCCTGGACTTCCTTGCGTAATCGAATCGTACTGAGTGCATTGCGAATGGTAATTTCAAGTCCATCCATGACGATGGGTTTGACGACATAATCATATGCGCCGAGCTTCATGGCGGAGATGACCGTTTGGATATCCTCGTACGCGGTGATCATAATCACCAGGATATCGTGACATTCCTTTCTGATATGGTGGAGGGCCTTGATACCGTCCATCCCGGGCAATCCAATGTCAAGGAGTATCAGGTCCGGAGGGTTTGATTGCATCGACTCGAGGGCGGATTCCGCTGTTGCGAAGGTATATATACGATATTCTGATTCAAGGGAAAAGCGGATACCGGTTCGTATTATTTCGTCGTCGTCGATGATGTATATGGAGTATTGTGTCATGCCGTTCGGTTCCCTTGTGTGATCGGAATCTGAAAGACAAATTCAGCCCCGCCCCACTTACTGTCATGAACCACGATTGAACCCCGATGATCGGTAACGATACGCTGGCATATGCTCAGTCCGATACCCGAACCGTCGTGTTTTGTTGTATAAAATGGTTCGAAGATCTTGTCTCTCAGGTAATGGGGGATTCCGGGTCCCGAATCGGCGATCCTGGTAGCAATGATGCCGTTTTCACATGCCGTTGTGATAGTGATTATTTTTTCTCCCTCTGAGTGGCTCATTGCTTCGGCGGCATTTGAAATGAGGTTTAAGATCAATTCCTCAATCAGTTGGGGGTTGAGCAGAACGTCGGAGAGATTCCCATCGATATCCACCTCAAGTGCGATTTTACTTTTCCGCAGACTGACGGAAGAGAGTTCAACGGCATCCAGTATGGGCTTTTTTATATTTCCTGCAATGAGTTTGTGCTCGGTCGGCTTGGAAAAATCCATAACCCGTTTGATAACGGATTCGATTTTTTTTGATGCGGAATGGATCTGCTTATAAATTTCAGACGCATTTTCCGGAGGTCCACCTTGCTCATGGGATTTTTCAAGGAGATTCAGGTAGATGTTGATCCCCGAGAGAGGATTCCTTATTTCGTGGGCAATGCCGGCGGCCACCCGCCCCAGGGATGCCATCTTGTCCTGGATCCGCATGAGTTGGTCCACCTCCTTGCTTCTGGTGACGTCCATCATATTCAGCAGGAAGGCATCTTCCCCATCGTATTTGATCGATGTTCCATGACAGTGGACCCATCGGAAGTGTGATCCTGTATCGAGGGGAAGCAACCGAAATTCTATGTCTATGGAGTCTGAGGCATTCGAAGCGATATCATGAAAAAGCTGTTGCACTCTATCGAGGTCCTCCGGATAAATCATTCTCAGATCGACGGGATGTATCTGCCGTTCTGGTTGCCCGAACAACCGTTGATGCTCGTGATTGCTATAGACAACGGTCTCGTCCTGGATGATGGAGATCCCTGTCGAGGCGTTTTCCGCGAGATCGCGGAATCGCTGTTCACTTTCGCGCAACCTGTCCTGGTAATTCTTATGCTCGATCAGCCGCAGCATCCCCTGCATAAGCAGCGTTAACTGCCTGACGTCCGATTGATCATAATCTCCCTTCTTGTTCGCAACCCCTGCGATGGCATAAATCGTGTCATTGTTAAAGACAGGGATTCCCATATGCCGACTGAGTTTGACATGCCCCTTTGGATATCCTCTTTTAAAGTAATTCGGGGCGGTATAGTCGTTGGTGACGATGGGCCTGCGTTGCCGAATGGGCTCTCCCCATAATCCCATACTGTCAAGGTCAAAAATCCGGGATGGATTTTGAATTTTGGATGTCTTCGCCAAACAGGCGTACAGGGTAACCTTTTTCCCCTCTTCATCGACAAGGGCGATATACCCGTACCGGCTTTTCGTCAGTTTGATCCCTTCAGCGACGGCATAGTTGATGAGATCCTCGAGAGAAGCCCCGTCTGCCATCTGATTCAGTTTCAACTGTGTCTCAAGGCGCGCTTCGTCGAGGCGCAGGGCCTCTTCATTCTGTTTTCTTTCGGTGATATCAAGGTACGAGGCAATGCTTTGATTAGATCCGGCAATAACGGCGACTGTTGCCATGATATCCTTGACATTTCCCTGCTTGTCTCTGAATTTGAATTCGTAGTTGCGTGGGACAAGTTGGGGGGCGATCCTCCGGACGGTGTGATATGCGATCATCGTATCCAGCATATCTTCATCCGCCACGAAGGTATTCCAGCTTATCTTTCCTTCCATCTCTTCCTTGGAGTAACCGGAGAGTTTTTCAAATTCACGGTTGGTTAAGGAGATGGTCATGTCGTTTTCCGAAATAATCATTGCCGTTCCGGTGTTTTCAAAAATGGTCCGGTACTTATACAGATCTGCGGTAGTGATATTCTGGTCCCTCAGCGTTTCCTCGTAGTTCAATCTCTGACGAAGTTTGTTGAGTTCACGAATCAATTGCCGTTTTGTTTTCTTTTCATCTCTCATCGTTTCAACTGCCTGATAGGTCGCGGTTACTGCGTTGCAGAAAGCAAGGAGCATGCCAATCCGGATGGTATATTAGTCCAAGTCACCTGGTTCTGTCAAACAAATGGCATGAATAGGATTTTTGCTACTTTTCCCTTCAAGAGGAACGCCCATAACCATAAGGAAAGAGAAAATATCGATGTTGATACAAAATACTTTCGCAAATTTGCAAAATATTTTCGCAAAATTTCTACATGTGAAGGGCGAGTACGACGGGCTATGAAAAGACGGCTTGATCTAACATGCTGATATAATAGATAATATTTTTAGGGTGCAGGGGTGGCATAGCTTGTGCTCAGGGGGTGGGGAGAGCTTCTATTATTGCAAAAGGATCATCAGGCGACGTGAATAACCCAACGGCCCTTCATGGAACAAGAATATTGCTTATCGATGATGACCAGTGGATCAGAGACTCCATGACTTTGTACTTTGAAGCGGAAGGATGTCATGTCCGATCTTTTGCCACGGCTGAGGAAGGCCTGCCTGTCTTTCAGGACGATATGTGGGATGTGATCATAGTCGATTATCACCTGCCGGGTATGGATGGATTGATGATGCTCGATCAGATTCAGAACCGCCAGGAAGGAGTCATAAAGGTCCTGATTACCGCGTATACAAGTGATACGGCTATTTCACGTGCCCGTGACGTCGGTGTCAACGCTTTTATCGAAAAACCATTTACGGCGGATGACATTGAGACGACGCTTGTGCGACTGCTTCACGAGCGAAGTGCCTGAGAGGCGGGCGATGGATTGGTCCGGTAAGACTGTCCATGGTGCGTTGAACGAATATCATGTGATGAGAGGTAGAAACCATGAATAGAAAATCTTATGTCAGATCTGTTCTTCTGATCGTAGCCGGCATACTGCTGAACCTGGGCATTACATATGTGATCGAATGCTTGGAGGGATCAGTGCCGTTCGATCATGTCGGGACTGTCTTTGTGGCAATCCTTGGCGGACCGATTGTGGGTGCTGTGGTGGGGCTGGTGAGTGTTCTGCTGTCTGCATTGCTGCAGTATGGGATTGGACTCATCGATGGGATGAACAGTGTCAACGGGGCCATATTGGGATGCCTTGTTGGCTGGCTGGCAGGACGCGGATTTTTCAAGGAATTTTGGAAAGCGATCGTCCTGGCCGTCGTGGCGGTGTTTGTGTATGCCTCCATTGTCATGCTCATTGTCACCTATGTCAGGATGACCGGATTCGGTGTGGGGTTCTGGTCCGGTATTGCCGAAGCATTCGCTTACCCCCTGGCGGTCATGAAAGATTTTATGGGGACCCTCTGGTTTGTCTTTCTCGATAAATTCTTCACCGTCCTGATCTTGTGGGCCTTTTTCAAACTGGTAGGGACGATGCTTTTTCGGGGTGTGGCCCAAAATCCACCCACCCTTCCGGCAGCCATTAACACACAGAAGCTCGGAACAAAGCTTGCGGAAATCCCGATCGTGGGTCCTGTCTGGAAGAAGTTCGTACGTCTGGTCACTATCGTATATGTCGATTATGTTCCCCAATTTCAAAAAGGGAGCGAAACGGTAAAAACGCTCAAGACCTCGGAGGAGGAACAATACATGTTTAATCAGTACAGAGGATATGGTTTCAGATTACCGCAAAACATTTCGGAGTGGAACAAGGTCAAGGTGCAACTTGTTATCGGAACGATTCAGTTCGCCGGGGCGAATCATGATCTGCTCAATAAGGAGACAGTGGCACAACAGCTGAATCTCGGCATCGATGAAGTCACCAAGCGGATCGTCAGGATGTATAACGATCATCTTCTCTTGGTCCCCACCGATGCGGCGTTACAGACTGTTGGTTTTGCGCTGTTCTACATGGTGGTGAAACTGAAGAAGGGGACGTCTGACAAAAGGAAACAGGAAATATCAGCAATGATCCGCGACAACGATTATGCCTGCACCAGTTTTGAAACAGCGGGTGATTATGATTTCTTCCTGGGTGCTCATATTACGACCATTGATAACCTCTATAAAACTGTTTTGAAAGAGCTGTATGCCTTACCGGAGCTTGAGGAGCTGACACTGCTTCCGGTCCAGCGCATGTTGCGGCAGGAGCGTTTGAATCACTGGGATATGAAGACGGATCTGTGGCGGGAAGCGGCATTGATCGAGGGGGAATTGGATAAGCTGGCAGCGATTCAGAGTGCACTGGACAAGACGGATCTCAAGATCCTTGAGGTGCTGATGAAGAAACGGGAGATCACCGAATATCTGAATGTCAATTTCCTGTCGAAGAAAAAAGAGGCAGGCGAGGCGATACTGCGGACACTTGATGAGAAGCGCCTTTTCGTATCACCGGTATTCCTGAATTGGATGAAGCTCAATTATAAGCCCTATTTCTTTGTCGTCAAATTCAATGAAAAGACCGACTGTGACAAAAAGATAGAACTATCGGACCATCTGGTTGAGACATATCCGGAGTTCAATCTCGCCCTTCAAGTGACTGATACTTACTATGATTTGTTCCTCGGGAGTTATCAAGGATTGGCGAATGTCGAGGCCGTGAAGAAGGCACTCAAAGAAACACCGGGAGTTGAAGATGTCAGAGAGATGGTTGCGACACGGCAGCATCGGATGTGGACGACCAAACTATCGGAAGAGAACTGGGGTGAATGCGTCATGATGTGGGAGTAGCAATCTCCTCGGCAGCGATGGCATATGAGCGTGGGTGGATGAGTAGTCGGTAGATTTGAGGTTGTAAAGTGACAAGCTTCAAGCAGTTTGCAGCACGACAGGCATTAAAATTTTATCCTGATTTTCCGGAAGAATTTATAGAATACCTGGTTGAAAAACTTCGATGGGAAAGACTTGGATGGTTCCAGGGGAGAGTGATTATTAATTCATATTTCCCTCCCATTCCCAGCAGGGCCGTGAATAGTGTCGTGAAGGCCTGGCGTTCAGGGATGAAGGGACGGGTTGTCCCCGAGGTAGCCACGGTAGCCGTGACCAATAAATGTCCTTATAACTGTCTGTATTGCAGCGTTCCTGACAAGACCGTCAGCGATATGTCTGCAGATCTTCTCAAACGTACGATCGGGCAGATCCAGGATATGGGAAGTTTCCATATCTCATTGACCGGCGGAGAACCGCTGTTACGCGATGATCTTGAAGATATTATCGCCTCCGTAGACGATCGCTCCGTGGTAAAGCTCTTTACGACAGGGTATTCTTTGACGAAAGAGCGGGCAAAGGCACTGAAAAAAGCGGGGCTCTTCTCGATCAACATCTCTCTCGACAGCGGTGATCAAGACATTCACGACCATGGGTGTGGATTTGATGGGGCATTCGATATCGCGTTGCGGGCGATCGAACATGCGAAACAGGCATCTCTCCTGACCTGCGTGGCGACTGTGGCGTCGCACAACGGTGTCTTGGGTGGAGAAATGAATCAGTTCTTGCGGTTTCTAAAAAAACAAGGTGTCGATGAGGTGTCGATATTTGAACCGGCACCGACGGGGAAAATGTCGTTTCATGAGGAACTGCTCTTGAGTGATGACGAGCGAGAGGCATTGCACGATCTGCATAAGGAGATCAACGAAAGCGCGGACAAGAGATATCCGCGGGTCTTTTCATTCCCCTATGTGGAAGGCGCGGATTATATGGGATGTGGGGCCGGTTGCACACGGTTACATGTGACCGCACTGGGCCACGTGACGCCCTGTGATTTCACCTCGATTTCGTTCGGAAATATTCAACGAGAAAACATTGAAACGATATGGGACCGGATGAAGAGGTATTTCAATCAGCCGGACTGCGGTTGTTTTATATGCCATAATTTCAAGGAATTGAGAGGCATGTATGACGATCGGTCCGGTATGGCTGATGGTGATATGCTGGTAAAGAGAGGTAAGATGATGAAGGAAAGTCATCCACCGGCATTTTATAAATTGTTGATGGTGACGCAAGATACAAAACCAACGATATTTTAGGAGGAACGACATGTCGAATGAGAATGAGGGGAAAATTATAGCAATTATTGCCGAAGTGTTTGAAATGAGTAAGAAAGCAGTGACGAGAGACAAGGATTTCGTCAAGGATTTCAAGGCAAAATCGATCAAAATCATAGAGATGTGTGCGATGCTCGAAGATGAGTTCGATATTGAGATCGATATGGAAGACGCGCGAAAAAATGCGACGGTTGGTGAAGCTATTGACTATACGCTGGAACTTATCGATGCGCAACAGTGATACGCGGTTGCTAAGGAGGTGACGCTCTTAATGGAGAAGAATAATACATTCATAGATGATTTGAAGGTTCGTGTCCAGGGAAAAGGAATACGGGTTGTGTTCCCTGAAGCCGAAGAACCTCGTATCCTGAAAGCCGCATCGATCGCACGGGCTCAAAATATCGCCATTCCCATACTGGTAGGAGATCCGCAAAAGGCACATGATATTGCAAAAGACCACGGCATCGATATTACCGGGATGGAGATCATTCTTCCCGAGGAATCCGTACAGTTTGATGCCTATGCGGAGACATATCGTGCATCAACGACACTCCGCGAGGGAGCTGTGAGAAGATTGTTAAAAAAACCGGTTTTCTACGCGGATATGATGGTGAAGGTGGGAGATGCGGATGCCATGGTCGGCGGTGCGGTGTACGAAACGGCGACCGTGATTATGGCGGGAACCATGGTAATCGGGATGAAAGAGGGAGCATCCACTCCGTCGAGTTTCTTTGTCATGGATATCCCCGGATTTGAAGGAGGAGAGAACGGCAAACTCATATTCGCGGATTGTGCTGTGGTCCCGGACCCGAGTGCCGAGGAGTTGGCTGACATCGCCATAGCGAGTGCGGATAGTGCGAAAAAGCTCCTGGGTTGTGTTCCCCGGGTCGCCATGCTCTCGTTTTCGACGAAGGGGAGCAGCCTGGAGCCCCCGGTTGAAAAGGTTATTCGTGCAACGGAAATAATCAAGGAACGGAGGTCGGATATATTGGTGGACGGGGAATTACAGGTAGATACCGCCATTGTTCCCGCGATCGCTCAGAAAAAGATCAAGGGGAAAAGCCCCGTTGCCGGTCAGGCCAACGTACTGATCTTCCCGGATTTGAACTCGGGGAACATCGGGTACAAACTGGTCCAGCGCCTGGCGGGGGCCGACGCGATCGGTCCTCTCTTGCAGGGATTTGCGAAACCGGTGTGTGATCTGTCCCGCGGTGCAACCGTGGAGGATATCATTGGTTCGATCGTAATGACGGCGATACAGGCGATCGATTAGGTTCAGGAAGGTGAATCCCGTGATTTATGGTGTTGGGATCGATATCGAAAAAAAAGATCGTTTGCGAAAGGCATTGGAGCTCAATGAGCGGGCGTTTCTGAAGTATGTGTTCGCCCCGCAGGAGGTGTCCTATGCACGGAGGCAGGAGGATCTGGTGTCGCATCTGACGGCTATTTTTTCTGCGAAAGAAGCGGTTCTCAAGACCGTGGGTACCGGTTGGAAAGGCGGGGTCAGGTTGACCGATATTGAGATCTGCCATGATTCTCATGGGAAGCCGGAGGTCGTCTTGTCCGGGAATCTTCAAAGGATAGCTGCCTCACGTCATATCACGACAATCATGGTGTCGCTTTCTTATGAGGATACCTATGCGGTTTCTTACGCCGTCGCCCTGACCGGGTAAGAGCATGTAGCAATAGAGGGTAGGGAACGTGAAACAAAAGATAAACAAAACGACTGTAAGAGAGGAGAGTCACATGGGAAAGATTCAAAAAAGATTTGGGTTGCTGTTTGCATTGATTGTTGCGTGTGTCTTTTTAGTGAGTGTCTCGGTTGTCGGCGCGGAAGATAAGTATTACTGGCCGCCTGAGAGAGGCTACCATAAGCTTTTACCGTTTGCGAAAGAGTATCTGAAGAAGGAAAACACATCGGGCTATGCATTGGCCAAGGCAACGAGAACGGCGGATATCGTCAACCTCGACTATGTGACGCAAAAGGTAGGGATCAGCAAGAAAGAGGCGGCAAAACGAATTAACAGAATGTTCGACGAGCACCTCATTCGACTGACGGCGGATTCTCCCATCGATAATCGAGGATTCGGACTTTATTATACCGCTATAAAGCTGAAACCCGAAGCAACCCCGGAACAGAAGGCGAAACTATCCGAGATTATGCAGAATGAAGATCATGTCTGCACCGGGTACGAGGTGGAAGGTGACTTTGACTTTGTTCCGGCGTTCCATGTGACGACACTGGAGGTGTCCGAAAAATATGTCAGGTCCTATTTCGAAAAGTCAGGTGTCCTTGAGTCGTATCAGTTGCTTCCCATTCAGAGAATTCTCCGTCAGGAACGTATTAATCATTGGGGTGCTCCGATTTCGATGTGGAATGAGGTCGTATATGCCCCCAACGAATTCGAAAAACTTGCCAAGATCCAGGACAAACTGGATATAACGGACCTGAAGATCATAGAGGCGATGCAGGAAAAACGAGCGGCAAAGGATTTTTACAACTGGGATTTTGTTGCCAAGAAGACCGGTCTCAAAAAAGACGGCCTGATCAATGGACTTGAGCACGCCTGGGCTGAGCGGATGTTTGTGCTGCCGGTTTTTATGAACTGGATGAAATTAGGGTACACGAATCACATCTTCTTCGTCAAGATGAGCAGGAAGCTGACCTCGGATGAGAAACTCGCAATCGGTGACAAATTTGCTGAAAATCCTTCATTTAATCTGGTTTTCCAGTTCAACGACTGTGAGTTCACCTATGCCCTTGGCGCCTGGACAAAACTGACCGACATCGATGCCCTCAGAGATGCAATCAAGGGTGTCAGTGGTGTAGAGGGAATCAAGGAAGTCAACCTGACCAGACAGTGGAGGCAGTGGACGTGCCGCCTGGATGATGACAACTGGGATAACTGCAAGTATTGCGTCGATTAATGAGTCCTCTATCGAAGTGGGTGAGGGATGTGTGTCCCCTCGCCCACTTCACCCCCTGCAGTATGAAAGAAATTCGAATTAGTTGGTAAGGAGTTTGTAATATGAATATCCTGACGTTTAACTGCGGAAGCTCATCGCTGACGTACAAGATATTTCGAGCCGGGTCCGATGACGATATAGAGATCGCCGTATCCGGAAAGGCTCACCGTGTCGGTGTTACCGGAAGTGAACCATCTTTCATTGAACACAACTATAACGGACAATATGAAAAAAATACACTGCCCATAGCGAGTCATCGGGAAGCCGCGGCGCTTGTATTTCAATATGTAAAAAAAAACGGCATACCCATTGACCTTATCGGTCACCGGTTTGTTCATGGTGCAACATATTTCCCGAGGACCGCGATCATTACGGATGAAGCGTTAGAGACGCTTGAAATTTGCCTTCCTTTTGCCCCCCTGCACAATCCTATCTCCATGAGTGTCATTAAAGAGTCACGCGCGACGCTCCCTTCGGTGAAGGAATATATTACATTTGACGGGGCATTTCATTCAACCATACCGGATTATGCCTATACCTATGCGCTACCGGATGAGGTTATCGAACAATATGGATACCGGAAATACGGTTTTCACGGTTTATCCTTCCAGTATGTCAGTGGGGAATCGGCACGATTTCTGAACGTCCCGCTGGAAGAGTTGAAGTTGGTGATGTGTCATCTCGGTACCGGGGGATCAAGCGTCTGTGCCGTAAAAGACGGTTATTCCATAGACAATTCTCTCGGATACACGCCTCTCCCGGGGCTCATCATGAGTACCAGATCGGGTGACATCGATCCAATGGCCGTCATCTTTCTGATGAACAACTATGGATATACCCCGGATAACCTGGAGGCCCTTTTGAACAAAAAGGGGGGAATCTTGGGAATATCAGGATTCTCGAGTGATCCGCGCGATATTATCGAAGCGATCAAGACGGATGAGACAAAACGGGATATCGCACAGCTCGCCCTTGATATGTATGTACAACGGCTGAAAAAATATATCGGCGCCTATATTGCGGTCATGGGGGGGATTGATGCACTGGTATTTACCGATGATGTCGGGGTCCTGAGCGCGGTGATACGGGAAGAGGTGTGCAAGAGCATGGGCTGGTGCGGAGTTGAGCTTGATTATGATCTCAATCGAACCGTCGACCCGAAACAGGATTCCATCGTGAGTACGGAGCAATCAAAGGTATACGTCATGACGGTTCCCACAGCCGAAGAACTGGTTATCTGCCGGGAGGGCCTGAAACTACAAAGAGAAGGAGAAGCAGCATGATTGTAATTTTTGATCCTCAGCCGCCTTTCATCCGATGGTACAAAATGACAGAGAGCGGCTTCACAGAGAAGCAGTGTATATATCAGAACGGTTGGGAAAAAGAAGTCTCGGCTGATCTCGAAGGGATCACCGGTGCCGCCTATGTCTTGTATAACGGGGGCGATGAAATCGTCACATCACCGGTCACTATTGATCGGAGTCTTATGGCAACAGTTGAAAAGACTGTTCCCTTGTCACCTGAGCGTAATAAGATGACCCTTGAGGCAATTCGTTACTGCTATGAACAGATGCCCGGAATTCGGCATACCATTGTCTGTGAAACGGCATTGTATGGTGCCCTCCCGCCAAAATCCCGAAATTATGCAGTCCCCCTGGAACTCAGAGAGAAGGGAATAAAGCGCTACGGTGGATATGGGCTGGAACATGGATACATGGTGGAAAAGGTAAAACCGGTATTAGGAGATGCGCATCATAAGGTGATCAGTGTCTTCCTGGGGCCTGAAACCAATGTGACGGCCTTTGAAGATGGCTGTCCATTGGAGACATCAATCGGTTTTAGTACTGCGGAGGGGATCCCTTCCCTCCATGGTTGCGGTGATACCGACGCCTCGTTTGTCTTTCTGATGCAGGAGGCCGGTTGGGCACTCAAGGATATCGCCCCGGTTTTTTCTCAAAAAGGTGGACTCTGTGCGTTGATGGGAAAAGAAGATAGTACCTTAGGCGATATCCTCCATGCCGGAGTAGACACTATCGCCTACAAGGTGCTCCGATATTCCGTAATAAAATATATGGGAAATGCTGTCGCGCAACTGAGAGGGGCTGATGCCTTTCTCATACACGGCGAGAATCCGATTAAAACGGTGGGGCCGTTTATTCGGGATGTATGCCGGAATTTTGAGTTCATCGGCCTGACCTGTGCAGAGACAGATGAAGAATTGCCGGGAGGTTTGTTCATTCTTTCCGGGAAAGAATCATCGATAAAGGTGTTGTATGTCCAGTGCGCCAGGCCCGAACTGCTCGGAACATGCGTCAATCAGTAGTGCACCGAGCTTCCCCGCATCCGTTTTTTCGTTCTCCTTCAGCGGGTGGGGGGGCCGATATATAGGCAGATATAACAAGCAGATTCTGTACCTTTGAAGTCCTGCCTCGCTTGGATCGGGGGGGTATTTACACAACAATCATTCCGGTTGAGGAAATACCCCCCGATCCTTTTTTCCTGTATAGGTGTGTTGCCAGGATGGAAGCAACATGCGTGGGTACGGCAGGCTCCCCTGTCCTTCCCGTTACGCCGGATCCGTTCCGGTCGGCAGGGGTTCATCTCCAAGAACCAGTTCGGGTTGTCCACGCGAGCGGCGAAGATGATTGATGAATCGGAGCGTGGAACCGCGGGTGACAAGCCACCGTTCGAACCGGAACTTCCCGGGGAAATTCATGAGCGCGATCCCGAGCAGGATCGTCAGGATACCCTGGCCGGGAAGCACCAGCAGGGTAATGCCGGACAGGACAAACACGACGCCGAAAAAGTTTTTCACGATCTGGAGCAACAGCCATATAGCTGGCCGCTCCCGGTGTATCGTGGACAACCCGGGCCGTCTCCGCCCGGAGAAATAATCTTCCGGAATTCGGACCACCACCCACGGAACGGCCGCCAGGGCTCCCGCGAACACCACGAGCGAGACCCCCGCTATCCCGAAAAAAAGCATCTCATGGTTCTGAATCCAGCCGAACATTTACCCTCTCTTGCTCATCAGTTCAAAGATAGCGCCCCCCGGCCCTCCCGCGTCGAGATAGGCAAAACGTCCCGGGTCATGGATGAGAAGATTGGCGCCCTCCTCGACCAGCCGGGCGACTTCCGCGTCGACATCGTCGACGAAAAACCCGAGGTGATGGACCCCTTCGCCCCACTTGTCGATAAATTTCGACTGGAAGATTCGACCTTCCAGGGACTGCACCAATTCGATTTCCACCGGTCCCACATAGGCGAAGGCCATGCGGATCTTCCAAGGCCGCCCTTTGACATCCGTTCCCCCGTTTTCCTGAAACGTCCAGGGACCGATGCCGTAGAGCCGGGACCAGGTCTCGATAGTCGCATCGATGTCGGTGACTGCGTAACTGATGTGATCAATAGATTGAATCTTCATAACACCTCCTCTTGCTAATATGCTTTTCAGCAGTCGCGGTTTTTTCTGGTCCGCTGTAAAAGTCTTGTTAGGCTATTTTGCTACATTCAATTTCGTATCGTGTTTTTGAAATAGATATGCCATAAACCTCAGCATCCAGTCCATTTTTATGCACTATGTCTATTACTTCTGATTCTAAATTTGGAGCAGCATGCGCACCAATATAAATACTTTTAATGCTGTCTTTGGGAATATCGAACAGATAAATTGGATACCCTGATTCATCTACGTTTGGCGACCTTTTAGTGCGTTCAGTAAAAATCCTGAGCACCCTTACTTCTTCTTCATACGCCCAGTCGATTGGTTTTTCACACAACAACTTCTCATAGTAATCAAAGTCTTGCAGGGTAGGAGCGCTACGTTGCTTGGTATATCTTACTTGGCTTGGGCATGTTCCAAGGCCAAGATATGATTTTTGATAAAAGAATTCATGTGATTCATCGAAACCAATCACAAAACCTTTGTGGCGATCGGCATAATGAGTCCACATCAATAAATTACTAAATGTTCTTGAAAGAGAAAGTATACCGATCCTTTTATTTAACCAATCCATCAGTTCACGTCCCACATTTGATGAGGACATTTTTTCAAGGAGATGAGATTTTAATGATCGAACTTCTTCATCCAATATTTTACAGTTCTCTGATGTTTTTTCTTCACCTACCGTGTTTTCACACAAATCAAATCTGTAACGTTCTATTTGATCCATTAAATCACTAATACTAGAACTCATGTCTATCAAAGGTGACCCCTCAAAAGGATCATTTAATGCTCTAGGCTGGGAAAATCGAATCTCTAAATTCTTCAGAACTTGGACTCTATTTGGAGGTAAGTATTTATAAAACATGAGTTATCTTTATTGACCTAACAACCATCGTTTATCTGGATCCTGACAAAAACCCCAACACGGCAAACTTGCCGAATGAAACTCCTCACAAAAAACAAAAAGCCCATTTCTCATCGTGAGAACAGGGCTTTCGGCAATCCGATCATAATCTCCCCCCTTGGACTACGATTAAGGGAATATACATGAGACATGGTTAATGAAGCAACGATACCGATCTCTTAGCGTCATCATCGTATCCTGTCAAGAAATATTGCCGGCAACATGATGGATGTACGAGGCTCTCCGGAGATGTCGATGGAGACACCCGTGGTGCGCGCCGGGTCGCTGGCATTGTTTGTATTGGATAAGGATATTCCCGCTCAGATACACTGTATTCGGATCCCTGGAAACGGAACGTTCGCGATGCCCCCGAGGAGCCCCGGCAGGTTCAATCGGGGAAAGTGATCTGCATATCAGCCGAAAACCTTTTGAATTTGTTTTTAAAATTCGCGTTTACCTGCAGCCGTTTGTATGATGTTGTTTCTCTCCGAGGCCGTTGCACGGAGATTGGTCAAATATCTGGTAGCATTCAAACGAAAATCATGATAGGCGCTACAGGGTAAAATGAACGGGGGTCATTCTTTCTTGAGTTGCCGGAGACAATAGGTATTTCGGTGCCTTTAACCATCAAAACATAGTATTAGGAGGAGGTAAAGTATGTCAGTGAACACATTGGTTGATTCTCGTGATGTCCGCTTTGTTCTCTTCGAGCTGTTGGAAATGGAAAAGTTGAATCGGTATGAGTGCTTCCAGGATTTCGACCGCTCCGTTTACGAAGACACCCTGGAACTTGCGGAAAAGATTGCCGTCGAGCAATTCTATCCGTCCAACGTCGACGGAGACCAGATAGGGCTCAAGTACGATGCCAAGGAGCACACCGTCACCGTACCCGAATCGTTTCACAAGGGATTCCAAGCGTATGTCGAAGCCGGCTTCCACATCCTGGCATTTCCTCAGGATGTCGGTGGAGTGGGTATCCCCACCACGATCTCCATGGCGGCCGCGGAGTATTTTAACGCGGGGAACACGGCGCTGACCATGTACGGAGGTTCGATCACCGGCGCCATGGCCCTTATCCTGAATTTCGGGTCCGACGAGCTGAAGGAGATGTTTCTCCCCAAGATGTTCGAGGGGACCTGGGGCGGCACCATGTGTCTGACCGAGCCGAGCGCCGGCTCCGACGTGGGCGCACTCAAGAGCAAGGCGGTCAAGCAGGCCGACGGCACCTATCTCATTACCGGCCAGAAGATCTTCATCAGCAACGGCGAGTCCGATCTGACCGAGAACATCATCCATCCTGTCCTGGCCAGGATCGAGGGTGATCCTCCGGGGACAAAGGGGATCTCTATCTTCATCGTTCCGAAGTACCTGGTCAATCCGGACGGCTCCCTGGGCGAGCGCAACGACATGTACTGCGCCGGCGTCGAGCACAAGATGGGGCTCAAGGGAAACGCCACCTCGTCGCTGGCCTTCGGCGAAGAGGGCAAGTGTGTCGGCTACCTCCTGGGTGAGGAGCGTCAGGGGATGCCGATCATGTTTCAGCTCATGAATTCGGCCCGCATCCACACGGGCGTTCAGGCCGAGGCTTGTTCCAGCGCCGGCTACATGCACGCCGTCACCTACGCCCGCAACAGGGTCCAGAGCGTTCATATCACCCAATCCATGAATAAGGCCGCCCCGCCTGTCAACATCATCGAGCACCCCGACGTCAAGCGGATGCTGCTGTACATGAAGAGCACCGTCGAGGGAATGCGGATGCTCTGCCTCTTCCTCGCCTATCACGAGGACGTCATGCACGCCTCGAAGGACCCCGAGGAGGTGAAGGCGGCGAAGGGGATCGTCGAGATCCTGACCCCCATCGTGAAGGCGGGCATATCCGACGAGGCCTGGCTGGTCACGTCCGAGGCAATCCAGGTGTATGGCGGTTACGGGTACTGCAGTGAATACCCGGTCGAGCAGTACGCCCGCGACGTCAAGGTCCTCTCCGTCTATGAGGGTACGAACGCCATTCAGTCCCTCGACCTCCAGATGCGCAAGATCCTCATGAACCCCGAGATGTACAACTACGGGCAGCTCAGGAAGTGGATGAACGGGACAATCGACAAGGCCAAGGGTGTGGTGGACGAGAAGTACATCTCCCCCGTCGTCAAGGGGCTCGCGAAGCTCGACGAGATCATTGAGATGATGAAGGGACAGCTGGGTGAAGGCAAGATCTTGGCCCTGGTCCTCAACGCCACGCCGTTCCAGCAGGCCATGTTCCCCCTCGTCCTGGCCTGGCTGCACCTGTGGAGTCTCACGATCACGACCCCCAAGGCGAAGGAACTCCTGGGCGACGCAAAGGGCGAGGAGCGCCAGAAGAAGATCGCGGAAGACGCCGAGGCGGCGTACTACAGCGGCAGGATGCTCTCGTCGCAGTTCTACATCGGCGCGGAATTCCCCAAATTCTTCGGCCGGGTGGAATGCATTATGAACAACGAAGGGGCGGCCCTGAAGGTCGATTCGGCGAACTTCACCGGAGCGCCTCTGGAATAGACACACTTTCAACATCAAAGCTCACATGGCCTCACGTCCTCTCGGCGTGGGGCCATTTTATGATGAGTGGGGAAATCTCGCCGTTTTTGATTCGGGATACGATATCGTGATCCTTGCGTGGTTCAAAAAAATCCGGTGGCACGGAGTGCCGGGCTGTTACCTTCACTTCTGCCCGGATACACTGGGGCAGAAATGATAAGCCCAAACAGATCTTTTTGCTAGAAAACATTTCTTGCATACTAAAGAGAATATTGTTAGTAGCTCTGGGGTTACTTTCGAGAAAGGGCATAGCAGCGGTGAAGGTAGCACAATAAAGAAAAGCGTGAAAGGATAAATTATGAGAGAAGTAGTGATTGTGAGCGGAGCAAGAACGGCCATTGGGGATTATTTAGGATCGCTTTCGAGTCTTAATGCGGTGCAATTGGGCATTATTGCGCTCAATGGCGCGCTGGAAAAGGTGGGGGTTGATAAAAACCTGATTCAGGAACTGATCTGCGGCCATGTCAACCAGGCCGGTGCACCGGGAAACACCGCGCGCCACATTGCAATGAACGTAGAATTGCCGGTGGAATCATTTGCCTTTACCGTGCATCAGCAGTGTGCCTCGTCGATGCGCGGCGCCGAGCTGCTGGCGCAGGAGATTATGCTGGGCAAGGTCGATGCCGGCGCGGTTGTCGGTGTGGAGAGCATGAGCAGCGCCCCCTATCTGCTCTTCGGCGCCCGCAAGGGATATCGCCTCAATGACGGCGAGCAGATCAAGGACAGTCTGATGATCGGCGGTCTGGTGGATGAGCTCCTCGGGTATCATATGGGGATCACGGCGGACAACATCGCCGATAAATACAACATCTCCCGTCAGGAGCAGGACGAATGGGCACTGATGAGCCATCAGCGCGCCTGCGCCGCCATCGAAAAGGGCTGGTTCAAGGACGAAATCATCCCGGTCGAGATCAAGACCAAGAAGGGCACGACCATCTTCGATACGGATGAGCACCCCCGGGCCGACACGAACATGGAGGCGCTGAGCAAGCTCAGACCCGTCTTCAAAAAAGACGGCACGGTCACGGCCGGCAACGCATCCGGCCTGAATGACGCCGGTTCCTGCCTGATTCTGATGGCCGCCGAAAAGGCGAAAGAACTGGGACTCACCCCCATTGCAAAAGTCGTCGCGTCGGCTCCCGGTTCGGTCGAGCCCCGCGTCATGGGGTTGGGCGTCGTTCCGGCGGTACAGAACGCCCTGAAATTCGCCGACATGAAACTGGAAGACATCGATTACTTCGAGTTGAACGAGGCCTTTGCCGCGCAGGTAATCGGCTGCAACCGCGAGTTCAAGCTTGATGTTGAGAAGATCAACGCGGTCGGTTCCGGCATCAGCATGGGGCACCCCGTCGGCGCGACCGGTGCCCGCCTGATCGTGACCATGATGAACGAATTGAAACGGCAAGGCAAGAAATTCGGTTGTGCCTCTCTGTGCGCCAGCGGCGGACCGGGCCACGCGTTTATTATAGAAATGCTGTAATACATCGTTTGGGTCGGGCCAATATCTCTTGGCCCGACCCAAACGATTTCCTTGTTTCCTCCTCGAATTCCTTATCGAAGAAGATCTGATCCAGAATGGCAAGAGAGGGAAATTACATCCTCCCTTGGCGACCCTTTTCCAACCTGGCCCGCAGCCACTGTCTTTCGATTTCCTTGTATATGTTAACCAACGATTCAGGGGGGTTCAGTTCCCCCTCTCTCAGTGAATCAAGAAACAGAATGCCGTACCGATTATTGTTTCGCCGGCGGACAAGTCCCATGAGCGTCGAGACTTTCTCGTTTAATCGAAGTTCTATGCTGAGTGTGGTATCTATCGGTAAGTCTATCACCGCTGATGGGGAAAGCTCGATCAGAATCCCTACCAGGCTGATATCCACAGGGGTTGCCGACCTGGTTTTCCCCTTCAGTGTAAATCGAACCATAAGACCGGCCGAGCGGGGAACAGCGACTCGAAATGCCCTCCGTCGTTCAGTCGCATCCTGATTCAGCAAGCTCAGGAAATCGATAAGCTCATCTATTGCGCTGGTTGGCAGAGTAATCGGTGCATCCGGTTTATCTTCACGCAGGAAAGTTACAGCATTGTTCTCCCAAAAGACCTTGATGTTTTTTATCGTAATCTCCGGCATCGGTTCCCCCTCCCGATATCAGATAGTTACCCCTGTCTTGCTTTACCTCAAAACCGGAAAGACTCCCCCTGTGAGACTTTTATATCTGATTCTGAAATGCAAAAAAAGGTCTTGGGTAGCAGGTGGGGTTTTATAACAAACACATCGGTTTGTTTGGTGAAATCTTTAGCGGTGACAATTTATTGTTGCTCCAACAGAAAGAGAGGTTTTGAGACAGACGAAAATGGCTGGGAAAGCTTTTCATGTCCAAAAGAGGCGTAGGCCACGGGCCTGAAGAGTAGACATCACACCCCCGCCGCTTTTCACAAAATCGTGGAGAGTGCCATATACAATGTGGATGGGGAAAATACTCCTCATCTGCCATCTAGCGCCAGTGACCGTCGATCCATCGTCCTTTGGATCCGCAATGTCCCGGAACCCACACGGCCCCCGGCTTGGGGGGTCTGATATAGCACGAGGTTGCTAAAAACGCGGGCATGACCGCGAAGCACACGAAAAAGGCGATCCTTGATTTTCTGAACATTCTATTCTCCTTGATACATGGTTTACATTGCGCCGGACCTTACAACCCCGAGTCGTAACATCAGCAGGCCCCCTTTGGAGATTGACAGTCCTTTACCCACAGGCAGTGGTCCTTCCATGCCCTTGAGGAGGACGGAGAGATCGTATGTCCCGGGGGGGACCGCAAAGACCTTCCAGAGAGGGTAGTTGTTGTCCCATCTCCTCCGCACCTGCAGAGCGGGTGTCTCGCCTCCGGCCGGAACGAGATTCCAACCCTGGACATTGACATCCTTCCCCGTCGGTTTCTGCAGTCCGATACCTGAATCGATCGTGACAATGGATTCCCTGCCCGTTTCTATCGTGATGTCGTGTGCGACAGCAGTGGGGCCAGGGCTTCTCGAATAGGCAAAAGAGAGCGAGTACGCACCCAGGGGGAGAGGTTTTGGTTTGAAGAGATAGCAACCATTCCCGTGGTGGTGGAGGGTCAAGAGGGGATCAGGTGCCCCCTTTCGGTAGACATTGACGGCGTCGACGGGTATTCCCTTCAGCGAGTCAGCGACATTGAAAGTCATAACCCCCAGTTCTAATGTGGCGGTTTCTCCCCCCGTAACAGTGACAGTCCCGAAGGATACCTCTGTGGATTCCTGGTAATTGGGATTGGCGAATGCCGCGACGATCTCGTAATCTCCGGCGAGGAGGGGATGCGTCGAATCCCACGACACAAGAGGTCCACGCACAACACGCGTTCCTTGGTATCATTTCCGAATACGTTCTGGTTTCTCGGAGATATAACGGCGTTGACCGGCGGATCAGTTGACATACATGCGTGCTATCTCATCGTGAAATTTCTCAAAGATAACCCTGCGCTTGAGCTTTAACGTGGGAGTCAATTCACCCGATTCGATGCTGAAGGATCTCCGCAGCACCGTATAATACTGGATTCGTTCATGATGAGACAGTGTTGCGTTGACTTCATCCACCTGCCGCTTGATCAGCTCCTGAGCCTGCTCATGTATGATAAGGTCTCCATCGGGACATGTCGGGATGCCGTTCTGCTTGAAAAAACGACGGATCTCCTGGAAGTCAGGAACGATCAAAGCGGAGATATATTTGCGCGCGTCGCCGACGAGACAGGCCTGATCTATATAAGGTCTGGCCGTCACTGCCAGCTCGATGGGATGCGGGGCTATATTCTTACCGCCCGAGGTAACCATAAGATCTTTTTTCCTATCAGTAATCACGAGGAATCCTTCGTGATCGAATCCTCCGATATCACCGGTCTTGAACCATCCGTCATCGGTGAAGGCCTCGGCGGTTGCCTCAGGTAAATTCCAGTATTCTCTGAACACTTGAGGACCCTTGACCAAGATTTCACCGTCTTCTGCAATTTTTTCCTCTGTCCAGAGGACCGGCTTGCCGACGGTGCCGGGTTTGATCTGGAGTTTGTGGGCAACCGTATTATATGCCAGGGCAAGACCCAGGGAACGGATCGGATTGGTATAGGGTGATAATCCTCGGGACTGCTTGGTAACCATCAAGTCGACCGTCAGATCGATCATCTTGCCGCCAAACCACCCGACCTTGTCGATATCGAAGCTGCCGGTGAATTCGGGCTCGTTGAAGTTGATAACTGGCGACGTTTCCGTCAGTCCGTACCCTTCACTGAGTTGAATGCCCAGGGCACGGATGAAAATGCATACATCTCTGGAGAGTTTGCCGCCCCCTGATATGCCCAGTACGACGCGATCGAGGCCTGCTATTTTCCTGATTTTATTAAAGACAACCCTGTTGGCCAGGGCGAATTGCATCAGGTCGAATTGACCCATGCGTGTGGCAGTCGCCATGGCGTTGGTATATTCCCCGCCAAGACCCATCGCCCAGTGAAAAACGGATCGAGCGGTTTTGCTCCGCCGGGAGACAATTGATCGTGTGAAATCATATATTTTTTCCCATAACCGGGGAATACTGGCAATGACATTCGGTCTGACTTCCCGAAGATTTTCCGGTATTTTTTCAAAACTTTCAGCGAATACGAGGATACTTCCCTGTCGAAGCGCACCCACGTGGTAATCGCTTGTTCTGCCGAACACGTGACACAGCGGCAGATGAACAAGGTGTGTCATGTGAAGGTCTTTTTCTCGCTGACGACGCATGAGCGTGGAACCGGAGCACTGGTGAAGATTGGATACCCAATTCTTCTGGGTAAGGACAACGCCCTTCGGGATTCCCGTGGTTCCCGATGTATATATGATGGAGGCGACATCTTCGGGGGCAACGGTCCGTATCCTGTTCTCCAGTTCTCGATCGCTGATTCCTTGTTTCCCCAGAGTCATGACGTCGTCAAAGGTGAAAACCCCTTCCGGCTTGGCGTCATCCCAACGACCCATGACGACGATTATTTCCACAGGGGTTCCCTGCGCCTGTGCCTTAAGGACCATTTCCCCCTTCTCAGAGGTAGAGACGATAACAACCCGGGCCTGGCTGTCCGATGTCATGTATCTCAGTTCTTCCACGGTCAATGAGGGATAGAGCGGAACACCAATCGCCCCGCAGGCCTGAATAGCCTGATCGGCGATGATCCATCTTGGTCTGCTTTCTGAAAAAAGAATGACGCGATCCCCTCGGTTTAATCCGAGGCAAATCAAACCCTTGGCAAGGGACATCACTTCCCGGCGCGTTTCCGCCCAGTTTCGTGAATGCCATGTGCTGCTTGGATCTCCATTCCGGTCAAACTTGGCACGGAGCATCTCGACCTGATCCCCATAACGCAGCGCCTGATTATGAAACATACCGCATATGGTATCCTCTCCGTACGTCATGCTCATCCTCGTCCCACATTTTTTGCATAACACAATCTCTTTTGAGAGAATACTCCCCTTCCTCCCTATGTTCAAGTATCCCGGACCGGATCCGGATCATGCCCGGTACGGCAAGGTGGGGTTTCCTTCGTCACGCATGGCGGAACCGCGCGCTATGCGTCACAAAAAAGCCCCCGTCTTTTGAGACGGGGGCCGTAATGTTGCTGTGATTTTTCTATTTGGCTACCATCGTTCCTTCTTCTGCCGCTCCATGGTGAGCTTGGCCTCTCCGTAGAGCCTCCAGATGCACAGACCGACGGCGAGAAAGAAAAGCCCGAACATGAAGCCGGGTTCGGTATTGAACCGGGTGTCGATCCAGCGGCCCACGTAGAGGAACAGAAACGAAGAAGCGACGATCACGAACCCCCATACGCTGATCTGCAATATCTGAGTCAGGTTCGATCTCCAGTTTATCGCACTATGGTGGTGATGTGTGGCGATCATTGTTCGTGTCCTCCTTTCGTATATGCTTACCCTCTCTAGCTGACGATGCCCTTGAGCGCACCCACGACCGGGGCCGTGAAGAGGGCCACCAGGACGGCGTAGAGCGCGAAGGAGCCGACCGCCTCGCTGAGATACAGTTTCGTGTATTTGTGTTTGAGCGAGGTGATGATCATCCCGCCGACGATGAGGCATCCGAGATGGAAATAGGGGAAACCCGCCGCGTTGGTTGCGGTATACTCGGCATAGCCGAAGGAAGCGGTGACGAGCACCACGAAGGCCGCCATGATGATTGTCTGCACTGTCCGTTTCATGATTATATCCTCCTTTTGGTAGTCCCTTTTGTTTGTTTCTTTTGCCTTCTGGTAACGAAAGAAGCGTGCCATACAGGGGATTCGGGGAAAAGTAGTTGCAACCAGCTGAATGAAGGATGGTTTCTGAGATGATCATCTGGGAGGAAGCGGGCGAATCCGGGCGCTGAAAGCCCGGATCTTTAAAGAAACGTCCAATCTGATTCCATGAAATGTTCAGAAAAAAGATCAGAGAAACGAAAAAATCCTCAGCAACAGATATTTTATTGAAAAATATCAGCTTCAAATAAATATGGAGGGTATGGGGTCGAGTGCTTTCCGGGGATACGTGCACCATCGGTTCGCATATGACGGAAGAGGAAGTGTCTTTCGATGGTAAAGAGACCGTTGTCAAAGACGACCTACACCGTCGCATACCGTTCCACCGTAGCAGGCGCGAGATGGCCTTCTCGTGGGATATGGTTATGCCGAGATAAAGAAGGAGATATATGCGTATCCGGATATCTGAATATGCCGCAGGTCCATAACGGTGTTTTGCAGGACGAGGGGCCCCAGTTTTGACATTTCATCAATACCGGCATCAAGGGAGCGCGGCGGTCGCACGATCTGGTCGATGTCTTCGATCGCCGCCCCGCTGATCAGTTCCACAAACAGCACATCTTCGTCACGGTTGATCTTTAATATAATCTCACCCTCTCTGTGCTCATGCGAAATCATGTGGAGGAAGGCCTCTTCGCAGGCCAGTTGCAGCTTGATATATTCTCTGTCGGTGAGTTTGAGTTTTTTAACGCTTCCCTCCAGCGCTTTCATCAGTTCGGTCAGGCCCGCCATATCCGCCGGGACGGAAAAGGACCCGCCGGGGTTTTGGCATGACATGGATCAGCGTGTTGAGGAAAAAGGCGCTGAACCCGCCGACCGCCACACCGTTCTCCAGCAGCGGTTTCATGTAAACTGGCATCAGATCGGGGAAAAATTGGCCGGAGTCCGCGACCAGACCGGCGCACAGGGAAAATCCCATGATGAGCCCCTTCTGAAACGTCATCCCGGAGGATTGAACCAGGGAGATCCCGGCGTAAAAGAGCATGGCGGCAATCACCACCAGCACGCCACCCACCACGGGAGGGGGCATGTCCAGTATGAGTCCGCCGATCTTGGGTATGAAGGCAGCGCACAGGAGTATCGCCGCCCCGCATATGCCGATGCGCCGCGAGGAGACCCCGGTCATCTCTATGAGCGGAATATTGTCGCAGTATGTGGCGTTGGGGGTTGTCCCCGCCACCCCTGCCAACAGCTTCACCAGCCCGTCGCAGAACAGTCCCCCCTGGACACGGTCGTATCTGACCTTGTGGAAATCACGCTCAGAAACCTTCTGCACCAGCATGATGTTTCCCGTCCCCTCGATGGCGCTGACCAGGGCGACCATGAGAAAGGCGGCGGCAAGGGGGAGGTGCTTTATGTCCAGATCCACGGCAATCCCGGACCAGTGGCCCTGGGGCATGCCAAACAGGGGCGCACTGTGAAAGTGGGTCAGTTCCAGGAGCCCGAAGCTCCACGCGGTAAGATACCCAACCCCCATGCCAATGATCGGGGTCCAGAGCCTGATGACTCTGTTCCCGGTGATCATCAGGACCATCAAGGCGACGATGGTGACGGTGCCGGTCAAATAGGAGGCACCGGAGCCAAAGGACGGGAGACTGGAATCCGCCCCCATCCACAGGTCCAGGCCGATGGGGATCAACCCCATGGCGACCAGCATGATCACCGTTCCGCCGACCACCGGCGTCACGATATGGCGCAGGAAGCGCAGAAAGTAGGCATACAGAAAAACCATGGGAGCTGTCAGAATTCCCATGACCGCCAGCAGGGGCAGGCCGCCCATATTGACCGCATCGAGGGAACAGGCCAGAAACGCGCTGTACGACCCGGCGAACAAGACGTAGCCGCATCCGATGGAGCCGACGCGCAGGGCCTGGATCAGCACGGCGACGGCGGCGATGATAATCTAGGTAAAGGCGAGATATTCGACCTGCTCGGGGGGGATCCCCGTTGTTTCACCGATAATGTTGGGGATAAAGACGATGGCATCGAAAATGAGTGCCACATGGGTAAAACCGAGGAAGAGGCTCATCCACACGGGAGGGTTTTCATTGACATCGTACGCTATCTTTCCTCCTGGTTGTGTCTGTGTCAATTATCTCCACCTGTTGGATTGGTTTCGTGTCAGGATCGCCGGCTTTTCCACTGTTCAAAAAGCGGCCGGATTGTACACGGATGAAAACGTTTTCGCCAAGTTTTTCTCTCTGTATCCGCGATTTTTTGATTCGACCGGATTACGCCACCGGCATCGAGAGGTTCCTCTTGTCTCTCCGGATCTGGTAGTTCCGGACCATGGCGTAGGTCTTCATGGCACGCTCCGGCGATTCAAAGAAGGGGAGACCGGCGTCGAAGAAGGTCTGAATGGCATCCGCATCGAGACCGGGGATCTTGACGGCGACAAAGGGCTTCCCCGTCTCTTTCCGTATCCGGATCATGGCGTCGGCATAGTGCCTGTTCACCTCGGGGAGAGAGGCCGATTCCCATCACAACCACGGCATCCACACCGGGGTCCTCGGCAACCGCCCTGGCCGCATTGATATAGAGATCAATGTCGAGAGAAGAGGTCAGTCCGATATCTATGGGATTGTTCAGGCTGGTACCGGTCGGAGGAATAACACCCGCCAATTTGGATCGGGTCTCGGGAGCTATCGAAGCCAACCTGAGCCCTGCGGTTCCACAGGCCTCCGCCGCCGAGACTGCCAGTCCACCGGGTCCCGAGATGATGACCATCCGGTCCCCCAGGTGTGGAGGGAGGAGGGAAAAGCCGATCAGGGCATCAACCCATTCCTCGAATCCCGTCACCGGGACGGCACCGGTCTGCCGGACCACCCCTTCCCATATCTCACGGGAACCCGCGAGCGCGCCGGTATGTGAGGCGGCGGCGCGGCTCCCCTCCGGCGTCAGACCCACCTTCCAGACAATCACCGGTTTTCTGACCGACGCCTCGTATAGGGCCCTGAGAAACCGCGGCCCATCTTTGATCCCCTCCAGGTAGGTGCCGATCACCTCCGTGTCGGGATCCTTCCCAGGTAGGTCAGAAAATCGGCGGCGTTGAGGTCGCACTCATTGCCGAGGCTGACGGCCTTGCTGAACGAGAGACCCTTCTCAGGCCCCATGCGGCACAGAATATTCCCCAGCGAGCCGCTGTGGGAGATAAGGCCGATCGGCCCCGGGGTGTGGGAGAGCCCCGGAAAGTATGAGAGGCCCGTCCGGGGCGCATACAGCCCCATGCAGTTGGGCCCGATGATCCTCATCCCGGAGGCCTGCGCGATGTGAGTCAGTTCGGCCTCCATCGCTTTTCCCTCATCGCTCCCCGTTTCCTTGAAACCGGCGGTAAAGAGGATCGCCCCCTTGAGCTCTTTGTCCGCGCATTCCCGAACGATGGGAAGCGCGCGGTCGTGGGGGACGAGGATGATGGCGAGATCAACAGGGCCGGGGATTGCCGAAACGGAGGGGTATGCCTTCAGCCCGTCGATCTCATCCGCCGTGGGGTGGACGGGATAAATGACCCCCGGGGAAACCCTGATCGATCAGGGCCATGAGGAAGAGCTTCCCCGTCTTCATCTCCTTCGGCACACCGACAATGGCGACGGACGCGGGATTGAAAATCGCTTCAAGCCGGGTCGTCAGAATATCGGTGCCGTTCATCGTCGCTCCTAGTATCGGATGGGTCTCGTTCAAAAGCACAGGAGGTTCCGGTTACAATGCGCATCTTCTTGCCTGTCTGAATAACGATCAGACGGGCTTGAACTCACCAATCCGTGTGGATGATACCATAAACCGTCTCATTTCAGAAGGACGGTATTGAGCGGCGATAACGTCAGGCACGAAACCCTTCGGTTTTCCTCCGTAAAACGGAAAAATGGCTCACATTATAGAACCAACTTTTTCCCCGGGTGTGACAATGTTTTCCGTTGACCAACGTCAAACGCAGGTCTATAATTCGTCCGCCTGATCATGTGTGAAAAAATATTGCATTGAGATAACATCACAAGGAAGGGACATGTCATGATTACACGTGTACAGTCGTTTTTCGCGAGGGTTACCTGTCGGTATCTGTTTTTGATTCCCCTGATCGTTCTGGCGATTCATGCCGGTACGGTGACGGGGGCACGAGCCGATGATGCCGCCACCGTGGAGATCAGTGCGGATGGTATCGTTGTCACCCCCGCCACGGCTACGGTGACCTACCTCCTCCTCCGGGTCGCCGATCCCCGGGGGGATCTGATCAGCGAAGAGAGCACCGCGGGGAGCCGGATCACCTGGACGCCGGCGGGGGGGGCGGCGGACGGTTTCTACACCTGGGAGGTCCGCGCCGGCTTCAGCGCACGGAAGACGTCGAGGGATGAGGCCGTACAGACACAGGAAGAGACCCGCCCGTGGTCTCAGTCGGGGACGTTCCTCGTCAAGGGGGGTACCATCGTTTCTCCGTCCGGTACGGAGAGCGGCCTCCTCGATAGGCTCTTCTCCACGGCCGCAGCCGCCCTCGGAGCGTTTATGGATCTCATGGTCCCGCCGGCCTGGGCGGATCAGGTCTTTCAAGGCGATGTCATCGTCCAGGGAAGCCTCGGTGTCGGGATGGACACCGACAACGGCGAGAGCTTCGGGTTCGACACGATCCGCCTCAAGGAGAACAACCTGCGGATCCGTTTTTACGATACCAGCAACAGCGGCTCTTTCCCCTCGAACGACTGGCAGATCACCATCAACGACTCTTCCAACGGCGGGGGTAACTACTTCGCCGTCGATGATATCGATTCAGGGAAGACCCCCTTCAAGATCGAGGCCGGGGCTCCAACCAACGCTCTCTTTGTCGAAGACTCTGGCCAAATTGGTATCGGGACGGCAACACCGGTCACGGACCTTCACATACTATGCGGGAACACCCCCACCGTCCGCCTCGATCAGGACGGATCGTCCGGGTGGTCGCCACAGGTGTGGGACGTGGCGGGGAACGAAACGAACTTCTTCGTCCGCGATGCGACAAACGGCTCTCTGCTTCCCTTTAAGATCTACCCCGGCACGCCGAGCAACACCCTCTGTGTGGGGTATAATAATGGTGCGGAGATGCGTGTCGGAATCGGGACCGTAAAACCGGAGGCGACATTGGATGTGCGGGGGGACGCCCGGATCGGGATCGAATCAGGAACGACGGCGAATGTGGTTGAGGTGTACGGGACCGTCAGGGTCACGGCCCAAACGAGCTTCCCGGCGAACCTGGAGGTGAACGGGAACGCCTTTGTCCTCGGGAACCTCGAGGTGGGGAGCAGCAGGGACTACAAGGAAGACATCCGGGCCCTCGAGGTGAAGGAGGCGATGGATACCCTGCGGGAGCTCCGCCCGGTCAAATTCCATTACACCGTCGACCCGACCGAGGAATCGGTGGGGTTCATCGCCGAGGAGGTCCCGACACTGGTCGCGACCAACAGCCGGAAATCGCTGAGCACCATGGACGTCGTGGCGGTCCTCGCCAAGGTGACCCAGGAACAGCAGCGGGTGATCGACCAACTCACCCACAAGATCGCCGACCTGGAGCGAGAGCTGAAGACGGTCCCTCAAAAGACGCCCTCGGGCAGTGCCATGTAACAGAGAGAGACAGAACGATCCTCAGGATCGTGTGAAACGGGTATGATGCTCATCATTTTCCCTGATGCCCTTTCGAGAGTCGTACGGAGCTGAAGTGATATTCCCCATGGAGAGAGAATCATGAAAAGGCCGCTTGTGTCCGTGGCGTTGGTCCTCATTTTCGCGGTGTCGTTCCTCGCCGCCCTTCCGGTTTGTGCGGATGTAATCATCCACGCAGAAGGCACGATCACCCTGCATGATTCGACAATCGATATCAACTGCGGTGACCTGACCGTCGAGAACGGCGGGACGCTGCAACTGACCAGCGGAACCGTGCAGGAATGCGGAGCCCTGATCGTCGAAGGCGGCGGCTCCGTCGTTCAGACCCAGGGGACGATATCCTACTGCGCCCCCACCGTCACGACCCAGGAGGTGACCGCCATCGGGACGACCGCGGCGACCGGGAACGGAACGATTACGGCCCTCGGGACCTCCGCCCTCACCGCACACGGTGTCTGCTGGAATACGACCGGAGCCCCCACACTGGCGGACAGCAGCACGGACGAGGGGGGGGCGGCGGCCCCCGGTGCCTTTACCAGCACCATGACCGGACTCTCGCCGAACACCACCTACTATGTCCGGGCCTATGCCACCAATACGTCGGGAACCGCCTACGGCAATGAAGTCTCTTTCACAACGGCGGCCGGGGTGATCGCACCGACGGCGAGCACCCAGACGGCCAGCGGGGTCGGGAGTACGACGGCCACGCTGAACGGGACCGTCAACGCCCACGGGACCGACACGACCGTCATCTTCGAGTACGGTACAACCACGGCCTATGGGACCACCGCCACCGCGGATCAGAGCCCGGTCACCGGTACCACCGACACGGCTGCCAGCGTGACCCTCACGGGTCTGGCGCCCGGCACGACCTATCACTGCCGCGTTGTTGCAACGAGCACGGAGGGGACCACATACGGCGGCGACGTAACGTTCACCACCCTGGTTGCCGCAACGGCGACCACCAATGCGGCCAGCGGGGTCGGCACCACGACCGCCACGCTGAACGGAACCGTTAACGCAAGCGGGAGCAGTACCACCGTCACCTTCGAATACGGTCTGACCTCCGCCTACGGTACCACCGTCACGGCGGACCAGAGCCCGGTCACCGGCTCCGCCGATACGGCCGTGAGCGGTGCGATCACCGGTCTGACTCCCGGTACCACCTATCACTTCCGTGTGGTGGCCGCCAACACCACGGGCACCACCTGCGGCAGCGACATGACCTTCACCACCTTGCCCCCCCCGACAGCGACCACCCGGGCGGCAACCGGGGTCGGGATTACGGCGGCAACCCTGAACGGGACCGTTAACGCCCATGGAGAGAGCGCGACCGTCACCTTCCAGTACGGCACAACCACCGCCTACGGGACTACCGTCACGGCGGATCAGAGCCCCGTCAGCGGATCTGCCAACACAGAGGTCAACAGGGCACTCACCGGCCTGACCACCGGTGTCACCTACCACTACCGCGTCGTGGCGACCAACGGCGGCGGTACCGCTTACGGCACTGATATGACCTTTATCACCGCTGTCATCCCCCCGACGGCGACTACCCAGGCGGCCGGCTCCGTGGGCACCACGACCGCCACGCTGAACGGGACCGTCAATGCCAAGGGGAACAGTACCACCGTCAACTTCGAGTACGGAGAGACGACCGCCTACGGGACCACCGTCACGGCGGATCAGAGCCCGATCACCGGCTCCGCCGATACGGCCGTCAGCAGGCTTATCACTGGTCTGACGAGTGGTGTTACGTATCATTACCGCGTCGTGGCGGCCAATGACGGCGGCACTACCCAGGGCGCCGATATGACCTTCACCACCCCGGCGCCCCCCGCCGTCACCACCGGTGCAGCATCCGGTTTGAGCACCTCCGGGGCTACGCTGAACGGAACGGTCAATGCCAACGGGACGAGCACCACCGTCACCTTCCAGTACGGCCTGACCACGGCCTACGGGTCCACCGTCACCGCCGATCAGAGCCCGGTCAACAACTCCACCGACACGGCTGCCGGCGCGACACTGACGGGGCTGGCCGCCGATACGGTCTATCATTACCGGGCGGTGGGCCAGAATACCTACGGCACCACCTACGGCGCGGACATGACCTTTATCACGTCGGTACCTGCCGCACCCACCGCCGTCACCGATGCCGCCACGGATGTGGAGTTCGACAGTGCCACGCTGAACGGAACGGTCAACCCCAATAATGGTGTGACGACCGTCACCTTCGAATACGGCCTCACCACGGCATACGGCTCGTCAGTATCGGCCGTTCCGGGTTCACTGACCGGCACGGTCGATACCGCCGTCAGTGCAGCCATCGGCGAGTCCGACGAACTTGAACCCGACACCACGTACCATTTCCGTGTGGTGGCACAGAACGCGAGCGGAACCACTTACGGTGCGGATATGACGTTCGACACCACGTCCGCCCCGCCCCTTGCTCTGACTGTCGCGGGTCTGGTCACCGGGGGCGACAGCGCCACGCTGAACGGTATCGTGGACCCCCAGGGAACAGTGACCACCGTCACTTTCGAATACGGAACAACCACGGCATACGGGACCACGGTAACAGCGGACCAAAGCCCTCTGACAACTACCCTTACCTATTCGAAAGCCGTGACGGCAGACATCTCCGGGCTTGCAAACAACACCACGTACCATTTCCGTGTGGTGGCACAGAACGCGGGTGGCACCACCTATGGCAGAGATATGACCTTCACCCTCGGCACGGTCGGTACCGCTCCGACCGCAACCACTGATGCGGCGACAGGGGTGGATTCGACCACCGCGACCCTGAACGGGACGGTCAATGCGGGTGATGCCACGACGATCATCACCTTCGAGTACGGACTGGACACCGGGTACGGCAGCACAGCCATTGCGAATCCGAACCCTCTTTCCGGCACGACCGACACCGCGGTCAGCGCGGCCGTCGGTGACCTCTCCCCCAACACCACCTATCATTACCGGGTGACCGCGATCAATGCGAACGGAACCGTCTCTGGGGCTGACATGACCTTCACCACCCTGCCTCCTCCTCCGACGGCCATCACCACGGCGGCCACATCCGTGGGAACCGCGAACGCCGAACTGAACGGGACCGTCAACGCCAACGGGGCCAGTGCAACGGTTACTTTCGAGTACGGCCTGACCACCGCCTACGGGACCACGGTAAACGCGATACAGGACCCGGTCAACGGCACTGCCGACACGGCGGTGAGCAGGGCCATCACCGGTTTGACCGACGGGGTCACCTATCATTACCGGGTCGTGGCGACCAGTACGAGCGGCACCACCTATGGGGCGGACATGACCTTCACCCCCGGCGTCACGCCACCGACGGCGACCACTCAGGCGGCAACGGGCGTCGAGGCCACGACGGCAACCCTGAACGGGACGGTCAACGCCAACGGCACCAGCACGACCGTCACCTTCGAGTACGGCCCGACCACCGCCTACGGCAAGACCGTCACCGCAACCCCCGGGACCGTCACCGGTCTCTCCGACACGGGGGTCAGTGTCTCGATTTCTGGATTAACGTCCAATACAACGTATCACTTCCGTGTGGTGGGGGAAAATACGGGGGGCACGGCCTACGGCGTCGACATGACCTTTACCACATTGGCGCCTCCCGCCGTCACCACCGGTGCCGCATCCGGGGTGAGCACCGCCGGGGCCACCCTGAACGGGACGGTCAACGCCTACGGCACCGGCACAACCGTCACCTTCGAGTACGGAACCACGACGGCCTACGGGACCACCGTGACCGCCGATCAGGACCCGGTCACCGGCTCCATCGATACGGCCGTGAGCACCGCCATCACGGGCCTGACCGCCGATACGATCTATCACTACCGGGCGGTGGGGACCAACATGTACGGCACCACGTACGGTACGGACATGACCTTTGTCACCACGGTGGGCGCAGCGCCCACGGTCACCACCGATGCAGCCATGCCGGTATTTAACGGCGCGACGCTCCGCGGCACGGTAACGGCAAATAATAGCAGCACCACCGTCACCTTCCAGTACGGAACCACCACTGCCTACGGAACTACGGTCACAGCGGATCAGAGCCCGGTGACCGGGGTGAACGTCGAGGTGAGCGCGACCATTACCGGCCTCGCCTACAACCAGACGTACCACTATCGGGTGGTAGGGACCAACGCCAGCGGAACCAGCAACGGCGCCGATATGACCTTCACCACAACTCTCAATCCCAGTGTCACGGTAAAGCCCGCAACCAATGTGCTGGGTACCAGCGCCACGTTGAACGGAGTGGCGAATGCCAACAACAGCGTATGGTCTGTTAACTTCGATTACAGCACGGATCTGAGCTACGACAGCTCCGTCAGCGCGACCCCCGCGACCGTCGATGGAAACAGCGACACACCGGTCAGTGCGGACATCACCGGGTTGACCCCGAACACACTGTACAATTACCGGGCCAGGGTATATTCCGGCGCTTTCAACTACTCCAGCAGCTCCATGACCTTTACCACGCTGCAAGGGCAGTCGGTCACCACCGATGCCGCTTCGTCGGTAGGCGGCACCACCGCAACCGTGAACGGCACGGTCAATGCAAACACCTATGCCACGGCTGTCACCTTCGAATTCGGGCTTGACACCGGCTATGGGAAAACGGTGAACGCGGCCCAGGGCCCGGTCGCCGGTTCTACCGATACCGCCGTGAGTGCCGCTCTGACCGATCTGATTCCCGGCACGACCTATCATTACCGGGCGACAGGGCGGAGCACCCAGGGGACCGTCTCCGGCGCGGACATGACCTTCACGACCTCTGCCGCCCCCCCGACCGCCGTCACCGATGCCGCTACCGGAGTCACGAACACCGGCGCGACACTGCACGGGACGGTGAACGCCCGGAACGACGCCACGACCGTTACCTTCGAGTACGGCCTGACCACCGCCTACGGCACCACGGTGACCGCCGACCAGAGCCCGGTTACCGGTACGACCAACACGGCTGTCAGCAAAAGCATAACCGGGCTGACCGCCGAGACGACCTATCATTACCGGGTGGTGGCCCAGAACAGTTCGGGCACGACCTTCGGCGCGGATATGACCTTTTTCACCGGTATTATGCCCCCCATCGCGACCACCGGCCAAGCGACCGCCATCGGCCCCGACGGGGCCACCCTGCACGGCACGGCAAATGCCCGTAATGCCAGCACCACCGTTACCTTTGAATACGGAGAGACGACAGGCTATGGACGCTCCGCCACGGCGTCCCCGAGCCCGGTCAGCGGTTCCGCGGATACCGCCGTCAGCGTCGCCATTGATTTGCTGAATGCAAACACCATCTATCATTACCGGGTGTGCGCGGTGAATGCGGCGGGCACCACCTACGGCACCGATATGACCTTTACGACCAATCTCGCCGGGACGCCCACGGTGACGACCGCCGATGTGACCGACATATCCGGATCGACGGCGACAGGAGGAGGGACTGTTATCGATGAGGGGGACACCCCGGTGATAACGCGGGGTGTCTGCTGGAAGACCTCCTCCGCGCCGACTATTGCCGATTCCACCACCTCGGACGGAACGGGCAGCGGTGGGTTCACGAGCAGCCTCACCGACCTGACCCCGCTTACCACCTACTATGTCAGGGCCTATGCAACCAATGCGGCGGGGACGGCCTATGGAGAAGAAGTGCAGTTCACGACTATTGACGGAACCGGAGTGCCCCCAGCGATCCAGGATGCCGGACCGAACGGCGGTGATGGGAATGGAGACGGGACACGCGACAGTCTGCAGACAAACGTTGCGTCACTCCCCACGGCAACCGGTGCCGGCTATCTGACCGTTGAAGTCTCCGGCTGTGATCAGATGGAACAGGTCGCCACTTTCCTGTACGAATCTGTGGGTGCAACCGATCCCGGGTACACCTACCCCTTCGGGCTGGTGGGGTTTGAAATCCCCTATTCCCCGGTGACGGTCAGGATCTATTACCACGGCGCCGAGGCCCTTGACGGATATTTCTACCGGAAGTTCGGTCCCACACCGAGTGACTGGAGCACGTCGATCTGGTATACCATGACGGGGGTGGTCTTCGGAACGGCAGAGATCGGCGGTCAGACCGTTCTCTATGTGGAGTTCATCCTCACGGCAGGTCAGCTGGGAGACGATACCAATGGTCTTCCCATTATCGATCAGGGAGGACCGGGACTGTTTGAACCCAATGCGGTGCCCACCCTATCGGAATGGGGTATGATACTGTTCGCCTTGGTGATTGCGGGAACAGCGATTGCGATCATAAGAAAAAGAAGTTCGGTAGAGGGATAAGGCAGTCCCTGAGATATACCGGGCCTCTCTTTTCTTCGCTTTCGTTCGGCAGCCGCTACCGATCGAGCCAGATCTTCATCTCCCGCGCCTGTTTCATGAGGTCGTCACGAAACCGGGGATGAGCGATACTGATCAGCGCCTCCGCACGCTCCCATGTCGATTTCCCCTTGAGCTGGACAATCCCGTACTCGGTGGCGATGTACTGCACGCAGGATCGAGGAACGGTGACGATGGAACCCGGCCGGAGCGTGGGGACGATCCGGGAATGAACGCCCCCGTCTTTGTCCTCGAAGGTCGAACTCAGGCCGATGATCCCCTTGCCGCCCCGCGAATTGAAGGCACCGAAGATAAAGTCGAACTGTCCCCCCGTCCCGGAAATCTGGGAGGTCCCGACGGATTCGGAGCAGACCTGACTGAACAGGTCCACCTCGATGGCGTTGTTGACGGCCGTCACCTTGCTGTTGAAGGACATCACCCGGGGATCGTTGGTGTAGTTCACCGGGTACGAGGCGCAGGCCGGATTGTGGTGCAGGAACTCATAGAGCTTGCCGGTCCCCATGGCAAAGGTATAAACCATCTTGAAACGGTCCGCCGTCTTCCGGTTCCCCGTGATCTTCCCGGCCTCGTAGAGGTCCACCATGGAATCGACCAGCATCTCCGTGTGGATCCCCAGATCCTTCAGGTCGCTCTCCGCAATCATGGCACCGATGACGTTGGGCAGACCGCCGATGCCGAGTTGGAGGCAGGCCCCGTCTTCGATCTCCGTCATGATGTGCCGGGCGATCAGGGTGTCCGTCTCCGAGGGTTGGGCAGGGGGAATCTCGATCATCGGGGGATTGTTCCCCTCGATGATATAATCGACCCGCGATACGTGCACCGATTCCTGATTGCCCCCGAGGCAGTGGGGCATGCTCTCGTTGATCTCGACGATGACCTTCCTGGCCTTGGTAATGGCCGCCGAGGTGAGGGAGTTGGAGACGCCGTAGTTGAAATATCCCTGCCCGTCCATGGGCCGCGCGCTCACCACCACGAAATCATACTCCTTGTATTTCCGAATGATCCGGGGTCCCTGGTGATAGGTAAGGGGAATGTAGCTGCACAGACCCTGCCGGTACAGTCTCCTGCTCACCCCGGAAAAGTGCCAGTCATTGTAAATAAAGTGCCGCCGTTTCGAGTCTGCCTCAATAAAATGAGGAACCTTGGTGAGGCTCACCCCCTCGATTTGGATCTTCGCCAGCTCGTCGGCACGATCGGCGAGGGCCGCGTCAAACGATTCGGGTCGGAGGACAAATTCGGAAAAGAAGATCCGGTCGCCGGACGTGATCATCCGGGCCACCGCCTCGGCGGTCCTCAGCTTGTCCCGATACTTGATTCTGTTTAACTGCTCCATGCACTCACTCCTGCGGATTGATTTCTCGCTCAATACCCCCAAAAGATCAGGGGACATCTTCACCCCTTCTTGCGGAAAAAAGAAAGGAGAAAACCACATAAAGGGAAAAGACGATTATACGAATCCCGATCGGCTGGAAGGACCCGGAGCGGATCTCTTATTTCAGCCGGATCACGGCACGCGCGAAACCCTTGTGTAACTGTAGCAACTCAACGTTTCCTCCTCATAGAAGGGGCCGTTATAGGTGGCGATGGCGTCCAGGTAATCATCATAGCTCGTCGGTTCGTCGAACTTTACCGTCTCCAAGGAAAGATTGGTATATGCCCCGGGGCGAAGATCCGCCAGCGTGTCGGGAAGGTCGGGGAAAATGGCGGCTCCGGCAGTGGCCGGCACCGTTATCGTATAAGCACACGAAACCCTCTGTGGCGACGTTGCACTATAGTCGATGGTAATCTTTTGCATCGTTGAGCTTGAATCGTTATTCGACCAACTGATAAGCGGCCGACCGGCCATACCCGCGTTGTAAGCAAGATCACCGGGGATCAGAGGTGCCTGACCGAAATCAAAGACCTGATTGGAGGAATCTTTCAGATACCGGACCAGGCCGATATCCGCGTCGGCGGTACCGTCACTGTCCTGATCAACACTGACGGTGGCAGTGAGCATGTTGTTGTCGGCGAAGCCAGCGGTGGAATAGGTGGCCATCACAGCGGGTAACGGTGCCATCCCCCAGGTAAAATTGAACGGCAGATTGGTGGGGGCATGTTTCCGGAACAGCGAGGCAAAGGCGTAGTAAGACATGAAGCGCGGCGGAACATTCTCGAAACGATGGGTATGCTGGACGAGATCCGTGCGGTCGATGGCGACGTCGATCACACTGCCGTCAACGGCGGGCTGGTCAAGGGCGAACCCATACCCCTCGATGTCACCACCAGCATCGTACCCGGTGGCAAAAACTGAAATGGTGCCATCATCCTGTAACTCATGGATATCCATGGTAACATTGGACCCATTGTACGTTATCGGGCCGAGCGTTACTTCACGGTCGGTGACACCTGCCACCTCATCGGTGACGTTGATATGTACCTGCCGAGTGTTTTGATCACAGGTTCCCAACGTCAATGTTACGACTGAAACATTGACGTCGTAGACGACGTCGACATAAGAGTAGGTCCTGTCTGCGGAAGACGCATGGCAACTGAAGGCGGCGGTTATTGTGGCGTGTGACGGAGCCCCATCGAAATACGCTTCACCGTCATCACCGGTAGAGGAAAAAGACATCACCTGACCGGTCCGGGTTCCGATAACAACGGTGGCATTCGCTATCCCGTTCCCTTGTCCATCGATAACCCTGACGCATATCGGGTTGGCTGCGTGATCGCTTGTGCTGCATGCAGCCATGACCAACAAACAGAGGATAATAAAAATAAACTGTGTTTTCATCGTCATGCCTCCGATTTCCACAAATGCCAGCCTGCTTTGCAGGCGAGAGCACCGTACATTGCTCCAATACCACAGGAGAAGCCGCTTCGGTTACGGAGACCGCCGATATTGAGCAGGGCCTTTATTCTATACGATCTTCATGCCTTGCTCCATTAGGCCACGGGTAATCAGGCGCGCCGATATACCCTTCCCAAAAGGATCCCACGATTCGATAGGATCGAGCCCTCTTTGTCCGGATAGGTGTCGAGACAGATCACAGAAAAACACCTGCGGTGCGGAGGGATAACCGGTCAGTCGCCTTCCCCGGCAATGATCGCCCTGACCCGGTTGAGTTCTTTCTCGTTGTCCACCTCGACGGAGTCGTGGGGGGTCTCAACGACCTTGATCTTATACCCGTTCTCCAGCGCTCGAAGCTGTTCAAGGGCCTCAATTCGCTCTAATGTCCCGGTCTCCAGACCCGTGAAGGTCCGCAGGAACGATCGGCGATAACCGTAGATCCCGTGGTGCTTGTAATAGGAGACCGGTTCCTTCCCGTCACGGTCGTAAGGGATCGTCGCCCGGGAGAAGTAGAGGGCGAAATGGTCCTTATCGAAAGTGACCTTGACGGCGTGGGGGTGGCGTATCTCTTCCTCACGCTGGATACGGTAGATAAGGGTAGAAAAATCAAGTGCGGGATCGTCGAGGAGAGGCCGAGCGACTTCTTCTATCTGCGCAATGTAAAAAAGGGGTTGATCCCCCTGAATATTGACGATGATGTCTGTTTCGTCCAGGCCGAGACCGCCAACGGCCTCGGCGATCCGATCGGTCCCGGATCGATGGCGGGGGGAGGTCATGACGGCGTTTCCCCCGAATTCCTTTACCCGCTCGAAGATACGTTCGTCATCCGTGGCAACCGCGACATGCGCGATCAGGTCGGCCCCGGCCGCCCGTTCATAGACGTGTTGTATCATCGGTTTACCGCAGATATCCGCCAGGGGTTTTCCTGCAAAACGCGACGAGCCCCACCGGGCGGGGATGATGCAGACGACCTTCGGCATAATCCTACAGGTTTCTCCCCGCCTCCCCGATCGCGTCGATGGTCTTTACCCGTGTTTCTTCGGGCATCCTGACCGGTATGATCAGGAAGAGTGTCCGGCTCATGATCTGTTCGGCGTGGGGAATGTCCTCCGCGCGGTAATCGACCGTTCCCGTATAGAGCGGGTTAGTGAAAGGAAACTGTTTTGAATTGGCGGTGGCCCGCGCGATCAGATGTTCCCAGCGCAGGGCGTAGTGCCACGCGTTGTCACGATAATAGATCGCGCCGACGCCTCTCTCACCGAGAAGCTTCTGGAAGCGTTTCGCGGCCGCCTCGTCCGGGAGGTTGAAACCCAGGAAGGACGCGATATCACCGTCGGGATCGAAGAGTTTCCTGAAGCCGATCCCGGGGACCGCCCCCAGGGTCTCCTTCAGCGCAGCCTTGTTTTTTCGCTGTTCGCCGATGATGTGATCCAGTTTCCGGAGTTGAGCCAGACCGACCGCCCCTTGGAACTCATTCATCCGGAAGTTGAAACCGAGGATCGAACGCCCCTCGTCCCCCCGCCCCACGCTGGGATTGTGATCGTGGCCGTGGTCGTGGTACCAGTCGGAGCGATCGTAGAGGGCCTTGCTGTTCGTCAGGACCATCCCCCCCTCGCCGGTGGTGATCGTCTTGTAGTAGTCGAAGCTCAGGATCCCCATGTCGCCGAAGCTCCCCAGTTTCTTCCCTTGGTAGCTCCCGCCGCAGGCTTGGGCGTTGTCCTCGAGTACGATGAGATTGTGCTTCTTCGCGACCTCGATGATCCGGTCGATCCGCGCCGCTGCGCCGCACATGTGGACGGGGATCACACACTTCGTCCGGGGGGTAATCTTGGCCTCCATGTCGTCCGGATCGATGTTCAGAGAGTCGTCGATATCGGTCATGATCGGGATCGCTCCTGCCTCCAGGACCGCCTCGTAGGTGGCGATGAAGTCGAATGCCGGGACAAGAACCTCGTCCCCCGGCCCCACATCGAGGGCGGTCAGGGCAACCTTCAGGGCCGCCGAACCGGAGGTTACGCCCAGGGTGTAGCCGACCCCCAGAAACTCGGCGAACGCCTTCTCAAATTCCTTGACTTTGAAAACCCCTTTGCGCTCCTCGTCAAAGCCGTAGCGCATGAAGACCCCCGTCTCCAGGATGTCTAATACCTCTTGTTTCTCTTCCTTCCCTATCAGTTCACTTCCTGCCATTCCGTTTCCTCCGGTTTAGTATGCGTCGCTGTAGATCTCGATGGCGTCCTGCGGTGTCACCATGCGCGGGTTGTTCGCCAGGGGCCGGGCCACCGTCATGGCCGTGTCCGCCAGCTTCGGGAAGTCCGCTTCCACGATCCCCAGCGTCTCCAGCGTCTCGTAGATCCCGCAGTCATCGATCAGATCTTCAACCGCGCCGACGGCCAATCCCGCGGCCTCGTTCAGGGAAAGGCCTTCGGTCGGGGCCCCCATCACTTCGGCAATGACGGCAAACTTTTCCAGTGCCCCGGGGAGGTTGAAGTTCATCACCGCCGGGAGGAGGATCGTGTTCGCCAGACCGTGGGGAATCCCGTACATCCCCCCCAGCGGGTAGGAGAGGGAGTGGACGGCGGTAACCCCGGCATTCGCCAGCCCCAGGCCAGCATACAAACTTCCCAGGAGCATCTGACCTCGTGCCTCCAGGTCGGTCCCGTTGTGGACGCAGGTCCGCAGGCTCGATGCGATCAGGTCGATCGCCTCCAGGGAGATCAGCTCGCTCATGGGGCTTGCCGCGATCGAGGTGTACGATTCGATGGCGTGACAGAGGGCATCGACTCCCGTGGTTGCCGTTACCGGCGACGGGATGGTCAGGGTCAGCTCAGGATCGAGGAGGGCAACATTGGGATAGAGGTACGGGCTGTTCATCCCCTCCTTCTTGCTGAGGTCCTTGCGGATGAAGACGGAGGTGAAGGTCACCTCGCTCCCCGTCCCGGCGGTCGTCGGAACCATGATGGTGGGGAGACCCGGCCCGGGGACATTGTTCAGTCCCAGGAAGTCCTTGGCCGATCCCTTGTTGACGGTGATGGCCGCCACGGCCTTTGCCACGTCCATGGCGCTTCCCCCGCCGATCCCCACGACGAGGTCGCACTGTTTGGTCGCGGCCGCCTGCGCCCCTTCATCGGCAAGCTCCAGGGGAGGCTCCCCCTCCACCTTGTCGAAGATGACGATTTCCATGCCGGCCTTTTTCAAGGAGGCAGTCACCCGCTCATGCAACCCCGCGGCCGAGAGGTTGCCGTCGAGCACGACCAGCGGTTTCGTGCCGCCCAGTTCCTTTATCTGCTCGGCCAACTGTTCGAACGCCCCGTTTCCAAATACAATCTTTCCCGCACCGGTAAAAGAAAAGGTCTTATTCATATCGTATCCTTCCGTATCACGTATTCTTACCCAGAAAAACCCATCCGACCAACAAGTCGAATGGGTTTCCTTATACCACGCTCTTTTTCCGTTTCCTATTACAATTTATGGTTAGAAGAAGCAGATGACCCGTTGAGAAATAATATCCGCCGCCAGCCGTATCTCCCGTTCACCAAAATCACTGACCGTGACGATGTCCCGATACGCCTCGGTATCCGGAACCATTGCCGTGAGGAGATTCGGACGGATCTCCAATGCCTCCCGGTTGAAGGTGACCTCTTCTTCGTCGGGGAAGAGAGCGAGGTAGAAGATGCTCATCTCCACGAGGTCCTGGAAGAAGTGTGAGCCGAAGGACAACTCAGGCATCAGGTTGCCGTGGACATATGCCACCTCTCCTAAAGCCGTCACGCGGTTGATTTCCGAGAAACTGACCGGGATTCCCAGTGACGGCGTGGTCGACCCCCACCTCCCCGGCCCAAGCAGCATAACGGGGATTTCTTTTCGGTCGGGTATCTGTCGGTTCAGCCTCCCGATCAAACGCGCGATGTCGTACTTTTTCTGGAGGGGAAGTTCACTGTATCCCTTCGGGTCTATGGAGATTATCCTCCTGATCGACTGGGAGATATTCCCGCCGAAAAAATTGCGCTTCGAGGCGAAGAGGAGCCTCTCCTTCTCGATATTCCGGGGGATCTCGACGACCTTCCCCTCACCGATCGTCTGAAGGGGGCGACACTGGAGAAGGTTGATCTCAAAGGAATCATCTTTCGTGAAATTGACGGTAAATTCGATGTCCACCGGGTAATTGTAGACCACCTCCAGCTTCTTGAGCATCAACCGCATTACCTCGGCAAAAGAGGTCTGAGAAAGGAGGTCATCGAAGGTGATCAGCCACGCCTCTTGCCCGGCGATTCCCCGTTCCTTCATCTCTCGGGTCATCTCGTGGTCTCTGACGGCAATACGATCGAGCCTGAGGTCCAGCTCTTCACCCGTCAGTTTACGCAACTCGACGGTCTCCAAGGTGTTCGATTCGATATCAAGGACGTCCACGTCGCGCTGGGAGAATTTTCGGGAATTCTCCATCCCCGCGTACGGTTTCAGGAGGGGGAGGTCCAGGGCCGCGATCCGCGGATAATCCCCCTCGACACGGTTGACCGCCCGCGTCCCCAGGCCGAAGACCAGTCGGAGGAGACCAGCCTTGGGATCCATTTCCTTTTTCCAGACGAAGGTGTTGTAAGAAAGGCCCACCCCGGCGATATCGGGAAAGAAATAATGCCCGTAGCGGTTCCCGGAAACGCGCTGGACCAGGAGGGCCATCTGTTCATTGGCGTGCTGCAGACCCTTTTCGATGCGATAGGTAAGAGCGTTTTCATTCAGCGTACTGGCATATACCCGTTTGACGGCCTCTTCGAACTGGACGAGTCGCTCTTCGGGTGTCCCCTGATTCACGCAGAAGAAACTCTCGTACTTCCCGGCAAAGGCGTTCCCGAAGGCATCTTCAAGGAGACTGCTGGAGCGAACGATGAAGGAAGACTGACCGAAATATTCGACGATCTGGAGGAACTGTTCCCGGATCTCGTCCGGTATAGTGCCCTGCCGTATCCGAGCACCGAGCTCCCGTGCCGCCTCGAAATATGTCTCCCCCGCCTGCTGCTGTTCCATGAGGGGCTTCCACCAACCATTCTGGACCAGGTAGGTGTAGAAGACGTCCGATCCGATGTAAAAGGAATCGTGTGGCTCCAGCCGTTCCTCCCAGTTGAAGGACTGGTCACGGAGGAGAATCTTCCGGGCGAGGAGCATGCCGGTGGTCTTCCCGCCGACGAACCCCGTTCCGATGAGACGGTTCTTGATGCTCAACATATCCTCGAGAGAGAAATTGTCCTTCACGAGGATCGACATCCGGGGATCGCGGGTGATCATGATGCTGCACAGCTTATCCACCATCTTCTGCCGCGTCTCCGTCTCCCACGGCTTATCCAGGAGTTCTTCGGCCTGGAGAAAGAGAAGATCCCAGTAGTCGAGGTTCCGCTTGGCCCGTTCCTTCGCGTTCCGGGACATGATGTGAGAGATCTCCGCGGCCTCCGTGCTGTCGGTGACGGGGATAAAACGGTTCCCGTCGCGGATGTGCGGCATGAACATGGTGGATGAATACCGTTTCCACACCTTTAACGGATGAATGTACAGGGTCCCCGCATCGTTATACAGGTCCAGGAAGAGTTGCGTCGTTTCACGGATCCGGGCGGTTGTCTGGAAGGAATGCCGGTCACGAAGGATCGCGAAGTAGGCGATGGTGTCCAGTTCGAAGAGATAGGGGCACGAACTCATGAAAAAATTCGCGATCATCAGGTCGCTGGCCCAGACCGCCAGAAGGTCGGAGAGACAATCGAAGACGTAGAAGGCCCCTTTCCCTTCACGGGTGATGATGTTGTACACCTCGGTGAAGAATGATTCAAACCCGCTGGCGGTATCCAGGTTCCTGACCAGGATATCGGGGTGTTCCTCAAGGATCGGTGCCCGATCGGAGAAACGCATATAGACGACTTTTCGTTTGTCCTCGAGGGCCTGCTTGACAAAGAGCCGGGCACAAGACTCATAGTCCTTGATGTCGTCGACGCGCCAGACGACGTTGTCCCCGAGGCGCAGATAATCGATGATCTCATCGATGCCCTCAAACCCTGTGCTGACCCGTTCCAATTGTTCCATGTTCCAAGCCTTCCTTAACGGTTCCTTCCTGAGCTGTTATACGATCCCCCTCTGCAACCGAGGGGATTCATGTCGAATAGATTTCCTGAAGGGACCGAATGTCGAAGGTGCCCCTCTTCAGTGCCTGTATCCCCCCGATCACGGCTATGGCGCCGGAGACGGTGGTCACGACGGGGATACCGTGGGAGACCGCGGTGTTCCGGATCACCACCTCATCGCGCCGCGGTTTCGGTCCGCTGGGCGTGTTGATGAGGAGCCCCACATCCCTGTTCTTGATGTAGTCGAGGAGGTTCGGCCTTCCTTCGCCGATCCGTGACAGACGGGTTACGGGAATGCCCTGATCCCCCAGGGCCCGAGCCGTGCCGGGGGTCGAGAGAATCTCGAAACCCATATCGCAAAACCGCCTTCCCACGGCAATTATTTTCTCCTTGTCGTAATCCTTGACGCTGATGAAGACCTTCCCCGCCAAGGGGAGGTTTTGCCGGGCGGCGATTTGGCTCTTGGCGAAGGCCACCCCCAAGTCGGTGTCGATCCCCATCACCTCGCCGGTCGATTTCATCTCGGGGCCGAGGAGGATGTCTCCTCCAAGAAAGCGGTTGAAGGGGAGGACCGACTCCTTGACCGCGATGTACCCGGGTTCCGGGTCGGCGGTGATTCCCTGCTCCCTGAGCGTCAGTCCCGCCATGATCCGGGTTGCCACCTTCGCCAGGGGCACCCCGGTCGCCTTGGATATGAAGGGGACGGTCCGCGACGCACGAGGATTGACCTCCAGGATGTAGATGTCGGTTCCCTTGACGGCGTACTGGATGTTGAGGAGTCCCCGCACGTCGAGTTCCAGCGCCATGCGCCGGGTCTTGTCCTTGATCTCGGCGATGACCGCCGGGTCGAGGGAGTAGGCGGGGAGGACCATGGCACTGTCCCCTGAATGAACCCCCGCGTGTTCGATATGTTCCATCACGCCGCCGATCACGACATCGGTCCCGTCGGAGACGGCATCAACATCCACCTCGATGGCGTCCTCGAGAAATTTATCAATCAGGATCGGATGGCCGGGGGATGCCTCGAAGGCCTCCCGGGCGAAACCCTCCAGGTCAGCTTGGTTCCATACGACCACCATTGCCCGTCCCCCCAGGACGTACGAGGGACGTATCAGGACGGGATAGCCGATCCGCTCCACGATCCGCTCCACCTCTGCGAAGGAGATGGCGGTGTCACTCTCCGGCTGCCGGACGCCCAGCTTGTCCGCCATCTCCTTGAAGAGCTTCCGGTCCTCCGCACGGTCGATCGCCTCCGGAGAGGTTCCCAGGATATGAACGCCGTGGCGCTGGAGTGCAAGGGCGAGGTTCAGCGGGGTCTGGCCTCCCAGCTGGACGATGACCCCCTCGGGCCTTTCCGCTTCCACGATGTTCAAGACATCTTCAAGCGTGAGGGGTTCGAAATAGAGGCGGTCCGATATGTCATAATCGGTGGAGACGGTCTCCGGATTGGAATTAACCATAATCGTTTCATACCCCATCTCCCTGAGGGCCATCGAGGCGTGGACGCAGCAATAGTCGAATTCGATTCCCTGACCGATCCGGTTGGGTCCCCCGCCGATGATCATGATCTTTTTTGTGTCTCCGCTCCGCCCCTCGTCTTCCCGTTCGTATGTCGAGTAATAGTAGGGGGTGGATGCCTCGAATTCTGCGGCGCAGGTATCGACCAGCTTGTAGACCGGTTTAATGCCCTTCCCCTCTCGCAGTGCCCGCGTCTCCAGTTCATCGATCCCGATGAGCTCTCCGATCTGGCTGTCGGAGAAACCCATCTCTTTCGCCGCCCGAAGGACAGTCGCCGGCATATCTGCTGCCCCGACGTATGTCTCGAGGGTCTGCTCCATGTCCACGATCTGTCGGATGTTGTCGAGGAACCAGGGGTCGATGGCGCTGATCTCGGCGATGCGCTCCACGGGGATCCCCTCCTTGAGGGCCACTTTGACATAGAAAAGCCGTTCCGGGGTCGGACGGGCAAGACGCGGCTCGATCTGCCGGGGATCAACCTTTCGCTCACAGGCGCGGTCGAGGCCCGACAGGCCGATTTCCAGACCGCGGAGGCCTTTCTGAAGGGCCTCCTTAAAGGTACGACCGATCGCCATTGTCTCCCCCACCGACTTCATCGATATGGTCAGGGTATCTTCCACTCCGGGAAATTTTTCAAAGGCGAAGCGCGGTATTTTGACGACGCAGTAGTCGATGGCCGGTTCGAAAGAAGCAGGCGTCTTTCTGGTGATATCGTTCGGGATCTCGTCGAGGGAGTACCCGACGGCAAGCTTGGCCGCGATCTTGGCGATGGGGAAGCCCGTCGCCTTGGAGGCCAGGGCCGATGAGCGCGAAACGCGCGGATTCATCTCGATGACGACGATTCGACCGGTCCGGGGATGAACGGCAAACTGAATGTTCGACCCCCCGGTGGCAACCCCGATCTTACGGATAACGGCAATGGACGCGTTTCTGAGATCCTGATATTCTCGGTCGGTCAGGGTCTGCGCCGGGGCGACCGTGATGGAGTCACCGGTGTGCACCCCCATGGGGTCAAAATTCTCTATCGAGCAGATTATCACGACATTATCCTTCTGGTCGCGCATCACCTCGAGCTCGTACTCCTTCCACCCCAGAACGGATTCTTCGATGAGGACCTCGCCGATCATGCTCTGTTCCATCCCGATCGAGGCGTAATTTTCGAATTCCTCCGCGTTGTAGGCGACCGCCCCCCCCGTTCCGCCGAGGGTGAAGCTGGGACGGATGACGAGAGGGAATCCGATCTCGCGGGCAATCTCCCACGCCGCTCCCATCGTGTTCGTCACGGCGCTCCGAGGCAGATCCAGACCGATTGCGGCCATCGCCTCCTTGAATTGGTCCCGGTCTTCCGCCCGCTTGATCGCCGCCAGGTCCGCGCCGATCATCTCGACTCCGTAGCGTTCGAATATTCCCCGTTCCGCTGCCTCCACCGCCGTGTTCAGGGCGGTCTGCCCGCCGATGGTGGCGAGGACGGCCTGGGGCCGTTCCTTCGCGATAATCTGTTCGATGACGTCGGCGGTGATCGGCTCGATATAGGTGCGGTGGGCCATCTCGGGATCCGTCATAATCGTGGCGGGGTTCGAGTTGAGGAGGACCACTTCGTACCCCTCTTCGACCAGGGCCTTGCACGCCTGGGTTCCGGAGTAATCAAATTCACAGGCCTGGCCAATGACAATAGGGCCGGACCCGATGATCAATATCTTTTTTAAATCCGTACGTTTCGGCATACCGTTTCAGATTACTCCCATTCAATGGTGCTGGGCGGTTTTGAACTGATGTCGTAGACGACGCGGTTCACCCCCGCAACTTCGTTGATTATCCGCGAGGATATGCGGCCCAGGACATCATACGGGATCCGTGCCCAGTCCGCCGTCATTGCGTCCTGGCTGGTAACGGCCCTCAGGGCCACCACATTGGCGTAGGTTCGTTCGTCCCCCATTACCCCGACGCTCTTGACGGGGAGGAGGACGGCGAAGAATTGCCATATCTCGTGGTCCGTATCGTAGCGCTCGATCTCCTCCCGGACGATTAGGTCCGCATTGCGGAGGATGGCGAGGTCATCCGCAGTTATCTCGCCGATAAGACGGACTCCCAGACCCGGCCCCGGGAAAGGCTGGCGGAGGAGGAGACGCTCGGGCAGCCCCAATTCTCTTCCAAGGAGACGGACCTCGTCCTTGAACAGTTCCTTGAGCGGCTCGATCAACTCGAAGTTCAGGTCTTCCGGAAGTCCCCCGACGTTGTGGTGGCTCTTGATGGTCGATGAAGGCCCCCCCGAGGGGGGATCTACTCTCGATGATATCGGGGTAAAGTGTCCCCTGCGCGGAGAAACCTTGCCCCCTGCACCTCCACCGCCGCATCGGCGAAGACATCAATGAAGGTCTTCCCGATGATCTTCCGTTTGGTCTCGGGGTCGGTCACCCCCTTCAGTGCGGCAAGAAACCGGTCCGCGGCATCGACGATTCGGAAATCGAGGGGATATTCTTTCGTGAACAAGGCATGGATTTCCTCGACCTCTCCTTCCCGGAGGAGACCGTTATCGACGAAGATGGCCTTCATCCGGTCCCCGATGGCTCGGTGTAAGAGCGCCGCCGCAACCGATGAGTCGACACCGCCTGAAAGACCACAGATCACCGTTTGATCGCCGACCATACCCCCTGATCCTGGTGACCGATTCTTCGATGAAGCGCCCCATCGTCCATCCCCCCGTGCAGGAGGCGACACCAAACAGGAAATTCCCGAGGATATCGAGCCCCTGCGGGGTATGCACGACCTCGGGGTGAAATTGGATACCGTATATCTTCCGGTCGATGTCGGCCATAGCCGCGATGGGGCAACCCGCGGTCCCCCGCCAGGACCTCGAATCCTTCGGGAGGAATGGTCACCTGATCTCCGTGGCTCATCCAGACATCAAGAGCGGTGGGCAGATCGGCGAAGATACCGACAGGATGCGGGATCTCTATCCGGGCAGGTCCATACTCCCCGCTCTTTCCCTTCTCCACGGTCCCCCTCCATGATCCGTGCCATGAGTTGCATCCCGTAGCAGATCCCCAGGACGGGGATCCCCATCCTCAGGATACGCCGGTCCATCCGGGGGTGACCGGACTCAAAGACCGAGGAGGGTCCGCCGGAGAGGACAATCGCCGCGGGGTTCATTTGCAACAGGTCATCCTCAGGAGGTGTCGTGTCGGACGATTTCGCAGTACACGCCGAGCTCGCGGATCCGCCTGGCGATCAGCTGTGCGTACTGCGAACCGAAATCAAATACTGCTACCATTTCTTCCATATCATATATCCCCTGTTTCGTGGTGTATCGCCTGTACGAACCGGTTGAAGAGGTACCGCGCGTCGTGCGGTCCCGGCCCCGCCTCCGGGTGGAACTGCACGGAGAAGAGCGGGAGGGTCCGGTGTCGAATCCCCTCCAGGGAATGGTCGTTCAGGTTGATGTGCGTAATCTGGATGACACCGGTATCGAGCGAGTTGATATCTACACAAAAGCCGTGATTCTGGACCGTGATATCGATCCGTCCCGTGGTCAGGTCCTTGACCGGGTGATTCGATCCGTGATGCCCGAACTTCATCTTGAATGTCTTGCCTCCGAGTGCCAAACAAAGAACCTGCTGTCCCAGGCATATCCCGAAGAGGGGGATCGTACCGAGCGTCAGGATCTCACGGGCGGTGTCGATCCCGTATGTCACGGCGGCGGGATCGCCGGGTCCGTTCGACAGCAGGACACCGGCCGGTTCATATGCCAGGATCTGATCAACGGCGGTATGGGCCGGAACGACAATCACCCTACACCCCGCTGCTTGAAGCTGCCGCAACGTGCTGTACTTGACACCGAAGTCCAGGACTACGATCGTCGGCCCTCCCTGGTCCGCAAAGGTGAAGGGCTCCGGGCAGGTCACGTGCTGAACCAGATCACTCCCTGCCAGACCGGAGGACTGTTGCGCCTTCTCGACGAGCGACCCCGGATCGAGGTCGGTGGTGGAGATGACCGCCTTCAAAGCGCCGACCTCCCGTATATGTTTTGTCAGGGCGCGCGTGTCCACTCCGTGGATCCCGATGACCTCGTGCTCCCTGAGGTAGGTTTCGAGGTCCTTTTCCGATCGCCAGTTGCTGGAAATCTTACTCAGCTCCTTGACGACAAATCCCTCGAGCCACAGGTCCCGTGATTCCGCGTCCGCCTCGTTGACACCGTAGTTCCCGATCAGGGGATAGGTCATCGCGACGATCTGCCCTTTATAGGAGGGGATCGGACAGGACCTCCTGATACCCCGTCATCCCGGTGTTGAACACCACCTCCCCGGCGCACTCTCCCGCAGCTCCGAAGGATATCCCTTCAAAGATACGACCGTCTTCCAATGCAAGTAATGCCTTCATCCCTATCCGCCAAACCTCGAGCACATATCCGTTACAGAGAAAATTTCATCACCTTTTTTGCCGTCCACCCACCCGACCCCCACCGCTTCGAGAAGGCCCGCATCCACCAGTTGCCGGTCCGATACCGGGGAGGGGGCCTCCGTCAGCGGGCAGGAAGCGCTCCTGTTCTTCGGAAAGGCGATCACATCGCGGATCGATGACGTTCCCAGTATCATGGAAACGACCCGGTCCATCCCGAGGGCAAGTCCGCCGTGGGGGGGTGCCCCGTACCGCAGGCTCCGCAAGAAAAATCCGAACTTGTCCTTAATCTCCTCTTCGGCAAGCCCCAGGGCCTGAAAGATCCGGCGCTGCACCTCTATGGTATTGATACGGATAGACCCTCCGCCGATCTCTTCGCCATTGATCACGATATCGTACGAGCGGGATTTGAGAGAGACAAGTGCCTCCCGGTCATGGGGATCAAAGTTCGTCCGATCAGGCGCCGTGAAAGGGTGATGCGTCGAGGTGACGGTCTTTCCGTGTATCTCGAAGAGGGGGAAATCAGTTATCCATATGGGGACAATACACATTATGGGATATCAGGTCAAGCCGCTCGGCCAGATGGAGACGGAGCAGCCCCAGCACCCGGTTGACCCGTACCGACGAGGCATCGGCAATCATGACCAGGACGTCTCCGTCCTCGGCCTCGAGACGCTTGACGATCGCGTTTTGTTCCTCCTCGCTGAAGAACTGGACGATATTCGACTCCAGACCGTTGCCGGTCATCCGCATCCAGGTCATCCCCTTGGCACCAAGAGAGGGGACGATCTTCTTGGCGTATTCGTTCTGGAGGACGTTCTTGCTCAACTTTGCGGACTGTCCCTTGATGTTGATTGCCTTGATGATACCGCCGCGCTTGATGACCTGCCGCAGTATCCCGTACGAGGTGTCATGCAGGATATCGGTCATCTCGACGAGGCGGAGGCCGAAGCGGAGATCCGGACTGTCAGATCCGGTGGTATCGATCGCCTCCTGCCAGGTCATTCGGGGGAACGGAGCGGGCAGGGCGATTCCCCCCACGGCGAACATCCTGATGATCAGTTTCTTCCGTCACCCGGTAGATGAACTCCTCATCGATGAATGATGCCTCCAGGTCCAGCTGCGTAAATTCCGGTTGCCGGTTCGGCCGCAGGTCCTCATCCCTGAAGCAGCGGGCCAACTGGTAGTACCGTTCGAGGCCACCGACCATGAGGAGCTGTTTAAAGAGCTGCGGGGACTGGGGGAGGGCATAAAACTTCTTCGGATGCACCCGGCTGGGGACGAGATAGTCACGCGCCCCTTCGGGGGTGCTCTTGGTCAACATGGGCGTCTCCACCTCTATGAAGGCCTGCTGGTCCAGGTAGTCGCGCACGCATTTGTTGATCTTGTGCCGTTTAATCAGGTTTTCCTGTATGGTGGGGCGGCGTAGGTCGAGATAACGGTATCTGAGGCGCAGGTCCTCTCCGACTGTCTCCATTCCTCCGACCGCGGCACCGGCAATCATCGCCTTCTCCGAAATGGAAAAGGGGAGTGACCTCGATTTGTTCAAAACCAGGAGACGCTCGGCGATGACCTCGATCGTTCCCGTCTCGATATGAGGATTTTCCGTATCCTTCTCGCGTCTGACAATACGCCCGGTGACGCAGATACAAAACTCGTTTTTCAGCGAATCGGCCCGCGCGCGGTCCTCTTCCGGCATGTGTTGCGGACTGAAGACGACCTGTATGATCCCGCTCCGATCGCGCATATGGATGAAAACCACATCTCCGTGGTCCCGCAGGGCGTCCACCCATCCCGCCAGCTGTACCGTGTGGCCCACGTCGGCGTGGGTCAGTGTTCCGCACCCTGATCGTTCTGTGAATGTCATAACCTCTTTCCTGCCCTCTTAAAACTTGCTCACACGCGGCTGTCGTCTGAGCAGTATATCTCCCTCACCGGGACGCCCCTCCACCGTCCCGGGGTGCTCCGTGGATTCGGGAGACCGTCTCTCTTATCGTGTGATCGAAAATTGCTCCTTGTTGAAACCTTCCGGGACCGCCGTCGGATATTCGCCGGTGAAGCAGGCGGTGCACTGAATCGTCCCCGTCAGGGACGGCTTCCAGCATCTCCCGGACAGAGAGATAGGCGAGAGAATCGGCCTCCATGTAACGACATATCTCTTCTACGGAGTGAGCAGATGCGATCAGCTCCTCGTTGGTCGGTATGTCGATTCCGTAGAAACAGGGACATCGTACCGGAGGTGACGCGACCCTGACGTGGACCTCCGTCGCCCCTCCTTCCCGTATCAGGCGAACCAACTGCCGCATCGTCGTCCCGCGGACGATCGAATCATCCACGACCACCACGCGCTTCCCTTCCAGGACACCGTTGACGGGATTGAATTTGATCCGTACGTCGCGATCCCGTTTGTCCTGATAGGGGTCGATAAAGGTCCTGCCGATATAGTGGTTTCGGATCAGGCCGATCTCAAAACGAAGCCCCGATCGCTGGGCGTACCCGAGTGCCGCCGTGTTGGCCGAGTCGGGGATGCTCATCACGATGTCTGCGGTACAGGGAGACTCTTCCGCCAGTTTCTTTCCCAACCGCCTCCTGAACTTGTCGACCTTTTCACCGAATATGATACTGTCCGGCCGGGGAAAAGTAGATGTACTCAAAGATGCAGAAGGACTTCCGGGGAACTTCCGGGAGCCTGCGGGATGTCATACCCCGTGCATCGACACTGATAACCTCTCCCGGTTCAACGCTCCGAACATACCGTGCGCCGATGATATCGAGGGCGCACGATTCGGAGGCGACAATGGTGGCCTCCCCCAGGGTGCCGATACACAGGGGCCGAAACCCTTGAGGATCCCGCGCCGCGATCATTTCCGTGGGAGTGAGGAAGAGAAAGCAGTAGGCCCCTTCGAGCTGTCGCAGGGCATCGATAATCATGTCATCAATCGTTTTCTCCTGAGATCGCGCGATGAGGTGAAGGGCGACCTCGCTGTCCGACGTGGTCTGAAAAATCGATCCCGCGCCCTCCATTCGCTTCCTCAGGTTCAGGGCATTGATCAGGTTCCCGTTATGAGCCGCGGCGATTCTGGCCACCCTTGAACTGTATCCGTATGGGTTGTGCGTTGATCAGACCGGACCCCCCGGTGGTGGAGTAGCGGTTGTGACCGATAGCGACCGCTCCCGGCAGACCGGCCATGATATCGGGGTGTGAAAAAGACCGTTCGCACCAGACCCGTTCCCTTGTGGAGGGAGATCATCCGGCCGTCGGATGCGGCGATTCCCGCGCTTTCCTGCCCCCGGTGCTGGAGCGCGTACAGCCCCAGATATGTCTTCTCGGCGGCCCGCGGATCTCCGAATATGCCGAAGATGCCGCACGCATCCCTGAGGCGATCCGCTTCCGGTGATACGGACGACACGGTTTCGCTCGCCTTTTCGGCCGGTGCCTTCCTATCTGGACATGCTTCCTTCATATACAAAGACGACCTTCCCCTTGAGCCATACATCCTCAAGGGAATCTCCCTTCTCTTTAAAATCGACGATGAGCGTTCCCCCGGGCATCTCGACATGGATCGGCGGGGCTCCCGCTCCCTGAAACCGGCTGCTGATGATCGCCGACGCCACCGCCCCTGTTCCGCATGCCAGGGTTTCCGCCTCGACACCCCGCTCGTAGGTACGAACCCGGATCCTCCCGTGCGCGAGGACCTCCACGAAATCGACATTGGTCCCTTGAGGCGAAAATACCGGATGAAATCTGACTTCATGACCCACCCGTGCCACTTCATCGGCCGGGATGGCGTCAACCGCGTCCCTGAAGATAATGGTATGCGGGACCCCCGAATTGATGAAGTAAAAGGGAATATTCCCGCTGTCTATCTCCAACCATCCTTCGTCCTTTAACGAGGACGGGTCCGTCAGCTGGATGGCGATCATATCCCCCTGCACCGAGGCCCCAACCGGCCCGGCCAGCGTCTCCATTATCATCTCCGGCGGTGCGATCCCTTCCCGCACGGCGAAGGCGGCGGCACACCGAGCGCCGTTGCCGCACATCTCCGCCTCGCTTCCGTCAGCATTGAATATCCGCATCCGTATATCGGCAACCGTACCGGGTTCGATAATCAGGAGACCATCGGCCCCGATGGAGGTACGGCGTGCGCACCACGCGCGGGCCAGATCGCTCCAGTTTGTGCCGTCCGGGTCTTTCCGCCCATCCATGATGATAAAATCATTTCCATGGCCCGACATCTTTGTAAAGACCACGGATCGCTCACCTCCTTCAGTCACCACCTCCACCTCCCGTCGCGATTGATAAGGGCGTACCGTAAACACCCTCCGCAAGCAATATTGATACCAAGAGCATCCTCTGTCGTATTCTCTTGATTTGTATGTTTATTTTACTTCTCTTCTTCTGATGATGCAATTGCAATCCCGCTGTACACTACATTATTGTAAGATTACACAACGTAATCCACCATTATGTACCGACAGGGGACCCGATCTGTACCCAGTGGTAATGGGGGGGAAAGAGAACCTCCCTGTCGCTCCCTCGGAAAGACCTACCGGGGAACCGCCCCTCCGGCGGCACTCGTCCGGCGCGGAGATGTCAAGAGCGTCGTGGCAAGGCTATAAGGCCTTCTTGATAAAATTAACGGCATTGCGGAAAATCACAAGTCCTGCCCCGTCTTCGGGCAAGGCCTCACGTGACCAACGCGGATGGTTTGTGTAGTGGGTATAGGCTTCAGGATGGGGCATGAGACCGAATATCCGACCCGATTCATCACATATTCCCGCAATGGCATCGATGGAACCGTTTGGATTGTCGGGATAGGTCATAGCGGCCTTTTCATATCGTTCATCGCTGTACTGGAGGACAATCTGGTTGTTCGCGTGGAGCCGTTTGAGTACGGTGGTATCGTCCGTGACGATCTTTCCCTCACCATGCCTGATGGGGAGATATACACCTTCTATTTCTTTTGTAAAAACGCAGGGAGTTTTTTTGTTGACCTTCAGAGAAACCCAGCGATCCTCAAAGCGCCCGGAATCGTTGAATGTCAGGGTCACTTTCTGGGTGGCGTAGTCCCCGTCGAATGCCGGGAGAAGCCCCAACTTGACCATGAGTTGAAAGCCGTTGCATACCCCCAGGATCAGCTTGCCGTCGCGAACAAATTTGACCAGCTGGTCATATAACCTCTCTCGGTTCCGGCCCACGGTTGCATGAATAATCCTGTTCGCCCCCGCTTTCGCACCTCCCAGATCGTCTCCATCCAGGAATCCGCCGGGGAGATTGAGAAAGTGATAGTCATCCAGGCGTTTCTCCCCGCAGAGGAGCTCGCTGATGTGGACGATATCGACAACGGCGGCTCCCGCCAGCCGGCAGGCGTGCGCCATTTCCATCTCGCAATTCGTCCCGTTTCCCGTCAGTACAATTGTCTTTACCTTGTGTATCATCTGTCCGTATTTTCTAAAAGTCCAGTGTTTTTTGCCACTCAGTTTTCAGGGAGTCAGTATCTTCCTCGATAACGGTCGTCCCATGAATTCCGGCAACCATGAAGGCCTTCCCGGGAATCACCTTTCCGATACAGGCACAGTCATGTCCCATCATGATCGTTTCGAATGCCTCTCGTGCTTCCGGAGCAATGGTTACCACGAACCGGCTCTGCGATTCGGAGAAGAGGAGTTCGTCATCCCTCTCAATCCCTTCACGAGGAACAAGCGAGAGCGCGATATCCATGCCAAGCCCTCCCGCAAAGGCGACTTCGGCGAGGGCGACCCCGAGGCCACCGTCGGAACAATCATGACAGGAGGCGACGAGACCGGATGCAATCGCTCCACTGAGTGCTCGGTAAAGGCCCTTTGCCTTCTGCGTGTCGACCGTCGGGACGGCATTTCCTATGAACCCGTGCAGGGCGAACCACTCGGACCCGCCCAGCTCCGCTCGAGTCATGCCCAGCACGTACACCAAGTCACCCGGTTTCTTGGCGTCCATGGTGACCGCCTTTCTGACATCCTCGATCTTTCCCATAATGGAAAAGAGGAGGGTTGGGGGGATTGATATCTTCGTGTTCCCGATAAGGTAATCGTTTTTCATGCTGTCTTTCCCGGAGATACAGGGAACCCCGTACGCCGTGGTGTAATCGTAGAGGGCCCGGTTCGCGCGGACAAGCTGGGCCAGCTTGTACCGGCCATCGGGGGTCTTCTCCGATTCCACCGGATCACACCAGCAGAAGTTGTCGATCCCGGCGAGATGATCGAGCGATCCCCCCACCGCGACGGCGTTTCTGACAGCCTCGTCGATCGCGCAGGCAGCCATGTGATAGGTATCGATATCGCTGTAGCGGGGACAGATGCCGTGTGCCACCACCACTCCTTCGAAGGTCTCCAGGATCGGCCGGATAATCGCCGCGTCACTGGGACCGTCATTCGCGACCCCGACCAGCGGTTTGACGACACTCCCCCCTTGCACCTCATGATCGTACTGTCTGACAATCGATTCCTTACTGCAGATATTGAGGCGCGCAAGCATCTCTTTGAGGGCGCTCCCCATATCCTCCGGCTCGGGAAAGTCAGGATCCGCGTACCGGGGGAAGGTCCACCGGGCATTCAACCGCATCCGGGGAAGCCCCTCATGGAGAAAATTCATGTCGAGATAGACCACCGCCTGTTCTCCGTAACGGACGTGGAATATCCCTGAGTCGGTGAAGGTGCCGAGCATTGTCGCCTCGACATCCATCTTCGCAGCGAGGGCAAGGAATGCGTCGCATTTGTCTGGGGGAACAGCGAGGCTCATTCGTTCCTGCGCCTCGGATATCAGGATCTCCCACGGCTGGAGCCCCATGTACTTCAAGGGGGCCTTCTTCAGATCGATCTCGCACCCCCCGCAGAGGGTAGCCATCTCGCCGACCGACGATGAGAGTCCGCCGGCACCGTTGTCCGTAATCGCCCGGTAGAGGTCCCTGTCACGCGCGATGAGGAGAAAATCGGTCATCTTTTTCTGGGTGATGGGATCGCCGATCTGCACCGCAGTAGCCGGTGAACCCTCGTGCAACTCCTCCGACGAGAAGGTCGCCCCGTGGATCCCGTCCTTCCCGATCCGTCCCCCCGTCATGACGATTACATCTCCCGGAACGATCTTTTTGGCGTGGGTGGTTTCCCCCTGGATGCGGGCGGGCATGATACCCCCCGTTCCGCAATAAACGAGTGGTTTCCCAAGGTACCGTTCGTCGAAGACCAGACTCCCGTTGACGGTCGGGATGCCGCTCTTGTTTCCCCCGTGCTCCACTCCTTCCCTTACGCCGTCGTAAATCCGCCGCGGGTGAAGGATCCGCGGTGGGAGAGGAGCATTATGGAAGGGAGAAGCAAAACAGAAGACATCGGTATTGAAGATGAGTTTCGCGCCCTTTCCCGTCCCGAAGGGATCGCGGTTGACACCGACAATCCCGGTCAAGGCACCGCCGTAGGGATCAAGTGCCGAGGGTGAATTATGGGTCTCTACCTTGAAAACAAGGTTATAGTCATCGTTGAAGCGGATGATCCCGGCATTGTCCACGAAGACTGACAGGCACCAATCGTTTTCCCCCATGTCCTCCCGGATTTCCTTGGTCGCCCTCTTGATGCAGCTCGAAAAGAGGGAGTCGATGGTGGTCAACTCGCCCCGCTCGTCCTCGTAAGCAATCAGACTGTTAAAAATCTTGTGCTTACAGTGCTCCGACCAGGTCTGTGCGAGACACTCGAGTTCGGCATCGGTGACCCTCACCCCCAGACCGACCGCTTCACGGCCGCGCAGAACGCCCTCGTCACAGAGGTGTGCCCGGATCACCTTCATCTCGTCGATGGTCAAGGCGAGAACGCGGGCGTTGCTGATTCTTTGCAGCTCCTCGTCGTTTATGTCGAGGTCGATCTCCTCAACCACCGGATCGTCGTCGATGACGACGCGCGGGATATAGGGAACGATTCCGTGGACCGGGTCCCACTCGTCCACGGCGATGATCGCGGACCGCTGGATGAGATCGTTGGCCAGAAGCCCCGATGCGATCCGCTCGGCATCAACTCTCCTGATACTGCCCTTGATGACATACTGTCGCGATGTATATACCTGCACAGCTCCCGGTCGGTCGAGGAGAAGTCCGATCGCATCGCGCGCTGTCTTCCCGACATTATCCGTGACACCGGGACGGAATCCCACCTCGATCAGCCAGTCGAATCCGGCCGCGAGAGACCGGTCAATCGCGTATTCCTGAATAATGGGATCGGAGAGAGGGCCGCTCGCCGCCGCTGTCAACTCTTCCGGGGCCAAATCCCCCTCAATGGTGTATACCTCGACGGTGGTCACATCGGCGACATCGATCCCGAGGTGTTCGACGATCTTGCCCCGTGTCTTCTCCCCCAGGACATCTCTGACACCTCGTCTGAATCCGACTTCTATCCTATGAATCATTTCTTTTTCTCTTATATCTTTCGCACATCTCTAGGTCAGCTTTCGCTTTACCACCCCGGCGATCGTATTGCAGCAGGTCACCGTTTCCTCGTCCGTCGGCCCTTCCACCATGACCCGGCACATGTTCTGGGTGCCCGAGTAACGAACGAGGACCCTTCCCCGGTCTCCAAGTTTCCGCTCTACCTCTTGAATGACCTTCTGCAGTTCGGGGATCGTGGACAGATCCGGTTTCGAGGAAACATCGATATTAACCAGTTTTTGAGGAAATACATCCATGATGCCGGCAAGCTCTGAGAGGGGTTTCTCTTCTTGCCTCATCGCCGCCAGGACCTGCAGGGCGGAGAGGACCCCGTCACCGGTCGTGTGGTGATTGAGAAAGATAAGATGTCCTGAATCCTCGCCACCGATCGAAGCCCCGTGTTTCTTCATCATCTCGAGGACGTACCGGTCTCCCACCGGGGCCGTCGCCCTCTCTATGCCCAGTTGTTTCAGGGCGATCCCGAGGCCGAGATTGCTCATTACCGTATCGATCACCAGATTATTGGACAGTGTCCCTTCCTGCCTCATCATCCGGGCACATATCGCGAGAATCCGGTCTCCCGTGAGGACTTGCCCCTTCTCGTCGATGGCGATCACCCGGTCACCGTCCCCGTCGAAGGCGAATCCGACATCCGCCCCCCGTGCCACAACCTCTGCGGCCAGCACCTCTGGATGCTGGGAGCCGCATTCTTCATTGATGTTCTCCCCGTCGGGATCTGCGAAGAGGGTATGAACCTCGGCCCCTAACTCGAAGAAGGGTTTCGGCGCGATCCGGTAGGTGGCGCCGTTCGACGCGTCCAGGACAACCCGCATCCCCTCAAGAGAATATTGCTTTGGGAATGAACTCTTCAGAAAGACGATGTACCGCCCACGCGCTCCCTCCAGGTTGTACGCCTTTCCCAGTTTGTTCGGCGAGGGATGGAGGGCCTTCATGTTGTTCGCAAGGACCATTTCCTCGATTTCCGATTCCTTCTCGTCGGGGAGTTTGTACCCGTCACCGGAAAAGATCTTGATCCCGTTGTCCTGAAAGGGATTATGTGAGGCGGATATGACGATTCCCGCGTCGGCCCGCATGTTGCTGGTGAGAAAGGCGACTCCGGGGGTCGGCATGGGGCCGACCATATAGGCGTCCACCCCCATGGAACAGATCCCGGAGACGAGCGCGTGTTCGAGCATATACCCCGAGATGCGGGTGTCTTTCCCGATGATGATCCGCGGCTGGTGTCCATGACGTTTGAAGAGATGGGCCGTCGCCATACCGATCCGCAGGGCCATCTCCGCCGTCATGGGGTATTCATTTGCCACACCCCGTATCCCGTCTGTCCCGAACAGTTTTCCCATATTCCGGTGCACTCTCGTACCAATTTGAACCAGCCCGTATATATCATTTTAAAAGGATTTACAATATATAAAAGGCGAATCCTCCCAGTCTCACACTGTTGTTACGCCCGTGTTATCCCCCATCGTGCACCAGGTCAATTATCGTAACCTCCGGGGGTGCCATGAGACGCATGGGCGGTCCCCATGTTCCTGATCCTCTGCTGACATACAGTTGCGATCCGTTTCCAAGGCGATGCAGCCCACTGTTGTAGGGGAAAACCAGCCGGGTGAGGAGAGTGAACGGGAAAAGCTGCCCCTGGTGGGTATGCCCGGAGAGCTGCAGATCGAACGACGATATCGGCACCACCGGCTGATGTTTGAGGAAGAGGATAAAGCGATTATCGGACAGCCCGGCCAAGAGCTCCGACTCCGGGAGCCCCGTATGGCTCCGATAGATCTTTCCGGCGGAGTCGTCGACCCCCGCTACCGTCAGAAACTCTGCTACGTCTCTTTGCTCTCCCCGCAGGGGCGTAAACCCTGCGTTTTTCGTAAAGGTGAGTGCCTGGTCAAGCCCTGCATAAAATTCATGATTTCCCGTCACGGCATACTTTCCGTAGGCGGGCTCTATTTCCCGGAGGAGAACCGCCAGTCCGGACAGGTTGTTCGTCTCCCCGTCCACCAGATCTCCCGTTGATACCAGCATGTCGGGGGTTGCCGTCCTGACCTTTTCGAGGATACGTTCCAGTCGCTTCTCCCGGACAATCAGTCCGAGGTGCAGGTCGGAGATCTGAACGATCCTGAAGCGTTCGATATCCGTGGGAATCTTCGCCGTTCGTATGGTGATTGTTTCGGTCCTGATCTGCAGGGCCTCGAACGAGGCGTACAGCGACAAGGCGAACGAAATGGATAACACACAGAAGAACCGGTGCGGCGCCGAGGGGAGTAAAGCGGAGAGATCAGAGGAAGAGAGATATGCGCCCAGGTAAATCAGGAGACGGTAGCAATCGAAGACGAGGGAGAGGCAGAAGAAGAGAAAGGCGAAGCCCATCCACAGATACCCCGTCCAGGCAAAGAGATATGCAACGATTCGGAGACCGCTCTGATCGGCCACATGGACGATGACGGGCGCGAAGACCATGACCGCCATGAATAGCGCGAGGAGCAAGCCGCTCCTCACCCCGAGGGCGAGCGACGTCCGCGCCCCCAGAAAAAGATAGAGGTGAACCCCTCCGTAGATGAGGAAAAAAACGAGGAGAAAGATACCCTTCACCGCCTTTTCGTTGTCAATCATACCGCCTGCTCTGTCATGTTTCACCGTTCTCATACATACAGGAACATCCCCCTTCTCTATACCTGATTTGGCCCAGGATGTCTCGGGGTTTGACAGTTTTTTTGCGCAGGGGACAAATCCCCGTACGGATGAGCTGCGCGCCTCCTTTCGAGGGGAAATGTGGTGGGACGCGGTATCTTAAAGAAGGTTCGCCTTGTGCTTTATAAAGGCATGCCCCGTTCCATGGGCGGGATAATCCATACCCACGGCACATCGCCCGGGGAGGCCGGGGAGAGGGAGGGAGAGCTTATTTTCCGAACCATCTCCCTGGTTCCCCCCGGGCATGCGTCTTTGCCTGTTCGGATCAGTTGATCGCCGGACTGCCGTGCTCGCCGGAGCCGACCCTCACCACATCATGAAGATCGAGGACAAATATCTTCCCGTCTCCGATCTGTCCCGTCTGTGCGGCCTTCGTGATGGCATTGAGCGCCCGGTCGACAAAATCTTCGTTCACCGCGATCTCGAACTTGACCTTTTTGAGGAGCCCGCCGCTCTCCCGGGCGCCCCGGTAGACCTGTGTGCGCCCCTTTTGCCTCCCCTGTCCGAGGACATGGGATACGGTCATGAGGTGTATCTTCTCCTCCTCCAGGGCCTTCTTGACCTCTTCCATCTTATGGGGCTGTACAATCGCTATAATGTACTTCATGGTTATTCCTCCTATTCCAGCACGGTGTAGGCCGATTCGTTGTGTTGTGTCAGGTCGAGCCCGATCAGTTCGCTCTGTTTATCAACCCGCATCCCGACCAGGACATCGACGATCTTGTACAGAATCCCCGTGACGATCAGGGCATAGGCGATACAGACCAGCATATAGAATATCTGGATAACGAACAGTTTCGCGTTTCCGAAGAAGAGCCCGTCCGCCCCACCCGGGTTGATCGCCACTGCGGCGAAGAGACCGGTCGCGAGCGTCCCCCAGATACCGCCGATACCGTGAACACCAAAGACATCGAGTGAGTCATCATACCCCAGGAGGGGTTTGAGCCGGGCCACGGCGAGATAGCAGATGATCCCGGCAACCAGGCCGATCGGTATCGCCGAAAGGGCGCTGACGAATCCGCAGGCCGGGGTGATGGCGACCAGTCCCGCGACGACCCCGCTGACGATCCCGAGGACCGTGGGCGCACCATCCATCTTCCATTCCATAAAGGCCCACGCCATCCCGGCCGCCGCAGCCGCCGTGTTCGTGGTGACAAAGGCGTTCGCTGCAAGGCCTCCCGCCTCGAGGGCGCTTCCGGCGTTGAACCCGAACCAGCCGAGCCACAGGAGGGCACCCCCCAGAAAGGTGATCGGGAGGTTGTGCGGGGCGAATGACTGTTTCTCGTACCCCACCCGCTTCCCGATCAGGACGGCGAGGAGGAGCGCCGAAACGCCCGAACTGACATGAACGACGATACCGCCCGCGAAATCGAGGGCGCCGATCTTCCCCAGCCACCCGCCGGATCCCCAGACCCAGTGCGCTATCGGATCATAGACAAACGTGGACCACAGCAGCGTGAAGAGGACGAGGGCGGAGAACTTCACCCGCTCGGCAAAGGCGCCCACCATGAGCGCCGGGGTGATAATGGCAAACATCGCCTGGAATATCATGAAGAGCAGATGCGGGATCGTTTCCGCATAGACCGAACTCGGCTCCTGTCCGACCCCGCTGAGACCGAACCACTCCAGGCTCCCGATAATACCCCCCACATCAGGCCCGAACGACAACGAGTACCCGAAGAGGACCCACTGCAGACTCACCAGACAGATGATGGCGAAACATTGCGTCAGGATGGAAAGGATGTTTTTCCTCCTCGCCATCCCTCCGTAGAAAAAGGCCACTCCCGGTGTCATGATAAAGACCAGGGCGGCACATACCAGTATCCAAGCGGTATCTCCCGTGTTCATATTTTCCACCTCCAAAAGTTTTAATTATTACATTTTAGAGGTTAGCAATTACGGTGCCAGCTGGCCGATTGTCTTTAATGCCCTACTATCGTTACATTTAAATAAAGAATGGGAAGCATGGCTATCGCACGGTATTGTGTTAGCTGATCAGGTTTACTACATTGAGGTAGTATTTTAGGTGTTGATTTGCGGGATAGAATAGTTTTTTAAAGTCTGATATTATCGGAGAAAGTAGTTTTTCCGGGGTGAATGTTCAACCGATACGAGGAACTGTCAGCAATGGATCGACCTGTTTCGAACATGATGTTTGACCGAGAGGACCATGAACTCTTGGTCATCGTCAACGAGGTCCTCGGCCGTGACAAGGCGCGGACTTACCTCAAGAGCCTCCTGAATCCCTACCTGCACCCGCATGGGATCAAGGAGATGGCGGCATCGAAGGAACTGCGCGTCGCCTACGCCGTCATTCATCTTCTCAATTCGCTCGATATCGGCAAGGCGGCGGATCGGCTCGGGGCGCTGCGCTCACTTCGGGATGAGGTGCTCTACAGCGCCCAATCCTTTCTCCGCAGGAACACGGCGCGGGTTCTCTTGCAGATCATGAAAAAACTGGTCCAGGCAGAGGGTGATTACCACCGGCAACTGGAACTGGCCCACGATTTCCGTATGACGGCCTCGGGAAAACCGCGCATCGTCCGGGAACAATTGAAACGGTATCATCTCATTGAGATGCCGGAGGCATGGAACCAGATAGCAACGGATGATCACGTCCACGACATCAACACCAAGGGGCGCAAATCCCCCACCCACCTGATCATGGATGCCTGGATCAAGGGGATCCGCCGGCTCAAGGTCGTCTACTACAATCATGTCCCGCCCCCGGTCGCCGGTGAACTCTTGAAAGCGGCCGAGATTATGGGGATCAGGGTCAGGATCGGCGTTGAATTCTCCGCACGGTTTTACGGCCGGTATGTCCAGTTCATATGGGCGCCACGCGGCCTCATCAATGCACAGGATTTCCTGAATTTTCTGAAGGATGAAGAGGTCGAATCCTTCATGGCGGAGGGTCGGAACATCTCCGCATACCAGCAGCGATATGTCATGGCGATCTTGCGGGAATTCAACGAACGGCACCGATATACCATCGAAGAGACCTACGGATTTCTCCCTCCTCTTCTCAACCAGCGAAGGTTTTTCTCCTTTGTGGGGGCCGGTCAGGCTTCTCTTCTACACCTGGCCGAATTTGCGTACACCACGATGCTTCCGGCCATGCGGGAACACGTTGCCGACCTGCGGAAAAGGTATCCCGGGGCCGAGCCCGAGGAGCGTGAACGCATGGCAACCGTGGTGGAGGCGCTCAACCAGTTGGATTCCGAGGCGATCGTGGAGCAGTATCTCCGCCCGGCATGCAATCCCTCTATCCCGGACCCCCACGTCCCGTCTGACGGAGATGACGTTCCGGATCTCTTGCAGTTATCACCACGTCAGCTCCTCGATCGGCTGGGACGCCTCAATGCCGGCTACAGCATTACACTCTCCCTCAGCAATCTGCATGTCGCGGATGTGATAGAACTCCTGTATGATTGCCAAGGGCTGATCACGCATCTGGAGGCGTTCAATCTCAAGGATTTTGTAACCGGCGTGTCTCATGATCCGGCGATTAACGATCTCCAGAGGGCCATCAACGAAGACAATATTATTGTGCTGAAACGCATTATTCATAATGCCATCAGAGACATGAACGTAAGAGAACCCGCTCGGGCCGGCACGCTGACAAATATCCTCCACGATATATCCGCCTTTCGATCATACTATCGGGGCGCGCTCCTCAAGAGTCGTGTGGGGAGTGATTCCAGCGGTCGGTCGCACCACCTGTACGGGATGGGGCTCGTGATCCGTGACACCCTTCCCCGCCGGGCGCAAGGGGAGATTATAAAGGAATCCCCTGCCTCACGTCTGACACTCCCCCTGCACACCAGTGTCTATCTGCGTGTGAACCATTTTCCCCGGCGCAGTGTCGGAAAAACAGCAGACACCGTCTACCGCCTGATATCACGGATCCCCGGCATGAGCCTGTTCGGAAAACGGCGGGTGGAGGAGTGGGAGATAGAACGGTATTCCACCACCCGTATCGATATTTCAGGAAATGTGGTCGCACTGGGGGGGATGGAGGACAAAGGGACCAACAACCTGTCTCTGGAGCCCCCTGCCGAACGGGAGCCCCGGACGACCCTGTCGTGGCGATACCTCAACAGTACGCTCAAAAACTGGATCAAAGTGTTGACAGGCCTTGTCCCGGCCTTCCTCACCTTTTACCTGACCAAGGAGTGGTGGCTCCTCGCCTGGCTTGGGGGATTTATCTGGTTCGGGATAACCGGCGCGCGCAATATCCTCCAGTCCGTTCTGGGGAGCGGCGGCATCAGACGGTCCCCTCTCTTAAAGTGGAACGACTATGTCAGATGGGATCGCCTGACCGATTCCCTTCTTTTTACAGGGTTTTCCGTTCCTCTCCTCGATTACATCGTCAAGGCCCTGCTCCTCGACCGGCTGTTCGGGATCACGACGGCGACCAGTCCCGTTCTCCTGTACACGGTGATGGCCCTGGCGAACGGCTTGTATCTCTTCGGACACAATATCTTCCGCGGGCTGCAGAAGGGCGCTGCCTTCGCAAATCTCTTCAGGACGATCCTCTCCATCCCGATCGCCGTTCTCTTCAATCTGGCGGTGGGGGGCATGCTCACAGCAGGGGGGTATACGAATGTCGACGCCATCCTCCAGAAATGGGCGGCGATTATCTCCAAGGGCGCATCAGACTGTGTCGCCGGCCTCATCGAGGGGATCGCCGACCGGCACGACAACATTCGTACCCGTATGTGGGATTATCGCAGCAAGATCAATCAGTTGTTCGATACGTATACCGATCTGGAACTGCTCTTCCCCGAATCCGACATCTGCGCGATGCTGGAGTCTCCGAAACACTTTTTCCGCGCCGTGAAGGATAAGACGCAAAATATCGGGAAAGTGGTCATCATCAACGCACTGGATCTCCTGTACTTCTGGATGTACCAGCCCCGTGCCCGGAGCGCGCTCCGGACGGTTATCCGGAGGATGACCGCGGAAGAGCGCCGCGTCTTTGTCCGCTCGCAGTCGGTCCTCGCCATGGACCGGGGGATCAGCCAGCTCTTTGTCGACGGGCTGGTGGGGAAGAACTTTTCGCGGGCGCTCTCTTTCTATCTGGATCGTTCGGGAGAATACCTGAAGGTCCTTGCACGAATGGAAGAGGGGGGGAAATGACTAAAATTATAGCCCATCGGGGAGCGCGCAGCCTTGCCCCCGAAAACACCATGGCGGCGGCCCGTGCGGCTCGTGAGACAGGCGCCGATCTCTGGGAAACGGACGTTACGGTGACCGGGGACGGCAAGTTGATCCTCATGCACGACGACACCCTGGAGCGGACCACCGATGCACGCTCCCGATTCCCGGACCGCGAACCATGGTCCTGCGTCGCTTTTACCTTTGATGAGATTCGTTTCCTAGACGCGGGTTCCTGGTTTATTGAGACCGATCCCTTCGGCGGGATCGCGGCCGGCGTGGTGGATCCGAGCAAACTTTCAGCATTTCGCGGTGAGCGGGTCCCCACGGTACGGGAGGCCCTTCGCTTCACCGGTGACACCTCCTTTCCCGTCAATCTTGAATTGAAACACCTCCCGCCGGCCTGCGAGGGGTTCCCTCTCGTCGAACGGGTCCTGGCCATGATCGATGAACTTGGGGTAAACCACGGGCTCGTCCTCATCTCTTCCTTTCACCATGACTGGCTGCGCGAGATTCGGCAGGAAACACCATCGATTGCGGTGCAGGCCCTGATCGGTGAGTATCAGTACAAACAGATCGATTGGGACGGTCCCCTGGAGTTTGAAACATATAACATCGAGAATACCTTGATCAACGAAAAGCAGATACGCGCTTTGACCAAGCGGGGGATATCGCTGAATATCTTTACCGTCAATGATGGCGACGAGATGTTCCGATTCGCGGGGTCGGGGGCAAGCGGTCTCTTCACGGACTTTCCGCAGCGGGCGGTGAGACTGTTTCGGTAACTGACGGCGTGTGACGCCCCGGTGTGGATCGAGCACTTCGCCCTTGCACCGATTTCGGTATTTTAGTACAAAACAGTGTAGCGTCCACCTGGTGCAGTGATTGGAGGCCCTTCATGATCAAGACGGATGTCATTATCATCGGCGGCGGCTCCACGGGGTGTGGGATCGCGCGGGACCTGGCACTGAGAGGTGTTCCTCACTGCCTGATCGAGAAGGGTGATTTCGCCGCCGGGGCAACGGGGGCCTGCCACGGGCTGCTGCACAGCGGTGGCCGTTACGCGGTGAACGACCCTGAAGCGGCGGCCGAGTGCATCGCCGAGAACATGATCCTGCGCCGGATCGGAGCGAAATGTGTCGAGCAGACGGGAGGGCTCTTTGTCCGTCTCCCCGGTGACTCAAAGCGATTCCGGGACCTCTTTCTGAAAAAGTGCGACGAGGCGGGGATCGACACCGAGGAGCTTTCCCCGACCAGGGCGCTCGATCTCGTTCCCACCCTGAACCCGTCACTTGAAGAGGCAATCAGGGTCCCCGACTGTTCCATCGACCCTTTCCGTTTGTGCCTGCTCAATATCACCTCGTCCCAGAAACGTGGCGGACAGATCCTGACCCATCACCGTGTCACGGAGATCCTCAAGGAGCATGGGCGATGCGTCGGCGTCAAGGCCCGTGAAGAGGTCACATCCGACATCAAAGAGATCAGGGGAAAGATCATTATCAATGCCACCGGCGCCTGGGGGGATCAGGTGGCACATCTGGCCGGTGGGAGCGTTCCCATTACCATGTCCAAGGGGAGCCTTGTCGTCACGAATCACCGGATCACCACTATGGTAATCAACCGACTCAGGCCCCCCGCCGATGGCGACATTATCGTCCCCAACGAGGCGGTTTGTCTTGCCGGCACCACCTCCATCCCCGTGACCGACCCCGACAGGATCGGCGTCGATCCGGCGGAAGTGAATCTGATCGCCACCGAAGCACAGCAGATGATCCCGGATTTCGAAACAACGCGCCTGATCAGAACGTACGCGGGGGTGCGTCCCCTCCTGAAGGCGAACGCGGAGGATGATCGGACCATATCCCGGGGATTCCGGATTATTGACCACCGGGATGGCCTGTTCAGCATTACGGGTGGAAAACTGACCACCTACCGGCTCATGGCGGAGAAGATGACCGATACGATCATGGCGGTCTTCGACCTGAAGGCGGCGTGCCGGACGGCGGAGTTCCCGCTTGAAGGACAGGAGGAACTGAGCGGGTATCCCCTCTCCAACCGTTTGAAGAGCCTTGATAATATCGTTTGTGAATGCGAACTGGTAACGGCGTCCGCGGTGGAACGGGTAGCGGCACAGATCGGCACCCGGCATATCGGCGACATCCAGCACCGGACACGGCTGGGGATGGGACCCTGCCAGGGAGGATTCTGCACGTACCGGGCGCTGGGGATCATGCAGGCAAAGGGAAAGATGACCCCGGGCGAATCAATGCGCATGCTCAGGGAATTCCTCCAGAGACGATTCAAGGGGATCAAGCCGGCCCTCTGGGGTGATCAGCTCCGCGAGGAACAACTGATAGAGAGCATCTACCTCGGTATCCTCAACATGGAGCAGGGGCAATGAGTGTCACATACGATGCGGTGATTATAGGGGGGGGGATATCGGGGTTGATGGCGGCGATCACTCTCGCCGATGCGGGGAGAAAGGTCGCGGTTCTTTCCAAGGGTGACCCCGCCTGCTGTTTCTCGACCGGGTGTGTCGATCTGCTCGCGGCTCATGTCGACCCCCTCGAGGGGATCTCCTCCCTCCCGGAGCAGCATCCGTATCACCTCGTGGGAGAAACAACCATCATCGAGGCGCTTGAGCGGTTCCGCGCGATCATGTCCGAGGGGGGGATGCCCTATGTGGGGGATTGTCGCGCCAACCGGCGGGTCCTGACCTCTCTTGGGCGATGCAAGGTCACCTGTCTGGTCCCTCAAACGATGGCGTTTGCCGACGTCGATCCCGATACCCGTCTCCGCGTCCTCTCTTTCAAAAGAATAAAGGACTTCTACCCCCAGTACATCACGGCACGGTACCCAAACGCTACATATTCAACGTATGACGCGGGTGTCACCACCACGGCGGGGATCGCCGGGCGGTTCGAAGACATTCAGTTCCTGGAAGGATTCATCACGTGGTTGCAGCGTCTCAATATACAGGAGGAGCGCATCGCCTTGCCGGCCGTCCTGGGAAGACAGTTCGCCGGGGAGGTATACGACAGGATAACGGCAGTATGCGACCGTCCCCTCTTCGAGATACCGACCTTGCCCCCATCCATGCCGGGGCTGCGGTTGTTCGGGGGACTGAAGCAGGCCCTTCTGCAGCGGAATGGCGATCTCTACTGGGGTCGGGAGATATACAGCGTGGAGCGGACCGATCACCAAATCGAAGCCGTGACACTCGCCGGCACCGGACGGGCCACCCGGGTGGAGGGAAAGACCTTTATCCTCGCCACCGGTTCTCTGGTCAGCGGCGGTCTGCACGCCTCCATGGAGAAGGTGACTGAAACGGTCTTTAATCTGCCCACATACCTTCCCGGTACGCGGAAGTCCTGGTTTCACGATGATTTCTTTGCACCCGGCCATGAAATCGAAAAGACGGGAATCCGGGTCGATCCATCCTTCAGACCACTCGATACGGATATAGAGAATTTGCATGTCTGCGGCAGCATCCTGGCCTTTTCGGAGGTCATGAAATACCGGTGCGGCCACGGGATAGCCATCGCGACGGGAGTGGCAGCCGCGCGGGCGTGTGGGGGACTGGACTCGTGAATATCGATTACCAGCACTGCATCCGGTGCACCACCTGTGTGGCGAACTGCCCCGTCTTCAAGGTGAATCCGGCCTTCCCCGGTCCCAAGCAGTCCGGTCCCGACGCCGAGCGATTCCGTTCGGATGACGAGGCATCCATCGACCAATGGGTCCGCCTTTGCAACCAGTGCAAACGATGCTCGGTGGCCTGTCCCTACGGGGTCAATCCGGCAGAGATCATCCTCCGGGAGCAGACCCGGTACGGCGAGGGCCATTTCAGGCCGCTCTCCCAGCACCTCTTTGCCAACAACTACTGGCTGGGGGCCCTCAACTCACTGTTCGCCCCCGTGGTCAACCTCCTCACACCGCGGGGATTCGTCAAACGGGTGCTCCCCGTTTTCGGCCTCTCGTCCGCTCTCCCCTTTCCCCGCTATTCCGCACATTCGATGAACAGGAGCTGGCGATGGAAAGGACCCCGGAGAAGCCGCCGAAAAATCGTATATTTCTACGGCTGTTTTATCAACTACAACCGCCCCGATATCGGCCGGGGGGTACGCGACCTTCTCGCGTCGCTTGGAGTCAGGGTCGTGATCCCCAGGCAGGTCTGCTGCGGTCTCCCCGCCCTGGGCAACGGAGACCTGGAAACCGCCCGCGCCTTTGCCCGGAAAAATGCCCGCATCCTCGCGGGATACATCGACAAGGGGTATGATGTAATCTATACCTGTACGTCATGCGGTCTCTCCCTGATCCAGGATTATCCGGGGATTCTCGATGTGCCTGACGGGAAAAAGATCGCCGAAAATACCTACAATCTTCATGAATACATCCTGAAGCTGATTGACGAGGAATCTATAAACCCGGTGTTTGCTCCCCTGCACCGGCGCGTGGCCTATCACATCCCCTGCCACCTCCGCGCGTTGGGAATTGGGTATCCGGCGGCACGGCTCCTCAAGCGGATCCCCGGTCTTGAAATCCACGTCCTTGAGGACAACTGTTGCGGGCTTGCCGGCAGTTATGGATTTAAACGGAAGAACGAGGGGACCTCAACGAGGCTGGGGGCCGATGCGGCACGGGCAATCCGGGCCGTCAAACCGGATATCCTGATGACGGACTGCGGGGCATGCAAGATGCAGCTTTCTTACTTTTCAGGGGTTTCAGCTTGCGATCCCTCCGAGGTCTTGAGAGAGTCCCTGGAACAGGCCAAAGAGGGAACCACCTGAGAGGAAACCGGCGAGCCCGGATATCTCTTTTCACAAAATGGAACAACGCTGCCACCATATAGCGCTAAAGAAGTCAGTGGACTAACCGATATCTTTGTCAACACCCAAGGAGAAAACCATGAGAACACTATTCAAGACACTGACACCGGCGTTCTTCCTTGCGATCTGCATGATGCTCCTCCCCGTCGGGGGACATGCCGAAACATTTCCCGAGGTGATGTTTATCCTGGATGCTTCCGGGAGCATGTGGGGACCGTGCGACGGACAAACCAGGATCGAGGCCGCCCGGAGCGTCTTCGAACAGGTGGTCCCTTCACTTCCCTCGGAGGTCAAGGTCGGATTGACCGCTTACGGGCATAACCGCACGGGTGACTGCTCGGATGTCGAGATCCTCATCCCGACCGGCAGCGAAGGGAGAAAAGCCCTCCTGGATCGTATTATGACCATCAATCCCACGGGAATGACCCCGATGGCAATATCCGTCAAGATGGTCGCCGATACCCTGAGAATCAAGGAGGGCGAGACAACGATCGTCCTGGTCAGTGACGGGAAAGAAACCTGCGACAAAGATCCGTGCGGCGTGGTCCGGTCTCTGAAGGCTTCCGGGATCAAGTTTATCCTCCATGTCGTGGGCTTCGGAGTAAAGTCAGAAGAAAAGGAACAACTGGCATGCATGGCGGAGGCGGGGGGCGGTCAATACTTCGGGGCGGAGAACGCGGAGAGTCTTCTTGCAGCCCTCGAGGAGGTGAAGAAAGAAGTCGCCGTCAAGGTAGAAAAGGCAAAGACAACAAAGAAAAAGGCAACCTCAAGGCTGGGCAAGCTCACCGTCAAACTTCCCAAGTCAGGAACAGTGAGCATGCATGCCTTCAAGATAGTCCGTTCAAAGGACGGCACGGTGATCAAGACCATCGAGAGTCCGTCTGAGGATTCGACCCATCCCCTCCTCACCGGTGATTACGAGATCGTCGCGGCATTCGCCAATCCCAATTGCCAGGATCCTACGGAGGTGTCCTTCGGAACGGTCACCGTCACGGGGGGAGAAACAGCCACGTTGGAACTGGGGGTCATGACCTTGAACATCGCCGACTCGTTGAAGGAGATACCCGTCGACGCCGTCAATGTCTGCCGAAGGGGGACATCCGATCCACTCCTGACCCTCCTCCACCACGGGAACGGCTATTACCTCTTCAAGCCGAAACCGCTCCCCGCAGGAGAGTACTCGCTCTCTTTCACCTATTCGAGGAGTCCCGGTCCCACTCCTATCGCACACGACATCACGATAGAAGCCGGGAAGGAATCGGTTGTCACGATCGATTCCGGTATCGGACTGCAGAAACCGTCGGGAAAGGACGTCAACGTGCACGGGTGGAACCTTGCCCCGACCGGGAGCGAGAAACCCGCTCTGCAGGTGCGGAGGAGATGGGACAACAACTACCCTCTCTGGAAGGTCTTCGCGGTTCCCCCCGGGACATACGATCTCTCCGTCCTCCTCAAAGGGATGGAAGAACCCCTGCCCGTGGGTGAGGGGCTGTCGATCTCCAGGGGGGATCTGCTGCTGTTTGATTCGGGGCTGTAAGGTCCGGGGCACGGCAAATCATATATCAAGGAGGTTAGGATGTTCAGAAAGTCAAGGATCGCTCTTTTCGTGTGCTTCGCGGTTCTTCCCGCGTTTTTAGCAACCTCGTGCTATATCAGACCCCCCAAGCCGAGTCCGGGCCATGTATGGGTAAAACCACACAAGAATCCCGCCGGTACTCACGTGAAAGGACACTGGAAACACGCCCCGGCACCCCGGCAGGGAGCCGTGTGGGTCCCGGGCCATTACGGACCCAAGGGACGATGGATCGACGGTCACTGGCGCTAGATACCGGGAACGGTGAGGAGGTCCCGATCTGCCATGCGGCTTCCACCGGGCACATGGGAAGATCGAGGGACTCCGCCCGTTCAATCAGGACCGTGTTTCACGGCGGCGGTAGCGGTTTGCACGTTCCAGACCTGCCGTGTGAAGAGAACGGTGATTATCCCCTTCTGTGTCCTCCTTTCGGGTGAAAGAGAGCAACTCTGGTCTGGCACATCGCATTACCGCTCGGAAAAACCATCATCTCAACCCCAAAGATTGTGGCGAACTATCCGATAAAGCGATTGGAAAATCCTGCCAACAGCCATGACCACTCGTTCTTTGATTGCATCATCAGATTGCTTTACCTTTATCGCCGGGGATTTTTCAGGTCTTGGGGTATGGAAAGATGGGGGAAATTATCTGATATCGGGGGGGGTCAATGCCGGGGATCACGATACAAAAAGTGAGGGTCTTTCTGGAGGGTCTTTCTGGAGGGTCTTTCTGTAACGTTTTTGCAAACAGATACACCAAGTCGGTCGGTGAGTGTGCCCTTGGGCGCGATTGACGAACTCGTTGAATTTTTGCGCTTGCTGAATCCTGACGAGGTCGAACGACGCACAGCGTTTCGAGTCGTTATTCCCCGTTCAATTGACCTTATGGCCAGGATCGCATTCAAAGGGAAAACCTGGTCGGTCATTCCCATTGATCTCAGCCTGGCAGGAATCCTGGTTGAGCTTTCTCAGCCGGATGTGGTCGATATAGCAGTGGATACCGTCATTGGGATAGAACTGCGGGTGAACGATAAGAGATCGGTGCTCACCGGCCTTGTCCGTCGGATAAACCCTAACCAGTACGGTATCTTGTTCGTGGAGTCGCTGAAAAACGGAGAGCTGAGCCCCCCCGGAATCCCTCGTTGGTATCTACAAGACAATTGAACGGGAATGGTTGCGAACGAGGGTGGGTGCGGAACAATGGAAAGGCACCTGAACGCTCCAGCTACCCCCGCTGACTGTCAAAATAATAGCGGATATATCGAAGGGAGTATGAAGGGCGGAGGCCTAAATTCATATCCTCCGATATCGTACCCTGTGCCTTGAGGTCGAGCGGTGCCGCCAAAATCGATCAAAGGCGCATCCACGGTCCTCCCGGTATCGATTGCCGGACTCGACGGATTGAGATGTAAATCGAAGTTATCCGCGTCCACGAAAATCGCACCGGCGGTGGAGGCGATCAATGAATGCTCATCCTGACCACTGTAGGTGGTCCAGCTCCCGTTGTTGATATCGTTCAGAGAAAACTCGTCTACATATCCCACGGTGATCGCCCTGCCGCCGCCATTATCATTGTGAAAAAGGTTGTAATCTCCCCGATAATTATTCGCCGTGTATTCCTCGAATCCCAGGCCGATATTGTCACCCCCTGCTAGGATCGTATTGTACATATGCAGCGAATCATTCCTATTCTCCACCCATATGTTCCACGTTTCGCTGTCCATGAAGGTGCAATTGATGACAGTGGTAGTGCCCGGTTCTTCGTCCCAGTCCAGTTCCAGATTGTTCGTCGTATTATGATAGCCGATGCAGTTGATCAGATCGACACGGTCAGTCCAGACCTTATACCCGGTGTTCCAACAATCGTGGGCGGAGCATCTGCTCAGGATGGTGCCCGGCGCACTGATATCGAATCCGTCGTAGACGTCGTAGGCACTGCAGCGATTGAATGTGAATCCGTTCTGCGTGCCGTGACCCAGGGCAAATCCATCCGCGTTTTGCTCATGATCGCGGGCCGTGTGGGCAATGCAGTCATTCAAGGTGCCGTTATAACAGTTGTTCCCTTCGGCAGGCGAAGCATCGAAGCCGAAAAGGTCGAAGTGATGTATCTGAATCCGATTCAAAACGAAATCGTGCGTACCGTTGGCGGCACCGATGCCGTATGGGACTTCGTGCACCACGCAGTCGTTGAGCTCTACGTGGGCGGCATTCCACATCCATATGCCGGTATCGTTCCAATGGCGGATTGTCAGACCGTTCAGAGTGATATACGAATGGGCTATGGTGAAACCGTTGTTGCCGGTTGTGACGTCGGTCCCGTCGATGATGGGAGTCTCACTCGGATACGCGGAAAAGACGATATGTCCTGCTGAGGTGCTCCCATCCCTTCGCGTTTCCACTCCTTCGTAATAAATGCCTCCCCGGATATACGCATAATCACCCCCTGCCATCGCGTCGGCGGCATGTTGAATGGTGCGCCAGGGGCTGTCTATCGTACCCGGGCATACATCATTGCCGGACGGTGATACATAGTATGTCGCCGCGCAGACATGACCGCATGTCAGAATCATGACGACAAAGAACGCCAGACTCGCCAGATGTGCTGCCTTGGTAGTGTCAAGAATCTTTCGCACTTTTGATTGATTAATCCTTCGATCCAGCTATGTCGAAGCTCAATGCTTCGAGTGCCTCCATCACTCCGGGCGCACTGAACCTTCACGCTCCTATTTACAATGTTTCCGGCTCATCTGTCCATATCCAAATAATATCGGGTTTCCCACTCAAGTCGCCCCCGGTTTAACCGGGTCCATCGATGGGCATCAATGTGTTGCAGCTTTGCTCATTATCAATTCAAGTATTGACAATCCTGACTCCATCCTTTGAAAATCTTCGCTTCCATCGTTTTACGGTCTAACAGTCTTTCCGACTCGCGAATCCTGGCCCGTTATTTCTTCGTCTCGAATGTTGGGACAACACCCAGCTCCCGCTTTCACTGCGGAGAGTGAGCTTTCATGTAACAAACTAATATATAATATCATTTATTGGCTTAAATTCGCACCCACATAACAGAAGAATATAGGCTACTCTCCGCGAACAAGCGTGAGAACAAAGTTTTTAACTCACCAACCAACCTTGAATGTGTCAGACTCGCGGCGCTACGACTGCATTTAATAAGTGTAACTATAAATGATAAGAATGCTTTTCTCCTCTGATCTTACTTGCCGAAGGGGAGCTTGAGGCCCTTCAGTTTGTCCCCCAGATCTTTGGGCAGGGAAAATCCCCCGCTGCCCTCTTCCGCTTCTTCCTCATCCGAACCGGCGAACAAGGTCATAATACTCCCAACTTTCTGATACCCATCGGGAATTTCGAAAAGTTTCGTGGGCTGTTTTCCCTCTTTGATATTTCTCAACTCGGTGATATTCCCATCCTCCGATTGTGTGCGAAGGGGCATATCCAGTTTCTTCGAAATCCATACCGTCGAGCGGTGTTTCTTTTTAAAACCCAAGATTTCAACAACAGTTTCAACCTCTTTTTTGGTACATTTAAATCCGTTGACTTTTTCGGTCCCCAGGTTTTTTTCGACCTTTGACTTGACCATTCCCTTGACTGTCTGTTCCCACTCTTCTTCCTTCAGGGGACGTTCGAAATACTTCTTGCCTGTGGGGTTGAGCATCCAATACAGATCGAGGTCTTTGCGCATAATCATGAGCATCGTTCCCTTCCCATCCGGGGAGCGTATCTCCATCCGAACCGTATCCGGGGTAACATATAACATTCCATGATGCTCGACGGTCTCGCTGGGGGTCAGGCTCACCTGTTCGGCGGAATAATGTGTTATCTTGGCGTCGACGGGTCCTGCCATTACAAGCACTATCGTCATGATAATCCAGCTAACGATCAACCAGTTCCTGGTCTTGTCTTTGTTCCTCCGCATAATCCCCTCCCTCGTCGTTATTCACTGCAAATTCAATACACGCGTAATTTGAAGCGGATCCGTCCTGTCGGCAGGAGACGGATTCCCCCAAAAAAACGGATGTGATTCAAGCTCCATCGTGGTATAGAATATATTCATAGCATAAACGAGGAGTATCATCCATAGAGATTTGAATCTATACCATTGCCGCTTGTGAAGCCTGTGACAACCGGTTTGGTGTAAAAAAAAACGATGGATGTAACGGATAAGGTATTTATCTGTTGACAAACAAGGCTGGATTCCTATAATAGGCGTTTCCAATTTAACTTGATAAGGAATTGAATCATGTACGCAGTCATAAAAACCGGAGGGAAGCAGTACAAGATCTCGAAGGGAGAGATCCTGAACTGTGAGAAGATCGAGGGCGGTAAGGGTGATATCGTTTCTTTCGATGAAGTTTTGCTGGTCTCCGGGGACGGAGACGTCCAGGTGGGCACGCCGTTCGTGAAGGGTGCGAAGGTCGTCGGTGAAATCATCGCCCAGATCAGGGACTCCAAGATCACCGTTTTCAAGATGAAGCGGCGCAAGGGGTACAAGAAGAAGACAGGACACCGGCAGGATCTGACAAGCCTCAGGATCAAAGAGATAGTTGTGTAACGGAGGAGAGATAGATGGCTCACAAGAAAGGCCAGGGGAGTTCACGAAACGGGAGAGACAGCCAGGCGCAGAGACGGGGCGTTAAGGTATATGGCGGACAGGCCATATCTGCCGGCGGTATCATTGTTCGCCAGCTTGGGACCAAGATACACCCGGGGAGCAACGTTGGAATGGGCAAGGACTACACCCTCTTTTCCAAGATCGATGGGATCGTGAAATTCGAGAGGAAGGGCAGAGACAAGAAAAAGGTAAGCGTATACGACGCTTAGCGATTTTTTGTGTCAGATAGCATTACGTGGGAGAAGGTGTTAGTATCAAAAAGCTAACACCTTTTTTGCTTTTTATCCCCCGGTGGGTATCTTTTATGCGATTTGTCGACGAGGCCAAGATATATATCAAGTCCGGTGACGGTGGGCAAGGTTGCGTCAGCTTCCGGAGGGAAAAGTACGTCCCCCGCGGCGGTCCCGATGGGGGAAACGGCGGCAAAGGAGGCGATGTCATCGCTATCGCTTCGCGCAGCCACCGAACCCTGTTGGACCTGAAATTCAATCAGCATCATGTGGCCCGACGAGGCGGCCACGGGGAGGGGAACAATCGAACCGGCAGAAACGGTGACGATGTGGAGATCGTGGTCCCCGTAGGGACCGTTATAAAGGACATGGAGACGGGACAGTTCCTGGCTGATATGACCGAAGACGGTCAGAAGGCCATCTTGGCCTTGGGCGGAAAGGGTGGAAAGGGAAACGCTCACTTCAAGACCGCCACAAACCAGACTCCCCGTTATTCCCAGGACGGCCTTCCGGGAGAAGAGAAGACGATCAGTCTGGAACTCAAACTGATTGCCGACGTGGGGATCGTTGGATTCCCGAATGTCGGCAAGTCAACCCTGATTGCGAACGTCTCGGCAGCCCGCCCTAAGATCGCGAACTACCCCTTTACCACGTTGAAGCCCAATCTGGGGGTGGTCCGTCTGGGCGATTCCCGGGCCTTCGTCATCGCGGATATACCGGGCCTTATCGAGGGTGCTCACCAGGGAGCGGGGTTGGGTACGAAATTTTTGCGCCATATCGAAAGAACCTCTATACTGCTCCATATCATCGACATATCGAAGGATCCCTTCACCGGCGCGTGGGATGATTTCAAGATGATCAATAACGAGCTGGCATCCTTCAGCCCTGCCGTGCGGGCGAAACCCCAGATTGTGGCCATCAACAAGGCCGACCTACCGACCACCCGGGAACGGCTGAACGGCGAGATGGCTGTTTTTGAGGAGCAGGGGCTTCGTGTTTTCCCCATATCGGCCGCCACGGGGGAAGGAGTGAAAGCATTGATGCGAGCAATAGAAAAAGAAATTAACAACCTTTCCGTCACCCAGGCTGAAGGGTAAAGACAAAAGAGGAGTTGTAGGAACGTGATGTCGGAAGAGAGGACCGGTATCCTCAAGGGTGCCAAGAGGATACTCATCAAGATAGGGAGCGGTGTCCTGACGGGACAAGATGGTCTCGATCTCGCGATCATCGAACAGTTGATCGATGAAATTGCCGCTTATTCCAAGGCAGGGTTTCACTTCATCGTCGTTTCTTCAGGGGCCATCGCGTCCGGTACCCACCGGATGGGGTTCACGGAGAAGCTCAAAAGCCTGCCCCAGAAACAGGCCGCTGCGGCCGTAGGACAGGGCAGATTAATGCGGATCTATTCGCAGGCCTTCGGCAGACACGATCTGATCACCGCCCAGATTCTCCTGACCATGAGCGATCTTACCGACCGGCAACGATTTCTCAACATCCGCAACACCCTCTCAACTCTCATGGAATGGGGAGTCATCCCCATCATCAATGAGAACGATACGGTCTCCGTGGATGAAATCAAGTTCGGGGATAATGACAACCTCGCCGCAATGATGGCGAATATCACGGGGGCCAACCTGCTGATCAATCTGACCAACACGGAAGGACTGTATGATCGGGATCCCCGGGGATCGAAGGGGTCCAAACTGATCCCCCTGGTCAGGGAGATAACCGCACAGATCGAGGAGGCCGCTTCGTCAGAGGCCGATACCGTCGGGATGGGGGGAATGCGAAGCAAGGTAATTGCCGCGAAAAAGGTGACAGCCTTCGGGATTCCCTATATTATTGCCTATGGCAAGAAGGCCGGCATCCTGAGAGAGATCCTCTCGGGAAAGGAAACGGGGACCCTCTTTCTCCCCGGGGAACAGCACCTGAAGAGTAAAAAACACTGGATCGCTTTCACCCTGCGCTCCAGGGGAAGGCTCTATATCGACGGAGGCGCACAGAACGCCATTATGAATCAGGGGAAGAGTCTCCTCCCCTCAGGTGTTGTCCGGGTGGAAGGGGATTTCGGCGTGGGCGCCCCCGTCACGTGTGTAGACATGAACGGCGCCTCGGTTGCGAAGGGAATCGTCAACTACTCCTCATCGGACATTGATAAGATAAAGGGACTCAAGACCTCAAAGATCGAGCAGGTTCTGGGAGAAAAGCCATACGACGAGATTATTCACCGCGATAACATGGCGGTATCACGGTAGCGTTTTTCTCTTACCGAAAAAAGGCGGCGGGTACCTTTCCTGCGGCGTCAACCACAACCCCTTCCAGACGGAGGAGCGCTTTTTTCATTCCGCTTCCGCCTCCGAACCGGCCGACGGATCCGTGGCACCTGACTACTCGGTGACAGGGAATAACGAGGGGGAAAGGATTGCGGGCAAGGGCCGTGCCGACCGCCCGCGCGGCACCAGGGGCTGAGATCGCACGCGCCAGTTCGCCGTAGGAGGTGACCCTGCCCCGCGGTATGCGCATGGTCTCTCTGAGCACCCTCTGCTGGAACCCGCCGCACTCGTCCAGCGCCACTGGTTTCAGAGAAAAATCGGCCCGTTGTCCGTCCAGGGCGGCCCGTATCCCTTCGCAGAGTTTCCCCGGATCCGTGTCAGGTTCCTCCACGGCATCGGGGTGGCGTTCCGTGATCATTTCTGCGGTGGATCTGTCGGGAGACGGCAGCAGAATCTGAACAATCGCGGGTGCACCATCCCCGATCTGCCATACAATCCCCACATCCCCCAAAGATGAGGGTACCACACGGTAATGACTCGTTTTCACCCCTGACTCCCTCCGGAGCGGCACTACATTTCTCTCTGAATCACATAATCCGCGATAGCGAGGAGAGCCGCTCGCGGCGTTGTATCGTCAAAGATATCGAGGAAGGCCTTTCCCTCTTCGACAAGCCGCTTCGCTTTCTCGAGGGAATAGTCGATCCCTCCGTAGGTATCGATCAGGGAAGAAATTTCTCGGACGGCATCCTCTCCGAAATCCTCTACGGCCCGTTCGATACGGGTCTTTTCATCGGGCGTACACTGCTTGAAAGTCTTGATGAGGGGGAGGGTAATTTTCCCCTCCTTGAGATCCATCCCGATCGTCTTGCCGAAGTCATCTTCCCGCGCCACATAATCGAGGGTGTCATCGGTCAGTTGAAAGGCCGCCCCCAGACGCATACCGAATTTGGTCAGCGCCTCAACTTCTTTTTCAGGGGCCTGTGCCAGGAGCGCACCGATGGCGCATGCCGCAGAGATCAGAATCGCTGTCTTCTTTTCGATAACCGAAAAATATTCCCGCTCGCCGGTATTGATATCGCCGCACCGGGCCAGCTGGATCAGCTCTCCCTCGGCCATCGCGGAGGTGGTTATTGAAAGGAGTTTCTGTATCGGCTGATCCCCGTCTTCTGCCAGGATATTGAAGGAAGTTGAGTACAGATAGTCTCCCACAAGAACACTTGCTGAATTTCCCCAGATACTGTTCGCAGAGGGTTTCCCTCGTCTGATGTTGGCGTGATCGATCACATCATCATGGAGGAGGGATGCGGTGTGGATAAACTCCATAACCGACGCCAGGGGAAAGCGTCTCTCTCCTTGATAACCGCACAGGTCCGACGATATGATCAGCAGAAGGGGCCGCAACCTCTTGCCGCCGCTTTTGATGATATGATCGGAGATTTCGGGGATGAACTCTACATAGGAATGCATCCGGCCCTCAATGAGGGTCTCAACCTCTTTCATCTCATCCATATATGTGCTGAAGACATCCTGTATTTCCATACGCTATTCCGATCAGAGCCCTTTCCCCCGTCTATATGTGATACCCATCGAAATGTCAAAACCTTTCCAAAACCGTCTCGGCGGGTCGTAAAGAGGAAGAGATCTTCCACCCGACCGTGACACGATTCCGGAATAGCTTTTTTATAGTATCATCAATTATTTGACATTTTTCCTGCAACATTTTATAAAGGCACTTGGGTGGGTTTCTGCCGAATCGAGGAGCCAGGACTAAAGAACGAAAAGAGGCGGCTTATGAGATGGAAACGAAAGCAGATCGGGTTTGCCCTCGGTGGTGGGGGTGCCCGGGGGTTCGCCCACATAGGGGTCATCAAGGCGCTTGTGCGTGAGAAGATCCCCATTGATCTTATTGTGGGGACCAGCAGCGGCGCCTTGATCGGAGGGGCATTTGCCAGCGGGGTCACCCCGGAAGATCTGGAGCGGAAGATCGGAGAATATCTCAACAGCAAGGAATATCAATCGTCCGCGGTCAGAACTATCGAACAGGCGCACGACGGGGAACGGGCCTCCCTTACCCGGAAGATACAGGGGTTTTTTCAAAATAAATTTCTCCTCCTACAGGCCATGTTCAAACCGGGAATTCTCTCCCCGGATGAGTTTCAGTCTATGATCGATTTTTTCATTCCGGACATACTGATCCAGGAGACACGCATTCCCTTCCGGGCCGTTACCACCGACCTCATCAGCGGTGAACAGATCGTATTCTCCGAGGGTCCCCTGCGCGAGGCCGTTATGATCAGCAGTTCCGTACCGGGGGCGATAGAACCTCGAAGGTTGGGGGATATGCTCCTCTCAGACGGAGGAATCATTTCCCTGGTCCCTGTCAATGCCGCCCGAACCGAGGGGGCCGACATCGTCATAGCCGTTGATATCACCCGGGCCCTCTTCTCCGATGAAGAAATCGATACCGCTCAGGGAATATGCGGCAGGGCTGCTGACATAGCGGCGTATCACCTGACGATGCATGAACTCGCGGCGGCGGATATCGTGATCCATCCCCGGGTCGGCAGTCTTCACTGGTCCGTCTTCTCCCATGCCGGGAGCCTGATTGCCGAGGGGGAAAAAGCGGCCATGGAGAAGATGATTGATATCAAAAGGATAATTCCCCTTCTTGCGCGATTTCGTGCCAAGAATGATACGGTACGTGACGCGGCATCTTAGAGGTGTCCAGGACCAATACCGTATCAGATCTTCACCTTGTGTTCTCAAAGAAAATCGGGGAATATAAGGGGCCCCGGGACGTCGGGGTACAATAAGGAGTGTGAATCCATGTTCCATCAACAGGGGTGATACTCCTTGATTCGCGCGTGGATAAAGGCTAGTATACAGATGATTTGGCTGTTGGTTCTCAACAATGTAATCGCTAAACTGTCGATCGAATAGCTTGTGTGGAAAGCCTGATGAATCGGGGGGAATCATCATGTATCAGATACCGCGTATCAGTTTTTCTTTTTACAAATTCAAGGGCGAACAAGTGCGAGAGCGGGCGACCAATCTTGCCTTTGCCCTCTATCGGCCAATCTTCCTCGTCCTGTTTGTGCTGAACACCTTCATGTGCGCCGTTGCGGCGATTGTGTGTACCACCTTCCTGCCTCACAACTACGGCCACGCCGTAGCCCGGTTCTGGAGCCGGTTGACCCTCGCACTGTCGGGGGTCTCCGCATCAATGATCGGGGAGGAAAAAATTCAACCGAACCAGCCCTATATCGTCATGGCCAACCATCAGAGTCACTACGATGTTTTTACCCTCATGTGGCTGATTCCCCTGCAGATCAGATGGATCATCAAGATGGAACTGCGGAAGATCCCCTTCTTCGGGTTCGCCTGCGAACGGGTGGGATACATCTTTATCGACCGAGGAGATAACGCAAAGGCGCGGGAAAGCCTCAAGACGGCGGGAGAGAGAATCCGAGGCGGCGCGTCGGTGATTTTCTTCCCCGAAGGCACCAGGAGTGTGGACGGCACGCTTCGGAACTTCAAAAAGGGCGGCTTCGTCATCGCCCTGGAGGCACAGGTGCCGATCCTCCCGGTGACCGTGCTCGGGGGTAAGGCGATCCTCCCCAAGGGGACCCTGCGTATCCTCCCGGGACATATGAAGGTCATCGTCCATGATCCTATCCCCGTCGACGGATACACGTACGAAACCAAAGGGCAGCTCATGGAACGGGTCAGGGAATCGATGGAAAAGGGACTGGAATAGAAGGCCCGTCATTCACGGAGAGACTCCCGCGTTTAATCTGAATCACGGCACTTCCGAGACATGCGGCCGTGTCTCATGTTCGTATTTCTTTACCGGAAAACATCTGAAAATCAGTACAGTATCCCGATCATTGCCCCGGTCATCAGCGTCGTCAGGACGCCGGCCAGGATCGAACGGGGCCCGAGTGCGATGATCTCACCGGCCCGGTCGGGGACGATGGTCGAAAGACCGGCGATGAGGATGCCCAGACTGCCGATGTTGGCAAAACCGCAGAGGGCATAGGTCATGATCAGGTTACTCCGCTCGGAGAGCGTACCGGGGGAGAGGGCGGCCAGGTCCAGATAGGCGATCAGTTCATTGAGGATGACCTTGACCCCCATGAGGCTCCCCGCGGCGTGGGCCTCGTTCCAGGGGATGCCGGCCAGCCAGACCAGCGGGCTCATAATGTAGCCGAGGATACTTTCCAGAGTAATCGGTTTTCCCCCCATCTGAGGGAGCAGTCCCAGAAGCTGATTGACCATGCTGACCAGGGCCACCAGGACGATCAGGAGGGCCACGACGTTGAAGAAGATCTTCAGCCCCGAGATCGTTCCCTGGACGAGGGCGTCCATGGAACCGCGTGTCTCGACGGGGGGCGAGATGGTCCCCAGCGTGGGCTCGCCGGTCTCGGGTATCATCACCCCTGCGATGAGGATGGAAGCGGGCGCGCTGATCAGGGAGGCAGCCAGGATATGCCCCAGGGCGTTTGGGACAACGGGTCCGATGATCCCGGCATAGAGGACAAGCACCGTCCCGGCGATGGTGGCCATGCCGCAGGTCATCAGGGTGAAGATCTCGCTACGGGTCATGGAGGAGAGATAGGGCCGGATGAAGAGGGGCGATTCGACCATCCCGGCGAATATGTTCGCCGTGCATCCCACCCCCAGGGCACCGCCGATCCTCATTGAACGTTGGAGAACCGCCGAAAAGGCCTTGACCAGAATGGGGATGATCTTCCAGTAGTACAGCAGTGCCGTGAAGGCGCTGGTGACGATGATTACCGGTAACCCCCGGAAGGCGAAGATATAGGCCGCGCCGGTACGGGTCTCTTCAAAGGGAAGGGGCGCGCCGCCGAGATAGCCGAAGACGAATGACGTCCCGGCACGGGTCCCCGCCTCCAGGACCTCGACGGCCTTGTTCAGAAAGAGAAAAAACGTGCCCACCGCCGGAATCTTCAGGAAGATCAAGGCAAAAACCAGTTGCAGAACGAGCCCCGTAATGATCAGCCTCAGGCTGACGTCCCGGCGGTTCTCCGACAGCGCCCAGGCGATAAGGATAAAGACGAAGAGGCCGAACAGACTCTGCAACATGGGGAAATACATTATGCTGTCCTTTCAGAACCGTGAAATATCAAAGACTGCAAACACTTGGCACTTTTTCTAACACACAGGGGCCTGTTTGGCAACTGCCAAGAGGAAGAAGGGTTGCTCGCTCCGGTTGTGCTTGATTTCATGGTGCAATTCCTTCTGTTCAAATTTTATGAATTGAAGTAGGATGTGGTGGAAGTTTTGAAAATACCACTAAGTATGTTTTCCATTATCTTACCGAAACAAGGGAAAGGAGCATCTAATAAATGAGTTCCAGTCATTTCCTGCCAGATGGTATAAAGGGTCACACTAGAGCTATGATTTTCGTTGATGGAGAGAATTTAGCAATCCGATATAAACAAGGTTTAGCGGGGTCTGAGCCATTAAAACATGTTCAGTTTCTCGAAAACGTGTATGTCTGGTCTCGTTTCGCAAACATTCCACACCATGTGCATTGTGATGTCATCAGGAAACACTATTATACTGCCGTACAAGGTGACGATCACAAAATTGAGGACGTTGAAAGTCAACTCAAAAATATAGGAATTGAAGCCCCACGCGTATTCAAAAAGAAGAAGGGTCGACCGTCTAAACGTGTTGATATAAGTATAGCCACCGAGATGCTTGCACACGCTAGCAGGGGAAATTACGATATCGCAATTTTAGTGGCTGGCGATGATGATTACGTCCCCCTCATGCGCGCAATTAAAGACGAAGGATGTCGCGTTGTACTCTGGTTCTTTGAAGATGATCCGGGGCTCAGCAAGCGATTAGTTATGGAGGCTGATTATTTCTTCGATATTTCATACTTTCTATGTAAAGAAGAACAGGATATTAGATTATACTACCCTTGGTGATAACATATTCAACCGACTGGTCTAATGAGTGTTCCTCCTAGTATCGCTGGCCCTTAATGAACAATTTTTTACGTACTTTAACCGTGAAGAGTGAGGTTCAAACGACAATTTATTAACAGGAGCAAACCATGCCTCGTATACTCAAAGCCGGAGACATTGCCCCGACATTCACGCTGAACAACGCTGAATCTAAGCCGGTCAGTCTGTCCGATTTTGCGGGCCGGTGGGTGGTCCTCTATTTTTATCCGAAGGACAATACGAGCGGCTGCACGAAAGAGGCGCAGGCGTTCTCATCATTGTTGTCGGAATTCCAAAAGCAGAACGCCGTGGTGATCGGGATCAGCCCGGACTCGGAGGCATCACACGCGCGGTTTATCGAAAAACATGGTCTCACCGTGGAGCTCCTCAGCGATCCCGACAAAGAGGTCTGCAATCTCTACGGCGTGTGGCAGAAAAAGAAGATGGCGGGAAGGGAGTACATGGGGGTGGTGCGCAGCACCTTTCTCATAGACCCGGAAGGCAAAATCATCCGTGTGTGGGAGAAGGTCCGTGTCAACGGCCACGCAGAAGAGGTGCTCCAGGCCTGCTGCGGCGCGTCATGATCTCCCCGGAGACGATCAGAGATGTTTTGTCGGAATGGGGTCTTCGTCTGAAGTCCGTTCGGGCCGATCTCGCGATTCAGGGGAGCCCGGAGCGTTCCTTGCTTCGCACTGCTGTGGAAGACGAAGAAGGCCACATCTTTATCGTGGAGCAGATAGCCCCACACCGGACAGAACCACGACGAATCATCAGCAGGATCCTGGACGATCTTCACGCTGCCGGATTGGATCAAGTTGTCCCGTATAAACGGACACCGGCAGGGGAACATCTGGTTTTCCGCAAGGACGCCTGGTGGCAGGTCACGCCTTTTATCGCGGGAACACCCCTCGATCGGCCCGGTTATCTCCACGATGCCGTGAAGGGCGAAGCCCTCGCGCGCTTCCTGTGCAACCTCTCCGACCATGTGCCGAGCTGCTCCCATATTCGAGGAATGCCTCGCTTCTCGCTGAAGGACTACATCGTCGGACTCGAACGGGATATCACCCGGCACGCCGCCGATACGGCCCCGCGCTTCGCACCCGTTTTCGATTTCTTGCGGTGTACATTCCTGGATGCGCACGACACGCTGCCCGTGGCCTTCTGCCACGGCGACTACCATCCCCTGAACGTCATCTGGCGCGGTGATGAAATCGCGGCGGTGATCGACTGGGAGTTCTGCGGGATCAAGACCGAGATCTACGACGCGGCCAACCTGATCGGCTGTGTCGGGATGGAGCACCCGTCCGGTCTGACCGATCACCTCGCAACCGCCTTTATGGAGCACATGCGGAAGCATTCAGCTATCAGCGACCGGAGCTGGAAATTGTTTCCGGAGTTCGTTATCGCCCTGCGCTGTGCCTGGCTGGCCGAGTGGCTCCGCACGAAAGACGGGGAGATGATCGACCTGGAAGAAACCTACATGAAGCTGCTGATCCAACATCTCGACCGGCTCAGAGATGCGTGGAGACTGCCGGGTCGCTGACTGTTCCCCCTATTTTTTCAATTCTTCTTTCACTGCCTGCCCGATTTGTTGCAATTTGAACGGTTTCTTGATGTATTGGCCCGCCCCCAACTGTAAGGTTGCCTTCACCTCGTCCGTTGCGGCGAATCCGCTGACGATGATGGCCTTCTGGCGGGGGTGTATTGCCAGTATCCGTTCATATGTCTCACGACCGTTGATTCCCGGGTCCATGATCATATCGAGGAGTATCAAATCCGCGGTATGTTCTTTCAGGTATTCGACGGCATCCTCTCCACTGGACATGGCATTCACCTTATAGCCTAATTTATCAAGCATCTTACAGGACATTTCTCTCTGGGTTTCCACATCATCAACGACCAGGATGGCCTCCCCGTGTCCTGTGTAATCATCGGGAGGGGCGGATATGGATTCGTCAGACACATCGATGCGGGTGATCGGCAGGTATACCTCAAAACTCGTGCCGTTCCGGTCGCTTTTCACGTCTATGTAGCCTCCATGATCCCGTATCACGTTCCATGTCACGGCAAGACCCAGACCGGTTCCGCTTCTGCCCATCACTTTCTTGGTATAAAACGGTTCAAATATCCGCTCGATGTCGTCTGCTGATATTCCCGCACCGTCGTCCGATACGGACAAAACCGTATATTCGCCTTCGATTACATAACTGTACCCCCTTAGGGGTTTATCGACATAACGATTCTCCGTTGCTATTGTCACCGTCCCAGCACCATCAATGGCTTCCGAGGCGTTCCATATCAGGTTCATGACTATCTTCTTTATGTGAGCAGGGGACCCCTCTATGTTCAGCAGATTGGAATCAAGGTTGCTGATGACGGTTACCGCCGGGTGAAATTGTTTCAGCTTTGCATGTTCCGGGGAATGCAAATAATTATTGACCACATCGTTCAGGTTCAGCGGTTGTTTCGTGGTAGCCACCCCCCGTGCCACGGTCAATAGATCCTGGACAATCGCCACCGCTCTCTGTCCGGACTCCTGTATGGTCTCAAGGGGCTTTCTGAGCGTGTTGTCTTCGGGCATGTCCATCAGGAGTAGGTCGGGGTAACTGACAACGCCCGACAGTATGTTATTCAGATCATGGGCGACTCCGCCCGCCAACAGTCCGAGGGACTCCATCGTCTGGGATCGCTGAAGCTTGGCCTGGAGCACTGATTTCTCCTCCTCTGCCTCCACACGTTCAGTTATGTCCCATACGATACCCTCGAAATGCGTGATCTCTCCTTTGTCGTTTCTCCGAATGAAAGTCATGTCCTCAATCCATTTGATCCCCCCATCTTTCGTGAGAATACGATAAGGAGTATGATGAAATTCAGGTCTGCCTTTTCCCTCAGCATAGGTTGCAACTTCCACCATCACCTTTTCCAGGTCATCAGGGTGAACGATCCGAGCATATGTAATCTTACCGGAGGTGAACTCATCCGCTTCATAGCCAAACAACCGTTTTACATTGTTTGATGCAAATTCTATGGGCCACCCTTTGACATTCTTCCACAGAAAGGCAACCACCGGGCTCCTGTTGATGATCGTATGGGCCTCTTTGGCTGCTTCTTCCGCTTCTTCTCTCGCCGCCATTTCCCTCCGGAGGCTCAAATTGGATTCTTCGAGATTCCGTGTCTTGTCTTCAAGGAGGGAAAGAGATTCCTTGAGACGGTCGAGAAACATCTGAGGGATGAAGACGAATCCGACCGCCATCATGGCAAAAAATGTCCCGGAAGTGGCCCAAGCAAGCGCTGATGTTGAATTCAGCATATCTTTCTCGTGAATGGGCAAGATCCCCGAGATCAAACAAAAGGCCACGCAGGTGATTACCACGATGCTGACCCCGACGATGACAAGAGCGGTCCTGACTCCCCAGAATACCGCCGACAGCAGACAGACCAACATCACGATTTCGACACCGATTCCACTGAGACCGATCCGCATCAGGACCGTGACAGAGGCCAGATAGAGTCCGCCAACAAGAACCCAGGCACGGACGGGAAAAGGAATCTGACGATCCAGGATGAAGGCCATACAGACTATGCCGTACAGACCGAGATAGACGGCGGCAAACAAGAACCTGCCCTGCAGAGAGGCCTGTATGGCTCCTAAGAATACGGCGAGAAACCCCATGGTAAATATGGGCCATTTCAACTTCATGAGGAGCCTGTTCCGCTCCTCTAGGATCTCCGGCCGGTCAGGTGCCGCATGGGTACGATCAGAAATGTATGGTCTTGAATCTGTCATAACACTCTTCTCCTCAATACGCATGAACAGAGCAATGCGTTGCGAGTACTTGGCAAGAAATTCTTTTGTCGGGTAGGGATGAGGTCTGGTCTGCTAAGAACTTCTTCTTCGAAAAAAAGATGGATCTGGGAAAAATCATTGCTTCACATAGTGGCTAACATAAAAAAAATGGCTTTGCCAGTCAAAAAATGATTATACGATCGGAAGGCCCGGCCGGTGCGGATTGTTGGGTTGTATTACCCATGTTGTCGTTTTGCCTTGACAATGGAGCGCTCCTCCGGTATGATATTTATCTGAAATTGAAGTTGGTTTCAGAGTTATTATACTGAGTGATTTTACCGGAAAGCAGGGTGCCTATAGCCCTGCTTTTTTGTCTGACCCGTTCCGGGAAATCCCTTCTCCCGCACATAAAGGATTATCATGACACAAGACAAAGACAGGACCCCCGTCGCACAGGATATTACCACCCTCTGCACGAAGTGCAAAATGGAGCTCAATCACACCGTTATTGCCCACACCGAGGACGGAATCGTCGCACGGGTTCAGTGCCGCACCTGCGGAAGTGAGCACAAATATCACCCCGAAAAGAAAAAGGGTTCTCGGAAAGCCGCATCAGCCACCGGGAAAACTCCCCGGCAGAAGGCGGCGGGCAGAAAGACGTCCACCGTGCCCGACCTTGCGAAGCTTTTGGAAAAGGTGAAGGACAAAACAACGGTCCCCTACAGCATGTCGGGAACGTTCCGGGTGAATGACGTTATCGACCATGCAACCTTCGGGGTTGGACTCGTGATGAAAACATCTCGTCAGAGAATTAATGTCTTATTTTCCGATGCCCTTCGGACTCTGGTGTGCGGCGGGGAATGATTTCAACTCACCCGTCGGTTTGGAGCCAAACACCCCCTTCCACCCCTTGCTCTTTCCTTACAAATCCTGTATTTGTCAAGTCATGAGGCTGAAAACGACGGAGACCGCAAGGACATACCGGGGCAAGGCGTTGATTGCCGATCCGATATATCAGTATATCCTGTTTACCGTACCCTCACCCGAACTTCCGCCGGAAGCAACGGAGCAGGATCTGATCGACTCCCCCTGGCTTCAACGGCTCAGAAGGATCTATCAGCTCCAGAGTGCGCGCTGGGTATACCCCTCGGCGGAGCATACCCGGTTTCAGCACTCCCTGGGGACGATGCACATGGCCGGTGAGTTTGGCAGGCATCTTTACCCCGGACTCAAAGAGGTCTTTCCCGATCTGCCCTCTATTCACTTCATGGAGGAACTCCTCCGCGTGGGGGGACTCCTCCATGATGTCGGTCACGGACCGTACGGGCACTTCTTCGACGATCATTTCCTCAGCCGGTACAACCTGACCCACGAGGTGATGGGACAACGGATCATCACGGAGCGACTGGGAGAGTTGATCGGCCGGATACGGCGGAGCCCCTCGGGTTTTTTCGATGAAGGGGAGCAGCTTGATGCCGAACAGGTCGCCTTCCTGATCAAGAAGCCGGGAGATGAAGGCGGGGCGCAACCCGGATGGCTCTCCTTTCTCCGCCAGCTCTTCTCCGGGGTCTACACCGTGGACAATCTCGACTACGTCCAGCGGGACGCCTACATGACCGGTTTTTCCATGGATATCGTCGATACCCAGCGCCTCCGCTTCTATACCTTCTTCACGGAGAAGGGGCTCACTCTCCACCGGGCGGGGATCTCGGCCCTCAGCCGGTTCCTGAACGCCCGGCTGAATCTCTATTCCAACGTCTACTTTCACCGGACGACGCGGGCCCTGGACCTTCATCTCCAGGAGTTTTTTCAGGAATCCATAGACATCATCCTCCCCGGTAACCCGGCTGAAAGCCTGGACGCGTACCTTGCATGCGACGACTGGACCCTCTTCAGCGAGGTCAACCGGTGGCCGGGAGCGGAAGACGAGAGGAAACGGGAGCTGGGGAAACAGTGGGAGAAACTCCATAGGAGGCAGGTACAATGGAAGATGTCCTATTCGGCGGAGTTTTTCATCGAGCGGGTCCAGAAGGGAATCCGCTTCGCCGGCGTTGATGAATATGAACGGCAGATCCGCGACACCCTCCCGGCTGACCTGAAGGATCTGGCCTTCCGCGTGGACCTCGCGACGCAGGACCCGCGACCGATCAATCCGATGGCGGAGGGAGACAAAAAGATCAATATCTACAATCCCTCAACCGAGACCATATCCCTCGAACCGATCAATGATATCTACCGTTTTATCCCGGCACGGGTCATGCATTTCCGGGTCTTTTCCCTCGACCACCGCCACGACGAGGCCCTGACCGTCGCGACGGAGGCGGTACTCGGGTCGCTCGGTGAGATTATCACCACGAATGTCTGAACGGGGAGGACCCTCCCGTTGTTTGCAAAGGACAGCAAGCCGGTCCGTCATTGACGGTAGCTCACTCATGTTATCATCGGACTGCTCAACCGAGTACGGTCAGGGTGCCCCACCGCTGTGAGCTGTTGCAACCGCGTTGCACTGATGCCCGGTTCTCTCTCATCAGGTGATAAAGAGGTTCTTCGTGGCAAAATTCGGATCACTCGTCAAATTGACCCCCAGACGCCGCAACCCCGCCTCGTCTCCCGGCGTGGGGATATGCGTCATATGGACCTCACAACCCCTGAGTTCCTTGAGCTTCTCGATGGCGAGCTGAGCCGCCGGGTTCGTCGTCGCGCTGATTCCCAGCGCGATCAGTGATTCGTTCAAATCGAGGCTGACCGCGACCTCGCCGAGGATCTCCGTCTTCAGCGCTCGGACCGAATCGGTGATGTTCGGAGGGAGCAGTTTGATTTTCTCCGGCACCCCCGCCAGGTATTTAATCGCATGAATAACGAGGCTGGATGCCGCGTGCATGAGGGGAGAATTGTTTCCGGTGATGACGGTCCCGTTCGCCAGTTCCATGGCGGCCCCGCAGTAAATTCCCTCGTTCCCCTTGTTCCGTTCCTGCGCCAGAGTGGCGGCATCGCGCGCTGGTTGGACGACCCTCCTGCTCTCCGGTTCGAGCCGAAAATCCTTGACGAAAAGCTCGACCCGCTGGACGGTTTCCTTGTCCGCAAGCCCGACGGCATACTCGCACCGATACCTGAAATAGCGCCGGATCACCTCCTGTTTGGCCGCCTCCTGTGTGGCCTCGTCGTCGACGATGGCAAGGCCGCAACAGTTGACGCCCATGTCGGTGGGCGATTTGTAAAATGCCTCCCCTCCGGTGATCTTTTCGAGGATCCTGCGGAGAACGGGAAATGCCTCCACATCACGGTTATAATTTACCGCCTTGCGCTCGTAAGATTCGAGATGGAAGGGATCGATCAGGTTGATATCACCAAGATCCGCCGCCGCCGCCTCATAGGCGATATTGACCGGATGTTTCAGGGGTATATTCCATATCGGGAAAGTCTCGAACTTCGCATACCCCGCCTTGATCCCCCTTCGATAGTCGTGGTACAGCTGTGAAAGGCAGGTTGCCAGTTTGCCGCTACCGGGACCGGGGCCGGTCACGATAACAAGGGGTCTGTCCGTCTCGACATAAGAATTCGCCCCATACCCCTCATCGCTGACGATGGTATCCACTTCCGTAGGATATCCCCGCGCGAACCGGTGCGTGTAAACCCGTACCCCTCTCCGCTCCAGTTTATTCTTGAAGAGAATCGCCGCCGGTTGATTTTCGAAACGGGTGATCACAACGCCCAAGACTTCGAGTCCCCATTCTTTCAGATTGTCTATCAGCTTCATGGCGTCCGAGTCGTAGGTGATCCCGAAGTCCGCCCGCATTTTCTTCCGCTCGATATCTCCGGCATAGATGCACAGGAGGATCGCCGCCTTGCCGCTCAGTTCCTTCAGGAGCCTGACCTTGACATTCGGATCGTACCCGGGGAGAACCCGCGCGGCATGGTAATCGTAAAGGAGTTTCCCTCCGAACTCCAGATATAAACGATGGTCGAAACGCTCCACCCGTTTTAGGATAGCAGTTGTCTGTTCCCGGAGATATTTCTCGTTGTCAAAGGCAATCGTTCCCGTCATATTCTTCCCTCTCCTGTTCAGAATAAAAGGTGTCAGGTGTAATATGGCTATCCCGAGCGCAACAAGACCTCACGATGCGGGCGGAGCACACTATTTCGCTCATCGGACGGTTTCTCTTTTGGTGATCGAAGTTTCTTCCTGATACGTATGTGTGGGAGTCGATTTGCTACCCGCTTCAGTTGGTATCTTTTTCTTTATCCTGTCCCCGCTTGAGTGCGATACCAGCGGCAAACCGCGCCTGGAGCTTCCGCATCCCCTTGAGCCACCGGTCGTAATCAGAGGTCTTCCTTTGCATGTAGGTTTCGACCTCGGGGTGGGGAAGAATCAGGAAGGTATCCGCCTTGAATCCCTGTATCACCGCATCGGCGAGCTGCTCGGGTTCCATCAGCCCGTCAACCCCCGCCACGCCGCCGCCCTCATGAGCACGTGTCATCTCGGAACGCACGGCCTGAGGACAGAGGGCAAAGACCTTGATCCCCTGATCTCCGTATGTGATATCGATATTTTCCGCCAGCCCGACCGCCGCGTGCTTGGTCACCGAGTAGGGGGCGGATCCGATCTGGCTGAGAAGTCCCGCAGCCGAAGCCGTCATGAGCAGCGCCCCGCCGCCCCGCTCGATCATGCGGGGGATAATCGCCCGCGCCACATAGACGTGGGACAGGACATTGATCTCCCAGATACGCTGCCAGGCATCGTTGGGGGCCTCTACCCCTCCCTGAACCAGGATCCCGGCATTTGAACAGAAAAGATCGATCGGGCCGACTCGTTCCTCCGTGGATTCGATCAGATGTACTACATCTTCTTCCCTGCTGACATCACAGGGTACAGCGATCCCCTTGATTTCTCGGGCAACGGTCTTCGCACCTTCTTCATTCAAATCGGCAACGACCACCGCCTTCGCGCCTTCCCGGGCAAACCGCTGACAGAGGGCCCGGCCGATACCGCTGGCACCCCCTGTCACCACAATAATCTTCCCCGCAATTTCCATGGATCTTCCTCTCCTGAAGTGATTTAGGAGCGATGCCCCACCGGAGTGATTATTGTTTCTTTTCGATAAAATCAAGGACAAAGAATCGGAGAGAGGGCTTCGTCGACAAAAAGTGAGCGCTATTCAAACAGTTTTAGATACTTGCCATATCCCTCCTTTTCCATCTCTTCCCGGGGGATAAAGCGCAGGGCGGCTGAATTGATGCAGTACCGCAGACCGGGCGGGTCGGGTCCGTCGTCAAAGAGGTGCCCGAGATGCGAATCGGCGTGTCGGCTCCGCACCTCCGTCCTGACCTCGGACAGTTTCCGGTCTTCTCTCTTCACGAGTGCATCGGGGCTGATCGGTCTTGTGAAGCTCGGCCAGCCGGAATGGGAATCGTATTTGTCGCGCGAGCTGAAGAGGGGCTCTCCGGATACCACATCGACGTAGATCCCTTCCCGTTTGTTATCCCAGTACAAGTTGTCGTAGGGACGCTCCGTCCCCTCCTCTTGCGTCACCTCGTACTGAAGGGGGGTCAGCGTCTCGAATATCTCGTCGGCAGGGGGTTTTCGGAAGGTGCACACGGGGGGCTTTTTCGTGTCGTGCCACACCTCTCCGAGGTACCGCTCACGTCCCGACCCCACCCGGTACGCCTCGTACCGCGCGGGATTTTTGCGGGCGTTATCCTGGTGATACTCCTCCGCCGGGTAGAAACCGGAATAAGGAATGATCTCGGTGACGATGGAACGGTTGTACCGTCCCGAGGCGCTCAGCCCCCCCTTCGATGCCTCTGCCAACCGTTTCTGTTCATCAGTATGGTAGAAGATGACGGACCGGTACTGAGGGCCCCGGTCGGCGAAGGAACCTCCGGGGTCCGTCGGATCGACGTTTCGCCAGTAGATATCGAGGATCTGCCCGTACGTTGCCCGGGTCGGGTCATAGGTGATCTGAACCGCCTCATAGTGACCGGTAAGTCCGGAAGAGATCTTCTCATAGGTCGCGTCTTCTTCGGAACCACCCGCGTACCCCGCTACCACCTTGATAACGCCATCAAGCTCTTCGAAAGGATGTTCCATACACCAGAAACACCCCCCGGCGAAGGTGGCCTGCTCAGTCTTCTCTTCCGTACCCATGGCAATGCCCCCCCTGAAATGATCCGCAACACCACACACGATCAACAGACAGACTATCGTCACGAACGCCCGAGATATCCTTTTCATGATACCTCCTCACCACATGATGCATCCGCTTACGCGCGTCTGCCGGGGAGTTTCCACGCCACGACCCCGATGATGACGGCGACGATCAGGGCGGGAATAAGCCCCGGGACACCCCCGAGCAGTGCCGGATAGGACGGATCAGGCGTCTGGGCCAGGGTGACTTTCCCGCCCAGGATATTCTCCAGGAGGCCGGTGCCCTGGATGCGCGCGTACGCGAGCATATACAGATACGCCCCTACCAGCCCGCCGAGGAGGAAAAAGATCGCATCTTTCCGGCCGTCCCCGAGGGCTGCCGTACTGGTGCTGGGGCAGTACCCGGTGAAGGGCCAGGCAAGACCCATGATGATCCCGCCGATCAGGACCCCCCAGTAGCTGGCCTTGACATCCAGGTGCCCCGGATCGATCACACCGAGGGTAAAACCCACGAAGAGCAAGGCACTGGCGATCGCGATGCCGAAGAGGATCGCCTTCATCAGATGGAGGTCGGCCAATCGGAGCATGTTAATGATATTGTGGGGGTTGGATGCGCCGATACGGTGAAGGACAAACCCGAATGCCGCGCCGAGTATGATCGCTAACAATATAGACATAATACACCTCCTTTCTTATCGCCGGTACAGCAGGATGGCAAGGGGAATCGCCGTCAGGAAGACCCCGATGGCAAAGAGATAACCGCTGATCGAAGTCTGCATCATACCACTCATCGTGTGTCCGCTCATACAGCCCCCGGCCAGTCTGGCACCGAACAGTATCAGCACGCCACCGACAAATGAGACAATGTATCGTTTCGGGCCCTCGTTGCCGAACCGGGACCGCCATACCTCAGGTGCAACACGGTCTTCCGCGGTCGGTCGCGGCCCCCCGGTCAGTGCCGACAGAAAGGCACCAAGGATCATGCTCAACACAAAGATAAAGCTGTAGTTGAATGGTTTGACGATGTTCTTCGCGTACTTCCCGCCGCTCTTGTTCAGATAGGCATTTGTGCTGGCATACCCCGATTTTGCATCCGGATTTTTGATAATCACATCATCGGAAAGGGCATTCCAGACAATCCCATCGAAAATCACAAACTGGGTCGATACGCCGATGGGCTTGACCAGTAAAACCGCGAAGAAAAAGACCAAGCCGAGGGCGATTCCACCCCTGAACCAGTTCCACTGCCCTTTCATAACATTCCCTCCTTGTTGTTATGCGTGGGTTATCAAACGGTCAGGAACGAACGAGGCACGAAACATCAAACGGCATCGTCCGGCCTGCAACCCTTTGCACATCCTAGCCGCATGCTGACACCATACCATCGTGTTTGCAATGTGGAATAAACCAATAATATGAAAAGTATACGGCTTACACTGGGTGAAAATTATGCCATAAACCATGCAAAACGTAAAGGATATTTATAGGGGCATACAGTTGTTGATTTTCGACTCGAAGCCATAGTTACGGGTTGCCACTGAGGAAATAAATGGTATAGGATCTCTTCATTGAGTTGACTCCTCGGGCATTGCTGCCGTGCATTAACCATAAGGAGAAACGTTTATGCGTATCATCGATCTGTCGGCTACCATCGAACACAGCCCTGACGGGGTACCGGATTTTCTGAGAACGGAAATCGCATATCACTGCCATGCCGACGGGGCGGCGGGCATTGAGGCCCTCTTCAAGGTTCCCCCCGCCCTTTTGCGTGACGGTGAGGGGTGGGCGACAGAGACGATTGCCCATCTGGGTACCCACAGCTCGACCCATGTCGATGCCCCCTGGCACTACAACAGCCGTATCCGGGGTGAACGGGCTCCCACGATAGACGAATTGCCCCTCGAGTGGTTCTTCGGCGACGGGGTCAAACTCGACATGACCGCTAAGGAGGAGGGAGATCCGGTTACCGATGCGGACATTACACGGGAGTTGGCCCGGATCGGGTACACACTCAAACCATTTGACATCGTCCTGATCAACACCGGGCGGGATGTCTATTACGGGCAACCCGATTATATCTTCAAGGGGTGTGGGGTGACGCAGTGCGCTACCCGGTGGCTCTACGACCGGGGGATCAAGGTCATGGGGATCGACGCCTGGGGGTGGGATTCCCCGCTGGACCGCCAGGCCCGGCAGGCCCTCGAAGCGGGTGAGCAGGGAATCTTTTGGGAAGCACACCAGGCCGATCTCCCCTATTCGCACATCGAACGGCTGGTCAACCTGGGAGGACTTCCCCCCTTCGGGTTCTCCGTCTCCTGCTTTCCCCTCAAAATCAAGGGCGGCAGCGCGGGACCGGCGCGGGTGGTGGCGATCCTCCCGGAATAATGCACAACAGAAAGGAGCTTTTTTATGCCCTTTGAACTGATAAACGACGTGAGCCTCCACTACGAGGAGGCAGGTGAGGGAGCGGCGATCCTCTTTCTGCATGGGTACACGGGGAGCACCAAGGACTGGGCTTATCAGGTGGCCCTCCTCTCTTCCCGGTACCGGGTTATAGCACTCGACCACCGCGGGCACGGCATGTCCAGCGGCCCTCATGAGGAAGAAGAATACTCGATCCCCATTTCAAGCAACGATGTATATGAACTGTTACGTCTGCTCGGCGTGGATCGGTGTTGTCTGGTCGGGCATTCGATGGGCGGATTCATCGCGCTCCAGTTTGCCCTCGATCATCCCGACATGGTGAAGGCATTGGTCCTGGTGGATACGTCGAGTGGGGCCTTTGAGGTCGCACCGGGATACCCCGAGATGCGGGCGAAAATGGACGCACTGGCGCGTGAGGAAGGGACCGAGGCGGCCTTTGAATACGAGGCCGCACACAACCCCATCAGGATTGAACGATTCAGACGGCACCCGGAATGGCGGGAGGTGGCCCGGCGCAAGGCCCTCGGCACCTCGGTGGACGCATATATCTATGTGGGGCGATCCTTCGGGAAATGGCGACCGGTCACGAACCGCCTCGGGGAGATACGGGTCCCAACCCTGATCTTCAGGGGTGAGGAAGACACCCCCTTTGTGGGAGCGACGGAAACGCTCAAGGAATTGATCGCCGGATCCGAGCTGGCGATTATTCCCGGTGCCGGGCATTCTCCCCACGAGGAGAAACCCGGTATATTTAATGAAATGCTGGATGCCTTTCTCGCCGCGGTGTATCGAGCCCGAGGGGAGGATCGAGATAAAGACTGAAATAAAGGCTTGATAAATCAAATCGTATATCCTAGAGTGGGCAGTGAGCGGGTGCTGGATAACCTTTTATAAACAAGGAGTGTTCCATGTTTAGAAAAATTTTATACCCTACCGATTTTTCAGATGTATCGAAGAAGGCTCTCGCCGCTATTGAGGATCTTCGGACAACCGAAGATCAAGAGGTGGTCGTCATCCATGTAATCGACAGCCGAAACCTCGACGCCATGGCCCAGTATGTACCGGCCGATCTCGTGAAGACCCAGCAGGCACTTGAAAAGCTTGCGTGGGAAGAGGCACAGGCGATTACCGATCACCTCGAAAAAAAGGGGTTCACAGTCAAGGTCCGTATCGAGGAGGGGATTCCCTCACGGAATATCCTGGAAGCGGAAATCGACGAAGGCGTTTCCTGTATCGTTATCGGGTCTCACGGAGTGAGCAACATCAAGGAGATGTTCCTTGGATCCGTTTCGGAAAAGGTCGTCAGGAAGGCCACGAATCCCGTCATTGTGATAAAACGCTAAGGTTAATGATATATATAATACACATTCCCCGTTTCAGAACTGCCGTATCGACACTCAAGTGAACCTGGTTGAACGATTTGAGCGTTGAGCTCTGCATATCGAAGGATGGAGAAAGTGTATATGGTGCCATTCACATGTCGCGACTCACAACGGATACCGACCCCCTGCCCGAAGATTGCACTCTCATCCCAAGACGATGTCGATTCCGACAAGATTCCCTTGGCCGGTCCCCCACGTCTCAGAGAGACGGCCAGTAAACGAATGGGGATTTTCAGATTTATACCTTCGGTACACCGCTGGTGCTCTCCAATGTGAACATGGAGGGAAACAGGCCCGCCGAGTGGAATCCTTCGGGGCGGCGCGAGGAGTTTCGAAGACTCAAAGGAGACGCTATCAGGTACAACCTCCGGGAGGGCGATGGCACGATGCGCGACCGCATGCCGGGGTGCCGCCATCCAGTGCTCGATCATTTATAACGGCTCCGACAAGGATCTCTCATGGACGCTGAAACGCTGGACAAACCTGGAGGAGGACCTGTCGCGGATCGTCTTCGAGGCATCGAAGGGCGTGGGCAATATCGTCGGTAATCCCATTCCCCTCAAGGGACTCCACTCTCTGGCATTGCTGAAGGGATTTTATTTACGAAATCAACGAGACACTCAGGGTACGCTCTCGGGTAACAGGACATGGGATCGTTTTAACAGAAAGTGTCAGGGTGAAACACCTTTTGCTTCCATCCCCGAGTCATGGGCAACACGGGCGCGTCCCTTCCGTTTTGCCTGATACATCAGGTTGTCAATCCGTGTAAGGAGGGCGTCGGTACTCTCACCTCTCCGGTATTGGGTGACGCCGAAGCTTGCCGTCAGTTCTCCGATCTCGGGAAAGGGGAAATCCCGCATCTGTTTCAGGAGGGCCTCTCCCAGCGGTATCGCCTGTGAAAGGTGGGTATTGGCAAGCAAGATCAGAAACTCCTCTCCTCCCCACCGGGCCAGGATATCCGACGCACGGATACGATCCCGGATCGATTTAACCAGCCCTTCCAGCACCCGATCCCCCGTTTCATGACCGAAACGATCGTTGACGACCTTAAAGTGATCGATGTCCAGCATGATGAGGGAAAGCGGGACGTCATACCGATCGCTCCGTCCCATCTCCCGATGTAATTCTTCCATGAAATGACGGCGGTTAAAGGCACCGGTCAGAGGGTCCGTCACCGCCAGTTTGCGAAGCTCCTCGTGGAGACGTTTGCGCTCCGTCACATCCCGACTGACTCCGAGGATTGCCACGGGACGACCATTATCGTCCCGCAGGAAGGACAGGACATTTTCGATCCAGACAATCGAGCGGTCCTGACGGTATTCTTCGATCTCGATTGTGCGCGTGCGCTGTAAATCGGTGCCGCTTGCTTCACGGTTCAACTCTTCATCAAGGATTTTCGTCACCATTGCCAGGGAATGGGGAGGCATGACCTCGTCGATTCCCTGCGCCATCGTTTCTTCCGGTGTGGATCCATAGAGCTGCATGACCGACGGGCTAACATAGGTAAAACGGAGGGTTTCCAGGTCCATTATCCAGAGACAATCGCCGGAATGATCGGCGATTGAACGGTATTTCTGCTCGTTCTCACGGAGTTCCCTATTGATTTCGTGGAGTACCGAGAGCTCCGCTTCCAGTTCTGCTACTCGACGACGCACCGGTTCCACTTCCTGATCCCCTTGTGCGGGATTGTCGCTGTGCTTGATCATAGAGATAAATCCTCTCCCCCTTCTCAGTCGCAAACCACCCCATGCCGGGCGCCTCTGCCATGATCCTGCCGGTAATTGCAAGGTTCGTTCTTTTGTTCTGTTGGTCCCTGACAGAGAGATATGGACACCGGAAAAGCAACGCAATGTTCACAAAAGAACAAACACACAAGATGCCGCATGTCAACGAAAATTTACGGGGCGCTGAAAATCCCTTCGGGGGGCCACCTGGATTTGAATACCATAATATTCGTGAATATCTATAAATAACTTATGCACGAAAAGAATATACCGAATAGACATGCCGCCCCATTTGGCGGCTGTTATGAAGCATTATACCGGGCATTTTTGCCACTCTTGCGGGGAAGACAAACATCGTGAGAGACAATCGGCGTATTTCGTCCGGTCTATCGTGGCATTCTCCGGGATAAGCGCTGCCTCGACCCACCGCTCCGGGGGGACAATGCCGCGGTATGCCTCTGCGGTGTTATTGATGACCTCATAGACCATCTTGAAACCGGACCCCCTCCACGGCCTGACACCAGCCATTGCCGTCATGCGGTGTCATGATCTTCCCGTACGTTTCGGTGGACGGCGGCCTCTCAGATCCTGAGGAGCTGGAATCCCAGATCCGGGTCCAGGACACGCGCACCGGCCGTGTCTGTCAGTTCGAAGAGGACAACTTCCAAGATCTGCCAGACCCTGATGCCGTTACGGATACATCCCGTGATCGTATGATTTCCCCTCCCGCATGCCAGGTGTATATGTACCATTGGGTTGCCCTCTTCATCCGGAAAGAGCGTCCCGGTCCCCGCAACCTCATGCACATCCCCCAGGATATACGTTGCCGGTCTGACGGGGCGAGCATCTGCCCGCTCGGGACCGACAACAACCCGGCTGCCTCCGGCTGCCCCGCCGACGATGATCAACGCGCCAGCGGTTATTCCCTTTTCGCGGGCGAACCGTTCGATCTCTTCGTGAATCACCTCCCCGTCCTCCAGTCTGAGCACAAAGGTTCGGCCCTGCCATGCCTGTGAATATTGCATCGTCCGTGTACCTCCTATGGACATTTTGCTTGAGCACACTCGCTGCACTTCAAGCGCGACGGCTCCGTTCTCTCAGTTCCTTTTTCAATACCTTCCCCACCAGGCTCTTGGGGAGGGCATCCAGAAACTCGATCTCCTTGGGCGATTTAAAGTGCTTCAACCGCTCCACACAGTCAGAAACAATCTCTTCCGGTTCGGCACTCACTCCGGGCATCAGGACTACAAAAGCCTTAATATCATCGGCATAGACGGAATCATCTATGCCGATGACTGCGGCCTCCGAAACCTTCGGGTGCGAAAAGATGACCTCCTCGATCTCGCGCGGGGCGATATTCTCACCTCCCTTGATGATAATATCCTTTTTGCGTTCGGTAATAAAGAAATATCCGTTCTCGTCGCGGTAGCCGAGATCTCCCGTGTAGAGCCACCCGTCTTTCAGCGCCTCGGCCGTCTCATCGGGTTTATTCCAGTACCCCATCATCAGCATGGGACCTGAAAAAATAATCTCCCCTTCCTGCCCCGGGGGGGGAGTTCAGTCCTTTGAAAATCAACTATTTTCATCAGGGTCCCCTTCATCGGCCGTCCAATGGACCCGATCTTTTTTGCCCTATCCAGGGGATTGGTGGCGTTGTTGGCGCCGGCTTCGGTCAGCCCCCACCCTTCCGTGATCTCATACCCAAAGGCCTCCTTGAATCTGTTCCAGGTGTCGAGGGTGAGTGGCGCCGAACCACACGACCAGCATTGCATTGAGCTGATGTCATATTTCCGGAGTTCGGGTATGAGCAGCATGTAGACATACATCGTCGGGACCCCCGCCATGATATTGGCCCGGTATTGTTCAATAGCGGCAAAGACCCGAACGGGATCGAATGCATTCAAGAGAACCGCCCTGCCTCCCCCGAGAAAAGCGCGGTAATTCATGCTGGCAATCCCATATGAATGACAAAGAGGGAGGACCCCTATAGCGACCGGGCGGCAGATTGATGGTTTCATGTTGCATCCTGGCGTTGTGATAGAGACTGGCATGGGTGTGCATGACCCCCTTGGGGACCCCCGTGGTTCCCGCCGTATAGATCAGCGCAGCAAGATCATCATCGTCGGTCTCTTCGATCACAAGAACATCTCCACTCTTATCAACAAGATCCTTGAAGGAGAGCATCTGCGAGGGCACCTCGTCGCCGATCAGAATGACATTTTTGAGAGCCGGGGCGCGAGTACGGCAGGTCTCGATCTTTGAAAGAAACTCCGGGGTGCTGATGATCGTCTCCGCCCCCGTATCCTGATAGATGTAGGCGGTTTCCATATCCCCAACCAGAAAGTTGATAGGAACGCCCACGGCACCGATCGCGTACACCGCCTGAAAGGCCTGCGCCACTTCGGGGCAGTTGGGCATCTGTATGATAACCCGGTCTCCCCGGTGGACCCTCAGTTCTTTCAGGGCATTTCCGAGGCGTGACGCGGCCCGCAGCATCTCTGCATTGGTGAACTCGCGATCCTCGAATATCAGGGATACATGTTTACCGAATTGTTCAAACTCCTTGTTTGCCAGTTCAGCAATATTCATTCTCCCCTCCTTGTTCCGATACCGAGATGGTCTGACGTGATCTACATCCGTGAGAAAGGCGGATGCGGTGCCCCCCGATACCGCACCCATCTCACCGCCGGTTACCCGTCAAAGAAACCGTTGAGGAATGCGCCAACGCGTTCAAATGCCTCCCGATCCTGAAGAAAAAACAGGTGTCCCCCTTCGAATAGTTCAAGGCGTGCCTGTAAAATCCTCCCCCGTATCGCCTCGAGGTTGGCGGGAGGGGCAATCCCGTCATAGCGGCCCCCGCAGATAAAGACCGGCATCCGGAGGGAAAAAAGGCGGTCGAAGGTGTCGTGTCCCTTCCGCGCCTCGATCTGACTCCGGGCACCCATTTCCCGCCCCGGGTCATTTCCCCCCACCGTCATGGACTGCTCGGCCTGATCCACGAGTTTTTCAAGTCGTTGAGGGTGGGCCGCCTGCCAGGCGGCGTCACGACGCGTATCACCAAGGAGAACCATGTGCAGGGCCCGTTCCCGCACCGACAGTGCCTCCATCTCATGAAGTGGATACGAGTCACCCCCGGCGCCGCCGGAGCTGGTGCATGCCAGCACGAGCCGCTCGACCCGGTGCGGGAACCGAAGGGCAAATTCCTGGGCCACCATGCCCCCGAACGATACCCCCATGACAAGGCATTGGCCCCACCCCACCGCTGCCAGCAGGGCGTCGGCATCAATGGCATAGTCCGCCATGGTATACGGTGCGGCCGGTTTGTCGGTTTGACCAAGACCGCGCTGGTCATAGGCGAGGATCTCGAACCTGGTTGCGAGAGGAGAGTCGAAGATAGAGGGTCGCTGCCGCAGATCACCCCCGCTTCCGCCGATGTAAAGCAAGCGCCGTCCCGTACCATGGATTTCATAGTACATCCGTATGTCACGAACAACTGCGAAGGGCATGGAGATCCCCTCCCATAGTGCCCATTGTACCGGTGTGCCGCGGTTCGTTCACCGTTGAGGATAAATCGTTGCGGTTGATTCACATAGGCTGGCTGTGTCTGAAGATGGTAAACGATTCCCCCCTGTTCAGTAACCCGCGGCCATCTTTACTGTAACAGGGCACCGAGGAAGGTGTCAACAGGAAACGGCCAGTGTAAACAAGCGGTATAAGAACGGTATGCAGGATATCAGCCCGGAACATTCCCTACGCAGGCGCTCCGCCGCGCTCAACGGGTGCAGGCACGTCTCAAGGTCCATGGTGACACGTTGAGTCTTCTAATCCTCTGTCGGGATCCATTTTTGGATCCATTTTTGGCTTGACAACAGGGAAAAGCTGTGTTTCTATGAGCAGAAACAGGGCGGCAGGATTAACATGGCATACGGAACTGAAGATTCTCGGTTTTTCTGGTGGTGGCGGGTCTGCATCGATCTGTCCACATAGATGCCGGAGCATGTGTCGGCCGTGGGCGGAGAGTCCCACGGCTTTTTTTATTCGTATGAAACGCCATGGGATCTTCTCATGGCGTTATTTTTTTATTGAATCAAAGGAGGGAATAATATGAGGCAGGTAAAGGTGTTTTTGAATGAGGAGGAGATCCCCAGGCAATGGTACAATATCATGGCTGATATGCCGACCCCGATGAGCCCGCCCCTTCACCCGGGAACGGGGCAACCGCTGAAGCCTGAAGATATGGCCCCGATCTTCCCCATGAACCTGATCGAGCAGGAGATGAGTACTGACCGGTGGATCGATATCCCCGAAGAGGTCCTTGAGAAGTATATGCTCTGGCGGCCGACCCCGCTCTACCGGGCATACAATCTGGAAAAGCTCCTCGATGCCCCGGTGAAGATCTACTATAAACATGAAGGGGTCAGCCCCGCCGGTTCACACAAGCCGAATACCGCCGTCGCCCAGGCGTATTATAACAAGGCCTTCGGGATCAAAAAGATCTCGACGGAGACCGGCGCCGGCCAGTGGGGGAGCGCTCTGAGCATGGCCTGCAACATGTTCGGCCTGGAATGCCGGGTCTTCATGGTTCGGGTCAGCTACGACCAGAAGCCGTACCGCCGCCTGATGATGCAGACATGGGGGGCCAAGTGCTTTCCCAGTCCGAGCGACCTGACCGAGACGGGGCGCAAGATCCTCGCCGAGAACCCCGATTCACCGGGTAGTCTGGGGATCGCCATCAGTGAGGCGATTGAAGACGGCGTCGGAAAAGAAGATTCGCGCTATTCCCTGGGGAGCGTCCTGAATCACGTCATGCTCCACCAGACGATTATCGGGCTCGAGGCCCAGAAACAATTCGACAAGATCGGCGAATATCCGGATGTCGTGATCGGGTGTGCCGGCGGTGGAAGCAATTTCGCCGGGGCGGCCCTGCCCTTCGCACGGGACAAGATACACGGCAGGGACATAGCGATCATCGCGGCGGAGCCGTCATCCTGTCCGACCCTTACGAGGGCACCCTATGGGTACGATTTCGGGGACCTGGCAATGACGACACCCCTCCTCGCCATGTACTCACTCGGGCACGATTTCGTCCCGGCCCCGATCCACGCCGGAGGGCTCCGATACCACGGGATGGCACCGATTGTCAGTCACCTTGTGAAGGAGCGGGTCATCGAGGCTCGATCGTACCACCAACTCGAGACCTTCGACGCGGGGATCAAGTGGGCACGGTCCGAGGCATTCATCCCCGCTCCCGAGACGAACCACGCCATTGCGGCAGTGATTCAGGAGGCCCAGCGGGCAAAGGAAGAAGGAAAAGAAAAGGTCATCTTCTTCAACTGGAGCGGACACGGGCTGATTGACCTTGCATCATACGACGCCTACCTGTCCGGTAAACTGACCGATTATCAGCTTCCGGACGACGAGATCGAGCGGGCGAAGAAGACCATCGGGCAATTTCCCACACCGTAAGGTGTCTGTTGATGGACTGCGGCGCGGGACGGATCACCGTGTCCGGTCAGAGGAATCGTCATGGATCGATTTGATCATCTGGTGCTGCGCTGTCCCCGGCTGGGAGGGGAGGTCACCTTTGCCTACTGCAGGCGCGAACAGGGTGTTCTCCCCTGCCGGATGATACTCCGGTGCTGGGAGGAATTGATACCGGCGGAGCAACATCTGAGAAGATATCTCTCCGATGAGGAGTGGAACCGCTCGTTCAATGTCCCCCCCAAGGACAAGATGGCTACCATCATTGAGATAGCGGATGCCGTACAAAAGCGGAAGGGGATGTAGAATCATCCCGAAGTATGGTATGGTGTCCCGGTTCCTGATGGGTAGGCGGAACCGGAATGAATCCTTGCGGGGCACGACAGCATATGGATCTCTTTGAGGAGCACGACAGAAAGGCGGCGGTGATGGTCCCCCCCCTGGCGGAGAGGATGCGGCCTGAAACCCTTGATGATTTTCAGGGACAGACCGGCATTCTCGGTCCGGACAGTCTGCTCCGCCGTGCCATCGCCGATGACAAGCTCTTCTCGGTCATCTTCTGGGGCCCCCCCGGCTCCGGGAAGACGACCCTGGCTCGTATCATTGCCCATGAAACGAAGTCCCATTTTGAGACGATCTCCGCCGTCCTCGCCGGGGTCAAGGATATCAAGGCAATTATCGCCGAGGCACAGGTGCAGCTCCGGCATCATAAGAAGACGATCCTGTTTGTCGATGAGATCCACCGCTTTAACAAGGCACAGCAGGACGCTTTTCTCCCCCATGTCGAAAGCGGTCTGATAACCCTGATCGGCGCCACCACGGAAAATCCTTCATTTGAGGTCATTGCTCCCCTCCTGTCCCGGGCGCGGGTCATGGTCCTCGAGCCCTATTCACCGAAAGACCTGACCGCTATCCTGAAGCAGGCGCTGGAGGAGAAGGAACGCGGGCTCGGTTCCCTCTCGCTGTCGGTGGCTGACGAGGCCCTCGAACACATGGTATGGACGGCGGACGGAGATGCCCGCACCGCACTCAACAACCTGGAGGTCGCGGCATCACTGGTCGGAGAGGGCGGACAGATCACTCTCCGGATGGTGGAGGAGGCTCTGCAGCGAAAGGCCCTGCAGTACGATAAAAAAGGGGAGGAACACTACAATCTCATATCGGCCCTCCACAAGAGTCTCAGGGGAAGCGATCCGGATGCCGCGCTCTACTGGTTGGGACGGATGCTCGAGGCGGGTGAAGACCCCCTCTTTATCCTCCGGAGGATGATCCGTTTTGCCTCCGAAGATGTGGGAAACGCCGATCCCACCGCGCTGAGTGTTGCCGTATCGGCACTCCAAGCGTTTCAGTGTATCGGGCTCCCCGAGGGGGAGCTTGCCCTGGCACAGACGGCGGTCTATCTCGCGACCGCACCGAAGAGTAATGCCCTCTATACCGGTTTCAGTGCGGTGAAGAAAGAGATACGCCGGACCGGCGCGCTTCCCGTTCCTCTCCACATTCGTAATGCGCCGACACGTCTGATGAAGGACCTGGGCTACGGGAAAGGATATCAATATGCCCATAACTTCCCCGATGCACACGTCCCCCAGGAATATCTGCCCGAGAAGCTCCGCGGTCGTGCCTATTATTCGCCGACTAACAGGGGATATGAAAAGATTATCCGGGACAGGCTTCAAAAATGGTACGAGATCCGGAGGAAACTCCGCGCCGGCACGAAAGACGATACGGCAGAGCGTTGAAGGGAACCTCCGTTCCCCTCGGATTCCGCCTGATCAAGGGTGAGAGGAGCACCTTATTTTCTAAGTTTATAGATCCTGTTGTTGGAACGCTTCAGGAGTCTCGGCATAAAGCCCGATCCTAATTGAGCGTGATTCTCGGTGATGCCGTTTCCCTGGTTCCCTCCCCCTGGTTCGATCTCGCCCCGGAGTTCCCCGTCTTCGTCTATCAGTAACTTGGGTTTTTTCTGTGTGGGGGCACCTGTGGCCAGCGCTGCCGTTTTACTGAAACTCAGGAGGGCCTGCTCCATAATGGCGGAATAGCTCCCTCCGGATACCGCCTGCTCCTGGAGCAAAATATCCTTTGCTTCCCGTGAGAGCATAACGGTAAAGGATTGCTTCCCCGCCGCCCGATTCCGTTCCCGCCACCGCCTCAGTCGCTCTTTCCCCGTTGCCATCCCCACCCCCCGCAGCTGCATATAACAACGACACATCCCGCCCCTATCATCAAAAGGGCCCGATGTCAATAAGGCTTCCCGAATACCTGCCAGACCGTGTTGCGGGATGGAGTGCTCGGCAATTCCCTTTCAGCACCTAGAGACGGTAGACCTTTTCCCCCGGAAGAACGGTAAATCCATTTTTCAGAAGAACATTTATCCCTGCATCGATATCATCAAATCTGAAAATAATGATAGCATTTTCACCGCTCCGCTCTACAAATGCATAGGCATACTCGACATTGACATTTTCCCCCGCCAGGACCTTCGATATGCTGTGCATCCCGCCCGGGCGATCCGGGATCTCCACGGCCGCGACATGGGTGCGTCTGACTGTGAAGCCTTCGTTCTGAAGGGCCTTCTCCGCCGTATCTATGTCGTTCAGGATAAGTCGCAGGATACCGAAATCCGAGGTGTCAGCGAGAGAGAGCGCCCTGATGTTGATGCCTGCCTCCGCCAGGACTCGGGTTACATGTTCGAGCCTGCCAGGTTTGTTCTCCACAAATACCGATATTTGCTCTAGCTTCATGATTGACACTCCTTCCTGCCGTTAAAGTGCTCTTCTGTCCACGACCCGCCGGGCCTTCCCTTCGGATCGTTCAAGGGTCTTGGACCCGACCAGTTTTACCTTCGCGGTGACACCGAGATAATCCTTTATGTCTTTCGTGATACGCCTCTCGATATTCTGGAGGGTCTTGATCTCGTCGGAGAAGAGACCCTCGCTCATCTCGACCTGGATCTCCAGGGTGTCCAAGGTACCCTCCCGATCAACGATCAGCTGATAGTGAGGATCGAGTCCTTCGATGGAGAGGAGGACACTCTCGATCTGCGAGGGGAAGACATTCACTCCCCGTATGACAAGCATATCGTCGCTGCGTCCCGACACGCGGGCCATCCGGACATGGGTCCTCCCGCACTTGCACGGTTCCTTCATCAAACGGGACAGATCTCTCGTCCGATACCTGATGAGGGGAAATGCCTCCTTGGTGAGGGTGGTAAAGACCAACTCTCCCGGTTCTCCGTAAGGAACAGGCTCGCCTGTTTCGGGATTGATTGTCTCCACAATGAAATGGTCTTCAAAGACGTGCAGGCCGTTACGCCCTTCGATACATTCCATCGCCACGCCGGGGCCGATGATCTCGGAGAGACCGTAGATGTCCAGAGCCGTGACCCCCAGTCGTTCTTCGACTTCCCGGCGCATCTTTTCACTCCAAGGTTCAGCCCCGAGGATCCCCACCCGCAGGCGGAGGGATCGCATATCCACGCCCATCTCTTCGCCTTGCTCAGCGAGGTAGAGGGCATAAGAGGGGGTGCAGCAGATGGCCGTCGGTCCAAAGTCCTGCAGAAGCATAATTTGTTTTTTCGTGCTCCCCCCCGACATGGGGATCACGCTTGCCCCGAGCCGCTCCGCCCCGTAATGGACCCCCAGCCCGCCGGTAAAGAGACCGTATCCGTATGCGTTGTGTATGATGTCATTGCTGGTCAGTCCCGCCGCCACGAATGATCGCGCGATCAGATTCGACCATGTCTCGATATCTCGGCGGGTGTATGCCACGACGGTCGGTTTCCCGGTGGTACCGGACGATGCGTGGAGTCTCACGATATTGCTCATGGGAACCGTAAAAAGCCCGAAGGGGTAGTTGTCCCTGAGATCCTGTTTGACCGTAAAGGGGAGCCTCCTGATGTCATCTAGGGACTTGATGTCATCGGGGGTCACTCCCGCCTCGTCGAACGTCCGCTTATAGAAACCGACCGTATGGTACACACGGCTGACAACCTGCTGGAGCCTTTTGAGCTGCAGGGCCTCCAATGCCTCTCGGGGCAGTGTTTCAAATTCTTCATTAAAGATCATGAATTCTCCTCCTCATCGTGTATAAAGTGCCTCGATCACTTCCCGGTATTGATCCAATACGATCCCCCTTTTGACCTTCATCGTCTGCGTGAGGGTACCGTTTTCCAGAGAGAAGTGTCCAATCAAATAGAGAAATCTCTTTGGTATTTCGTACTGAGCATATCGTCCCCGGAGGGATTCGGTAATTTCCTGATTGATCCGTTCCTGCACCTCCGGCCTTTGAATGAGCTGTTCCGGAGTTTCGTTACGTCCCTGCTCGGTCCCATATCGCTTCACCATCAGGAGATCAGGGGAGATGAGACAAACCGTATGAGGTTTCCCTTCTCCCAAGATCATCGCATGTTCGACAAATGGGTTGAGGCAGATATCTTCCTCCAATGCTGCCGGGAAGACAAACTTTCCGTTTTCCAACTTGAACTGATCCTTGATTCGTCCTGTGATGTGCAGAAACCCATCGCCGTCCAGCCTGCCGCGATCACCCGTGCGCAAGCCACCATCTTCCGTCATGACGGCTCGAGTCTCTTGTGGTTTATTATGGTACCCCTTCATCACGTTGGGGCCGTATATACATATTTCACCGTCGCCAAGCGACGGATCACCACGCGAAGGATCGATAACAACTTGTACGTGTTCAAGCGGTTTACCGACCGTCCCCAGCTTGTAGTCGACGGATGAGTTAACGGAGACGGCAGGAGATGCCTCCGTCATACCGTAACAGTCGTACAGGGGGATCCCAATGTCAAAGAAGAATTGAGAGATCTCCGGGTTCATCGTGGCACTCGCGGTCATTGCACCCATGAGACGCCCCCCCAGTTTGTTGCGTATTGTTCGAAAAACGGTCAGATCCGCGATTCGAAATTTAAGGTTTGTCATGTACTCCGTTTTCCTCTTGCGAGCCAGCTCACGCCGCCGCTGCGCACTCTTCACCCCCATGGTAAACAGGAGTTTGGCAATGCCACCTTTCTCTTTCACCTTTGCCCAGAGTCCGTCATAGATCCGGTTGAATACGCGGGGAACCGCCAAGAGCCACGTCGGTTTTACCTGTACCATATCATCAGGGAGGGTCTTCACGCTTTCCATCAGGCCGATTGCACCGCCGAGATGTATGACGGTGTAGAGTTCTCCCGTTTGGCCGTATGAATGCGCCCATGGGAGAATAGCGAGGGTGATAACGTGGTTCTTCTGCAGCTCGGGATACATCTTTCGCCCTGCGTGGGAATTGCTCGTGATATTACCGTGCGAGAGCAGAACCCCCTTGGGATCTCCCGTCGTTCCGGAGGTATATATCAAAACCGCTATATCATCAGGATCCGGTTTGATTGAGGGCACGGGTTTTTCTTCTCCCCTGCGTTCCAAGCCGACCATACTGTTTGAACCGTCCCCCTCTACCAAGATAACTTCCTTCAAGGTGGGGGTGGTATCCGCCAGAGCCCTGACCTGTTCGTAGATCGCCGGTGTTGAGACAAAGAGCACCTTGACGGCACTGTCCCGAATGATATGGCGCCATACTTTCAGCAATTCCGCCTCGTACATGGGCACCCAGCGAGCCCCGAGGCCAAAGGAGGCAAAGGCACCGATAGCCCACTCCTCTCGGTTGTTCGCGATAATACCGACTGCGTCACCTTTGCTCACGCCGAGACCGGCAAGTCCCGCCCGCAGGTTGTCCACGCGCCTGCCGACCTGCGCGTAGGTGACCCATTCGTATACCCCCTGAGCGTTTTTTGTTCCGAACAGCGATCGATTCGGATACCGTACTACCGATCTTTCCAAAAATTCAAGCAGGTTGTCCGGTTCATACAACGGGACCGCCATAATGGTTCTTCTCCAATCCACCATTGCACTTTGGGCTGCATCTGGAGCCGAAGCGCTGCTGATCATTTTATACTGTATTTCTCTTGTCCTGTCATCAGAAATACAAGGTGATACCGGATCCCCTCGATTGCACATCAGAGATCAACGCCTTTGGTCGCCTTAGAGACGGGTGTGCCGGGTCCAGCTCGTGCTGTCCCATGTAGCATCAACCAGAGATGGCGACGGTTCATCGATAGAGGGCGATAGGCCACACTTCAGGGCAAAGTAGCGATGGAAGGCGAGGGACGGAGTCAACTCCGGGTGAAAAATCGTCACCAAGACAGCAGCGTTTTCCGCTGCCGCTATATATCCGTCTTGCTCCATCAAAACATCGACATCCTTGCCGACGCGGGTAATCTTCGGGGCACGGATGAAGGTGAGGGGAATCGATTCCGGTGCGACACGAGGGATCAGCGCCTCGGCAACAAAGCTGTCCAACTGGCTGCCAAAGGCGTTCCTGCGGATCTCGATATCGATGAGGGAAAGGAATGTTTCTTCACCGACAACCTTGTCGGCAAGGAGAATCGCCCCCGCGCAGGTCCCCCATAGCTTCATACCGCACCGAAAGTTTTGAAGTATCAAAGTCTTGAGGCCAAAGATATCCAAGAGCCGCGCGAGACAGGTGCTCTCGCCCCCGGGAATGATCAATCCTGCGAGGTGTGCAAGATCCGAGGATTCCTTTACCCGAATGGTGGCAATGCCAAGGCGTTCCAAGTGGTCGAGATGCTCGACAACATCCCCCTGGAGATCGAGCACACCGATCGTATCTCGCCCCGCCAGTGCCACGCCATCTACCATCCACGTGTTGCCAAGATTTGAGTCTCAGGGATATCGGAAATCTCGATTCCCGGCATGGCACCCCCTAATTCCATCGACGCTTCCAAGACCTTTGCCGGGTCACTGTAGTATGCTGTTGCCTTGACGATTGCCGCAGCGCGTTTCACCGGGTTCTCCGATTTGAATATCCCTGATCCGACAAATATCCCGTCGCAGCCGAGTTGCATCATCAGGGCCGCATCCGCCGGGGTCGCAATACCCCCGGCCGCGAAATTGACGACGGGGAGCCGCCCTAACTCCCGCACCTGCAATGCCAGTTCATACGGAAACCCGTTGGCCTTTGCAAAACCGGTCACTTCCTCGACCGGCATATGGATGAGTTGTCTGATTTCTCTGTTCACTGTCCGGATATGGCGGACCGCTTCAACGACGTTGCCGGTCCCCGCTTCGCCTTTCGTCCGAATCATGGCGGCCCCTTCGGCTATACGCCGCAGGCCCTCTCCCAGGTTGCGCGCCCCGCATACAAAGGGAATCGCAAATCGGGTCTTGTCTATGTGACACTCCTCATCTGCGGGGGTCAAGACCTCGCTCTCGTCGATATAATCAATCTTCAGTGTTTCAAGAATTTGCGCTTCCACAAAATGACCGATACGTGCCTTGGCCATGACGGGTATCGAAACCGCCTCCTTGATCCGCGCAATGAGTGCGGGGTCCGACATGCGGGCGACACCGCCCTCCTTGCGAATGTCCGCGGGGACACGCTCGAGAGCCATAACCGCAACGGCCCCGGCCTCTTCGGCAATCCGTGCGTGATCGACGCTGACAACATCCATGATAACGCCCCCCTTCAGCATCTGGGCCAACTGGACATTCAATTCATATCTTGTTTTATCCACTTCTGTATACCTCCTGCGATTCTCCGCCACAGAAACAATGATACTCGTGCGAAGCTACTTTTATGTATGTTAGTGAAAACCTCTCCGAGCGTCAAGAATAATGTTGCTCTTCCCAACACATCTCCGGTTTTCCGCCCCCGTGAGCGAAGAGCGGCAGAGCTTGAACCGGCAGGGCATCGCATGTAAAGGGACGTTTCGGGAAGGGGGCGTCACAATGCCCTGTTCTTTGCCACCTCGGCATACCACCCACCGGTGTGTACCATCAAAAAGGCAGGCCCCTGTCGTGCACGGGGCCTGCCTCGATAGTTACCTGTTATGCGCGAGACCGCTATTTATTCCGTTTTCTCAACTCAGCCGGGAAAACAAGATTTTCCGGTTTACCCATGCCGACCTTCTCTCCCAGGGCTTCGTTTTCCTTGCAGGAACCGCCGAGATAGACGACCTTACCGTCGTTCTGGAACTGACCTATCGGCTGGATGAACACACCGGGGTAGGTCTCATAGGGGCTGTTCGGTTTGACCCTGACCTTTGAGTGGAAGTAAGGCTTCTTCTTTGTGGTCTCATAGGCCATCTTCCCGAGGGAATAGGTGGTCTCCGTCGTCTCCATCGCCTTGATCAGCTTGTCGATGTCATCGACGCCACCCGCGGTCTCGATCACCTTCTTGATGAAATAGATATCCGCGTAGGCAAGATGAACGTGCTGCTGGGCCGGGATGTTGTGTGCCCGCATCTTTTTGACGAGGGGGAGGTTCTTCTCCGTCAGGGGAAGCTCCGCCTCCGCAAAACTGCTGAAGAGGCTGAGGCATTTTCCACCCGTCAGCTTCCAGAAATCATACGTCTGCGATACCCCGCCATAGAGAGATGTGGGGATATCACGCGCGGCTGAATCGGACCACTGTTTGGCGAAGGTCTCCACATCGGTGAACCAGGAGGTGACGTACAGAACGAAATCGACCCGCTTCATGGCGATCTGCTGAAGGATCGGCAGATACATCGTCCCCCGCGGTTTGACGTTTTTGCTGTAGGCGATTTTATATCCACCGTCCTCGATCATATCTTCCCAGGCGGGCATGTTCAGGGAGGGGATTCCCTCGCGGAACGATTTGGTCCACTCGAGGTCTTCCCACAGCATGGCGACCGTTTTCATCTTCGGCATCATCCTCTTGTACTGAGAAGCGAAGAAGTATTTCATCATGGCGTACTGGGCGGGCTCCGGATCCCAGTCACGGAAACAGAACTTGTACTTTTCATAATTATCCAGGACCCGGTCGGTCAACTCCATCCCCATGGGGCCGTTGAAGACCATGATGTGCGGATAGTCCGAGAACATGGACGCCCCGTTCTCCTGAGCGGCGAGGCAGATCTCCGTCCGTCCCTCGACGAAGATGAACTTCGCCTTCTCTTCCATCAACAGACGGCGCGTTCCCTCGACCGTCAGTGAAGTTGCACCCTTATTGTCGGCGATGACGTATTTCAGGGGACGTCCGAGGACGCCGCCGGCATCGTTGATCTCCTGGATCGCCAGCTTCTGAATGGCCATGCAGGGTCTTGTCCCCGGTGAGAGCACCATCCCCGCATACCCGATGACGATCGGCTCTCCCGTGGGAGCGGCACTCGCCCCCGTAGACGCAAAGCAGAACGTCAAAGCCAGTAACGCAACAACACACAACCGCAATCTGAATCTTCTTGCCATGACTTTTCTCTCCTTTTGTGATGTAGTTTGTACTCCTGTGCAAACAATCTTTTATTTTCCCCTCATGACATATTGTAACATAAAAGGAAGATGGGATATCCGTTTTCGAGATATCCCATCTCCTCGTTTATCATACCGGTCTCATAAACAGGCGGCAACATCGGCCCGACAAAGCGCCTTTATATGTAATTTGCTGTCTATGCCGATACCAGACCATCAAGGCACCCTTTCTTGTCTTGACTCCTGCTTACTTCGCCATCTTTCTCAACTCGCCCGGAATGACATGGTCTTCCGGTTTTCCCATCCCGATTTTTTTGCCAAGCTCTTCGTTCTCCTTGCAAGATCCTCCCACATAAGCGATCTTCCCATCGTTTTGCCACTGAACGAGCGGCTGGATAAACACACCGGGGTAGGTCTCATAGGGGCTGTTCGGGTTGACCCTGATCTTTGAGTGGAAGTATGGCTTCTTCTTTGTGGTCTCATAGGCCATCTTCCCGAGGGAATAGGTGGTCTCCGTCGTCTCCATCGCCTTGATCAGCTTGTCGATATCATCGACGCCACCCGCGGTCTCGATCGCTTTCTTGATGAAATAGATATCCGCATAGGCGAGGTGGACGTGCTGCTGGGTCGGGATGTTGTGAGCCTGCATCTTCTTGACCATGGGGATGTTCTGTTCGGTCAGAGGAATCATGCACTCGCTGTAACTACCAAAAATACCCATGCATTTACCGCCTGTCAGCTTCCAGAAATCTTTGGTCTGCGAGATGCCGCCGTAGACGCTGCATGAGAGATTACGGGAAGCTGAATCGGCCCACTGCTTGGCGAAAGACTCGGTGTCGGTGAACCAGGAGCTGACGTACACGATAAGATCGGTCTTCTTCATGGCAATCTGTTGTAAGAGGGGCAGGTACATGGTTCCCCGCGGTTTGACGTTTTTGCTGTAGACGACGTCATACCCAAACTCCTTCTCCATCATCTCTTCCCAAGGGGCGAGCCCGAGGGAGGCGATCCCTTCGCGATACGACTTGGTCCACTCGAGATCTTCCCAGAGCATGGCTATTTTTTTGATCCCCGGAACCATCTTATGATATGAGGACCCCCAGAAGTATCTCATCTGGGCGTACTGTGACGGCTCCGGATCCCAGTCGCGGAAGCAGAACTTGTATTTTTCGTACTCGTCCAGGACCCGGTCGGTCAACTCCATCCCCATGGGTCCGTTGAAAATCATGATGTGCGGGTAGTCCTTGAACATGGCCGCCCCGTTCTCCTGAGCGGCGAGACAGATCTCCGTTCGTCCCTCGACAAAGATGAACTTCGCTTTATTCTCCATCAGCAGACGCCGTGTCCCCTCGACCGTCAGTGAGGTTGCGCCCTTATTGTCGGCGATGACGTATTCTAGGGGACGTCCGAGGACGCCACCGGCATCGTTGATCTCTTGGACCGCCAGTTTCTGGATGGCCATACAGGGCCTTGTTCCCGGTGAGAGTACCATCCCCGCATACCCGATGACAATCGGCTCTCCCGCGGGAGCGGCACTCATTCCCGTAGACGCAAAGCAGAACGTCAGGGCCAGTGCTGCAATAATCAAAATACTAAATCTGCATCTTTTTACCATTTCCTTCTCTCCTTTCAAACTGCATTATCCTCTCTCTTTATACGCCCCGACCCCTTCGTGGTGGGACGTATTTCTCCTACAACGACATGGAGGTAAATACCCCCACGGGATCCACCTGTGTACGCAAGATATGGAGCACGTCTGGTGAGATCATCGGGGTTTCGGGAATCTCCCCCACCGGTCTGAGTAGCTCAAATCCTGCCGATTGTTGGGCTATATCGAAGGGAATCCCGGGTGTGAGCGACTTCACACGCATCCGCTTCGTCACGGGTTCAAAGTCATAAATCCCCCACTGGCTGATAACTGCCAGGGGGCCATTGCCGATCAGACCCGCCTCTTCGCGTGAATTACCTCCTTCGAGATACCCTACTGATGTTATGAAATCGACTCGTTCGGGGAATCGTTCCGGTGTCTGGAGTCCGACAAGAATCATGTTCTCCGTGAGCGAAGACAGGTCGTTATTCCCCCCCGACCCCGTGAGTCGTGTCTTCGGATGGGTTAGATCTTTCCCGATCTGGTGTGTATTCACATTCCCATACATGTCGACCTGGGCAAACCCGAGAAACGCAATATCGACATACCCATTGGCGGCCTGGCCGAAAGAGTAGGCCATCTCTTGCACGACGGCGGCCTTTCGCCAGGTGAAGGGATCTCCTACCGACCACGGCATAGCACCCTCGATGGGATCTTGACCTCCGGATTCGTACACCATGGTAATATGCGGGGCGTGGGTCTTTCGAGCCAGTATGGCCGCCACCATCGGGAGACCCGTTCCCACATATACAACCGTGGAATCCTGTATCTGTAAAGATATGAAATATGCCAGCATCTCAAGTGGATTGGCTGGTGCCGTTGTGTCCATATCCGTTTCCTCGTATACGGGAAATCCGTCAGTAGTAGCGCCCCGTATCATTATCGGGTGTGTACTCCTGGTAGCTGAAATCAATATCCTCGTTCTCACCCTCGGCGGCCTTTGTCTGGCGGCGTGCCTCGGCGATCCACTTCGCCCCGCCAAGCTTTTCGACGAATGCAAACTGATCCTCGATGTTCATAATCCATTCATCGTAAAATTCCCGGAACCGCTCTTCGGTCGTACTGCCGTAACGGAGGAGTTTTTCCCACCATTGCCGCGCCCAGTAATAGCACCCCGGCATGTTTCCCGGCACGGCCCCGAACGGGAGTTCGACCACGGCATCTGCGTAGATGAAGGGGATGACGACACCCCCCTTATTGTACCGCAGGGTGATCTCCGGAACGATTTCCTCCGCCGTGATGATCACTTTCCGGGAGACCGCTGCTACGGCGGCGTCATTGACCACCGGTCCGTAGATATAGGCGTTTCCGTATTTATCAGCGGCGTGGACGTGGATGAATACCACGTCAGGATAAAGGGCGGGGATGAACAACACCGGATCAGGATCATCTCTCATCGGGTTTTGCATCACCTTGGTGTAGGGATTGTACTTCACGATATCCGAGCCGAGCATCTGCTTGCTGTAAAGACCGGGAGCACCGAGCTGGGCCGCCTTGAGGCCCTGCGCGACACCGCCGTGGCTCCACTCCGAAAGGATTGTTACCTTTCCTTCTTGCAACTGGCGCGAGTAGTTCCGGTCCGTTCCGCGCATCTCCGCCCCTATATAGGAGTTGTGGGAGAATGTGACCGAACCGAAGTTGATCATATAGCTCTGGTTGGTGTTGGGAGCCCCGAGTGCCTGCAGCCCCCTTTTCCCCTGCCTCATGATCTCGAAATAGGCCTGATGGCAGGTCCGGACATAAGCAAATCCCGAATCGTACAGGATGTCGCCATCACTCACGAACTCAGCTACTGCTTCTCTGAGAGATGTTCGCTTGTCGATCTTGTTCCGTGACTTTTTGAGGTGGGCCATTCGTGCCGACTCACCATCAATCAAACGATCCAAAAGTGCCGCATCGTCGATATGGAGATTTTTCAATGCCTCCTGGTTGTAGCTAAACACGCCCACTTCTTGCCCCCCTCGCATCACGCACGGATCAGCGGATATGCCGTAGAGTAGAGTATGGTAAGCCTACGGAGCCGAAACTTTGTTGTTATGAAAAATTCGTTTTGAGCCTTTGGATGATACGTTCCCTTCTTCTCTCTTGAGGCGTTTGCCGCAAACTGTCACCACGTGCGGGTTTGGCTTAAGACCCAACCGTTTACTCAATGCAACAAAGGTGCCATGGCCAGGCCAAGGACAGACCGTTCTCAATTATCTCAACGATTCAAATTTGTTGCGCCGAATAAAATTTACGGGTTTCTTGGAAAGAATAGTGCTACCAGCAGCCGAGGGGCGATTTGAGGAAAAACCCTCCGAGAAACGTTCGATATTGGCACTAAAGCGGGGAATCACTGCAAAAAGGGAAACATAATACGCACAAAACGGTGCGCATTGCGAACGATATGTTCTGATTTCGAACGAACATAGCACATGTTGCCTGCGTCAATTCCATGACTGCCCTACATTACCTCTTGTTGGCTCAGGTCTACCGCGCGATCAATCTCCGCCTTGAGAGGACCGGGCAGACCAGGGATATCGATGCTCAGGAATCCCCTGACGATCGTTGCCGTCGCCTCTTCTTCCGTCAGGCCCCGTGACATCAGGTAGAGGATTTCTTCCTGGGCAATCTTACCGACCGCCGCCTCGTGTGACAGCTCAACGCCGTCGGCCATGCCGTTCAGTTCGGGAATCGCGTGCATGATTCCCCCGTTGAGGATCAAACCGTGACACTCAAGGTGACCGCGTACCCCTTCTACTTCGCCGATGATGTCACCGCGGGAGATAATGTTTCCCCCGTTGGTGATGGCCCGTGAGATGATCTCCGCACGCGTGTCCTTTGCCCTGAGATAGATACGCCCACCCACATCAAGCTCCGACCCGGGACTCCCCACGAGAAGGCTATAGGACCGGGCCACGGCCCCCTTCCCCACAAGATATACGGTCGGGTACGACTGGACTGACTTGACCGGTTTCATCGATATGTAGTTGCTGAGGAAGAGCCCCCCTTTTTCGACGATTCCCACCGATCGAGGTCGTACTACCACGTTCTCCGCCCAATGATGAATCATGGAAAAGCTCAGCTTGGCGTTCTTCTTTACATAAAACTCCGAAACCCCCACGTGAAGCCCCTGTGTCACATGCGAAGCGCTGGCACACCCGGAGATGATGTGCAGTTCCGATTCTTCCTCGGCGATGATAATATTGTGCACATTCTGGTTGAACCCCTCCTTTTCGAGGTAGAGGCATGCCTGTGCGGGGAGGGTGATCTTCTTACCGGGAAGGGCGCGGATCACGTAGCCATTCTGGAGATCAAGGCGAGCGCGCGCCGTGTATTTGTCCGTATCCACCGACGCCATCTTCCAATAATAATCCTTGATCCAGTCCAGTTCCGCGAGGGCCTTCTTGATCGGAATAATCTCCAAGCCATCGTGCCGTGAGCCGGAGTGAATAGAGATGCCGTCCTTCTGGATATATGTACCGGCACGTTCTTTCTCGTCGATATCCAGACCCGCCAAGGCCATCCGTTCGCCGTCTTCTTGAGAGAGCACCTTCAGAGTTTTAATATCTGCATGCCGGGGAGACTCGAGAGAATAAGCGTTCAGATCGATATCCGGTCCGATCGCCGCCTCTTTATCCTTTGCCTCCCGGGCTTTATCGTCTAAGCTGCGCATCGTGCACACTCCTTGTAGCCCACCTTCCTGATCTGTTTGAATATCTCCACGGGGTGGCCCTTCCCCGCCACCACGCCATTGTAGAGGACCAATCCCTTGTCGGCAGTCACATAGTCGAGGATGAATCCCGTGTGGGTAATGATCAGGCCCATCTTCGATCTGCTCTCGACCGATTGCTGTACCGTTTTGAAGGGTGCGGATGCGCTCGCCTGCTCACACGATTGTACCGTTTTGCATGAACCAGCCGCTTCGCAGTGTTTCGTGGTCTTGCACGATCGGTCTTCGGGGTTCCGCTGAAGGAGGCTGTTGATCGTATTCCCTATCAGGGAGATATTCTCAAGGTCGACACCTGATTCCGGTTCATCAAAGAGCGCCAAATCGGCATTCTGGGCCATCAGCTGCAAGAGTTCCGAGCGTTTGATCTCTCCCCCCGAGAACCCCACATTAATATCACGATCAAGGAAATCCGTGAAATTGAGGCTCGCGGCGAGTGCGTCAACATCGGCGTGATCACGCGAACAGGCCTCAACCATCTTCCGCGTCGTCAGGCCTTGAATACTGGGCGGCCGCTGGTAGGACATCCCGATGCCGAGCCGGGCGCGATCATCGACCGTCATGTAGGTAATGTCTTCTCCCTTGAAGGTGATCTTCCCACCGGTGACCTTGTACTGCGGGTACCCCATTATCGTCATCAGGAGAGAGGTTTTCCCCGATCCGTTGGGTCCGAACAGGATATGGGTCTCTCCGGGGTAAATCTCCAGATCTACGTTCTTGAGGATCTTCTTGTTCCCCAGCTTGACCTGCAGGTCTTCTATCACGAGCATATCATCCTCTCCTTCACATCAATCCAATTATGGTGCTTCTATTCAATCTCTCTTCTAAAAAGTCAACACATTTTTTTTAATCGAACAACGCGAAACATGATAGTCGATTCTAAAAGACCATTTATCATTATGATATTAGTGAATGATTGTTACCTTTTGTGCTATATGGATTGTACGATTCTGGTCAAACCTCAATAAAAAACGTGCACGTTTTTCATGATACCAAAGCCATCGAGATCGGCAACAGGATCTCGTTCGTTTGAAACTTCATCAGATAGTCGATCTTCGTGATCTGTTGGTCAGGTTGTCCCATGCGGTAAGGCGGGATCGTCTCGACGAGTTTTTGGCACGACCTTCTGCCCGGATCAGGGACGTCCGGCGATCAGCACCCGGATGATGACCTCCCGCTACTCCCTGCAGTGCACCCAAAACCTTTAAAAGAGACCATGGAAGCGGGCTTGAAACTCACGGCAATCAAGAAGTCCCCACTCAAACGGGTCAATGTTGATACCACGGTGCAGGAGATCGAAGCAGGGGGCAAGTCGGCAGAGCCGCTCTGCCCATGCCCATCAGATGAAAAGGGCGAAGGGGATCATAATTCAGGAGCGAAGCGATAAGAACAAGCTCTACAGTGTTCACGCGCCCATGGCGGCGACCAAGCGCGGTGGCTGGTTCGCGGGTGCCAGGGCACTCCAGGGATTCCGCGATGTTGAGCGGGTGCGATACCGCACCGACGGCAGTTTCCCGAATGTGTCCATATTCGGGGACTTGATCTCATGCCCAGGTCGGATATCTGTTGTTAAAAGAGGCCGATTTCCCCTGGCCTATCGCCGATATCGTCGAGGCGATGGCGTCACACCGCCCCTCCCGGCCTTCACTGGGGATCAAAGGCGGGTCCGGGAAGATTGATGATGAGTTGGGAGTGCAGGCATGTCATGCTCTCTTTCGAGAAGAACAATTCGATTTCAACGCCGCGGGCGTTGCGGCGAAGGCATAAAGAGCGCGGGGTGTATCAGCCCCTTTGTTTGACCTCTCCGGAGGAACCGCCCTGCTATCAAGCCGGTCCAGTAGACTCCGTCAGCGGTGATAGGGACAGGTTCCGTTCGGGGAAGAATCTACGGGCAACATTGATCGGGACTCCGTGCCACCGGTGTTGCACGGAGTCTCTCGCGAATACCGGGGCGGGTGCACGCGACGGGCATCAGCAAGGTCACGCTCTATGGGTATCCCGGAGGTTTCCGCGGCTCCGTTTTTTCACGAGTGGGGGTTGTCTGCCTCGGCAAAGAGATCATACTCGTCTGCACCAGTGATGGTACAGGTCATGGCATCTCCGATCGATCCTTCTCGTGTCTTCAGGTACGTGATCCCGTCGATGTCCGGGGCCTGTCGCTCAACACGTCCGATGTAGTCATACCCTTCGATATCCGAAGGCTCTTCCAGGATGATCCGGGTGGTCAAGCCGATCAATGATTGATTGATCTGACGGGAAATTTCCGCTTGTTCCTCCATGATGGTCTCTCTCCGAAGTCGTTTGATCTCATCAGGGAGGTGATGGGGGAGGGTCGCTGCTCGGGTTCCCTCTTCCTTTGAGTATTCAAAAACCCCGACGTGATCGAGGCGTGTCTCTTGCACAAAGGCGAGGAGCCGTTCAAAGGCCTCCTCAGTTTCGCCGGGAGATCCCACGATCAGCGATGTCCTCAAGGCGACGCCGGGAATGATCTTCCGGGCGTGTGCTATCATCTTCCGTATGAGGGCGCTGCCGCCCCTCCGGTTCATTGACCGGAGGATCCCATCGTCAATGTGCTGGACGGGGAGGTCGATATAACGGCACACCTTGTCGAGGTCCTCAATCGTCTGGAAGAGTTCGTCGTCAAGACTTGCCGGATGGGTGTAGAGGAGCCTGATCCACTCGATCTCTTCAATCGATGCCATCTCCCGCAGGAGGACTGATAGGCGAGGTTTTGTACCGAGGTCGTACCCGTACCGGGTGGTTTCTTGAGCGGTCAGGATGATCTCTTTTACACCCCCTTTGGCCAGTCTCTTCGCTTCCCTGAGGACATCGTCTATTTCCCGGCTTTGAAAAGGCCCCCGGACCGAGGGGATGATACAATAGGAACAGTTATTATCACACCCCTCCGCTATCTTGAGGTAGGCGCTGTGGCTGGGGGTGGCCAGGATGCGCGGATGGGAGGCGTTCATCAGAAAATCGGGAGGACCTATATAAGAACGACGCATCGGTTCCGTGTCGCCTCGGAGGGCGGCGATGCGGGCGGCGATGCGGGGGACTTCTCCCGTTCCCAGAAAGAGATCGACCTCGGGGATCTCCTCCTCGAGGAGGGTTCCGTATCGCTGGGGGAGGCATCCCGTGACCACCAGATATCGGCACGCCCCCTCCCGCTTCATTTCCGCCATTCGAAAGATCTCTTCAATCGATTCTTCCCGTGCCGGAAGAATGAAGGCACAGGTGTTGATCACTATGATCTGTGCGTTTTCGGGGGAAAGGACCAGATCAAAGCCGCTTTCGGCAAGAGTGGCGGCCATCACTTCCGAATCGATCAGGTTCTTCGGGCATCCCAGGCTGATGATATGGACTGTATCCTTCATATTATCGGGGGAGTTTTCCGGCCAGGATCTTTCGTGGTTTGGCGCCGTCGGATGGACCCACGACACCTTCGGCCTCCATCCGTTCCACAATGCGGGCGGCCCGGTTGTAGCCGATTTTCAGGTACCGCTGAACGAGGGATATCGAGGCATGCCCCAGGTCGGTCACCAGTTCAACCGCCTCGTCGTACTTCTCATCGAACTCGTCATTTCCCCCGTCTTCCTTTGCATCCGGGTTGTAGGCGGATATCGATTCGTCGTACTGGGGGAGGCGCTGCCCCTTCAGGAAACTGACAAGCTTCGAGATTTCGCTGTCGGAAACGAAGGCACCGTGGATGCGCACCAGTTTTGAGGTCCCCGGCGGGACAAACAGCATGTCCCCCGCCCCGAGCAGTTTTTCTGCCCCCAATTCGTCGAGTATCGTCCGTGAGTCCACCCGTGACGACACCTGAAACGATATCCGGGTGGGGAAGTTGGCCTTGATGATCCCGGTGATGACGTCGACCGATGGCCGCTGGGTTGCCAGGATGAGGTGTATCCCAGCGGCCCTGGCCATCTGTGCCAGGCGTGCAAGGGATGACTCCACGTTTCTCTGTGCCACCATCATCAGATCGGCCAGTTCGTCGATGATCACGATGATGTAGGGAAGTCTTTCCGGGGCCGTCTCCCCCCCTTCTCCGGAACGGGGGGCTGCAGGGTTGTCCGACAGTTTTTTTCCGAGGGCATCGGCTTGCTTCTCCAACAGGCGATTATATCGCTCGATGCTCTTGACGCCCGCTGCGGCAATGATGGCGTAGCGCCGTTCCATTTCAACGACGGCCCACTTGAGTGCCTGAGATGCCTCCTTGGGATCAACTACCACAGGGTGGAGGAGATGGGGAACGCCTTCATAGCCGGAGAGCTCGAGTCTTTTCGGGTCAATCATGATAAACTTGACATCATCCGGTGTGGCCTTGAACATGATGCTGCATATCATGGCGTTGAGAGAGACACTCTTGCCAGATCCGGTGGTCCCCGCGATCAGGAGATGAGGCATCGCGGCAAGATCCGCAATCATTGTTTGTCCCGTAATATTTTTCCCCAGCGCGATCGGCAATCGGTATTTTGACTCCAGAAACTCCTCGCTGTCGAGGACATCTCGCAAGTAGACGGAATCTCTCCCCTGATTGGGAATTTCAATGCCGATAGCCGCCTTTCCGGGAATGGGCGCCACGATCCTGATGCTCTGAGCCTTCAGCGCGAGGGCGAGGTCGTCGGAGAGATTCGTGATTTTGTTGATTTTGACCCCTGCCGCCGGTTCCAACTCGTACATGGTAACCACGGGCCCCGGTTTGACTTCCGTCACCGTCCCCTCGACACCGAAATCGGCCAGTTTCTTTTCGAGAATACGCGAATTCATGAGGAGACTCTCACGCTTCATCCGCGTGTTCCTGACTTCAACCTTGTTGAGAAGATCGACGGGAGGAAGTCTGAAGGCCCCTTCCGGTTCCAAAAACCCGAAAGAGACCTGCTCGTCCTTTCGGGGCTCTTCCTTCTGCATGACCACGGCAGGGATGATCGGCTCTTGTTTCGTGATCCGGGGTTTTCGCCTGGTGGCGATCTTCTTTCTCTTCACCCGCCCCATCCCGACTACCACAAAGGTGTTCAGCCGAAGGAAGGTACCGGCCAAGCCGATGACGGTCCTCCTGACCACCGTTACGATCGAGGTGTCAAGCGTCACCATTACCGAGATGACGAGGATGACAACCAGAACGATATCGGTCCCTATCTGGTTCAGACCGGAATAGAGTAGCGTAAGCGTCCATGTGCCGAGGAGTCCCCCCGGGCTCAGATCAACACCGGAAACGGTTATTGGTCCGTGCCGCTCCGCCAGGAAAGCGGATGCGACGAAGACGAGACCGATGCTCCCCATAAGGGAGGAAAGGATCGATATACCGAACCTGCCGCCGATGAAGAGCCTGCAAGAGAAAAGGGCGAGAAACACCGGGAAGAGATACGATGTCATCCCGAAGATTCGCAAAAGGGCATCAGAGAGATACGAACCGACCAGACCGCCGTAATTGACGATCCGAACCTTCCCCGCTACAAAGTGCGTCAGTGAGGGATCATGAGGACTGTAGGAAAAGAGACACAAGAAGATAAAGACCGCAAAGGCGATGGATATGACCCCCCCTATCTCCTTCATGCGTACCGCTTCTCGGCCGGATCGTTGTTTCTTCACGTCCACATCCCCCTACCAAGAAAGGTTAGATGATATCGCTTGAATAATCAATGTACAAATTCCAAGCGTCCAGCAATAGTAAGCAAATATGCTCAGTTTCCGTTTCCTTATGATGAAGAGCAATAGACCGAGGGTCAAAAAGCCCGTCACGGCGGCAGCAACCATCCCGGCGAGGTATGTACCGATGTCACAGGGAGCAATCCCTTCCAGATATCTCATTTCAAAAAGCAACGCCCCTAAGACGGCGGGGACGGAGATAAGAAAGGAGAATCGGGCTGCCGCGGCTCCGTCCAGCCCCCTGAAGATGCCGAATGCTATCGTGGCTCCGGAGCGTGATATTCCCGGAATCAGGGCCATTCCCTGCACAATTCCGATGACGAGACTGTCGGTGATGTTCATATCCGGTTTCCTCCTCCCGGAAAACCGATCGGATAGAAACAACAGGATCCCGGTAATGAGAAGCGTGAATGAAACCATTTGTGGCGACGTAAAAAGATGGTGAATCTTTTGATCGAACAGGAGACCGATAACCCCGGTACATGCCGTGGCGACAACGACATACAACCCCGTCTTTCGAGCGGCTCGCGCATGAGCGTCATTGCGGTTCCGCGGAGACCACCGTGAAGGGAGCAGAGAGGTCATGATCTCCAGGATTTCTCTCCGGAGAAAGAAAAGGACCGCCAGGAGGGTCCCCACGTGGAGCATGACATCGAACAGGACTCCCGGCTGATGGAACCCCGGCAGGTATTGCTGTATGATAACGAGGTGACCGGAACTGCTCACGGGGAGAAATTCCGTCAGTCCTTGGACGATACCAAGGAGGATGCCTTCCCATACATTCACAGACAGCCCCTTTCCCTTCTCAAACGTGATACGGATAATCGCGGCACGATGGCATTCGGATACGATACATATGACGGATACGCGCGTTTTTTGTACTGAATACTATCGCTGAAGTCAATGGAAAACATTGAATCTTTGCCCCGGCGATATAATTCATTTGACAGTGCCGCACATTATGCATTAGGGTACTGTCATACATCGATAGGGGGAAGAGAATGGTTAATAAGGTAATACTGATCGGGCGATTGGGCGCGGATCCTGAGGTTCGGTACACGCAGGATGGGACCATGGTCACCAACTTCAACCTGGCAACCGATGAGCAATGGAAAGATAAAAACGGTGAGCGCACGCAGAAGACGGAGTGGCACCGTGTCGTTACGTTCAGAAAACTGGCCGAGATATGCGGCAACTATCTGGCCAAAGGGAGACTGGTCTACATAGAGGGTCGTCTGCAGACGAGGGCTTGGGATGACAAAGACGGGAATAAACGGTACACCACGGAGATCGTCGCCTCTAACATGCAAATGCTGGAACGCAAGGAACAAGGTCCCCCTCAATCGGGAGGATTCGGCGGGGGTATGCCTCCTAGCGCGGGCATACCTGATGACGACGTTCCCTTTTAGCACGGATGCTGTCCTCGTCATGCCGCAGACGGAGACATGCCGGATCGGCGCGACGCCCCTCAGCCTGTCTGTGGGGCGTTTATTTTTCCTCTTTATTGATCTTCTTGGGATCCTCGGCGCCATTCACCTCATCGGGTTCTTGAAAAGATTTCTTGAAGTTTCTGATCCCTTTACCGATAGCTCCCCCTATCTCGGGAAGTTTCCCGGCACCAAAGATGATCAGGATAATGACCAGTATGATCACCAGCTCGGGCATACCTATTCCAAACATATTCGATTCACCTCTCAGGTTCTCTTGATCAGGTATAGTGCAATTCTCTCCGTGTTACCCTCGTGGAGGCAGCGTCAGATGGATGACCTCCCCGTGCCCTCCCAGGGGACCCAGCGTCTTTCCCTGAAACCGGATATCCACCCCCCCGGCATTACCGATAAGGAGGCCCAATCGTTCTGAGGCCCTCTCCGTGATCCGATCTCCCGGTCTGAGCATAATCTCGAAGGGAGGCTCTCCGTCTCGGTCGATCTGAATCCAGGTCAGTTCGGACGCCTCAATGACGAGGGTATACGATCCTTCCGCGGCAACAATGGCATCAGGCACAACCGATTCTTCCGGCTTTTGATCTTCAGACATACCATGCTCGCTCACGGGTAACGACGGTGCGAGTTGTGCCGTCGACTCCACTCCTTCCGCGGCCATTCGATCCACCCTCTCGGGGAGATCCTCAGTCGAGATGTCCACGGGCGGTTTCTCCTCCATCTCCGGCGATGCACTCTGTTCTCCGGCGATAGTAGGGTGGTATGTTTCCGGTGCGGGGTCCTCTTCGGAGGCACCCTGAGTCTCGCTGATGGAGTTCTCTTGTGCCGCAGGGGAGCTATTCTCTGTGGTGATGGTGATCTGTTGATCACCTCCCCCCCACTGGTACAGTGAAAAGAAACCTGCCAGGATAAACATTATGGACATCGCCATCACCCATATCCACACTTCCCGATGACGTTTTTTTACGATCAACCCGTTCAGAAACCCGTGAGAATCGTGCACGGGTTCGAGATTGCGGCGGTACTGCTCATAGAGCAAACGAATCTGTTCACCGTCGACATCAAGGGCCCGTGCATACATGTCGATAAAGGCCCGTGCATATATCGGTTCCGGAAGTAGTTCAAAGCGCTGCTCCTCAATGGCCTTGAGATTCTGAGGACTGATCCGCGTTGAAGAAGCAAGGTCTACCAGAGTGAGGCCCCTGGCCAGTCTGATAGCCCTCAGGTCAAGGGCGACCTCCTCACACGACTGCTCAGAATCCATCGGCGCGTCATCCCCTACGATGTCTTGTCCTTTTCCACCAATCACGACTAAAAATCCTCAATACTTACTAACCGTTGAAATATCTATCACTAATCAACCGGTGAAGCAACAGAAATTCTTTCAACAATCTCATGAAATCGTGTTACAACAACTTCGTAGAAATACAAGGGAGGAAGGAATGCCGGAACACGGAGAATTCGCTATATCGATCGCCAGGAGAGCGGGTTCGCTTCTGAAAGATCGTTTCACGAAGAAACACCGAGTCGATTATAAGGGGGAGATCGACATCGTAACGGAGGCCGACAGAATGTCGGAGCAGTTATTGATAACTGAGATAGGCACACAGTTTCCCGAACACGGGATCTTGTCCGAAGAGACGGCTGAGATTGAACGTCCGTCCCGGTATCGGTGGGTCATCGACCCTCTTGACGGAACGACCAATTATGCCCATGGTTTCCCCGTATTCTGCGTATCCATCGCCCTGGAGAAAGACGGGCACATCATCACCGGCGTCATCTATAACCCCGTCTCGGAAGAGCTGTTCGTTGCCGGCAAGGGTCAGGGGGCGTTCCTCAATGGCTCCCCTCTCTCGGTTTCCGGGATCGGAGAGGTCGCGAAGAGTCTCTTAGCCACCGGTTTCCCATACGACATACGAAAAGATCCAAACAATAACATCGGGTATTTTTCTGAAATGGCCCTGAAGGCCCAATCTATTCGCCGTGCCGGCTCCGCGGCGCTCGATCTCGCATACACCGCTGCGGGGCGTTTCGACGGTTTCTGGGAACTGAAGCTGCACCCGTGGGATACGGCGGCCGGGTGGCTCCTGGTCAGTGAGGCGGGGGGCGTTGTGACTGATATCACCGGCGACGGATACCGCCTCGATGCCCCTACCATACTCGCATCGAACGGGAAGATACATGATCGCCTGATCAGGATACTGAACGGCGCCAAGCCGTTAGACCAAAGATTGATGTGAACGCCCGGAACAGAGAATGTGCGGAAAAGGATTGAAACCCGGAGAGCTCTCTGAGGGTATCGTCACAACTTCAGCTTCTTGATCTTTCCGTGGAGGGTGTTTCTGTTGATCCCGAGAAAATCGGCGGCGGCGGTTTTGACATTATTGGAACGTTTCATGGCAATCTTGATCAGCCCTCGTTCAACCATCGTAAGGATTTCGTCATATAACCCTTCTCTCCCGTTCCTTTCGCAGCCGAGAATCGTGACGACCTCATCAAGCCGTTTTTCAAAGATCTCTTCCATGAGGGGGAAGGATGGTTCTTGCATCTCCTCTTCCATCATCGCCCGAATCCGCTCCTGTTTTCCCATCTGACACTCCTTAAAGGGTAGCATATGGAGTAAAAGAAATAACAATACTAAACCACAAGCTTCAGGATAATGACTCCCAGGAGGATCAGGGAAGCAATCCACGAAGACACCACATCCGAGATCCTGACTACCGGGTGCTCGATCAGATCACGGACACCCTCTTCAACCTTTTCGTGATCGACATGCCTGACGATGTCTCGAACAAGAGAAGAGAAATTCCCGTGAGAGTTTGCCAACACGTAGAATCCTTTTGTGGTGGTCAGTAGGAGATACGCCTTTTTACGCACGGCCAAAATGTCTATGTTGGTAATCTCCCGCCACCGGAGATGTTTTTCTTTGAAAAGTGTTCTCACCGTGACGCCATCGGGACCGATGGTCGTTCGGCGCCGAAGAGCCTGCAGGAGGAAATACACGGTGGGAACAAAAATGATCGTGAGGATAACGATTTCCGGCTGAAAGCTCCTGTCAAACAGGGAGACGATAAGCAGGACAAAGAGAAAGAAGGATACCAAGGAAAAAGGGTACAAAAATTCCCGCCTGGTTGTATATGTTGTTGTTTCCATCGGTTACTCTTTTCTCACAAAGGTACCGCTCTTCCCACCGCTTTTCTGCAACAGCCGTATATCGGACAGCCTGATCTCCCGATCCGCCGACTTGCACATGTCGTAAATAGTGAGCGCCGCCACGCTTACCGCCGTCAGGGCCTCCATCTCCACCCCTGTTCGCCCCAGGGTCTTGACACGCGCGGTAATAGTAATCTCCCCCTTCCCCGGATCACTCGAAAAATCAACATCGATTCCGGTCAGTTCGAGGGGGTGACACATCGGGATGATACCGCTCGTCTGTTTGGCAGCCATGATACCTGCAATCTTTGCGGTTGCATAGACGTTGCCCTTGAGAATCCCCCCCGATTCAATGGCCTCCACGGTATCGGGCCTCATCACTACCCTCCCGCCGGCGACAGCCTCCCTCAGGCTGGACGCCTTACCGCTAACATCCACCATCCGGGGCCTGTTTTTTTCGTCCAAGTGTGAAAATTCCATCAAGGCTTCTCCGTGCAGCGTCAGGAACGGTAACACAGGCTTATCATTCAGTCAAGCGAGTTCAGAAAACACAGCGGATATCTGACGATCAAAACCCGACTATCTTGCCTATATGTGTCGGTTTGAGCCGACGATACAACCATCCGTTGGCATAGAAAAATCGTGTCACCCACCCGGTCCGGCTGAGGAGCCTACGGGCAATTGCCTGGACCGCCTTCTGCTGTCCCACCTTTCGATCCGACAGATAGATGGCAAACAGGCCACGATTAACCATCCGATGAAAGCGTGGTTCGGGCAAACCGGATGTGCTCTTGTCTGCCTGGCGGAAAAAATATTGCAAGCGGCGGAGCATCTCCTCGTTGTTCGGGTAATACGCACAGAAATTCAGATCTCCGCCGATGCGGTCTTCCTCCTGATCGATAAAATAATCTAAAAGAATATGGAGTCCCTGTACCCAGGGGAAGTACGCCTCCTTGATGCGTTCCGCCAAGTCCGGTGAACAGCGATCATGAAAAGCAGAGGAAACCAGGCAGAAGATACCGAGCGTCGAGCCGCAGGATGCCGCAAATTCAAACCAGCTCATCTCGGGAAGGCCCGGCTGGTGAGCTTCGAACCACTTCTTGAGGCGCGGGACACGCTCCTCCTGCGTGACATGCTTGTGTACCTGCAGGTCACAATACCGATGCGCCAATTCGTCGAGCGCCGGGGCAATTGCGCCGTATGCGTGAATGCCCCCCAGGACCTCTTGACAGGTCTCGACGAGCGCTTCCAGATAGCCGTCATCGTCTTTCTCGCCGTGAAACCGATAATAATCCCCACTATCGGCGCCAGGGGTCAATGCATGAAACATCGCCTCGTGGAGGGCGCGGAAATCATGTGGATCCGCTGAAGTGCTGCGATCGCAGAGGTTGTCAAGATAGTCGCTGATCGTCTGGTACGCGACGATGAATCGGATCGCCTCGGGGCATTCCGTTCCCGCCAGCAACCCATAGGCGCCCCCTCCCTCACAGTGAAAGGTCTTGGTTCGCATGCTGAGGAGCGCTTGTCGCCGGAGTTCGGGGTCCGGGATCCGCGCTGCACGTCTCCGCCATCCATCGAGGCAACGATGGACATGGGGGAGAATGGTCAGATAACCCCGCGCCATTATGGTATGCGGGGATGAGGGAATTACCACCGGTATCAGCTCCTTCAATACGAGAGGAAAATCCTTTGATATAGGAAACAAGGGATGGGTGTCAAGAGAAAGAGGACACACATCGGCCAGAGGTCTCTTCTCATCGAAAGAGATTGCTTTGTGCGCCGTATTCTGGTAATGCCACCTCGCGCTGTGTGGCACGAAAAACAGGGGGTGGTGGATCATGAGATACGAAGGGAATATATTCAGACCCTTCAGTGAGGCAAACAGCTATCTCCTGCAGTGCACCATCGGCTGTTCGCACAACCGGTGCACTTTCTGCGGGATGTACAAGGACAAAAAGTACCGCGTCCGCGGTCTCGATGAGATCCGGGCCGATATCCGGATGGCGCGGGATTACTATGGAGATCGGGAGAAGGTATTTCTTTGTGACGGAGACGCTATCGCCATCGAGACCGACACCCTCCTGGGGATCCTGCGTGAATTGTACGACACCTTTCCCTCACTGCGCCACGTGGGGACTTATGTGGGGCCCCAAAGCACACTGAAGAAAAGCATGCCGGAGCTGATCTCCCTCCGCTCCGCCGGACTTACCAAGGCCTATCTCGGTGTGGAAACGGGCGACGACCGGCTCCTGGCAGAGGTCGGGAAAGGAGTGGGAGCCGATGAGATGCTCCGGGCCGGGAAAAACCTGGTCGACGCCGGGATCAACCTTTCCTCCATGGTCCTCCTGGGCCTTGCCGGGAAGGGAAAACCATCGTACGAGCATGCTATTGCCACCGCCCGGATCACCAACGAGATGGGACCTCAGTACCTGGCGGCGCTGACGGTCACCCCCGTCCCCGGCACGGTCCTCTACCGGCACGTCGAGGAAGGGAGGTTCGAGGTTATGGATCCCTTTGAGACCCTTGAAGAGATGAAGCTCCTCTTTGAGAATATCACCCTTGATAACCTGAGATTCGTGGGGGTCCACGCCTCCAACTACCTCCCCATCAACGGGACCCTCCAACGGGACAAGCAAGAGATCCTTGCAACCATCGATCGAATCCTGGGAACGAAAGACCGAAGGATGCTGCGGAGCGAGCGGACGCGTGGTCTTTAAAGGTTCCTTCGTCATACCTTCCTCATTTTGGTTTCATTCCCACGCGGATTCTGATAAGGGTCGGGAGGGAGTTGATCGATAATCGAAGGAAGAGTCCGGTTGCACGGCCTCACAATACAGGGAAATCATTTATGGAAGAGGTCGTCATCGTATCCGCTTGTCGAGTCGCGATCGGACGGGTGCAGGAAGATCTGAAAGCAGCGCGGTCGCGGCACCCGACCCTGACCGCGAGGTATGAGGCTGTCAGGAGAGCGGGAATCGCTGCAGACGGTGTCGATGAGATCGCGATGGGGCAGTGTCTCTCCACGGTGCAGGGATCACCGCCAGCGGGGCAGGGGGGAATAGAGATTGTGCTTCCTTTATGAGTCGGGGAGGCATCGTTGTGCGTCGGAGGCGGTCCCGCTCTGGTGTCGCTCCGAACGCAAAATATATAAGAGATGGAAGATACTATGAAACGGAAGGGTTACATATAATGATCCACAATGATTTTTACCGGTTCCGGGGCGCCGATAAGTACGTCCTGGATGAAGAACTCGCCGAGATCGTGAATGTCTCGATGGCCCTGGAAATGCCGCTTCTCCTCAAAGGGGAGCCGGGGACGGGGAAGACGATGCTGGCCTACGCCATCGCTGAGAGCCTCGGGATGCCCCTGATCGTCCTTAATGTCAAGTCGAGCATGAAGCTGGTGGAAGCCCTCTACCAGTACGACACCCTGACAAGACTGAACGACAGCCGCTTCGCCGACTCGAAACGGGATGTCAGCAATATCGAAGAATATATCAAAATGGGGAAGATCGGGCAGGCCTTCGTCGCGGACGGGAGGGTCGTTCTCCTGATTGACGAGATCGACAAGGCCGACACGGACTTCCAGGATGACATGCTGGATGTCCTGGACCAGATGGAATTCGATATCATTGAGGTGGACAAGACCATTTCAGCGAAACACCGGCCCGTCATCATCATCACCTCCAATGCGAAGAAAGATCTGTCCGATCCTTTCTTGGGACGTTGCAACTTCCACCATATAGCCTTCCCGGGGGAGGACACGATGCGCCGGATTATCGGGGTCCACTTTCCCGACCTGGGGCGTGACATCACGGATGCCTGCCTCAAGACCTTCTACAATCTGCGGAAGTTGGATGGGGTCGAGAAAAAACCCGCCACCCGAGAATTGATCAACTGGATCAGGGCGTTGAAAGCCGACCCCGACTTCAAGATTTCGCTCCTCGAACGGGGAGATGTCCCCTATCTGGGGGTCCTGTACAAGAAAAGCCCGGATCTGAAGATTGCGAGCAGCGCCATCGGCCGGAACCGCCGATAAAAAAGATTCACAGGAGCGCATGCGGTGTTTATCAGTTTCTTCTATAACCTCAGAGATCGGGGCATCCCGGTCACGCCGACCTCTTTCCTCAGGCTGCAGCGTGCCCTGCGACTGGGGACCGTGCGGTCCCTGAACAACTTCTATGTCGTTGCCCGTACTCTCTTAGTCAAAAGCGAACGGTACTTCGACATATATGACCAGGTCTTCGCGCACCACTTCGAAGGGGTAGACCTTCCCGACCTTGATGAAATCGAACTCGGCGAGATGGCAAAGCTCCTTCTCGATGAATGGCTGAAAAATCCGGAGGGAGTCGCCGCCGCCCTCGGTGTCAACGAGGAAGACCTGCAGAAGCTGACCCCCGAGGAACTGGAACGGTACTTCCTCGATCGCCTCAAGGACCAGACGGAGGCCCATCATGGGGGAAACAAGTGGATCGGAACCGGCGGCACCTCACCGGTGGGACACTCCGGTTTTCACCCCGGGGGGATGCGGGTGGGAGGAACCTCGCAGAACAAATCGGCGACCAAGGTAGCCCTTGATCGGCGTTATCGTGATTACTCGCAGGAAGGTCCCCTGACCCAGTCACAGATGGGAGAAGCGCTCAAGAAGCTCCGCCGGATGGTTCCCGCCGGGCCGCTGGATGTAGTGAACGTGGACAAAACGATCTACCAGACGATGAAGAATGCCGGAGAAATCGAGATCATCTTTGACCGCCGCCTCATGGACCGACTGAAGGTTATCCTGATGATCGATAACGGCGGCTGGTCGATGGATCCCTATATACCCCTGGTGCAGACCCTGTTCGATTACGCCCGCAACCAGTTCAAGGACCTCAAGACCTACTTCTTTCACAATACCATCTACGACCGGGTCTGGGCCGATGCCGCGCGATACCGAAAATCGGAGTTGATCACTGATTTAGTCAAGAAAGATCCCGATACGCGGATCGTCATTGTGGGAGATGCCAGCATGGCACCCTACGAGTTGATGAACGGGGGAGGATCGATCTACTTCGGGGAGCGGACGCGGACGGCCAGCATCGAAAACCTGCATTTCCTCTCCCAGACCTTTCGCCATACGGTCTGGCTGAATCCGGTTTCCCGATACGAGTGGTCGGGGACCTGGACCATCGACCAGATCCGACGTGTCTTCCCCATGTTCGAACTGACGCTCGACGGGCTGGATGGGGCCGTCAGCCACCTCATGTCACGCAACTGATGTGATGACTCATCCGAAAGACTATAGGATCTGGTTGAGAAACAGCTTGGTTCGTTCCTGGATGGGATTCGTGAAGAAGTGTTCGGGGGTTCCCTCCTCGATGATCGTCCCGTAATCCATAAAGATGACCCGGTCCGCCACCTCACGGGCAAAGCCCATCTCATGCGTAACGACGATCATTGTCATCCCCTCTTTCGCCAGCTTGGTCATGACATCGAGGACCTCCCCGATCATCTCGGGATCCAGCGCCGATGTGGGCTCGTCAAAGAGCATGATCTTGGGTTTCATCGCCAGGGCCCGCGCGATGGCAACTCGTTGCTGCTGTCCCCCGGAGAGCTTGTCGGGATACTCATCCACCTTATCGATAATCCCCACCTTACCCAAGAGTTCGCGTGATATCTCCGAGGCCTCTTTCTTGGAGCGTTTGCGAACAACGAGCTGTGCAAGGTTGACGTTGTCCAAAACGGTCTTGTGGGGAAAGACATTGAAGGACTGGAAAACCATCCCGATCTCCTCGCGAACCTTGTTGATGTCTGTCCCCGGATCACCGATATCGATCCCGTCGACGACGATACGGCCGTGATCGATCCGCTCAAGCTGGTTGATCGAGCGGAGCAGCGTGCTCTTGCCGGAGCCGCTCGGCCCGATGAGGACCAGCTTTTCGCCGTCGAGGACATCCAGCGAGACGTTGTCCAAGGCCTTCAACTGACCGAAAAACTTGTACACCTCCCGCATCTCGACCATGACCGCGTTGTTATCTGTTGACACCGACCTTGTCCTCCATGATGCTGACCAGTTTCGATAAAAAGAGCGTAATGATCAGGTAGACGAGAGCGACCATCGTATAGGTCTCGAAGTAGTTGAACGATTCCGCTGCGAATTCGCGTCCCCTCCGCAAGAGGTCGGACACGGCGAGGATCGAGACCAGGGAGGAGTCCTTCAGGAGAGCTACGAACTCGTTGCCGATGGGGGGGAGGATGGTCTTGACCGCTTGCGGGAGGATCACATGACGCATTGCCTGTGACGAGTTCATCCCGAGGGACCGGGCTGCCTCCATCTGCCCGCCGGAGATAGATTCGATCCCGGCCCGAAAGATCTCACCCATATACGCCCCGTAGCAGACGGCCATCGCGATGATCGCGCTGGCCGTAGCGGGGACATTGATAATACGACCCAAGGCGAAGTAAATGTAGAACAGCTGAACGAGAAGGGGAATCCCCCGGATGATCTCCACATACAGCGACGCGATCCCGCTCAGTATCCGGTTCTTCGATATCCTCCCGAGACCGGTAAAGAGCCCGATGATCAGGGCGAGGACGATTGCTGCTATGGTGACCTGAAAGGTGACCAGGATCCCATCCGGAAGAAATTTCAATATCCTCCAGTAGGGATCCGGGCTCGTAATAACCAGATAGGCAACGATGGTAATGGCGCCTATGAACGAAACCCTCCACGCCGTAAAGAGTCCCAAATCTCCCTTCGTGGGAATTGCCGCACCATCACTCACCGCTATGACCGGCCGCGAAGAATCTTCTCCCTTTGTGGTATTTTTTATCTCAGCCACTTCTTTTCCAACTGCTTGTCGATACCCTTTGCCTGGACGGCCTTGATGCCTTCGTTGATCAGATTAAGCAATTTCTTGTCGTCCTTCTGTACCACGATGCCGTAGTATTCAGTTGTCAGGATATCACCGACGATCTTGAACTTCGCCTTGTACTCCTCCTGCTGGAGGGCGTACTGCGCGGCCACCGGGGTGTCGCAGACAACGCCGGCGATGCGCCCCGTCGCCATATCTTCAAAGGCCAGGCCAATCTCGTCGTAGCTTTTGAGTTCGACGCCTGCCACCTTGCTGATCTCACGGGCACCCGTCGTGCCGATCTGGGCGCCTGCACTTTTCCCCTTCAGGTCGGCAATCATGACGGCATCTGATTCCTTGGGGACGATTAGAACCTGCCCCGCATTGATGTAGGGCTCGGAAAAACTCATCGTCTTTTTCCGCTCTTCGGTAATGGTAACGGAGGAGATAATGGCATCATACTTACCGACGGCTATACCGGCAAAGATCCCGTCCCACGCAGTGTTCTTGAACTCCACCGTGAACCCCGCCTCCTTTGCCACGGCATTCATAAAGTCGATATCGAAACCGACAATGTTCTTGTTCGCGTCCACCATCTCCATCGGAGGCCAGGTAGCGTCCGTAGCGCAGGTAATGGAGGTGGTATCCGCTCCGCACTGACTCCCGCCTATCGAAAACGCAACGAATCCGGCTATTACTAATAAACTTAGTATTATACTACGATTTCTCATGTCATCCTCCTTCGCTCAGAAGCTCGCTATCGTTGGCAGTAGTTACTATTGGGGGGGGGTATTGTCAAGATAAAAACCGGGGCATATTGAGGGTTGCTTTTTAAAAAACCAAGGGATATAAGCCGATTCTGCCTCAAGGAGGGCAAGGGGTATGGTATACATGCCGAGGGAAATACACAGACTGGGAGCGGATCTCCTCCTCCTCATTACCACCTTGTTCTGGGGCGTGACCTTTGTCGTGGTCAAACAGGCCGTGGAGCAGGTGGGAGTGTTTCTCTTCCTGGCGCAACGGTTCGGCCTGGCCTTTCTGATTCTCTTGGTGATCTGTCTGATCGCGAGACGTCCCTTCGGGAAAGGGTGCCTCGCGAGAAGCGCCTTTCTCGGGATCCTGCTCTTCGGGGCCTTCGCCTTTCAGACCATGGCCCTTGTATATACCACCGCCTCGAACACCGCCTTCTTGACGGGGCTCAATGTCGTCCTCGTTCCGGTCATGGGGGCCCTCTTGTTCGGGCATTCCGTGGGGGGTAACCTCAAGCTGGGTGTGGCCCTGGCCACTGCGGGACTGTTTCTCCTCTGCACCAACGGCGACTGGAGCTTTAACCGGGGCGACATCCTCGGGATCTCTTGTGCGGTCTGTGTTGCACTCCATCTCGTTTTCACCGGTAGGTACGCACGGGAAAGCGATGTCTACTGGTTGACGACGATACAGATCGGGATCGTGGCCCTCTTGAGTTCCTTGGTCGTGTGGGGCACTGGGGGTACAGTCCGGGCCTGGCATCCTGAGATACTGCAGGCACTCGTGATCTGTGTTCTTTTTGCGACGATCTTCGCCTACCTGGTCCAGACCTCTATGCAACGCTTCGCCACACCCACACACACGGCATTGATCTTCTGCATGGAGCCGGTATTCGCGGCGCTCTACGCCTACTGGGCTATCGGTGAACGGTTCGGCGCACGGGGACTGATCGGCGCTGCCTGCATCCTTGCCGGGATGATTATCTCCGAGGTCTCTTTCCCGGGTCAATTCTTCAGGAAGGGACGCGCCGGTGAATTAGACTAGGGGCACGTTTCTCTCTAAGGTAATCGCGTAAAGAATAATGCCGGCGGCGATCGACAGATTGAGAGACTCGACCTTCCCCCGCCCCGGGATCGTTATCAATTGGTCAGCACCGCGCTCCAACTCCTCCGAAAGACCGCCCGCTTCCTGTCCCAACATCACAATCGTTCTGTCGACCTTTTGCAACGCATCCGGTGAATCGCCCCCCCGCGGGACCATTGCCACCATTCGGAACCCCATATCCCCGGCAAACCGTTGGATCTGTTCGAAATCGACAGAGCGGTACACCTTCGTTTTGAAGATTGCCCCCGCGGACGCCCGTATTGCCTTCGTATTGAAGGGATCTACACAAGAGGGACTCAGGATCAGCTGTTCGATCCCGAACCAGGCGGCTGTGCGGATAATCGTCCCCAGGTTTCCCGGGTCGGAGATACGGTCGAGGTACAGCAGGGTAGCGGAAGCTGCTTTCACCGAGCCCTCAAAATCAAAGCCTCCCCGACGACAGACCATGACAATCCCTTGCGGTGTCTTCTCCGTGGAGAGCTCCTTCAGGACACTATCGGAGCATTCGTAAACGGGAAAGGCACCGGGGAGAAGAGCGGCAGCCATCTCCCGGTGAGTGCGATCCGTCATGACCTCAACGATGGGATGGACGGTCGTTTCAACGGCCGCTTCAAGGGCATTGAACCCCTCGGCGATGAAGACCCCTTCCTTCTCCCGAACACTTTTGTGGTGCAGGCTCCGAATCCACTTCCGGTGACGGGTTGACAGCGGCGCTTCTTTTCCCATTATTCTCTCCCTCTCACGCACGGTCCGGCCCGGAACACACTCCTAAAAACCCTTGGGGCGCCGGGATAACCGGTAAGATATCGCGTCATGCTCTTATCGCATCCTCTCGGGGGGCCAGCGTTCTCTTTTTTCGTACGTATGAAGCTCCGGTGTCGCGACCACAATAGTGTGGTTACCCGTCATCCGGAACCAGGTTGTCGCGGAAAGAATCGAATACCAGACCCCGATCCGGTCACCGGCATGATTGAGGAGGACAAACCCGTGTATGATCGGGGCCTCAATCTTCATGTGGGTAACGAGGTCCCGAAGGACCCGGGGCGTCATTTCAATCCTCTTCCACAGGGTGGATTCCAAGATATAGTCCTTGTTGATTCCCAGGATGGCATTCGGTTGCGCGTCCGAGCCGCTGATATAGTAATTGAAATCGGGATCAGGTTGATAGGACTCAAAGGTCTGCTGAACCCCTCCATCAGGAACAATCCTTCCATAATCACCGTCATGCAGACCACCACACCCCACCGGCAGGCAAAGCAGCAGAAGGGATAAGAGATACAGCGGCGGTCGCCGGATGGTCCGTCCCGCTCCGTTTCTTCCCCGCATCATGTATTCCTCTCTCTCATCTGGCATTAGCCCTGTGCCATATCTCCCACAGTTGCGAGTAGTATAGAAGAGGGATCTATCGCTGTCAATGGAGAAGCATCGGTCGCTATCCGACTCGGAGAGAGACTATGCCAGAGTGACATGGCTGTGTCAGAGTGGCATTACAGGGGGGAATCTCCGAAGCACCATGCACGGGACAACCCGTTCGCCCTTACTGATATGTCATCCAGACATAAGGGTTTGCTCAAGCGCTCTTCCTGTCTCCGGGCGTTATCTCCCTCATTATATGAGCAATAGAGGGATATCGAAGACTTGCCGGTGCTGGCATGATTTGTGTTACATTGAGGAGGGTGAAGAGGCGTTCCAATGATATTGACGCAGTGAATGAACTGTTTTCCCGGGAAGGTGTTCTCCGTTGGTCTTGCCGCTTCCTCCTATATCCGAACGAGGATCCGTCAAATGATGACTCCGGAACAATATAGAAAAAGCCTGGATGATCTCAATCTGAATCTCTACATCCGGGGCGTGAGGAAGTCCCACCCGTATGATTATCCAGCTGCCTGTCGTTCTCGTGATGCGGTGGCCGGTACATACGAAATGGCCGGAATGCCGGAGTACGAACAGGTCATGATCGCGAAATCCCACATTACGGGTGCCAGAATCAATCGGTTTAACCACATCAGCCAGACCATCGATGATGTAATCAAACAGGTGCGGCTAAACAGCCTCTTTCATCACGATAATAGAGATTGCTTCCAGCGAACACGGGGAATGAATGCCCTTCACGCCCTTTCCATTACAACCGGCGACATCGATGCCGCAGAGGGGACAAATCATCACGGACGGTTTCTCAACTACCTTCAGTACATTCAGGAAAACGACCTCACCTGCGATGGTTCGCTTATCGATCCGTGGACGAGCGAAATCGGATATATTCCCCCTCACCGGAATCCGAACGCTGATTCCCTGCTGCACACGGTGGGGGAAACGCCGAACGGCGCCGTGCTCTGTGGGATGAAGGCATGCGGGGTGGGTGTCTTAAGTTCTCATGAACTTATTGTGCTCCCAACCATGGCCATGAGGAAACAAGACGAGCGGTACGCCCTTTCTTTTGCACTGCCGAGCGACACCGAAGGGCTCACCTTTATCATCGCTCCCGAAGGTCATGGAGACATGAGCGGGAGAGACGACATCGGTACCCGGACTATGGGAGCAATCCGAGATCATGAGATACTGTGTGTCTTTGATAACGTCATCGTTCCCTGGGAACGGATCTTTCTGTACCGGGCATTTGAATCCCCCGAGCAGATGGGGAATCTGCTCGGGCTCTCGTTTTGTTTCGGAGCAGACAGTACAGACATACAGATCGGGGCCAAGGGGAAGTGATGGGTCAAATCTTCATGCATTCATACCCTCATAATCGATTATGCGTTGAACAGAACGAAGATTTGGCTCCTCCTCCCTGAGCCCCCCGGTTCACTTCTATACTCCTCCCCATAAAAAGCGGCAGGGGATTTGTGTATCCCGGCAATCGACGGGAGTCGAAACGGAGCTTCACACTGTCTCCGGGTTGAGCATTCAACTGCACAAATATCTTGACAAAAAGAACTGATAATGTAATGCTTCCCCGGTGTTCATGGGGGAGAGGGCGTTTCAGATTGGATGGCAATGCGCAGCATTGAACGAAGAGGTGGGCTTGGCTCTCTTTTTCGGAAATCAAAGGAGGAAGGAATGAAAATAGTTGTCGGGTACAAAGAGTCGAAAATGTCCAAGTCGATCCTGGATCTGGTCAAGCAGCATGCAAAGGCATTTGATGCAAAGGTCTACCTCGTCTCGTCTCTCGAAGGTGGTGTCGGTGAAAAGATAGAAGAAATCGACGTTGCCAACGGGGAATTGAGTTATGCGGAAGGGGTCCTGAAAGAAGCAGGGATCGATGCCGAGACGGAGTTACTGATCCGCGGTCTTTCCCCCGGTGAGGACATCATCGAATTTGCAAAGGACAAAGAGGCCGACGAGATCATCGTCGGTGTCAAAATGAGATCGAAGGTGGGTAAATTCATACTCGGCTCAACCGCCCAGTATGTTATTCTCAACGCGGATTGCCCCGTTGTGAGCATCAAAGCGTAACAGGGACCGATCAGGGGAAATCTGTCCAGCACGCGAAGAGCGGTCTGAAGATTTCCCCTTTCCATGCAGCTATCACCGGTGTAGGATACCCTCTCCGGTCTTCGGAGAGGGTATCTTCACGGATACAGTCGTGACTCGAACAGTCGCCGTTTTTCTCTTTGCCTGTGTGTTACGCAAGGGCATTGAAGGGGCGCCTATGCATCAATACCGTGTGTTGATTATCGGATCGGGTCCCGCAGGACTTTTCGCCGCCCTCTGGCTTGAACGGGCGGGGATTGATAGGATCGGAATCGTCGATCGTCGCTCCTATCCCGCCGGGGGATTGCTCAATGACGGCAAACTGAATTTTGACTACCGGATCGGGATCGATCTCGGTGAACTGCAGATCGATCGCGCCACGGCTGATGTCCTGATGGAAGATGTCAAGCGGGTTTTCACGGGCTTTCCCCGCTGCCAGCAGGTGACTTTTACCGATCATACCGAACAGATCCAGGGATTGCGGGACATCGCGGAGGAACACAGCGCCCGGTTCATCGCCACGGAACAGTGGCACTGGGGAACCGATAACGGGAGGGCGGTGGTCGATTATCTAAGAAGCCTCCTCAAGAAAACGGATTTTCTGCTGGGAACGGAGGTGCTCACCATCGAACAGGATGATGACGATTGTTTCCGTCTCACCGGAAGCTGCGAAGGAGAATCGATATGTTATACCGCCGGGTGTGTCCTCGCCGCCCCCGGACGGAGCGGCGCCTACTGGTTCAGGGATGTGTCGGGAAAGATCGGTGTCGAGCACAACTTCGGCCCCATTGATGTGGGAATCCGACTCGAATTGAACAGAAGATTTTATAATCCTGTTACCGATATCGTCTACGATCCCAAATTCATATTCCGTACCGCAAGACACGACGACACGGTCAGGACCTTTTGCACAAATCCCGGCGGACGGGTCCGGGTGGAGGACTATCTGCAGTTTAAACTGATCAACGGTGACGCCCTTTCCGATCGAAAGACGGCAAATACGAATTTTGCTTTGATCAACACCATTGCTCTCACCAAGCCCTTTTCCGACACGACGGGATTCGGTCAAATGATCGCCAAACAGTTTTTCCTTCTGGGAGGAGGGAAACCGGTTGTTCAAAGGATCGGGGACTTTCGGGAGGGGAGACGGAGCGCCGCGGCGACCTTTAACAGTTCCGCTCGCCGGTTCGCTGAATGTGAGGCTACCTGCAACGCCACCCCCGGGGATATCACGCTGGGGATGCCCGCCCGTATCATGGACAATCTCTGGGAATCTCTCAAGAAACTCGACAAGATCGCTCCCGGTATCCTGCACCCCTCCACCCTCATGTATGCGCCGGAGATCAAGTTTTTTGACACGCACTTCCCGACGGACCGGCACCTCGAAACGAACGTGCCTGGGATCTTTGTCGCCGGTGACGGGACGGGCAAGAGCCGCGGTATCGTGGGAGCAGGGGTTTCGGGGATTATCGCGGCGAAGGGAATAATCGAAAAACACTTTGCATCTTAAGGGGATACCTTCGACGGTCAGGGACGATCGCAATATAGCGGAGCCGAAAAGGACTTGTCATTTCACCTGCAGATGCGTATGGCCTGTTCCCGGGTAGAGATGGAGGCAAAATGAAACAACGCGATGATATCATAACGACACTCGCTCAAATATCCGATATTGAGGAGATGAAATCATTCATTGACGAGATCCTTACGCCCAGAGAAATCCAGGATCTTTTTCTTCGTTGGACGTTGCTGCAGGAACTCGACAGGGGGAAAACACAGAGAAGCATTGCGGCCAACTATGGCATCAGCCTCTGCAAGATCACCCGGGGATCGAAGATATTGAAAAAAGATCGGTCCGTTGTTAAGAAATATCTACGGAAGGGAAACCCGCGGGACACCAGCGATTCTCCGTGAGACCCGATACCCGGGAGCGAGAACCGCCTTCGTATCTGGTGGTCCATACCCTCCTATGAATAGTGCTTCGTCTGATTGGCATGTTCAGACGACACGTTGGAGCGCACGGGTCTTTTTGCCAATTTTTCCTGGTACATGCGTTTGTCCGCCCTGTTTCGGACACCGGAGAGAGACATCCCTTTGTGCCCTGTCGCTACGCCGATGGAAAGGCTGAGTAAAAATGGGGGGTGATCCTTATTGTGGATCACCAAGGCATCCCGTACGCGCCTGATGATTTCCTCGGTGACCCGGGCGTTCGTCCCGGGAAGGATCACGGCGAATTCATCTCCCCCGATCCGAGCCACCGTATCCTCTGTGCGAAAGGATTCGCGCAACACCTGCGCCGTCCGTTTCAACAGCTCGTCTCCCGCTTGATGTCCCTGAGAATCGTTTACTTCTTTTAATCCATCCAGATCCATCATCACAATACTCACCGGGAATTCTCTCCCCCGTTCGAGACGGGCAATTTCTTCCTCGAAATAGATTCTATTATATAAATTCGTCAGACCGTCGTGGGTCCCCATATACCGGAGACGGTCCTCAATCCCTTTTCGTGCGGTAATATCGATCAGAGAGACCACACTCTGGCCGGTTTCCGGGATTAAGGACAGGGTGAGGTAGACATCCACCGGCCGACCGTTACGCCGCACTAAGCTGAATTCATACTGTGACGGGGCGGCATCCGGGTCTCTCCTTCGTATCTCGTTATATTCCTTCATGCGGGCGATATCCTTCTGCGCCACAAATTCCGTCCATTTCTTTTTCCTCTCGACCTCACCGGCCGAATACCCGACCATCTCCTCCAGTCCGCTGTTTACCATCGATATCGTTGTGTCCTTTTCCAGGATCATCATGGCGGTTCCGCTGTTCTCGATGATAGTCCGGTAGCGTATCTCCGATGCGCGCAGTTCCTCTTCCATCCTCTTCCGGTCCGTAATATCCATGGAACTTCCCAGGGTCGCCGATTCCCCTTCGAACATAATGGGGGTAACGGTCTCGATGATCCAGCGGATTGCACCCGTCTTTGTCACCATGCGATACTCATAGAAGGATATTCGCTCACCTTTCAGCATCTCTCTGGCGTATCGTCGTAACGCCTCACGGTCGTCGGGATGGACGATACCCATGGGATCTTTCCCCATCAACTCCTCCGGTGTATGATCGGTATACCCCGCGGCCCGGGCGTTGATATAGAGGAATTTTCCCTTCCGGATGACGTAGATGCCGGCAAATGACTGTTCCGCAACGACCTGATACAACCTTTGCGCCCGTCTCTTCTCCGTCAGGTCGCGGGTAATGCCGCAAAAACCGGTAGGAGCGCCTGCCCTGTCCCTCATCAGCGTCGCCGAGGCACTGACAACCCTCCTCGTACCATCGGGGCGTATAATCTCATAGTCCGCCAGCTCTCCCGGCTTTCCCGTCCGGTAGATATCGCGGTAGATCTCATACAACTTTTTTGCCGTCTCCGGCGTGAGGTATTCGCGATTGTTCACTCCGATCAGATCTTCGTATGGGGTATCGGCAATCTTGCAGATGGCATCGTTGCAGAAGGTGAAATTTCCGGCGAGATCTACTTCGTAGTAGCCGTCCTCGATCGTGTCGAGGATCGTACGGTATCGCGCTTCGCTTTCTCGGAGGGCTTCCTCCATCTGCACCCGGGCGGTTACATCACGCTCAAGACCGTAGAAACCTGAAGGATTTCCCTCCGCATCACGCATCAGATAGGCCGAGATGTCCACGACCCTCCTCCCGCCGTTTTTGAGAGAAAGCTCATATTCCGTCACCCGTGCCGGCTGCCCCGTCCGGTAGACTTCATTGAAGATCCGATAGATGTGTCGGGAGGTTTCCGGGCTGTTATATTCCCTGTTGCTCATCCCGATCAACTCGTCGAATGAATGATCCAGGATCTTGCACATCGCATCATTAACAAAGGTAAATTTTCCTGCAAGATCGGTTTCGAAATATCCTTCGGTGAGATTTTTTGCCAGGGCTCGGGGATATGATCGGCTGTCAGGCAGGGTATTTGATTGTTCTGATGAAGAAATCCGCTGCCGGAGGGTATGCAGTTCCTGGATCAATTCCTGTTTTGTTTTTTGTTCATCATTCATCTCTTCGCCCCCGATACAAAGAGCAATGAATCACAACAGCGGATAATCCATACGGATAGGAGAGGCGAGTGGAAAAGCCACACCGCCTACCTCTTAGTACCGATTTTTGGAAAAATTGCAAGAGAAATATGTCATTCCCTACAGGACGGAAAGATTCCCGATCGCCGCTCGGTCGCTGGTTTTTTCGATATCATCACTCAATCGGCGATAAGAATTTCCCCTGCCAGGAATCTCTCCGTTCCAGTTCGTCATCGATCGCGTTGATGACCGACATCTTGTTGGTCCCCCATGCGGGGGCCAGGTAGATATCCCGGTAGCCATCGGCGGTGAGTCGTTGGATCACCACCTCGGGAGGAAGGATTTCGAGGATGTCGCAGACGGTGGCGACGTACTCCTCCCGGGATATCATCCGGATCTCTCCCCTTTGGTAGAGATCGCCGAGGGGGGTGCCGGCGAGGGCGAGAAGGAGGTGGATCTTGATCCCCTGGATGGGCAGAGACGCCAGTACCCGTGCCGTCTGCAGCATGTCCTCCCGGGTCTCCCCCGGGAGACCGACGATGATATGGACACAGATATTGACACCGCGTCCCGCGGTTCGCTCCACTGCGTCGAGAAAGATGTCGGCGTGGTGCCCCCGGTTGATCAGTTCGAGGGTCCGGTCATGGATCGACTGGAGACCGTATTCCAGCCACACGTGCCGGTCCTCGGCATATGCCTCGAAGAGATCAAGGACCTCTCCGGGGACGCAGTCGGGACGCGTTCCGACGGATATGCCGACGATATCGTCCGGGGACAGGGCCTCGTCATAGAGGGGTTTGAGCTGCTCCACGGGGGCATAGGTATTGGTGGCGGTCTGAAAATAGGCGATGAACTTCTGGGCCCCGCGCTTCCCCCGGTAGAAAGTCTTTCCCGTTTCGATCTGTTCGGTCACCGTCGGGAGTGGGGTTCCCTGTTGCCGCAACCGCGAGAAGCGACCATCGCAATAAATACACCCGCCGCGCCCCACCGTCCCGTCACGGTTGGGACAGGTGAATCCGGCGTCGATCTGCAGCTTGTAGACCTTGCACCCGAACCGGTTGACGAAGAAGGACTTCAGGTCATAGTATCGCTTCGAATTGTTCCAGAATGGTGGCTTCGGCATGACGGTCCCCGTGGCGCCTTATTTTTTTATTGTCTTTTCCCGGGCAATGCTATTAGACTGACACCATTAATTCAAGCTATTATCTACGGTGGAGAAATGAGCTTTCCGAAACGGTTTGATGTGATCGTCGTCGGTGCCGGACATGCCGGTTGTGAGGCGGCACTGGCTGCGGCCCGGATGGGGTGCCGGACGCTTCTCTTCAACATCAATCTCGATTCGATCGCGCTGATGTCCTGCAACCCCGCCATCGGGGGACTTGCCAAGGGGCAGTTGGTGAAGGAGATCGACGCCCTCGGCGGTGAGATGGGAAGGATCGCCGACCGGACGGCCTGTCACTTCAGGGTCCTGAACCGGTCCAAGGGACCCGCCGTCCAGTCCTCACGCGTCCAGTGCGACAAACAGCTCTATCGGCTCGCCATGAAGGAAGTGGTGGAGCGACAACCCCATCTGTATATCAGACAGGCCCTGGTGGAAAAAATCGTCGTCGAGGGAGGGACGGTCACCGGCGTCCTCGACAACACCGGATTCTTCTTCGGGGGAGAGACGGTGGTTATCACCACCGGGACCTTTCTCAACGGCCTCGTCCATATCGGTACGTCGCGACAGTCTGCCGGGCGTGCGGGTGAGATCGCCTCCATCGGACTGGCCGACTCTCTCAAGGACTTGGGATTCGATATCGGACGGATGAAGACGGGGACCCCGCCGCGTCTGCGCGCCTCGTCGATCGACTTCTCGGTCATGGAACGGCAGGACAGCGACCCGGATCCGCGTCCCTTTTCCTTTACCACCGAGCGGTTGCGGGAAGAGCGATTGCCCTCTTATTTCGCCGCCACCACCCCCGCAACGCACCGGCTGATCCGGGACAACATCCAACAATCTCCCCTCTATTCCGGCGCCATCACGGGGGTCAGTGCGCGCTACTGCCCCTCGCTGGAAGACAAGGTGATGCGCTTTGCCGACAAGGAGAGCCATCCGGTGGTCCTGGAATTCGAAGGTCTCGAGACGGAGGAGATCTACGCGAAGGGGCTGGGGAACAGCCTCCCCCTGGGGCTCCAGGATGACCTGGTTCACTCCGTCCCCGGGCTCGAACAGGCGGAGATCATGCGGAGCGCCTACGCCATCGAGTACGACTTCGTCCAACCTACACAACTGACGCAGACCCTCGAGACAAAGCTCGTACAGGGGCTGTACCTCGCCGGACAGATCAACGGGACATCCGGATACGAGGAGGCGGCGGCCCAAGGGATGTGGGCCGGGATCAACGCCGCCCTCGCGGTGCGGAAACGCCCCCCCTTCATCCTCGATCGTTCCGAGGCGTATATGGGAGTCCTGGTGGATGACCTGATCACGCGAGGGGTCGACGAGCCCTATCGAATGTTCACCTCCCGGGCGGAATACCGACTGATCCTGAGGGAGGACAACGCGACCATCCGCCTCATGGGGAGGGGGTGCGACCTGGGACTCATTGCGCGCGATCGATACCATGATCTGCAGGAACAGGTGCGTGAAATCGAGCGCCTGACGCTGGGTCTTACCGCCAGAAGGGTGTTTCCCTCCGCCGAGGTGAACACGGTCCTGGAAGGGATCCCGACTCCCACCATCAGGACCCCCGTCACCTTCGCTCACCTTTTAAAGCGACCGGAAATCGCATACGATAACCTGAAGGTTCTGGACGGGTGGGAGGAAATCCCGGACCGGGACGTGAAACGGCAGGTGGAAATAGCGATCAAATACGAGGGGTACATCAAACGGCAACTCGAGTCGGTGGAACGCTTCAAGGGAATGGAGAAAAAAAAGATTCCCCCCGGATTCGATTACGGGATCGTCCCCGGTCTCTCAAATGAGCTCAGGAAAAAGTTGTCATCCATACAGCCGGCCTCCATCGGTCAGGCGCAGCGGATATCAGGGATGACCCAGGCGGCCCTGACCGCCGTTCTCGTCTCGCTGAAAAAGGCCGAGGCGGGCGGCGGGAAACAGGCCCAGAACAATTGAGGGGGATGCGATGGGTGGGGAACATCAAATGCCGGACAAGGTAAAACAATTGATGGAGAAGGGGGTTACCATCCCCAATCCTTCCTCGGTGAAAATCGGCGACGAGGTGGTGATGGAACGGATATCGGGGAGCGGGATCGTCCTGTACGGGGGGACAAAGCTGTACGGTGCCACGACACTGATCTGCGCGGGGACCGAATTGGGGTACGAGGCCCCGGTGACGGTTGTTGACTGCACGATCGGGCGGGATGTCCGGTTGGCGGGAGGTTTTTTCAAGGGGTCGACCGTACTGGACGGTGTGCAGGTGACATCCGGTGCGCATGTCCGGGAGGGGTGTCTCCTCGAAGAGAACGTGCGGATCGGTCACACGGTCGGCCTGAAACAGACTATCCTCTTCCCCTTCGTTACCCTGGGGAGTCTGATCAATCTCTGCGACTGTCTGATGTCCGGTGGGACGGGCAGGAAGAATCACAGCGAAGTGGGGAGTTCCTACATCCATTTCAACTACACGCCGAATCAGGACAAGGCCACCGCGTCCCTGATCGGGGATGTGCCGACCGGGGTGATGCTCGACCAGCCCCCGATCTTCCTGGGGGGACAGGGCGGATTGGTAGGACCGGTCCGGATCGGCCACGGGACCGTCATCGCGGCGGGGACCGTCTCCGGCACGGATTGTCCCGAAGGCGGGAAACTTCTCAAAAGGCGGAACGCCACCGCCTTTGAAACGGATTTCCATCGGGGGCTGTATCGCGATGTCGACAGAAAAGTACGTAATAATATTTTTTACATCGCGCATCTCCTTGCCCTGAAACAGTGGTACATTCATGTCAGGACTCCGTTTTTCCAGGAATGGAAAAACGGGCGTGAATTGGTTGATGGGGCAATCAAGACACTGGAGGCGGCAATCTGGGAACGGGTGAAGCAGTTCGGCGCCTTTGCGGGGAAGCTGACGGAATCCGCGCGAATCGGAAGGAGTGCTCCGGGTATGGAGAAACACGACAGGGTCATCGCGCTGGAAGAGGGGATATCGGATGTCTGGCCATCGCTCGAGGCCGCCCTGACGCAGGGGCTGGAAGAATCCGTGGCCCTGGATGAGCGAGACCGCTTCCTGGTCTCGCTCAGGCATCAGCGGATCACCGACGCGGGGTATCTGGAAACCATGCAGGCGCTGGACGAGCAAACCCGGGCTCTCGGAAGGACGTGGCTTCAGGAGATCGTCGACGAGATCTCGGAAGAGGCCTTCGCCATCGTGCCCCTGTGCCGGTGACGGCGTTTATTACGGGGCGTACGCCCCCGCCGGTACCCGGAGTTCAAACTGCACCGTTTCAAACGGGGCGGGGCCTGTATTGAATAATCGCTCAATAAATCTGACGGTTCCTTCATGATCAACGAGGATGACCGTAGACGAACGGGTTCCATATATGTCGCTCCGGATGAAAACGGACGAGAGGAGCCGCTCCCATTCAATACCGATACCCGTATCCGGCAGCTCCCGGTCGTCGGGATGGGTCGTGTCCCCGAGGATGTCAAATATCTCGTCGGAAGACGGGTCCTGGCTTGACAACACACCGTCGAGGCGTGACCTCCCGCGCTCTACCTTCGGCCAGGGAGTGTCCAGCAGGTGGTTGCTGATCCCGTGTGTCCCCGGGAGTATCTCGCTGAAGACACCGGTCTTGTTCGAAAAATGAAAGAGCCCCTTCCCATCGCCCATCAGCAGGTTGAACCCGTTATACCGATCGGCGTGGGGGCGTATCCCGTCAATATATTTATCCGGGGCGGCATCGCCGCGGAGAAACCCGCTGACCAGTCCTCCCCGCGACGGCGCATTGTCTTTGAGGGTACGGGGGTCCCGATAGTTGGTAATCGCCGCCATGCGCCCGGACCGGGTAATCCCGAGCCAGGTCCCTCCGTCCCGCAGATCTCTTCCCGCCAGGATGTCGGGTTGATCGTCCCAGAACGAGGCCGGCGCCGTGGGGCGTTCGTAAAACTCGTCTCGATTCGCCGCAATAATCAGCGGGTATGCTGGATGACGCCGGTATGAGAAGAGGATCAGGCACATGTCCTGCCTATACCCCTTCCCTGACCGCGTCCACCATCTTCGACATGACCTCGCCGGCCTTTCCTTCGATCAGGATATCGGCGCGGGAGTCGAAGGGAGTGTCTCCGATATTGACAATAATAAGCCGCGCACCCGCCTCCTTGGCATATGCGGGCATCAGTGCCGCCGGGTGGACGACCAGGGAAGACCCCACAACGATAAAGAGGTCGCACTGCATGGAATAGGTGGTGGCGGTGTTCAGCACGTCATGGGGAAGCATCTCCCCGAAGAAAACGACATCGGGTTTGAGGATCCCGCCGCATCTTTTGCATTCGGGGACCTCGACCCCCTGCTGCAATACCGCCCTGATCTCGTCGACCGAGTATCTCTCGCCGCAATCGATGCATTTGATCCACTGCATGTTACCGTGCAGTTCAAAAACCGTGTCCGGGGAATTCCCCGCTTTCTGATGCAGGTTGTCGATATTCTGAGTGATGACGCATTCGATCTTCCCCATCTCTTCCAGCTGGGCGATGGCGTAATGCGCCTTATTCGGTTGAACGGTGGAAAACAGGTCCCCTTCAATCAGGATCTTCCACTGTTTCCTCCGTGTTTCCCTGCTGCTGAGAAATTTCTGTATGGTAAAGTCATCGGGGTCGAATTTGGTCCATATCCCCGCCGGTCCCCGAAAATCCGGGATTCCTGATTCGGTGCTGATACCGGCCCCGGTGAAGACCACCACCTTGCGGGAGGCCAGTATCATGTCGGCTGCCGCTGTGATCTTTTCATGGAACTGATTTTCAACCATGAGGTTCTCCTCTCCGTTCTCTTCGCCGCGTTCATCTCGTACCGTCTGTCCTGGATTCATTCTTTGAATCCATATTTTTTTAGTTTGTACCGGAGGGTCCGCTCGGTAATCCCCAGGATCTCCGCCGCCCGAGTCTGGTTCTGTCCGGTTTCTTCAAGAGCCTGTTCTATCCGCGTGCGCTCCAGGGATTCGATCTCGTCCTTGAGGGCTCCCCCTCCCTTGTGCTCGGAGAAATGATCAGCAGACACATTTTCAAACGGGAGATCTTTTTCCGATATAACCCGGCCCCGTGCGATGACAACCGCCCGTTCGATAATATTCTCCAACTCCCTGACATTTCCCGGATAGTTATATTTCAGGAGCGTATCCGTGGCTTCGTTGCTGAGACCGTCTATCTCCTTATCGTTCTCCGTGGAAAATTGCTGTATGAAATAATCGATCAAGAGGGGTATATCCCCTTTTCTGTTTCTGAGTGGGGGTATCGTCATCGAGACCACGTTCAGCCGGTAAAAGAGATCTTCCCTGAAGGTACCTTCCTTCACTCCCTCTTCAAGTATCCGGTTTGTCGCGCTGATAATCCGCACATCAGCGCGGATGGTCTGGTTTCCCCCCAGCCGCTGAAATTCCCGCTCCTGGAGAAATCGAAGGAGCTTTACCTGGACGGGTGGCGAGAGCTCCCCGATCTCGTCGAGAAAGAGGGTTCCTCCATCCGCCTCCTCAAACCGTCCGACCCTCCGCGCCGTTGCCCCGGTGAACGCCCCTTTCTCATGACCGAAGAGTTCACTCTCAAGGAGGGTCTCCGGAATAGCCGCGCAATTGACCACGATCATCGGTTTTTCAGATCTTGGGCTCGTGGCATGGATCAGTCGCGCGAAGAGTTCCTTGCCGGTTCCGCTTTCTCCTTGTATCAGGACTGTCGCACGGCTTGACGCGACTCGCGCCGCCATATTGACCATCGTCTCCATCCCGGAATCTCGATAGATAATCTGTCCGGTGGAAATATCTTTTTTCCACAGCTTCTTTCGGAGAATCTCGTTTTCCCGGATCAGGGTCTGCCGCTCCGCGATCCTATCGACCAGGATGATCAGTTCATCCAGATCGATGGGCTTGGGGATATAGTCGACGGCACCGAGCTTCATGGCGTCGACGGCCGTCTCTATGGTGCCGTATGCCGTCATCATCACGACGTTGATCTGCGGGTTTATCTTCTTGATCTCCCTCAGGACCTCGATACCGTTCATCCCCGGCATCTTGAAATCGAGAAGGAGGAGATCGAAGTGACTGTGGCGAACCTGCCGTATCGCAGCATCGCCATCTTCCGCCCCGGCGACGTTATGCCCTTCTCCGGCAAGAAATTCTTTCAACATCTCACGCTGGGACTGTCCATCTTCGACAATCAGTATATTCAATCTATCCATCACTCAACACCGTTTCCCTGCCGGATACGGGAAGCAGTACAATAAAAGTGGTCCCAATCCCGACACTGCTTTCAACATGTATCTCACCATCGTGCCCCCGAATAATTTCATGTGCCAGGGCCAGGCCAAGGCCCAACCCCTTCTCTTTGGTTGTATATTCCGGATCGAATATGTGATCGATCTCATCGGCAGTCAAACCACATCCGGTATCCTCTATCTTGACGCTTACCATCCCCTTCCCCTTCGGCACAGCGGAGATAGTGATCGTTCCCTTTCCAGAAATGGCCTCCATTGCATTCTTCAGAAGATTGTAGAAGGCCTGCCTGAGCTTGTCCATATCCATGGGGATGATCAGGGGGTCCTTGTGTTCCCAATCGGTTTGTATCGTAATCCCCTTCAGATTGGCCTCCTCGCGTATAAGACTGGCCATTCGTTCCAGAACCATGGTGATGGAATGGTTGCTGAACTCCAGCCGGCGGCTTCGGGAAAAAATGACGAATTCCTCTACGATTCTATTCAGTCGCTTAATCTCATCGCGGATAATACCGGCAATATTCTGGAACCCTTTTCTCTTTTCATCATCTTCAGGAGAATATTCACGGTGAATTCTTTGACTGGCCATACTGATCGCATTCAATGGATTGCGGATCTCATGGGCCACACCGGCGGCCAGTTGTCCCAGTGCGGAAAGTTTTTCGGCCTGCTGAAGCCGCTTTCCCATCTCCTCCATCCTGCGAGAGTACTTTTTCTGATTAAGATAAATGGCGAACATCGACAGGACCCCTATTGCCATAATAGATATCATGGAAACAATGGTCCGGTTTCTGGTCTCCCTGAAAATCATGTCGCAACTCTCGTGATTCAGGCCGAGGCGGCCGAAGCCGGCGACGGTGTTATCGAGATGTACGGGGACGGTCAGATCAAGCAGGTTTACGCCGCCGACGGTAACCTTACGACTTGCCATATCACTTTTGCCCTTCAAGATATCGAGCGCCGCGGGGTCGACATCTTCGATCTGTTTCCGATATACTCCCGCACGACCCAGCACTCTTCCATGCTCGTTGATGACGATAAGATAGATCAATCCCTGGCCAAGCCCAACGTCGTCAATCGCCTTTTGCATGGCAATCTTCATGCTCCAGTATCTGAGCCCCGCATTGTCGAGGGCCATTAATATCGTCCCGCTACCATCCTTCCGGCGAAGAGCTATATAGCCGATTTCGTTAAGCTTTCCAAACTTGTTGAAGAGGTCTATGATGAGGTCTTTATCCCCTGCCATTTCCTGATTTGTTTCGGGAAGGAGTTCGGTGATAAATTCACGACTCTTGAAGACGATTTTTCCGTGCTCATCGAGAACGGCTATCAACCACAGATTCTCACGATCAGCGAATGTCTTCAGCGTGCGGTCGCTGAGGTGCTCGGCTTTCCACTCGGTATCGAGATCACGCGCCAGATCCACTAAACCCTTGACGAGGGCCTCCTGTGGCGAGAATTCTTCATTTCTCAGGGGAACAAAGGCATTGACCCCCTCCCCTCGGTCCTCCTTGAGAGTCTGGTATAAGAAGGCAAGGTTTTCCTGTGCCACGTTTTCAACAGTTGTGATTATATCAACCCCTCTGTTTTCCATAAAGCGCACCAGTGTCTTGTCGAGGCGCATCAGATCCATAATTCCCATTACCAGGATGAGGGACAGAAACAGGATCATCACAAGGGCTACAACCAATGGTCGAAGAAATGTCCCCGTATATCCGGGGGATGTAGTGTGCCATGTTATATCCTTTGGGAATTTCATTACGAGTATATCTCAGACCTCCCATTATACGATCGACACCCCCTTTGATCTTCACCACCACGAACCATAATCCATATCCGTCCGTCATGACCCTCCCGCCACGGGGGGAAAACAGGATACTGCCAATCGATTCTATTTGACGAGCAACCTTTTATATCATACCTGATATCCTGAGAATAGATCGAAAAGCCATAAACTCGACGATTTTGTCGAATCTGACAGACAACCGGTAAAACATGTTATCTAATTATTTTTGCTGGACTTTAAATTTTTCTCCTTCTGGGTTCGACATTTTTCTCCATCCTGAGGCCCATCACCCACGGAACCATCATGGAGAATATGCCTTAATATCAAATACTTAGGAAATTGGGCACGAAAAATGCTATAACGTCTCTTATCTTTCCGGAAAAGCCCTCCTGTTTTTCTGGTTTGAACCCTTGTGGAGTATGAATCTGCGGCTTTCATTCCCTGAAAGCCGCAGATTCGTAAGAATCCAGGCGTCCTGTCTTTCCTACCCTTCGTGTACCCACTGGTATTCTTGAATACCAGCGGATCGTACGCTGTTCCAGACCGGAAAATACAATTGACACATGCCTTTTGAAACGGGTATTGTTCAAGAAAATAGCGAGAAGGAGTGCTTTATGAAAACCCGCATGACTGAGCTTTTCGGAATCCGGTATCCCATCATGCTGGCCGGGATGAGCTGGATCAGCATCCCCGAAATGGTGGCAGCCGTTTCCAATGCAGGAGGCCTGGGTGTCTTGGCAACGGGACCGCTGAAGACACAGGAGACACGAGACAGCATAAAGAAAATACGGGCACTTACCGACAAGCCCTTCGGCGCGAATGCAACTCTCTTTTTCCCGGGAGCGAAGGAAAATGCCAAGGTTCTCCTGGAGGAAGAGGTTCCCGTGATCAACTTTTCGCTCGGGAAAGGGGATTGGCTTGTGCATGCCGCCCACAAATACGGAGGGAAAGTGATCGCCACCGTCGTGAATAAGCAACATGCGGTTGCTGCGGAGAAACAGGGCGTCGACGCTCTCGTCGTGACGGGACATGAAGCGGCGGCCCATGGAGGAGACGCAACCTCTCTGGTGCTGATCCCCAGCATTGTAGATGAAACAACCCTTCCCGTCATAGCCGCGGGTGGATTTGCTGACGGGCGGGGTCTGGCAGCCGCGTTGGCACTTGGAGCCGAGGGGATCTCTATGGGGACACGCCTGATGGCGACACAGGAAAGTGGCCTCCACGAAACCTATAAGCAGCTTTCGCTCAAAAAGGGGGTTGACGATACGATCTACGGTGAATATTTCGACGGTCTGGGGTGTCGTTCACTGAAAACCCCTGCGGCTCTCAAGGCTTACCGAAAGGGTTTTATGGGGATGCCCGATTTCTTAGCCGCGCTCAGCAATTCCCGCGATATCGCTCGTATGCTGAACCTTCCTTACTTCAAGCTCTTCCTCGGTGTCCTTGCCTCCGGATTCAAGAACTCGGTGGTTATGGCATATCTGGCGAATGCCTTCAAGGCGATCAGCCTAGCCACTGAAAAAGGTGACATGAACCAAGGGGTCTTGACCGTCGGGCAGGCAACGGGCCTTCTCCACGATATTCCGACGGTTGCCGAGCTGTTTGAGCGGATGGCGCAAGAGGCGAACGAGGTCCACCAACGAATCTCGCTTGCTCTTGAAGAATAAGGATAGGACGTTCAAAAAAAGGGTTGTCCGTTTTACCGGCAACCCTTTCCATTACAAATATGGTGGAGCTGAGGGGAGTCGAACCCCTGACCTCTTGAATGCCATTCAAGCGCTCTCCCAACTGAGCTACAGCCCCGATGACAGGGGTGAGAACTAGCACACGCTTCAATGGAATGTCAATACAATTTTCTTGACAATTCGAAGCGCACCTATATAATCAGCCGCCAAGCCGGAGTGGTGAAACTGGTAGACGCAGGGGACTCAAAATCCCCCGACCTTACGGTCATCTCGGTTCGATTCCGAGCTCCGGCACCATTAAGGAATCAAGGGGTTACGCCTGGGAAGGCGGCGCCCCTTTTTTCTTGGGTACCTGCGATACTCGCGAACTATGCTATAGTGACACCGTACGATGAATCTCAGAACCGCATGAGTACCTTCTGAAAGATAGAGAGATGGACGATCACACCGCTTTGATCCTTCTTGAAGAATTGGCGGACCGGCTCGACATCCCCATCCGGTACGAGTCGATCACGGACGACCTGACGGGTCCGGGCGGGCTGTGCCGCATAGAAGGGAAACACACGCTGCTCATCGATGTAAAGGCGACAACCGAAGAAAGGATCCGGATCATGACGGAAGCGCTCAGGCGGTTTGACCTCAGCGCCGTCTATGTGAAACCGGCTCTCAGGGAACTGCTGGAAGAAGATGAGCTATCGTGTCTCTAAGACAAGATAGAATGTTCCAATACCGCTGGTCAACAGCTGCTGATTGATGTGCGGTGAAAGAGACGTGTCGTGAGTAATATAAGTACCATCATTCAATGTCACATTGCATGATAATGATTCTGTGAGTATCAATGTGGAGACTGAGCTACCCATCCGCAGGACAAGACAGAACAGGACTGTCGACGCCCCCATCTTTTATCTTTTTCATATTGTTTTCCCTGATATGCCGTTTATAAAACAGAAAATAAATCGAGGAATGTGAGCCTATTATGCTTGAAAAGTCTCGTTTTTTTCGATACTCGTATGTATCATACCATGACGGGGGGAACACAAATGGCGCATATCGAAGGACATCCTGGAACTCTGGAAAGAGTACATGGCCGGAATACGGTGGAAAGATCATGGAGATGCTTCCCGGCTCCATCATGCGGGTGATACCGGTCAACGAGAGTGTCGAACCGGAATCGCAGATCCTCGCCTATGATAATGTGATCAAGATTATTGAAGATGCAAAAATCCTGAGCGTCACCGACTGCTCTCGCCGCGTCATCGACGGTGCCTGCGGAAAACCGCTGGAGCTCTGCATGCAGGTGGATTGTGCCGCCCCGTTCCCTCGTCATCCGTGCCCCCGCCACCATCCGTGTGTGGGAGGAGACCGACGAGCAGATCCACCGGCTCAGGGAAGATATCGAAGGATACGGAACCTGCATCCTGCAGTACCAGGAGGAGGGGTCATAAGGGTTTCGATTTAAAACCACACAAAGGAGGCACGCACATGAAAGAGGTTCCCGCATATGAACAGTATCCCGTCAATGAAGAGGAAATGGGCAAACGGTACAAAAACTGGACGGAAGGACTCGCGTATCAGTTGATGGTTCTCTACCGTGTGGGGAAAAAGACAGGAGGTGAAAAATTTATTGAGGAATTAAAGGAGGAATTTTTCACAATGGGCAAGAACAGCGCCCGGTTATCGATGAAATTGACCGGCACGACAAAAGAAAACTTCACAGACTGTTCTTCCCTGCCGAAGATTTGTGACACCTTTGATGATTCCATGGCCAATTTCTGGGATGGCTATGTGGAAAATTCGCCGACAGCTTTTGAAAAGGAGATCCTTACCTGTCCGGTGGTAAAAAGTTATTCCATGGAGCCGGATTTCTGTGATGTGATTTTGGGGCAATTCGTGAAAGGGGTCGCTCAGGAAGCCAATCCGCAATTCAAAACGGATGGATTCAGCAAATTGCTCGTCAAAGGGGACCGCTGCTGCCGGTATCGGATCGAGCTGGAGAAATAGGGGACATTCCCCGTATCTTAAGAAGGTCGGCCTTTTCCTCCCTTGCTGTTGTTTTCCTGCATGGATGAAGAAATCCGATCAAGGAAAATTGCGGGTAACGGGAAGCCGTTCGTGGTTTTTGTCAAGATTTATTCGATGATGAAACCCTCCCGGATTGACAGGGTATGTAATATCTGAGATAAAAAATCCCTTACAAAAAAACAAACACGCATACAGGAGGGGCGGAAATGAGGGCAGCGGTACTTCGCGGTGCAAACGATATCAGGATGGAGACGGTTCCCGATCCCGTCGCCGAACCGCACGGGATTGTCATCAAGGTCAAGGCGTGTGGCGTATGCGGCTCCGACCTGCATGAATACAAATCCGGGAAAAATCCGGGGACGATCTTCGGCCACGAGTTCAGCGGCGACGTGGCGCAGGTGGGGGAACATGTGACCGGGATCAATGTTGGAGATCGGGTGACAGCCGTGGGTTTCCGTGCCTGCGGAAAATGCCTCTGGTGCAGTCAGGGCAAGCCCCACCGGTGCTCAGATATGGCCCTGGTAGGGTATCAGCTCCCCGGCGCGATGGCGGAATATGTCTCGATCCCCATCGCGGCGGTCGGACAGACCGTCTTTCCCCTCCCTGAGGGATTGACCTATGAAGACGCGGCCCAGGTAGAGCCTCTCTCCATATCGCTCTACTCGGTCAGACGGGCCAAGCCGAAGGAGACGGACACGGCCGTTGTCCTGGGTGCCGGAGTGATCGGTCTGAACGCCATACAGGTCCTCAAATCGATGGGTGTCAAAACCGTCCTGGTGAGCGCCCGGAGGCCGTCACGCCTTGCGGCCGCGAAGACATGCGGGGCCGATCTGATCATCGATGCGGCCCAGGATGATCCCGTTCCGGCCATCATGGAGGCAACCAAAGGGATGGGGGCGGAGATCGTCGTCGAGTGCGCCGGGTCTCCCGCTACCTTCGATCAGGCCGTCGAGGTGGCCAGCGGTGCGGGAAAGGTCGCCTTGGTGGCGATATACGAACAGCCCCTCACCTGGGACCCGTCACCGGTCATCAGCAAGAACCTGACCCTCATCGGATGTCTCGGAGGGAACTTTCCCGGCTCGATCGATCTCATCCGAACGGGACAGGCTACGACGCGTCCCTTCGTCACCCATCGGTTCCCGCTGGAGCGGGCGGACGAGGCATTCAAGACGGCAATCACCGATCCCGGGGCGATCAAGGTCATGATCATCCCGTAAAAAAGGGCTGAACATCCCAACGCCCTGGAATGGTTGAATGACGAATATAATCGTAGTATCATGAGGTAACTGCTGACAGAATCGTGACCGGATCGATTCCCGTTTTTCTGCTGATCGACATATTGGTATCCGTCTCTTCTCTGCTGAAGAAACCCGCCGAAGATCATGCGGCATCAAGTGGACGCAGAAAGGGTCGTATGAAAACAATATCTCTGATCATCCTCACCGGTGTTTTCCTCTGTGCCGTGACACCCGCCCACGGCTTCAGGGAACTGACCCGCGAGGAAAAGATGATTGCGGTGAATGCCGGAGCGCTCCTTGCCATAGCCGGGTGGGGGGCCGCCTTTTGGGATTACGGGGAGTCTTCCCCCGCCCTGAAGGACGAGGGATGGTTCCAGGAGGACACGGACAAGGGCGGCGCGGACAAGCTGGGGCATTTCTACACCAACTATCTCGTCGGCCGCGGCCTCTCATCCCTTTACGGGTCATGGGGATATGAGCCCGGACGGGCCGCCCTTTACGGGGCGTTGTCATCCTTCGGGGTGATGGGGTTCATGGAGATCGGTGATTCCATCAGTGATTACGGCTTCTCGCACTCGGATCTGATCATGAACCTGCTGGGGAGTTGTGCGGGATACCTGCTCGACACCCACCCGGCGATCGCGCGTAAGATCGATTTCCGAGTGGAGTATGTCCCCGACTTCCAGGAGGCCGATATCGTGACGGACTACGATCGGATGCGGTTCCTCGTCGCCGTGAAACTGGACGGATTCGATGTGGTCACCAACAACTACCTCAAATATCTGGAGCTGCACCTGGGGTATTATGTGGACGGATACCAGGAGGCGGGGGACGACCGGAGCCGGAAGGTATACGCCGGTATCGGGATCAATCTCTCCCGGATATTCAGGACCCGGTCATGTCCCACGGCGGCGAAGGTCTTCAATTATTATCAGGTTCCCCATACCTCCATCAAACTGAACAGGGATCTGAACGAATAGCCACCCCCCCGTCAGGCCGTTTGCCCGCGTGACTTTCTCAGGCGCACCGGTTCCGCCTCCCGTTTGCGGATCTTCAGGTTCAGTATCTCGACGCAGGTGGAGAACATCACCGCGAAGTAGATGTATCCCTTGGGGATGTGAAACCCCATTCCCTCCGCCACGAGGGTCACGCCGATCAGGATGAGAAAACTGAGGGCAAGCATCTTGATGGTCGGATGGGTATCGACAAAGGTGCCGATCGGTCCCGCGGCGAACATCATCACCACTACGGCGATGACAATGGCGAGGATCATGATATGGACGTGCTGGGCGAGACCCACGGCGGTGATGACCGAGTCGAGGGAAAAAATGATGTCGAGCACCATGATCTCCACCAGGACACCGACAAAGCTCTTCATCGCCGCCCGTCCTCCGGCATGCGGCGCCTCACCGCTCTCGAGGCTGTTGTGGATCTCGAAGGTACTCTTAATAAAGAGGAAAATACCGCCGCCGATCAGGATGAAGTCGCGCCCTGCGAATTCATGACCGAAGAGGGTGAGCCAGGGCCGTGTCAGGGTCATGATCCAGACGAGGGAAAGGAGAAGAGCGATTCGGCTTATCATGGCCAGGGCGAGACCGATGACCCGTGCTCTCTGGCGTCGCCCCTCGGGGAGGCGTCCCACCAGGACGGAGATAAAGATGATATTGTCGATGCCCAGGACGATCTCCAGGGCCGTCAGGGTCGCGAGGGCAACCCACGATTGAGGGTCAAAAAGCCATTCCATGGTGCGCTCCTGTAATGGGCGGTTTTATAATATGTCCTTGTTTCTGAGGGCGTGGACAACGAGAAAGGTGTTCCACTCGCGGTCGGCTTTTCCCCACGTTCCGTCAGGATGCTGCGTTGCGGCGAGATATGCGAAGGCCCTTTTCACCTGCCCTTCGGCCGTCTTCAGATCGAGATGGGCCAGGGCGTTGACCGTCTGATAGAGGGGGACGGGTTTCCCCCACCGTCCCGACTCCTCCTGGACCGCGGACAGCCGTGGCACGAGCATCTCCGTGGCTGCATGTCGTGCATAGACGGGGTGGACGACAAGGGCCCGCAGGACATTGTTCGCCGATAACCACCCCGGCTGGTGAGCTCTTTTCGAAAGGATACGGTGACAGACCCCTTCATACCGGTCCAGGACGGTGGGATCGTGCGTTCGACCAAAGATCGTCGCCAGAAAGAGGGTCGCCCCCATTGCAAAAATATGCCACGAACCCGCGGTGAAGGGGAGTGCACCAAGCGTTTCTCCCCGCATGGATTCGCGCGTGAGCGGTTGTCCCCCTCTCACCGGCAGTGCCCGTTCGATGAGCCAGTCCAGTGCCTTGTCGATCTGTTGATTCGGTTCCCTGACCGTCAGATGGAGACCGAAAAGATGCCGTACCGTCTCGATAATCGAGCCGCCCCATGAACCGTCCGGGGACTGGCCCGCGAGGAGTTTCTGCGCTGCCTTCTGGAAATCCATCTTCCACCGGGGAGTGAGTTCCTGCCCGAGCCACCGCTGTCGCGCATAAATCCCGACCGGTGATTGACTGGATGCGAACGGTGTATACGGATTGTGTCTGATAGTCACCATGGCTACACCTCCTTGTCAACCGATCGGCGGCTCTCCGGATTACGTCACGTTGCCACGCCCCACTTAGACGGGTCTTCTCACCTGTTCCAAAGGGGATGTGGATGCCTCCTCAGCCCTGGTATGCCACCTCGCCTGCGGCCCGTACAATCTCTCCGTAGTAGATCCGGTGGTAATCCTTCTGGGGATAGCTTTCCTCGATGGTAGGATCGAGAAAGTTGTCCGGAGTCATATCCTGCCAGTAGAGCTTTCGGCATTCCAGGATCAGCTCTGCCTCTTGGTATGCAGGTGCCTCCACCACCTTCGATTCGATTACGGTCAGACCCGATTCAATGATCTTGTCGGAATCCCTCCCCGATTTTGTCCCCAGGATCGTCAGCGCCTTCTTGTTCTCCTTCGGAAAAGCACAGAGGGTAAAAGTTTGGTATTTATCCATATACTGGCGTGTATGACGGGTCGGTCTGACCACCACCTGGACAAAAGGTCTGCCCCACATTCCACCTATGGAACCCCACCCGACCGTCATGGCGTTGAAGTCGTCACGGGTCCCCGCCGTGAGGAGAAGCCACTGTTTCAGCCATATCCCCACACCACCTACCTGGAACTTTGCCACGTCAATCTCTTTCATATGCTGATCCTCTTTCCTCATTTCACTCAATTGTGAAAAAACTGTTTGCTCGTTTTGCGTTATGACACGAGGGGTTGGCGACGATTTTATTGATCCTCCTTTCGTGCCAATCGCTCCTGTTCATCAAGGATGATCTGTGTAGCCATCCGTGCCGTTTCCCCCACCAGCGTCGAACATTTGTCGGGAAGTCCCGCCGCGAAGGCGGCCTTCATCTCTTCGGGGTCGTAGAGGTTGTAAAATCGCCCGAACGTTTTTTCCTGTATGTTGAAGCACCGGCAGGTACCGTATTTCTCCACGAACTGGTCGTGCAATTTCTTTGAAAGGATGCAGGCATGGAGCTGTTTCATCATGTCGGGAAACTCCTCCAGCGACCGGCCGAAAAAGTAACTGATTGCCATCGCTCCTCCTGACAGCGCTCCGCAGTGTCCGTCCCCGGTGAGACCGACTCCGTCGGCAAGTCCCGTCGCGGCCTTGAAAACCCCCTCGTCCTCAACACCCAGGGCGTCAAAGATGCCGGCGAGGGCACACTGTCCGCACCCGCCACTCCTCATCTCATACTGTTTCGCCTTTTCGAAAGCCTGTGCCAGTATTTCATCCTTCGCTTCTTTCATGCGAGTCTCTCCCTCCTTCGTATAGTTTCAACTGTCGTCCCACCTTAAAAAAGGCGGCTGAAAAGAGCAACCCCTTAACCGGTATCGAGCTATCATTTTCTTTATGTAAGGTGCCGCACGCCGGTGACCCAGAAATAGATCCCGAATACGAACAGCATGACGGCGCAGGTGCCGATGATACCGCGATAGATTCGATCGCTGATGTACCTTCTTCCCCGTGAGACGAAGAGCGAGACGGTGCTGAACCACGCCAGGTCGGAAAGGATATGTCCGGCGAAGAAGATCGCCAGCCCGAGCACGCCGAATTTCATCGAGACGATCACGTACCCCAGGCCGATCGTTGCCCACCAGATAGTCCAGTAAGGGTTGGCGAGACTCGTGAGGATACCCGCAACGACCGGGCCACCCCAGGCACGTTTCCCTTCTGAAAGATCAAGGGTGCGGTATCGTATGCCCCTGAGCATGTCGAAGGACATCCAGAGGAGGACCACACCTCCTGCTACCCCGACGATTCCCAAAAGCCAGGGTCGTGCGATCAGGTCCGCGAACCCGAGGAGAAGAAGAACGAGAAGTGTTATCTCAAGGATAGCATGCCCCAGGACGATGAGAGGGCCGGCGGAAAAACCCCGCCGGGTGGTCTCACTCACGGTTACGGTCAGGACCGGGCCGGGCATCATGGCCCCCGAGAGACCGATAATAAATGAAGAGATAAATATCGCTGCCAGTGTTTCCAATCGTCACACCTTGTACTGAAACGGCATACCATCGATACGGCCGCTTTTTGATATTGACCATGCCCCTTCGGAATTTTTTATCGACTTCACCGGCTGAATTATGTAGTATCACCCTTCCGCAGAGGATGCCAGGTAAAATGAATAGAAGACCTCTCCCGATCCGCCTATACGCCGCCACCCTTGTCTGCACGTTGATTTTGTGGGTGTGTGCGGGGGGATCTGCCCAGGCATCAGGACAGGGTGATACCAGGATCCTTGAAGACGGGGCGTATTTCCCGGCACTGATGGAGATGATTGATCGGGCGAAAAGCGAAATCGTCATGGCCTTCTTCCTCTTCAAGACAAACGGGCACGAAACCAATCGCCCCGACAGGATAGCCGCCGCTCTCGGCCGCGCTGCCGGACGGGGAATTCGGGTTCGGGTCATTCTTGAAAAACGAAAAGATGATCGGGGTTCCCTGGCCGATGCGAGCAACGAAGAGACGGCCAGGCGCCTCAAGAAACGGGGAATCGACGTCGGGTTTGATTCACCGCGAACCACCACGCACACGAAGGTGATTGTCATAGACGGGCGCTACCTGTTTTTGGGGAGTCATAATCTGACAAACTCCGCGCTCAAATATAATCATGAACTGTCCGTCTGTATTGATTCCCCGTCGTTGGCGGGGGAGGTTTTACGCTATATCAACACGCTCGATAGATAAAAGGCTTATGAAACGCTCATCACCGATAATAGTCTTGTTCTGTGCGGCTCTCGCGCTTTTTGCCGCTGGCTGTGCCAGAGCCCCGGTAAAGTCCACCCCCCCGCCCGTCCAAACGGGGATACCGGCGGCGGCGATCCAGTCATTCGACAGTGCCGAGGCGGCATATGGGAAAGGGCGTTTTGATGAGGCAATGGCCCTGTACAACGAACTCCTCAGGCGCTTTCCATCGGGACGAGTGGCCTTCGTTTCCCATCTCAGAAAGGGAGAGATATTCGCCTCCCGCGGGGAATACGACCAGGCCATCGAAGAACTGACACTCCTCCCCGCAGGATTCGAGAAGGATCCCCTTTCTGCCGAGGCCCGGTACTATCTGGCCCTTTCCCATATGGGATTGAAGCAGTATGAACCTGCGGATGAGATTGTCAAGGCGCTTCTCCATGAAACGGTTCCCTCGTATCTCAAGGCCACGGTTGAGTACCTGAAGGGGGATATTCTTGCACAGAAAGGCGATCAGAGGGGGGCTCTCAACTGGTACCTGCGAGCGCTTGGAAGCGGGCCGGAAAAAGGGCTGAAAGGATCGATTCAAAAGAAAGCCGGTGAGATCATCACCACGTTCCTCTCCCTGTATGAACTCACAGAGATGGAGGAGGAGTACACCTGGGGGGTATTCCCTTCGGGGTACATCGCCTATGGCCTCGCCAAGGCCTCTTATCGAGCGAGGGATTTTGACGGGGCGGAGAGATACCTGGAGCGTCTCCTTTCGGATACCGGGCACCCCCTGCTCGAAGAAGCGAAATCTCTCAGCAGGAGAATCGTCGCCGCGAGACTGGTGAATCCAACGGCGATCGGGTGTGTTCTTCCCCTCACCGGGAGGTATGCCTCCTACGGCAGGCGGGTCTTGGATGCTATTATCCTCGCCTCCGGGGTATTTGATCCCTGGCAAGATACCCCCATCGAGCTCTTCATTGAAGACTCGAAGGGTGATCCCGCGACCGCCCGAGAGGCGATGAAGCGGTTGGCCACAGAGCATCGTGTGATCGGTATTATCGGACCGCTCGGGAGCGCGGCTTCCCAAGCAGCTGCAGAGGAGGCTCAGGAACTGGGAACTCCCACTATCACACTGACCCAGATGATGGGCATCACCGAGACGGGTAATTACGTCTTCCGAAACTTTCTGACAGGCGGAGCCCAAATCCATACCCTCGTTTCTTATGCCATGCAAAACCTTGGTATAATGGATTTCGCCATTCTCTATCCCAGTGACCCGTATGGGACAGAGATGATGTACCTTTTCTGGGATGAGGTGCTTCGGCAGGGGGGGACGATGCGGGGGGTGGAGACATATGTTCCCGGGCAGACCACTGACTTCAGCGGGCAGATCAAAGCGCTCGTGGGGCTGAACCAGTCCGAGGAAGACGAACCGGAGAAAAAGACCAATCCGGTCGTGGATTTTGATGCGCTCTTTATACCCGATTCCCCCTCCGTGGTCAGTATGATAGCCCCGCAGTTGGCCTTCTATGATGTCATCGGGGTGCAGCTTATGGGAACCAATATCTGGAATTCTTTGGAGTTACTGAAAGAAAACAACGAATACCTTGAAGGTGCCATTTTTACCGATTGCTTTTTTCTGAACAGTACCCGACCCGAGGTCAGGGAGTTTATCGATCGGTTTTACGTTGCATGGGGGAGAGAACCCGACAGTGTCGAGGCCCTTGCGTACGAAACGGCACAAATCATCGTCAAACTGATCGCGGAAGGGGCAGTTGAGATCAGAGAAGATCTGAGGGATCAGCTCTCACGAATTGAAAACTACCCCGGCATAACGGGCACGATTTCCTTTTTGGATGAGCGAGACGCTCAAAGACCTCTCCACATCCTCGCGGTAGTGGATAACGAGATTATCCGAATCCGCCCGTAGCATGAATCATCATCACCTGCGGCCGGGTCAGGTCGTCTCCGCACCCGTCGGAATAAGGCACATGAAACGAAACACGGTCCCGCCCCGGTTTGTCAGGCAGTGCTCCTCGTTCGGGGGGATAAAAATCGTGTCACCTTCCCCCACCGGTGTTTCAACCCCCTTCCCGTTTCTGGCAACCGCCTCACCCTGCAGCACGAATATCTCATGTTCCCAGGGATGCTCATGCAGGGGGCTGGACGCCCCCGGATCCAGGTCGAAGATCCTCATGATGAAATTCGGTGCCCCTTCATCCTCTCCGATGACGACCCGTTTCTTGACTCCTTCCATCATCGGAGCGGCTTCCACATCTTCATAATGGCGAATCAGCAATGCCCGTGCCCTCTCTTTCCTGGAATTCCCGAATCCGGCCGCCTATGCCTCAGCCGCCGATTTAAGATCGGCTTTACGTCTGGAGGGAATCTTTTTGTACTTCAGCGACGATCTGATCGTACCCACAATTTGTTCCGTGCCAAGAAACTCCGTATTGATGACGAGATCGTAATTAGCGGGATCCTCGATGTCCACCTTGAAATTCTGTTTCACCGAATCTCTCCGTTCGGCGTCTTTCAGGAGGATCTGTTTCCGTGCCTCTTCTTCTGCAATGCCGACTTCCTGAGCCATATTGCGAACCCGTGCCTCCAGAGAAGCAATGAACCGCACGCGCAAGGTCTCTTCGGGTGGGAGAATCAGGTTGGCACCCCTTCCGATAATAAGGACTTCCCCCTGCTCTCCGATGGCACCGATCACCTTCGTCAGGTGGCGCACATATTCGTCGGACCGGAGAAAGCGGGTGGTTTTCAGGTATAGTATCCAGTTGTCGAGAAGACTCCGTGTCTTTTCATCAAGATACGAGACAATCTTCTCGCTCATCCTGACACTTTTCGCCACCTCGTGAATGATCTTACCATCAATAATATCGAGATTGAGTTCCTGTGATATCTTTTGCACCAGGGCATTGCCGATACTTCCCGTCTCTCGCGAGACGGTGACGACCGGCAGGGGTACTTCACCCTTGTTTTTCCTTCTCTCGTTGGAGACTTCCCATTTCTTTACCTGTTCTTCGATAAGACGATCAAGTTCCGGCACCATAGCTTCCCTCCTCGTGGTTGCATACAGACTCGAAAAGACCCACCATCTCGAACAATACGTCATGTTAAATGTAGTACACTGCCCGGAGGCTGTCAATACTTTTTCAGTTTTGCGACCCTGTGCCACATGCCGAGCAGGCGCACAGCAACCATCGCCAGGAGGAGACGTGGCACCCACAACCAGAACAGGCTGATACCAAAGGGAAGAAAGAGCGCCGGGTCCTCGATCACGGCATGGTTGATCCCGATGGAGAGCTGGAGCGACTCCAACTCCTCTTTCGTGAGGCCTCCCTTTCCCGCCTCTTCTACAATGACCGCGCCACCATAGGCGATACCGAACAGGGCAGCGGCTATCCACATGATCCCGACCCGTTCGCTCAACCCCATGATCCTCAGGAGCGGGGCAAGAAACCGGACGATACGATCTATGAGCCCGAACATCTTTAGGATCTCCAGAAGCGTCATGACGCATAGGATGATGAGGAGTATCTGGATGGTCAATCCCGCCATCACCTGCCCCCACCGAATAATCATTTCCGTGAAGGCCTGACTTGCAGCGATATCGGCCGTCGCGATAGTCCCGCCGGCAGACGGTCCGGTCGTGTCCACAAAAGGAGCGATAATCATGATGGTCATAGAGGCGAAGACAATACGAAGGAGCGTGGCCTTGAAGACCCCCATCCCCGATTTTCCCTGGATGATCCCTTCCTGGATCAGGTTGTGGGCAATGAGGAGAAAGACGGCGATCAGGGTCATTTCCCCGACATTCAGGGGGAGAACCGCCATCGCAGCGATCCCACCGTAAATGCCGGTCAGTACCCCGATCAGGAGCGGGAGTGCCGCAATATCCGGAAGACTCAGGACCCCCATGGCCGGCCGGATCACAAAATCAATCCGTTCCATCCATCCGCTCCACGCGAGGAGCGCGGTCAAAAAGGAGATGGGAATGATAATCTGCATCATCCAGACAAAACCCCGCCACCCTTTGCCGATCCCTACGGTGAAGGCCTGCTTCAGCCGTGCCCTCTGTGTCTGTTTATCCATAGAAAGACTGGTACGACCTCCGAGAGAGAAAAAACGGCATCACTCAAATATGATCGTCTTGGAGCCGAACACCACGATCCGGTGTTCCAAGTGGAGCCTGACCGCTTTTGAGAGGACCGACCGCTCCAGATCCTTTCCCTTGAGTTTCATGGTATTTACCGAATCCTTGTGGGTGATCTTGATGACATCCTGGGCGATGATGGGGCCCTCATCCAGCTTCTCAGTCACGTAGTGACTGGTGGCACCGATGACCTTCACCCCCCGGTCATACGCCTGCCGGTAGGGGTTCCCTCCCGCGAAGGCGGGGAGGAAGGAGTGGTGTATATTAATGATCCTCCCGGGATATCGATTGACGAAGTCCGGACTCAAGACCTGCATGTACCGCGCCAGGACAATCAGATCGATCCCTTCCTTTTCAATCTCTGCGATCTCCCGCTCCTCCTGCTCTTTCTTGCTCTCCGGTGTGATCGGATAGTGCCGGTAGGAGAGACCGAAAAAATCGGTGAGCGGTTCGATATCCTTATGATTACTGATGATCAGCGGTATCTGTGCCTTGAACTCCCCCATCTGATGCCTCAGGATCAGGTCGTGGAAGCAGTAGAAATGCCGGGAGACGAAGATCGCGATCTTCGGGATATGATCGGAAAAATGTATCGTCCACCGCATCCCGAATCGTTGTATGAGAGGAGCGAGTGCTCCCTCCAGTTCATCTCGGCCGAGGGTAAACCCATTGAGATCCCATTCCACCCGCATGAACAACATATTCTCCGGTTGGATCGAATACTGATCCGCATCCAGGATGTTGCCGTTATGCCTAGCTATGAAACCGGATACCGCGGCCACAATCCCCGTCTGGTCGGGGCAGGACAAAAGTAAGGTGGCTGTCGATTGATCCATCATATGTAATCCTTTTCTGAAAGATATTGTCCATATATGAAAATGATCTCCCAAGTCAAGAAAGGTTTGCCAAAAGCGAGTGGTGTGATATAACGACCCTCCATTAGTTGTTGCTGAGATGTATGAAGGGGAGACTCCTATGAATCTGATGGAAAAGATATTTCTTCCCAACGGCTTGGTCATGCAGGTGTGGGATCGATCTCGTGCCATTGCCGCCGACACGACGAAAGTTGAGTTGCACGTAGCGATTCCGGTCGTGGTAAAAGAAGAATACTTCAGCGACCCCGATCAATGCCGACGGGTCATCGCAATTTTTGGTTCGGAGATTACATACGAGTATACAAAGGAGCGAACATTTGTCAGCACAGCCGACAGTGGAAAGATTTTCGCCGACTTGCTGGAGGACTTCAGGAGAGATGCGCTCCCCTACCTGTCGAAGTCCAATTTTCCCATGCGGTTCGCCCTGTCGAAGCTGAGTGAGATACTCCGGTACCCGCATCGGTACCGGGATGCGGATCCTGTCCGCGAATAATTTACGGAGAGATACCATGGAAAAAAAGGTTTCGGTAGTCGGAGCCGGTTTTGTGGGGACAATGGTCGCCCAGAGGATTGCGGAGAAGGATCTGGCCGATGTCACCCTGCTCGATATCGTCGAAGGACTCCCACAGGGGAAGGCCCTCGATATCATGCAGTCGGCACCGATTGAAGGATTTGCCCGAAAAGTAACAGGTTCGAATGATTTCGCCGATACGGCGCGTTCGGATATCGTCGTCTTTACCGCCGGATTTCCCCGGACCCCGGGGATGAGCCGGGATGCACTGGCCCTGAAGAACGGGGGAATCGTCCGATCCGTGATCGAAGAGATCGCGCGGTATGCCCCCGATTGCATTATCATCATGGTGACCAACCCCCTCGATGTGATGACCCATATCGCCTGGAAGACATCGGGCTTTTCTTCTCAGCGTGTCATGGGTATGGGGGGGGTACTCGACACCGCACGCTACCGGGCCTTTCTCGCCGAAGAGCTTGGTGTGCACCCTGGCGAGATTGAGGCGCTTGTGCTGGGGAGTCACGGAGATACGATGGTTCCGGTAGAAATCAATACGACCGTCAAGGGTGTGCCCGTCGGTCGGCTCATACAAAAGGAACGACTGGAAGCGATTATCGAGCGCACCAAGAAGGGGGGAGCTGAAATCGTCGGACTCCTCAAATCCGGAAGCGCCTGGCATGCCCCGTCATCCTCGGTGGTTGCCATGGTGGAAGCGATCCTCACCGACAGTAAGAGCTGCCTTCCCGCTTCGGCATACCTGACGGGTCAGTACGGCATCCCGGATGTCTATATCGGCGTTCCGGTGAAGCTCGGCGCGGCGGGGGTCGAGGAGATATACGAGATAACCCTTTCGGACAGCGAATTGGAAGGCCTCCGGCGCTCAGCGGAGACTGTCCGTGAAACATTGAACAACCTTGGAATTTAATGCGGTATTCATCAATTGAAGATCTCCTCCCCCTCGTCCAGAAACCGGGTCGATATATCGGAGGAGAGATCAATTCCATACGCAAGGAGTGGTCTGCCTGCCGCCTGAGCTTTGCCCTTGCTTTCCCCGATACTTACGAGATCGGCATGTCGCATCTCGGTCTCCAGATCCTCTACGATATCCTGAACAGCGATCCGGAGATTGCTGCCGAGCGTGTCTACGCCCCCTGGCCGGACATGGAAGAACTGATGCGTGAACATGGGATCCCCCTCGCGTCCCTGGAATCGGGGTCCCCGCTAGCCGATTTTGACGTTATCGGTTTTTCTCTGCAGTATGAATTGTCCTACACGAATGTCCTGAACATGCTGGATCTGGGGGGAGTGCCGCTCTATGCCGCGGAGAGAGGAGAGGGCGCCCCGATCCTCATCGCGGGGGGGCCGTGCGTCTTCAACCCCAAACCGGTTGCCCCCTTCTTCGATGCCTTTGTCATCGGCGAGGGGGAAGAGGTCATCTTAGAGATTGCCCGGGCCCTGATCGAGGGGACAGAGAAAGGATGCGGGCGCCCAGCCATCCTGAATCTCATCGCCGGGATCGACGGGATCTGGGTTCCTTCCATTCATGGTAATGCCAAGAGGATACGGAAGCGGTCGGTGGCCGATCTGGAGCGGTGGCACGGACCGTCGCGGCCGATCGTCCCGATCGTCGGGACGGTCCACGATCGGATCACCCTGGAGGTAGCCCGGGGTTGCACCCGGGGTTGTCGCTTCTGCCAGGCGGGGATGGTCTGGCGACCGGTCAGGGAACGATCTCCCGGCACATTGGAAGAAATGGCGGAGCGAATGCTCACCTCGACGGGGTATGACGAACTCTCCCTCCTCTCTCTCAGCTCCGGCGATTATACCTGTATCGAATATCTCCTGACCGCGCTCATGGATCGATATTCCGACAGCCGCGTTGCGATCGCTCTCCCCTCCCTGCGGGTGGAGACCCTTACCGAACGATTGATTCATCAGATCAAACGTGTCCGCAAGACGAGTTTTACCCTCGCCCCGGAGGCGGGGACACAGCGACTGCGTGACATCATCAACAAGGGGAACACCGAGGAGGCGCTCCTAGAAACCGCGCGGACGGTATTCGACGCGGGGTGGAAATCGATCAAGCTCTACTTCATGATCGGTCTTCCCTCTGAGACACAGGAGGATCTCCAGGGGATCGTCGACCTCGCTTATAAAGTACTGAAGGCAGGGCAGAGTAAGAGACAGGTGACCGTCAGCATATCGACCTTCGTGCCCAAACCATTCACCCCCTTCCAGTGGCACCGCCAGATCACCATTGATGAGACTCGGGAGAAACAGACCTTTTTCAAGCAGAACATCCGTCACCGGAACCTCCAGCTCAAGTGGCATGACCGTGAGATGAGTTTTCTGGAAGGTCTCCTGGCACGGGGGGACGAACGCATGGCCAAGCTCATCGAGCGGGCCTTTCGCGCGGGGTGCCGTTTCGACGGCTGGAGCGACCGGTTCCAATTCGATATCTGGCAACGGATCATCGATGAGATGGGGATCGATACGACGGGATATCTTGCCGAGAGGAGCATAGACGATTCGCTCCCCTGGGATACGATCGACTGTGGTGTGGATAAGGACTTTCTCGCGGAAGAGTACGAAAAGGCAGTGACGGGACGTTTGACGGGTGATTGCCGCACGGAGGGGTGTCATGATTGCGGGGTCTGTTCCGCAGGACTGGAGATGATCACCACCGAAGAGCCTCGCGCCGCCGCATCCCCCCAAAGCCGGAGGGGATTCGCCCCCGGAGAGGTGATTTCACGGCTCAGGATACAATTTGCCAAGCAGGGGAAGGCGTCCTTTCTGTCACACTTTGAGCTTTCCTCCGCGCTGGTGCGGTCGATTACCGTCAGCGGATTTTCATTTGCGTTTTCCGATGGATTCCATCCCCACCCGAAAATATCGTTTCCCTACGCCCTCCCGGTCGGGATTGAAAGCCAGTGTGAATACGTCGACATCCAACTCCGGGGATACCGGGAATCACCGGAAGAATTCATCCGCAGGGTAAATCGGTATCTCCCCGCAGGACTCGCGATCATCAGGGCGGAGCTGCTTCCCCCCTACGCCCAATCGCTGGCCACCCTCATCGAGGGCTTTGATTACCGGATGTATCTGCCGGATGTTCCCCTTACCGGGCTTGCCGAGAGAATACACGCATTCCTCTCTGCGGATACCTTCCCGGTAACCCGGCACAAAAAGGGGGTCGCCACCATCAGAGACATTCGTCCTTTGGTAACCTCCCTCACCCTTGATACCCAGGAGACCGTGCTTTCCGCATCGACACGCTTTGATCCCGCCGGTGGAGTCAAGCCGGTGGAGATACTGACGCACGTTCTGGGATACGATAAACGATCAGCCCAGGGAGCCTGGATCGTCAAAACGCACATTCGCAGAAAAGAGACCAGGGGAGACCGTTAACGGTAGTGCCATCTGCGCACCATATGAAAGAAAGGGATAATGGCAAAAGAGATTATATTTAACTGCACCGGATATGAAACCCGCATCGCGATCCTTGAGAATCGGGAACTGACGAATTTCTATGTGGAGCGGGTCGATGAACGGTCGATAGCCGGAAATATCTATAAGGGAAAAGTGGTCCGCATTGTCCCGGGAATCCAGGCCGCATTTGTTGATATCGGGATCGAAAGGACCGCGTTTTTGTACGTGGCGAATGCCTGCGATCAGTATTCGGAGAAACTGGACTTCTGCACAAACGGGGAGGATGATCCCATAGAATACACACCGGGGATCCAGACCCGTCCCATGGAGGACATCCTCCAGGAGGGACAGGAGATCCTCGTTCAGATATCCAAGGAGCCACTGGGAACCAAAGGTGCACGGGTCACGACGCATCTGTCACTCCCCGGGAGAAATCTTGTCTTGATGCCCACCTCTCGCCACTGTGGTATCTCCCGGAGAATCACGGATGAGGATGAGCGCGAGCGATTGCGGGAGGCCATAGAACAGTTGCGGCCCGAAGAATACGGATTCATCGCACGAACCGCCAGCGAGGGGAAACAGGAAACGGATCTCAAGAAAGACATCGAGTATCTGAGCGCGCTGTGGGACACCATCAGGGATAAAGAACGACGCACCGGTGCTCCCGGGTTGGTCCACCGGGAACTGAGCATGACCCTCCGCGCGGTTCGCGACCTCTACACCGAAGACATCGAGCGGATCGTCATCGATTCGGAAGAAGAATATCACCAGACAATCGAATTCATCGACCGTTTCATGCCGCACCTGCGAGACGCGGTCGATCTGTACCGGGACACGGTTCCCATCTTCGATCATTTCGGCATCGAGCTGGATATGACCCGGATGCTCCACAAGAAGGTATGGCTGAAGTCGGGAGGATATATCGTTATCGAAGAGACGGAGGCCCTCTGCGCGATCGATGTCAATACCGGGAAATATGTGGGGAAAAAGAACATGGAGGAGACGATCCTCAAGACCAATCTAGAGGCCGTCAAGGAGATCGCCCACCAGCTCCGCATACGCAATATCGGGGGGATTATCATTATCGATTTCATCGATATGGAGATCGAGCGGAATCGTGAAACGGTCTTTGACGCACTGAAGACTGAAATGGACAAGGACCGGAACAAGACCAACATACAGAAGATATCGGAGATCGGTCTTATCGAGATGACCCGTCAGCGGAGACGGAAATCTCTGAGTGACACCATCTGCGAAACATGCCCCTATTGCTCGGGACGGGGGAATATCAAATCCAGGACAAGCGTTTGTTACGAGGTGTTCAGGGAAATCGAGCGGGAGGCAGCTTATGGAAGCGCCGGGACGATATGTGTCATCGCTCACCCTGAAGTGGCCAAGCTTCTCCTCGAAGATGAAAACACGGCGCTGAAAAACCTGGAGGAAAAAGCGGGCAGAAAAATTCTCGTCGAGATAGACAACAGTTTTCACCAGGAGCACTTCGAGATCATCTCGGTGCTCTAGCAATACGAGATGTCACCAGTTTCCATTCCATTGTGATGTGCCAGACCCTCCCGCCATCTCACAAGAAATTAGCGCGGATAAGATAACCCAACGGTTGTCACCAGTTATCCCTCACGACCCTTCTTGGCAGCCACGATCTTGTCGGCGCCGTCATTTTAATTGATGCCGGTGATGGTACCGTCATCGTCGATGTCAATGTTGTAGGCCGCAGGCACCTTCGCCAGACCGGGCATGCGCAGGATACCCCCCGTAATGGGGATGAGGAACCCGGCGCCGGCGGCGATCTTGATTTCCCGGACCGTCACGACGAAATTGGACGGCAGGCCGAGGAGAGACGGATTGTCCGACAGGGATTGTTGGGTCTTGGCGATACAGACGGGCAGTTTATCGTAACCGAATTTCTTGATCAGTTCGAGGTCGCGCTTGGCCTGCGGCTGATAATCGACGGAGACGGCGCCGTAAATTTCACTGGCAACGGTAAAGATCTTGTCTTCCGCCGGCCTGTTCCATTCATAGAGAGGGCGGTACGAGCCGGTCATGCCGGCGGCAAGACGGGCCGTCTTCTCCGCCAGCTCGATGCCCCCTTCGCCGCCTGAACGGAAGATATCGGCCACGGCGATGTTCATCCCCTCATCTTCCGCAGCGTCGACAACGGCCTGGATTTCTTCATCCGAATCGTCGGCGAAACGGTTCAGGGCAATGATGCACTCGGTCTTGAACTTGCCGATGTTTTCATAATGCTTGCGCAGATTGGCCATGCCGAGAACGGCGAGACGGGGGTTGGACCGGTTCAGTTCTTCGCGGTCCACGCCGGCGTGATATTTCAGGGCCCGCACCGTCGCAACGAGGACAACGACCTTGGGATTCAGTTGGCCGTAAGGGGCGACGATATCGAAAAATTTCTCCGCACCCAGATCGAAGCCGAAGCCCGCTTCGGTCACGACAAAGTCACCCAAACGCTGGGCGAGGTCTGTGCCGATGATGCTGCTGGTTCCCTGGGCGATATTGGCGAAGGGGCCGCCATGGATAATCGCCGGAGTCCCTTCCATCGTCTGGACGAGGTTGGGGAGAAGCGCGTGCTTCAGCAGGGCCGTCGCGGCACCTTCGACCTTCAGTTCCTGCGCCAGGACGGGTGCGTTATCATAGGTCATCCCCATCAGGATCCGGCCGATCTTTTCTTTCAATTCTCTATAGGAGCGGGAGAGGCAGAGAATGGCCATGATTTCGCTGGATGGGACGATATCGAAACCCGTCTCGCGGGGAACGCCGCTCGCCGTCCCGCCGAGCCCGATGACCATATTCCGCAGAGACCGGTCGTTCATGTCAACAACCCGGCGCCAGACGGCCTTGCGGGGATCGATGTTCAGAGGATTCCCGTGAAAAATGGTATTATCCAGGATGGCGGCGAGGAGGTTATGGGCGCTTTCGATTGCCGGAAAGTCATTCGTGAAATGGAGGTTGATCTCATCGGCCGGAAGGATCAGGGATCGGCCGCCGCCGGTTGCGCCGCCCTTGATGCCGAAGACGGGGCCGAGGGAGGGCTCCCGCAGGGCAACGATGGCCTGTTTGCCGATACGGTTGAGGGCCTGGGCCAGGCCGATAGAAACGGTGGTTTTTCCTTCTCCGGCCGGTGTCGGCGTCATGGCGGATACCAGAATCAATGAGGATTCGGGGCGCCGTTCGAATCGTTTGATCGTCTCCAGGCGGACCTTGGCCTTGTAGCGGCCGTAAAACTCTAAATCATCTTCCGTGAGGCCGATCGATTCGGCAACCTCGACGATATGCTTCATCGTGTGCTTGTTGGTGTTGCTCCTTGGCATAACTGTGTCTTATTTTTCAATGACCGCATTGAAGCGGATGTCGATGTTGTATTCATCGCTGATCCGGGAAAACTCTTTTTTCAGGTCAAGGATCTTGACACCCGGTGTCAGTGAAAAGTAACAGGTTGTGTGAAAGACATTGGCGCCCGTCACCAGATTGCTATCCACGTTGCTCTCTATATCATCGATATTGATGCCTTTATCAAACAAGGCCTTGCAGATCTGATGGATAATCCCAGGACGATCGGCGGCGATGGCCATGAGCTTATAGGGGATAGAGGGAGGCGCCTCGCGATGACTGGGGGCTTTGGTCTTACGCACGTGAATATCCAACCCTGTCATCTCACGGAGGACGTCGATATCGGCAACAAATTTTTCAATGTCCTCCGTCCCGCCTGATGTCAGGATGATCATGGCGAATTCGTTGCCCAGGACACACCCCCGGGAGCGTTCGATATTGATACCACGGGCCGTAAAAAACTCGGAGATTTCCTTGGCCAGACCGGGACTATCCGTTCCCATGAAGGAAAAAGCGACATATGATCTCATCGGGCGGCTCCTTTCATCTGCTTGATATCAATCAGCCTACGATTGGGGGATTATTTTTACCTGTTTATTTATACCAATAGCAAGTAAAATATGGGTGTTTCTCGTTTTCTCAAAGGAAATAAGGCAACTGTCATCGACCGTGTCGGAGGCGTTCTCTCTCGTCCGATAACTCCCGAAGAGGTTATTCACCGGCGTTCTTCCGAAACCGCATACGAGACGGGGTCAGGTCTCAAGGGCAGATGACGCGACGGGAAACACATCATGCGACAGCCTCTTCCGCGCCGTCGCATAGGCCTGAAAGTTCCGTACTGGTTAAAGAAACGGTAACGGGCGGTCCCTTGTCACCTGTCCTCATAAACGGGGAAGCCATCTCTCTCAGGCGGGCAAGATCTGAAGAGAATACATACCAATTACATGGAATGAAGACACACCACCCCCGGCCACTGCTGAACGAGCAAGGCCGGGAACGTGGGTTTCAATCAGAGGGTCAAATCATGTGTGATGGATGATACGGTCAAACCAACCGCACCTTCCGTCTGAGATAGAAGATGCTGCAGCCTGCCAACAGCATCGCAAAGATCATGATCCCCCATTGGTTCAATGTGGGGATAGGAGCCGGGGCCGCCACGATGATTTCCAACTGACACGAGTCGGTTTCCGTATCCGGTCAGTCATCGTCCGTTGCGCTAATGGTAATCCAATACGTCCCCGGAGATACTGTGCTGGCAACGGTGACTGTTGCGGTTCGAGAATCAGCCCAAGTCGCCATTGGCGGATTGATATTGCCGAAGGTTATTCCGGCCGGCAGCGCGCCTGTTGAAAAATCTTCAATATCGCTGTTATTATCGCTCACAGCGGAGACGTTGTGTGTGCCACCGACACCTGTGACCACATTCATGGGACTGTTGCACGTCACTGTTGGTGACGCGTCGACCTGTTGCGGCATCAGTATGACAGCGGTGAATAAAAGCAAGACTGTCAACACCCCGCACCTCGAAAAAAATTCTCTGACCATTTTTCTCTCCTATGTTGTGGTTGAAAGAACGTTGCCTTCAATGACACTGAAACGGGACTCTCAGAGTTGAGATAAGGAAAATTGATAGCAGTATTGGGGACATGGGTCAAGACGTTGATGCCGAGGCACGATCCATACGGACAGTGACAATGGAACACATCCGTCGGTTGCCGTTGCACTGTCCGCTCTTCCCCTGCCGCCGGGAAGATTCGTCGTGCATAAAAGATCTCTGATGAATCGGTCAATAAACATTTGCATCCTGACGGTTTTCTGTAGTAGCTATCGTTCTCATCCTGTGACAACAGAATTCACGCAAGGAGATCGACGATGCATTTTCCCTCTCTTCCGGACGCGTTTTTCAGGCCCCGCTCGATAGCGATCATCGGCGCGACAAAGAAAGCGGGGTTCGGCAGCGGCATTCCCGCTTTTCTCAAACGGCACGGATACGGCGACCGGATCTACCTGATCAATCCCCGCGAAACGGAAATAGAAGGACTCCCCGTCTACCGGCGTGTCACCGATGTCCCCCATCACATCGACCTCGCCATCATCATCGTGCCGAGAGAACACGCATACGGTGTGATCCGGGACTGCCTCGAAAAGGAGATTCGCGCCATCATCCTCGAATCGGCGGGATTCGGCGAGACGGGACCCGAAGGCGCGGCCCTCGAAAGGGATATCAGGGAACTCCTCCGGGGTACCGGGACACGTCTGATCGGCCCCAACTGCGTGGGACTGATCAATCCCCACGACCGCTTCGCATCCACGGAGGTGGCCTTTGGCGAAATCCGTCCGGGGAACATAGGGGTCATCGCCCAGAGTGGGGTGTTCGGCAATATCGTCGCCGACTGGGCGCCCAGCCAGGATCTTGCCCTGAGCACGCTGGTGACGATCGGCAATCGTATCGACGTCGATGAGGCGGATATGCTCTATCACTTCGGCGCCGATGAGAGGACCGATGTTATTGTCCTCTATCTGGAAGGCGCGAAAGACGGCCGGCGATTCATGCAGGCGGCCCGGGACGTGTCTCTGAAGAAGCCGGTCCTCATATATAAGAGCGGCAGGACGGAAGTGGGGAAACGGGCCACGGCATCTCACACGGGAAGCATGAGCGGTGACGATGTTCTCTATGATGCCTTCTTCCGCCAGTCCGGTGTTGTCAGGGCATCGACCTTTCAGGAACTCTTCGACCTTGCCCGTGTCTTTTCACGCGAACCGCTGATGAAGGGCCCCAATATATCGGTGGTTACCGCCTCGGGTTCGCTCGGTGTCATGGTCGCCGACGCCGCCGTTCGGCGTGGCCTGCACTTTCCCGAGCTGGGAAACGATACCGTGGCGGCGATCCAAGCTCAGGCCCCCGCGTGGATGAACGTCAAAAACCCCCTCGACGTCGGACCGTCCTGGATCTTCGGGGTTGCCCTCGAAGCGGCCCTCAGGGATGCACGGGTCGACGGTGTCATCGCCGTTCCGGTGATGCCGGGGACCATCATCAAATCGTATGTGGAGGCGGGGTTCGATCCGGCCCTCATGTACGGTGAAGCCGAGAAGATCCGAAAGGCCATGCCGGGCAAACCGGCGCTCGTCTACACGGTGGGGAGCGATTTCTGGGTCCGGCTCGTCAAGGACCTGTTCGGCCCTCATCTGACGGTGATGAGTTCACCCGAAACGGCGGCAAAGGCGCTCTGGGCGCTGTACCGGTACCACCGGTTTCGGGACAAGGCGGCACGGGGGTGATCCCTGCTGTTTTACCGGATACGGACCTCTTGTGCCGTACCGGTAAATGATGCACAATATCCCCGTATTGTGCGAATGTCATGCCATAAAGGAGGAGAATCTGTGAAGACCGTGAATCCCAGCCATGTGAAAGCGGTCCTTGATCTGATCAACAACGGACCCTATTTCCGGTTGCTGTCGATGAACGTCTCCGCAATGGGAGCCGGATTCTCCCGTGTTGATCTGGATCTCGCGAACGAACACCTGAATCCCTTCGGCGGCGTTCACGGGGGTGTATATTCATCCCTGATCGACACGGCCGCCTATTGGGCGGTGTACTGTGACATAGAAGAGGACAGCGGATTGATCTCGCTCGACCTGCACGTTGACAACCTGACCCCGGTTCAGGAAGGACATCTCGTGGTCGAAGGAAAGAGGATAAAAGTCGGGAAGAACATATGCCTGGCTGAAGCTGCTGTGATCGACAGCGAAGGCAGATATCTCGCTCACGGGACGTCCAAACAGATGGTGGTTCCCGGGTTGCAAAGCATGGCCGCAGCCGTATCGGCTATGGGCTGTGAACCGTTACCCCCCAAGTTCATCACACAATGAGACCACAAAGAGGGCACAACAGCCACGTGTCCCTTATTCATGTTGTTACCTGCTGAGACCTGAACCCTTTTGATGGGGGCGTATTTTGAAATCCCTGGCGGTGACGCCCGGTGCCAGATACCGGCGCCAGAAGGGCAGGCGCGTGAGGGAGAGCCGGACAAAGAAGTAATTGAACGGCCGGAACCGAGTGAGCCCCTGCACCAACCGGTACACAAGAAACATGATGCTGAGAATAACCCACGCCCTGACAAGGACCATGATCTGCGTTTTCGAGATGATGGCGGTTGTTGACGGCACGAGGTTTACCATGAGGGATATGACACCGGGGAAGAGGAGACCGTACAGCACGTACGCCGTTACGGCCGTAAAGGTATGCGACACCTGGATCGCCTTCTTCGGACATATGTTGATACAGCGCATGCAGCTTTCGCAGTGGAAGGTCCAGAAGGGGCGCCCGTTTTTCATCTTCAGGGCATTGACGGGGCAGTTGCTCTCGCAGAGGCCGCAGCCGTCACACTCCAACGTCGCGAAGTACATCTTGGCCAGCCAGAACCGTCCCACGAGCATGTACCCCACGGAAATCGGAGTCACCAGCAGATCGAAGGGAAGAGAGATAATGCCGCGGAACGCGACTCCGCCCGACAGGAGGGAGGCCGCGTACCGTTCGACCTTATTCCGGCAGTGATCGGCCAGCGAGGCAACCGCCGCAAGGGTGAGACCGGGATGCAGCGATATCCAGTTTGAGGGAAGGTTGAGGGAAACGAGCCCGCGCACCCGGCAGCCCTTCAGGAAGAACAGAAAAGCGGGCAGGATCAGGGCGAGACCGGAGAGCCCGGGGAGATGCAGCTTGCCGATCTTGGTCCCGCCGAATGTGTTGAGGCAGAATATGTCCCGCCTCCCCCGCGGGAATGCCAGCATGAATTTCAGCATGTACCAGGGCAGACTGAATCCGTGGGTGGGGTAGAAAAACCCGATGAGAGTCCCTTCTCCGCCGGAAACGTGCAACGGTTTCCTGAACCGATCTATCGGAATAATATCCGTTGTCAAACCCTGCATCCGCGCGCGTTCGGCGAACCACCGTGCCGCGACGAGGGCGTTGCCGGTTCCGGAAAGACAGTAGATGATCAGATGTTTGTACATAAAATGACAGCGACATGCTCGGATCACTAAACCGCTTAAGAAAGTAACGTGGTGATGGTGTCCTGTCAAGGGATATTACGGTGTTCCCGGTATCAAGCGGATATCGGCACGGACGAGACCATCACGGGTAAAAAACCGGTCTCAACCGTCGACATTCGAATGTCCACTGTCGAGACCGGTACCTCCTTAATATCACGCAATCTCCTCGATGGCGAGGGGATATTTGGACAGCACCTCACACCCGTCCCTGGTGATCACGATATCGTTTTCGTAACGGAACCCTATGTTCTCCTCCGGTGCGGCGTACTGCATGGCGCAGACGACCATCTCGTTTTCTTGGTAGACGTGGTCCTGATCCGTCCAGTACGGCAGGTCGGGATTTACGACCGCCCCGATCCGCCACTCGTCGCCGAAGAGGCCGATCCCGTGCTCGCAGGCCGGCTGGATGAAATCGCCGCAGCCGCGCGATTCGGCGAAGTCCATCATGAGGGCGGCCAGCGTCCCCGGCGTCGTCCCGGCGCGGTAATTGTCGATCACGGTCTGGACGATGGCGACGAAGTTGTCCGCGTGCCATCGCTGGCGTTTCGACGCCGGCGCGATCAGGTAATTGTGGGAGTGGTCACCCAGGGCCAGTCTGAACATGGCGTGGAAATCGAGCATCAGCGGGTCCCCCGCCTCTATCTCCTTGGTCGTGGGGGGCGTGCAGGCGCCCAGCCCCGTGCGGTAGCCGCTGGATATCTCGTTCAGCCCGGCGAAATTCCACTCCGAGACGCTCCCCCGCCTTGCGCATGGCCAGCGCGGCGATTCCGGCGATGACCGTCTCCGTCATCCCCTTGTAGCCGCCGTTTTCGAGCGCCGCCCGCGCCGCCTTGTGCCCCTCGTCGACGATCAGCGACGCCGTGCGGAACCGCTCGATCGTCCCCTTGTCCTTGATGAGCGACAGGCCGTCGACGATGTCATGGGCGTTGATCCACTCGAAACCGGGGAGGGCCTCCTTGAAATGGGTGTACTCCCAGTGGGAGAGATTTCCCTCGGCTGTCCAGGTGGAGACCCCGTCCTCATAACCGATCCGCCCCTTGGTAATCCCCAGTTCCTCCTTGATATAATCGGTGATGGCGGAGACCTGGTCCATCCCGCCCATCGGCCCGTATCCGCGGACAAGATCATCGTCGATCCACGTCTCGTCCCCCACGCGGAGCGAGTCGACCACAAAGGTAAAATAGGCGGGCTGCCCCTCCGGCGGGATGATCAGATAGCTGCGCCACGGGCAGAAGGCATCCAGGACGAAGCTCATCGTCCGGACACGCGATCCGAGGTACACGTCGATATCGCGCCGGTGCATCTCGGCCTGTATCGCCGCGACCCGACCCGGATTGTCGATGTAATACTTGTCATTGGGGTCCAGTATTCTGGTCATTACGCACCTCCCTTCAGTACTGCGTCGGTATCGTGGCCAGGACCTTGTTCAGGCGGTCCGAGACGGCGGCGAGTTTCAGGGCCTTGGCCAGGTTTCCCTTGAGCTTCAGCTTGCCGGTCATGAGTGCCTTCTGGGCGCCCAGCTCCGCGCGGGAAATCCGGGCGAAGGTCTCGTACTTCCCGAAGATCCTGAACACCGCCTGCGGGGCCTCACCGACCCCCGTCTCCACGCGGGTGATCCTGCCGTCCGTGGCCTCGATGAAGAGGAAGTGCTCCTCCCCGTCGGGACAATCCTGATAGATGTTCGACATCGACGTCGTGACATGATTCATCTTCTCCGGCGTGAGTTCCGTCTGGAGCCGTTTGAGCGCCTCGTCGCGCCACGACGGGCTCAGGTACACGTGTTGTTCTGCCATATCGATCCCTCCTCCCTTGGTATGTCTTTTTACAGCGGTAAATTATATTTCAGGCCGTGCATCTTCCCCACCAGCCAGAGGAATACGATCCGGGGGGCGCTCGCCGGGGCCATCTTCAGGGCGTTGACCTTGAGCCGCTTCACGGCGATGTTCAGGATATTGTCGCATCTGCCGCAGGTGTCGAGCGCGTCCACCCGGCGGTACCGTTCCCTGATCAGGGGGAGCGCCTCCGCGCACGCGCATTCTCCCAGGACAATGATCGGCTCCGCGAGGTTCTCCAACTGGCCCGGCTCGAAGTTCCGGCCGGCGACGATGGTCAGGGGTCTCCCCTCCAGTTCCTCCACGGAGGCACCGTCGTTCACCACCAGCTCCAGGACCTGCTCGGCATGCCCCATACAGCCTTCGTAACAGGCGCGTTCTTTCCCTTTCACGAACCGGATGCTCTTTGGAAAGTGCGTCCGAAATTCCCAGGGAATCGGTTCCATGGTTTCGGGGAGTTTGCCGTCCAGGGTGATGCGCTCCGGGTCAATGACGCCCAGACCCTGTTCCGCGGCCAGCTTCACATGCCTGATCTCGCGCGGTTCGTGCCCCAGCACCCGGGCGGCGACGGCATCGGCGGCAACCGTGTCCGTCCCCCCGATGATGAGATCACGATCGTGGAGGAGATCTTTCACGTACCGGCCCGCGGGCATCGGCCCCCGCGAGACGACCTTGATGGCATCGGTGAGGGTGAAATCTGGGCGGACATACCGGTAGATATCGACGATCTTCTGGTGGAGGTCGAAGTTGTGGTGGCGGGCCCGGTCCTCGTCGTACAGGAGCCCCATCTGGTTCTTCAGCCCCGCCGTCATCTGCGCCTGGCAGTGGGCCTTGAGGATGGGCATGTTCAGGTAAAAGGTCTTCTCCGGGTCATGCGTGAAGTGATCGTGCAGGATCTTCGGAAATTCGTACCGCTCATCCGAGCCGGGTGCCAGGGTGACCCGAACGGATTTCTCCTCGTCCAGAAAGAGGCATCGCGCGTTCATCCGCTTCGCGAGCCGGTCGATCCCCGTGGCGGCAAAACAGAGCCGGGTGAAGTTCCCCTGCGAACAGTTGTCCATGAGATAGATTGTTTTCCGGGGATCGTGCTCCCGGATGTAATCGATCGCCGCGGTGATCAGGGAGGGAGAGGTGAAGAGATGGGGGTGAAAGTAGACCGCGTTGATCTTGATGAAGACGTGGTCGGAACGGTGGAGGCGCTCCGCCGTTTCCGGAAAACTCTCCAGAAGGTCCCGCACCGCCTCGTGGGGGTCCGTTCCCACCGTGCGCACGGCGATCCGGACATTTTCCCCGGTGGCGCCCTTTTCTGTCGATTCTTTTTGATCGGTCAGTGCCATAGATTACCACCTCTGGAAACGGGTTGTGAATATCTATGAGCTGTGAATCATTGCCCCCCGATGTATCACCTGATCGGCATGCGGGTCTCAACGAACACACATGATGCTGTTCACACTGTCAGATCCTGAAATCCTTCCCCATTTATTTCATGTCCATGGCCCGGAGGCGCCGGGCCTCGATTCGGGCGAACTCGCTCATGAGCACATACCCCAGCCGGGGGTGCTTCTCCATCAGCGCGGTCAGAGCGGCATTATTCAGCTCGATGAGACGGGTGTTCTTGAGGACAAAGACATTCGCGGCGGCCGGAAAGGCGCCGAGATATTCCATCTCGCCGATGAGAGACTGCGCAGGAAGAACGGCCACGACCTTCCCGCTGACCCTGACCTCCGCCTGACCTTCAAGGACGATCCACATATGATCCAGGGTTTTCCCCTGTTCGATGATGCGCTCTCCTTCTGTCCCCTGTCGCACCGTCGCCGCCGATTGCAGCACTGTTTTCTCCGCGTCGGTCAGCCCCGCGAACAGTTTGATCTGGCCGAGCGCCTTTACGATCTCTGATTCTGATGCCGTGTCCGCGGCAAGAGATTGACACGCGAAACCCGCGAACACCGCGATAACAACGGCAACAAGCACACGAACCGCCGGTTTTGTAACCATAAACTCATCTCCATTCTGTTGATATGTTGTATCCGTCAGAACACCGGATCCATTCCGGGATAACAGAGGTCCACACCCGTCGCTATTATTGTACGGGAGGATTCTGTATGTCCTTTTCGATCTTCTGGATGACTCCTTTTTGCTGCAGCAGATTCATGATGTTCTGGAGCTGATTGAACAGATTGAGAAATGCCGCCGGTGTGAGGACCAGACGACACACCGGATACATCTTCGCCTGCGGCGGCTCGGGCGGTTTCGGTTGATCCATCCGCGTGACGCAGAATTCGAGGCGGGCGGATTGCCCGTCGAACGAGAGATTCCGGAAGGAATCGGCAAACGTCTCGAGGACATCGGGGATATCGACATACTGCAGGTTCTTAGGGGGATTGTTCATGTGAGTTCTCCTGTCGGTGGCATGTTGCGCGCTATTATACCCATTACCGGGCATAAAATAAATGGTTGATATGCCTCGATACCGGGTTCTCACCTTTCGGGAGCCGCCCCGATACGTTAGAATCCCGGACACCGTTCCCCCATGATTACCGGCTCCCCGTATCGTATGTTGCGGCCATTATCGCATTGACTCACACGACTTTTTCCTATACTTCCTTCGCGAAAAAGGGAGTCCTTATCAGAATCAGGGGACATACCGAGAAATGTGCCACAATTACAAGCATTTCATGGTCAATGTGGAGTAGCTGGTATGATTTCAACAAATAACGTTCATTCTGATTTTTCGACGCATTTTAAGGCGTTTTATGAACTCATGGCGATTAAGGTGCGGGAGATTTTGCTGGTTTCCAGTTCCTATGATGCCTTCATCATGGAGGAAGATACCACCCTTGCATCAAAGATAATAAATGAATACAGCGGCTTGAATCTCAGCACTCCCCCCCGTGTGACACGAACTTCTTCGGCTCATGAGGCGCTCTCCATCCTGATGGAGAAGAAATTTGATATGGTTATTACCATGCCTCATCTGGAGGAGATGGATTCCTTCTCTTTCGGTTTGAAAATAAAGGAAATAGATCCTTATCTGCCGGTAATTCTGTTAGCTCACAGCCCAAGAGGTATTTATCCGCTCCCGGAAAACAGAAATTGCGATGGTATTGACAAGATCTTTATCTGGTCAGGCAACTCCGATTTGCTTCTGGCCTTAGTCAAAAGTACGGAAGATTCCCTCAATGTCGATTTTGATGCCCAAAGGGCCCAGGTTCGTGTCCTGATCCTGGTTGAGGATTCTCCTGTGTACTACTCGACGTTCTTGCCACTGATCTACAAGGAAATTGTAAAACAGACACAGGCAGTTCTTGAGCTTGGGCTCAATGAAGAACACCGGCTTCTTACCATGCGGGCGCGGCCCAAAATACTGGTGGCCGAAACCTATGAGGAGGCCATGGAGCTTGTCCGGAAGTACCGGGATTTCCTTTTTTGCGTTATATCCGATACTCGAATTCCAAAAGGTGGAAAATTGGAAGACGATGCGGGGGTTGCTTTGCTTTCTAACATCAAACAGGAAATCGATGACCTTCCCCTCCTCCTGATGAGTTCGGAACCGGCGAACAGAAAAAAGGCCGAAAAGATCCCGACGGTTTTCCTCGACAAAAATTCTCCCGATCTTCTCGGCGAATTGCGCGACTTTTTTCTGAGCCACCTCGGCTTCGGGGATTTTGTCTTCCGCATGCCGGACGGAACGGAAATCGACCGGGTACCCAACCTTCGCTCACTTGAAGAAAAGATCCCCCTCATACCGGACGAATCCATCTATTATCATGCCGAGCGTAATCATTTTTCCCACTGGATTATGGCCCGTTCCGAGTTCACTCTCGCCTCCGCTTTCCGTAAAATGCCGGTCTCGTCATTCGGCAATGCCGACGAGATCCGCCAGTATCTCATTTCCAATATTCGCTCGTTACGCAAGTGGCAGCAAAAGGGTGTGGTCGTCCGGTTTAATCGTAATCATTTCGATCCAAGCATCATGGATTTTCTGAAGATCGGTGAAGGCTCGCTGGGAGGAAAAGCTCGGGGTCTGGCCTTCATGTCCCTCATGTTTCAGCAGGATTCCGGATTGTATGAAAGATACCCGGGAATAAACATCCGGATCCCCCAGACGCTGGTTATCACGACAGACGGTTTCGAGGCTTTCATAACCAGGAATCGTCTGGAGCGTTTTTCCAAAGAAGGGTTTACCGACGAAGAAGTGAGAGAGGCCTTTTTGAAGGCCCGCATGCCGGAGTGGCTTGTAAAAGACCTGGAAGCTTTTATCGCCCAGGTCACGATTCCTCTGGCTGTTCGTTCCTCCAGCCTCCTGGAAGATGCCCAATTCCAGCCCTATGCCGGGCTGTATCAGACCTACATGATTCCGAACAACCATCCCGATCCATCCAGGCGGCTTGAGCAGCTGATCACAGCCATAAAATTGGTGTACGCCTCTACCTATTATGAGGGCCCCAAGACATTTTCCCGGGACACGTTAAATCAGCCCCATACGGAGTCAATGGCCGTCATTATCCAGCAGCTCTCCGGAAGAGAATACGGGGAATATTTCTACCCTGCCATTTCCGGTGTAGCCCAGTCCCACAATTTTTATCCGGTTTCCCATATGAAATCCGAAGAGGGAATCGCCCATATCGCCCTGGGTCTGGGAAAAACCGTTGTAGAAGGAGAAAAAGCGCTCAGGTTTTCTCCCCGATATCCGGAGATCATGCCCCAGTTTTCCACGGTCGATGACATGCTGGCGAATTCCCAGCGCTTTTTGTATGCCCTCAGAATCAGGAATTATCCCGATGATCTCAACTTCGAAGTAAATTCGAACCTGGAAAAACGAGAAGCAAATGACGCGGCACAAGAATCTCCCGTACAGATGCTTGCCAGCACCTATATCCATGAAGAACACTCCATCAGAGATACGGCCTATGCGAGGGGACCGAAGATCCTTACCTTCGCGCAGGTGTTGAAATACCATATCTTTCCCTTGCCGGGGCTATTGAGTGATTTGCTGAAATTGGGTCGCAAAGGTTTGGGATGCCCTGTGGAAATAGAATTTTCAGTGGATCTCGACCCTGCAAAACAGGGTACGGGCGAATTCTCGTTTCTTCAGATACGGCCGATGGTTGCGGATAAAGAGCGTTTTGAAGTTGAGATCACACCGGGGGAGATGGAGAGGGCATTCTGTCGCTCGGCCCAGGTCCTTGGAAACGGGAAAAACGAGGAGATGGCAGATATCGTCTATGTCAAACCGGATGCCTTTGAAACGAGAGAGACCGTTCAGATTGTAGAGGAAATCGGGCATATCAACGCAGTTCTCGTCAAAGAAAAACGGCCCTATCTCCTGGTTGGTCCCGGAAGGTGGGGGTCTGCCGACAGGTGGCTTGGCATACCTGTCAGGTGGCAGCACATTTCAGGGGTGAGCGCCATTATCGAACTGAGAAACGAAAATTTGAAAGCCGATCCTTCGCAGGGGTCTCACTTTTTCCAGAACATCACATCTCTGGGAATCCAGTACATGACAGTCACCGAGAACTCAGGCTCGGACGATTATTTCGACTGGGAATGGGTGGGCTCCCTGCCTGTCATACAGGAAACACCTTTTGTGCGGCATGTGAGAATAGACAAACCGCTGATCCTGAAAATCGATGGGAGACAATCCCGCGGAGTGATAATCAGGTCGTAAGAATTTAAGATCAATGCGATCTGCCCTGAAGACCGTCTCCATGCGCAGGGGAACGGTTTTCACCTTTCGGGAACCCTTCTTCACAAACAAAAACCCCTCGCGGAAGATTCCTTCTCACGAGGGGTTTTTGAGAACCGCTTATGCCGTTATGTCTCTACGCGGGAGTCACTCAATCCATATGCTTGGTCTTTATCGGGTGCCAATCACCACGAAGACCCTGTGGATTACCTTTTTATTTAGCTCCGGTAAGATGACTCTTCACGAGCATCGCAGTATCTCGTCCGTACAATGCTCTTATCGGCATATCTGCCGGATTCTTTATTTCTTGTCAAAAAACTGTTCCCGGTATTTCACCGTTCCCATGGTTATATAATAATGACGATGAGGGAGGTTGTCAAGGGGGAAGACTGCTTTCTAAGACTAACAAAAACAGGGTGTTGTTTGAAGGGAAGTTTATGAAAAAACAAAAAAGTGTGCTGCCCCTATTCCTCTAAATTAACCATAAGTAAGATCATGCAACAAATGAAATAAAAAACTCCTGCCAAAAGAATCAATTGCTTTCCAACAAAGAAATATTTGCTCGACTTGTAATAAATATCATCATAATCATAGTTTGTTTCTTCAATGTTTTGTTCCTGCATTGTGGAAAGCGTTTTCTTGATATTCAGGTATGAAAATAAGTACTGCAAATAATCAAATGCTAACGCGATCATTGCAATTGTTCCAATTTTGATAAGATGTGGTCGGCACTTTAAGATCGTATCTCTCAAGTAATCCACTTCTCCCAAAAGTAGGCTCCAAGTTGTTGCCAATAATCCAATTCCAATTATACGAACTTGTGTGCTTATTCGATCAGTTACAAAGCCTCTCTCCTCGATAACGTCTTTTAATTTTGGCATTTAACAATCACGCTTTCCTTGGCGGTGGTATTGGCCCACGACTCTTCGAGACCACTGTAAATTTGTGGCTCGCTTTGAATTTGACGACATTCTTTGCTTTTATGTTGATTTTACTGCCGGTTTGTGGATTTCTTCCCGTTCTTGCTTTTCTTTTGACTACTGAAAAAGTTCCAAATCCGACCAAGCCCATTTTTCCGGTTTGCTTGAGCTCTTTTGTTACATTGGCAATGTATGAATCTAATGCTCTGGTGGCCTCAGCTTTTGTTATTCCCGCATCTCTCGCCATTGCTTTTATCAATTCGGCTTTTGTCATTTTCCCTCACCTGTAAGAGTGTTTTTTGAATATCAACTCTTTCACGGTTGTCATGTATCCAAGTAATTACTCCAGAACACAAAAGCCCCATCTCTCTTTGTGAGAAACAGGGCTTTCGATGATCAGATCATAATCCCCCCTTGATTACATCTGTTCACAAGTGCATACAATATCTTCAGAGCAAAACATGATAACCTCTTAACTCTGCTATGGTATCTTGTCAAGAAATATTACGGCGTGCCTTTCGAACGGCAAGAATCGATTTTTTCCTGAAACAGTTATGGGGTGATGCCGAGGGGAATGGCCCTGCGATGCATCCCTTTGCGACGATCAGTACCGAAGCACACATATGGGGCTATATCTCCTTTACTTACACGATCGTTATTCCTATACTGGCCCCCGTCGAAAGTCCCGTCTTTTCAAAAAGGAAGACGGGTGCGATTATGCTTGAACAAAGCGTCGTCCTTACAGGAACATACGGTATGATTGATTGGTGGTTTGTCTGGAAAATTTTCAAGGGATTGCTGGCCGTAAGCGCGTTGCTCTTTTCCACTGCCGGTGTGTTTGCCCTCTGGCGGGTGCGCGGAATTCTGCACTGGCAAGGGTCCCTCCGCGACGAGCTCAAAGGCTTGCAAGAGGCGGCCGACGAGTCGCATGGGGCCCGTCGCCGGGCACTTGAGGTGGTGGTGGAAAACGGTAACCGGATCTGGCGGTCAAATTCCCTCGATCCCGGGGAAATGCTGCGTCTGAGCGCCTATATCCGTTCGATTGCCGCCTGCTATCACCCGGACGCGGCAAGGCCCGAGTTGCGCGTCAGCACCGGGAGTTTTCTAGATGCCGCCGGGGTATTTGCCGATCGTCTGGAGCTGATTCTGAAGCGGCCGGGGTTTGAACGGCTGCAAAAGGTGCGTATCCGCCATATCCGTCAGTCCTATGAACGGTATCAGCGGGTGAGCCGATACCGGATTGTCAAGGGTCTTTACCGATACCGTACCGCATTGCGCAGGGTATCTCGATTGCGCCTGATCATCCTGCCCGACCCCTTTTCCCTGCTCGCCTATTTTTCCAATCGCCTGATGATGCTGGTTCTCACCCGTTGTTTATTGCTGGATGTGTATCTGTTCACGGGCAAGATGGCTGTCGACACTTACAGTGAAGCCGCCGGGGAGGACAGGGTTTTTAATCCGGTCGACGCGGTGGAAAAGGCGCTCGAAGCGCTGGGTGACATCAAACCTTCGGAACCGTATCAACGAGACCCGCGGATTCGGGAGATACGCAATCGGCTGGTGGGGATCAATAACTTTCTCTTTTCCACCTCCGGGTTTCGGGACTGGAAAGCAGCCGTGCGGGAGAGCGCCGAGGTGATTGCCGCTCACTATTTCCCGGCTGCCGAGCGCCCGCTGGAGGAGGCCGCCATGGGCCCCCTCCTGTATTGCTGTCAGGACTGGATCAGGACGATTTCCGAAACCAGAAAAATTCCCATCGTGAAACAGCTCCATCGGGTACGGCTGGAATCACTGTATAATATAAAATCCATCACCGAATTCGCGCTTTCGAGCCAGGCGCTCGTGTTCGCCAAAAGGACCCTGGATGTGTATCGCTGGATGAAATGGCCGCTCAGGATTTACCGCTGGGTGAAAAGGACGTCGCCGTTGAAAATCGCCATTGATACGGGCTGGATACTGACAAGAAAAGGGTTCGTGAATGTCGCGTTACGCTACACCTTTGACACCGCCTGCAGGGAACTGGACGCGGTGTATCGCCAATCCCGGACAGAGCGATGATTCCGTCACGTCTGTAACCGGTTGAACTCCCCTTCCATACAGCAATGTCATGCGGGTCAATACGAATTTTGCATTGCGCCCTCATTGTGGTAAAATTCAGCATAATCTATTCGAAAAGCGGAGGGCATCGGGGGAGGATCGTGTAACTTCTTCAAGGAGGTTTGCCATGACTGAAAAACAAGGAGATGGAGAGGAGCAGAAAGAGGTCGGCCTGTACGAGAAATTGGCTTTACGGTCGAAGGAGCTTATTGAGGAAGCGCGAGAGAAAACAGCCGGGACGGCAGAGGCGGCCATTGAGAAGGCAAAGGCGGAGATGGTTGCTGCGGGTGAGTTCGGGAGTGAGCAGGGAGAGCGGTTCAAGAATTTTCTGATACGTGATCTCCAGATCGCCAGGGATGCCGCTTTGAAAATGGGAGAAACGGCCCGGGAGATGATCGAGCCCCATCGGGTAACGGCAGGTATGCAGAGCTCACTGGCCAGGATTCTGGACATCGTCGGCAGCACGTTGGAGGAGTGGGGAAGCAAGCTTGAATCGGGGCTGGATTACAAAACGGGGGAGATAACAACCCCGGGAACCCTGACGTGCAAGGAATGCGGAAACAGCATAAAGATGAGCAATACCGGACGTATCCCGCCCTGCCATAAATGCAAGGGAACAAAATTCAGAAAATCGTACTAGCGTACCGCGTCTGACACGGTGCTGCCTGTTGTGTGCGGTGGTGCGATAGGCGATGTTTCATGCCCCCCTCCCTTTCTTTGTTCCGGGAATTTCCGGTCCACCAGTGGGCTCATCTTCTTTTCCTCTTGAAGGCGAACATGGTATTCAGGAGGTCTCCCACCGCCCCGCATTCCAGGCCAAAGGGGAGATATCCCGCGTAGCCGAGGAGGGGCATCTCGAAGATCCGGAAGCGGTGGACGAAAGGGATACTGTATTCCCACTGTGGAATACTGTGGTAGTTCCACATCTCCCAGAAGAGGCCGCAGATGAGGGCGGCGAAGGCCAGTGAGGCCGCACGGGACCAGTCTCCCCGCGCGAGGGGGGAGAAGATCTGCTCTCTCCTGGCGAGGGCCTGGAGGGTGACGAGGCACAGGAGGGGTGAGACCCAGATGAACGGGAAGAGGATGTCGGGGAAGAGTCCCAGGGCAAACAGGGAGGCCGCGACGAGGATCAGGACCGCTCCGGCCGTTGTCCGGGGTTGTGCCGGCCGGACGGGGGCAAAATTCCCGTACGCCTGTCTGATGAAAGGGAACGATCCGATCAGTTCCGCCGTGCTGAGGACGGCGGGGAGGACGGTGGAGAAGCAGGCCGTGGCGAACAAGACGTACTGCCAGGGGCCGAAGGAATCGATCCCGACGTAGTGCCAGTTGAGGACAAATCGGTTCAGGTATTCGAAGAACCACCAGAAGAGGGCGCTCGCGGGGAAGAGGGCCAGGAAGGAGACTGGCCGCTTCCGGACCAGGCAGCTTCCGGTCCTCCGGTATGTGAGGGCGTTGACGACGACGGCGTAACCGATCCAGAGGAAGGGGAAGGTATAGGGCTGACATGCCGCGAACCAGGGAAAGCGGTTCCACGCCAGTATCCAGGCCCCGGCGCAGAGTAGGGCGCCCGCGTATCCCCACAATGGAAATTTTCGGTAGCTTTTCTTTTCCCGCTCCCGGCCGGTGCTGATTGTTCGAATGGCACGCCGGATGAAGGGCAGGAGAGAGACGAGGATCAGGACCCCCAGGCCGATGAATACGCCCCATGAAAAGGGCGCGTGTTCCACGCCGCCCAGGCGGGGCGGAAAGGCCAGGTAGTACGCGAGGGGTTCGTCCCGCCAGATCATCGCCCCGACGATGGGCAGGACGACGATGATCCCGGCAAGGGCCAGGAAGATGAAACCGGATCGGGACAGCCGGTGTTTTTCCATGATGGTTCCCTCCTTCATTTCGCGCGGAAGGGCTTATGGGTACCTCCCCTCTTCCGTTAGCGCCGTTGCGTCCGCCTGTCAAGGGATATCAAGAGGGTCAAAAGAGAACATCACCAGCCTCTTGCCGATCAATTGAAGAGTGCCCGGATTCTCCCGTAAAATTTTTTTGAGGAATGTGGTATATAATCTTGCCGCTTTAAATGATCACAAGGGGCTGGAGCCGGGAGGGACCACCTCCCGGTGGATACGGAAAGGAGATTGCAATGGAAGGTTTTGGACGTCTGAATGGAAAGGTCGCTATTATTACCGGCGCTGCCAGCGGGATCGGAAAGGCAGCCGCTCTCCTCTTCGCACGGGAGGGCGCAAAACTCGCGCTGGCCGATGTCAGTGAGGAGGCGCTCAAGGAGGTCGCGCAACTCGTTGTCGACGCGGGGGGCACGGCCGTCATGAAGAAGACGGATGTCTCGAATGAGGAAGAGGTCAAGGAACTGATCGCCCTCGCCCTCAGCGCCTACGGGGAGGTGCACATCCTCTGCAATAACGCCGGAATCACCGGCGGCCATGAAGGAATTCTCCCGGAGGACCAGGACGGCGCCAACTGGCAGCGGGTCTTTTCCGTCAATGTCCTGGGGGCCGTGTACGCGATCAAACACATCGCCGCGCATATGAAGGAGCGGGGAAGCGGCGCCATCGTCAATACGGCCTCGGTCGCGGGAATCCGTGCCGGCGCCGGGACCAACGCCTACAGCGCCAGCAAGGCGGGGGTCATCAGCCTCACCCAGACGGCGGCCTGCGACCTCGGAAAGTACAATGTCCGTGTCAACGCCGTCTGTCCCGGTCTCATCGAAACGGGGATGACCAAACCGGTCTTCGATTACGCCCGTGAGGCGGGGAAAGAAGAGAAGCTGGGGAGCCGCTGTGAGATGCAGCGGTACGGGAAACCGGAGGAGATCGCCGCGGCCATCCTCTTTCTTGCCAGCGATGACGCGAGCTATATTACCGGGCAGGCGCTCCCGGTGGACGGCGGAAATACCGCGTCGCTCAATCTACCGGGGATGAAATTTTAGGCATTCATGAGGGAGACGGCCCATGAGAATAGGGGCGTGTCCCTCATCGCTCCGGCAATGAGGTTTCCCCATGAAGGACACCGGCCTATACAACAGGGGTACAACAATGGAACGGTGCGCCTGGGTGACCAGCGATCCGTTGTATATCCGGTACCATGATCGCGAATGGGGGGTGCCGGTCCATGATGACCGAAAACTCTTCGAGTTCCTCCTCCTTGAAGGGGCCCAGGCCGGCCTTTCCTGGATCACCATATTAAAAAGGAGAGAAGGGTATCGAAAGGCATTTGCCGGGTTTGATCCGGAAAGGGTGGCAGGATTTACCCAAAAGGAAATCGACCAACGTCTGAAAGATCCGGGTATCATCCGGAACAGGCTCAAGATCAACGCGGCGGTCACCAATGCCCGGGCATTCTTGAAGATACAGGCGGAATTCGGATCGTTTGACGCCTATGCCTGGCGGTTTGTCGACGGGAAACAAAAAGTGAACGCCCATGCCCGAGCGGATACAATCCCCGCCACGTCGACGGAATCGGATGCCTTTTCAAGAGACCTGAAACAGCGGGGCTTTAAATTTACCGGATCGACGATTATCTACGCCCACATGCAGGCCACGGGCATGGTCAACGATCATCTGGTCTCCTGCTTCCGGTACCACGAAGTGATGGAGGTCTGAGCCCCTTTTTCGTTGTGGCAAAAAGCAAGACCTGACCCCATGGATTTCCCCATGGATTTACAGAAATTCTCATTCTCCATTCCCCTAAAAAACTAGGGACATCCATGATTTCCTGATTTATTCGATTTTTCCCATACGTAATGGTTTGGCGTATCGGTGTGTCCGTGTAAAAAAGGTCAGGATCTATTACGATCCTGACCTTTCTGCCTTCAAGTCGTTTATTTCATGATTGCTATGCAGTGGTGTGTTTTCTCCTCATAGATACAATCGCAGTTCCAGCCACCAGCAGGGCAAAAAGGATCATGCCCCATTCAGAGAGGGTGGGAATGTTAATCAGATCCTCGATCACTACGTCATCTACCAACCAAAACCAATCCCAGTCTGGTGCAACATAGTGGAATCTGATCAGTACGCTGGCTTGCCCAATGTAGGCGGAAAGATTAATACTTACCTGATTCGGCCCGACATCAACTCCATCGTAGTGCAGCAGCGTCGTCCAATTGGTCCCCCCATCTAAGCTGATATCCACATATGCATCGTCATAATCGCTTAACGATTCAAAATAATTCTGGAAACGCAAAAAGGGATGCGTCGTCCCTACCAGGCTGAAAGCGGGGGTGAGGAGCGAAGCATCCATTGCATCGTAATAGTCCGAGTCCGCATCCGCCGCATAGCCGGATCCGTTCGTATAGTTCGTCTGCCCGGTGGTTGCCGTACTCTCCCAATTGTATGTGCCGCTGTGTATCACACGGGACCAACCTGTGGGCGGGAAACTCCCCTCAAAATCTTCCTGAAGTATCACTGCGGCGGCGGCGGGGTTGAACCAGAAAAGCTGAAGAATCAAGACAAGCGCAAAAACTTTCGTTTTCATTAGCGTCCCCCCTTTTAAGCGTTGGGATTTATGCTAAAAAACTCGTTATGCTTGCTGCTTTTCCTAAAGACAATCATTTGATGATTTCGGGCTACTAAAAAACTCCTTTGGGGTCAAGAAAAAACCACAAAAATTCTCCACAGAAACTTTTTGGTTTCATCTGGTAGTTGCCATATTTGATCGATTAGTCACTCTCCAGCTTTGTAGGTGTCGTGAATTGCCAAAGGTATGGTATCCGGTCTCAACCTTTCTATCGATTCAGATTGTTCAATGTCGAGACCTGCCCCTGTTTGTCTACTGAGACAGGAGAGCGTTTTGTATGACGCTGTAGCCCTTTTCTGCCATCCTTTCCTCGATATCTTTGATATGCTCCTTCCCCTTCGTCTCTAGGATGGAGGATACGTTGATCTCGCCGATGGGCGATCCGCCGGAATAATGATGGTAAACGCCCATGCCCGCGCGGACAAGATCCCCGCAACCACAAAGGAATCGGATGCCTTTTCAAAGGACCTGAAACAGCGGGGCTTTAAATTTACCGGACCGACCATTATCTACGCCCACATGCAGGCCACATGCATGGTCAACGATCATCTGCTCTCCTGCTTTCGTTACCACGAAGTGATGGAGGGGTAACGTCCGTTCCTCATAGCTGCTTCCTCCTACCATGAATTTATATAGAGTGGTGTATAATCGATTAGTCGATGTTCATGGGAAGGCGGGAGGACTCAGTGCTTCCTGGGCGTTAGAGCCCTCATTTCAGTATGTCCCAAGCCTCTGTGAACCATAATAGGTTGGTTGGATCATTGAATCCTTGTCACGCTGGAGGATTGGTCTGGAGGCTATGGTTCCTGCTTTTCCTTTCATTCGTTAGGAGGTGAAGCGATGTCAGGATTAACGGACAGCTTTAATGATTTTGTTGGAATAGATGTTTCCAAAGATAAATTCGACGCCTGCGGAATCACAAGAGATGCAGCACAGCTCTTCCAGTTTTCCGCGAGCATGGATCGTAAGGGCTTCGATAAGTTGAGGGAACATCTTGCTTCTGTTTCCATTTCGTCCGTTTTAATCGGGATGGAATCAACAGCATCTTATCATATCAATCTTTTCTCGTACTTGATTTCAGAGGGTTACCGAGTGATCATCATTAATCCTCTGCTGATTTCCAATTACGTGAAGATGCAGCTCCGGAAAACCAAGACAGATAAGAAGGATGCCGCTGTTATTGCCATGTTTCTTCTTGCACACAGAAATACCCTGAGCCAACGATCATATTCTCCTTTGATTTCCGAGCTTCGGGATCTTTCACGTCAGCGGGAGAATCTGGTTGATGAGATGACCGCTCTGAAGATCAACATCAAACGGCTCCTGAATATCACTTTTCCGGAATTGGAGCATATGACGTTGGTCTTTACGAAGTCTATGCTGAAGCTTCTCCAGCAATACCCATCTGCTGTTGCTCTGAGAAGTGCGGATCCTATTCAATTGTCCCAGACGCTCATTGCAGATTCCTATGGGCACAAAAGAGAAGCATTTACCGCGGAGTTAATGAAGGCAGCTAGAGCGTCGGTCGGTACCCACAGTGCTGCGAAGGAAGTCATTCTTAAACAACAGGTGACCTTGCTCCTTCACTTTGAAGAGGACCTGCAAGAGATAACCGGCATATTAATTGAGATGAGCCGAAATCTGATGGAAGAAGACATAAACATTCTGACTTCCATAAAGGGCATTGGTAACAAAACTGCTGTTAATTTTCTCATTGAGATGGGGGGCGACATCAATCAGTATGATGATTCCGGGAAGATCATTGCCATGGCGGGCTTAGATCCGGCTGTTTACCAGTCAGGCAAACATGAAGGTAAAGGCAAGATCACGAAACGAGGGAACCGCCATTTACGGAGAGTCATCTGGATGATGGCAACCAGGGTGATCAACTATAGCGATGTTTTCAAGACTTACTACCTCAAACGTAGAAAGGAGGGATTGCCGTATAAGATGGCAGTATTGGCCACCGCTCACAAATTGATCCGTGTCATCTATGCCATGCTGACGCAACGGACAACTTTCTGCCCACAGATAAATTCATGATAGTTGACTGAAAGGGAATGTTTCGTAATTTTCGAGGGAATGCCTTCTACAAACAGTATTCATGCTTGGCTGCTGCAATTTTTCCCATGTTTCACCAACTTGGTTTTTGGTCTTTTGTACCACAAAGGACCCAATGGTCGAAGTTCAATTATGCTCGATACCATGGTGGAACTTTCTCTTTTCATTTTTCACTCATTGCAGTAGGATTACACAAAAGTGCGGGGAATAGCCATCCAATATACTAATTGTTAGAAGGCATAAAAGGGAAACAGCATGGATAGATCAGAAGCAAAGAAGAATTACAAGCAGTCCAGTCGCCCCATGGGGGTATATAGAATAAGCAATACGCAAAATGGTAAAGCATACATCGGTTTCAGTCTGGATTTGCAGGCCAAGATTAATAGGCACAAAGCAGAGCTGAAATTTGGAAGCCATAGAAACTCAGAGTTGCTTAATGAATGGAAAACGTTTGGAGAATCGTCGTTTGAGTTTGAGGTTTTGGATGAACTTGATCTTGATGAAAAATCAAAGGCAGACCCTATTGAAGAATTGAATATCCTCAAGGATATGTGGATTAGCAAACTCGAGGAAGCTGGAAATGCGGTCGTTTCCATCTAACATGCGGCGGATGACCTGCCCCAAGGGGGACAAGTCCATCCGCTGGTTCGGGAGGCGCTACGCGCCGACCGAAACAGCTCAGGGCAGCGTCCGCTGAACAAGGCTTTTGCAGCGGAGCACAATAGGCGCCCGCTGAAAAGCGGCATTCTACTACACTTCCAACGGTAATTCTCAGTATTCCCCTTTGATCGAAATCATTTGTTAGTAGGTGTCGTGAATTGCCAGAGCTATGGTATCCGGTCTCAACATTTCTATCGATTCAGGCTGTTAAATGTCGAGACCTGCCCCTCTTTGTCTACTGAGACAGGAGGGAGCTTCGTATGACGCTGTAACCCTTCTCTGCCATCCTTTCTTCGATGTCTTTGATATGCTCCCTCCCCTTCGTCTCCAAGATGAAGGACGCGTTGATCTCGCCGATGGGCGATCCGCCGGAATGATGATGGTGAAAGACTTCCAGGAGATTGGCGCCTGTCTCGTGAAATACATGCAGTACGGCCTCGTGGTATATTGGGGTCAGGTCTTGCTTTTTGCTATTTCAATTAAAACGACCCTTAAAATACAAAGCCCCGCCTCTCATTGTGAGAAACAGGGCTGTATGGCGATCAGATCATAATCCCCTCGGGTACAGAGGTTCAAAGGCACATGATGAGTTCACGATCGCATAGAGTACATTAAACCACTAACGCCATGAGGGTATCTTGTCAAGGGACATTACGGTGGGATGGTCACGGGGGAGTCGTCGCATCCGTCCAGACCCCTTCTCTTGAGCACCTGTCCCCCAGATTTCCGGAGATTTATGGAACCAATAATCAATGCAATTCTGTTGACTATTATAAGCTCCGAGTAATAAAAGGAGGTGTGAATAAGACACTGCCGAAAGACTAACAGATACACACAACGCTCGTTTTGGTCATCTGATTCTCGCGTACTTCGCTTAAAAACTTTGTTAGGCTAATAACAAGGGGGGGATTATGACAGCGAAGAAAAAAACGTTTCATTGGAGAGGGTGGACCACGTTTGTGGTCACCATATCCTTTATCGTAGACACCCTGTCGGGAATTATTCTTTACATTGCTCCTCCGGGAAGAATCGCCAACTGGACCAACTGGAAGATCTGGGGGCTTACAAAAGAACAGTGGGGAGCGGTGCACACCATATTCGGGTATGTACTGCTATTCATTGTGGCTGCCCATCTGTATTTCAATTGGAGGATCTTTGTCAATTTCCTCTGGAACAAGGCAAAAAAGGTTTTGAATCTGAAGTGGGAGCTGGCCCTGTCCATCGTGGTCTGCCTCGTTATATTCCTTGGATCTATCTGGAATATCTTCCCTTTCAGCACCATCATGGAAATCGGGGAGCACTTCAAACAGGGTTGGGAACAAAGCGAGGCAAAAGCGCCGCTGGCACACGCGGAGCTGCTCACCCTTACTGATTTTGCCGAGAGCATCAAGGTGCCGGTGGAACAAATAACGGAGGTACTGAAATCCCGAGGGTATACCTTCGCGGGCACTCATCAGACCGTCGGGGACATTGCCGAGGCCAATACTGTTTCTCCCAACAAGCTCTATGAGGATATTAAGGCCGGTGGGGTTAACCCCGTTGCTCCTCAAAACGTTGAGGGCTCCGGGATGGGGAAGAAAACTCTGATGGAAATTTGCGAAGAACAGGGTTTGTTCCTGGAAAAGGTCCTTTCACGGTTGAAAGAACAGGGTGTTGAGGCCAAACCCGATGATCGCCTGAAAGACCTGGCCACACAACTCGGGAAGCAGCCTACGGAGATGCTTACTATCCTTCGCGGAGAATAGAGATGATCAGGCCATAATCCCCCCTCCGGGGATGACGGCTGTCCAGAGGCACATATGATGAGTTCAAGCTCAGCAGAGTACGCTAAACCACTAACTCCATTATGATATCTTGTCAAGATATATTACGGGGAGAGGTCCAGGGGTGGAATCCGGCTTCGGCATGTGACGCAGGGAAGCGGCTGCGCGTGTGACTGCCACGCTTGCCCCTCATTGTCTACTGAGACAGGAGGGAGCTTCGTATGACGCTGTAACCCTTCTCTGCCATCCTTTCTTCGATGTCTTTGATATGCTCCCTCCCCTTCGTCTCCAGGATGAAGGATACGTTGATCTCGCCGATGGGCGATCCGCCGGAATAATGATGGTGAAAGACTTCCAGGAGATTGGCGCCTGTCTCGTGAAATACGTGCAGTACGGCCTCGAGGGCGCCGGGGATGTCTCTGACCCGTGTCTCAACCTGCATGATGCGGCCGTCGAACGCGAGCCCCCGGGCGATTATGCGGGAGATGAGCGTGACATCTATATTCCCGCCCGACACAACGGCTACCACCTTTGTGCCCTCCACACCGGGCACCCGGTTGTTGATAAGGGCCGCTACGGGCGCCGCGCCGGCACCCTCTACCACGATCTTTTCCGTCTCCAGGAGATGGAGGATGGCATTGGCGATCTCGTCGTCCGTTACGGTCACGATCTCATCCACATACCGGCTGACGATATCGAGCGTGATCTGCCCAACCCGCTTCACCGTGATACCTTCGGCGATCCTCGACGCGCCGGGGGCCGTGACAACGGAACCGGCCTCGACCGACCGTTTCATCGAAGGACAGTCTGCCGTCTCGACACCGATGACCCGCACCTGAGGCCGGATGCTCTTAAGATACAAAGCGATGCCGGAAATCAGGCCGCCTCCTCCGATGGGGACGACAACGGCGTCCAGGTCCTTCGACAGTTCGTTGTTTATCAGTTCAACGGCCACCGTTCCCTGGCCCGCAATCACCAGAGGATCTTCGAAGGGATGGATGTAGGTTTTCCCTTCTTTTGCGGCCAGGAGGAGGGAGTGCTCGTAGGCCTCGTCAAAATTCTCCCCTTCAAGGACCACGGCGGCGCCCCAGTACTGTGTCGACGTCACCTTGACGATCGGTGTATTCCGGGGCATGACAATAGTGGCGGGGATGCCGAGCCGTCTTGCATGGCAGGCAAGGCCCTGCGCGTGATTGCCCGCGCTTGCGGCGATGACGCCCCGGCGACGCTCTTTCTCATCGAGGGAGAGAAGTTTGTTCAGAGCGCCCCGTTCCTTGAAAGACCCCGTGATCTGGAGATTTTCAAGCTTCATCATGACATCGACGCCGCACCGGTCCGACAGCCGTGATGATCGGGTCACGGTTGTCTCGACAATATGGGACCGTATCCTCTCATAGGCCCGCTCCACATCTTCTCTCGTCACCATGTCCGTCACTCCCCGTTGTGAGTTTTTCTCTCTCCGTGCCCTGTAGTACAATCACCGGGAAAAAACAATCATCAGTTCACAATACATTTCTCGCACGGGTCTTGTGCGGAGTGTGATAATCTTGTATGGATATTTTCAAGTTCGCCGGCGCCTCCAGGTCTGAAGGTGTTGCGGCGATCAAACCCCGGTTATCGTGTCCGTATCATGTTTGAGGCGTGACATTGATTGCCAGTGAGGGCTCATGCGTCGAATCACCCCGGAGATGTCGTCTCTGAACCATGTCGGCCGGTCCCATCGGGTCCCGGTTTTTTTCCTGATTATTTTTCTCCTCCTCTTTGTTTCAGTTGCCGCGCACGGTGAACCCCGGCCCCGCATCGGTCTGGTCCTCTCCGGCGGGGGGGCGCGAGGGATCGCCCATATCGGGGTGCTCAAAGTACTGGAGGAGATGCGGATTCCGGTGGATGTGATCGCCGGGACGAGCATGGGAAGCATCGTGGGGGGGCTCTACGCGTCGGGGCTTTCGCCCACGGAGCTGGAGGAGCTTGTCACCAGCGTCGAATGGAACAAGGCATTCCAGGACAAACCACCGCTGGAGGAACAGCCCTTCCGGCGCAAGCGTGACACACAGGATTATCAGATCGATTTCGAGCTCGGGTTCAAAGACGGGCAGTTCGCTGTTCCCCGCGGGTTTGTGCAGGGGCAGGGCCTGAATTATATCCTGAATATGGCGCTGATCCACCAGGCAGCGGTCAGGGATTTCGATCGTCTCCCCGTTCCGTTCCGCGCCGTGGCTGCCGATATCGAAACGGGGGAGGCGGTGGTCATCGGGACGGGGGACCTGGCGACGGCCCTCAGGGCGAGCATGTCCATTCCGGGGGTTTTTACCCCGGTGGAGGTGGAGGGACGGGTGCTCGTCGACGGCGGGATCGCCGACAATCTCCCGGTGGATGTGGCGCGCCGGATGGGGGCGGATGTCCTGATCTGCGTGGATATCGGGACCCCGCTGAGGCCCCGTGAAAAGCTCCAGTCGGCGGGGAGCATCACCGCACAGGTCATGACGATCCTGATTCAGCGCAATGTCGCCACGCAGCTCGCGACCCTTGGTCCGGAGGATATCCTGATCAGGCCGGAACTCGGCGACGCGGGGACGACGGATTTCACGAAATCTCTCTCGATCCTGAAGATCGGTGAAGAGACGGCCCGGGCGATGACGCCGCAGCTGTCGCGGCTATCGCGCCCCGACGCGGAATACGCCGCCTATCTCGCCCGGCAGCGGCAGAGATCGAGAGAGATGCCGGTCATCGACGAGATCACGATCGTCAATAAATCAGGCCTTGCCGACGCGGTCCTGGCGGCACAGGTCGAGACGAAGCCGGGAGAGAAACTCGACGAACAGCGACTCTATGAAGACCTGTCGCGGCTGTATAATCTCGGTACCTTCGAGCGGGTGGATATGAGTCTCGAAGAGGATGCAGATGGCAAAACCGGCCTGACCCTGACCCCGGTCGACAAGGGGTGGGGGCAGACGAACATCCGCTTCGGCTTCAGTATCGATGATAACTTTCAGGGTTCGAACTCCTATACAGTCTCGGCCATTATCAACCAGATGGAGATGAACCGCCTGGGGGCGGAGTGGCGCAACGAGTTTCAGATCGGTGATCTCATGGAGGTCAGGTCCGAGTTCTACCAGCCCCTCGACCCGTCGACGCGGTTCTTCGTCGCGCCGATCATCGATTACGGGGAACGGAACGTCAATGCCTTCGATGCCGATGGGGACATCGTCGTGCAGCACCGGATCAAGATGCTGGAGGCCGGGATCGACCTGGGAAGGCAGTTCGGCGATTGGGGGGAATTTCGTGTCGGGCTCCGGAGAGGCTATGGGAGGTATGAGGTCAATGTCGGCGATCCCGCAATGGGGTCGGGAAGCTTCAACCGGGGCGGAACGTACGCCGCCTTTCAGTACAATACCATCGACAATTTCAACTACCCCCAGCACGGGGCGGATGCCGCTGTTATCTGGCAGGCCAATTACAAGGAATTGGGATCGGACATAGACGGGAGCAGTCTGGTCGTGAGCGGTACCAAGGTTATGACATGGGGAGACCATACCCTGATCCCCTCGTTCGTGGTGCAGACGTCTCTGGAGGGAGATGATCTGATGCAGGATTCCTTCGGCCTGGGCGGGCTCCTCAATCTGTCCGGATACACGCAGGATGAACTCTCCGGGCAGCATACCGCCCTGGGGTATATCGCCTATCTGCGAAAGATCAGCCGCCGCGGGCTGGGGGACCTCAAGATGCAGCTGTTCTGGGGTGGGTCGATCGAGGCGGGGAATGTGTGGGACCGCCGCGAGGACATGTCGCTGTCCTCGCTGATGCTGGCGGGGAGCATCTTTGTCGGTGCCGATTCCTTCATCGGTCCGGCCTATATCGGGTACGGACAGGCGGAGGGGGGACACCGGATGTTCTATTTCACGATCGGCCAGAAATTCTAGGATCAAAGATACGGGGACAGTAGCCATGCCAGCGAGTCGCGCAGCCTGACCGGAAGGGAACGGCCGTCGATAACGTCAAGCTTGACCGCCCGTGAGCGTTCCATCACCCCTTCCACGTGCTTCGTCAGGGTCGCAGCCAGTGGCGCGTCAAAGACCTCAACGGCCAGCTCGAAATTGAGCCTGAGACTGCGGGGGTCGATGTTGGCGGAGCCGATATGCACGTAGTATTCGTCGACGATGACCAGTTTGGTATGGGCAAAGGGAGGCGGCTGGTAGTAGACGGTAACCCCCCGTTTCAGGAGCTCCCACAGCATGTTGCGCGTGGCCCAGTGGACGATGTGGGAGTCGTTTTTCTCCGGCAGGATGATCGTTACCTGCAGGCCACGCAGGGCCGCGGCCTGCAGGACGGAAAGCAGGCCTCGCGGCGGGATGAAGTAGGGCGTCATGATCACGACGGATTTCCGGGCCGCTGACACCGCGGCCATGAGAATCATGAGGAGTTTGTCCATATCCTCGTTCGGCCCTTCCGTGATGACACGGCACAGGGCCGAACCTTCCGGCGCCGGCTCAACCGGTTTCGGCGGTGTGTCGATACCCGTAATAAATTGCCAATCATCAATAAAGACCTCTTCAATCTGCCGCACCACCAGTCCCTTGAGTCGGAAATGCAGGTCAACGACCCGGTTCGGGTTTTCACGTCGCTCTGCCAGGTGCCGGTCTCCGATATTGATTCCCCCCGTGAACGCGACCTCCCCGTCCGCGACAAGGATCTTCCGGTGATTGCGGAGGTTGATGGGGGCAAAGGGAGGAAACAGCCGGGGAGGGAGAAACCGTGCAACGGCGACTCCCCGTTTTTTCAACCACCTGCTGGCACGTCTCATGCGGTACATGTCGCTGAGTCCGTCGATCATAACCCTGACATCGACGCCCCTCTGCACCGCCCGCTCCAGCGCGGCGATAAAGGTCTGACCGGTATGATTACCATCGAAGATGTAGGTGGTGAGGAAGAGGGTCCGCCGCGCGTTTTCGATTGCGTCGAGCATTGCGGGATAGGCCTCCTCCCCGTTGTGGAGGACCTCAATGCGGTTCCCGCCCACAAGTGCCCTGTCGGTAATAATATCAGACACATGAACAAGCTCGGGGAGGTCACTGATACGCGTGCTATCGGCGTTTTCGGTTGCGTCGGCGGCATGGCGGTCAGCCGGCGTGGTCACGCCTGAGTTCAGTGAATCCGCGCGGTTCTGAAGTTCCTCCGCCCTGGTCCGGACCCGGTTGATACCGAAGAGATAGTATAACAGAGGGCCACCAAAGGGGAGGAGGATGCAGACGGCAATCCACCCGATCGCCGCTTTCGGATCACGTTTTGAAAGGAGGGCGTGGACCGAACTGATCGTGGCGACGATAATTGCCAACCCTGCCATCAGTGTGTCGAGGATATTCATGGAATGAGATGCCGTCGCTCCTTATCGATCGCAACCGTCACGCGAGCCATACATGCTCTCACCAGTTCTGAAAGCTCTAGAGAACTCTTACCACAACTGGGAAAACAGGATCAATCGCCTGATCGATTTTTTCCGGAATGATCTTCGTGAATCGCGGGCATGTGCTACCGGTCGGCATCGCAGGGGATCCGCGTTGAGAAAAATGGGCGCTGTCCCCAATAAAAAAGGGCCGGTTCTTGAGAACCGGCCCTCGGACCCTGTGTTCAGGACGGTTACAGCTTGAAGAGGAGATCGGTGTACGTCGGGACGGGCCACAGGTCCGCCGGCACCAGCATCTCCAGTGCGTCGATATCACCGCGCAGTGTATGCATGAACGGGAATACCGTGTCACGATAGGCCTCGGCCTGCTTGACGGTATCATCGATCTTCTGTGCCTTGGCCACAGCCCCTTCCAGCTTCGTCAGGGTCTTATAGGCAGAAGCCACCACCGCACCGACCTTCTTGAGAAGATCTGCCTGCGCCGGTGCGGGGATCCCCGCACCCTTGAGGCCGGCGAGGGAATCGGCCAATACGGTCGAATATTCGATCCCCGCGGGGATGAACTGTTTCTTTGCCATATCGATGGCCGTCAGGGCCTCGATATTGATCTGCTTCGCGTAGATCTCGACATAGATCTCGTAGCGCGAGTGCAGCTCCTTGTGCGAGAGGACCGCGTACTTCTCGAAAAGCTTCAATGCCTTCGGCGTTACAAAGGCCTTCAGGGCGTCCACGCTGTTCCGCACGTTGGGCAACCCTCTCTTTTCGGCCTCTTTCACCCAGGCGTCGGAGTAGTTGTCGCCGTTGAAGAGGATCCGGTTGTGCTTCTTGTAGATTTCCTTGATAATCGCAGCCACTTCAGCATTGATATCCTTTGCCTTTTCCAGGCGGGTGGCGATCTCGTCGAGTGCCTCGGCCGCGATGGTGTTCAACGCCACATTCGCCCCGGCGATCGACTGGGCGGACCCGACCATCCGGAACTCGAACTTATCTCCGGTAAAGGCAAACGGCGATGTCCGGTTACGGTCGGTGTTGTCCTGCGGAATCGCGGGAAGCGTGTCGACTCCGACATGGAGGACCTGCGGATCTCTCGTGGAAAGCTTCTCACCCTTTGAAATCTTTTCGAGTATCTCCGTCAGTTCTTCTCCCATGAATATGGAGATGATGGCCGGAGGCGCTTCGTTGGCACCCAGACGGTGATCGTTCCCGGCGCTGGCGCAGGTGGCCCGCAGGATGTCGGCATGGGTATCGACGGCCTTGATCATGGCGCTCAAAAAGATGAGGAACTGGACGTTATCGCTTGCCGTGTGCCCCGGCTTCAGCAGGTTGATGCCGTCGTCTGTGGAGAGAGACCAGTTGTTGTGTTTCCCCGAACCGTTGATCCCGGCATAAGGTTTCTCATGGAGCAGGCAAACGAGGTCATGCCGGAGCGCGACCTTCTGCATCGTCTCCATGACCAGTTGGTTGTGGTCGGTCGCGATGTTGGCGGTCGCGAAGATGGGGGCCATTTCGTACTGCGCCGGTGCGACCTCGTTGTGCTGGGTCTTGGAGGTGATGCCCATCTTCCACAGTTCGTTGTTCAGGTCCCACATGTAATCGGCGACCCGATCCTTGATGGAGCCAAAGTACTGGTCATCCAGTTCCTGCCCCTTGGGCGCGGGGGCGCCGAAGAGCGTCCGTCCGGTCAGCATCAGGTCGAGTCGCTCCAGGTAAAAGTCCCTGTCCACGAGGAAATATTCCTGCTCCGGACCGACCGTGGAGACAACCCTGGTGGTAGTGTTGCCCAGTGCCTGCAGGACCCGCACGGCCTGTTTGGAGACAGCCGCCATGGACCGCAGGAGGGGGGTCTTCTTGTCGAGGGCCTCTCCATGATAGGAGTAGAAGGCCGTCGGAATCGTCAGGGTCACATTCCCGCTTTCATCGGTCTTCAGAAAGGCGGGAGAGGTGCAGTCCCATGCCGTGTAACCCCGGGCCTCAAAGGTGGCACGCAGACCGCCGCTTGGAAAGGAAGAGGCGTCCGGTTCACCCTGGATGAGCTGTTTGCCGGAAAATTCGGTGACGCAACTACCGTCCGCGGTCGCGGATATGAATGAGTCGTGCTTCTCGGCGGTGAATCCGGTCAGCGGCTGAAACCAGTGGGTGTAATGGGTGGCGCCTTTCTCTATCGCCCAGTCTTTCATGGCGTTGGCGACTACATCGGCGATATCGGGTTTGAGGGGGGTGCCGTTTTCAATCGTTTCCCTCAAGGCCTTGCAGGTATCCTTGGGCAGGCGCTCTTTCATTGCCTTATGGTTAAAAACATTCGAACCAAAAATTTCTGTCACATCCATAGTGTTGTTCCCCTTTCAATGGGTATCGGGTTGTCGTTGCGTGCGATACAGCACCGAATCCGTTGTCCCTGTCCGAGAAGTAAAGCAAAGGGCGTGCCAATACTTATTTCTCTTGTTTATCAATATGTTGCGTTTGAGATATCATTTCGGATCGTTCCCGTTATGGGACAGAGGTGTTGGGCACATGCGTGAATCCTACAATTTTGTAAGAATTAATTCGCTTTTCGACTGACGTATGACTCTAACGTAAGAGAGATGCTCTTGTCAAAACAAGAAATGATGGAAGGGCGTCTGAGGGGATTAATCCCGAAAGATATTTGACGAAGGTGGACTTTTTGAGTATAAACTCGAATCTTATTCTATAATCTCCAGGCGGAGGAAAGCATGGTCAGAATACTCTTGATTGGCAACGGCGCCCGGGAACATGTCATGGCGGAGACGCTCAAACGCTCGGGTCATGCAACCGAGCTTTTTTCCTGTATGAAAGCCAACAATCCCGGCATTGCATCCCTTTCGGATGATGTCTTGCCGGGAAACTATAGTGATCGGGAGGGGATCGCACAATTCGCGAAACGGTGCGAGGTCGATTTTGCGATTATCGGCCCGGAGGACCCCCTGAATAACGGCATTGTCGATGCCCTCCAGGCGAACGGGATTCCGTCCGTCGGTCCGACCCGGAGTCTGGCGCGGCTGGAGACGTCAAAGACCTTCACACGAAATCTGCTGGAAACGTATGGTATTCCGGGAAATGCACGTTTTCGAACCTTTTCTTCCATGAATGGAATCGAAGCGTTTGTCGGGAAACTCGACGGGGTCGTGATCAAACCGGACGGCCTCACCGGGGGAAAAGGGGTTATGGTCCAGGGCGATCACTTCCAGACAAAGGAGGAGGTCCTCGACCTCTGCCGGCAGATCCTGGATGACCACCCGTCGGTAATCGTGGAGGAGAAATTCGAAGGGGAAGAATTTTCGCTCCAGTGTCTGTGCGACGGGACGACGGTGGTGGCAACCCCGCCGGTTCAGGATCACAAGCGGCGGTTCGTCGGTGACCGGGGGCCGAATACCGGAGGCATGGGATCGTACTCCCTGCAGAATCACTCACTTCCCTTCCTGAAGGAGGAGGATGTCGCCCAGGGGCTTGCCATTACGCAAAAGGTCGCGGAGGCGATCTATCGGGAAACCGGCGCGTACTACAAGGGGGTCATGTACGGCGGTTTTATCGTGACGCGGGAGGGGGTCAGACTGCTCGAGTACAATGCCCGGTTCGGCGACCCGGAGGCGATGAATATCCTCCCCCTCCTGAAGACGGATTTCGTCGACATCTGCGGGGCCGTCATCGATGGAACGCTGAAAGATATGAAGATCGAGTTTGAGAAAAAGGCCACGGTTTGCAAGTATATCGTCCCCACGGGGTACGGTCTCCCCGCGGATCATCCGGACGCCCGCTCCACCTCCGCGAAGATCGAAGTCGCGGACACGGGGGAGGCACGGCTCTACTTTTCTTCCGTCGACAAGAGGGAGGACGGCCTCTACATGACGACGTCGCGGGCCATCGGCGTCGTGGGGGTTGCCGATACCCTGAACGACGCCGAGCGGGTTGCGGAGGGGGCAATCGCCGCGATCACGGGGCCGATCGATCACCGGCCCGATATCGGGACAGAGGCACTGATAGAAAAACGAATCCAACATATGAAAGGAATACGGGGATAGGACACCATGAGCAGGATACGAAAGGCACTGATAAGCGTCACGGACAAAACGGGGATTGTTGATTTTGCCCGGGGGTTGAAGGGATTTGAGGTGGAGATACTCTCTACGGGGGGGACGGCCGCACAACTGAGGGAGGCTGGAATTGACGTCACCGATGTTTCCGACTACACGGGGTTCCCGGAGATGATGGACGGGAGGCTGAAGACCCTCCATCCGAAGATCCACGGCGGTCTTCTCGCCCTCCGGGACAATGAGGGGCATATGCAGGCGGCCGGGGAACACAACATCGAGATGATCGACATGGTCGTCATCAATCTCTATCGCTTCGAGGATACGGTCGCGAAAGAGGGGTGCTCGCTGGAAGAGGCCGTCGAGAATATCGATATCGGCGGCCCCACCATGCTGCGGGCGGCGGCGAAGAACCACCGCTTTGTCTCCGTGGTGACCGACCCGGCGGATTATCCCCGGATCATCGAGGAGATGAAACAGACAGGGGGAACTATCGCCGAGGCGACCAATTTCGCCCTCGCAACGAAAACCTTCCAGCTCACGGCGCGCTATGACGGTGCCATCTCGAATTACCTCGGAACCATGGAAACGGGGAAGAAGATCAAGAAATTTCCCGACACCTTCACCCTGCAGTTCGACCGGGCACAGGAACTCCGGTACGGGGAAAACCCCCACCAGGACGCGGCGTTTTACCGGGCGAAGAACGCCCCTGTTTCTTCCATCTCCATGGCGCGGCAGCTCCACGGCAAGGAATTGTCGTACAACAATATCATGGACAGCGATGCGGCGTGGCAGATGGCGTGCGATTTCGATATCCCGGCCGCGGTCATCATGAAGCACTCGAATCCCTGCGGCGCGGCCACGTCCGACGGGAGTCTGAAGGATGCGTACGTCAAGGCCATGGCGACCGATCCGGTATCGGCCTTCGGGGGAATCGTCAGCTTCAACCGTCCCGTGGACAAGGAGACGGCGGAAGAGCTTGCCAAGACCTTCCTGGAGGTCATTATCGCCCCCGGCTTCGACCAGGATGCTATCGACATACTGACCGGCAAGAAAAATGTGCGGCTTCTGGAAATCTCGGAACCGGGAACGGGTCGGCCGGCTGACCTCGATTTCAGGAGGGTTGTGGGCGGACTCCTCGTCCAGGATCGTGATCCGGGGAGGGACGACATCATGCAGGCAAAGGTGGTGACCAAGCGGGCACCTACGGCGGAGGAGTATCAGGGTCTCGATTTCGCCTGGCGGGTGGTCAAGAGCGTCAAGTCCAACGCCATCGTCTTCGCCACGAAGGATCAGCTGGTCGGCGTAGGAGCGGGGCAGATGAGTCGGGTGGATTCCGTTACCATCGCAAAGATGAAGGCAAACCTCCCCACAGAGGGGACGGTCCTTGCCTCCGATGCCTTCTTCCCCTTCAGGGACGGAGTCGATATGGCGGCAAAGGCAGGCGTCACGGCCATCGTACAGCCCGGCGGATCGATCCGTGACGAAGAGGCGATACAGGCCGCGGATGAGCACGGTATTGCCATGATCTTCACCGGTACACGCCACTTCAGGCACTAGCGCGCACTGAAAGCAGCCGGTCGGACAATCTCGAAAAGGGAGCAAACGAAATGAAAGAGAAAGCCCTGGTCAGTATCGTCATGGGGAGTGATTCCGACCTCTCCGTTATGGAGAAGGCGGCAACCGTTCTCGGGGAGTTTGATATCTCCCATGAATGGTTCCTGACATCCGCTCACCGCTCACCGGAGCGGACGACGCGATTTGCTGCCCAGGCCGCCGAGCGTGGCATCAAGGTCATTATCGTGGGGGCGGGGATGGCGGCGCACCTCGCCGGTGTTATCGCGTCACAGACACCCCTGCCCGTCATCGGTGTCCCGCTCGATTCATCCGCCTCTTCCCTGGGTGGGTTCGACGCGCTTCTCTCAACGGTTCAGATGCCGGGAGGAATCCCCGTGGCCACCATGGCAATCGGGGAGGCGGGGGCAAAAAACGCCGCCCTGATGGCGATTCGGATCCTTGCCCTGAGTGATGAGAATCTCCTTAAAGAGTTGGGTGCCTATACGAAGAAGATGGCCGATACGGTCGAAAGAAAACAGCAGGAGCTGTAACTTCCTGTCCGCATGCATGGCGGCACGCTATGACCCTTGTTATCACACCAGATCCGGACGGATCATCAATCGTGACGGCGGTGAGAATCGTCGCGAGGGGAGGGGTTATCGCCTATCCCACCGAGACCTTTTACGGCCTGGGGGCGGACATCCGAAACGACCAAGCCGTGGAGAGACTCTATGCCATCAAGGGAAGGAGCTTCGATAAGCCCATCTCCATCATCATCGGGAGCCACGACGATCTGCCGCGTTTTGCAGAGACGATCACCCCTTCGGCTGAGATTCTCATGAAACAGTTCTGGCCGGGGGGGGTCACCCTGCTCTTTCAGGCATCCCCGGCTATCCCCAAGAGATTAACGGCGGGGACCGGGAAGGTCGGCATCCGCCTGTCCAGTGATCCGGTCGCTACAATCCTTGCCAAAAATCTGGCCGGTGCCATTACCACCACGAGCGCCAACCGGTCCGGAGAAAGAGAATGCGCCTCGGCCCGAGAGGTCATCGAGAATATTGGAGGAGAGGTGGATGCGGTGCTTGACTGGGGAAGGACACCGGGAGGGGCGGGGTCCACCATCGTCGATACCACTATTGACCCGCCGGTGATCATCCGGGAAGGCATCGTACCATCGGCGGAGATATCCCGATGGATCGGGATCGTCCGGGGATCATAGCAAAACGATAGACCGGTAATGTATCTTTATCCCCGACAGACCTGCGCAAAGGCGGTGAGATTCTTTTCTTCCCCCAGGGCAATCAGCTTATCTCCCGATTGAATGACGTATGACGCTACCGGATTAAACACCATCTGTCCAGTCTCCTTCATGATGGCGACCACGATCAGACCGTATCTCTTTCGCAGGTCCGATGCCTCCAAGGTCTTACCGACAACCGGTGCCGTCTCATGGATATAGAGTTCTTCCATCCGGAGCTCGAGACTCTGGCGTCCTGTGGTAATCTCGATGAAATCCAGCATAGCGGGTCGCAGGATCGCCTGCGACATCCGCATGCCCCCCACCATGTACGGCGATATGACCCGGTCAGCCCCCGCCTTGATCAACCTGCGTTCCGAGGCGTTATCCTCGAACCGGGACAAGACAAAGACATCAGGATTCAGCTCTTTGGCGGTCAGGACAACATAGAGATTGTCGGCGTCCGTCGGAAGCGCGCATACCACCCCTTTGGCCCGCTGGATTCCGGCCCTCAGGAGGGTGTTGTCATCGGTCGCGCTTCCGTTGACATACACAAAGCCGTCTTCCTCGATCCTCTCTACCACCTTCGGCCGATTGTCCACGACGACAAAGTCAACTGCTTCATGGGCCAACTCCCGACAGACAAACCCGCCGATTTTTCCGTAACCGCATACGATATAATGGTCGTGCATATTCCGTATCCGCTTTTCCAATTTACCCCTCCCCAATATCCGCTGCAATCGACCCTCCATGAAGGTCTCCATGACCACGGCAAAGGTATATGCCATCGTTCCCACACCGAACACGATCAGAAAAATCGCAAAGGACTTTCCCGCCGGCGTGACGGGATAGAAATCACCGAAACCGACCGTGCCGAGGGTGACGATCGTCGCGTAGAATGAATCTCCCCAAGACCATCCTTCAAGAAGGTGGTATCCCGCCATTCCCGAAATGATCGTTAAGATGAGGAACGAGAACGCAATCTTGAGTTTCAGCGTCGATAGCACGGGGGGCCCTCCCCTTCAGCCAATGATACCCGGTGGTAGACTCAGACTAATCGCCTTGAGAGGCCTCAATGCCTATCAACTCGACAACCAGCTCACTCGCCTCCTCATCAGGCATGGTGAAGACCAGCATGAAGGGGATCACTTCATCCGGTTTGATAGCTGCGTTGCGATAATCTCGCCCATAAGGATGGGAGAGTTCTTTTTTGATTTCGTCGTTGGTCATGCCCTTCAATTCATCATCGGTGAGGATCGTTCCGCAGCTGGCCTCTTCTTTGGCAATCACAGCTCCGGTTGAATCCAGAATTTTACCCTGGACGCGTATGCTGGAAACCGGAACGGTGTTGGTATTCACGGCCGAACCTTCAACAACCATGATGGTCTGGTTGGTCCACCCCTTGACGAACCGCTCCGCCACGTCTTTAAGAATGACCGTCAATTCGAGGGGTGTGCCCTGGGCGGCGTTTTGCTTTTCCGACTTCGACGTGCCGGGTGAAACGGCGGGGAGGACATCTTTTGCCTTTTCTGCACTTTCTTTGCCCAAGAGCTGTTCTATCGGTGCAAAAAGCCTCTTCGAAACCGACTCCCGCGCCTCAGGGAACACCCAGAGATATGCGCACGCCAACAGCAGGGCGATCAGTATAAAAATCAGCCCTATCTTTCTGACAAGGTGCCATCCCCTTCCGTGCCCTGTTTCCTTCGCGGTCCTCTCGTTGTACAGATCGTCGCCTACATCACCGAAGGTCCATGGTTCTTGTACCCGTTCTCCTCGGTCGGTTTTCTCACCGTCTGTTTCTTCACTATACTCTTCTTCTGAGCCTTCTTCCCATGGAAGATCGTGCTCGGCGGCACCTGTTTGGTCTTCGTCTCCGACAGGGTCTTTATCCTCCAACGAATCGTACGCTTCTCGGTCAACCCCCAGCCTTTCACCGGTGTCTCGGGAGTCATGCCCTTCAATATCCTCGACCTCTCGGCAGGCATCTTCCCAGCTGGGCCCTTGTTCCAGACCCTTCGTTTCGATTTCGCCAAGGATATCATCTGACTCGCTACTTTTTTCGATTGCGATGCCTTCATCGGTCTCCTGGAAGGCCTCGTCCCAGCCGGGTTCCTGCGCGTCTGTCCCGACCGCGGGTTCTTTCGCCTCTGCATCCCCACCGGTCTCCCCGAAGGCATCGTCCCAGCCAGGTTCCTGCGCGTCTGTCCCGACCGCGGGTTCTTTCGCCTCTGCATCCCCACCGGTCTCCCCGAAGGCATCATCCCAGCCAGGCTCCTGCGCGTCTGTCCCGACCGCGGGTTCTTTCGCCTCTGCGTCCCCACCGGTCTCCCCGAAGGCATCATCCCAGCCAGGCTCCTGCGCGTCTGTCCCGACCGCGGGTTCTTTCGCCTCTGCATCCCCACCGGTCTCCCCGAAGGCGTCGTCCCATGAGGGCTCCTGATCGGCTTCTTCGCGGGCCTCTGTCGTAGCGGGGATGTCGCTTCTTTCTCCCGTTACCTCGTCCGGGGGTTCCTCTTCCTGTCCCATCAGATCCATCAGCGACGAGATTTCCATTGACGGATTTTTCTGAAAGAAGACCGTTTCGCAGTTGCGGCACCTAACCCATATCCCCTTGCCGGTTATTTTCTCCTTATTAAACCGGTATCTCGTCCCGCATTTTCTACATTGAATAATCACCGTTTCCCTCCTTGATCACGTAAATGTCCGGCGAACACCTGAACTTTTCATCGAAATCAAGCCCGTATCCGACAAGGAACCCCTCATCCAATGCAAACCCCACATAGTCAACGACAAGCGTCCGTTCCCTTCTTTCTTTTTTGTCTATCAGGGTACATATCTGTACAGAGGCTGGATTTCGTCCCTTCAGTCGCTCTTGCAGAAACGCCATTGACTCTCCGGTATCGATGATATCTTCCACAATCACCACGGCCTTTCCGGCTATATCCGTTTCTAGGTCCTTTGACACGGTTATTTTCCCTGAACTGACCGTTCCGGAGCCATAGCTTGCCAACCGTACAAAATCGACCGTGTGCGGGATCTTCAGACACCTCGCCAAGTCCGCCAGGAAGATAAAGGCGCCCTTGAGCACGCCGACCAGCACGACATCCTTCCCCGCGAGGTCGCGGGAGATTCTCTCGGCCAGTTCTTGCACCCGTCCGGTAATTACCTCTCTTGAATACAGGAGCTTTTTCTCTTCCACAATATCCCCTTCTTGTTCAATAAAGATATGATATACACCCTTCTCAGAGAGTTTCCCCTGTGTAACAGGCGATAAATGCCTCGATCTTGTCCTGAATAATCTCTTCCCCTCTTCTGAGTTCCTCGAGGGTCTCGAACCGTGAGGTGAGACTCAGAAATATCTTGTCGAATCTCGATCGTGCGCAGCCGAGGGCATCATAATCAATGTGACTGATCATGTACTGTGAGCCGTCAAAGTAATATTTCCCGAAGCGGTTCGCGTCCGGGGACCGGAAAGGCCAGGAGATTTTCAATGAAAAAAAGTCGAGGGCGATTGCTTTGAGTGTACCCCGTATCCGCTCCGGGCGCACCGCCTCGTAGATCCCTTCACCGATAAAGCGGAAATACTCTTTGACCAGATCGATATCGGTAATGCACAGGCCATACAGGTACCAGTCGTCAATAATCCTGATCAGGGCCTGCTTCTCCTCGCGGGAGATAAAGTGATAGCTGGGGCAGAAATGCCCATCACACAACTCCACTCCGTAGAATGACACGTCACGCATGTCCACCCCGCTGTTTTGAAGAGGATGGAGGAGACATCCCACCCTCCTCTCATCATCATCGAGAAATCCCAGGTATTCACAGCAGTATATCACCTCGTAGAGCCGCTCACTCGGTTCCCCCCCTTTGACCCTATCCGAAAATCGTTTGAGATCGGCAGGAGAACCGACCATTTCGTGAAACAGCCTCGTCCGTTCCCTCAGTTTCGCGGTCAGTGCTTCCCGCGAACTGTCGGCATAGTTATAAAGGCCGCAACAGGCTCCACAAGATTTATCGGTATCCGGCTGACAGAGGTGTATGAGGTCTTCTCCCTTCATAAAACGATCCATGCTATCCTTCCCGATCGATTTTCTTTATATAGTCAAGCAGCCTCAAAAGGCAAGGATATTATGGTTGTAATCAGGAGCAAAACAGTATAGGTAGACTCGGTAGAAGGATCTTTACGAGATTCGAACGAGGAATGATACTGCCCTCTACACGCGAATCTCCTCTGGGTATTTCAAAACGAAACGGTAACAGGAAGGTCACCATGGATACAGGTAATCACCACATACGGGTTCGATTTGCCCCCAGTCCGACAGGATACCTCCATGTCGGCGGGCTGAGAACGGCTCTGTTCAACTATCTTTTTGCACGCAAAGGGGGAGGGAAATTTATTCTCCGTATTGAAGATACGGACCAGAAACGGTCCATTCCCGATGCCCTCGAAAATCTTATCTCCACGCTGACGCGAGCCGGGCTCCAACACGACGAAGGGCCCGATGTAGGGGGAGAATACGGACCGTACATCCAGTCACAACGAGTTGAAATCTATCAGGAACATATCCGGAAACTCCTGGATGCCGGGCATGCCTACTACTGTTTCTGCGACGAGGAACGCCTGGAAAAACTCAGAGACGAACAGCGGAAGAGAAAGCGGCCGCCCATGTACGACGGTCGATGCAGGAACCTATCGAAAGAAGATGTCGCCGACAAACTCGCACGGGGGGTGCCCTTTGTCATCCGCCTGCGTTATCCCCAGGAGGGAAAGACCGTTTTCGACGATATCGTACGCAACCGGGTCGCAATCGATAACTCCCAGGTCGATGATCAAGTCCTGATCAAGTCCGATGGTTTTCCCACCTACCATTTTGCGAGCGTCGTGGACGATCACCTGATGAAGATTAGCCACGTCATACGCGGTGAGGAATGGCTCTCCAGCGTGCCGAAGCACATCTTTCTGTACAAAGCCTTCGGGTGGGAGGTCCCCGTTTTTGTGCATCTCCCCCTGCTTCTCAATACCGACCGGAGCAAGCTGAGCAAACGCCAGGGTGATGTCTCCGTCGAGAGTTACCTCGAAAAGGGGTATCTTACCGAGGCGCTGCTCAACTTTATCGCCCTTCTCGGTTGGCATTCGGCGGATGACCGGGAGATTTACTCCCTACAAGAGCTGGAAGAGGTCTTTTCCCTGGAGAGAATAAACAAAGCCGGGGCCGTTTTCGATATGGAGAAGCTCAACTGGATGGGGGGATACTACATCCGGCACCTCGACGTTCCCTATATCGCCGACCAGGCGAGACGTTTCTTCGAAGAGGCCGGAATCGATATCAGCGATACCGAAAAGTATCTGAAGGTCATCGCCACCGCCCGCGATTATGTCTCCTGCCTTTCGATGATCGTGGAACATGCCCGCATGTTCTACGATACGCTGACCGTCTCGGAAGAGGACAAGGAACTCCTCGAAAAGGAAGATTCGCAACGTATCATCGCATACTGGGTCGAGGCGCTCGGTCGAAGGGAGAAATGGACGCCGGATGATGTGTCGGCCCTTGTCAAGAAGGCCATCGGCGAGCTGGGCGTCAAGGGAAAGGGCTTCTATTTCCCTCTCCGTCTCGCTCTTTTCGGAAACTGTCATGGGCCCGACATCCCAACACTGATTGATATCCTCGGGAGGGAGGAGTCCGTCGAGCGGCTGACCCGGGCCATGCAACTCGAGCGGTAGGAGACCCTTATCTACTCTACCCCTCTCCGGTCTTTCCTTGCCAGGCGGCATAGATTGCAAGGGCGATGATGCCAGCTCTCGTAGATATGCCGATCCTTTCCATGGCCATGATCCCATAGGACACATCACCGCCCCCGATGGGCATGGGGATGATGAGGAGGGTACGCGCTCATGGCCTGTTCCTCTGTCTCGCCTCGGGCGGCAGCCTCCCAAAGGTTTCCTGTATGATTCCCGTGCCATGGCATAATGGATTGACTGCTCATCTCACGGAGAGAAGAGAAAAATGGAGGCGGCGGATCATCGGTTGAACGATGGTCCGCCGGCCTTCCACAATCACACGAGCTATACGATACCCTGGGCCATCATCGCCTCTGCCACTTTTGTGAAACCGGCGATGTTCGCGCCGTTGACGTAATTGCCGGGCGTGCCATACTCATTTGCGGCCTCGACGGAGGCGGTGTGGATACTCTTCATGATCCGTTTCAGATAATCATCAACCTCCTCGCGGGTCCAACTCAGACGCATGCTGTTTTGTGTCATCTCAAGACCGGAGACGGAAACACCGCCGGCATTCGCGGCCTTTCCGGGCGCGTAGAGGATCCCGGCGTCGATGAAGGCCTCCACCCCTTCCGGGACGGTCGGCATGTTTGCACCCTCACTGACAAACTGGATCCCATTGGCGACGAGATTCTTCGCGTCCTTCGCGTTGATCTCGTTCTGGGTCGCGGAGGGAAATGCGCCGTCCGCCTTATGATTCCAGAGGGGATTGTAATCGAGCGAGGGATCGATCGGGGTATAAACGGCATCGGGATACTTATCGGCATATTCCTTGATGCGGCCGCGCTTGAAATTCTTGAGATCCATGACGAAATCCAGTTTGCCGCGATCGATGCCTTCTTCATCATAGATGTATCCCGAGGAATCGGAAAGGGTTATCGCCTTGCCTCCCAGGTCAAGGATCTTTTCCACCGCATACTGGGCCACATTCCCGGAGCCGGACACGAGACAGCTCTTCCCTTCGAGTGTCTCGCCGCGGGTGGCAAGCATCTCCGCGGCAAAGTAGACCGCCCCGTATCCCGTCGCCTCGGGACGGATCAGGCTGCCGCCCCAGGTCAGTCCCTTCCCGGTCAAGACACCGGTAAACTCATTACGCAGTTTCTTGTACATGCCGAAGAGGAACCCGATCTCCCTTCCTCCGACGCCGATATCCCCGGCGGGGACGTCCGTGTGGGGGCCGATGTACCTGAATATCTCGGACATGAAGCTGTGGCAAAAACGCATGACCTCCGTATCCGACTTCCCCTTGGGATCAAAGTTGGAACCCCCCTTCGCCCCGCCCATCGGGAGGGTTGTCAGGGCGTTCTTGAATACCTGCTCAAACCCCAGAAACTTGAGGATGCTCAGGTTGACCGACGGATGAAACCGGAAGCCGCCCTTGTAGGGCCCGATTGCGCTGCTCATCTGAATACGATAGCCCCTGTTGATCTGGACCTCGCCGCGGTCGTCCACCCAGGGCACGCGGAACAAGATGACACGCTCAGGCTCAACCATCCGCTCAAGAATCTTTGCCTTGCGGTATTCAGGATGCTTGTCCAAGACCGGTGCCACCGACTCGGCCACCTCCGAAACAGCCTGAAGAAACTCCGCTTCCCCAGGGTTACACTCTTCACACATCTTCATAAAATCCAACATTGCTGCGCTCTCCCTTCATTTGTTTTTATATATTTTATTCTGCATTGTGGCGTGAGAAGGAATTATCCTCTCCCCGTCATACGACTGCAAGCCGCCTCTAACGAAGCAGCCGCATACTTGCAGTACAATACCCCGAGCCACCATACAGCCCACGCCAAATGGCGGTACGTTTCACCAGAGTAATGAATGCCATCGCTCACGTAAGGTCGGTTACAGGGGCAAATCAAGAAGCGTACCATTTGAACGGGAACCACTTTTTAGTAAATACTACATTTGTGTTAAAATGCAACTAAAAAGAGCTCCGATCAGACAGATCGTCAAGCGAAACTTACACCTGCGCAGATTTCTCCCTTCCCAGAAGCGAACAGTCCGTCATCCCCTTTTGACCATTGATTATACCGTCCACCAAGGCACCCCACAGATCCGGCACCCTCTCTCAAAGGAAGCCGTCGTATCGAGTACGCAGTAGTTACTTCCCTCGAGGTGTATGATTATGAGATGGGGGTAATGAACGTTACGTCTTGGTAGAGGCAAAGAACGTAAGCGCAAAAAATACCGGAGCCATCACAGGGAGGGCCTCCCCCCCATGAATGCGATGGCGGCAGAGATTTCTTTGGTGCAAAGAGGAAATATCGCCTTGAGATATCGAGTTCAAGAAGTGGATTACCCCGTCCACAGAGGGGTATCCGAAAGGCTTAAATGAGGGGAATGGCATCCCCTGCCCTTGTTTCACATTCATCGCCATCCACAGGACACGCTATTTCATAAATGAAGACATCGATTCACCTGAAATTGTGTCCTCATACGATTTTGTCGTCAACATCGGGAGAGAATGCTTCTTGCACGCTAGCGGAGGGAAGACCCCATCGCTTGAGATAGTCCGTACTGATCCGAAAAGGCATATCGACTCCGCGCAAGAGGTGATCACAGCACCTCCAAAAGACCAGACGCTAAACACGTCTTCGCCATGCCTTAACCACCATGATCTGATTTTTTAGGAAAATTTGTTTTTCAGCGCGTTTGTCGTCTGCTCCGCTTCGGACACCGTCCGTTCTATCAGTTCCTTGACGGTGGGCAGATCCTGAATCCCGCCGACGTTCTGTCCCACAAACAGGACTCCCTGCTTCATGTCACCTTCGTAGATGGCTTTCATGGATCTCACGGCGCCGACGGCCTGCCGAGCCTGTGTCCACAAGGAGGCGCCGTCTTCACCGGCCAGCATAGTTTTAAACCCCATGGAGAAGAAGGCCGGATAGGACATATTCAAGACCTTTCGGATCTTCATGGCCGCTTGGAAGCGTTCCAAGAGCCCGAACCGATTTTTTTGTACGTCTTCAGCTCCTTTGCTTTTCAAAACACGGCTCCACATGCCGTCGAAAACCGTGTCATAGAAGGTATCCTGCTCCGTCGCAGCCAGACACAGCTGCTTGAAGTTCTCATGAAGGACACACTCTTTCGTCAACATGAAGCGGGTGCCCATGGAAACCCCTTCCGCCCCAAGGGCCAAAGCGGCAGCCAAGCCCGGACCGTTATAGATGCCACCGGCGGCAATGACGGGAACCTTAATGGTACTGGCGGCAACGGGAACGAGAACCATGGAGGTTGCCTTGTCCCCGTGGGCGGCCGCTTCGTGACCTGTCACAACGACGGCATCACATCCCAGCTGGGCCGCCTTGGCGGCATGCTTGGCCAGGGCGGTTGTCCCGAGGACCTTACCTCCGTAGGCATGAACTTGATCGATAAACCAGGGCTTGCCCAGAGTATAGTTGAGAATAGGCACCTTCTCCTCCACGGCCACTTTGATTTTCTCCTGAGAACCGGGACGGAGAATCACGTTTACACCAAAGGGTTTATCCGTCAGTCGTCGGATCTCCCGTATATTTTCCCGCATCTCATCGGGGGTACACCGGGCGGTGGCAAATACCCCCAATCCACCGGCATTGCTGACCGCCGCGACCAATTGGGTATCCGTAATCCAGTTCATTCCTGCTAGCATGATAGGGTATTCAATGTCGAACAGTTCCGTCATTCGTGTTTTTAACATCTTTTTCTTCTTCTCCTCACTCCTTCAATTTTATTTGCACATCCGGATGAATTCCACTGTTTTGAGGGTCAGCATGAGCACCGCCATGGACAGATGCTACTTGAAAGAACGCTCCTTCCACCAAGGAAAGAAGGGGGGCATATCAGTGCTCAGCTTCTCGGGGAATTGAGGCGGCCGCTTCTCCATAAAGGATGTTACGCCCTCCTGGGCATCCGGAGATTTGCCGGTATAATACATGCCCAGAGAATCCACCTTGTGGGCCTGCATGGGGTGATCCTCCCCCAGCATACGCCACATCATTTGGCGAATGAGTGCAACTGAAACGGCAGATGTGTTGTCGGCGATTTCCCGGGCTACTTGATTCGCAACGGTTAACAGATCTTCCGATGTGTGAACGCTCCGAATCAGACCGCCTTTCAGGGCCTCATCCGCTGAGAAAACCCGTCCTGAAAATGTCCATTCCAGGGCCTGGTTGATGCCGACGATGCGGGGTAAAAACCAGCTCGAGCAGGCTTCAGATAAGATCCCGCGGCGGGCAAAAACAAAACCGAAACGGGCATTGTCTGAAGAGATACGGATATCCATGGGCAATGTCATTGTTGCCCCGACGCCTACCGCCGGGCCGTTGATGGCGGCAATGACCGGTTTGAGGCATTCGAAGATGCGCAGCGTCACGAGACCGCCCCCGTCACGATGTGCCGCAGCGCCGGCATGATCCTCCCGCGATGTAAAATCGAAGGTACTGCCGGCGGGGGCAAGATCGGAGCCGGCACAGAAGGCCCGTCCGGCACCGGTAATAATGACGACCCGAACGTCGTCATCCGCATCCGCCCTGCCAAAAGCGTCGATGAGTTCATTTCTCATGGTTGTTGTGAAGGCATTGAGCCGGTCGGGGCGATTGAGGGTAATGGTCAAGATTTGATCCTGGACGTCGTAAAGCAACTGTTCATACATTTTTTTACACTCCTTGAAAATGGGTTAAGAAATAGAGATCAATCGAACAAACAGTATCACTACATAGGGAAAAAGGTCGCTGCCGGACTCATGGATAGGCAGCTCATCCAAGCATTGTTACAGAGGTAAAATAACAAAGAGGTCACCGATGAAATAGGCGGATACAATCATCGTAACACGTTGAAATTCGATAGTGGTAGGGTATGAATGCACGAAACCATACGATGCTCCCCGCTTCTTGCAATGCGTAAAAAACGTATGCACCATACGTCATACATCACAGAAAAAACGGTCTCGCTCCTGTCGCAAAGGGATTAATGGGGGCAAACCACCGGAACCGTTTCCAGAAGGACGTGCCGGAAGAGTTCGTCTCCATTGATCACTCAAAGATTTCCAAGAATCTAAGCTGTTTGTTTAAAATCAAAGAGCAGCACGTTGTGGCCGTCCGTGATGATTACCTCAGACGAGCTTACGGGGAAATCAAACATCCATACACGGTCGCACAGACCACGGACGAACGGAGAGATTGAAGCCTTCAGACGCGTATTGAAACGGGAAACCTTCTTCCCATATTCCTTCTCATTTGTTCCTTACTATCTTTTCAATCAGTCCTCGGTCATTGCCTGCAAGACAGCACCACGGTTATTACCCGCATCTCTCAACCTTGGAGCGAATCCCTTTTCGTCCCCTTGGCAATGATGGATTTCTGATATAGGAGCTTGATATATATTGCAAGAGAAAAAGAGGTCCCTCGGGAGCTATAGTCTACAGGAGCAGACAGGGCGTGATGTCTTGCTTGTGTGATACCCCGTCCTTTTCTGACGGGACGATTCCCCCTTTTTTGCTTTTTTGCACCGGGATCACCACACCCTCCGCCGTTCAAACGAAGGGTACCCATCCTCCTTTTTGTCAAAGGGGAACGGGAACGTTCCTCCGGGTTTCCGCCGATCTTACAGCCCCTCTTCCTTGTACTTCAGGGCGGCGGCCCAGTATCCCTCGATGTCCTCCTTGAGTCGGTGGATCTGCTCGTCGGTCACCTCCCCCCGGATGGTGGCGGGAGTGCCGACGACAAAAGAGCGCGGGGGAATGATCGTGTCCGGCGTGACGAGGCAGCCCGCCCCGATGATGCACGAATCGCCGATCACGGCCCGGTCGAGGACGGTGGCGCCACTTCCGATGAGGACGTTGTTTCCGATCTTCCCGCAGTGAACAACGGCGCCGTGCCCCACGATGATATAGTCGCCCATGACAAGGGGGGTGCCGCAGTGGACCACGCAGTTGTCTTCGAGGTGGACGTACTTGCCGATCGTCACCGGGGCGTAGTCGCCCCGGATGACCGCCCCCGGCCAGACGGATGAGTGACCGCCGATCTCGACGTTTCCCACGACGTACGCGGCCTCACTGATAAAGGCCGGTTCTCCTATCCGCGGCGCCTTTCCCCCGAAGATCCTGATCATATTGTTTTCCTTTGGTTATTGTCTGAACAGTACCGGGGGTCAGGCCGGGACGAAATCGGCGGCCCGGGCCTCCACCAGCCGCATGGCCTCCGTGGGACAGGTGACGGTGCACACGCCGCAGCCCAGACACTTTTCCTCGTCTACTATTGCCAGGTCGTCATCATCAATGGTGATGGCGTCGAAGAAACACCGGTCGACACAGGCCTCACAGCCCGTGCACAGATCGTGGTCAACGACGGCCTTGAAGCGGCTGGGGGCGACCCATTTCTTCGGCCCGTTCATAACTGACCAGTTCAGGCAACAGTCCCGGCAGCAGTTGCAGATGACGTGCCCCACTACCTGACGGTTGTCGGCGACATGCACGAGTCCCTCTTCCTCGCACATCTTCAGGATGTCGACGGCCTCTTTCTTTGACAGGGGCCTCCCCGTCCCCCGTTCTATGTTGTACTCAGCGGCACGATCCACCTGCATGCAGACCTCCAGCGGTTTTCCGCAGGCACCGTCGATGACGCGGCAGGAGCAGTTGGTAACGCTCAGGATCTTTGCATCCTCAATAATTTTGATCACATCATCATAGGCGAGTATCTGCGATTCCGGTTCGACACTCTCGTTGACCGGTATCACCCGCATGATGGAGCCGGGAAGCATCTCCATGATCTTTCCACCGTATTCCGGCCATTCCGTCTTCATGTACTCTTTCCAGAGTTCCAGGATGTCCTTCGATATGCCGGGGGTCAGAGAGGTGGAGTCGTGCATCTGCGGGACGCTCTTCACGCGATAGTATTTGATCTCCTCACCCTTCGTCGATTTGAAAATGAGTCCCCGCTGGAAGAGCGAATCCATCATGGTGGCGATCGTGTCAGGTGAAAGACCCGTCTTGCCGGCAAGCTCCCCCACCGTCGCCGGCGGCGCCGCCGCGAGGAGGACCTTCGCCTCATCGCCGTTGACGAGCGCTTCGAATATTCGGGGCATCAGGGGAGAATTCCCCGCACCAATCCCTTCGGCCAATTGCCTGCACAGTTCCCTATACGCCATTTATGTTCCCCCCTTCATGGTCTGATACAACGAGTATCGAAAAAAACGAGAGGCATGTCAAGGGTAATAGGTTGAAAGAAGGCCGGATCGCACCGGTTGACCCCACACACAACAAGTAAAATCTTGAAATATTCCCTCCATGATATAGGATAACTATCGAGTGAAGCACCTGCCGGCTATCCGGCGGCAGGCCGAAAAGAAAAAGGGTCAGAGATCACATGCACGAGCTTCCCATTACCGAGAGTATCCTGCGAGTCGTCCTGAGACACGCAGAGAGTCAGAACGTCCGCAGGGTGGTAACCATCCGCCTGCAGATCGGCAGGCTCAGCGATCTGGAAGACGAATGGATTCAGCGGTATTTCGATTACCTGAGCAAGGGGACCATCGCCGAAGGGGCACGGCTGGAGATCGAGCGGACACCTATTGTGATACAGTGCGGCTCCTGCGGCACCTCCTACGAGACGGAGACGGGGCGGGCGGATGCCCTGATCTGCCCCGACTGCGGGGAGAGGGGCGGCACCCTCCTCTCCGGGAGAGAATACCATATCAAGGAGATGGAGGTACAATAATGGGGGATGAGATACGGCTCATTGAGGTGAAGGAGGAGATCCTCTCCGATAACATCAGACTGGCCGACGAGGTCAGGGAGAACTTCCGGGAAAAGAAGACGATGCTCCTCAATCTCATGTCTTCACCGGGGTCGGGGAAAACAAGTCTCATTCTCCGCACGATCGAGGGACTGAAGGATGCGGTGCGGCTGGGCGTTATCGAGGCGGATATCGATTCCACGGTCGATGCGGAGAAGGTCGCCGCCGTGGGTGTACCCGCCATCCAGCTCAGGACGGGGGGATTCTGTCACCTCGATGCGGCCATGGTCACCAAGGGAATCGAAGCCATGGAGGCGGAGGCACTCGACCTGATCATCATCGAAAATGTGGGGAACCTGGTCTGTCCCGCCGAATTCGACACGGGGGCCCACAAAAACGTGATGATCCTGAGTGTCCCCGAGGGGGACGACAAGCCCCTCAAGTACCCCCTGATGTTTTCCATATGCGACCTCCTCCTGGTCAATAAAATCGATTACCTTGCAGTGAGCGACTTCGACATGGCCGCCCTGCGAAAGCGGGTGACGGCCCTGAATCCCCGGATCACCATCCTGGAGGTATCCTGCACGACCGGGGCGGGTATCGAGGAATGGATTGACTGGCTGAAGGGTGAGGTGAAGACGTTCGCCGGGATCACCGCTGGAGCACCGTGAGGAAGGATTCGAGCTTTCCCTTCTCTTCGGCCATCTTCATTGTCAGCTCCTGGGCGGTGGCAAAGACCTCCGGGGGCTCTTCCCGTTTCACCAGTTCGATGGCATCGACGGGACAGGCCGAGACACACAGGCCGCACCCGATACACCGTTCGGGGATCAGGACCGCCACGTCGTCGAGAATCTCGATCGCTTTCATGGGACAGCGCTCATCGGCACAGATCCCGCACCCCGTGCACCCGTCGGTATCGATTTGTGCCTCATAGGTGCTGGTGGCGAAGGCGTGGGGGTTATTCTGCTCGGTCCTGCCGCGCAGGATTGAACAGCAACAGGGGCAGCAGTTGCAGATAAGATTCGCCCTGTCCGCACTGTTGTTGCTGGTATGGACAAGCCCCGCCTCTTCGCAGAGATCGAGGACCCGCATCGCTTCTTCCTTGCTGATTTCCCGGGAAAATCCCCGTTCCACGAGGAAGCGGCCCATGTCGCCGAAGGACAGGCAGACCTCCAGGGGGGCATCGCACCTTTTGAGACTGACCCGGCAGGCGCAGTTGGTGAGCGCCCGGTAGTCCGTTTCTCCGATCAGGCGCGCGACCTCTTCATAGGGGTGGACATGTGTCTTGGAAGTAAGGGCTTTTTCGACGGGGATGACCCGCATCGCGGGGGAAGGGTTGCCGCTGAATGCCTCTCCCAGGGCCTCCCGGTGATACTCCTCCCAGAGACTCCCCAGCTTCTCCTGCATCGGACCGGTCTCACCCCGCATGAAGGGAAACTCAAAGAGCCCCGGTATGGTCGGCAGGAGACCGTATGCACGCATCCCTTTTTTATCACGGGAGAAGATGACACCGCGATCGCACAAGGTCTCGAGCATATCCCTTACCGTATCGGCGGGGAGATCCGCCGCTTCCGCTATCATTTCAGCTGTCTTGGGCCTGAAGCTCATGCGGACTGCCACGGACGCCTCTTCGGGGGTGTAGAGGATTTTCAGTATCTCGTCAAAGGTTCCCGTTTGGGGGGCTCCCGATGGGTGTGTGTCAAGAATTTGCCTGAGTTCCTCATAGACGTTCATTGCGTGACTCCTGTCGGAAAGACTTGTAGTGCCGAACCGTTACGCCAGGCAGTAGATACTATCCTCCTGCCGGATGGTCCCCCGGTCCTCAAGGCGCCGGAGGTGCTTGTCCATCATTATCCGTTCGCTCAGTTCCAATTCCCAGGCTCCGCCGGAGACGCTCCGCCCCCCGTATATGATCCCTTCTGCGGTGATCTCGTCCAGGTTCTTGGGCCCTGACGCCAGGAGGGCCAGCAACCGCTCCTCTCTGGTGTAGATGACGTCCAGGTACCGTTGAATATGTATCGGGTCGGCTTCGATGACCCCCTCTCTCCCGTGGGCCACCAGATATGTGTCCACATCAATTGCCGCCACCCGCTGCAGTGATGCGATCGTGTCATCGATGCTGGACCCTTTATCGCCGTAGTAGGGACCGAATTTCACCAGATCCAGATCCGCCAGATAGATGACCCGCTCTTCGGGAAAGTGAAATGAGAGGTGCCCCGGGCTGTGACCGGGGGTGTGCAGGACCCGGGCTCGGGTCTGCCCGAAGATGAGGAGATCCCCATCGTCCAGCAACCGGTCCGGTTCCCGGGGTTGATACCGAACGACCTCGGCAAAAAATGCGCCCCAGGCTGCCTGAGTTTTTTCGTCGACACACCCGGATTCATAAAACTGATCGTAGAAGGCTTCGATATCTCTGAACCCGGCCGCTTCGAGCCTGGGGACCCAGAGATCGGCGTCCGGAAAACGGGAATTGAGGAGGAAGTGGTCCTCGTGACAATGGCTGTTGATGATGACCTGGATCGGACGCTGCCGGTGAATTGTCAGGAGTTTCTTCTCATCGCTCGCCGGATCGATAACGGCCCGGATCTCATCGTCGATAAAAACGGAATGACAGGTGGGATACTTTCCCCCACGGATGAACCGGATCTTGCCTGCCTCAAAATCAAACATCGTGTGCTCCATCTTCCCCGACAGAGAGTACGGATGGCTGCCTCCCCGTATCGGTAAACCATCAAGAGGGTTTTGGTTTTGATAATGAGATATAGGACGGACACCTTTGTCTGTCAACGGAATAATGACCGCACACGACGTGTGGAAACGCTACTTGAATTCGGAGAAGTCGATCCCCCGCATGCGACCCCGTTCCTCAAACCAGTCATCCTCCGTGAGGGGGGGCGTCACGATTTCGTCCGGGGTCCGGCGGACCAGGCGAACGGCATCCACGGGGCAGGTGCTGATACACAGGCCGCAGCCGATACACCGCTCCGGCACGATTGTATACCTATTGTGCTCTTCGACGATGGCGTCCACCTGGCACCGTTCCTCGGCGCACAGGCCGCAGGCGGTGCACGCTTCACTATTAATCTCGGCGTAATAATGGGAGTTGATGACGAGGGAAGCCGGAATGCCCAGTTCGGTGATGGAGCGCAGGATACCGCAGCAGCACTTGCAACAGTTGCAGATGTAGATCTGGCCCACCTGGACGTTCATCGTGAGGTGAACGAGGGCCGCCTCTTCCGCGTTTTTCAAGAGATCGTACGCCTCTTCCTTTGAGATGACCCGACCGGTGGGAGAATCGTCGAACACGCCGGGGACGGGAGCGATCGCGAGACAAACCTCGGTCGGCCTGTCGCAGGGATACCCCAGAAGCCCCCGCTCCTTCTTGCAGATACATTCGCTGACACGGAACGATTGGTTGGCGTCGATAAGCGACGAGACCTTCTCATAGGGGAGGGCCTCCTGATGGGCGGGGATGGTCTCTTCCACGGCGAGGGTCTGCATGAGCTGCGGCTTCTGCGCGGTGAATTGCCGGGAATAGGCGGGATGATATGCCTCGCTCAGTTCGGCGAGTTCCCGGTCGAGGCGACCCAATTGAAACTCGTAGATCCCGAAGACCCAGGGGAGCATCCGGAAAAACCGGGTGCCCCCCAGATCGAGCATGAAGACCTGCCCCTTCTCCGCCATGGTGGCCAGCATCTCTTCCAACCCTTCCACCGGAAGAGCTGTCCGCTCGGCGATCTGCGCGGCGGTCTCGAAGGTCAGACGGAGCCGGCAGAAGAGATCGGCCTCTTCGGGGGTAAAGATCTTTTTCAGGATCCGGATCTCGACGCCGCTCTCCGTTGCCGGGAATCCGTTGGGGAGGGTATCCAGGACCTCCGCCAGCCTGTGGTAGAATTCGTCATGCACGAGATCGTCCTTTACCCCAGTTTCCGCAGATTTCTGCGCAGTGTCTTTCCGAGGGCGCTCTTGGGAAGCTCGTCCATGAACTGGATCGCCTTCGGCCTCTTGTAGGTGGGGAGGTGCTCCCGGCAGAAACCCATGATGTCTTCCTCGCAGACCGCGCCGGGGGTCTTGAGGGTGACGAATGCCTTGACCACCTCGCCGTACACGGGATCGGGGATACCGACCACCCCTGCCTCCAGGACCTCCGGGTGCATATGGAGGATATTTTCTATCTCCTTCGGGTAGATGTTCTCTCCCCCCCGGATGATGAGGTCCTTCTTCCGGTCCGTGACGTAGAGGTAGTCGTCTTCGTCCATGTACCCCACATCGCCGGTATGGAGCCAGCCGTCCCGCAGCGCCTCGGCCGTCTCCTTCGGCTTGTTCCAGTACCCCTTCATGACACCGGGGCCCTTGATGACGATCTCGCCGATCTCTCCCCGGGGGACTTGCCGGTCGTCTTCATCGAATATCCTGATCGTGTTGCACTTCTGGTAACACTTGCCGATGGAGCCGTACTTGGGTGGGCGCCTCCCGGCCACGTTACCACAGTTGACGGTCGTCGCCTCGCTGAGGCCGTACCCCTCCCAGATATCGATCCCGTACCGCTCCTGCCACTGGCGGGCTACCTCCATCGGCATGGGGGCCGAGCCGCAGATACAGGTCTGCAGGGAGCTCAGGTCGTATTGAGCGGCGGCGGGGTGGTTCAGGAGCTGGATATACATGGTCGGGACACCGCGAAAATCCGTGACCCTGAATTGTTCGATGCAGCGCATCGCCTCTTCGGCGTCCCATCGGTCGATAACAACAAGCTTCCCCCCCGTCAAAAACTCGAGACTCAGGGCGAAGACCCCGTAGCCGTGGAAGAGGGGAAGGGTGATGAGGGAGACACGGTCCCGGCTAACGCCGTACACCGCCATCTCCCGATCCCCGATCTTCCCCCGCCGTGCGTCTTCCTCCAGGACCGCTCCCCGCGCCGTGACCCCCCACGCATCGAGGAGGACCTGGTCGTAGTACCCCGTCACATGGGTGTACCAGTTGTAGTGTGTCAGCATCACCCCCTTGGGGTTCCCCGTGGTGCCGGCGGTGTAGATCATCACGGCCGTGTCGTCGTTGTCCGTGTCCTCCGGGGCCAGCGCGTCCGACTGTCCCTCCAGGATGGCGTCAAAGGAGAGGGCGTCTTCGGGAATTGCCTCCCCGGTCAGGATGATGTGCCGCAGCGCTTCCGCCCCTGCCCGGGCCTGATTGATGGTATCGATGTAGTCGGCGGTGCTGATGAGGGCGACCAGACCTGCGTCCTTGTACAGATAGGCAAGGTCACTTACGCGGAGCGACGGGTTGATGGGAACTATGATCGCCCCGATCTTGAAGGTGGCGAAGAACGCCTGCAACAGTTGCGGGCAATTGAGCATCTGAACACCGACCCGGTCTTCCCTCTTGACCCCCAGATCCTTCAGGGCATTCCCCAGCCTGTTCGCGATCCGGTTCATCTCGACGTTTGTGTGCCACCGCCCTCCGAACCAGACAAAATCATATTCACCAAACCTGGTGATGTTGTCGTCAGCCAGTCTCCCGATATTCATTATCGTGTTTCCTTCCTCGTTCTGTAAAATCCATGGTGAATACCGCTACCCGTCACACGGGATATATGCTTTTCACATCGTCTCCACACCCGTGCACCCACTCATGGATGAACCAGGATATCGTCCCGGGAATCTAACCCCGAGCATATAACGGGAGAACCACGTTGCGTTCCTCGGGACACTTTCACCGTCGGTCCGGTTGAGAAGGGCGTTCTGGAAAGGCGGGAGCAAAAGAAACCGATGATATCCGAGAGACAGAAGCACCTCATCACCAAAGCAGGGGTCAAAGAGGAGATCAGGAATCGGGGCCGAGGTCTCGCGCCGGATAGCGATATCCGCCCCCCTGTGACATCGCCCTTATCACCCTGGTCAATTCATCCGGTTGAATTTTTCGATCAGGTCCAGAGCGGATTGCGGGACGTCCCCCATCGTCACCTCTTCCTTTCAGTTCAATCCGGCAGCGATGCCCGTGAGAAGCTTCATAGATCAGTCGCAAACAATCATAATACAATCGGTATGATTTGGCAATTGCATTGTGCCCCGGCGATGTGGTGTGAAACGGGCACGGGGTGGAAAAGCCGAACGGTCAAGAGGTACATGAGGAGGATGGAATATGGAGAACACCTTTGATTTTTTCAAATATAATTGTTTTGTCATATCTGTTTCTGATATGGTGGCCGCCGTGAGGTGATGATGCTGACATTTGCCGAGGAATTGCTATTATTGGCTCTGGATGATGAAACGGGGAGCTTCCATATATCGTCGACCGCAAACTTTCGTCTTGCCCTGGCCGGGTCAATCCTCATGGAACTGGCGTTCATGGACAGAATCGACACCGATCTGAAAAAACTGGTGGTGGTAGATGGGACTTCCACCGGTACCCCCATCTTCGATAAGGCCCTTGCAATGCTCAAAGAGTCCCCCCACCCGCGATCCACGGCCCACTGGGTGGACACGATCAGCCAGGAATTCAGCGATCTCCGTGAACTCTTCATCGGCAGTCTGGTGAAAAAGGGCGTTCTGGAAAGGAGGGAGCAAAAGAAACTGGGGATATTCAAGAAGCAGAGATATTTCATCACCGAATCCGGGGTCAAAACGGAGATCCGGGAAAGGGTCCGGCATCTTGTACTGAATGGCGATATCCCCGACCCCCGCGACATTGTCCTCATCACTCTGGTCAAGTCATCCGATCTGATCGATCACATCTTCGCAAAGGAAGAAAGGGAAACGGCTGAGAAGCGCGTGTATCATCTCTCCCAGATGGACCTGATCGGACAGGCCGTCACCAAGGCGATTATCAGGGATATCATTTCGCCCGGCGCGTACATGTCATATTAAACCAGATACACCGCCCGATTTAAGTAAAACCGGGCTCTCAACTCTTAACCATTCTGTGTCTTATGAATCGTCGAGGTATCCTTTCTTTCTTCTCGCCTCATCGGACGGACGGCTCGAATAGCGCGATCTCTGGAGCGGGTAGATTCTCCTGAACCCTGGAGTCAGGGGAAATCGATCAGAGGCTGTTCCGTTGCCTCCGGGGGGAGTCCGGCAGAGGGAACGGTGACCAGGATGTACTGGTATATCGGATCGGCGATCAGCGCCTTCCCCAGGGTATGTAGTACGGTCATTCCAACCTGCATGCTGGATGCTCCCCCCTTCCGTTCATATCGAAGCTCCATCGGCACTTCGGCCATTGCTATATTAAAGTTAGGGAACAATATCGCCAAGGGGTTACGTGCGGTCGCCTCTGGATCTTTCCCCGATATGGAGCAGATCCTCGAGGATGAGATAGATGCTCGGGATAAGGAGCAGCGTGATGACCGTGGCGAAGAGCACCCCGAACCCGAGACTGACCGCCATGGGGATCAGAAATTTTGCCTGGAGGCTCTTCTCCAGGATGATGGGGGTCAACCCGGCGAAGGTGGTGAGGGAGGTGAGGATAATGGCCCTGAACCGCAGAACTCCCGCCTGTATGACCGCGTCCTGTGCCGTGGCGCCGTTGCGCCGCAGCGTGTTTGTCAGGTGGATCAGGACCAGCGAGTCATTGACGACGACCCCTGCCAGCCCGACGATCCCGAAGAGACTGATAAAGGTAATGTCGAGCCCCATGATGAGATGTCCAACGACGGCCCCGACCATACCGAAGGGGATCGCCATCATCACCACAAACGGCTGGGAAAACGACCGGAAGGGAACGGCCAGGAGGGCGTAGATGCAGAAGAGGGCAAAGACAAAACCCAGTTCGACATCGGCCAGTGATTCCTTCTGCTCCTTCCCCTCCCCCTCCATGGAATACCGGAGACCGGGATAGCGAGAGGCGAGGCGCGGGAGAAACTCCCGTTCGAGGGTTCGCCGCACGTCATTGGCGTTGCTGATCGTCTCATCCACGTCGGCGTAGACCTTGATCACGCGCCGTCTCTGGGCATGTTCGATGGAAACGTACCCCTGCTCCATGGTCACATCGGCCAGCAGGGTGAGGGGTACCGCGGATCCGTCGGCGGTCCGGATCCTCATCTCTTCGACGTTTCCGGGGGACGTGCGCTCCCGTTCAGGGTACCGTACCAGGACCTTGATCTCGTCCTGGTCCCGCTGCATACGCAGGGCTTCGGCGCCGTAAAAGGCATGCCGTACCTGCGTGGCGATATCGTTGAGGGTGAGCCCCAGGCTTCGGGCGGTCGGTTTCAGCGAGAGCTGCATCTCCTGTTTCCCCGGCAGGAAGCTGTCACTGATATCGTAAACGCCGGGATAGCTCTTCAGTTCGTTCTTCAGTTCCTCGGTCGCGGTCAGGAGCGTTGCCTGTTCGTCGATTGAAAGGTGCACTTCGATCGATTTCCCGGCACTCTGGAGGACACTCTTGAAGGTGATGGATTCGATCCCCGGGATCGTCCCCGCATTTTGGCGCCAGAGTGCCGCGAGCCGGGCCGTGCTCGTCTTCCGTTTCTCCCCTTCCAGCACCTGTATCCAGATATGGGCGAGGTGCCCTCCCGTATCGCCCAGACCGCCGCGTTCATCCATCTGCGCGCCGATCAGGGTAAAGCTGTGTTCGAAGAGGGGGTCCTGTCCGGGATGTTCCCGATCCGCGTCCGCAAGGGTGGTGCGGGCGGTCTCCACCAGATACCCGGCCACATCGGTGGTCTCTTCCGGAAGGGTGCCCGTGGGGAGGGAAAAGAGGCACTCCAGCATGTCCCCTTCAACCTTCGGGAAAAACACGAATTCGACAATACCCCCCCGGACAATCCCGATGGTGACGAAGAGCAGGGCAATGCCCAGGGCAACCGTGGCATACCGCCACCTCGTACAAAAGATGACCGCCCTCCGGTATGGACCGTTGATGAACGCCTTCAGACGGCGCGCCATCCACTTCTGTTCCAGCTTTTCGGCATCCCGGCTGCGCTTCTCGCCATGCCCGATCCCCGCAAGATGGGACGGCAGGACGAGGAGCGACTCAACCAGCGACCCGAAGAGGACGACCATGATCACGATCGGTACGCCGCGCATCATCTTTCCCATCATCCCGGTTGCGATCAGGAGGGGCGCGAAGGCCGCCATCGTGGTAAGAACGGAGAAGATGACCGGATGGCCGACCTCGAAGGCGCCGGTGGTTGCCGCCTCCAGAGGGAGGAGCCCTTCCTCCTGTTTCCGGAATATGTTCTCCCCGACGATAATGGCATCGTCGACCACGATCCCCAGGACCATGATGAAGGCGAAGAGGGATATCATGTTGATGGTCACATCCAGTGTGGGGAGCGCGGCAAGACCGGCGAGGAACGATATGGGGATCCCGAGGGTCACCCAGAACGAGAGCCTGAGGGTGAGGAAGGTCCCGAGTATCAGGATCACCAGGACAAGACCGATTGCCATGTTCCTGAGCAGGAGCTGGAGACGGCTGTGCAGGATCTTGGACATGTCGGCAAAGGTGGCGATCCCCACTCCGGCGGGGAGGGTGGGCTCGATATCGCCAATGAATCGCTTGACCTTCTGGGCGACGTCGAGGGCGTTCTGATCCGCCACACGGAACACCTGGATCATGGCCGATGGTTTCCCCTGGAATCGGGCAAAGATATCGACATCCTCAAAACCGTCGGAAAGGATCGCAATCTGATCGAGGGTCACGACGCTGCCGTCGGCACGGGTAATGACGGCGATATCGGCGAATTCATCGGCGTAGTATCGTTTTCCCGTGGTCCGGATCAGGACCTCGCCCCCCTTCGCCTTGACACTCCCCGCCGGAAGGTCGAGACTGGTCCGTCTCACCAAGTCGGCGACCTGTCCGAGTGTCAGGCCGTACCGGCGCAGTGTCTCTTCGGAGATCTCGATATGGACCTCCGCGTCAAGCACCCCCACGACCTCGGCCGAGGTGACACCGGGGAGGTTGGTGATGTCATCCTTGATCTTCTCAGCGAGAAATTTGAGCGTCGTATCCGGGACATCTCCGTAGAGGACGACATGGATTACCTCAATCCGCTGGACGATCTCCCGAATGATCGGTTCTTCCGCTTCATCGGGGAAGGTAACGATGCGATCCACCTCCGCCTTGACCTCATCGAGGAGTTCCTGCACGTCCCACCCCTTGATGACCTCGACGATCACGACACTGACCCCTTCATAGGACGTGGAGTCGATCCGCTTGATCCCGGACAGACCGGCCACCTGTTCCTCGATCCGGCGGGTAACGGCCTCTTCCACCTCTGAAGGGGAGGCACCCGGATATTCGGTGGTGATGGATATCTTATCGAGAGATGTCTCGGGAAACACCTCGATCTTGATGGAAAAAAGTGTGAAGATCCCGGCCAGAACCAGGAACATCATAAGCAGGTTTGCCGCAACGTAGTTTTCGGCAAACCAGGCGATGGCTTTCCTCATTTTCCGCCGCCCTCCATTGCCGCACGAACGGTCATCCCGTCCGCCGGCGCCCTGAGGGACGAAAAGACGACCTTCTCGCCATTTTCAAGTCCGGCCTCGATAACGATCTCTTCCCCCTGATACCGCGCGACGGTGACCGGCCGAAAATGGAGGATCCCCTCTTCATCAACGACCCAGACGATGTCCCCCTGACGGAGGGCCGCCCGGGGAATCACGGCGGCGGCGGGCAGGGTCCGTCCCGTGATATCGACCGTGACGAAGAGGCCGACCGCGAGGGGAGGCCTGGTGGCGTACGGTCTGTCAACCCTGACAACAACCGTCACCATCCGTGTTTTCTCATCCACCGTTCCCGCCGCACGGACCACCGCGCCCGCGAAGGTCAGGGGATGTCCGGCGATTTCGGCATGGACGACGGCCGCTGACCCGGGCGCGCCTCCCGGGGAAAAGCCGGGAACGTCGAACCAGAAAAGGTCTTTGTCCTCCAGAGGCAGGGCTATCTCCACCGTCTCCGTGGAAAAGAGCGTCGCCAGGGTCTGTCCCGGTGTCACATACTGCCCCGCGTCGACATGCTTTTTGCTGACCCGGCCGTCGAAGGGGGCCTTCAGGACCGTCCGCTCTCGGTTCAGGAGAGCCCGTTTCAGTTCGGCCCGGCCGGCATCAAGCCGCGCCCGTGCCGCTTCCAATTGCGGTTTCTTGGCCACCAGCGGGGGTGGCTCTTCAACGGCGCGAGACGCATCCGAGAAATGACTCCGCCACTCCTCCCGTGCCACCAACGCCTCCTCCCGGACCAGTGTCAGGTTGCTTTCCGCATCCTCCACCTGGGCCCGTGTCAGGGTTACGGCCAGATCATAGTCGACGGGATCGATCACGAGGAGTTCCTGTCCCGTGGTAAAGGCACCGCCATCGACCAGCGCGGCGGAGGTATGAATAATCTTCCCGCTGACCTGCGGAACGAGGCTGATCTCCTTTTGGGGTCTCACCGTTCCTTCACCCCTGATCGTGATGATCCGCGGCTCGCGTGAGATCTCCATGACACGAACCATGGGGGCCGGCGTCGTGGTCTCGACCTTCTCGATACGAGATTTGCCTGCCGTGAGCGCCCCCATGACGATAACCCCCGTCACGACAAGTATGATACTGAGGACAATATGAAGAAGGCGTTTTCCTTTCCGGTCCATATTCACTCCGCTGGTCGACTGGATATGGTCTGTCGATCGTCCGTTTTCTTTCATTCTGTATTCCCCGTCTCGGGTCTCCCCGGGTTGCCCCATCCCCCCCCTAGTGCGCGGTGGAGGGAGACCCGGTTGGTGAGGATGGCCAGTTCCACCTGGACGATGGTGTCTTCCGCCTGAAAGCGGGCCTGCTGGGCGTCAAGCACGGCAAGGTAGTCGACCAGTCCCCGTTCATAGCGACTCTCCGCCACCCGTTGCGTCTCCCGCGCCTCGGTGAGAAACGTCATCATCCGATCCCGTTGTTCCATCAGCTCCTTTCGCGCCAGGAGGGCACTCTCGACTTCGGAAAAAGCGTTCAGGACGACCTTGGTATACTCGGCCATCCCCTGCCGGAACTGCGCCTCGGTGGCACGCTGGGCGGCTTTGAGTTTTCCCGCATTGAAGAGGGGATGCAGTATCCCGAAGGAGATATTCCACACCTTGCTCCCCGGCGTAACGAGATCATCGAGTTCACTGCTCGAATAGCCGAAACTTCCCGTCAGTGTTATTGCAGGGAACCGGCTCGCCTGGGCGACGCCGATCTTGGCGTTCAGCGCCCGCAGTTGTGCCTCTGCCGCCCTGATGTCGGGGCGACGCAGGAGGAGTTGAGAGGGCAGGCCGGGTGGGACGGGGGCGGGGAGCGAAAAATAGTCATCCGGTTGCTCCCGTGGCGGTCTCGTCTCCGGATATCGCCCCGAAAGGACACCCAACTGCTGCTGGTTAACACCGAGTTCCTGCCGGAGCGGGGGGAGAGACGCCTCCGCCTGGGCCAGGGCGCGCCGCGCCTGTCTCAGGTCGAGGATGGAGACCAGACCTCCTTCATAGCGTCGCTCTATCACCGAGAGGTTTCGACGGTAGCTCTCTATGCTCATCCGGGCGATCTGAATCCTCCGCTCCAACGATTCAATCCGGAAATAGATCCCGATGGCCTCTGCAATAATACCCTGGGTAATGGTTCGGGCATTTTCTTCCGTCTGCAGGAGGGTTGCCAGGGCGGCCTCTTCGGCCCGGGCCAGCCGTCCCCAGAGGTCGATCTCGAATGACGCCGGGAGGGAAAGGACATAGGAGTTCGCTATGACGGATTCGGGCAGGGGAAAGGGGTATGTACCCGCATCGGCCCCGGTCAGGGTGCGACTTCGCCCTGCTGATCCCTGAAGAGAGATTCTGGGATATCGATCCGCCCGGGACTGCACAAAATAGGAACGGATCTCCGAGATCGCAGCCAGGGCCTTCGCGATCTCCGGATTCCCCGCTCTGATCCCTTCCACCAACTGACGCAATGCGGGATCGTTGAATGCCGTCCACCATCGGTCGGTATCTTCGTGTGCCCCGGTTTCCGTCAAGATATGCTGATAGGTGTCCCGGGTCCGGGACGCCATGTCGGGCTCCTGAAAGTCGGGACCCATCTTTACGCATCCCGCGAGCACCAGTGCGGAAAAGAAAATCGCGAACGGAGAAAAACGCAGGCCTTTCACTGTTCAACCTCCTTCAACGGCAGGCCGGAGATGCAGAAAGTGACGATTTGAAATGGATAACCACCGTTCACGAAACACCTGCAGATAGAGGGATTGTTTGGTGCCGAAATGATAATTAACGGCGGCGATATTACAATCAGCGGCGGTCGTAATCTCACGGACGCTCACCGCATCATACCCTTTTTGGGCGAACAGCTTCTCGGCGATCTTCAGCAGATGATCACGGGTTGTGCTGTCTTTACTCTTCGGCATCATACGATGTCGCCCCCATAAAAACATCTGTATCAAACAAACGTTTGAACGTCAACATGCTTCACTGAGGATATGCGCACCCGGCTGTTCCCTCAGGAACAGCCGGGCGATATGCGGAGAGTGGATAGACCTACCTATGTGTCACAGTGAATTCATTACGAATTATTCAATACCACCAAGGCGTCCACGGCGATGGGCTGGTCCCCGGAGATGATAACGGGGTTGATGTCTATCTCAGCGATCTCGTCGTGTTCATTCCCGAGGTTGCCGATGCCGACCAGCGCCTTGACGAGGGCCTCCCGGTCAACGGCGGGACTCCCGCGGAATTCATCAAGGAGCTTCTTGGTCTTGATCTCTTCGATCATCTCCCGGGCGTCGATCTCCGTAATGGGGGCCACCCTGAAACTGACATCATTCAAGACTTCCGTGAATATACCGCCCAGACCGAACATGACGCAGGGGCCGAATTGGGGATCACGGGTGAGACCGATGACAAATTCGCGCTGTCCCTTGACCATCTCCTGCACCAGGACACCATCGAGTTCCAGACCGGTGGCCATGATCTCGTCATATGCCCGTGCCACATCATCGCTGCCGCTCAGTCCCAGCTTGACCATCCCCATCTCCGTCTTGTGGGTTAACGTACTGGAACACCCCTTCAGGACAACGGGAAACCCGATCTCTTCGGCCAGCCTGACGGCCTCGTCTCGGGATGTTGCAAGCCCTTCCTTCGTAATCGTTACCCCGGCCGATGCAACAACACGTTTCGAATCATACTCGGAAAGGGCCTTCTGTTTGTTTTCAATTGCCTTCTGCAGTATTTCTTTCATTATGTCCTCTCTCCCTTTTACACGTCGGTGGCACTACCCGGCGCCACGTCATCGTGTTTGATGGTATCTTATTTTCCCAGGCCTAATTCTTTCGCCGCCTCTTCAATCCCGCCCAGAACCGTTTCATCTTCGATCGTGGAGGGAACCACGTACTCTTCCCCATTGGCTATCTTGCGCATGGTCGCCCGCAGGATCTTCCCCGAACGGGTCTTGGGGAGGGCCGTGACGATGGCGCACTGCTTGAAACAGGCAACGGCCCCGATATCCGCCCGCACCATCTGCACCAGTTCCTTGACGATCTCCGCCGGATCGCGGTCAACCCCCGCCTTCAGGACGGCGAACCCGACGGGCACCTGACCCTTGAGCTGCTCGTTCGCCCCGAGGACGGCGCATTCCGCCACATCCTGGTGCTTCGCCACCACTTCTTCCATGGCGCCGGTGGAGAGTCGGTGTCCCGCGACATTGATCACGTCATCGATCCGTCCCATGATGAAGAGATAGCCATCTTCATCAACATGCCCCCCGTCTCCGGTCACATAGAATCCCGGAAGCTCGTTCATATACTCAAGAAATCGTTTGTCGTCGTTCCACAGCGTCGGGAGACACCCAGGGGGAAGGGGAAGTTTGATGGCGATGATGCCGTCCTCACCGGCGGGGAGTTCGTTCCCCTCGGAATCCACGATCTGGACGTTGTAGCCGGGGACGGCCTTCGTGGGCGATCCCGCCTTGACGGGAAAGGGTTCGATCCCCATGCAGTTGGCGGCGATGCCCCATCCCGTTTCCGTCTGCCACCAGTGGTCGATAACCGGTATCTTCAGGATAGCAACGGCCCAGTGGTAGGTGTCCGGATCGAGACGTTCACCGGCCAGAAAGAGATAACGCAGAGGGCCGATATCGTAATTCTTCAGGTACGTAGCGTCCGGATCTTCCTTCTTGATGGCGCGAAAGGCCGTGGGGGCCGTAAAGAGGACAGAGACGCCGTGCTCAGAGATAACCCGCCAGAATGCCCCGGGATCAGGGGTTCCGACCGGCTTCCCTTCGTAAACGATGGTCGTACAGCCCGCCAGAAGGGGGGCGTAGACGATGTACGAATGGCCGACCACCCACCCCACATCGGATGCCGCCCAGAAGACCTCACCGGGCTGGATACCGTACAGATATCGCATCGACCATTTCAGGGCAACGGCATGGCCGCCGTTGTCGCGCACAACTCCCTTCGGCCTGCCGGTCGTCCCGGAGGTGTAGAGGATATACAGGGGATCGGTCGCCTTCACCGCGACGCAATCCGCCGGCTCTGTTGTCCTCATCAGGGTTTCCCAGTCAAAATCCCGTCCCTGTACAAGAGACGCCTCGACCTGGGGACGTTGGTATATGACACATTTTTCCGGCTTGTGAGCGGATATCTCAATGGCCTCATCCAGGAGCGGTTTGTAGGGAATAACCTTCTTTCCCTCAACCCCGCAGGAGGCGGAGACGACCACCTTCGGCTTCGCGTCTTCGATACGGATCGCCAGTTCGTTGGGCGCGAAACCGCCGAAGACCACGGAATGGACGGCGCCGATTCGCGCGCAAGCGAGCATGGCAACCGGGGCCTCCGGGATCATCGGCATATAGATGACAACCGTGTCGCCCTTGGAAACCCCCAGGTTTCTAAGGGCACCTGCAAATTTTGAGACTTTCTCGAGCAACTCGGCGTAGGTTATTTTCCTTACGGTACCAGTGACCGGACTGTCATAGATGATGGCCGTCTGATCACCCCGGCCGGTCTCCACGTGATAATCCACCGCGTTGTAGCAGGTGTTCAGCTCCCCTCCGACAAACCACCGATAAAAGGGTTTGTTCGTGTCGTCCAGGACCGCGTCCCACTTCTTCCCCCACTGCAGCGCCTCGGCAGCCTCCCCCCAGAAAGTCGCGGGGTGGTTGATGGAGCGCTCATATATCTCAGGATATGCAGCTACCATCAAATTGCTTCCTCCTTATTACAACGCCTTTCCCCCGAGTTGTAATCAATATCCGTGTATGATCTCAAGTTAATCTGCCGCGTGGTCGACAGCCTCCGGCTCCCCCCGAATACCGGTTGATATGCATGGCACCTTGGCCGGGGTACAGGCAAGAGAAACGACCAACCCGGACCAGGTCATCTTCGCATTGCAACCCCGCCGTCTCGATTTTATATCGTGCTTCCCACCCTTATTCAAGAAGTTTTCCGTCTTTGCAGCTGTGGCAATGATTCGTTCCGGCACGCCGAGGAACACGGGGCGCTCACACTTTTTCAAATGGAGAAGCGCTGTTGTTACCGTTCAGCAATGGGGAGCAGAAGAAGCATCCGTCTTTTTCCTGCGTTCAAGTTCGGCGGCATAGCGATCGCGCAACAGTTGCAAGAACGAGAGGATGGTTGAATAAATGAAACGACCGTCCTCGCTCCCTTCCTGCTCCGCCATCGGCTTCGCCTGCTCAAAGTCTTCGATCTGCTCGTCAAGGGAGATGATCTGCTGTTCGAACTGATGGAGGATGTTTTCCTGATCAAGGAATCGGAAAAAGAACAGCTTGGTCAGGAAGTCAAAATCATAATCGACGGGATCCGGAGGTGCAGTGAGACTTTGCGTGAACGCCTTTTTCCCCGCCTCGGTAATGGTATACATATGTTTGTTTGGTTTGCCGGTCTGGAAAACCACCTCTTTGCGAACCAGATCGGCCATCTCAAGTTTCCGCAGTGCGGGATAAATCTGGTTCAGGCTCAGGTTGTAAGCGATCATCATCTTACCGGTTATATTCTTGATACGGTAACCGGTTTTCGGCCCTGACATCAAAAAACCGAGTATCATCATATCTGTTTCCATCAATTCCCCTCCCACGATATCGTTAGTGAAACCAATTCTCAGCAATATACTGTTTGTGAAAAGTATAAGACCGGCGCCTCTCTGTCAAGGCAAATGTGCCCCTGTGACGCATGGTTATGTCTCCCCGGGCAAGGCGATATTCCCGGGGAGGAAGGGAATTCATTAAAGATGAGTCTTACTATTTCAATAGCTGCGGAACGTCCAGCGGGACATCGACGGGTGTTACCACTCTGTCAACAATTTCCCTGGTTCCGGACAGGTTGAGTTTGCCGAAGAGGAAAACAAACTTCTCTTCCAGTTCCGCCCCTATCGCCTCCAGTACGGTGGGCGGGAGGTCCCACATATCCTTCTTGAAGCGGCCGAACCCCTTCTTTCTGGTCTTGTAGATGAACTGCTCCTCGGAATCTTTTTCCTTCTTCTCACCCCGCAGATCGGTTTTGATGTACGTGTATATACGTTCTTTCAGGTCCGCAGGGAACGGTCCACTGTCATAGATAATATTCTGGAATCCCGTCGCCAGATGCACCTCCGACGTCCCCGTCTCCGGGAAACGGTGAAACGCCTCGTCGGGAAGGGTCGATGCCCCGTGTTGCACGGCCCCCGACAGGCCGTACCTGGATTTTGCGACCCGGGAGATGTCCTCCAGGGTGCCGAAATCCAGTTTGACCTCGGCGATCGAACCGTCAGGGAGCGGGACACCCCCGTGGGTTGTCCCCGTCTGGATGCTGATCTTGCTGATCCCCTTCAGCCCGTCTCCTTTCTTTTTCAATTCGACGAGATAATTGTCCATAAAGACATTAAATTCTTCCACGGTGGTGTTTTTATCGCCGATCTCGCCGATCTCACCCCCGATCGAGACCGTGACTCCGTCCGGTTCTATCTCACGTATCAGGGCGGTTATATCTGCTGTGACGGTATAATTCCGTTCCTGCTGTTCCCTGATGGAGGGCCAGCTGAGATCGGCCAGCGTGGAGGCATCGACGTCGATATTGTAAAATCCCGCACCGATTGCTTCCCGCACCAGCGACGTGACTGACTCATGCTCCGCAGCGGGATCCACGGCATACTTCTTCGCATTGAGCTGGAAGTGGTCACCCTGCAGAAAGAGAGGTCCCCTGTATCCCGTCTTTATCGCGGCGGCGGTTATAACGGCGGTGTACTCCGCAGGGCGTTGCTCGGTGTACCCGATCTCCGAACGGGCGATCTCAAAGATGACGGGTCCGACACCTGCCTTTATGGCCGCCCGGAACACCGCCTGGGCACTGTGATAGGTGATCCCGCGCAGGTTGATCGCCGGTACGGTGAATCCCGATACGCTCCCGCTCCCCATTGCCTCGTACAGGGACTGGATCGATGAGGCCACGCAGCCCCTCTGTACGCCGGCCCTTCGGATCAACCACCGTGAGGCTGTCTTGACTTCCTCGTCGGGGCTGAAGACGGCGGTGTACACCAGATCATCGATCAGCGTCTCCCGCAGGCGTTGTTCATCGGATAAACTGATATCCCCTGTGTCGATTGCCAACACGCCGGAGATACCCTGTTTGAGTTGGTCTATTGTCTCGTATATCATAACAGATCCCCCTGTATGTTTAGAATGGGCCGTGGAGCGACCATCGATCAATCCCCGAGGAATTCCTTTGCCCGTTCCACCTCATGTCTGCTTCCTATATAGATGGGGCAGCGCTGATCGAGTGCCTTCGGTTTCAGCGAAAGGATGCGCTGCCTCCCGTCCGTCGCCATCCCCCCCGCCTGTTCGACAAGAAATCCCATGGGCTGAAGTTCGAAGATGAGGCGGAGTTTTCCGTCCGGCGCCCCCTTCAGCGCCGGATAAGAGAAGATTCCTCCCCGTTTTATCAGGAGCTGGTTGATATCGGAGATAAAGGCTCCGCTGTACCGCACCTTGTACCCCTCGTCTTCAAGTTCCTGGATGTAGGCACGGTGTTCGGGAGTCCAATCTCTCCTGAGCCCGCCGGCACCCAGTATGTTCCCCCGCTCTTTAAACGTAATATTCTCACCGGAAAGGACATATTCCCCCTCCTTGTTGAGGACGAATTCATGGGTCCCGTTCCCTGCCGAGTATATCATCGTGATCAGGGGTCCATAGATGATCGCCATCGCGGCCACGAGGCTCTTATTCCCTTCTTCCAGGATAGAGGGGGCCCTGTGGATACCGATGATGGTCCCGATCGCGAGGTTGGTTTCCACCAGAGAAGACCCGTCCAGGGGATCCGCGGTTACGATAAATTTTTCCTCTCCCTTTCCCACCGGGATGATTGAATCCCTCTCTTCGGACGCGTAGTGGCTGACAAAACCCGAGAATGTGAGCTGCTGTTTGATAATCTCATCGGAACTCATGTCCAGGGCGAGTTGATCTTCCCCGTAGATATTCTTTTCGCCGGCCAGCTTCCGGTTTGATTCCTGTATCTTGGAGTAGATGTATTTCCCCGTAACGGCTGTCTGCCAGATCAGCCTCCGCAGATCCTGATCGATACCGGCCATCCACATGTGCCGTCTCAGATCGATGAAGTGTTTGGTCGCATCAGATATATTGTCCATAGTCATCACCTCTGCTCTGCGTATAATAATTTTCTAACAAGGAAGCGTACGTTGTTCCTATTCCCCTTTGAAATTGGGTGTGCGTTTCTCCGCAAAGGCCGTCATTGCCTCGGCACAATCTTTTGAGGTGAGGAGGATCATATTCTTATGGATCGCGAATGATATCCCCTCCCGGATTGTTGCCGTCCGGCTGTAGTTGAGGACCTCCTTGGCATTCTGAACCGCCAGGGGGGCGCTTTCCTTCATTTCCTCGGCCAGTTTGCTCGCCCCGGCCATCAAGGCCTCCTGATCCGGATAAATATCGATTACCAGCCCCATTCGCTCGACCTCCCCGGCCGAGAAGAATCGTCCCGTATAGGCCATCTGCCGCGTGAAGGCCTGACCGATGAGATAGGGGAGTCGTTGGAGCACGCCCATATCGGCAACGATACCGATCCGCGCCTCGCGGAGGGTGAAAGACGCATCCTCGGTACAGAGACGCAGATCGCACGCACAGATGATATCGAGGCCGGCACCGACGCACATCCCGTGGACGGCGGCGATCACCGGTTTCTTGCACTCTTCGATAACGTGACAGCAGTCGAAGAGGGCGCGGTCATCGATGGGGATGTTGAGCATGTTCTTCGGTTTTCCGATCAGCCCCCGCGACATGGCGTCCTTAAGATCGAGCCCCGCGCAGAAGATCCGGGCGTTACTCTTCAGGATGATGACCCAGACATCCTGCATCGTGCTCAATTCGGTAAACACATCGACAATCTCCTGTGCGAAATCTATGCTGAGGGCGTTGAGGCTCTTCGTCCTGTTCAGTGCCACCGTTGCGACGTGATCCTCTATCGTTACTTCTATCCACTGATAATCCATAATCACCAGTCCCTCCCATTCATATTTATCGTGCTGGGAGAGCATTACCACCAAAGAGAAAAAAATACAATCGGAAGAGGGAAAGGGCTCTTCCGGCTGGTCCAAAAGGATCAATCGCGACTGGAGAAAATCCACAGGGGTGTGATAGGGTAGCGATGAAGGAGGGTTGGTGATGGATAGAGCGAATATCGACTATGGGATCCTCGACCGACCCGAAATTCTGCACCTCCTCTTCTATCCCCGCCGGGATGAGAGTCCTGCCCCGACCGGAGGCAATGTTCACGACCTGCAGATCCCCGTGGAGGAGGGAGTGTCTATCGGCGCCCGGTTCCACGAGGCAACCGCCGCCGCCCCCACGATCCTCTTTTTCCACGGGAACGGAGAGATCGTTGCCGATTACGACGATCTCGGCCCCCTCTATGCCCACACGGGAATCAACTTTCTCCCCGTCGATTACCGGGGATACGGACGCTCCACCGGGACCCCCACGGTGACGGCGATGATGCGCGACTGCCACACCATCTTTGCCTCTGTCCGGGACTGGCTCGCCGGAGGGGGGTACACGGGACCCCTGATCGTCATGGGGCGTTCACTGGGGAGCGCCTCAGCCCTCGAGATCGCTGCTTACTATCAAGACCGGATCGCAGGGCTCATTATCGAGAGCGGGTTCGCCTACCTGATGCCGCTCCTCCGGTTGATCGGCGTCTCCCCCCTCAGGATGGGGATTACCGAGGAAGACGGCTGCCGGAATATCGAGAAGATCAAGACCGTTACCCGGCCCACGCTGATCATCCACGCCCAGTCCGACCAGATTATCCCCCTGAGCGATGGCGAGGCCCTTTACGGAGCCGCGGCGGCCGATGACAGACGCATTCTTGTCATTCCCGGAGCCGATCACAATACGATATTTATCCGGGGTTTTACGGAATATATGGCGGCGATTGGAGACTTCCTCACACGGATATCCAGATGATCACCCCTCCGAAGCATGGAACCCGATCTCCCGGGCGAAAGAAAACTGCCGCTGCCAGGGGACGTGCGGGTGGGTCCGGGTGATGATTTCCCCACCCAGGTGCCGGAGTGATGCCTGATCAACGGTCACCGGGTGGTATCCGCCGATGAACCCATGATCGGGGGCAATGGTCTCGGCCTTCCCCGGGAGGCAGTCGCAGTCGGCGGTTATCTTGACAAGGGCGTTGATGAGGATCGTTTTTTCCGCGATACGCCGCCACACCGCCGCCGCGGTCTCCACCAGCTTTTCCTGAAAGATGCTCGAATCTCCCGAAAAGAAAATCTGCAGCGCCATCACGGGGCACAGACCGATACACTGCGCGCAGCCGATACACCGCTCCAGGTCGTACGTGGGGAGCACATCGCCCGAGATCTGCGCGGCGCCGGTGGGGCAGACATCGGCACAGACACGGCAGCGGGTACACCGTTCTTCAATGAGAGATGGGTAGGCGTCCGCGTGCATCCGCTGCTTCTGGGCCCGCGACGCGAATCCCATGGAGAGGTTTTTGATTGCCCCGCCGAATCCAGCGCCCAGATGTCCCTTGAAGTGCGAGAAGATGACAAATCCAGTCGCCTTCTCTATGATCGATCCCGTCTGCACCGTGGGAAAGTGTCGAAAGGCGCAGGGGATATCCACCGCCTCGTTTCCGTCGAGGCCGTCCCCGATCACGACCTCACAGCCGAGGTACTCCTCCGTATAGCCATGCCCCGCTGCCGTCTCGAGAGAATCTTTCCCGTCACGGCGTCCTCCGGAATAGAGGACCGTCGTGTCGAAAACAAAGGGGCGCACCCCCCTGTCCCGGAGCCATCCGGCAATCGCGCGCGCGTATACCGGCGGCAGGTAGCTGTCATTTCCCCGTTCCCCCCAGTGGAGCTTTATCCCGACCGAATCCCCCGTGTGAAAAGGATGGTGCATCTGCGCGAGGAGCCTCTGCAGGGCCTCAACGGCCCCTCGTTCACCCCCCGCAGTTTCGGAAAAGAGAATATTCATAGGGTGATAGTCCTACAACTGCACCCGGAAAAAAACGCAAAAGATCATGAGCCATATCTCCCCTTCTCTTGTCGATAATGGCGTTGATGTTTTCCACCCCTTCTGGTACAGTACCGATGAAGTATAACCACCCAAGAATATTTGACATACGGGGCATTGTCGGGTGTGGGAATGGACAGGGCAGCGTTGAATTCATACAACGGACTTCCGGGAAAAGTTGAGATCCCGGGGCTGACCACCGAGACACGGGGATTTTACGATCTCAGGGACAATCTCGCCAAGGATCTTGCCGTCCTGCGGTACAAGGAGCAACAGCCCCTCGCCTGGGTGGTGTTCGTCGGGGGAACGGGAACGGGCAAATCGACACTCTTCAACGCGCTGTGCGGCGCTCAGATCAGCAGGGTCGGGGTGGAACGGCCCACAACGGATATCCCGGTCGTATACATCCACACCACCCATGTGCCGGATGAATCCTTTCCCCTGTCGGACGTGCCGATACAATCAGAACAAGCCGAAACCCGCAACCACGGCACAGGGATACCCCTGGTCGTCTCCCCCCACGACCGGCATGATATCGCCCATCTCGCGCTGGTCGACACCCCCGACCTCGACAGTCTCGATCTTGCGAATCGCCGGATGACCGAAGATCTGTATCGCCTGGCCGATCTGGTCGTCTTCGTGACCAGCCAGGAAAAATACGCGGACGAGATCCCCTCACGGATACTCGACCGTGTGACACGGGAGGGGAAACCGTATCTCTTCCTCTTCAATAAGGCCGATCCCGACACCACGCGGGAAGAGGTTATCGCCTTCTTCCGGAAGCGGGGAATGGCACTCGAAGACAACCGGGTGGGACTCATACCCTATACCACTACGCTCTCCCCGCAATGTCTTGCCGAAGAGCCATCATTCGCCCGATTCACCGACCGCCTCCGGGAGATCGTCCGGGAAGAAAACTGCCGTGGTTTCCTCGCGGGTCAGAGAAAGCTCCGGGTCGCGCAGATCACCAGCTCCCTCGCATCTTTCCTTGACCTCCTGAAACGGGAGAAGACCGCCGGAGACCGATGGCTCCACCGGCTCGACGCCCTCTTTGAAGAACAGGAACGCGCCCTCTTCCAACAGTTCGAAACCCATTTCAAACGGGATAATCAGGGGCATATCCAGCAGGAGATCGGCAAGATCTACAGTCGCTATGATATCCTCTCGAAGCCGCGACACTACATCAAACAGATCGTCCTCGCCCCCCTGACCCTCCTCGGGATTCGTGACCGGGACGGGGACCACATGCATAAAAAAGATCTGGAAGAGATACGGAAACAGACGGATATTACACCGATCCTTTCTGCAATCAGCGCGGCAAACCGCCGTGTCCTTGAAGATCTGCACCCGGAAGATCAGGGGTCTCCCTTCTCCTCGGCTCTTCAACAGGATACCCTCGTCCTCTCCGACGGAGAGGTTCGGGATCACATCGAACGGCTGCAGGAGGACCTGATGGCATGGATTGAACGGAAATTCCGTGACCTCGCCAAAGGAATCCCCAAATATAAAGAGGTGGGGATCTATTCCACCGCTATCATGTGGGGGGGATTGATCCTCTCCTTCGAGATCGTTATCGGCGGCGGTATCGGTGTTATCGAGGCGGCACTGGATTCGTTTCTGGCGCCCCTGGTGACGAAAGGGTCGGTCAGTCTTTTCGCGTACCACGAGATCCAGGGTATCGCCCGTCAGTTGGACGCGAAGTACCGCGAGGGGGTTCAGTCGATCCTTACGGAGCAGAAGACGCGGTACATGTCCTGTATGGGACCCTTTCTGATACGGGAGGACATGATCACGGCATTGGAAGACCTGAAGGCGGAGCTGGAGCAATAGAAAATGATCGATTTCACTACACGCCTGCGCGACAGCATCCGGGAGGCACAAAGCATCGCCCGAAAGGCCGACCTCGTGACCCTTTCACAGGACGAGCGGGAGCGAGCCATCCGGGAGGCACAGGACCTCCTCGAAAAGCTCGATGCCGCGGCGCAGCGGTACCTGGTAGTCGGCCTGCTGGGGGGGACCGGCGTCGGCAAGTCAACCCTGATGAACGCCCTTGCCGGGGCCTCGATCTCGTCCGCCAGCCACCGCAGGCCGCACACCGACGCGATCCTGCTCTACCGCCACGGAGATACCCCCCTCCCCTTCCTTCCCGCCCCCGAGACCGCCTGGGAGGAATTCAGTCATACCGAAGATGCCCTGCGGGAGATCATCCTGTGTGACCTCCCCGACTATGACAGCCTCCTCGCGGAGCACCGGCGGCAGGTCCTCGGATTTATGGAGCATATCGATATCCTGGTATGGCTGACCTCGCCCGAAAAATATGCCGACGGCAGTTTCTACCAATTTCTCTCCCTGATACCGAAATCCCGACATAATTTCTATTTCGCCGTCAACAAGGCCGACCTCCTCTTCGACGGCACGGGCACGGAGGAAGGATATGAGAAGCTGCGGCGGGTCCACGCGGACTTCCAGGGACACCTGCGGAGGGTCGATATCGTCACCCCGACCATCTATCTCCTCTCCGCGGCGGAGGCCTGTACTGAATCGGTCCTCTCCCCCTGGAATCAGTTTCCCGTCCTTCGGCAGGAGATCTTTCGTCAGAGGGACGAGAAAGAGATACAGAGCATCAAGACCGCAAATCTGGACCAGGAATACACCCGCTACCTCATGCTCTTTGCAGACGAACTGGCACACCTCGAGGCAATGCATGACATCCTGACCGGGACGATAGGACGGATCGAAGGGGGAATCTCCGAAGATCAGGCATTTATTGAGGAAGCGGTCCATGCCGCCATGGACGGGAGCGTCCGGGGTGAGATCCGGTCGCAGATAGAGGACATCACCGTTCTGGCCGGGCCCGGCTACGGCGTTGCGGCATTCCTGCAGCACTGGAAATACCGGGGACAGGGCCGGGACAAAGAAAGGGAATACACGACATTCGGTCTTGCCGTGGAACGAACGGTTCGGGTACTGCAGCGGCGGATTGAACATATCACGAACAGCATCATCAGTGGGATCATGAGACGAGGGGCGCACCGAGCGATGATCGGAGAGGTTGAGAAGGTGCTCAGGCAGAAACAGAACATGGAAACGATCCCGGAATCGCTTGGGCGCACGGTGAGCGACCGGATTGATTCCGCGCACCGGGATCGGCATCCCCTGTTTCGCACAAGCCAGTATGCCGTCTACTTCTTCCTTCTGATGGCACTCATTGCCGCCCTTGCCGGGGAAGAGGCATGGCAGGGCCTTTACGCAAACCCGGCACCGGCTTCGCTTATGAATTTCGTCTTTACCGCCTTCTACAACCTCTTCAGCCCCGGCGGTCTGGCAGCGCTGGGAAGCTACGCCCTCATCAATCTCTTTTTCGGCCTCTGGTTTTACCGCCGGTACCGCGCCCTTACCGAAAGAAAAACGGACGAGATCCTCAACTCCGTTGTCAAGGACGTGGGGAGCCTGTGGCACAAGGTGGTTGACAGATTCATCACCGCGCTGAAGGAACACGACCGTACCCTGGGGGTTACGGCACGTTCCCTGAAAACACTGAAACACGATGACAGATAAGTGATCTTGGTTTGTCACAGACAAGAGGCACAATCTTCGAAAAACCCATGCCTGCGTAAATCAGCTATTGACATAACTCATCGAACATGCTTGAGTAAGTTATGGTATGGTAGGGGGGTTTACAAAAGGAGTGGAAAAGTGAGAAATCACGCACGAAGCCCCGTCTCTCATCATAAGAGGCGGGGCTTCGTGTTTATAGACTAATCTGCAGACATCACTTAAAATAAATCGGCTCTTCTATCGAGACGTCCGGTAGGACTCATCGACGATTGCGAGGAGATCGGGGGTGAGGCATCCCCGGACCTCGCGTCGAACGTTCTCGGGGACAACCCCGTAGAAGGCCTCTGCGATTCCGCCCTGTGATACAGGCCAGCGTATCGCTGTCTCCCCCCAGCGATATGGCATTACGAACGGCATCCTCTCCCGACCGGACCAGAAAGACGGCAAGGGCCGTCGTCGGTGAACCGGCACCGGGGATCAAAGAGCGGGAACTCTTAGGTCTTAACAGGCCGGGCCTCATAGAGCGACCCGATGATATCACCGGCAATCGCTCCGATCATTGTTCATCCTTTTCGAAAAAACCTTATGAACAGCATCTCCTTTGCCGACAGCCGTTCGCCCCTCTCCCATCATCACGATATGGCCCATAGCAAAGAACCCGGCGGTGAGCGGTGTAGCGTAACCGACAGAGTATGGCAGTATCCTCTTGCTTACCCCGATATCTGTTCTCTTCTCCGCATCATCCACCACGCACAGGCTGAGATCAGGATCAAAAACAACAATGCTCCCTCCGTTGTGAGATCAGGAATAGTAGCCGGAAACACTACGGTTGGCTCAGGAGACACAGATTTACGAACTCTCACATCATCGAACCACCCCTTTGCCTCCTCACAATCGGTTACCCTGGCGACGATTTGCAGGGTAGCTGATCCACCGCTGACGGTAAACGTATCTGAGACAGCATTGCTCCAAGAAGTGTTGCACTTGCTGCAACCGGTATAGTGGCAGGTGTCGCTGCTGTATATGTTGACAGAGTCAGCATATGCCAAGTTTTCTCCCGCGGATCCACCGCTGCAATAGCCCCACTGTCCGCCCCATCCTCTTTGAAAAAAGTCGAGCTTGTACGTCCCGTCAGCAAGGGCCAGGGTGCGAGAGGCTGTCGGTCTCACGCCATTGTACGTTGGGCCACCGCAACTGGACCGCCCATACAGAGACAAGCTGTACTGACCGGACACATGTTCGCTATGGTCTGCCGAAAACGCGCAAGATTCTCCAGGGATGTCTTGACTGTTACACGAGGTGTTCCAGTCGGCGATATCTCCGTCATCGAAATCATCGAAAAAATCAAATGTCGCGCTGCCATTACTCTGACTGACTGCCCCGGAATTGCCATACCACATATACATAAGAGCTGTGCCGCTGAGGATTGACGGGATTTTTACCCAGATCGTACTGTCTCCCGAAGGGTTCCAGGTTTCTATCCAATAATCGTAGAAGACTGTTTTCGTGCCGTCCGTGAATCTCAAATCCGAGCCATCCGGGTTTACTTCTGCATAGTCAAAGGTAGCGGGAGATAATGTTATCAAAATCTGATAGTTGGCAAGCGCATTTCCGTCGTTCACTATCTCTATCGGGCTTTCATGGAGCCAGGGAGGTGCCGCATAAGTTGAGGGCATTTTACAACAAAAAATAACCATTACGATTGATAAAGCAATGAAGAAAAGTGATTTATAAAATCTCATGCTGATTCTCCCCTTTCTTTTGCGATTCGTTTATCTTTGCCTTGATTCCCCTCTTTTCTTGTATATAAGAAGATTTTTAAAGGTGTGATGAATAGTATTCGCTCCCTTTATCTCCATCTCCTTTACTGCATCTCCTATAGTCTGCCCTCGTTCCCTGCCGTAAGACACGCTTCCGCCATATCGGTCAGCTCCTGTTCAGCACATAGAATGCGGCATTCAGATAGGTGGCGAAGAGGACCCACAGGAGATAGGGCACCAGCAATATCGATGACATCCTGCTGGTGTGCCGGAAACACCACACTATCACTATCAGCGTGATGTCCAACACAAGGATATCAAGAAATGCCCACCCGGGGGCCTGCAGACCGAAAAAGATCCCGGTCCACGCAAAATTGGTGATGAGATGAATGACAATCAGGACATATATGCCATATCCCTGTTCGCGGCGATATGCCCGTAAAAAGAGGAACAGGGAGACCGCGATCATCACGTACAGGGTCGCCCAGACGGGAGTAAACACCCAATCGGGCGGGGTCAACACCGGTCGCTGTAACGTATCATACCACTCGTTCATTCATCACCCCCCTGTCTGATCAGGAGTTGATCCGAACACCCCGGTCAGGCAGTCGCTGAAAATCCTTCGTGAAAGACGACCGTCCCTTCCGGGATGGTGTCACCGAAAGGCAGGACCAGAAACACCTCCGGTGGAACACCTTCATGAATCAACTCCGGAAGATTACGAAAGCCGAACCGTTTATAATATCCAGGGTCACCCACCAGGGCACACCCCTTACCACCCAGGGACTTCAGCATGGAGAGCCCTTCCCGGACGAGAGCCTTCCCAATACCCTTCTTCTGATACGCCGGCAGCACAGAGAGAGGGCCACCACCATACCAACCATCACTGCCGTCGGAAATGGTAACCGGTGAGAAGGCGATGTGGCCCACCACCCGTCCATCAACCTCCGCGACAAGCGAAACCGTCAGCGCACCGGCGGTACGCAATGCCGTGATTATGAATTGCTCAGTCTGCTGGCTGACCGCAAGACCCCGGAAGGCGGCTATTGTAATGTCGGTGATTGCCTCAATATCAGAATCTTTTTCTCTTCGTATGATCATCTCATCCCTTCTTCCGTTTTTTCAGCTCCCGGTTCGCTCAAGAACCGCTTCTTTCATCTGCATCTTCACGAGATCACCGTATCATCTGTTTTTGAAATACTGCTCGATCTCCTGCCGGTGTGCGGCGACATACCGGCAGCTCGGCTCTTCGCCGCATGCCCGACACTTCGAATCATAGATTGAATTGATGGTCCCACACCGCGGGCAGGCATAGCGATCCCGGACCTTTTCGAGCCAGGGTTCATAACCGACCGTTCTGATCTGTTCCAGATCTCGCCACAGCTCGATCCGATGGGGCATTTCAGACTGGAACTGCCTCAGGGTATTACAGGGATATTCCGCGCATTCGACGCAGAAATCGAGCCCTCGTTCAGCGGCGCAGGAGAACATGACACAGGTCCGGCAATAGGGGCCTCTCGTGGTCGACCGACATCCGTAACACCTGACTTCCTCCTCCGGAAGCCGGTAGTGTGCCGCGATCTTCTTGAGCCGTGCCGGATCTTCCTTCGTGGCGATGAACAACGAGCACGCCTCACAGTACAGACCGCACACGGCGGCCATCGTCTTGTCAGAATTTTCAGTATCTTGGGTCATGATGGCATCCTTCACGTCTCTCTCAATCCTCTGTGCCTTGTGCTCCCCCACTCCTGATGTTTCCCTGTCCCCTTACTCTTTCGTACCCGTGATCACGGACCGGTCGGCCGCCACATCGGTCACTTCGATGCGGGTAAAACCCGCGGCGTCAAGGATATCCCCTATTTCCCTGGTCGAATAGCATCTCCCCTCCGTTGAATGCATCAGGAGGCAGGAATACTCGGCAACGGAAAGGGGACCGTCCTTGGATTCATTCAGGTGGGCATCGAAGACCGCTATTCGACCGCCGGGAGGCAGACTCTTAAAGGAATGTGCCGTTAACCGTTCCACGGAAGTCCAATCCCAGTCGTGAAAGGCGTTGGCAAAGAGATGCATATCATATCCACCGGGAATCGCTTCAAACATATTGCCGGCGATGACGGACACGCGGGACGACATGCCTTTCGCTTCGATCGCCCGTCTCGTGGCACGGTCCACGGGCGGGAGCTCAAGGACGGCGGCTTCAAGATCACGGTTCCGGCAGGCGATGGAACAGGCGTATATCCCCGATCCGGCGGCGATATCCAGAAGAGCGGTGTACCGGTCGGTATCGAGTTTTTCGGCAAGCTGCCGGGCCAGAAAGGCGCCCCGGCTGTCCATGGCGGCGGTAAAGGAATCCGCAAACGTCTGATCCTCCATGCTTTTCATCCAGTCGCCACCCTCTTTCCCGCTCGACCAGCCGGCAGGCCTGCCGGTCTTCAGGACCTCACGAAATTCCAGGCACTGCGGGCGATTCTTCAGAGAGCGATAGTACGGCACCAGGCTGTCGGGACTGTCAGTGACGAGATACATCGTCGACAGTTCGGTCAATCGATATGTGTTCTCGACCACTGCGATTAATCCCATGGCGACAAGGAGTGAAACCAGGACATCAGCCGGTCGCGCCTTGATCCCCAGTTCTTCACGGATTTCATCGAACGTCTTGGGGCCGTTCTTCAAACACGTGAAGAAATCAAGGTATGCAATCGCGCACACCAGGAGATCAGCCGCATAGATCGAATCCCGATATCGGAGCAGGCGACTCGGGTCGGGTTGTGAAAACGCGTTTTTCATGTATCGGCTCCTCCAGCTCCCTCTTGGCGGGATTTATGGCCACCTCCCTTTTCCCTGATCAGCGTGTGGCCGAACGAGCGCCCCTGCCTCCGGCAAGGAGAAGGAGCAGGAAACACAGGGTATAGAATACGGCAAATGATCGGTGCATCGGGATATTCCATGCAACAAAGAACTGCCTGACCGCTTCATCCGCCATCCCCGTGGCCACCGCCGTTTCGGCCCCGGCGAAACCGGAGGCAAAGAAGACGGAACCCACCCAGAACGAGGACAGACCGGCGATCAAGGCGACGACCCGGTCCTTTTTCACCACGAAGCAGAAGATGGCCCAGATGGTTCCGGTTACGAGCGAGGCCCACAGGAACAGGTTATAGTGGACATTGGCGTGTGTCGCCTCTCTGAAAACAGAAAAGGTGTCGGCAAACACCTGGTAGTTTCCCGATTCGATCAGCCAGGTGAAATAGCGTCCCAGCATGACGCTGTGGGATACCAGAAACCCCGCCAGAATCCCCGTCAACAGCGTGATGATGAGCCACAAGATCCAGTGGATACGACGAATGATTGTCCCCTCAGCCATAGCACATCCCCCCGTTTTTTCTGCTGTATCCGCTCGGGAAGCGGTGTTCAGTACGTGAGCGTCAGGCCGACCCCCACTTCCCGGAGATCGACCACCTGTGCCAGCGCCATTTTGGAGTTCAGATCCGTGCAGTGGCAGGCGTGGACCGATTCGGGGCGCAGAGATTTCATATACCTGACGGTCCCTTCCAACTGCTCCGGCGGAGGTTCCAGCAGATGGAACCCGCCAATGATGTCAACGATCCGCTCCTCATGACAGACCTCTTTCGCGTATTCGACGATGTTGCAGATCCCCGCATGGGAACACCCCGTGATGATGACCAGACCGGCATCAGACCGGTAGACAAGCGCCGAATCATCCATGATGAAGTCGTCCCGTTCGCCTTCTTCATCCCGGATCGTTCCCATCGGCTTTTGGGCCTCGAAGGAATTATTCCTCTCAATCTCCCCCAGAAAGATCAGCCTTTCGGTCAGATTCACCGGCTTCCGGCTCAATTGGACATCGAAAAAGCCGGAAAGCTTCTCTTCCGAGAGGAGGGAGCCGATCTCAGGCAGGTTATCAAGCCTTCTGCTCGCCAGCGCCAGCGGGTGCGCGATCAGCCGCGGTCTTTTAACGGGAAGATCCTCAATCATCCCTTCCAGATAGAGCCGGACCAGCGGATCCAGCCCCCAGGTGTGGTCCAGATGGCCGTGGGACAGGACGACATCGTCCACATCCATGAGCTCAACGGACATCTTGCGGGCATTGGTGATGAATGCGTCGGAATACCCCACATCGAACAGGATCTTCCTGTCTCCATCCTCAATGAGGTACGATACCCCCGGCTCGGCAAGAAAATACCGGTCGATGAGGGCGTTGTTATCGACAAGCACGGTCAGTTGCATTTCATCTTCCTCCCGAGAGACAGCATGTCTCACTTTACACCCCGCCGGTGGCGAAATCAACGGTGGCATTAATTGGGGACAGCGCCCATTTTTTAGGGGCAAACGCCACGATTACACAGCAGTATCGGCTAATCGCCACTCAACAAACCTCCCAAATTCCCTCAGTATTCGTGTCGCAATCGGTGTCTCCGAAACCTCATTCAACAGGCGAGAGACATCCTGCCCAACGGACATAAGTTCCTTTCGTTGTTGCTGTATATACGATCGTACAATCTCGGCTCGGTACTCGGGGTGAAACTGCACCCCCCACGCACAGTCCCCCAGGCGGACGGCATGATTGGGATCATGAGCGGCGGCCGCCAGGCGTGTTGCTCTCTGTGGTATATTTACCACACTCTGTGAGTGTGAGATATGAACCCGGAATGATTGCGGAAACGACTGAAAGAGGGGGTCGGTAGCACACGCGGGGAGCAGGTTCACATCGACTGTGCCGAAGTGCGGCCCCCGGGGGTGAAAATCGACCTGCCCCCCCGCGGCCCGGACCAGCAGTTGATGACCATAACAGATACCGAACAGAGGGGTGCCCACCGTGAGCAGACGCTTAAGCCACCCTTCCAGCGCGACACTCCAGGGGAACCTGTCCGTTACCATGGCGTGTGATCCCATCACGACCACCCCCGCGCACTCTTTTTCAGCGGGGAGGGAAACGCCCTGCAGGACATCAACAACACTCACGCCGACATCGAGAGGCCCGAGTGCCTCTCTCGTCCACCGGTCGAAATCGCCGAACTGCTTCTTTGTCGCGGGAAACGTGCTGCCGAGCTTGATAATATACAACTGTTTCATGGCGTTCCGTCCCGACTACCAGTAACCGCCGACTCGTCCCTCACGTGGCCGTCTGTGCTCATGCCTGCGGGGATTGATGATCGGCAATGATCCGTTCGGCCATCGCTTCCCACCCGGGAGCATTCAAGGCATGGGGCTGCACCCGTTTCACCGCGGCGATGGCGGAAGCGGGTGATTCATCGCGGCTCATGGCCATATGATACGCTAGGAGCAGGCCGGTCCTGTCTCTCCCCCACGCGCAATGAACGAGCACCTTCTTGCCGGTATCGAGATGCAGGCGCATGAACTCGTGTGCCTCCGGGAGCACCGATTCGCATATGACTTCGGTCTGATCGTTCGCGGGATAATCATCGGGAATCGGGAACCAGCCAACGGCAATCCGATGCCCCTCCAACACCGCATGATCCGGCTCGGATTCCGTCAGGTTGACCACGGCGTCGAACCCCGCATGACGCAACTCCTCCAGGGACCACGGCGCGTAAGAGGGACCGGGCCTGCCCGCGAGACGATTCGGAATCAACCAGAAGACATGTTTCATACGTGTGAGCTATTGCCCCTTCACATAACCACGCCAGCCGCGTGGGGTTGGGATCAACCAGGAAACCGGTCCTCTTTTTTTCACGTACTGAGTCGTTACAGAATCTTTTTGCCGGCATCAGGCCCGGCTTCAACGATATACACACTCGTAATCTTACACACGATGGCCGACTTTGGATTAATCGTATCCATGATGCTGTGCATCCACTCGACATCCTGTTCAAATACCTCATCGTCGGTATGAATCGTCACATCACCCTTGATCTGGAAACCACCGGTCTTTTTGTTCCACCAACTCAGTGCTATCCGGGGATTTTCTTCCATATTCTTCAGTGTCTTACCAAAAAACTGGTCAGAGATGAGGAGCGTCTCGTCATCCAGGGACTTAACCGCACCGATAGGCACCACATTCGGCGTACCATCTTTCGCCGCCGTCGCGAGAAACGCAAGTTGTACCGCTTTCAGACTCTCTTTAATATCCTCTGTAACTTTGACCATACAATCCTCCTCTTGGAAATAAAGGGGATATCACACTCATTTCTCTGATATTTCTGAAACAAATATGATGTCCCTGGATTTACAGATTTTAAGATGTTTAAAAAAAGACGCTATCCCAATTCAGGACAATATGCAAATTTCTCCTTCACATGTGCCTTTTTCATACATGAGACAGCCGGTGATTGCCGGTTGCATCGCGTATCGGACATTCAGGAATTCGAGCCAGCATTCGATCCGGTACATCACGCCGCAATTGTATCCATCGATGACGCCGTTCTGTTTCATGCCCTTGTAAGCAAAGCACTGAAAGTCTTCCCATTTCCAGCGCAGGACATTTCCGGCGGACGGGGTAAGACGCAATTGTTTAAAAACCGAATGCGGCAGGGTCAGTTCCAGACCCGCGGCCATGAATCGCGCGAGGTCATCGAATGTCTCGAAATGGTCCCCGGCGACTCCCAAGAGTTGTTTCATCCTGCCGATCTCAATCGGCGCCAGGGATCGTATGGCCTTTTTGTTTAATTCATTGGCCTTTTCTATGCCGAATTCACGGTACGTGTTAGAAAACCACATGCCGTCATGAGTCAGCCAGTCTTTTCCCAGCACATCCCTGATCGCTGTTTTTTCGACTTTATCGAGTACGTTCATTTGCTGATGCCTTTTATCGTTTGCGCGTAAAATCACCTCAAAAAAAACGTTGCGTAATTGTCAGATTGACTTTGAGAAAGTATAGACCATAGGAAGAGGTTCCTATTCTTAGGCATAAATACGGGCAGTGTCGCTAGGCGTAATCCCCAATTACCCTTAATTTCCAATATGTTGAAAAAATGGGCGCTGTCCCCAATTTCCGCTCCGCGGTCCGATCAACCAAGCTCAAAGGTCGTCACACCGAAGAGCCGGTCCAGGGGCAGTTCGGGCTGTTCCCCTCGGTACATGCGGGCCGTCTCGAAGGAAACGGTCATATGGTGCCGCTCCGCCAGTTCGATTGCCGCCGCGTTTGGTTCGGGCGTGTCCAGGAACAGGGGAGAACCCGCGGGGACATTCGCCCGGAGGGACAGAAGCAACCGTTCCGCCAGTTCCGGACTGTCCGCGAACAACGGCCCTATTTTATATCCTTCGCGGCATCTGCGGACAACACCATAGCCTGTCAATGCACGATTGCGCAGGATGCCGAGCGCCGTATGTTCGTGCTGATTGATCCAGTTCTTCAGAAACAGCCCGCGATCGTCGGGGAAAAACGGTTTGTCGTATTCGTCTGTTGTAATGAACGGGATCGTGGATAATGAGACAATCTCTTCATCCTCAGGGTGCGGCCCGCCGCCGGTCCCCTGATACCGGATATTGCGATACGCCACGGTAAACCCGGATTTCCGGTAGTTGTCCTGTTGGGCGACCACACTGTCGAGACCGATCGTGCGGTCCTGCAGAGAGGCGAGGCCGGCATTCCATATCCCCATACCGTACTCCCTGCCTCGATACGCCGGCTTGACGATGTAAAAGCCCAGAAAGCCGAAGGCTCTGCCGTATTTTACCGCCGAAATGGTCGCGACGGGTTCATCACCGAGGAGTCCGACGAAGAACCCGTTCGGATCGGCGGCGTGAAAGCAGTGGGCGTCGCACAATCCCGGGTTCCATCCCTCCGCCGCCGCCCAGTCGACAGCGATATCCACTTCCTGCCGCGTCATGACCCTGATGGTATAGTGGTTGTCCCGCGTCATCGAATTATTCCGCCTTGCCCGTTGCACTCTTATCCAGGATCACCTGCGCGGCGTAGTGCACCGGCCAGTCAATTTCTTTGTACCTGGCGGGATTTACTTCTTTCCACTTGGGGTGTTTATTTTTCCCCAGATTATCCAGATTCTTACACACCAGACCGATAATGGTCCTGATATCCTGCACGTATCCCTTGAATCGTTCGGGCACATTCGTTTCTTCAGTGTAGTTGTATGATATCAGCACCGCGGTCGTTGCCTTTGTCCTGATATCACCTTCCTGCCACGGGTATGTGCCTTTTTCAATGATACTGTCGACATACACGCCTTCTAATTCGATCGGGACCAGTGTAATCTGTTCTGAAACATCCGCGCTCAAATCGGCAAGGACCGGGGCCGGCTTTCCGCAGGTATAGATAAAAGCATCGATATTTCCCGACCGTAACTGCCGCAAGGCTTCAGCTGGCGCATAGTTGTATTCCTGCCAGTCGAGCCCCAGTTTCTCCCGCATGACGGTTGCCGTGACCCAGCATCCGCTGTTCTGCTTGTCCATATTGACTCGTTTGCCACCCAAATCGCGGACATGATTGATATTCGAATCCTTTCTCGCTATCAGATGGATCTCCTCATCATATAACGGCAGAATCATCTTAATTTTTTCCCGTAATTGCTTGAATTTGAACGTTTCGTAATAGAGCAAGGCGTCATACTGGACAATGGCGAATTGGGTGTGTTTATCGTGGAGAACTTTTTCTATATTGCTCAATGAACCGCCCGGCGATACGTTGATATCCAGGACCCCCTGCGCGATATCGCGTATGTCCTGAGCGAACTTGATATAGGTGCCCGCCGTCGAACCACCCAGCAGGCCAATTTCCTGGGCATGGGATTGAACGAACAGACAGAAACAACATCCAATAATGACCGCCACCTTCAACAGCGCCTTGCTCATGGACAGACTCCCCTCTTCGGTTTTAATATCATTCTGTTTCGACGATTTATGATCCGTGAGCGACGTGCGGCCGGAGACCACGTCCGCAAAACACTGCCCGCTTGAGATGCATTCCCGAACCAGCACGTACCATTATTTTTCCGGCATCGCAACCGACATCATCATGGCCGATGCACGATGACCGTTCCGGTTCCCATCGGTTTTCAGATGGTACGCCCCCACGATACCAGTCACAGAAACAGGCTTCGTCCTCCCCGCCCCCCGGTGTCTTTTAGATGTTATCTGTCTTTTTTAAGGCGTTACAAACTCAGGATAGAGTTTTTGCGCGCATTCCGGGCACAGCCCGTGGCTGAATTGGGCATCCGAGTGTGTCACGATATACGATTCGATCTGGTTCCAGTAGCCCTTGTCGTCGCGAATCTTCTTACAGGAGGCACATATCGGAAGGAGGCCGCTCAATGTCTTGATTTCCGACAGGGCCTGTTGCAGTTCTGAAATAAGCGTTTCTCGCTCCTGCTCGACCCGCCTGCGCTCGCTGATGTCGCGCACGATGGCCCAGAGACCGGAGGGGTTTCCTGCCTCATCCCGAAGGAGAGTTGTACGTAGCTCAACCGGGAAGATCGTGCCGTCTTTGCGCCGGTATTCCTTTTCGTATATATCCGAATACCCTTTTACAAGCACCTGGTTTCCCAAGATTTCTTCTTCAAAGGCGTGCCACTTTTCGGGTGTAATATCACGGAAATTCATCTCATGCAGTTCTTCAGGGCGGTAACCGATCATGTTCACATAGGCATCATTGAACTCCGTGATCAAACCATCCAGTCCACAGCTGGCAAAGGCATCCCGCATGCTCTGATGAAGGAGACGATATTTTGCCTCGGAATTTCGGAGGGCTTCTTCCGCCTGTTTGCGTGTGGTGATATCGCTGTATACCCCCTCGATGCCAACAATATTTCCTTCTGTGTCGCGGGCGAACTGGATGTTTGCCGAGACAATAACAGGGTTACCGTTGTCCCTGCGTTTGAGGATGACCTCGTATTGCGTTATTATGCCGTCTTTCTGGAGAATTTCGAACTGCTTTTGTGCTTCGCCGGGATAATAATGAAACTCGTCGGCGATGTTCAACCCGATCATTTCTTCCACGGATGAACAGCCGAGGATCCGCGCCGCGGAGGGAGAGGTAAAAATGAGGGTTCCGTCCAGATCAACCAGGAAAAGGGCATCCTGCATGTTATCGATAAGGCTTCGGTACCGTTCTTCGCTGTGGCGCAGTGCCTCTTCTCCCTCATGCTGCTCGGTCACATCACGAATCGTGCAGATCATGCCGTTGAAACGGTCCCCGTGTAAGACGGGAATGAGACTCCCCGATTGATAGGTCATTGCGCCTGCAGGGGTAACAACCGGAATGGCATTAAAAAAAACGGCGGTAAGGTTTTTTTTTGCCTGTAAGTAGTAGTTCTTAAACTCTCTCACGGTGCCTTCTGAAAAATCTCTCGGCACCTCAAGACCGATAATTTGTTCCCGCGGAATGCCCGCGATTCGTGCCATGGGGGTATTGACATAAATAATTCTGTCATCCTTGTCCATCACCAGGATCCCTTCCTCTATAGCATCGAATAGATATGTATAGAAATCCGGGTGACTCAGATTTTCGCCAAGTACCATGATATCCTCCTCGCCAGGTATGGGGTATGACATACAACAATGACAGGTACCCCGTTCCAACAGGATACGATCAATCCGATGGTTCCGGAAACGCTCGGTTCCGACCACGAGTAATGCGCTTGTCCCTTGTGATTTTTCGCTGGAGAGAAAAACCGTTACTGAAAGAACGGCAGGTGACACTGACGGGCAACGTGGTGTTGTCCATCGTGCCGGTGATGACCGGACGGACGGTCAACGCCGTCCATCCGGTCGGTTGGGAGTCACGATGGTTGTCAGTCTTCCACCGCCACCATGACGTTTGTGGCCTTGATGACGGCGATAACGGACGAACCCGCCTTCAGACCCAGGTTATCGCTGGAGGTTTTGGTGATGATCGAGGTGATCTCGTCTCCTCCGGCAAGCTGGATGGTAATTTCGTTGTTGACGACGCCTTCTTTGACTGCTTTCACGGTTCCCTTCAGGGTGTTTCTCGCGCTGATCTTCATGGCTCATCTCCTTTCCGATCATGCTTTGCGGGCGGATGACAGGCCCCCCGCACGGATTTGTGTTAAGTATAACATAGTCCATTTCTTCATGCCTCAATCATTTCGAATGAAAATTCCGAAAGGGACCGCACCTTGAAGTCGGCCTCGTTGAACCGCAGATCGTCGTACTGGTCCGGCGCGGGGACGGCAACGACGGTCATCTTCGCGGATTTCGCGGCGCGTACCCCCAGAAGTGAATCCTCAAAGACCAGGCAGGCAGCGGGATCGACGGCCAACTGCTCGGCCGTCCGCAGGTAGACCGCGGGGTCCGGTTTTCCCAGGGCATCCGCGTCTGCGGAGCAGAGGACCTGAAAGAAATCACGAATCGTCAGTTTGTCGACGACTGCCTCGATCAGGCCGAAGGGAGAAGATGAGGCAATGGCGAGTCGCAGCTGCGCCCCCCGCAGGTGCTCCAGGATCTCGCGCACTCCCCGCAGGGGCCTTCCCTCTTCCGAAACCATCCGCTGCATGGCCGTGAGGACCTCTTCCTCGACCTGACGGGGGCTCTTCCCTGCCCACGAAAATTCCTTGTACCAGTGCGCGACGACCTCGTCGAGGCGCAGCCCCATCGTCCCGATGCACATCTCCCTGGTAAGATCGATCCCTACACTCCCGAATACCTCCCGTTCGGCCCGCCGCCAGAGGGGCTCGGAATCGATCAGGACACCATCCATATCAAAGATCGCCGCCTGAAAGGGAAACGTCGCGCGCGGAGACGGGTTGAACGGGGCGTTCATGCTCATTTTTCTACCTGATGCAGTTCTTTGCTCCGGTCCTTCGAGAGATCGACCGCCTTGAATCCCTCCCCTTCCGTGGGGAGGACCATGAGAAACTCGTTGCAGCGGTCGACGGCGCAGGTACCGGTACCGGTCTCGAGGGCGAGGATATGGCCGCCCCAGGTGCGGTCATCGCTGATGAAGTGGAGGTGATACCCGGGGACATTGATTCCCTTCACGTAGGCCGGACACCGGAACCCGACAATCGTCCCGGAAATGTGGTTCTTTTCAAAGATGCTCTGATTCCTGGTGATCTCGGCGAGGGGGGGATAGGGCTTGTCTTGGGCGGGGACGCTCCGCGTCTTCATGTACGTGAAGGTCCCGGTGACCTTGATCGCGTAAAAGAGATTCTTGTTCGCGATGGATGCGTCGATCTCCTGTGTTATCTGATCGAAATCCATACCATTCTTGATATCGAAGGTGTGATCAGCCTCGAACCGGCAGACGGAGGCGAAGGGCGTGGTCACTGTCCCGGCCGGTGTGTAGACCTTCCCGTCCACCTTGACCTGATACACCGTGCCGTCGAATACCACCATCTCCCCCTCGAGGCGGTCGAAGGTCCCGATCCCGAAGTCTCCGTATTCCAGCAGTTTGCTGCAGGGCATCGCGCCGTCATACACCCCGGCGACCAGGGCGTCGATCGTCGACACCTGCATGACGGTGTCCTGGGCGGGGGCCTGAGCACCGAAAAGTAAAAGAAAAAGACAGAGGATTCCAGCAATATACCTTTTCATCATGCATCTCCTTATTTGAGTTATGTGCGGGCGTACTGTAGCATACTTCACCCCGCGTCGTCATGGGTTACATGCACTTGCATTGTCTCCCTTATCGGCATTTTTATGAAATGATTGAATATTGTTTCTCTATCTTGTGCGATGCCGGACGAGCAGCCACCCATATGTCACCAGGTTGATCACAATCACGAAGGACCCCAAAATGAGTTGGATTTCCCTGGTCAGGGCCGATGGGTACAGGACCGGCAAGAGGTAGTGTTCTATGAAACCCCCGGCATACCCGGCCTGCCCGGCCGCCTGCCTGAACCGCTGTTCCAGCGGCGTGAGCGGGCAGATCCACCCCTGAAACTCGATGAGTGCCCCCCATAGGGCAGCGGGGATATGGAGGAATAGAACCCATCGCCATCGCCAGACCAGAAAACCGCCCAGCACCACGAAACAGATAAATCCGAGGTGGAGAAGCAGGACCACGTACGTGGCGATCCAGCACATCATCGTATCTTACCGTATTTCCTTTTAATTCACCAATAAACCGTTTTTAGCCCAGGGGGATGACGGCAAAAATGACGGCGCTCCACAGGGAGTGCGAGATAATGACCGGCAGCAGGTTACGGAGACGCCAGTACATCGCCCCCCAGAAGGCACCGGCGACGGCGGCGGCCCCGATCAGCATGAGATTGAAGGACCACAGGTGCACTCCGGCGTAGATCACGGTGGTCAGGACCCACCCTCTGCATCCCCCGAATCGTTCCATCAGGCTGCCCTGCACAAAGCCACGCCAGTACAGTTCCTCGCAGGGCCCGGTCACGAAGAGGAGCAGAAGGATGATAATCCACTGCGGGGTCCCCGCCCCCCTGCCGTAGACCCCCCCGATCTGACGCTCCGCAAAGGGGAAGAGGGTCGTCGAGATCTCCTTCCCCGCCCAGAAGATCAGGTACAGGACCACAGCGGAGACCAGACCGATCAGGAGCGTTTTCGTATCAAAACGGAGGCGATCCCCGGAGACCGGTCGTATCCACCAGGAAACGGCTGCCAGCGACGACGCGGAGAGGCTGATTTTGATCCAAAAGGTGCTGAATGACAGGGAAAAGGTGGCATACCAGAAGAGATTGGCCAGAAGAATCGTTACCAGTAACATGGTCCATGGGGGGCGTTTCCAGTCCATAGCACTACCTAAAGGTTCGATGTTTCTATAAAAGACCCGCCAACAGCCGGGACGCTGTTACCAGTAACGTCTCCCGCGCCATCCCTCCCTTTCTCACGTCAATCTCCCGATCAAGAGTGAGATGAGAAGGAGGATACCGAATGCCGTATTGAGTTTTGCCGTCTGTGCGTCGGCGTCCTGAGGGGGATTTTGTATCATTTTCCTGAGCAGACTGAAAAAGAGGGGAATCGACAGGAGCACCAGGAGAGACCACGGATTCAGGGGACCCGCAAAGGCCATCACCGCCACCGACAGGTACGCAAAAGTAACCATACCGATGTAGACCCATATCCCCTTGCGCGTTCCCGTTATGGTCGACAGGGTGGCAATTCCCCTTCCCCGGTCATCCGCGGTGTCCCGGAGGTTATTGGCGAAGAGGACCAGCGCGACCAGCACACCGAAGGGGACCGAGGCCCACAGGGCATCCAGACTCAGGGTTTGCCGCTGCACGAAGTACGCCCCCTCCACCATCAACGGTCCCCACATGAGAAAGACGGAAAATTCTCCTAATGCTATATATTTATATCTGAACGGAGGGGCCGTGTAAAAGATCCCGGCAAAGGCCCCAATCAGCGCCAGAACCAGGATGGTCCATCCTCTCGTGACCGCAAGGAAGAGACCGATCGATGCGGCAAGCGCGAAAAGACACACCGCCTCGATCATAACCTCGGTGAGGGTCAGGGCCCCCTCGGCGAGGGGGTGCGGTCGATATTGCGCGGTTGAGACCTCCACGGTGTCCACGCCGCTCAGTATGTCAAAGTAATCATTGACAAGATTTGCCGCACCGTGCATGAAGATCACACCAGAGACGGTGAGCAGATAGAGGCCCCATGAAAACCCGCCATCCATGGCTGCCATCAGCGCGCCCACACTGATCGAGACGGCCGTCATCGTGAAAGACCACGGCCTGGCGGCCAGAAACCACTTTTTATACGTGTGCATGCCGTTTCGCTCCCCCCGTCCCGGCTGAACCACAAGACACCCTTCGATTGTGAGATTCATACCCGATCCGCATGCTCTATTCAAGTATTTTCAGGTCATTGTACGGCTTCGGCGGTGGGAAAGTCCCTCGTGATCGATCTACATAATGCCGGGCGAAAAGACATCGTATATCACGAGGGTAGCGGTCACCGCGAATATGCGGTGACGGGTACCCCGCGGGACGCGCACCACAACCCCTTGATACAGTTCTATATTTCCGGTACCGTCCACCCACATTGTCGCCGTACCGGAGAGGATACAGAGGATATCTTCACTGTTTTCGTGGATATGTTCCGGCACCTCAACACCAACGGGGATCCGTACCGTAATGATGGACGGACTGTCCGGCCCGAACTGCGCCTGTGTTATCACCTTTTGAACGGAGAGATCCGGCACCGTCGGGTGGTCATCCCACGGCAGATCCTTCATATCGCAGTATATATCCACTGGCAGACTCCTTTCTTTATGGATGGACACCGCAAATAACCCACATATCTCATGCGCACCGGTCATCCGGCGGATGCTGTGGAACCTTTTTACTTCTTTAGCAGACGATCTGCGTTTGTTCAACCGGCAATAACACGTCGGGTGAAGGGAGTGAAGATACGCCCGACCACCTTCATAACCAATAGTTATTTCAATGTTTTTCTGAATCGTTTCGAGGCGAGAACGAGAAAACCGACCGCCAGCGTCAGCTGGGCCGCTGCCGCCGGCCACAGAATCTCGATTCCCACCCCTTTCATGACCACCCCCGCGCAGGATTTCCAGGTACCAGCGCATTGGATTGAACCAGGTGACATACTGCACCACCTGCGGCATGTTGTGGATGGGGAACATAAACCCGCTCAAGAGGACGCACGGCATGATGATGAAAAAGGCGGTCAACAGGGCCTGCTGTTGCGTGTCGGCGCTGGCGCTTACCAGGAGGGCAAGCCCCAGATTGCCGCACAGGTAGATCCCCGTCAGGCCGTAGAGGAGAAGGATACTCCCGTGAATACGGACATCAAAGACCAGTACGGCCAGGATAAACATCAGGGTCATGGAGATATACCCGGTGATGACGTACGGAATCGTCTTCCCCAGGATAAATTCCATCTTGCGGATCGGGGTCACCATCACCTGTTCGATGGTCCCGATCTCCTTTTCCTTGACGACACCGATGCTGGTGAGCATGAGGCTGAACACCAGGAGCATGACGGCGATAAGGGCCGGCACATAGTACAGGGGGCTCTCCTGATTGGGATTGAACCAGGCGCGGATCGCCAACGCGAGCGGAGCGGTACCGGCCCGTTTCCCCTGCAACCGCTCGTTGAAACCGGCAATGATTCCATCGGCATAGCCGAGGATGATCGCGGTAGTATTGCTGTCCGTTCCGTCGACCATCAGTTGCACCGGCGCCGAACGGCCCGCCCGGATATCGCCGGCGAATCCGGCGGGAATCCGGAGTCCGGCCCGTACCGCTCCCCGGTCCAGGAGCCGGGTCATCTGATCCATCGATTCCACCTGGCGGATGATCTGGAAATAGCCCCCGCCGGTAAAGGCGCTGAGCAGTTCGCGGGAGACCGGGGTCCGGTCCCGATCGAGGACGGTCATGCGCACTCGTGTCACATCCGTGGTCAGGGCGAATGCCATCACCAGCATCTGCATCACCGGCAAACCAAAGACAACCAGGCGCATGCGCCGGTCCCGCATCATCTGCAGAAATTCCTTGACGAGCATCCGTTTCAGTCGTGTCAGCATACCGTTACTCCAGACGCAGCTTCAACCGTTTGTTGGCCGCCATGATCAGGACGGCGGCGTAGATGCACAGCAACAGCGCGTTCAGCCACAGGATCTCCAGACCGATCCCTTTCATGTAGATCCCCCGCATGATGGGGATGAAATACCGCGCCGGGACGATGTAGGTCAGGGCCTGGAGGAGGGGAGGCATGTTTTCGATGGCGAAGACGAACCCGCTGAGGATCAGGGTCGGGAGAAATCCGGCGACGATCGCGATCTGGTTGGCCAATACCTGTGATTTCAAGGTGATGCTCAGAGTCATCCCCAGGAAAAGCGCGCCGGTCAGAAAGAGGGCGGCCATGGCAAAGAGGAGGGCCGGGCTCCCCCGCAGGGGGACATGGAAGAGCCATTCCCCGAGGGCGACGGCGATGGCGACATCAATCATCCCGATTACAAAATACGGGATTACCTTCCCGAAGATGAGTTCGTGTCCTCGAATCGGCGTACTGATCAACTGCTCCATGGTCCCGGTTTCCCACTCCCGGGCGATAGTGACGCTGGTCAGCATGGCGGCGATCACCATCATGACGATCGCCACGATCCCGGGGAGGATCATGTTCTGGCTGCGCATGGCGGCGTTGTACCAGACCCGGGGAACCAGCTCGACGGAACCCGCCCGGCGCTGCCCCTGGGGAGTGAACGCCAGAGCGGCGGCACGAATCTTTCTGTTATAGATCATCCCGATGCCCCGCGTGTAGGTCGCCGCCAGCCGGGAGGTGGTGGCGTCGCTGCCGTCCACAATGGCCTGGATGGTCACGGTCCGTCCGGCACGGATCTTTCCGGCAAAATCCCCCGGTATCACCAGGGCGATCATCGCCTTTCCCGCGTCGATCTCTCGCTTCAGGGGGGCGTAGCCGTCATGGAACCCCTTGATGGAGAAGTAAGGTGAACCATCAAAGAGACTCAGGAGTTCCCGGCTTTCGGGGGTACGTGATTGGTCCCATATCACCGTGGGGACCTTCTTCAGGTCGAGCGTGAGCGCGTAGCCGAAGAGCAGGATCAGCACCAGGGGGATCGCGATCGCCAGGAAGAGACTGCGCCAGTCCCTGAGGACGTGGATGAATTCCGTGCGGGCCACGGCGGTCGTGCGGCGCAGGTTAATCATGGACCCCTCCCCGCTCCGCCCGATCAAAGGCCTCGATGACCGAGACGAAGACATCCTCCATGCCGGGGGTCACCGGCTCAATGCGCTCCGCCGTTGCCTGCACGGCAGCCAACAGGTCCCGTATCTGCGCGGTCGCGGCGTCGGTGTCGGTACAGACGACATGGAGCCCCGCCCCGAAGAGGGACACATCGTGCACGGCCGGGAGAGAGGCAACCTTCTCAAGGATATCCTGCGGGTCGGCGCACCGTACATCCAGGATCCGGTCGCGTATGACCGTGGATTTCAGCTCCCGGGGGGAACCGAGGGCGATCATCTTGCCGTGGTAGATCAGGGCGACCCGGTCGCAGTACTCCGCCTCCTCCATATAGTGGGTGGTGACAAAGACCGTCACGCCGCGGTCGGCCATATGGTAGATCAGATCCCAGAAGCGACGGCGGCTGAGGGGATCGACCCCGCTGGTCGGCTCGTCAAGGAAGATAATCGGCGGTTCGTGGAGGATGGCGCAGGCCAGTGCCAGCCGCTGGCGCCACCCGCCGCTGAGTACCGCGGTGAGGCTGCGCCGCCGCTCCCCAAGACCGGCCATCGTCACGGCCCAGTCCCTTCGTTCGGTCATTCGCTTTCCCTCGAGCCCGTAGATCCCCCCGTAGAAATCGATGTTCTCTTCGACGGTCAGGTCTTCGTAAAGGGAAAATTTCTGGCTCATGTAGCCGATATGCCGCTTGATCTGCTCGCTCTCCCGCCCGATATCGTAGCCGGCGACGGTCCCTTCCCCCGCACTGGGTCGCAACAGCCCGCACAGCATGCGGATCGTGGTGCTCTTTCCCGCCCCGTTGGGGCCCAGGAAACCGAATATCTCCCCCCGTGGTACCTGAAAACTCACCCGGTCCACGGCCACGAACCGGCCGAAACGACGGGTCAGGTCCTGCACCTCGACGGCGACACCGTCGGGAGGGGGAACGCCGGTCGGGCTCTCATCCGCGATTATAAGGGGTGTTTCCCGGCCGAGGACACTGACGAAGACATCCTCCAGGGAAGGAGCCGCTTCGCGCATATCTCCGGCGGGGAGGTCGTGGTCGTCGAGGAGGCGCTTCACCATAGTGCGGGGTGGTCTCCACGTCGTCACAGACCACGTGTACCGTATCCCCGAAGACCGTCGTGCTGTCGGCGGGGAGGTGACGCGTCACAATCCGGCTGATGGCCCGGGCCTGATCACTGCGAATACTCAGGATCCGTCCGCTCATGAGGCCCCGGATCTCTCCGGGGGAACCGGCGGCCAGAAGGCTACCCTCACTGATCAACCCCACCCGGTTGCACCGTTCGGCCTCGTCGAGATAGGCGGTGGTGACCAGAATCGCCACATCCTGCTGCAACAACTGATAGAGGATGCGCCAGAATTCCCTGCGACTCACGGGGTCTACGCCGTTGGTGGGTTCGTCGAGAAGCAGGACCTGCGGGGTGTGGATCAGGGCACAGATCAGCTGCAGTTTCTGCTTCATGCCCCCGGACAGATCCCCGGCCCGGCGACCGGTGAAGGGTGCCATCCGGCTGAACGCGAGGAGTTCTTTCATCCGTCCCGCACGGTCCCGGCGAGACACACCATACAGATCGGCGTAATAGTCTATGTTTTCCCGAACGGTCAGGTCCGGGTACAGGCCGAACCGCTGGCTCATATAGGCCAGTCGGTCCCTGCCATTCCCGGGATCGGTGATCAGATCGCACCCGGCCATACGGATTTCGCCCGCCGTCGGGGACATGATCCCCGCCAGCATCCGCAGGGTCGTGGTCTTCCCGGCACCGTCCGGCCCGACGAGGCCGAAGATTTCGCCCGGCCCGACGGATAGATCGAGGGAATCGACCGCCGTCAGGTCCCCAAATAGCCGGGTGAGGCCCCGGGCATGGATGACGGCCTCCGCCGGGATGGTCATGGCGTTATTCCTCTCCTTCGATGATCGCGTCGGCGGGCATGCCGGGCTTCAGTCGATGCGCCGGGTTTTCCAGGTCGATCTTGATCCGGTACATGAGTTTGATCCGTTCCTCAAAGGTCTGAACGGTCTTGGGGGTAAATTCCGCTTCACTGCTGATAAAACTGATGCGGCCGAGGAAGCGTTCGTCCGGAAACGTGTCCGTGACGACAGCGACCTTCCGTCCCAGCCGCAGTCGGCCGAGATCGGTTTCGTTGACATAGGCCCGCAGCCAGGGATGATCCATATCCCCGACGGTGACCACCGGCATGCCGGGTGAGAGATATGCGCCGACCTCGGCGGATTTATTGAGAACAATCCCGGCGATGGGGGACAGAAGTTCCATGTCCGCCAGTTGCTGACGGGCGAGGGCTAGACCCTGACTGGCGACGCCGACGCGCGCCCGGGCGGCGTCGATTGTTTCCCGACGAGGTCCCTCTTTCACCAGATCGAGCCGTTCACGGACACTGGCGACAAGGGCCTTTGCCTCGGCATCGGCGCCCTGGGCGGCCTTGTAGCGGGTTTCGTACAGCTCGAAATCCCGTTGGGATATTCCCCCAACCGTGAAGAGCTCGGAGAAACGCTCATAATCCGCTCTCGCCTGCCGGAGTTCGGCACGGACCGTGCGGGCGGTCGCCTGCGCCCGCTCAAGCTCGGCCTGGACATTGGCAATTTCCTGGGGACGGCTCCCGGCTTCGAGCTCGGCGAGCATCGCCTCCATCTGTGCCACCTCCGCGACTGCCCGGTCCACCACGCGTTCCTGATCGGCCCGATCGAGGCCTGCCACCAGTTCGCCCTTTCCCACGGCATCCCCCTCGTCAACCAGCCGCTCGACCAGCCGCCCCGGGACCTTGAAAGAGAGCGGCACCTCGGTTACCTCGATATTGCCGGAGGTCATCAGGCGGCCCGGGTGAGGCGTCTCGCGAAAACCGAATGTATAGAAAGCCGCCCCCACGGCGGCAAACAGGAAAATGGTCAAGACAATACGCACCGGCTTTTTCATACAGCCTCCTTTCAACCTAACGACTCTGTTCCGTTCGACCATCGCGTTCCGTGGCAGAGGGAACGATCGTCCGACGGATCATGGCGATCCCACCCAACGAAAAGCGAAAGATGTGTTCGGCCAGTTTCTCGATATGATCTTCCACCGGATTGTTTTCCGGCGCCATGCGGGCAATTACAGGCTGGGCGTAAACGTAGTGAAAACACTGGCTTACAATGCTCAAGGCGCAGGCCTGAGCGAGGCGGCGATCTGTTCCGGGTCCCAGCAGTTCCATGACGATCCCCACCAGTATCTCCTTGTGGGGCTTGATATGGTTTTCGAGGATTCCGTCGAGGGTCGGAGAGGGATCGGTCAACTCCTTGACCATCATCCGTGCCCGTCCATGATATCCCCCCCATCCCTCCGTGCTGAGGAGCCGCAAACACAGTGCTTTCACAAAGGCCCGCAGGCGCACCTCGGGGCTGTCGCCCGCCGTGGTCCCCATCTCGGACGGGAAACGATCAAAACCGAAGGTCAGGAGTTCCTCGATCACCGCGCTGTAGAGACCCTGCTTGCCGCGGAAATAATAGTTGACTGCAGCGATATTGGCTCCGGCCGCCTCGGCAATCTGGCGCACGGTGGCCGTTCTGAACCCCTTTTGCCCAAAGATATCCCCGGCTGCCTCAAGAATCCGCTCCCGGGTTCCCATTGCCTGTTCCGCCACGCGGCACCTCCCGAATCGATAGGGTTAAAACGATTGATTAAAACGTTTGTTCGTCTTTGTCAAGAAACTTCGCCTCTGTCTCTGGGCAGTCATCGGATTCTTCATGCGAATTCAGTCAAAGTAAGCGAAAAAAAACGAAAAGGGCCCCGAAATAATTCGCAGCCCTTTCATTTTCATGGTAGGCGGTACTGGATTTGAACCAGTGACTTCTACCGTGTGAAGGTAGCACTCTCCCACTGAGTTAACCGCCCAAATGTGCCTCCGTAATATCCCAAAGAACGTTCTTTTTCAAGACAAAAATAGTGAAGCATGCCCACAGGGGCCGTTTGAGAATTGCACCAATACGCAATTTCAGGTACACTTACCTTCACTGTCAGGGAAAGATGCACTATTGATTGCTTAATCCTATCGAGAGAAAGGAGGGTTTCAGCATGAAGACCAGCATCATATTCACAGGGACAGGACCCATTCTTATCATGACGTCGTATGATTCATTCACCAATCCGGACTTCGTAGAAAAGCTGGCGGCCAAGGGAATCAAGAAGTTCATCGCTTCCGAACTGCCCATAGAAAAGGTCGAGGAAGTGTACGGCAAGCATTTCGATATCGTTATGGGTGACCTACACCAAGCAGACGACCTGCGGGTCCTTGACTACAATGGGCACAATATCTTCCGCAACTTTTCCTTCGCAGAAATGGGGGAACCCATTTACTACGAACCGTAATGGAGACGAAAGTGACTTGTTCACCGTTCCGACCCGCGCCAGCGAGGGAAAGCTTCGCGTGTCCGTCGGCCTATCGTTCCACACGCAACGTGAGCGGTACACGAAAGGTCGGCGCAGCACGCGAAACCGTTCCTCATGAGGTATGTTCATGATCATTGATTGGCCGGTCACCTATCGGAGTAGGCTTACCACGGCGGAAGAGGCCCTGAAAAAAATCCCGAAGGGGGGACGGGTATTTACCGGTTCCGCCTGCGGGGAACCGCAGCTTCTGGTGCAGACACTGATCAATATCGCGCCCGAATTGAGGGATACGGAGATTATTCACTTTCTCGATCTGGGGAATGCCCCCTATGCCGACGAGCGGTACAACGTCAATTTTCGCCATAATGCCCTCTTCATCGGGGCAAGCACACGGACGGCGATACAACAGGGCAGGGCAGACTACACGCCTATCTTCCTGTCCGAGATCCCGGCATTGATGCGCACGAACCGTATTGAGATCGACGTTGCGCTCATTACCGTTTCACCCCCCGACAATAATGGCTATGTAAGCCTCGGGATCGCCGTTGATATTACCAAAACAGCTGCCGAAATGGCCCGGTATGTCATTGCGGAGGTCAATCCGCATATGCCCCGGACGCACGGAGACAGTTTTATCCATGTGAGTGATATTGATGCCTTCGTTGAAAACGACACACCGCTCCTTGCATTCAGGGGCAAACCACTCGGTGACATCGCAAAAAACATCGGCGAAAATATCTCCGCACTCATTGAGGACGGTTCAACGATTCAGACGGGCATCGGGAGGATACCCAACGCCGTATTCTCCTATCTTACCAATAAAAAGGATCTGGGGGTCCACACGGAGGCCTTTACCGAGGACATCATCGATCTCATCGAAAGCGGCGTGATTACGTGCCGGAAAAAGACCCTCCACCCGGGCAAGATTGTATCGAGTTTCTGTATGGGGACTCAGCACCTGTATGATTATGTCCACGATAATCCTCTCTTTGCCTTTTACCCCGCGAGCTACGTCAACAGTCCGTACATCATCGCACAAAACAACAAGATGGTATCGATTAATGCCGCTTTAACTGTCGATCTGACGGGACAGGTCTGTTCAGACTCTCTGGGGTTCCTCTTTTACAGCGGTATCGGGGGTCAAGTCGATTTCGTCCGCGGGGCCGCCCTGTCACGTCACGGAAAATCCATCATGACCCTCCCGTCCACCACGGAGGACGGCACCAAATCTCGTATTGTCCCCTACCCGGAACAAGGGAGCGGTGTGGTCGTGACGAGGGGTGATGTCCACTACGTGGTTACCGAGTACGGAACGGCCTTCATTCACGGCAAATCGATCAGAGACCGGGCGATGGCCCTCATCAATATCGCCCATCCTGATTTTCGTGAAGAGCTGCTCGAGGCTGCAAAGAAACAGGGATACGTATACAAGGACCAGATAATCCCCGTGGCTCTGTACCCGAAAGAATATGAAATATCCTTTACCGATAAAAAAGGGCAGGAAATATTTTTCAGACCGGCGAAACCTACGGATGAACGGATGATCCAGGATCTGATCTATTCTCTGCCGAAGCAGGATATCTACACCAGGTTTTTTACCAATCTTATGGCCTTTCCCCATACGGTCGCCATGCCTTTCGCCGCCATCGATTATGACGACAAGATGGCGATTATCGGCCTTATCGGCAGGGAAGACGCGGAGGGAAAAGAAAGGGTCGTCGGCGTCGGGCGTTATTACAGAAATCCCACCACGAATTATGCTGAAGTGGCCTTCACGACCCACAACGAATGGCAGAACAGGGGAATCGGAACATTTCTGCTCCGATTCCTGATCCGCATTGCCCGGGAGAAAAATATCAAAGGATTTACGGCGGACGTCCTGGCCAGCAATCCGCATATGATACAGGTATTCACCCATGCCGGGTATCCTGTGACCAGTCATCTTGAACAGGGTGTTCACGAACTCAAGATACCCTTCGAAGCCGAATCGCCACAGTAACAAGGAAACAAGGGACTGATCCCGTGTAAAGATACTCGAAAAGGAAAACGCAAGAAGCGGTGACGGGCACACCCCGTCACCGCTTCTATGTATACTGAAAGGTAGGCGATACATCAGGATACCTCTCAGGTTGCAAGGGGGGGGCGGTGGACGAATAGGAGGGGATTAAGATCATCCACCGCCAGGAAAATCAGGGACATAATGTGTAAGTATCAGCGGAATAAGCAACCAGAATCTATCAAATCCATGCCTTCTAAGGAGCAAAACTACCTGTGGTCCCTTGCTTTGATTATCCGCAACGGACCTTCTGTGAACGGCTAGTACCGATGCCAGCCCGTTTATCCGGAGCGTGCGCCCCGCTCCAATATATATCGATTCTCCCGGTACCGTGCCGGAGATGCACATGAGAGTGGGGGATTAGGAAAACAAGAGCCATCATGCGAAAACCGCTATCACTTCCTTGAGTTTGTCTCCCGTCCTAATCCCCCGGGGTAAATGCCGACAAATCTTCAACCTCCTTTACTACCGTCGACTGCTGACAGGCTGTTAATAACTGCGTTGACAACGCCATTGAACTTTTCAACGTCAACGTTCAGGCATTCGTACTTCATGAATCATGCCACGGCATGCCCGGCTCCGAACAAAATTGAAAATACAATGTATTTACAGGATTTTAGTTGTTCTTTCTCATGGGGAATGGCATGCTTTTGAGGAGAGAGTCGGGATGGTCACAATAACATCACGGCAGAACCGAAATCTAAATTTACATATGATATCAATACAGTAGGGCCCAGCGTCAAAACGGCACGCATTACGTCATTCTGGCATATCCGCTGCTTCCGCCCATTCTTGCAGCTTTCGCTGCAGCGTCCTCAGGCCGATCCCGAGGATCCGCGCCGCCTGGGTGCGGTTATTCCCGGTTGCTTCCAAGACATTAAGAATATGGGCTTTTTCTACATCAGCAAGGGGGATTAACCTCTCGCCCCCCCCGGGGGATGAAGACTCATCAAACAGTTGATCATGAACGGCGGTGGAGGTGAGGGCTGGCCCCTGTTCCATCAGAACGGACTTCGCAATGATGCTCTCCAGCTCCCGGACATTCCCGTGAAAGGGCTGTTCGAGAAGATTGCGAGCAAACGCGGGATCGAGGGAATGGATATTTTTGTTGTTGTTCCGAGCATGTATCTTGAGAAAATGCAGCGCCAGCGGAATGATATCCTTTTTTCGCTCTCTGAGGGGTGGGATCGTAATGTGAAACATGTTGAGGCGATAAAAGAGATCCTTCCTGAACCGTTCCTTGTCTATCTCTTCCTTGATGTCCCTGTTGGTGGCCGAGATGATGCGGATATCGATGTCCCGCACCTGGGTGGTCCCAAGCCGGTAAAACTCCCTCTCTTGTATGACACGGAGCATCTTTCCCTGGAGCGACGGCTCCAGTTCTGCTATCTCGTCGAGGAAGAGCGTCCCCCCCTTGGCGGCCTCGAAAAAGCCCTTTTTGTCAGCAACGGCGCCGGTGTATGCACCCCGAGTATGACCGAAAAAATCGTCTTCAAAGAGTCCTTTGCTGAATGAGGCCATGTTGACCGCGATAAAGGGGCCCTGTGAACGGGCACTCAGATTGTGGATAACCCGGGCAATCATCTCTTTACCGGTCCCTGATTCACCGGTTATGACCAGGTTGTAGTCGGTCGGCGCCACGACCTCAACCTGGTGAAACACCATGGCCATGGATGGATCCTCGGCAACGATGTCTTGGAAGGCTGACGGATTCTGCAGATCGGTAAATCGCTGTCTTCGCTCGAAGAGGGCCAGTTTGTTTTTGAGGTTGTACCGTTCGAGGGCACGGTTGACGGCGATGATAAGGCGCTCACTGTTGATCGGCTTGACCAGATAATCATAGGCCCCGAGTTGCATCGCCTGCACCGCCGATGGGACATCATCGACAGCCGTTATGATGATGCACTCAATGGACGGGAATTTCTCTTTGATCTGCTGCAGGAGTTGCATCCCCCCCGGTTCGGGCATGATCAGATCCAAGAGAACCAGGTGGAATCGGTTATTCGCGACGGCATCCATCACCTGACGGCTATCCGAAATCAGCGCTGGCTCAGGCATACCGGCACTGGCCAAAGCAGCCTTGATGCTGAGAAGCAGGCCCTTGTCATCATCGACGGCAAGGATAGTGCTTTTCGTTGAATGCATGGGATCCATCAGAACTCCTTCAGTCGTGTTGAGGGTTATACGTTCACTGCTGGGAAGGTCACGGTAAAGGTCGTCCCTGCTCCCCGCTTGCTGGCAAAGGTAATCTCTCCACCATGCGCCTGAACGAGATTATAGGTGATGGGAAGGCCAAGACCGGTCCCGCCTTCGGCCTGGCGGGTGGTAACAAAGGGATCGAACAGTTTGTCGATGATTGCAGGATCGACGCCGGGACCGTTATCGGCAATAGTAACACATGCCTTGCCTCTTCTTTTCTGAAGACTGGTCGTTATCCTGATTGCGCCGCCGCCATGATCGACCGCCTGGATGGCGTTTATGGCAATATTCATCACGATCTGTTCGATACTCTGGAGATTCCCCTCTATCTCGGGAGATTTTTTTGCCATTTTCATCTCCAGGGTGATATTTGCTTTCCGCACCGTGGTTTCTATCAACCGGAGGGCATTGTGTACAGCCGTATTGATCTCGATTACCGTTTTGTCGGTGATACTTGATTGCTTGGTATAACTCTTGAGGTTGCTCACGGTTTTGGCAACCCGATTTGCCGCCATCTCCATGTCGGAGATAAGTTGCGGCAAATTCCCTTTTAAAAAATTACACGTCAACCCTCCATACTTGCGCGTCGGCATCCTCTTTTCTTCCTCTTCCAGGACAGGTATGACATCCGTCCAGACCTTCTGAAGGAGAGGAAGGTCAAACATGATCTTGTTGACCGGGTTGTTGATCTCATGTGCCACACCGGCCACCAGGGTCCCCAAGGCTTCCATCTTCTGGGCATGCAGCAGTTGTGCCTCGAGCTGTTCCTTTTCCGCCCCCGCTCGTTTTTGGTCAGTAATATCTTCAATCATAACAATAAAATAAAGGGGCTTTGCGTTCTCGTCATATATGACGGAAGCCGTAACACTTGCCCATAGAATCGCTCCATCCTTTCTGAGATATCTTTTTTCCGTCTTATAATACGGTATCTGTCCTCGCAACAACTGTGCCACTCGTTGCAGATCCTGGTCTATAGAATCGGGGTGAGTGATGTCGACAAAGGTCAGTCCGATCAGTTCGGCCTCTTCATACCCCAGCATTGCGCAGAGGGTTGCATTGACCCGTTCAAATTTATAACTGAGATTGAGAAAGGCCATCCCGAGCGCCCCTCCCTCAAAGATCTTCCTGAAACGTTCTTCATTCTCCCGAACCTGCTTTTCAGCCTTCTTTCTTTCGGTAATATCCCGAAACGTCCCCTGCAGGACTTCCTTACCCTTAATGGGAATAACCTGCGCGAGGATTTCAACGGGTACCAATATCCCATCTCTGCGCCGGATAACCCGTTCATTGACTCGTTTCCCCCGCTTTTGTATAACCTTCTCAAACCCTGCCTGCACGTCCGCCTTGAGATATTCAGGATACAGGTGCAGGTGGTTCATCCCGATGATCTCCTCCCGTGGGATCATGACAAGCTGTGCGGCAGCCGGATTGGCATCGACGATTACTCCCGTGTCGATATCGGCCAGAAAGATGGGATCCGGGGCACCTTCAAAGAGTGCCCGGTACTGTGTTTCGCTGTTCTGCAGGGCCTCTTCCGCCCTTTTCAGGTCAGTGGTGTCCCGGCCCACCGACTGATATTCTACCAAGACTCCCTGGTCGTCAAAGATACCGTGATTGACCCATTCCTGCCACCGGAGCGCTTCATGCCTGTCGATGACCTGATGTTCGTGCCGTACCTCTTGAACCCGAGGGTCCAGCAGTTTCGCGTGGTATTCCTCAACCTCTCTGCGCTGCCCTTCGGGAATGAACGGCATGAAGCTCTTCCCGATCAATTCCTCCCGATCTTTACCGGTGTATCGGCAGTATGCCTCGTTGACAAAGGTAAGCCGCCAGTCCGACGTGTACCGACAGATCAGTTCCGCCTGATTTTCAACGACGGCCCGATACCTTTCCTCACTCTCCCGAAGCGCTTCTTCCGCCTTCCGGCGTTCGGTCACATCCTCCCCATGGACAATGGTAGCGATCAATGCACCACCTGCATCAGCGTAGATATTAGCGGAATTCCACAGCCCGACCGCGATCCCACCGTCCCGGTGCCGAATCAAACCCTCCTCGGCATACAGATCTTTCCCCTCTCTCTGGGCCTGTGCGATTCGATTCAATGCCTGAATCCGGCTGGTATCGGGGTAAAGGACATCCAAAGAGCGACCGCGCATCTCTTCTTCAGTCCTACCGCTCATCCGCTCAAATGCCTCGTTGAAAATGGTCACCGCGCCATGGTCGTTCAGAACCACAACCGGGGCATTGGCACACCGAATCAGGTTATTCAGGTAATCGGTGGTTTCTCGCAACTCCTTCGTTCGTTTTTGCACCTCTCTCCGGAGGAGATCGGACCACCGATACACGGCAAGGGATGAAAAAAAACCGGCCACGACAAGAAAGAGAATAATGAAGGCAAAGGTTTGGAAGACCTGGGCTCCAGCCACTCGAATAATCTTATCCACCTCTTTGACGGGGGCCACCACGGCAACCGACCAGATCTGATCGATCACACGGACGGGGGAATAGGCGATCAGTTTTTCGATACGTCCCGTCTTCCCTCGGTGCCACCCTGAGACGTAGCGGCCGATCCCCTCGCTCCCCACCATGATTTTCTGCTGGATATCATTGATCGATTCGTATGACAGCTCGGGATTGGTTTTCTCCCGTACCCGGAAGGCGTCCTGACCGACAAAGGTATCCACGTTGTGGGCGAGGAAATAGCCGTCCTGATCCATGAGCCAGGCATATCCCGTCTCCCCCGAGGTGATGGGCGCGATAAAGACGGACGCTATCGACTTGAGGTCGAAGGAGATGACGAGGACACCGGTACATTTCTTGGTCTCTCCCGGTATATCTTTGACATAGACCGGCGCGGACATTCTGATGCGCTTTTCGCCGATTTCATTGACGGTTATGCCCGATAATATAACGCGCCCTTTTCCCAGTGCCTGCTGAAAATATGCCTCATCGCCGTAATACCCGCCAGCCAAGTCGCCATGCCAGTCATCCGAGGGGTAGATAAATCGCAATACCCCCTCCTCATCGAGACGCCGGATGGAGGTCCTCGGAATGAACCCGAGGTACATATTCTGCATATATTCGGGGGCGTTTTCGGTCATGTGCCGGATGACACTGACCTGCGTGGCCGATACGAGCGCGGCCTTGACCTCGCTGAAATAGGTCTCAATCCCTGCGGCGGCCGAACGAGCAAGGATCAGCTGGTGTTGATTGAACTGTTCGAGGGCCGTGCGCCGGGTGGTCCCGTACGTTCTCATCCCCAAAAAGGCCGTTACACCAACTGCAAAGACGGTAATACCGATAATGGTTATCTGGATCCACCATGACGGTCGGTCGACACCGTGCTTACCGGCGATCATCTGTTCGTGGGGGTGGCTCATGCTCTCTCCTGCCCGCCTGACAGCCAGTCTCCCGCATCCCTTCATGCCACAGGGTACAAAAGGTCATCCATCCTGGCTTAAGTTGTATGATATCTGAATAGAAAAGTTTTCCCCATCATCTTCCCGTTGGTTTCCTGTATGCTGATATCCGGTGTACTGTCCTGAATCTCGCGCGTTTTTCCGGCGAACAGGCGCTCAGGAAAAGGCCTACATCACCTTGACCGGTGTCAGCGGCGGCACATCCCCCCCTGCGGCATTCCCGATGGCACTCTCGGAGCCCAGCACCTTCACCAATCCGTGGCCCGCGACTTCATCCAGGACATCCGCAAAGCGTGTAAAATCATCCGCCGTCGTGGCAAAGATCTCATCGCGTACCCGCTGCAGGTCCTCGTCCGTATTCCCCGTCAGATATCGTATCATCGAGGCATATCCCTTGGCATCGGGGAACAGATAGGCATCCATATCCCCGATGGCGCCGATAATTCCCTTGTGCAGTTCATCCATGCTCAGTGTACCATTCCGGAGAAATCCGGCCGTGCCGTCAAAGGCCTCGACGGTCTTCAGGACATTCGGGTCACGGTATGAAAGGAAGGTCAATACTCCGGAAAATTTATCGAAATTACAGAAAGCCCCGTACGCGCCCCCCCGTACCCGCACCTGATCCCACAACCAGGAGGTCCTGAGATATCGGGTGATCACCCTGACAGAGCCGTGATAGGAATATCCCGACCGGTACAAATCGGCCCCCTTCCCCACATAGCTGATCTGGGAGGGAACGATCAGCCCCTCATGTCCGGGTATTTCTCCGTTCGACACGAGCAGAGCGGAACGATTCTCCCGCGCGACGGGCGATTCGGCCGGGAGTTCTCCAACAAAATCGGAAAGGTGTGGCCGAACCTGTTTCCAACCCTCCTCATCAACCGTGACATTACAGAGAACGGACTCCTGATTGACCAGGACACGCCGCATTTCCTCAAGGGTGGCGCGAATAGCGTCCCAGTCCTTCTCCATCCGCTCGGCAAGATCCCGCAGGAAGAAGAGATAACTGACCCCGTTCAGCTGTTCAGAGAGCCGACCGGCTTCGTCGAAATGCGACCTCAGGCGCAGGTTGACGATCTGGTGTCCACTGGGGATCAGGTGCTGCTCCTGCCGGGCCTTTTCTTCCATGACCATCTGCCTGAACCGCTCCCGGTTGTCCACCCTGACATCCATCAGGATATCTCTGATAATCGAGAAAAGATCTCCCGTTTGAGGGAGCATTGCCTTCCCACACAGAAACAGCCTCGCCTCGGGACCATGCTGTGCATCTTTGACCGATGACACAAAAAGAGACGGATAGAGCCCTCCCGTCTTCCGGTCAATCCGCTGGGAAAGGGAGACATAATCCTCGGTGTGCGTACCCATTTCCAGGAGCGCCCTGCTGAAGAGCGGAATATACTGCAGATATCCCGCGGGGAGGCCACGCAGATTGAGACCGACCTCGACATACGCTATCCCGCTCGTCGCTATGTCATGATACAGAACCCGGGAGCCCTTCTCATTCAGAACAGCGATCGGTATCGTCTTGTTCTGCGTTTCCAGATCGGCAATCTTCAAGGTTGGAATGGTCGCCAGGGCCTCGGGAGTGTCGGGCGTCTCCTGTATTGCTTTGAGGTGTGTGGTATTCTCCACCATCCGTTTCAATCCATCCGAGTCCGCTGCTTGGAGGACGGCTTGGAGCCGTTCTTTTTCCGCGGCCTCCATCCTGTCTTCCAGTTCCGGGTCCGGGTGTATGATGACCGTGGCACGGTGTGCATTCTCCAGGAAGCATTCCCGGATCAGGACCTCGAAGAAATCCTTCTTCGAGGCGATGCGGGTATTGATCTCCGCCAGGATCGATTCGAAGGAAAGGAGGGCAAGGGGGTCACCGTCATACAGCCAGGTTGTCATCGCCCTGAGCATCAGGACCAAACCGCGGGGGTAACTGCCCGTATTGTTTTCACGGAGACTGAATTCGATGGTATTGAGGGCCGCCTCCACCGCCTTCGGATCGATACCGTCTGTTGCCAACCCAGTCAGGGTATCCATGATCAGGGCCTCGACGGCGTCTTCCTTCCCCGGTGTGATCCCTTTCAATCCCACGGAGAACACGAGCTGTCTCAGTTCTCCTTCCAACCCGCCTCCGGTGATATCCTCCCCCAGACCGGACTCAATCAGCGCCTTGCGCAGGGGAGACCCGGGGGTGCCGAGAAGAATGTATCCCAGGATATTGAACGCCATGGAGGTCACGGCATCGCTTGTCTCCCCCAAGACCCAGTTGACGGTCATCATGCTCCCGGACGTGTCATCACCTGCGGCAAAGGGGCGTCTGATCCGTCGCGGGGCATCAAAGCGGGGCTGCAGGGCAACCGTCGAATCAACCGTTATTTGCTTGAAATCTTTTAGATATTCGTCGACCAAACGGAGTCTCTCGCCAGGATCGTCATCACCGGAAAAGAAGATGCGCGCATTGGAGGGATGGTAGTACCGGCGGTGGAATTCTGTGAACTGCTCATAACTCAGGTCGGGAATAACGGTGGGGTCTCCGCCGGAATCGAGCCCGTAGGTTGTATCGGGAAAGAGCGCCTGCTGTGAATATTCGGCAAGGACCCGGTCCGGAGACGAGTTCGCCCCTTTCATCTCATTGAAGACCACCCCCTTATAGACGAGGGGACCAGCGGGATCCTCTATCTCATAGTGCCACCCCTCCTGCTGGAAAATCGCGGGGGTAATACGCGGATAGAAAACGGCATCCAGATAGACATCGATCAGGTTATAGAAATCCTGAAGATTCTGGCTTGCAACGGGATAGCAGGTCTTGTCCGGGTAGGTGAAGGCGTTGAGGAATGTCTGCAATGAACCCTTCAGTATCTCCACGAACGGTTCCTTCACGGGATACTTGCGGGAACCGCAGAGAACGGAATGCTCCAGGATATGGGGGACACCCGTGGAGTCGACGGGTGGCGTCCGAAAGGTAATGCCGAACACCTTGTTTTCATCATCATTGATCAGAGACAGGAGTTCGGCCCCCGTTCGGAGGTGCCGGTACAGCCGCGCCTCTGTCTTCAATTCGCTGATGTATTGTTTCCGTACGAGATCGAACCCATAGCATTGTTCTGTCATATACCGCTCCCATTGTTTCATGTATTCAAAAAAGATGATGTTGTGCTTATACCTGCTTTCACCTTTCGGTGCAACCGCTCAGAGAGCCCCCTCCCCTCCCGCACGAAAGGACAGAGGTATCCACACCGGGACAGAGACGTACAACGTGGTAAGATGCTAATTTGCGCACAAAGGTCTTGCATAGGTCCCGTGTTTTGAGCTATTTAAGTCGGAATATACCCATTGTGGTTTATTCTGGATGGAGAAACTTATGTTTGGATATACCGTCAAAGAATTGAAGCACCATGCCCCCTTTACGCTGTTCGGTGCCCTGACCGGTGTTGGCATGATGATACTCTTCCAACACATCCCTACCCGCATTGCCTTCAACATTTTTTATATCCTTCACCCGGTACACGTCGTCCTGAGCGCACTTGTTACCACATCCATATATCGGATGTATAAATCAGGGAAGGGGCGGTTCTCCCTGGTATCGCTCTTGGTGATCGGTTTCGTCGGCTCTGTCGGAATCGCCACGGTCAGTGACTCCCTGATCCCTTACCTCGGGGAAGTAATGCTCGACATGCCGAATCGGGGGATCCATATCGGCTTTATCGAAAAATGGTGGTTGATCAATCCGTTAGCCTTCCTGGGAATCGCTATCGCCTATTTCCGGCCGTCTACCACGTTCCCCCATGCGGGGCATGTCCTGCTGAGCACGTGGGCGTCCCTGTTTCACATCCTCATGGCCACCGGGGGGGGGGTAAGCTGGGTGTCGTACGTCGTCGTCTTCCTCTTTCTGTTTATCGCCGTCGTCATCCCCTGTTGTGTCAGCGATATCATATTCCCGCTCATGTTCGTCGGAGCACCGAAAGAATCAAACGGCACGGAATCTTCGTAACACAGGAATCACATGGAGACCGAAGCGCTTACTACAGCAAAGATCCTTTCCGAACAGATCGCTCACGAGTGCGGTATTCCCTGTTTTTACACCGAGCAAAAAGCTCATATCGACACATCGTCCCGCCTCTTCGCAGAAAACCCGCTGGTCTCATCCTGTATGCAGATCCTGACGGAACAGGCGGACATCTCTGGTCACGGCCTTTCTCACTCCCGCAAGGTTGCCCGGGATGCAGGTGCTATTGTGCTGATCGAACGGGGCTCGTCGGAGGAGGTGACGCGCTTGGTCACGCTTGCCCATATCGCCGGCATTCTCCATGACATCAAGCGATCGAGCAAAGACCACGCACGGCTCGGGGCCGAGAAGGCAAAAAAGATACTGAGAACTTTTGATCTCAGTCACGGAGAACGGGAGGCGGTGGTCGGTGCGATACGAAACCATGAGGCCTTTCAGCCCTGCGCGCCCCTTGCCGACACGGATGCACAGTTCCTCTCAGATGTCCTGTACGATGCCGACAAGTTTCGATGGGGACCCGACAATTTCACTGAGATGCTCTGGGATATCGCAACGGCCCGGCATGTCTCCGTTGAAGACCTCATCCCCTATTTCCCGTCCGGTCTGGATTCCCTGAGAGAGATCAGAGATACCTTCCGCACACCGACGGGGAAACGCTATGGTCCCGATTTTATCGATCGGGGGCTACGGATCGGGGAACGATTGCATGCGGCGCTCCGCGAAGCATTCCCTCAAGAGCCCGACTCTTCGGAGGATTGATACCATTCGTGTACGCCGCTGATCCCTAGAAATAATAGAGCATGGCGAGATAATCGCCCACATTCTCCCCGTCTCCCTGCAGTCGCTTGAAATAATCGTACAGGGATACATCCGTGTAGAGGTAATCCTTGGCCGTCGCATGTTTCGTGTCCCAGGAATAGAACTCGTATATCCTGCGCCCGTCGGGGAGAATCATGATCACTTCATGGTCCTGACCCGCCCGGAGGTGAGACTTTCCCAACCGCGGCACATTAAAGACCGGCTCGTCCGTCCTGACAAGACCGGGAAGGAGCCGTGCCTCTTCCTTCCGTTCCTGCAGGATCCGCGCAATGGGGACCCTGAAATCGACGGTCTCATCCTTCCCCTGGCAGTTAAAGGTGTAGTAGGGATCGATCCCGGAGACCTTGAGGGTCTTCCGGAGAAAGGCCGTCTCGAATTTTTTGCTGTTGTAGTAGGTAAAGACCTGCTGGTTATAGATATTGATCCCCAGCCTTTTGATCTTCTTCACGGCCTCCAGGACCTCATCACACAGCTCGGTCGGATGTTCGCAATGGGTCACCAGTGCAACCTCCCGTTTCCCCCACTGATGGTATTTCTCAAGGATTGCAAGGAAACCCTCGTCGATTCTCTGGGGAAGAGTGACCAGCGTCCTGGTCCCGATCCGTATCCGATCCACGTGATCAATCGCCGCGATCTCCCCGACAAGCCAGTCGAGATATGAATTGCTCAGGGTCAATGGATCCCCGCCGGTTATCAGGATCTCCGACAGATTCTTATCCTCCCGCGCCCACTGGATCATCTCCACCACCTTCTCTCGGGGCATCATGGGATTGTCATCCATCTCCTTGATCTCCCAGTTCCTCTGGCAGTAGACACAGATCTGCGGACACGAATTGAAGGGCTTCATGATGATAATCTGAGGATATCGGCGTGTCACCCCGTCGATCGGGCTCGTCCAACGCTCCCCCATGAAATCTTCCCCTGCGACTACCTGGTGGGCAAGAAGGTTGGTACAATAGCGGGGGCCCTGGATGACCTGCGCGCGGACGGCTTGATCATGAAACGACCGGCCTTTTTCGTTGAAAAGGGAGAGGTAATGCGGCGTTATTTCAAAGGGGAGGTGATGTTCCTTGGCCATTCTCAGGCCTTCCGTCTCGTCTTCATTCAAGGCGACCAGCGCGGAAAGCGTCTCAGGGTCTCTGATGATATGCTTGAGGTGCCATTTATAATTGTTCCAGTCGTCCTTCGTACCTCCAAAATAGCGGAGAATTTTCTTTTTCAGACCATTCCTCCGGCGCATCAATTGCGGGTCGAGCCCTGTCTTATACCGTTTGAACGCCCTCCGCATCGCCACCGCATATGCATCCAGCTGCTCGGATCTTTCGATGGAAGCGGGGCGGGCCTCTTGCGGCTCCGGGAGTTCATGATAATGGGAATGTTTGCCGTACTTGCCCCTGAGCCCCTTGAGAAGGGCCAGATATTCGACCAGAAACCCTTCACTCACCCTGGACAGTGCCCCCTCTTCTCCCCGCGCAATATCATACAAATGGTGCAACGGTGACGCCTGGGTCAGGTGTTCATTTTCCGTTCTCATGGTATTCGAGAGGACCCGGATACACTCCCGGGCCGTCCTCTTCTCCACGGGGGAAAGATCCGCAAAGGGCGTTGCTGATTTCATATTGTACAGATCTCGTCTGAAACGATCGAGATAATCGAACAGGATGTACCGCGCCTCTTCCACATGCTTCGCATCACGTAAGATTTTCCTGAGCCGAGGTTCCGCTTTCCATATTCGTTGGATGAGTTCTTCCTTGGATAAATCGATCAGATGTTTCATACCTCCCTGCCTTTCTTCTCCACACGCCCCTACCAAACCGTTACGATCGGCAGGTCACGCATGGTGACCAGCCCGGGTGGCGCTTCGTACACACGACGCACGGCATTGACCGTGATCGCCACCGTGGCAATGTCTCCGTTGGTTCCCTGTAACCTAATCTCCAGATCCGGCCTCCCGGTAATCCTGATAGTGTCCCCATCCCCCGCCTCATCAAGGGCCGCTATGAATGTGAGGGTCATAAATTCACCCGCATCCGTATACCCGCGGGCCACCTGTTTCAGCCCCCGGACCTGTCCGGGTTTGACCGTACAATATTCGGTTGTGACCGCGTGGTCTGCCACGACGGGTTCAACTTCGGATTCGTATCGCGCAAGCGCCTTCCCCAAGGTATGGAAGACCATACCCATCGATTCGGGAAGCCCGACATGCCCCATGCGTCCCTTCTTCATCTGCATGGAAAAGGCCTCCACCGTCATCCCGGCACCAATTTTTGCCTGGAACGGCCCGCGCCTTGCGGATGCATTCATGCGACGCGTTACGTCAATACGGTCCACCCGCTGGGAAATAGCGGTCAGGTGAAGGGGAAGCGTATCCATCAGGAACCCCGGATTGACACCCGTCCCCAACACCGTCTTCCCGGCCTGCCGGGCGACGGCATCTATCCTGGCAGCGGCCTCCGGGTGGGCCAGCCAGGGGAACGAAAGCTCCTCGGATGTCGAGACGACATCCAATCCTTCCCCGAGAACCTCAAAGATCTGTGTCTCAAACAGATCAAAGAAGGAACCCGTGGTGTGTAATACCACATCCGCCGGTCTTTTTTCCAGTGCCCGGGCAAGATTTTGGGTTACCGGAATGCCCAGCGGGAAGCCGATCCCTACCACATCACCGATATCTCTCCCTAACTTGGCCGGATCGATATCCACTCCCCCCACCAGTTCTACGCCCTTGCGCTCCACGACGTGGCGCGCCATAGCACTCCCAATCGGCCCCAGGCCGTACTGTACTACCCGAATGACGGTATCAGGCATGCTCATGTTCCTCCATTCTTTTGTATTGCAGCCTTTCTCCTTCCCTGCATGATTATCACTAAAATCAATATGATCATCCCGATCACATCGGTATAGCCTTCCGGTGTAAAGAGGCAGAAAGCAGCGATCCCTGACAGTACCCGTTCCACGAGCGTGGATCGCATCCTCAGATAGCCGATGACCGTAGCCCCGAGGGCCACGACCCCCAAGACCAGTGTGATAAAAACCCGGGCAAATCGAAGGTAATCAAACGAGGCGGCGGGGTCCAGGAGGGCCGGAAGCCACAAGACGATGGGGGAATAGACAAAGACGAAGGGAACATAGACCTTCGCCATCGAAAGGCTGAAGGCGGTAAATCCCGTCCTGAAGGGGTCCCCACCCGAAATCCCGGAAGCCGCGTAAGCGGCAAGGGCAACGGGCGGTGTCACATCGGCAAGGACGGCATAAAAGAGGACGAACATGTGCGACACGAGAGGAGGAATTCCCCACTGCAACAGCGCCGGAGCCGCGATCATCGATGCGATGATATACTGTGCCGTGGTGGGGATCCCCATTCCCAGGATAAAGCAGGATATGGCAGTAAAGATGAGGGTAAAAAAGAGGGTGGTCCCCTCGAGGGAAAGCCAATGCATCACATCAACCATACTGATGAAACCCGCCACACCGTGGGCGAGCTCGATAACGGCGGCGGCAAACTTGAGTCCGAGTCCGGTCAGCGTGGTGGCCCCGACGATAAACCCGACGCAGGCACACGCCGCCCCGATGGCGAGTGCATTTTTCGTCCCCGCCTCCAGTGTATCCAGGATATCGGGAACCCGCATGCGGCTCTCCTTGTAGCAGACGCCGACACCGATTACGGCCATCTGTCCCCAGAAGGCGCACAGCGACGGTTCTATCCTGCACCAGAGCAGGACCGACAGGAGGGCGGTTGTCGCGATCCCCAGCAGCCATGAGATACGATCGGTCTTGCGAGAAACATATATAAACCCCACTATCCCGATCCCGCCCCATATGATCAGTGAGGAGAGGGAATGGTGCAGTGGATTCAATCGCGCCAAGACACAGGGAACCGACAGGAAGATCGTTATCAGGAGCGGCATGGTTCTCATGTGTATCTGGCCGATCGCCACGGAAAATATGATCCCCCAGAAGGCCGCCAGGAAGGGGCTGCTCCCCGCGATGAGGAGATACACAATGACCGCGAGCGGGGCAATGAGCAGACCCCGTTCCCTGAGGATGACGCCGACCCGGGGGAGCGATTCGCGGGGAAGACCCTTGAGTCCCTGTTTCAGAGCCTCGAAGTGGACCATGGTCCCCACGGCAAAAAAATGCAGGAAGGACGGGACGATGGCGGCGGCGGCGATCTTGACATAGGGGATCCCCAGGAACTCGGCCATGATAAAGGCGGCCGCCCCCATAATCGGCGGCATCAACTGTCCCCCCGTTGAAGACGCCGCCTCGACCGCCCCCGCAAACCGCGGTGAATACCCCACCTTTTTCATGAGAGGGATGGTAAAGGCCCCCGTCGTGACGGTGTTGGCGATGGAGCTGCCGTTGATCGAACCGAGGAAACCACTCGAAATGACCGAAACCTTGGCCGGACCGCCGACGGTCCCACCCGCCAGGGCCATGGCGAGGTCGATAAAGAGCTGTCCCAGGCCGGTCTTTGAGATAAAGATCCCGAAAATGACGAAGTGGAAGACAAAGGTGGCGACGACCCCGAGGGGGATACCGAAGATCCCCTCCGTTCCGAGGTACATGTGCTCGATAATCCGCTCGACGGAATATCCCCGGTGCGCGAAAAAGCTGAGGCCCGGGATATCGAGAAAATAGGGGCCCAGATAACAGTTGATCAGGACGAGCAGGGCGATGATGGGGAGGGGTGGTCCGATACTGCGTCTCGCCCCTTCGAGGATCAGCAGGATGGCGAAGGCACCCACGACGACATCCATCTCGAGGGGGAGCCCGGCTCGGATCACCAGGCTGTTGAATTCGAGGAAGATATACACGGAGACAAAGGTTGCGAGAACCGCAAAAAACAGATCGAAGTAAGGGATATGATCCGGCGTGTAGCCGAAGGTCCCTCCCCTGATCATGGTGTATACCGCCCGCACCCACTGGACGGTAAAGAGAATGATCAGGCTGAAAAAAACGCCGAAGAGAAACAGGCTCCAGAAGAGGAGGGACCATCCCGCATTATCGAAGGCCTCCTCCAGATGGAGGTGTTTCAGGACAATACCGCCACCGAAAAGGAGAACCCCGATCATCAGGGTAAAGAGGAAGAAATCACCATAGACAAAGATCCGTCCCGACAAAAATTCACGGCGCTTGCAATAGATGATCACCAGAAATGACATCACACAGAGGGCACCGGCGGCTAATACGGACAGATGCATGATCTCGCGGAACATGACACCGACGAGAGCGGCACCGATGATTCCGTATATACCATCGTACACCCAGTGCTTTCCGTCATCTGTTCGGTCTTTCCGTATCGCATACAACAGATAGACCAGCGGCAGGACAAAGGCCAGGTGAAACGCCCGGTGTCTCCATTCCTGAAATACCCCGAACCCGGCCGTGTAGATATGGAATATCGACAGGACCAGCGTCATAAAGAACGCGAGCTTCAGTGTCATGCCGGAAAGCCGGCGGAATCGCAACTCCGGATCGTATTTAGCAAGAATCTCATGGTGTCCAGCGACGGCTGCGGTTCCCTGCAATTCCATGATCCCTCCCTTGTTCACGAAAGGTTTGCCTTCATGCAGACAAACGCGAAAATTGAAACCTCTTCAACCGTCACCCTCAGGAGCGTGTTTCCCGCAAGATCGGGGAGCTTGATAAGCGGCTCCCCCTCCAACGCCAGAGTATTCTCATACTGCGCATTGACCCAGAGATCGAGAATCGGCACGACCCGGGCCATATTGAAGATGCGGAAATGATCACCGTCACGGGAAAACCGTTCATCGCCGGAGAGGGTTGTCGGCAGACCGGTGTTACAGGAAGAGAAGTGCGTCTCGTACAGTACGATCCGGAAATCCGTGTCGATCCTGAAATACTCCCGGACCGGAGACCGTTCAACCGAATGCACATAGGCGGTCGAAAAGGTGCTATTCGGCTTTATTGTGCGTACAAAGACCGTTTGGCGTTCTCTTACTGCCTCAATCCGCAACACATGGACATGAAAAGAAAAAAATGAAACGAGAAGCAGGGCGGCGAGAGACGAGACAATGATAACTCTCTTCGTATCCATGCTGAGACCGGGAGACCGGGCACCGCATCCGGTGCCCGGTTATCTCTTGACAGTGCGTAATCGGCGTTATCGAAGAATCCCCTTCTCCCGGTAGAATTTTTCCGCTCCGGGATGCAGGGGAATAGCCACACCATCGAGGGCTGTTGTGAGGGTGACATCCTTCCCCTTGGCATGGGCCTGGGCCATAATTTCCGCCCCGCTCGGGGCCTCTGCCGCTTTCTCACCCGCCTTTCGCAGGACGAAGGTCCCCTTATCCCACAGGGCCTTGGTTAGTAGATACACCGTCTTTTCAGGGACATCCGCATCAACGACCCATTGCGCCATGGTGGTAATGGCAGGAATATCAACATCGACACCCCGGTAGGTACCGGCAGGGATCGCAACCTTCGCATAGAAGGGATATTGCTTGATGATCTTTGCTATGGTTTCGTCGTCCAGCGGGACCAGGGTGATATCGGAGGTCGTGGCCAGTTCCGTGATGGCCGCTGTCGGCCACCCCGCCGTGATGAACGCCACATCCGCCTGCCGATCCTTCAACCGCTGCGCGGCACCGGCAAAACTGAGCCAGTCGACATTGGCAAAATCATCATAGGTGAGTCCGAGACCCCACAGGACCGCCTTGCAATCGACCTCGGTCCCGCTTCCTCGATCACCGGGAACCAGTTTTTTCCCCGTGAGATCCGTGACCGTTTTGATACCGGCCCCTTCCCGGGCAACGATCTGGATCGTCTCGGGGTAGAGGGAGGCGATGGCCCTCAGGTTTTTGACGGGTTTTCCTTCGAATTGCGCGATCCCGTTGTACGCCGCGTAGGCGACATTGTTCTGCACGAACCCCGATTCTATCTGATGGTTTTTTATGAGATTGCAGTTCGCAACGGAGGCGTTGCCCGATTGGGCCGTAATAATAATGTTCGGAATTTTGTTGGACAGGGCCTGTGCCAGCACACCTCCCAGCGGATAGTACGTACCACCCGTACCACCCGTGGCGATGGCAAAGAAACTTTTTTGCTCCGCACCTGCCAGCCCGGCAACGACCATCGACAGCGCGATGATCAGGACAACGAACGGTACAAAAATGCGCTTCATAATAGTACCCTCCTTTTAGATGTTATCCAACTTTCAAAATCTTTTTAGGAAATATTTCGAAACGTGACCTGTCCCCCGAAAACTGAGCCATTTTCAATTCGAGTCCTTCCCGATAATGACTAATCTGGGAAAAGAGATGATCTGCACCGAAGTAAAGAATCGGAATCGCTCAATAAACAGAGGGCGGCATCTCGAACAAGGATTATCAATTTGCGCTGCAGGAGAGAAGACTCAATTCGCATCTTGTACATATTTCGGGGTGGCTCCACAACGTAAACCATCTCAATGATGGTTGTCAATCTTTTTCAGAAAGCGCGTGCCGCAACATCCACCGTACCACGATTTTACAGTTGTCTCCTCAAGACCTGCGCGGCTATATGGATGGGATCCCATACCCCGCTGAAGGGGGGACTGTATGCAAGGTCCAGATAGCCGATATCGTCCAGATCCATCCCCGACCAGAGACACGCCGAGAGGGTATTGATACGGCTGACCGCCCCGCTCTGTCCCACGGCCTGGGCACCCAACAGTTTTCCCGATGCCTTGTCTGCAATCACCTTGATCCCCAGCCGCCGGCCCGTACCCATGGATGCCGCTCTGGCGGATCCCCAGATGATGGTACTTGCGAAAGCATATCCGCTCTGTTCCGCCTCACGTTCATCAAGACCGGTTGCGGCCACTTCCAGACCAAAGACCTTGAAGGCCTGGGCGCCGATAACACCCGGGAAAGCCATCGGATACCCCCCGATATTCCGGCCGGCCACCCGGCCCTGCTTGTTCGCGATATCCCCCAGCGGTATGGAGACCCACCGTTTGCTGATCCGATGGTACGATTCACAACAGTCACCGGCGGCAAAGATCCCTTCCTTTTCGGTCTGTTGCGCATGATCAACCGTGATGGCACCCGATTCTCCGACGGGTATGCCGGCCGCCCGCGCCAGCGTCGTCTCGGGCTTCACGCCGAGGGCGAAGATGATGAGATCCGTTTCTATTTTCTCCTGGTCGGTCACCAGACACAGTCGTGCCCGAGAGCCCTTCTCAACGGCGACGGGTGACTGATGGGACAGAAAGATCACCCCGTTATCCGTCAATTCATCCAGCACCACCTGGGAAAAGACCGGGTCCCATTTCTTGACCGGCAGCTCGCCCCGGTAGACGATTCGTGTCTCCAGGCCGATGGTCTTCAGTGCCTCGGCCATCTCCATGGCGATAAAACCGGCCCCGACGATCGCCGCTCTGCGGCAGCGGTTTTCCTCGATATATTTCTTGATATTGATACCATCCCGCAGATTCTTCAGGACGAAGGCCCCATCGCTTTCCGTTCCCGGCATATCGGGAAGAGTCGCCTCGGCACCGGTCGCCACGACGAGAAAATCGTACGGCAATCGTTCTCCCCCTTCCAGCAGGACCTCCCCGCTCTCGGTTCCGATCTCCTCAACGTGGGTCCTGAGCCGCACCTCGACCCCGGATTCCTCAAATTTTTCAGGGGTCCTCGCGATAAGCCTTTTCGGGTCCTTGATTACATCACCGATGTAATAGGGCATGGGTCAGGCGGCATACGAGATAAACTCACCCCGCTCCACCACCGTTACCTGCAATGAGGGGTCCCGTCTCTTTGCCTCTGCTGCCGCGGAAGGTCCTCCGGCACCTCCCCCAACGATCACGAGTCTCTTGGTCATATGGTCCCTCCCTGTCGTCTCTTTACCAGCGTAATCACAATACCGACGAGTATCATACCGAGGCAGAGGAGCTGCCCCATACTCAGGTTGCCCAAGACACAGCCGAGTTGCGGGTCCGGTTCCCTGAAGAATTCAATACAAAACCGAACCAGACCGTAGCCGATCAGATACAGCGCGAGCATCCTTCCTCTGAAAAGCTCCTTTTTCCGGAGACCCCACAAAAGGGCAAACAGGACAACCCCTTCGAAAAAGGCCTCATACAACTGAGACGGGTGGCGCAGGGCCCTGAGAGGGTCCAGCGGGAAATACATCCCCCACCAGACATCCGTCATGCGACCGTAGAGTTCTCCGTTCAGGAAATTCCCGATCCGTCCGAAGGTGTACCCTAGGGGAATCGCCGGGCAGAAGAGATCGGAAAACCGCCAGAAATCGATCCTCCGCCTCACGAAAAACAAGATGGAAACGAGAACGATACCGATCAGTCCGCCGTGGTACGACAGACCGCTGATACCCGTATAACGGAAGCCGTCTGAAAGATCAAACGGGCACACCACCGCGAGGGGGTGTGCCGCGTAGTATGCCGGGTTATAGAAGAGGACATATCCCAATCGTCCCCCCACCAGGAGGGCGGCGATCGCCCAGACAAAATAATCCTGGACCGTTTCCCTCCCGTACTCGAATCGCTCGTCCCGTATCCGATGGATCACGAGGAGATAGATCACGGCAAATGCAACAAGGTACATAAGTCCGTAGTAGCGCATCTGAAAGGATCCGATCTCCAGAAACGCCGGATTGATGTGCTCCGGGATATGTTGCCAGATATCGATCAGTCGGGCCATCGCACGTCCCTTTTATCTCGGAAGGTCCAACCAACCGGAACCCCCATATGTCAACCCCGGCGACCCGCCGGGGTCCGGATCAGCCTCAGGTGGACGAACAGGACGGACCCGACAGGGAACAGGCCTGGCAGGACCCGTGAGATCCGGCGGGAAGTGAGACCACTTTTTCTATCTTTTTCTTCCCGCAGTCAGGACAGGCAACCTCGTGGAACTCGTCCTGGACCGGTCGGATCATCTCAAATTCCCTGCCACAGAGGGTACATCGATATTCATATATCGGCATTTCATCTTCTCCTTATACGACACGGCGGTCTCCTCACCAACCGCCGTCAGGATCCCACCCACATGTTTTTAATATGACTGCCCTTTCAGATCATCCACATGCAGTGATGCGCTGTGAGCGGCCGTTGCCCCGTCGCCGCAGGCGGTTATCACCTGGCGCAGAGACTTCCTGATGCAATCACCACAGGCGAAGATACCGGGGACTGACGTCTTCATATCATGATCGGCAATAATATAGCCATCCTCATCCACGTTGACAACCCCCCTGGCACAATTCGTATTGGGGACAAGACCGACAAAGATAAAGACCCCGTCCACCGGGATCTCTTCATATCGTTCGGGATCCTTGACGTTCCGTACCCTGACCCCCGTCACACCGTCTTCGCCGAGGATCTCTTCCACGACGGATTCCCAGGCGAAGGTGATCTTGTCGTTGGCAAAGGCCCGCTTCTGCAGGATAGCTGTCGCTCTCAGACGATCCCGACGGTGAATGACGGTGACGGTCGAGGCGAATTTGGTGAGGTAGATGGCCTCCTGAACGGCGGTATCCCCGCCGCCCACCACCGCAACCGCACGATTTCGGTAAAAGGGGGCATCGCAGGTGGCACAGTATGATATGCCGCGACCCACCATCTCCTCTTCCCGCGGTACCCCCAGGCGGCTCCAGGCGGCTCCCGTCGCGATAATGACGGCAAGGGTCGGGTAGGTACCTCCATCGGTCAGAATCTCCCATCCCTCGACATCCCCCAGCTGTTTGCGGCGTATCGCGCTCACCTGCTCGGGTTTGACATCCAGACCGAACGCAACCGCCTGCTTTTTGAAGGTGTCGTTCAACTCGAACCCGCCGACGGCGGGGATACCGGGATAGTTCTCGATCAGGTCCGTCATGGTAATCTGGCTGGCCTGCGCGTTCCCCTCCACAAGGAGCGTTTTCATATCGGCCCTGGATGCGTAGAGACCGGCGGTCAACCCGCCGGGCCCACCTCCAATAATCACTATATCATACGCTTCTTGCGGTATCTGTCTCTCGGCCACGATGATCTTCCTTTCTCGGACTTTTTCCTCGTCAGTTTAGTCACATTTCATGGTTTGTCAAGCACCAAGCCCATGCACGGCTCAACCCTTGATACACCCGACGGCCCTGATGCGTGCAACTTTCCTCGAGAGACCTGCCTGATGTACCACGTTCACCACGTCCTCAATCTCCTTGTATGCCTCCGGCATCTCTTCGCTCAACGTCTTTTTTCCCGCGGCTATCACCGTCACTCCCCTTCCTGCCATCTCGGAGGCGATTGACCGGTTCCGGCTTGCCTTCAGCGCCCGGGTGCGGCTCATGACCCGCCCGGCGCCATGGCAGGTGCTTCCGAAGGTCTCTTTCAGGGCCCGCTCCGTCCCCACGAGGACGTACGACCCGGTACCCATGTCTCCCGGGATCAGGACCGGTTGCCCCACGTCACGGTACATCGCGGGCAGGGCTGGGTGACGGGGAGGCAGTGCCCGGGTGGCACCTTTTCGATGCACGCAGAGCCGCTTTTTTTCACCGTTTACCTCAAATTCCTCTCCCTTGGCGATATTGTGACACACATCGTAAACCAGCCTCATCCCGATATCACGGGGAGAGCGATGGAGCGTTTTTTCAAGGGTCTGTCCCACTCCGTGCATGAGGATCTGCCGGTTCGCCCAGGCATAATTCGCCGCGCAGGCCATGGCGGCCATATACTCCTTCCCCTCATGGGATCTTAGGGAGGCACAGGCAAGCTGCCGGTCGGGGAGGATAAAATCCAGGGAACCGCTCCGCTTGACCATCCGCGCCAGGTAATCATCGCATACCTGATAACCGAACCCCCGCGACCCGGTATGGATGGAGAGGGCAACCTGCCCTTCGGCTGTCAGACCGAAGGCGGCGGCAACCTCCCGATCAAAGATCTCGTCCACAACCCCCAGTTCCAGAAAGTGATTCCCGGACCCCAGGGTCCCCAGCTGCCGCCGCCCCCGCTCGAGGGCCCGCTCACTCACACATCCCGGGTCCGCCCCCGGCATGACACCGCCCTCCTCGGTCGCAGCCAGATCCCTCTCGGAGCCATAGCCCCGGTCGACCGCCCAGGCGGCTCCCCGGCGGAGGATCGCCTTTTCCTCTTTGGGAGACAGTTTGAGCGTACTTTCAGATCCCACACCGGCCGGTATGTCCCTGAAGAGGGCAGTGATCAGGTCGCGCACCCTCCCCTCGATGTCGTGGATCCGGAGATCGGTGACCATCAGACGGACACCGCAGTTGATATCGTACCCCACCCCTCCGGGAGATATGATTCCTTCCTCCATGTCGAAGGCGGCAACACCGCCGATGGGAAAACCGTATCCCCAGTGGATATCGGGCATGGCCAGGGAGTGGCTGACGATACCGGGGAGATGGGCCACATTGGCGACCTGTCTCGGGCTTTCATCCTTTCCCATGGACTTCATCATACGCTCATCGGCATAGATCATCCCGGGGACCCGCATCCCCCCCACCGGGGGTATGATCCACCGAAACGCATCGAGACGCTCGATCCTGATATCAGACATCGCACACCACCCTTCCGACCCATCCCCCGGGGGTACTGCGCACCTCCACGTGATGATAGGTGACCGCCTTGATCTCCGCCTCGACCGTATGGCGCTCCCGTGCAAAGGGCTCTCCGGTCACCGTCGCATGGAGGTGAGTCTTATCCACGGAGTGAATCATGCATCCTTTCACCAACCATCCGTCACCGTTGAAGAGTGCTACGATCTCTCTGAGAAAATTGACGAAGAGCTCCTCACGATCATTCCCCTCGGCGACAATCTCCTTCGATTCGTTTCCCTCCACGCGGGACCGGTCGATCAGGATATCGGCGAGGGCGAGGGCTGCATTCTTAAAGAGATCCGCTTCGTCCCTACCGTATATCTCCACACCAAGGTCCGCCGTATGGTCGAAGACCCGGTAGTGGGCTGGCTCTCTCTCTATAATCGTCCGAGACATGATCATCACCAACCTTTTTTCTCAAGTATAGAACACCCACGTGCGAAAGAAAACCCCCCGGCGTTTCTTTCTCTTCCGGTCATTCAGTTGATCGGGTTTCACATTGCGACCCCTCATCGGAGCTGTTACACTACCTGGCGATGTCATTATTCATGAGAGGAAGAGACCATGGGAACACACATCGAGATATCGGAACACCCGGAGTGGAGTGGCGCTCGGTACGTGCGGGACCTGTCCTTCGCTGTGAACGAGGATCTGACGGCCCTTTACACCCTCCTTGCCGCCACCGGTGAAGAGATGGCGGGATATTTCAGCGCAGAGGAGATGTCCCTCCTCTGCGAGATATTTAAAAACGACGAATACGAACCGGCCCGTCTCCGGGAATGGCCTCTGCTGCTCGCCTGGGACGTGGAGGACGTGGAGCGGTATGAAAAGCTGAGCACCCAGTTCAAGGTCGACACCGATATCCTGATTGAAAAACTGGAGGGACTCACCCCCCTGAAGGCCCTGTGGCTTCTCCATACGATTCGGGAAACCGTTGCATCGGGAAATGAGTGAACCGGGTGGTTTTTGATTCTTTCTACTCGCTCGCTTCCTTCACTTTGCGTTTCAGCGTGTACAGTCGTGTCACACCCCAGAAAAACGTGCTTAATTCGACAGTAAACCCCCTCGTCCTGATTGTATCGACGAGTTCCTCAGGGGAGAGAAAATCGATCACTGAATCACGGAGGTACCGGTATGCGGAGGCGTTTCCCGATACAAGTCCGCCAACGACAGGAAGGATATGTCGAAAGTAGGTCAGATACACTGCCTTGAAAAACGGGTTTGAGGGGAGGGAAAACTCGAGAATAACGATTTTGCCACCCGGTTTGATGACCCGGTATACCTCGTCGAGACACCGATCAATTCCCGAGACGTTTCGTATCCCGAAAGCAACCATGGCCCGGTCAAAGGCCCCGTCCCGGAAGGGCAGGGCGGTGGCATCCCCGTTCACGAGAGAGTACCGATCATGGAGGTATGCATCGCTTTTTCGTTCCGCTTGCTGAAGCATCCCCAGCGAAAGGTCAATCCCCACCACCCGGCACGGGATAGCACGCAAGGCTGCAAGGGCAAGATCTCCCGTGCCCGTCGCGATGTCCAGAATCAGATCACCGCTTTCTATATCCAGCGATCGGACGGTTCGTTTTCTCCAATAGCGGTCGAGAGAAAGAGACAGGATTCGATTTAATGTATCGTAAGAGGGGGCAATACGGTCAAACATGCCCCCGATTATTGTCGGTCGCTTGTCCACGTCTTCAATGACCTTCACCATGCTGACAGCGATCCCCGGTTATATACCCAAGAGTCCGGGTTCATCGCCCTGCCCTTCATCGTCTTCCGATTGGGCGCGCTCCACCCGCGCTAATCCTACCAGCTTTTCACCTTCGGCCAGATCGATGAGCTTGACTCCCTGGGTACTGCGGTGAAGTAGAGATACCTCTCCGACCCCCAGACGGATAATGTTTCCCGCATCACTGATCAGCATGATATCCTCATCGCCGGTCACCTGTTTGATCCCCGTCACACAGCCGATCTTGGACGTTGTTTTGAGGTTAATAATTCCCTTTCCCCCCCGTGACTGAAGTCGATATTCGGCAATCTCCGTTTTTTTGCCGAACCCCTTTTCAGAAACGGTCAAGATTAAATTGCTGTCGGTGGTGACTTCCATACCGACGACTTCGTCATCCGGTGCAATCCGTATTCCGGTCACTCCCCGCGCGGTTCTCCCAATGGACCGGACATCTTGTTCATGAAACCGTATGGCGTTTCCCTTCCGGGCGCCGAGAAAGATATCCTGGTCGCCGTTCGTCTGCTTGACATCGATCAGCTCATCCCCGTCGTCGAGGGTCAGCGCTATGATACCGCCGGATCGGGGATTGGAATAGGCTATGAGATCGGTCTTCTTAATGATCCCTCTCCTGGTCGCCATGACGATAAATTTACCCGGGACAAACTCTCTTACCGGGAGAACAGCCGTAATTTTTTCATCCTGTGATATGCCGATCAGGTTGACAATCGCCTTCCCTTTTGCTGCCCTTCCGGCCTGGGGAATCTGGTATATCTTCAGCCAGTATACCCGGCCCTTATTGGTAAAAAAGAGTATATGGTTGTGTGTTGAGGCGATAAACATTCGCTCGATAAAATCGTCTTCCTTCGTTCCCATTCCCACCTTGCCGCGACCGCCACGGTGCTGACTCCGGTAGAGACTGACCGGATTGCGCTTGATGTAGTTCTGATGGGATATGGTCACCACCATATCCTCTTCAACAATCATATCCTCGATCCCGATATCCGTGCTGCTGAGAACGATCTCCGTTCTTCTCTCATCACCATACCGCTTCTGGATCTCCTCCAGTTCCTCAACGATAATGTTCAAAACCTTCCGGGAATCTGCAAGTATCCCCTCCAGCCGCTTGACAAGAGCAGATATCTCGATGTGTTCTTCGCGTATCTTGTCGCGCTCCAGGCCGGTCAGGCGCTGCAGTCTCATCTCCAGGATCGCCTTGGTCTGTTCCTCGCTCAGGCCGAACCGGGCCATCAGTTCTTCGGCAGCCGTCTTGGCGTTTTCGGATGCCTTGATAATCGCGATGACCTCGTCGATATTATCCAGGGCGATAATAAACCCCTCCAGTATGTGCAGCTTCTCCCTGGCCCGCGCGAGCTCATACATCGTCCGTCTGATAATAATCTCTTTCCTGAATTCGATAAACTTGACGAGGATCTCTTTCAGGTTCATGACCCGGGGCTGCCCCCGGTCAATGGCCAGCATGATGATGCCGAAGGTCGATTCCATCTGGGTGTGCTTGTAGAGCTGGTTGAGGATTACCCCCGACATTTCGTCCCGCTTCAGATCGATAACAATTCGCATCCCCTCACGATCCGATTCATCTCTCAGATCTGAAATACCGCTGATCTTCTTTTCCTTGACCAGCTCCGATATCTTCTCGATGAGATTCGCTTTGTTCACCTGATAGGGGAGTTCGGTAATAACGATACTTTCCCTGTCATTACGGGAATTACGTTCAATGATAGCACGCGCCCTGATCCTGATGATACCGCGTCCCGTCCGGTAGGCGGAGACGATTCCGTCCCGGCCGTTGATAAAGCCGGCCGTCGGGAAATCGGGCCCCTTTATGAAGGTCATCAGGTCATCGACGGAAAGTTCCGGGTTGTGGATGAGTTCAATGATCCCATCGACCAATTCGGTCAGGTTATGGGGGGGAATATTGGTCGTTAAACCAACCGCGATACCCGATGAACCATTCAGAAGAAGGGTCGGGATTCGTGCAGGAAGAACCACTGGCTCCTGGAGAGAACCATCGTAGTTCGGAATAAAATCAACGGTATCCTTATCAAGATCGGCAAGCAGTTCATCGGCCAGTCGTGCCATCCTGATCTCGGTATATCGCATCGCGGCCGGCGGATCTCCGTCAACGGATCCGAAATTTCCCTGACCATCGATAAGCGGATACCGCATAGAGAAATCCTGAGCCATCCTGACGAGGGTATCATAGGCGGCCGAGTCTCCATGGGGATGATATTTACCGATGATGTCACCCACGATTCTCGCGGACTTCTTGTACGGCCTGTTCCACCGGTTTCCAAGATCGGACATCGCATACAATGCCCTCCGGTGAACCGGTTTGAGTCCGTCTCTGATATCAGGAATAGCACGTCCCACAATGACGCTCATCGCGTACTCCATGTAGGACTTTTGCATTTCTTTTTCTATCGTTACCGGTATGTTCCTCTGGAACAACTGATCCATAACCTTGAAAAACCTTTCTTCCAGCTATACTGATTTAGTAGTGATATCTCTATCCCACCCATCCCAACAGGCAGAGATATAAAGAGGGTGGATGAAAATCAGACCATCGATTCTCTTCTCCCCCGACTACACATCCAGATTGGATACATTGAGCGCATTCTCAAAGATGAAGTTCTTGCGCGGTTCGACCTGATCTCCCATAAGGGTTGTAAAGATTTCGTCGGCGGCCACGGCATCTTCTATCTTCACCTGGAGAAGGGTCCTTTTCTCGGGATCCATGGTTGTTTCCCACAGCTGCTCGGGATTCATCTCTCCCAGGCCTTTATAGCGCTGTATGGACAGACCTTTTTGTCCGACCTGAATCACGTAATCAATCAGGTCTCTCATGTTCTCAATGTGCCTTTCACTTTTCGCCCCGTCTGCGTCTCTTTGAATAATCGTATAAGGGGCTTCTCCAAGAGGACTTATCTGATTGATATGCACCTTTGCCTCCGCAAACTTAGGCATGTAGAAGATATCCTTATCGATCCAGGTAGTATGATCCCGTCCGTTTTTTTTCAAATTGAAAAATAATTTATACCCGCCGTGTTCGATATCCGCCTCGGTCCAGTAGGAAGCAACGCGATCTCCGATCGCCTTGCCGATCCTTTTTCCGACCCGGGAGAGTATCGTTTCATCTTCAAAATCTTCTCTGTCAAAGCCCGGATCCCCCGCCAGAAGTCTGATGATCTCTCCATCCTTTCCACTGTTATGAAATTTTTCCAGTATGGCGTCGAGGCGGATCCCTTTCTTGATAAACCCCAGCAGCTTGGCCCCCGTAACAATCGTTCCATCACCGGTCACCACCTGCACCTGTTCTACCCCACTCGTCAGGATATAATCATCCATTTCATCTTCGGTGCTGATATACCACTCCTTCTTTTTATTCATTATCCTGAAAAGAGGCGGTTGTGCGATATAGAGACACCCCCGCTCGATCAGTTCGCGCATATGCCTGAAAAAGAAGGTGAGAAGAAGGGTCCGGATGTGGGCACCGTCGACATCCGCATCGGTCATGATAATGACTTTATGATAGCGCAGTTTGCCCATATCAAAATCCTCATCCCCGATCCCGGCACCCAGAGCGGTAATGATGACCTTGATCTCGTTATTATTGAGCATCTTATCAAGGCGCGCCTTCTCCACATTCAGCACCTTCCCCCTGAGCGGCAGGATTGCCTGGTTCTTTCTATCCCTCCCCTGTTTTGCCGAGCCGCCCGCCGAATCTCCCTCGACGATATACACTTCACTCCGTGCCGGGTCTTTTTCTTGACAATCCGCTAATTTTCCGGGAAGGGAGGTGACTTCAAGGGCACTTTTCCTCCGAGTCAATTCCCGGGCCTTTCGTGCAGCGTCTCGTGCCCGCGCCGCATCAATGGATTTTGAAACGATTTGGCGCGTAACCGATGGATTTTCTTCGAAGTAACTTGTTAGTTTTTCATACACGACCGTCTCTACCAGACCTTTTATCTCACTGTTGCCGAGCTTTGTCTTGGTCTGACCCTCAAATTGCGGCTGAGCCAGCTTCACACTGACGACACAGCCGAGACCCTCCCGGACATCTTCACCTTTGAGAGAGGTCTTGTCGTTTTTCCCGATCCCACTGCTGACGATATAGTTATTGATCACCCTCGTCAGGGCCGATCGAAACCCAACAATATGCGTACCCCCTTCGGTGGTGTTGATACTGTTCGCGTACGAGAATATATTTTCCATATATCCCTCATTGTACTGCAACGCCAGTTCGACGGAACAGTCTTCCTTTTCACCACTGATATAAATCGGCTTATTGTGCAACACTTTTTTATTTCTGTTGATATACTCGACAAAGGAAATGATTCCCCCCTTATAGAAAAATTCGTTTTTGTCATCATTTCTTTCATCCGCAATGACGATCTTGAGACCTCGATTCAGAAATGCCAATTCTCTTAATCGCTTGGAGAGAATATCAAAGCTAAAGTCAACCTCTTCAAAGATCCCCGCATCCGGCAGAAAGGTGATCTTTGTTCCTCTTCTCTTTGTTGTTCCCACCTCCTGCAAAGGATGATCAGGAACCCCCCTATGGTACGATTGACGGTATACCTTCCCGTCCCGACGCACCTCCATTTCAAGATATTCTGAGAGGGCATTGACTACCGAAACCCCCACGCCATGAAGCCCACCAGATATTTTATAGCTATCATTATTAAATTTTCCTCCGGCGTGAAGCTTCGTGAGAACAACCTCTGCTGCCGACACCTTCTCGGTCTTGTGTATATCGACAGGGATACCTCTCCCGTTATCCTCTACCGTCACACTGTTATCGACTCTTATCTTCACCTGTATGAGGTCGCAATATCCCGCAGACGCCTCATCCACACTGTTATCAACGACCTCATAAACCAAGTGGTGAAGCCCTTCCCGTCCGGTACTGCCAATATACATGGCGGGTCTTTTTCTAACGGCCTCAAGACCGTCAAGGATCTTGATACTATCCGCACTATATGAATTTTCCACTCCTGTTTTTTCTAATCCTTTCTGAGTTTTATGGGCATGACAACACAGATGTACGTATCTGTCCCGGCAGATCTGATCACACCAGGACCATCACCGTTTCTCATCTCAAACGAAACCACTTCCCCGTCCACTGGTTCCATAGCGTCAATGAGATATCGGACACTATACCCTACTTCCATCATTTCCCCGGTATATGAAACATCTATTTCATCACGTGCTTCTCCGACATCCGGGTTCGTTGATGTCAAAAGTATCCGATTGTCATACAATTGAATCTTCACTCCGCTGAATTTTTCCGTCGACATAACACTCATTCTCCGCAGAGAGTGGAGCATCTGATCCTTTGCAAGATTCACCGTCACTCCCCCTCCCTCAGGTATCACCTGTTTGTAGTGAGGATACTCAGCGGTAATCAAACTCGCCTTCAACACCGTATTATTTTTCTTCACCACAAACATACCATCGACCACACCGATATTGACGGAATCTCCGTCATCTACCAGTTTTCGGATCTCAGAGACCCCTTTTCGGGGGATAATAACCCCTTTCATATCTCGGGCGCCACCATCCTCCAGGGGGATGTTGACAAGAGACAAACGGTGACCGTCAGTGGCTACAACCGCCAGAGTTCCCGCAAGAATTTCAAAATACACCCCGTTCAGATTTGGTCTCATTTCATCCTGAGAAACGGCAAAAAACGTCTTTTCAAACACATTCCTCAAGACGGGGCAAGTGATCGTTATCTCATCTATTTCGTCGCTATAAGACACCGCCGGAAAATCCTCCGCAGAAATACCCGGCATCTTATAATTAATTTTTCCACACGTGACATTCACCCAGTTATTCTCCATAACCTCCACATGAATATCATCCCCATCGATCTCGCGGATCATTTCGAACAGCTTTCTTGCCCCAACGGTAATTTCTCCACCGCGTATAATCGTTGCCGCATAATGTGAGATTAATCCTACCTCCCTGTCCGTGGCCACGATTTTGATTGAGTCTGATTGAGTCTGAATGAGAATATTGTTCAGAATAGGAAAAGTGGTTCTTTTCTCGACAATACTTAATGTCTTTTGAATACCCTCTAAAAATATTGATCTCTGAATAGAAAATTCCATATCGTCACCTATTGTTTTGTAAATAATTTCTTAATAATAAAATATAGTAGTAATAGTAGGTATTGTGGATATGTGGAAAGACAGTATATAAATACCTTTTATTATTACTATACACTCCTCTTATTTATACTTGATAAGCCTGTTGTTAGAGGGTGTGAAGGGACAACTCTATTTCCTCCACAGTTTTTCTGAGATGATGATCTCGTTCTATCATCTTTTTAATCTTGTTGTTCGAATAAATCACCGTAGAGTGATCCCTTCCTCCGATCTTTTCACCGATATCCGGAAATGAGTGATTCGTCAACTTTCTTGCGAGGTACATGGCGACCTGTCGTGAGAGTACGAGATTTTTATTTTTTTTTGGCGATTTAATATCTCCCACTCGAGTGTTAAAGTTTTTTCCAACGGCTTTTAAGATTTCATCGACAGTAATCTCCTGTTTTGCCGAGTGTTTAAGGATATTTTTAATAACATCCCGTACTATATCAATGGTGATATCTTTTCCGGTTAGGGAGGAGTAAGCGGCTATCCTCGTCAGGATCCCTTCCAACTCTCTGATGTTGGAATCGGCGACGGAGGCAATATAATGTGTCATCTCTGTCGAGACATCAATACCATTTTCCTGCGCTTTTTTTTCTACAATCGCGATCCGTGTCTCTATGTCAGGGGGTTGGATGTCAGCGATCAAACCCCACTCAAATCGTGATCTCAATCTTCCTTCAAGATTTTGAATTTCCTTCGGAAACTTGTCGCTGGTAACAACGATCTGCTTTCCCGAATCATGGAGGGTGTTAAAGGTATGGAAAAATTCCTCTTGAGTTCGTTCCTTCCCGGCAATGAATTGGATGTCATCTATCAACAGTGAATCTATCTTCCGGTATTTTTCCCTGAAGTTCGACATCTTGTCATATCTGATGGAGTAGATAAGTTCATTCATGAACTCTTCTGCCGAGACATATAAGATATTTTTTTTGGGGTAGAGAGAGACGGTATGAACACCAATAGCGTTGATTAGATGTGTTTTCCCCAGACCGACTCCTCCGTAAACAAACAAAGGATTGTAGTTACGAGCGGGTTGCTCTGCAACCGAAAGAGCGGCGGCATGGGCGAACTGATTGGACGAGCCGACGACAAACCGTTCGAAGGTATATTTCAAATTGAGTGACGAGTGCAGACGGACGGGAGGACTACTCACCGTCTCATGAGTTCCTCTCTCGATTGATATTTCTTTCTTCTCTGGTTTCCTGATAACGAACTGGACATCGACATTGAGGCCCGAGATATCCGCAAGAGAATTACTGATCAGCTCAATGTAATTATCTACCAGCCAATCCTTAAAAAACTTATTCGGGACCCCGAGGAGCACATTATTATCCTCCAGCGAAACTATTCTGATCGGTTTAATCCACGTATCAAAGTTTTGCTGACTAACTTTTTCTTTAATTATTTTGATACCTTCATTCCAAAATGATTCCAATTGCCCAACCCTTTATAAACAATGCTATCAACAGCTGTTAATAAAAATATGAATTGCGTTCAACTGCTTCCGGTTCAATATCGATCATTTCCGCTCATAATGGCATCTAATACCCGATCGAGATCATCGGCAGAGAGAAACCGTATCTCAATGACACCTCCCTTTCGGAGCGGCTTTATGTTTGTTTTTGCCATCAATCGCTCCGAAAGTTTTTTTTCAAGATCTACGATGTGTATCTCCTTCTTAGGAGTTGCCTGCTTCTTTTGGGTGCGGCGGGACGCAAAGCTCTGTGCCATCTTCTCAGCTTCCCTGACGCTGAGTTTTTTAGCGATTATTTCACGGAGAGCCGACCGTTGTTCCTCAGATGAAACGATGGATAACAGAGCCCGCGCATGTCCGGCGGAGATTTCTTTTTTTATGAGAGCGTTCTTTGCCTCCTCGGGCAGATGCAGGAGACGCAAGACATTTGCTATTGTTGAGCGTTCCTTGCCGACCCGCAATGATATCTCTTCCTGTGAGAGGTGAAACCGGTTTATCAGTGTTTGATATGCTTCTGATTCCTCAATTGGGTTCAACTCTTCACGTTGGATATTTTCTATGAGAGACAATTCTGCAATATCAAGATCTTCTGTTCCTTGACGAATGATGATCGGAACATCCTTTAGCCCGGCGGCTTGAGCGGCGCGCCACCTGCGTTCTCCAGCGATAATTTCATAACCCGGGCGGTCGTTGGGCTTTCTCACGAGTATCGGCTGAAGAATCCCGTTTTCTTGAATCGAATCAGAGAGTTTCCTTTGTTCTTTTTTGTCAAAGACCCTCCGGGGCTGAAAGCGATTCGGTGACAGTTCCTCGATCCCACACATGGCAAAGTGTGATTTATTGACGGAATCGTCCATAAGATCCGGAAATATAGCGCCGAGCCCCTTGCCCAAGGCGTTTTTTTTAGACATTATATCCTTCCGTTCGTCATGATTTCCTGTGCCAGCGACATATACGAAACAGCCCCACTTGATTTAATATCGTACAGTATGATGGGCAACCCATGGCTGGGGCTCTCTGAAAGCCTCACATTCCTTGGTATAATGGTCTTAAAGACACTCCTCCCAAAAAAACTTCTCGCTTCATCGGCCACTTGGTGCGAAAGGCGGTTTCTCTGATCAAACATGGTCAGAAGGATACCAGCCAGCGAAAGAGACGGGTTGAGCCGAGCCTGTACCAGCTTGACGCTGTGGAGTAACTGCCCCAGCCCTTCCAGTGCAAAGAATTCGCATTGCAACGGAATAATAAATGCGTCTGATGCCACAAGGGAGTTAACAGTTAAAAATCCGAGAGACGGAGGACAGTCGATTATAATAAACTCATAAGCACTGTCAATTGTTTTCACAAAGTTTCTCAACCTTTTTTCCCTGTCATTGAGAGATACGAACTCTATTTCAACACCGATCAGATCCCGATTTGAAGGGATGACGTCCAGCGTCTGAATATCTGTATGGCACACAAGATCCTGAAAGGGAGCATCCTGCACCAGACCATAGTAGAGATTTTTTTTCTGTACCACCGCTGGGTCGATTCCCACACCGCTGGTTGCGTTTCCTTGTGCGTCACAATCAATCAGCAGCGTTTTCCGCTCTGCGGCAGCCAGAGACGCTGACAAATTGATAGCGGTCGTCGTCTTACCGACGCCACCCTTCTGGTTGGCTATACATATGACTTTTTGCATGTTTTCAGGATTGTTCTTTCCGCACGCGCACCTTCAGAATACTGGTCGAGATGCTAGCACACAAGAGAAGATTTGAGAAGCGGTAATTTGGGGTAACGAGCAACAGAAATGGTGGGGTCTGAGCTCCTGTTTTATGGTAAACGCCTTCGAAAACAGAATAGCTTTCTGAATTCACCGGTCACGGGGAGGAGCAGCTCCCGAGACCCGGTCAACTCAAGCCCCATTTGTTTGATGGTATCCTCCGCATGGGCCAGTTCTTCGTCCGCACATTGTCCCTTCATGGCAATCAACATCCCATCCTCAGACAGAAAGGGTTCCCCGATGGTAAGCAGTTGGGAAATATTCCATGTCGCCCGCGATATAACCACATCAAACACGCCGCGGTATCGGGTTTCCCGTGCGGCTGATTCTGCCCTGGTGTTGACTGCCGTGATATCACGGATACCAAGAGTCCGAATGACGTGTTTGAGAAAAGAGGTCTTTTTCCGGGATGATTCGATCAGTGTCACGCGCAGTCGTCCCACCCGAATCTTCAGTGGAATACCGGGCAGGCCGGCCCCCGTTCCGATATCCAAGAGGGTGGCATCACCTTTTGTGATCAGCGGAATCGGCGTCAGAGAATCGATCAAGTGTTTTGTGATGTCATGGGGGGACTTGATCGATACAAGGGACATCTTCGCATTCCAGAGAATCAGTTCCCGAGCATATGTCATCAGGAGATCGATCTGAGGTTTCGTGAGGAGAATGCCCATCTCCTGGCTGGTCTTGGCAAGGGTTTGTTCTGTTTTTTTAATCATATGGCCAAATAGCTTTATAAAAGAGATACGCCCAATCGCCCCCCGCACATCTCGAAGGTCTGGATATATTGTTACAACCGTCTCTTTTATATCCCGTGGAAGCTCCGCACAACTTGTGGTATACAGCACCCGATACCGATTCTAGGCAAACAATGCGGATTATGCAATACGAAAAGAGACGCGGGTGGCATGTGGAACGGGCAAAGATGGAAAATGTGACGATAGTGCTTAACAGGCCGAAATATCCCGGCAATATCGGTTCGATCGCCCGATGTGCCAAAAATATGGGAATACCCCGCATGATTGTTGTCAATCCCCTCAATCCTGATCGGGCGGTTATTGAACAGTTGTCGACCCACTTCGCTCTGGATATCGTAGACACGATACAATACTCAGATAATCTGAAAGAAGCGCTTTCCCCTTTTCACTACGTAGTGGGGACCACCGGGCGGTCGGGAGATACCAGTCTCAAGAGATCGATGGTATCTCCTCGCACCATGGCGGGAACGGTCGTTGATATATCCCACAACAACACGGTGGCATTGGTCTTCGGTCCTGAAGACCGGGGACTGACCAATGCGGAGCTCAAATTCTGCGATCTCCTGGTGAAAATACCGACATCTGACCACTTGAAATCCATCAATCTATCCCATGCAGCCATGATCATCTGCTACGAGATCTTCGTCGCCTCGTCTGAACCCAGGACCGCTTTTACGCAAAAGCTGGCTACCGTAGCAGAGACAGAGGCAATGTATGATCACCTGAAAGAGGTGTTCCTGCGGATTGGATTCATCAAAACGCAGAACCCCGATTACTGGATGACGAATGTCCGGCGTCTCTTTTCACGGACGACACTCCTGGCCAAGGATGTAAAAATCATACGAGGGATCTGCCACCAAGTTGAGCTGTACGGGCGAAAGAAAATCGTGAATGCTGATTCGGGAGAAGATCAGAAAAAAGCTTGACTTTGCCGGAGGCGGATTTTACCTTAGTAGTTGAAACTGCAATATGATGTACTACAAGATCGTGTCGATGTGCCGGTGGCTTTTGCGGGATGTCCGTGAGGGCCTATCTACACGGGGCATGGGGAGAAGCAGATGATTGTTGTGACGGGTGGAGCGGGGTTTATTGGCAGCGCTGTTCTGTGGAAACTGAACACACAAGGGGTTGATGATATCGTCGTGGTTGACAGTCTGGGGACATCTGACAAATGGAAAAACCTGGTCGGCAGCCGTTTTGCCGATTATCTCGATAAAGAGGATTTTCTGGAATTAGTTCTCGATGATGCTTTGCCGTTCGAGGTTGAGGCGGTTGTTCACATGGGTGCATGCTCCTCAACGACAGAGCGGGATGCGGATTACCTGGTGGAGAATAACTATCGTTACACGGCCCAGATTGCCCGTTGGGCGGTCGAACGGGATATACGCTTCGTCTATGCCAGTAGTGCGGCAACCTACGGGAACGGCTCTCTGGGATTTGCCGATGACACAAACGTGAGCCAGTATCTGCAGCCCACCAACATGTATGGGTATTCGAAGCAGTTGTTTGATCTTTGGGTTCTGAGAAACGGGTTGGATCGGAAGCTGGCCGGGCTTAAGTTTTTTAATGTATTCGGGCCTAATGAATATCACAAAGGGGAGATGCGGAGCGTTATTCACAAATCATTCGAACAGATTCGCGACACGGGAAAGGTACAACTCTTTAAATCGCATCGGTCTGATTACCACGATGGAGAGCAAAAACGAGATTTCGTGTATGTGAAAGATTGTGTAGAAGTGATAGCATGGCTCCTTGAAAGAAAAGATATAACGGGCATTTATAACCTCGGTACGGGACAGGCTCGAACGTGGAATGATTTGGTACGAGCGGTATTCAACGCTATGGGGATCCCCCCTTCAATTGAGTACATCGAGATGCCTGAGGAGCTCAGGCCACACTATCAATATTTCACAGAAGCCGCGATGGAGAAACTGACGGCGGCCGGGTGTCCCGTCCGGATCAGGTCGCTTGAGGATGCCGTATCCGATTATGTGAAAAATTACCTCGAACAAGATTCGAGATACTTGTCGAGAGAGATACCATAAGGAGAAAAGGCTTGAAAATTATAAGATTCCGCGCACCGGGAGGGGACGTGTTGCGTGGTTCCTTTGATCCCGAGACTCCGGACCGGGCCACGGTCATCGACGGTGATATCTTCGGAGAGATCGTCCCGTCGAAGAGGGTGGAACGAGTCGAGGCCTTTCTCTCACCGGTTGACCCCCCGAATATCATCGCCCTCGGCCTGAATTACGGAAAGCATGCCGGTGAAACGGGGTTCCGTGGTCCCGATCGACCGGTTCTGTTCCTGAAGGCGGCCAGCAGCATTGTTGGCCATGAGGAACCCATTATCCTCCCCGCGGCGGGGCCGGATGAAGTCGACTACGAGGCGGAGCTTGCCGTTGTCATCGGGAAAAGGGCAAAGAATGTGTCCCCCGCCGAAGCCTTGGACTATGTGGTGGGGTATGCCTGCGCAAATGACGTGAGCGCCCGTGACTGGCAATGGCACAAACAGAATGACCAGTGGGCGCGGGGGAAGAGCTTCGATACCTTCTGTCCCATGGGACCCTATCTTGTAACGAGAGATGAAGTGGAAGGCGCCGGGAAACTCCGCATCAGAGCGATACTGAACGAAGAGGTCATGCAGGATTCCAGTACGGCCGATCTGCTGTTCGATATTCCTACGATTATCAGTGATATCAGCTCTTCGCTCACGCTGTTGCCGGGGACGGTCATATTAACGGGGACACCGGAGGGTGTTGGCTATACCCGAACACCTCCCGTATTTTTGAAGGAAGGTGACCAGGTGACCATCTCCATCGAACAGATCGGTGATTTAATCAACCCGGTGATGAGAGAAACGGCATGATACACCGGTCGGTGTATCATGCTATGATGCATAACGGGTAACACCAGTGCGAGAACAGTGAGCACCGCCGGTAATCAGCGGCGAGAAACAAATATGATGACAAGGAACAGGTCGGGGGTAACGATGAAAGCTGACAATACACAACAAGCACGGCGTTTCATAGCGGTTCTGGGGGCGTTTCTGATAGGTGCCTTTATCCTTTCCCTGGCAGGGACGGTCCACTTTTCTTCTTTGTCCTTCGACCTCTCATCGCCTGAGGCTGTCGCGGCATCGACAACGGAGGTGATCGGCGTCGCACCGGCATCCTTTGCGGACCTGGCCGAGCATCTGCGGCCGGCTGTCGTCAATATCAGTACAACAAAAACGATAGCCGCCGGCGGATACCGTTCTCCGTTCAACGATCCGCGGTTTGAGCGATTCTTCGGGGGTGATGAGTTTTTCAAACGGTTTTTTGGTGATATGCCGGAGCGGGAATATAAGCAGAGGAGCCTTGGGTCCGGTTTCATAATCAGTGAGGACGGGTATATCTTCACCAACAATCACGTGGTTGAAAAGGCCGATGAAATTGTTGTCAAGCTGTCCAGCGGTAAGGAATATAAAGCGACGATTAAAGGGAAGGATCAAAACACGGATATCGCCCTCTTGAAGATAGAACCGGACAATGGCCTCCCGGTCGCCAAGTTAGGTGATTCTTCAAAGTTGCGCGTTGGGGACTGGGTCATCGCCATAGGGAACCCCTTCGGCCTTTCAGAAACGGTGACGGCCGGGATCGTCAGCGCCAAGGGGCGGGTCATCGGAGCGGGCCCGTATGATGATTTTATACAGACGGATGCCTCCATCAATCCTGGAAACAGTGGGGGGCCGCTCTTCAATTTGCAAGGAGAGGTGGTGGGTATCAATACGGCGATTGTTGCCCAAGGGCAGGGAATCGGGTTTGCCATTCCGGTTGACATGGCGAAAGATATCCTGCCCAATCTGAAAGCCAAGGGAAAGGTGACGCGCGGTTGGCTGGGGGTTTCCGTTCAGGGCATCACGGAGGATATTGCCCAAAACCTGAAGTTGGAGACGGAAAAAGGGGCGTTGGTATCGGATGTCTTCGCGGGTGATCCTGCAGACAAGGCAGGGATCAAAACGGGAGACGTCATTATCAAAATCGATGGGAATGATATTCAAGATACCCATGAATTGATCAAAATCGTCGCCGGTATCGCCGTAGGTGAAAAAGTCAAAATCATGGTGATTCGCGATGGTAAGCGCAAGATTTTTACGGTGACGGTAACCGAACGCCCTGAGAGTGGAGATATCGCACGGGAGACATCTGATGAAAAGAGTGAAGAGCATCTCGGGATGACTGTTCAGGCAATTACCCCTGAGATCGCCGAGCATCTCGGTCTTACCGATCCTTCCGGTGTGGTGATTGCCCAGGTCGAAAGCGGCAGCCCGGCGGACGAGGCTGGTTTACAGGGAGGGGATATCGTCATCCAGATTAACCGGTCTCGCATTAGTTCATTGGAGGATTACCGGGACGTCATGTCGCGGGTGGTATCCAGTGACAGCGTCTTGCTTCTGATCCAGAGAGAGAAATCGAAGTTCTTTGCCGTGGTACGTAAATAGCGCATGCCGGTGGATGGGGAGCACCCGGAAGACGAAAGGGTCGTTGGTCCCCCGGTTGCGCATCTGACCGTCCGTGTCGCCCGCCGCGGCATGACAAGAGGGGGCATGTCGATACAGGAAAAAATCTGGGCAATATATGAGACCCTGAATACATGCTTTGGTGATCTCCATTGGTGGCCCGGGGAAACCCCTTTTGAAGTGGTTATCGGTGCAATTCTGACACAGAATACTAACTGGAATAATGTAGAGACCGCTATAACCGCCTTGAAAAAGGCCGATCTCCTGGATCCGCTCAGGCTCCATGAAGCTGACGACTTAGAAATATCCACACTTATCAGATCTTCGGGCTATTACAATATCAAAACGAAACGGATCAAGGCCTTTTTGGGTTTTCTCCATACGGTATATGCCGGGGACCTGGATGTGATGTTCAGTGAGGAGTGGGGAGTCCTCAGAGAAAAGTTGCTGGGTGTCAAGGGGATCGGTGAAGAAACTGCCGACAGTATCCTGCTCTACGCCGGTGGGAAACCAATATTTGTCGTCGATGCCTATACGCGCAGGGTGCTGGAGCGACATGCGATTATCGCTCCGGCCTGGGATTATCGGAAGGTACAGACCCTCTTTATGGAATCTCTCCCCTGCGACGTATCTCTGTATAATCAGTATCACGCATTGCTGGTGCAGGTGGGAAAGCAATTTTGTCGGCAGGCCCCGCGATGCGGGGGGTGTCCCCTTGAACCCCTGTTTATGCGGTGGACCTCCGATCGAACTACCTGATTCGATACCATTCTCAGGGAGGAATTATGGACCTCTATGATTACGCGGGGGTGATCCATCTCCATTCTGCCTATTCCTTTGACGGACGGACGTCCGTTGACGAGATTGTAAGAGCGGCAGATGAAACAGGGACCGATTTTCTTATGATCACCGACCACTTCACCCTGGAAGCCAGGAAAAAGGGTCAGGAAGGATGGCATGATGGTGTCCTGCTCGTCGTTGGCCAGGAGATCTCACCACGATTCAATCATTACCTTGCCTTCGGTGTCGATGAAGAGATCATACTTGATGAATCCGACGAACACGCCTCGCCGCAGGAGTATATAGACAAGGTGCGACAACACGGGGGTATCGGGTTTATCGCTCACCCCGACCATGAAGGAACGAAATTGTTTCACGTGAAACAATTTCCCTGGAAGGACTGGTCGGTCTCGGGTTATACCGGCATGGGTGTGTGGGATTTTATGACCGACTGGCAGTCCACCCTGCAAAGTCTTCCCCGCGCCTTGGCAGGGTACCTCTGCCCCGCATATGTCTTGAGAGGCCCCCGGGAAATCACCCTGAAACGGTGGGATCGCCTTAATCAACAGGGGAAAGTGGTCGGAATCGGTGAGCTGGACAATCATGATACCCCCTATACAATAGGGAAAATGACGATCGGAATCTTCCCTTTTCGCCGTGTCCTACGGCTTGTCAGAACCCATATACTGCTCGATAGTCCTCTCAGCGGTCAAGCGGGTGATGATATGAACCGACTCCTCCATGCCCTCGCGCACGGGCGGACTTATATCGCCATGGAGCATTTTCGGAACGCCAAAGGGTTTTCCTTCATGGTCGCCGATGCGGATCGTGACTTTACCATGGGTGATGAGCTGGTATTGCAGGGAGAGGGCCTGTTGCAGGTGACCGTCCCGCATGCGGGACGGATACACATTATCCGTAACGGTCATTGCTGTGCGCAAAGGGTTGGGACGGAGATGAGATATGCCATAAAGAAGAAAGGTGTTTACCGGGTCGAGGTATATGCCACGGTCTGGGGGCACTACCGTCCCTGGATATTTTCAAACCCCGTCTATGTTATATGAGATCTTACAGCAGGGTGACGATGACCTGTCGTGATGCCCGGGGTCCGTCAAACTCACAGAAGAAGATATTCTGCCACGTACTGAGAAGGATTTGGCCGTCCTGCACGGGGATGACTTCCGACGGCCCCACGATTCCCGCTTTGATATGGGCGTCACCGTTGCCATCAATCCGATCATGCAGCCACTGCCCGTTGGGGGCTATGGTCCGGAGACAGCTGAGCACATCAATCGGTATGTTCGGGTCCCAGTTCTCCTGTATCATTATGGCCGCCGTTGCTCCCAGCGCGTAGAGTGAGCAGAGCGTATGCCCGGCACCATGCGCGGATACGATGGTTCGAACCTTCTCCGTGATATCCACCAGCTCTTCCCGGGATGAGGTGCTGAAGGTGATGGTCGTTCTCATGATCTTCTCCCGTCGGTGGTCACGCGAAGGGAGATCGTGATCTGTTCGCGCGATTATGGTATTTCCCCTGCTCGGCCGGGGGAAAGTATACGAGAGAGGAAAACGGCGGTCAAGGTCAATCGTTACGCGTCATTTCGTCTATTTCTTCTTCAATAGCCGCCCATGTGTCGTACAGAGACGCCAGCCGGGAGGTTGTCTGGGTATATTCTACCTGGAGGGACCGGATGAAGGCATCATCCTGGTAGGTCTTTTGGTCTGAGAAGGCGCATTCCATCTCGCCTTTTTTCCGCTCATAGGCGTTGATCTCCTGCTCGATCAGTTCCTGCGATGCTTTCAACGGTTTCAGTTGCCGGTAGCGCTCCTGCCGACTCTCGGCTTCCTTCCGTTTCCGATCTTTCTGTGAAGAGGCCGGATTTGTCGTTCCGGAGAGGGTATCCGCCGCGGCGAGCGGTTCCTGCTGGTGGCACCTCTCCAGGTATTCGTCGACATTCCCATGATACAGGTGTAGTGCATTGTCTTTCAGGACCGCTACTTTGGTGATAAGAGGAGTGAGAAAATCCCTGTCGTGAGAGACGATCAAATAGGCCCCGGGGAAGCGTTCGAGACTGCTCTGGAGGATGGCTTTTGACTGGGTGTCGAGGTGATTGGTCGGTTCATCCATGATCAGCAGGTTCGCCGGTTTCAGGATCATACTTGCGAGGGCGAGCCTGCTCTTCTCACCCCCCGAGAGGACGGAAACCGGTTTAAAGGCGTCGTCGCCCGAAAAGAGGAAACAACCGAGGAGCGTTCGCAGCTCGCCGGGGGCCTTCAGGGGAGAGGCGGCATCAAGTGTTTCCAAGATCGTCTTGCCCGGATCCAGTGCTTCCACGGTATTCTGAGCATAGTACGAGAGTATGGCATGGTGTCCGGGCGTTCGGTGGCCGACCTGAAAGGTATCGATCCCGGCGATAATACGAGCGAGGGTCGATTTTCCGGAACCGTTTGGTCCGAGGAGGGCGATTCGATCCGTGCGTTCAATGGTGAGATCAACCCCCTCGAGGACCCGGTGGTCACCGTAGGCCTTCGAAAGGTTCTCGATTTCCATGACCACCCGACCGGCACGGGGCGGGGCAGGAAAATCGAGGGACATGGAGTGCCCATCGCTCTCTATCTCAATCGTCTCCATCTTTTCGAGTTGCTTGATGCGGCTCTGGACCTGCCGTGCCTTGGTGCTTTTGTATCGGAATCGCTCGATAAACCGGTTCGTGCTGTCGACCATGCGCTGCCTATTTTTGGAAGAAGCCTCGATGATCGCACGACGGTCGGCCCGCTGGGTCAGATATGAAGAATAATTGCCGGAATATTCTGTCGCCATTCCCCTCGCTATCTCGATTACCGTGCCGACGAGGTTGTCGAGGAAACGGCTGTCATGGGAGACCAGGACGAGCGAACCGTGGTAGCCCTTCAGATATTCTTCGATCCACTCCAGTGATTCAATGTCGAGATGATTCGTCGGTTCATCGAGCATCAGGATCGTCGGTTCACGGAGAAGGAGTTTGGCAAGGGCTATCCGCATCTGCCACCCACCACTGAACTCCTCCGTCATACGGGAGAAGTCGGTTTCGGAGAAACCGAGACCGGTGAGGACCTGTTTCATCTTTACCTCGACGGTGTACCCCTCGCGCTGTTCCAGAATAGACTGCGCCCGCCCCATTTCGTTCACCAGTTCGTCCAGACCGGGAGTGCTTGATCCCCCGTGGGCGGTCATGGCTTCGATTTCAATCCCAATTTCTTCAATCCTCTTCTGGAGACGGTTCAGATCATCGAAGGCGGTTGCCGTTTCCTCAAGGAGAGAACGGCCGGTATGATATACGTGGTCTTGAGGAAGGTATCCGACGCTGTTGAAACGAGACCTGAGGATTGTGCCTCCGTCAGGTTCTATGTCCCCCAGGATGATCTTCATGAGGGTCGACTTCCCTGTTCCATTACGCCCGACAAAAGCGATTCGGGTCCCGTCCTCTATGTGAAGGGAAAGATCCCTGAAGAGATATTGTCCGCTATACTGCTTTGATATGTCCTGGAGAGAGATCATGGCTGGTCGAATACCCGGTGACAAGTGTCATCCAGATTGTTGATATTCAAACGCTTTCCTTCTCGGAGACTTCCACGCTTACCATGCGGTCACCCTGTCGGATTGCATCGACCACATCTTGGCCCGTTAGTATCTCCCCGAATACCGTGTGGTGTCCGTCCAGGTGCGGCTGGGGCGAATGAGTGATGAAAAACTGACTCCCGTTCGTATGCGGCCCGGCGTTTGCCATGGAGATGACCCCCGTCTCGTGCCTCAAGGGGTTGTCCTGAATTTCATCCTCAAATTGATACCCCGGTCCCCCCGCACCGGTCCCGGTGGGGTCACCGCCCTGGATCATGAAATCGCTGATCACCCGGTGGAACAGCAGGCCATTATAAAACCCTTCCCGTATCAGAAATACGAAGTTGTTGACCGTCTTGGGGGCATGCTGGGGATACAGTGCCAACTCAATATCACCCCTGTCAGTCTTCATAGAGACCTGGTAGATCATTTCCGTATTGATCTGCATGGCCGGAGGATCGCTCCATTGGTGTTGATTCATAGGTTTTCTCCTTGTAATAATCGTATTGCCGCTCGTGTTTACATCTTGTTACGTCCCGCAACAATGGGGAAAGACTGAAAAACGGAGACGTCGATTCATCCGTTCATGGTGGAAGCTCCTCCCTTATGCCACTGGGGATTTGAGCGACTCAGTCTGATAATGGGTGGTAAGGGTATCGATAATCGTATCGATATCCCCATCCATAATATTTTCAAGATTATACAGGGTGAGTCCGATTCGATGATCCGTCATCCGACCCTGGGGGAAATTGTAGGTCCTGATCCGTTGGCTTCGATCCCCGCTTCCGACCTGCTGTTTTCTCGTTTCGGAGATCGCGGCATCGTGCTCCTCGCGGGCCTGTTCAAAGAGTCTGGCTCGGAGGACCTTGAGGGCCTTTGCACGGTTCTTGTGCTGTGATTTTTCATCCTGACAGGTAACGACCAAGCCGGTTGGTAGATGGGTAATCCGGACGGCGGAGTCCGTCGTATTGACGCTTTGTCCTCCGTGTCCTGTGGATCGATAGACGTCGATCCGAAGATCGTTTGGATCGATATTGACCTCCACCTCCTCGGCTTCGGGAAGAACGGCGACCGTGACGGCGGAGGTATGGATTCTGCCCTGTGCCTCGGTCAGCGGTACCCTTTGGACCCGGTGAACACCGCTCTCATACTTCAGCCTGCTGTAAGCGCCGTTTCCCTCGATGAGGAGGATCACCTCCTTAAATCCGCCGATACCTCCGGTGATACTGGAGCTGATCATTTCCATTTTCCAGTTGCATCGTTCCGCGTAGCGGGCGTACATCCTGTACAGATCCCCGGCAAAGAGTCCTGCCTCGTCTCCTCCCGTACCGGCCCGGATTTCCAGGACGACGTTTCGCTCGTCGTTCGGATCCTTGGGGAGTAAAAGGAACTTTAAGCGTTCTTCCAGGGCCTCCTGGTTTTCCTTGAGGTGGGGCAGCTCCTCTTTTGCCAGTTCCCGGAGTTCTTCATCGCCCTCTCGGAGGAGGCTTTTATTATCCTCTATCTGGGCGCCGACACGACTGTATGCCCGATAGGCCTCGACGATATCGGCAATGGCGGCGTGTTCCTTGGCATATTTCTGATATGAGTTATAATTGGCTATTATCGCGGGGTCACTCAGCAGACCTTCAAGATCCTCGTAGCGCTTTTCGATTTCTTTCAGCTTTGACAGCATGGTGTCTTTCCTGGGTTACGAGTGACGTACTGCAATGGGAGAGGTGGCGTTCGAAGATAAACCTTACAAGAAGACCAAAAACCCCGAACCAAGCCAACCGGACGGGCGTGCTGATGGCACGGTTCACGCCATAGCATCACTTCACACCGAAGAATGTTGGAGAAGCCGCGGCTACACTGTACCGGGTTGCTGACACATGTCACTACTTGCTACGGTCGCCATATTTGCGGTTAAATTTTTCTATCCGTCCCGCGGTATCCATGATCTTCTGCTTACCGGTGAAGAACGGATGACACTTGGAACAGATCTCTACCTTGATATCACCTGCCGTTGATCTGGTTTCGATAATATTTCCACACACACACGTCACCGTTGAATTCTTATATTCCGGGTGAATATCCTTTTTCATGCTCGTACCAGCCTCCTCACAAATTAAAACTGCGTATTATATCCATATCAAAATGGATTTCAAGAAAATAAATCAGTCAGAAGATATTACTGATTCATGGAATCAAAAAAGTCCTGATTGGTCGTGGTCTTCCGAATCTTATCGATGATGAACTCCATGGCATCGACGGGGTTCATCTCCTGCAGCAACCGTCTCAGTATCCATATCCGCCTCAGGGTCTCTTCAAGGACCAGCATCTCTTCCTTGCGGGTTCCGGAACGAACAAGATCAAAGGCGGGGAATATCCGCCGGTCAGAAATCCTCCTATCGAGGTGCAGCTCCATGTTACCCGTTCCCTTAAACTCTTCGAATATGACTTCATCCATCCTGCTGCCGGTATCGATCAGGGCAGTCGCGATAATGGTCAGGCTGCCGCCGCCTTCGATGTTTCGCGCGGCTCCGAAGAAGCGCTTCGGTTTGTGCAGGGCATTTGAATCAACACCCCCGGAGAGGACCTTTCCGCTGGGCGGTACCACGGAGTTATAGGCCCGGGCAAGCCGAGTAATGCTGTCCAGCAGGATGACGACGTCCCGGTTGTGTTCTACGAGTCGTTTGGCCTTTTCGAGGACCATCTCGGCGATCTGGACATGCCGCGAAGCAGTCTCGTCAAAGGTGGACGAGATGACCTCACCGGTGACGCTTCGCTCCATATCCGTCACCTCTTCGGGGCGCTCATCAATCAAGAGGACCATCAGGACTGCATCCGGGTGATTCGTGGCAATACTGTTGGCGAGATCTTTCAGGAGCACCGTCTTTCCCGTGCGGGGGGGCGATACGATCAGGCCACGCTGTCCTTTCCCGATCGGGGTAAATATATCCATGATGCGTGTCGAGTAATTCTCCGGATCAGCTTCCAACATCCATTTTTCTTCCGGGTACAGGGGGGTCAGATTGTCGAAGAGGATTTTGCCACGGGCGGCTTCGGGAGGTTCGTAATTGATGGAGTCGACTTTCAGGAGAGCGAAGTATTTTTCTCCTTCTTTTGGTGGTCTCACCTCACCGGAAATCGTATCGCCTGTTCTCATCCCGAATCTCCGTATCTGTGATGGTGAGACATAGATGTCATCGGGGCCGGGGAAATAATTATATCCAACCGATCTCAGAAAACCGAATCCGTCAGGAAGGGTTTCAAGGACCCCCTCCCCGGTAATGACACCATTCTTTTCCGTCTGATATTGCAGAATGGCAAAGATAAGATCCTGCCGTTTCATCCCGCTGGTTCCGGCGATCTTCAATTCTTTTGCCAGATCATTCAGTTCACTGATGGACTTGTTTTTGATCTCTGAAATATTCATATCTAATTCCTCTATATTGGGGTTTTCGTACCGACGCTTACTCGCTATCACTTACACACGCTACGCGCGCACACAGGGCTCATGCGGTTCGGGAGGACAAACAGTGTATCTGACTGAAAACAATGGAATGCATACAAAGGCCTTGGAGACAATCCAGATCTTTCTTACGATACTCACTTCCTCACAACGGTATGGACCTGTTTGGTGGTCGTTATAGAATAATGCTTAAATTTATGAAGCATCAGGGCTTTCCAAAGGCCCTTTCATACAGGTTTTCCTGTGCAATGATCTCGTCTTCTTGGTAGCTAACACGGTCTCCTGAAAATCTTTAGAAAGGAAGGTTTTAGCACATGAAAGTTGCTTCCTATATGAAATCGGAGGGGGTGTCAAGTAGTTTTTTGCTTTTCATCAGTTCCGACTCCTCGTGCAGCATAAGGAAGCTGATCTGTCTGCCCGTGTTACCCTCCTCCGCCCTGTGCGAATAAAAGATGTCATGCCGACAGGAGGTACAGATATCAGCGGAGAATATGTTTTCCGGGGGAATCCCCGTGTGAAGAAGCTGCAAACGATTAGCTGCGGGCAGATTACACATCCATTTTCCCGCCCTTCTTCCCGGCGTGAAGGCGCGTTGTTGTGCCGGTGTATTATCGAAGGAGTGAAAAACGGACGCATCCACTTCGTAACAGCACGGCCCGATGGAAGGACCGATGGCGACGATGATATCGGTCGGGTCGGAGGCGAATACGTGGATCATCCGCTCGATTGCGTTGGTGGCGATTCCACTGGCAGTGCCCCGCCATCCGGCGTGGACGACCCCGATGATTCTTTTCATCCGATCGGCAATCAGCAGCGGGACGCAATCGGCGGTCTTGATCCCGATGGCGATTCCCTGAACAGCGGTCAAGATCCCGTCGTATGGAAGATAAGCAGTGGAATCGAGCCGTTGCGTCGTCTCATCGATGATCAGAAGCCGGTCACCGTGCACCTGTGATACCGTTGCGGGATTATCGCGCGGAAGGTCGAAGGCGGTGCGAAGCCGTTCCCGGTTGTGTTCCAGGTGTTCTTCGCTATCGCCCACCTGCACCCCGAAATTAAAATCGGTCAGTCGCCCCTCGCTGGTCCCGCCCCACCGGGTGCAGAAGCCGTGGGTTATCGACCCACACTCCTCCAGTGCTCGGCACTCGATGTATCGCATCGTACCCCGGCGGGTGAGCATGAATGTACCGTTGGTCCCCCCGTGGTAGCTGGTATAGTCAGGCATGGCCGCTTCGCTCCTTCAAGGCCGAACAGACCCGGACTATATCATTCGGGAGCGGGGCCGAAAAGTGTCGTATCTCTCCGGATATCGGGTGGTAAAAAGAAAGTTCGCTTGCATGAAGGGCCTGTCGGCGCATTTGTTTCAACGCCGTCTGCCCTGCGTTATCCGGTACCATGGCAATCCGTTTTTTTGAGTTTCCGTAGACGGTGTCTCCGACAACGGGATACCCGATCGCGTTCATGTGGACCCGGATCTGGTGGGTCCGTCCGGTTTCGATCCGGACGGCCAGGAGTGTTGCGATACCATACCGTTCCTCGACCTGCCAGTGAGTCAGCGAATCCTTCCCACGCCTGCTCCCGGTGGACATCTTTTTCCGGTCCACGGGGTGTCTCCCGATCGGCAGGGCGATGATCCCCTCCCCTTCCTGAGGCTCTCCATGCACGAGGGCTCGGTATAGTTTGGTCACGCTATGTTCCTTGAACTGGGTGGCCAGCCCGAGGTGGGCCGCATCCGATTTGGCGGTTACGATCAGGCCCGAGGTGTTCTTGTCCAGACGATGCACGATACCGGGTCTTTTAACCCCGCCGATCCCTGAAAGATCGGTACAGTGAAACAAGAGGGCGTTCACGAGGGTCCCACCGTAGTTGCCCGCTGCCGGGTGGACCACCATCCCGGCCGGTTTGTTCACGACAAGGAGGTGCGCGTCTTCGTAAATGATATCGAGGGGCAGGTCCTCCGGGGCAAGGTCGTATTCTTCCGGCTGTACCCGCTCGACGAGGATCAGATCACCGCTCTTCAGGCGGTACCCCGGTTTTACCGGCAGATCCCCGACCCGTACCCGACCCTTCTCAACGACCCGCTTGATCTGAGAACGGCTTCCAAAGAGACCCGTATACGATAGAAAGATATCGAGTCGTTTCCCGCCCTGATCGGGGGGTACCCTCATGGTAAACACTCTCTCATCTCCGGTTTGTGGCTGAATGGTCATGGTAATAGTGGTTGTGACGGGGAGCAAAGAACCCTTTCTGTGAGTCTTTTCCGTGAACGGGCGATGGAATGGACGGATCCTCACGCCCCGGCGGCTATCCGTGCCATACCGTCCGCGATAAAAACGAATTCCTCATCCGTGACGGTACGAAGATCGAGGAGGACCTTGTCATCATAGACCCTCGTAATAATGGGAATTTCTGATTGTCGCAATTTCTTTTCCAGTGCGCTCGTTGAGAGCGAGCGGGACTCGACGGCGATAACGATAGTGGGAATCTCCTGCGTGGGGAGAGATCCTCCCCCGGCCAGCGATGTGTCTGCCCGCGTGGTGAATGTCATGTCCGAAAGGGAACGGTCCTTCAGGAGTGCCACCAATGACCGTGCCCTCTTTTCGACCTCGGCAAGCGGTTCCGTCAGGGCACGCAGGACCGGTATGTCGGAGATCGCAGCGCCGAGATCAAGATAATGGATCATCGTTGCCTCGAGGGCCGCCAGGGTCAATTTATCGATCCGGAGTGCCCGATTGAGGGGGTTCTTCTTGATCTGTTCGAGGATAACCTTTCTCCCCACGATGATTCCTGCCTGCGGTCCCCCGAGAAGCTTATCACCGCTGAAGGTGACGACATCAACGCCACTTCTGATCACCTCTTGGACCGTCGGTTCTCCTGCGAAACCATAGGAACCGAGATTCACGAAGCAGCCGCTTCCCAGGTCGTTCATCACCGGCACAGTCTTTTGCTTGCCGAGTGCCACCAGCTCGTCCAGGCCAATTTCTTCGATGAAGCCGACCACTTTAAAGTTACTCGTGTGGACCTTCAGGATCAAGCCGGTATTGGCGTCGATGGCCTTTTCATAATCGGCGTAGTGGGTGCGATTCGTGGTTCCCACCTCCCTCAGAATGGCACCGCTCTTTTCCATCACCTCGGGGATACGGAATTCACCCCCAATCTCGATCAGTTCGCCCCGTGAAACGATTGCCTCTTTCCCCTCAGATAGGGTGTTGAGGGCAAGGAGGACGGCGGCGGCATTATTATTGACGATGAGGGCATCTTCCGCCCCCGATACGGCGCAGATGATTTCTCTGACGTGGTCGTACCGTATCCCCCGTTTCCCCTGATCGAGGTCGAACTCGAGATTGGAATACCCTTCGCTGATGGCGGAGAGTCGATTGATGGCTTCCCTGCAGAGCGGCGCTCTTCCGAGATTCGTGTGCAGGATGATACCCGTCGCGTTGACCACGCGGCGGAGGCTTGGGATATAGAGGGATATCAACTCATTGCGTACCCTCTGGGCCACCTCATCGGGCGAAACGGGAGGAAACTGGACTTTTTCCCCCTTCGCGGTCAGTATCGTCCTTCGCATCTCTTCGACCACCTGGCGACACTTCCTCACCACAATCTCACGGGACATCCCCTCAAAGGAACCCTCTCGTTCGAGAATGATAAGCAGTTCATCAATCTTCGGGAGATTTTTCAGTAGATCGTTGGCCGTATCACTCATGCTGGTACGAACCCTCCCCGTATCGGAACCTGTCACCGATCAGCCACGCAAATAGAAAAAACCGTTCGAAATTGCACATGACAAACCCCTATTTGCTCAAGCAGAAATCCCTAAAGTTGTTAACGGCGGTGAAGAATTCCCGCATCATGATGACCCAGTAATACCGACCGCGGTCTGTCAGGATCAAGGATCCTCCGTGATAGCGCATCCCTCCGGCCAGCATGAAGGCGAGGATCTCCTTCCAGAGATAGCGGAGGGCCCGGCCCCGGTATTTCCTGTCCAGGGAGGCGATTTTCATCTCCAGCCCGAACAACTGCATCAGGAAATCGTACTGTGCCTGTTGGGGGGGGGAGAAGTCGCGCGATGCCATCAGGGGAATTTCTCCCCCGTCGATAGTGTCGATATAACGAGGAATATCGAAAGTGTTTGCGTAACACCTCCCGTCCATATATCCGATTGATCCACTACCCAGGCCGGCGTATTCATCATAATCGACGATGTACTCGTCGACCATTGTCCCGCGTCGGGAAAAACACCAGGCCGAGGAAAAACGGTACGAAGGGGTAAGCCGTTCTGAAATGATCCGGTAAAAGGATCTCTCTTTCCGGAAGTCAACCCGTCCCATCGTTCGCTCCACCTGCTGTCGCGTCGAGTCCGATACCATGAGGGGATAATAGGTCACCTGATCCACACCCGTGTCGATCAGGATATCCAGGTCCCGGGTCAGGACCTCTTCCGTCTGGATGGGAAAGTTGAAGATCATATCGGCGTTCAGGGTATCGAACTGTCCCGACATTTCCCTGATCCGTTGAGCGATCGATGAGCCGCTCCCGTATTTTTCGTATCTTCCCATCGCCTTCAGGAGGCCGTCGTCGAAACTTTGCACTCCCACCGAGAGACGGTTGACCCCACACCCCTTCAGTATGGTGACGTTGTGAGGAACCAGATGGTTGGGATTCGTTTCGACGGAGATTTCTTTGATACCGAAGCAGTCTGTCGCGGTCGCCAGTGTCTGTGCCAACTCGTCCATGAGGATGGTTGGAGTCCCGCCTCCGACGTAGAGACCGGTGAAATCATACCCTGCGTCGCGATACAGTCGCATTTCCGTGCGGAGGGCATCATGATATCGCCGGCAGAGCGGTTGGTCCAGGACGACACGATTGAAAGAACAGTAGGGACAGAGGCTCTCACAGAAGGGGATATGGATATACAGGAGTCGGGCGCGATGCGCCCGTCCCTGAGGGAGGGAGGTACCTACCCCCTCTTCGAAGCGCATGGCGCGCGAAAAGGCCCGCTTCGTGACTGCCGTTATAATCTGATCTATCACCGTAAATCCGTCCCTTTTCCCTTTCACACGTGCACTATCAGGGTTTTCATATTATTGCAATAGCGTTGAAATAACACTTGGATGGTGTTATAGGAATATCCATAATACGGAAGGAAATGCCCCGATAAAACGCAATGAAGACTTGGAAACTATGGGAAAACCAGAAAATTAATAAGGAGGAAACGCGTCTCCTGCGGCGACGCGCCGATGAGATCCCGATTCCCTTCGATGCCGAAGGAAAAAGGGATATAGAGATCCTGATCGATGCCTTCCTGAGCCGAGATGACGCCGCGGGGCTTGCCGCTCCGCAGATAGGGATCAGCAAGCGGGCCGTGGTGTTCAAAAACGGTAATTTCGGAGACAGAGAACCGCTCAGGAAAGGAGGCGGCCAGTACGACGTCTTGATAAACCCCCGGATCACCCAAATACGGGGTGATCGGGAAAAGGAACGGGAGGGGTGTCTGTCTTGTCCGGATATCAGCGTCGATGTCGTCAGGGCCACCTCTATCAAAGTGAAGGCGTTTGATGAAAAGGGGAACAAGATCAACAAACGCTATACGGGATTCCTCGCGCGTGTTGTCCAACACGAGCTTGATCACCTTGATGGAAAACTGATCGTCGATCGCGGGGTAGCGGTCTATTACCCGAAAGAGAAAGCACCGTTTTTTGACGCGATCTTCACGGGGGAATAAAAGCGTTTCGGATTCGGAGGTGTGTGGATGGCTTACGATGCACCGAGTCGCTATTTTGAGGAGGCAGGGGACTCCAATACGAGCGACGTCCTCGATGCGGTCGCGCAATGCGCCGAAAGGCGTGGTATCCGAACGGTCCTGGTAGCTACCTGCAGCGGACGGACAGCGGTAGAGGCGGCTGACCGGCTCGCTCACGATACACGGGTGATAGCCGTCACTCACTACACCGGTTTCGTCCGGCCCGATTATCAGGAGATGTCGGATGAGGTACGCCTGGCCCTGGAGGCCGCGGGGGTACGAGTACTGACCTGCCAGCACGCCTTTGGAGGTGTGGGGCGCGGCATACGGAGGGCCCTGGACACCTACCAGACCGAAGAAATCATGGCCTACACCCTTCGGATGTTCGGGCAGGGGACGAAGGTGTCGGTTGAACTGGTGTTGATGGCCGCCGACGCGGGTCTGGTCAGAACGGACGAGGATGTGATATCCATCGGAGGGACCGCACGGGGGGCGGACACGGCCCTCGTGATTCGAGCCGCCAACTCATCCGACATTTTCAACCTGAAGGTCAGAGAAATCATTTGTAAACCATCATCATTTTAGAAAGATATCATATGCCATTGACACAAGATCATCTCGAGAGGTATGCGGACGCCCTGATATGGGGACTCATGAAGGCCCGGACCGGCCGGTTCAAGAGGGGGAACGTCATCCTGCTTCGCTATGATTCGGCAGGAACAAAGCTTCTCGAAGTCCTCTACGATAAGCTGCTTGACAGGGGGATGCACGTGATTCCCCGTGCCGGTCTCAACGCGCGGATGGAACGCTCCTTCTTCGACAGGGCGAACGGGCGGCAGGTTGTCTTTCTCCCCCCCGGTGAGCGGGAGCTCCTCGAGACGATCAATGGGAGCATCTATCTCCATGCCCCCGAATCCCTGACCCATCTGAGGGACGCGGATCCCAAAAAGATTGCGAAGGCAGCGGTAGCGAGAAAGGCCCTGCGCGAGATCCTGGATCGAAGAGAGGAGGCGGGTGAATTCGGCTGGACCCTGTGCACCGTTCCGACGGACGAACTGGCGCAAAACGCGCACCTGACCATCGAAGAGTATACGGATCAGGTTATCAAGGCCTGTTTCCTGGACAGCGATAACCCCGCCGCCCGGTGGGAAGAGGTGTACCGGCAGGCGGGAGCGATCAAGAGGTGGCTGAACGGCATGGCCGTTTCGTATTACCACGTGGAATCGGATTCCGTGGATCTACGGATCAGACCGGGGAAACAGAGGCGGTGGATCGGCATTTCAGGTCATAACATCCCGAGTTTCGAGCTGTTCCTCTCCCCCGACTGGCGGGGAACCGAAGGATGTTATTATGCCAACCAGCCCTCTTTCAGGAGCGGCAACTACGTGGAAGGGGTCAAACTCGCCTTCGAGAAGGGACGTGTAGTGAAGGTCGAGGCCGAATCGGGCGAAGCCTTTGCCGTGCGGCAATCATCCATGGACCGGGGTGCCTCACGGGTCGGGGAATTTTCCCTGACCGACAAACGCTTTTCACGTATCGATCGGTTCATGGCGGACACGCTCTTTGACGAGAATTACGGGGGACAGTGGGGAAACTGCCACATCGCCCTCGGGGCGTCGTATTCGGATACGTATGATGGGAACCCGGCCGAACTGACCAAGGAGATGAAACAAACTCTCGGATTCAACGATTCTGCACTCCACTGGGACCTGGTCAACACCGAACGAAAGCGGGTACGGGCCCGCCTGTCAAACGGGAAGATTATCACCATTTATGAGGACGGTGTCTTTTGCCGTTAGGGTGACCAGATGGCGCAACCAACCGAGATCACAGGCAAAACAAGCCTGAGAGGTGATGCCAATCCCCATGAAGAGGAACAGATCCTCCGAGAAGTCTTCGAGAGTTCACCGATCCCGACCTTTGTGATCGACAAAAACCACAAGGTTATTTACTGGAACAGGGCGCTGGAGGCGATGAGCGGTATCACCGCCCAGGAGACCATCGGCACAGGGGATCACTGGAAGGCCTTCTACCTTGAACCTCGTCCCACCATCGCCGACCTGATCGTGGATGGATTTCACCATGAAATTCCGCGCTGGTATGCCGGGAAGTACAATCGGTCAAAGCTGATAGAAGACGCCTACGAAGTGACCGACTTTTTTACAGTCCTCGAGGGGAGCGGCCGGTGGCTTCGCTTTACCGCATCCCTCTTGAAGGATGACCATGGTGAGGTACTCGGGGCGATGGAGACCCTTGAGGACATCACGGACCGCAAGCTTGCCGAAGATGCACTGAGGGAGAGCGAGGCACGGTACCGGACCTTGAGCGTGACCGATTCCCTGACGGAGCTGTACAACTCGCGTCACTTTTATGAGCAGCTGCAGCTGGAGATTGAACGGGCCGAGCGGTACGGCCACCCCCTTTCCCTCCTCCTCCTGGATATCGATAATTTCAAGCGATTTAACGATACGTACGGGCACCTTGAAGGCGACAAGGTCCTGATCCGGCTGGGGGATGTGATCCGCCAATGTCTAAGAAAAACGGATTCCGCATACCGGTTCGGGGGAGAAGAGTTTACCCTTATCCTGCCGGAAACGGCCGGTGCAGCGGCGATTGTTCTTGCCGAACGGGTACGGGAAGAATTTGCGGATGAGACGTTTCATCCCGTTGATAGCCCGGAGACCGTACATCAAACGGTCAGCATCGGCGTGGCCCAGTATCTGCCTCACGAGGGGTTGCGCCCCTTTGTCAAACGGGCGGATTTCAACATGTACACTGCCAAGAAAAAGGGAAAAGACAGGGTCTATTACCAGCCGGTAACCTCTTGATTGCTCCCAGCCCCCGGCGATTATAATACTTGACAAGACAGTCTGCAGGCAGTATCGATCTGCTCTTCGGCGTCGAGCCGATGAAGGAGTGTATATGTCAGTTATCATGAACATCCCGGCCATCATCCGGATCCTCGTGGTCTTTGTCTGTATCCTGGTAGTCATCAAGAAAAAAATCTCGCTGGGGAATGCCTTTCTCTTCGGGGCGATCCTGATCGGTCTGCTCTTCGGGTTGAGGCCGAATGCAATGATCTCTTCCGCCGTCGCCTCGATCCTGATGCCGAAGACCCTTGCCCTTGCCGTGGTTGTCACCCTTATTCTCGTTCTCAGCAGCAGCATGGAAGAGGGAGGCAACATGGAGCGCCTCGTCGGCAATTTCCGTGGGCTCGTGACAAATCCGCGATTGAATCTCGCCATGTTCCCGGCACTCATCGGTCTTCTCCCCATGCCCGGGGGGGCGATATTCTCCGCACCCATGGTGAAGGAGCTGGGGAATCGAAGCGGTTTGAGGCCCGATCAGCTCAGCTTTATCAACTACTGGTACCGCCATATATGGGAATACTGGTGGCCTCTTTATCCCGGGGTTCTTCTCGCGGTGACACTGGCGGAGATAGATCTCTGGGTCGTTGTGATGATTATGTGGCCCCTCACCGTAATCGCCGTCTCCCTTGGTTCCCTGTCGATAAAAGGGACTGACCTGGAAAACGCGGGGAAGACAGGAGACAGAGCACACCCTGCCGGGCCGTTTTTAAGGGAACTGTTCCCCATACTCATGGTGATCTGTGGGGGGCTCGGTCTGGGGATGATCCTTACGGCCATATTCCCCGGTCTTGACACAACGAAAGAGATCGGGTTGATTGGCGCCCTCATCGCGGCCATTATCTTTGTCTGGTTCCGGAGCAGTATGACGGGCACTTCCATCCGGAAGATCCTGTTCTCGCCGCACATTCTGAAGATGTTTTATATGGTCACTGCTATCCTGATCTTCAAGGGGATGCTCGAGGACAGCCACGCCGTGTCGGCCATCAGCGCAGAGTTTACAGCGCTTTCGGTCCCCTTGGTCCTGATCGTGGTCGTTCTCCCCTTTATCGTGGGGGGGATCACCGGGATCACCATCGCTTTCGTGGGAAGTACCTTCCCCATTATCATCCCGCTCATTCAGACCCTGGGGGAAGGGACCTTCATGCCCGCCTACGTGGCTCTCGCTCTTGTGAGCGGTTTTCTGGGAGTGCTCCTTTCGCCGCTCCACCTCTGCCTCCTCCTTTCCAACCAGTATTTTGGCGCCGCCTTCGGTCGCGTATACCGGCATCTCCTCCTCCCCTGCGGGGTTCTCTTGGTGACCGGTCTCGCTTACTTTTTCTTTGTGCACTGGGTGATGACCTGGCTCCGGTGAGAGAAATGAGAGGACCTCACAACGACGGGGGATTCCCCTCGCGCCGTCGACTGAATCGCCTCCGGGGCCACCGGATCAGTGTCCGCCTGTACTCGACGAACCGGACACCCGGCGGACCTCTCCTCCCCTCTTCCATAGGCCTTTTCTATGGGTGGCGGACTGGTTATAGCTTATTTGCATTTGACTAATTCATCGTTTTTACGTAGACCTACAACAATAATGGATGAGGGACACACAGGAGAGGAAAAGGGTGCAAAGCCGGTCACATCGCATGAACGGGATCATATACATGGATAACGCAGCTACGTCTTGGCCGAAGCCGAAGGAGACCCTTGCGGCGATGGCGGAGTTTGCGCAGAACGTCGGGGCGAACCCGGGGCGCTCAGGGCACCGCCTTTCCGTCGATGCCGGGCGCGAGGTCTTGAATACACGAGAGGCCGTTGCGCAGCTTTTTGGGATTCCCAATCCCCTTCGGGTAATCTTCACCAAAAACGCGACGGAAGGACTCAATATTGCCATCCGCGGCCTCCTGAAGCCAGGAGACCATGTCATCGCCTCGGGGATGGAACACAACTCGGTCATGCGGCCCCTCCGGGACATGGAGAAACAAGGGGTTGCCCTGTCGGTTGTTCCCTGTTCCCCCGCCGGGGAATTGGACCCTGATGATGTCAAGCGGCACATACAAAAAAACACGCGGGCGATCTGTCTCACCCACGCCTCCAATGTCACCGGGACCCTGATGCCGATCTCCGAGATCGGACGGATCGCCCGGGAGCGGGGGATTATATTTTGCGTCGATGCGGCACAGACCGCCGGTGTCGTCCCGATCGACGTGAAGGTTATGTCCATAGACCTCCTGGCATTCACCGGTCACAAATCCCTCTTCGGGCCCCAAGGGACGGGTGGTCTGTATCTGGTTGAGGGGTTGGAGAAAGATATCGAACCGATCATGACGGGTGGCACCGGCAGCAGATCCGAATCGGAAGAGCAACCGGTCTTTCTCCCCGACCGGTACGAGTCGGGCACCCCCAACTCGATCGGTCTTGCCGGTCTCGGTGCCGGTATCCGCTTTATCCGGTCTGTCGGGATCGAGGCGATACGGGACAAAGAACGCGCATTGACGGCGATGCTGCTCGAAGGCTTCCATGCCATGCCGGAAGTCACCCTGTACGGGTGCGGCGACGCCGCACGGCAGACGGCGGTGGTCTCCTTCACGATTCCGGGGATGAGCACCGCCGAGGTTGCCATGATCCTTGATGAAGAATTTTGTATCATGTCCCGACCGGGGCTTCAGTGCGCGCCGGCCGCCCACCGGACGATCGGGACTTTTCCCATGGGGACGGTGCGGCTCAGCCTGGGATATTTTCTTGATGAAGACAACATCCGAACCGCCCTTGCGGCTGTTGACCGGATTATTTCTACGAAGAAAGGAGTTGCCTCATGATGCAGGAAATAGATGCGCGGGGGTTTGCCTGTCCCCAACCCGTCATCATGACCAAGAAGGCGATCGAGGAAGGGGACGATTGTGTCGTTATCGTCGATAACGAAGCGGCCCGGGACAATGTGTGCCGGATGGCGAAGAGCCGGGGGTGTGAAACGAGAGTGGAGGAACGGAACGGTGCTTTCCGTATCCACGTGACCCGAGAGGAAGACCGGAAACCGGGAGAAAAACCTCTTCCCACCGTAGGTCCCACGGTGGTAGTCTTTCCCTGTGACTGTATGGGGAAGGGAGACGATGAACTGGGGGCGGTCTTGGTACGGGCATTCATACACACGCTGGGTGAGATCTCCCCGAGGCCCGACGGATTGATCTTCTTCAACGCGGGGGTCAAACTGACAGCGGACGGCTCAGCGGTCATCGAAGACCTCCGCGCCCTGGAGGAGACGGGAATTCGTATCTTGGTCTGCGGGACCTGTCTCGACTTCTTCGGCCTCAAGGATAAACTCCGGGCCGGCATGATATCCAATATGTACGATATCGCCGAGACGATGTTGTCCGCGGGGAGGATCGTCAGGATATGACGGATACGCAGTCCTTCTGGGTGATTCTCTTCGATTCGACAAGCGAGGCCCTCCTCGCCGAAAAACTGTTGAAAGCAACACCTGTTCCCCACAAGGTGATCCCGGTTCCCCGCAAAATCAGTTCTGATTGCGGTGTCTGTATCCGATTTTCAGCCCCGGATATCGAGCGGGTCGGCGCGATCCTCGACGGGGCCGTCCCCTTTCGCGCGATCACCCCCCTTGAATAATTCCTGGTTGACAAGGCAAAAACGGTGCTTATTATATAATCGTATATTGACGATAGGCGATATCTGTGATAGTCCCCTCCGACGATATGAGGCAATCAAGGCCTGGCAGGGAATTTTTTACCATATGAGAACTCTAAAATGGATAGGGGAATAAGCGATCGATGGCACAAGGTGGATGTATCGGTGGAGCGCGTTTTGTAGATCTTGAAGAAATTGAAGGAATAGACCGAAAGACGTGCACGGAAATACTGGCTCGTCTCTCAAAGGGGCTGGCCCACCCCGCGCGGATCGAAATTATCCGGATGCTGTACCATAAACCTCCGGAGAAAAAGTATATCTGCTCGGATATTGTCGCTGTACTTCCCCTGGCTCAGGCCAGTGTGTCCCAGCACCTGAAAATACTGAAGGAGACCGGCTGGGTGTACGGAGAAGTTGACGGCCCGCGCGTCGTATGTAATCTTGTGGGGAATATTGTTGAATATTACAAAGTAGTTGTGAGGAAGGCTGTTCAGGAGAATACCATATAAAAGGAGAAAGAAAATATGTTTACAGTTTCGGAAAATGCACAAGAGATGATCAAAAAAGTCCTCGAATCGCGGGACGAGAAACTCCCGATCCGCTTGTTTTACTCCGGAGGCGGGTGAGCCGGCCCATCGCTGGCGATGTCTCTGGATGAGACACGGGACGGAGATAAGACGTTTCAGGAAGACGGGATCACGTTCACTATAGATGAGCAGTTGTTCGAAGAGGCAAAACCGATCAATATCGATTATATCGATTCGGTCGGAGGAGCCGGCTTTTCCATCACTTCAAACCTGTCGGTTGGCGCCGCGTGCAGCACGTGTGGTGGAGGGTGTAGCTGATATCGGCATGGCTGAAACCGACCAATTATGTCTCATGACGACCACCTGCTCCAACCGGGAAGAAATCGGCCTGGTGCCGACAGCCCGATGGCGGCGGGTGGTCGAGTGAGAGGGCTGTGCTCCGGAAATCATCCATATCCTCTGCACACGTGCAGGGGAAAGGCCGTTCGGAAGGAACGGAGACCGTTTTTCCAGAGGGGGGGGTATACCGGATGCACGTTGTCATATATATACTGAAAGAAATAGTCTTTTTTTTCAATGAAATAGCGATCTATCTTCTCTTCGGGTTTATTGTCGCCGGTGTTCTCCATGTCCTGTTTCCCGAATCGATCATCCGGCGCCATCTCGGTCATAATTCATTTCTCTCCGTCATGAAGTCGACCCTTTTCGGCATTCCGCTCCCGCTCTGCTCGTGCGGAGTGGTGCCCATGGCGGCTTCACTGAAGAACAGCGGGGCCTCGAAGGGAGCCACCGTCTCATTTCTCATTGCGACCCCGCAGGTTGGTGCCGACAGTTTTATGATCACCTATTCCCTGATGGGGTGGGTCTTTGCCCTGTTCCGTATTGTCGCTTCGTTGGTGACGGCCCTGGCAGCGGGTATCGTGGTCAATATCATCGGGAGAAAGGAACGCGATCAACCGGAAGGTCTGGTGTCATGCGTCAACGGGTCCGACAGCTTTGCCGGGCGCCTGAGGTCGATTGTCGGGTATGTGGAATACGACCTGCTCGGTTCCATTGCCAATGCGCTTCTCGGAGGCCTGATCATTGCCGGGACCATAACGGCCTTCATTCCTGCCGGTTTCTTTGAGCGGTATCTCGGGAACAATTTTCTCTCGATGGTCCTGATGCTTGTTGTGGGAATTCCACTGTATGTGTGCGCCGCAGCCTCGACGCCCATCGCCGCATCCCTGGTCATGAAAGGCATTTCACCGGGGGCGGCCCTTGTTTTTCTCCTCACCGGTCCCGCGACCAATGCCATCACGATCACAACCGTCCTGAAGGTGTTGGGCAAAAAATCCACGGTCGTGTACCTCGCGGCCATCGCCATCGTTAGTCTGGCCCTGGGCTACCTTCTGAATATCCTGACGGATTATTTCGGTTTTCAGAATATCATGATGCTTCATGATCATGGAGTGCTCCCGCCGTGGCTGAAGATCGGCGGGTCGGTCATACTGGCCCTCATGATCGGGTGGTATTATCTGAAGGTAAAGGTCTTGGACAAATCACGAAAGGAAGAGGCAATGGACAGTCAAAAAATAAGCCTGCCAGTTCGGGGTATGACCTGTATGCATTGTGCGGGAACGGTGAAAAAGGCGGTAGAATCGGTAGCCGGAACATCAAATGTCACGGTTCTCTTGGATGAAAACAGGGTGTCATTTGCACTAGAGACTGCCGACGACATTGAAAAAGTGAAACAGGCAATTGAACGTGCCGGTTATGATGTCTGAAGAATAAGCGATTGAACGTAAAAGCGTTTCGATTGCTTTTCCCTCCCGAACCCTGTCGGGCCGAGCCCATTTGTGGGGTTGTCATATATAGGGGAGGAAAAAGAGGCTGATGATCGCGACCACAAGGATAATGACGCTGGCGAAGAATACCTCCAGATACGCGTCGCCCTGTGAAGAATATTCATCCCAGTCGGTATCTTCAATATAGTGTTTGAATTTGAATAACATATTTTTCTCCAATCACAAAAACTCATCCGAATACCTCCGGGCGCGTGGAATAAAACGCTCCGGTACCCTTTGTATCGGTAGAACCGAGGACAAACTTCAATGAGTGTCCCATTCTTCACTGCTGCGGTTGAGCAATAACGGCGCCGGTCGGTTCCTGGTATGGTGGTGTATGGGGTTTCCGCGTTTTGGCATCGCCGCGATGAAGGAAGCGGCGCGTCAATATGTCGAGGTGCGTCACAATGACATGCCAACGCAGGCACTTCAAAAATCCGGTTGATATGCATCCTGGCTGACGGGTACAGACCCCCATGAACCAAGAGCAAGGGGGGTGGGGAAATACTCAATATTGCCTCCATCGGCGGGGGCATGCCCCTCGATTTCCTCGCCTGCTATGATGTCAGCAAGGCAGGAGTAATAGCACTGACCCAGGCAATAGCGATGTACATGGCCCGCTCCAACGTCAATGTCAATTCCCTCTGCCCCGGTATCATCAAGACCGAAATGGGGGTGAACAGGGTACACCTGCTCAGTGCTTCCCATCTTGTCTTTCGCGGGATGGATTCCGAGGAGGTTTCCAATACCCCGGGAAGAAATTCTCTACGCAAGCGGCCGCCCCAGACGGCCGAAGGGAGTGGAAACGACGTCGTTTTTCTCGCTTCCGATGGGGGTAAAGAGATCATGGGTCAGGGGATCAACGGCTGCGGGGGGATGTATCTCAGCTGACGGGGCATGCTTTTTTCAATACGGTCATCACAGGTGACACCCGCACGGGTCAAGTCTCCGCTTGGCCCCTCTTCTTATGTGATAAGAGTCGATCCTGTCTGTATGGGAGGAAACGTAATCATGAGTAACACACCGAATTCGGACCTTCTCCTTTCACCACGATCCAGAGTCGTTGTCCTGCGCTCCGGGGCAGAAACTGAGCAACAGGCAATGATAACGGGACATCCGATTACCGAAACCATTCCCAGCGCCCGACCGGCATATGCCCGTGAATGGTACTCCCCGCAGAGTGCATAGCGTGATGTGAATCCTTTCAGAAAAAAACCGTCCGACCGCGATCAAGCCCCCTTTTATTGCTTCGCCTCCAGCAGCACCTCTTTCTTTTGCAGATACCGATACTGCTGAAAGGAAACCTCCAGGGCCCGCACGGCATCTTTGGCCGCGCCGAAGAGTGGCAGCCCCTTTTCCAGCTCCGCGACACGCAGTCTTTCCAGGGCGCTGAACGTGTACAGCGCGGCGGGCTTTTTGTGTCTCCGGCAGAGATGCGTCAGGGTCTCCATCACGTCGATAACGTAATCGCGCCAGAGATTCACCATGTTCAACACGCCGTCGACCTCATCCGCCTCGAGAAGAATCTTGTAGATCTCCAGATAGATGTCGGGCGGGGCGGGTCCGATGTCGACGGGATTGCCGGTATTGAAGACACCCGGCAGTCTTTTCAGTTTCGCCTTCGTCTCCGCGGAAAAGGGCGCCATGATCAGATCCGTTTCCTCCAGCATGTCGGCCCCGATGGTGCCGACCCCGCCGGAATTGGTAAAGACGGCGATGCGATTTCCGGACAGGAGGGGCATTTCCGTGAAGATCTTCGGTAGGACGCACAGCTCTTCCGGCGAATGGAGTCGGATCATACCCGCCTGGCGGCAGGTGTCGTCGAAGACTGCGTCGTTTTGAGCCATCCCCGCCGTGTGCGACAGGATAGCCCTGCTCCCGGCTTCGCTTCTGCCCGACTTGAAGACCAGCACCGGTTTGCGCGTCCGCCGGACGGACTGCATCAGCTTTCGTCCGTCTTCCACGCCTTCGAGGTAGAGGGCGATGACCTTTGTCCGATCCGTACTGAAATAATCGATGAAATCGGCCTCGTCCAGATCCGCTTTGTTGCCCAGCGAAACCAGCTTATTGATGCCCGAGATGTCTTCCATCAGGCGCTCCGCGATCAGTGCGGCGACGCCGCCGCTTTGGACGACGTACGAGACGAAGCCGGGATGCCGGATGACCAGAGGCGCAAGATGGTTTGCTCCGTATAAGGTGCTGAATCTGCTGTAGGTATCCAGAACCCCAAGACAATTCGGGCCGAGAATGCGTATCCGGTGCAGGCGCATGGCTTCGTCGATTTCCCTTTGGAGCCGTCTCCCCTCGTCGCCCTGTTCGGCAAAGCCCGAGCTTTCGATGATGACGTTTCGAATCCCGGCCTCGCCGCACTGCCGGACAAAACCCGGAACCACAAAGGCGGGGGTAATGATCACCGCCACATCGATGGGCTCGCCGATATCTTCGAGCGTTCGGAACCCCCTGGCGCCGCATACATCCTCACCGGCGCGGTTGACGGCATACACCCGGCCGGGATAGCCGATATCCTCGGTGAGGACTTTACAGATGGTCGCGCCCAGATTAAACGCCGCGTTGGACGCCCCGATGACTACCACGGAAGACGGATTGAAAAATGTATCCATATCGGTGGTAACAAACTGCTTCGCCGCAACAGCATCGGACATACCCATGGAATGACCTCCCGCCCCTTTCTCAGCCCGGATCCAGCCTGTTCCATACCGCCTTATGAGAACGTTGTTTACATAAATAAACGGTGTTTATAAGTCAAGTCATTTCTATCCCCCTGTAATGAGGCACAGGATATTAAGAATGTATAAAGAGGTGCGCCAGATGGTGAGCGATTTTATGCCGGTGCTGCAGGACCTGCTCGGTGTTTTTCGCCGGATGGTTTCTGAACGTGGCCACAATGCCGGTCAACGCCGCAAACAGTGTGTGGGAGTGGTCGCGGATGTTGCCTTCCGCGTTCATTTTTTGGAAGATGATATCCAGGTGATCGAGAATCCTTCGTTCGATTACGGTGAGCTTTGCAAAAAGTCCGGGGTCCACGGCGGCGCTGAGGAAAAAATTCATCATCATCCTGAAATACTGGTCGTGATGGGTAAAGTAATCGACAAAGAGGGAAACCGTATCTTCCAGGGCCCCGTCGGGTGACTCGTTGATGGTGGTGAATATCTTTTCAAAAATCTCGTGGGTCCCCTTCTCAAAGGTCTCGACGAACAGCGTCTGCTGATCCGGGAAATGCTGATAGATGATGGCGGGGGAGATCCCGGCGCGTCGGGCGATAGCTCTCATGGAGACGGTATCAAACGGTTTTTCCGCGAACTCCTTCTCCGCGGCATCGATAATAATATCGCGGCGGACCTTTCTCTCTTTCTCTTTCAGTTCGGACAAAACACCTCTGGTTTTCATGAGAACGCCTCAGTCCTTGTCTTGGTTTGTGTGAATGATTTCTCAGTCTTTGGAAGGTAGCATTGAAAAAAGGGAGTGTCAAATGCATAGATGTATAATTCGTGGGACACAAGCACGCTGCTGCCTCAGACACGTTTATCGGGTTTTGTGAGGGAACGGGGGAGAGTGTGCGAAGAACGGCGAAACAGTTAAGTTGAAGCCAACACTCTCATTGCTCTTTGCCTGTTCTAACCTGATACTGCGGGATTGTTTGGTCGGGTTTAGGCAGTTCCCTTTCAACAATCCTGCAGTTTTCCCTCATTCCGGGGATCGAATGCCATATGGCTGAGCGATGACATTATGGATCAAATCACTACTGTCCCAACGTTATAATTGAAAAGTGCTATAACAATATGAAAGTAAACATTATTCAGCGAAAAATGTTATTAATCGATTTGAAATTTTCTCTTCCTGAATGTCAAACTCCTGCATCAATTAAGCAGGAGATGACATATGAACTCAGGAAAAACGATCTTTTCGCAACTAATGGAATTTTTTCCTCTCCACGAATTTCGCACATGTGTCGCGCGATACAACGGCAATTACAAAATCAAAAGCTTCTCTTGCCGGGACCAATTTCTCTGCATGGCCTTTGCCCCGCTTACTTACCGCGAAAGCCTGAGGGATATTCAGGCATGCCTCAGGGGAACGAGACACAAACTCGACCATATGGGCATCCGTGGGAACGTCTCCCGCAATACCCTGGCCAATGCCAGCAAGGTCAGAGACTGGCGCATCTACTGCGACTTCGCCCAGGTGCTCATCGGAAAGGCCAGGAGACTGTACTCCCACACCATCGACAAATCAACAGGGATTCAATGCGACTAAACCATTGTGCCCCAGAACTTCTATGCTCAAAAGAACTATCCGGAAAAACTACGGAGAATCAGGTATCTCGATGTGAATACCAACAAAAGACTGGTCTTTCTCATCAACAATTTTACGCTTCCGGCAAAAACTATCGCAGAGCATCTACCGATGCCGGTGGCACGTAGAACTCTTCTTCAAATGGATCAAACAACATCTGAGAATCAAGTCCTTTTACGGTACCTCGGAGAATGCTATAAAAACACAGATCTGGATTGCAATTTCCGTATATGTTCTGGTAGCTATTATCAAGAAGGATTTGAAACTGGACCACAGTTTCTACACAATTTTACAGGTTTTGAGCGTCACGCTTTTTGAAAAAGGACCAATTTTACAAGTCCGTACGAATAACGATTACATAAACCCAACCCCTGCCTCTTCTAACCAGCCGAATCTATGCGGGTAATGTTGGGACAGTAGTGAAACAGTATGTACAATTGATTTTGAGGTTGATCTCAGATTTTTTGCTTAGAGCCGATTTATCCCAATATTGGTGTCATACATTGTATGCGCCCCGGATAAATCCAAATATTACTGATACTCTTTGCAGCATGCCCCGCGGCTTACCGCGTGGTATGCTGCACTCACAGATCAAAGATTTTCCCCAGTTCGCGTTGTCGTTTCCCGTGACTCACTCCTGGTTCTCCTGTCACCCTGACAATCTGCCGCGATCCACGAATGCTTGCTTCACGATATCCGTTGTGGTAACCACCACGCTCCGCCGGGAAAAATCACGATCATCTTTTCCTGAACGACCCCGGTGGGGCTATTTCGCAGGCGTAACACGCGCATACTATGCTATAGTGGTGTACCATGATACGAAACCTGTTCAGACGAAGACCCGAGGCCGAACCGATGCAATCGGATATGCATGGTTTTGAAGCGATGAAGGAGGATCTCCTGAGGATCAATACGCAGGTCTTGTCCTGTTTCGAGAAGGCCAGGACCATCCCCGGCCTGTCCAGCTTTCCCTTCGAGGCGTGGGAAAAGGTGGGGCACAACATCGAGGAACAGGTCCATGAGGATATCCTGCGGGTGGCCGTTGTGGGGGCCATTAAATCGGGGAAAAGCACCTTCGTGAACGCCCTCTTGGGCGGCGATTACCTGAAGCGCGGTGCCGGCGTGGTGACGTCGATCGTGACGAGGATTCGCAAGAGTCCTCAACTGCGGGCGGTGCTCGATTTCAAGTCCTGGGACGATATCAATGCGGATATGCAACAGGCCCTGCTCCTCTTCCCCTCTCTGGACTGGCATCCCGCCGACGGAGAGTTTGACATACGCCGCGAGGAGGATCGCCGGGAGCTGGAGGAGGCCCTGGATTCGCTGAGCGCCGAGAAGCTGGTGGCGAACGAGACCCTTGATGTGAACGGGGTCCTCCTGACCTCCTATCTGAAGGGATATGACCGGGTCGGAGAGATGATGGCGCGCGGCAAGGGGTTGCAGAAATTCGAGAGGACGAATTTCACCCACCATAAGGATTTTGTCGGCGATGATTCGCTTGCCGTTTACCTGAAAGACCTGGAACTGGGGATACCGGCGAGCCAAATCCTCGGCGAGAATATCGAGTTAGCGGACTGCCAGGGAGTCGATTCTCTCAATCCCCTTCACCTTGCCATGATTCAGGATTATCTCCTGCGCACCCATCTGATCGTCTATATCCTGAGCAGCCGGACCGGGATCCGTCAGGCCGACATGCGGTTTCTCTCCATCATCAAGAAGATGGGACTCATGGAGAATATCTTCTTTGTCGTCAACTGTGATTTCAACGAGCACGAAGATGTCGACGACATGCAGGGGGTGGTCGAGAGGGTCAGGGAGGAACTGTCGGTTGTCAGGCCCCGGCCGAAACTCTTCGCCTTTTCCGCGCTCTTTCATCTCCTCGAAGAGAATTCGGATCAGATATCACCACGGGATCGGGGGCGGATGGAGCTGTGGCAGGAGGAAGAGGCTTTCGCGAATTTCTCCCGTGATGAACGGGGGCGGTTCCTGTCGACCTTGTATGACAAGCTCAGTCATGACCGGTTTACGCTCCTCCTGAAAAACCATGTGGAGCGCGTCGGGATCATCGCGGCGGGGCTCCATGACTGGTCCCGGCTGAACTACGACATCCTGACAAAAAACACGGAGGAGGCGCACGCCGCGTTAAAGCGCATAGAGACCGCCCGGGAGACACTGAAACAGCAGCAGGAGCTGATAAAGAACACGATCGACGGCACGGCGCACAAGACCAAGCGCGAACTGGGGAAGGATGTGGACCGGTTCCTCGATGCCCGTTTCAGCGAACTGGCCAGGGACGTCAACGGCTTCGTGCGGCGATACCAGGTCGACTATCGGAAGTGCGAGGACGATCTCGAGGAGGTGGGATTCTCGACGACGCTGTACATGATCTTTCAGGAATTCAAACGCGCCCTCGACCGGTACCTGGCGGAATCGATCAATCCCCGGCTGATACAGTTTATCAGGGATGAGGAGTTCAAGATCGGCGATGTCCTCGCGAAAACGGCCGCTTCCTATGACTCCCTGGTGCGCGATGTCCTGCACAAGCACGGGGAGACCCTGCGGCACCTCGGTATTTCGTCACAGGATCATGCCGGCGACGCGATATCCCCACCCGACCTGGAGAGCCTGAAACGGAAGGAAGGGTTCAATGCCCCCCCCCTTGTCTCCTCGTTTCGTTACACGGCGAAGATCCGGACGGAGGCGATTGTGCGCCTCGGCGTGTACAACGCCATCAATTTCGTGAAAAAGCTGATGAAGAAGACGGTTCAGGAGGGAGAAATCGTTGCGTTGAAGGACGGGGTCGCGAGGATCAGAAAAGAGACGGAAGATTCCATCTCCTTCCACCTGACCAATTATAAGGAGAACCTCAAGTTTCAGTATCTCTACCGCTTGGTCGATACGGTCGCGAGCGATCTCTATGAAACCCTCAGAGATCGGTTCAATGTCTTTACCACCGATATGTCGGAGATGGTCGGACTGGTGGATACCAATCAGTCGGCCCGGGAAGAGACGGTCGCAATCCTGCACGGTCTGGAGGGGGATTCGCAGGAGATCATGGAACGGATCGATCTTCTGAAAGAGCAGGTCGCGGGTTAATAGACGGTTTGTGAAAGTCAGGGGCTGCACCGGAGAACGGATGCAGCCCCTTTTTTTGTGTCTCAAACGTCATGCCGTCCCGCTCGAGGCGGAAAGGGAGGCCATGACCTTTTGTACGTACAGATCGGTCTGTGTCGCTGCCCGCTCTTCCAGGGGGACCGGGCAGTCATCCCCGAAGGCCCAGAGGATTTCTTCCAGGGCGTAATGGATCTGCATGTTCGACTTCCGGACGGGACCTCGGAGCTGCATATAGCATCCGGGGCAGTAACAGTTGAGGTCGCCGATCCCGGTCTTCATCACCTGGATCATCTTCTTTTTGACCTCTTTGACGCCTTGTCCCAGGTCGTAATTGTTGCGCAGGATGGAGACCATCCCGCAGGACAGGTTATCGAACCGATTATTCTCGAGTTCCACGACCTCCATCCCCACCGCCTCATGCAATCCCCTGATCGCGTCCAGGAAGCCGTCTCCCAGCTCGCTGCTGTAACAGGAGTCGGTAAGGGCAACCTTCCGGTTGATCGGGCGTTCAACCCGGATTTCACCGTTCCGGTACTTATCCCAGAGCCACTCCCACACCGATACGATCTCGAAGGGGAGGGTGACGCCGTGATAGTTCGGCCAGATATTCCCCAGATAGTTGGCGCAGGAGCCGCAGTAGCAGACCAGGCGCTCGGTGTCGAGCTGTTCGAGCAACCCCTTAGTCCGCTCGACGGTCTCGCTGAAGGTCTGATAGTCCCCGAACCGGTGCGCCAGTTCGCCGCAACACGCGCTCCGGGGGGCGTATTTCGCAAGGCCCTCGAAGACGCGGGAATGTTCTATGCCGGAGGGGATCTGCCGTCCCATACAGCCGACAAAGAGGACCTCGGGACTTTTCGGAGGGACGATCTCCCATGTGTCCAGGATTTCCTGCTCCTCTTTCGTTTCCGCGTTATAGACATCAGAGAATATGCTGGAATCGGTCTTCCCGTTCATCTGGTAGTCGATGTATGGCGGGATGCCCGTGCCCGTCCGGCGATTCTTTTCCACGGCCCGCTCCATGATGAGGGAGTACGGCTTCAACCCGTGAGGACAGTACTTGTTGCAGCCGAAACAGAAGGTACACTCCGTGAGGACCCGTTCGGTCTCTTCTCCTCTGAGGAGCCTTCCCATTTCCGCGCGGGCCTCCTCTTTGTCCATCTGCATCACGGGGCAGACCTGCAGGCACAGGCCGCATGTTTCACACACCTTCTCGCTTTTTCCCTCCGGATCGAACGCGTCGATAAAGCTCTTTGCCGTCATCTTCTCCCCCCTTGGTTTTTTTGTTTGAATGCAGGCTGGTCATTGAACCTGATACAGTCATGACGCTGCCGGTGTGACTGAGCACATTCCTTCGTTTACTCATACCCGGGCGGATGCCTGATTGCCATCCATGCCGGGATTTCCATAACCGACGTTTTGAACATATCAGAAGGCCTGATATTCCAGTCAAAAATAAAGATACTGAATAAGAAGTCGATTTTTGTCAAGCCAAAAGGTTGCTGCGGTGATATGGATGTGTTGTGTTCCCTCATAACCTCATTAAGCTGTTCGTCAGTACCTGCATGGTCTGGGCAAATTGGCTGTGAGGGTGTGATATCATCATGGGGGTGAGAGACCGTACGCTGTTCTCTATCTCGATCTGCTGGGGAAGCGAACCAAGATAGGGAAGATTGATCGATAGCATCTTCTGTGAGACATCCTGCAGACGTTTCACGACCTGGGGGGCATCGCATCGGCTGCTCACTCGATTAATAAGCAGCCGCGGTTTGAAATCATCGATCACCTCTTGGATCAGGCCGATTTGCTGAGGGTAATGTCTCCTGATTTCCATCATGAGACGGTTGATTTGTATCATGTTTAAATGATTCGATGATTTCGTAAATTTTTCGATAAACTGTTCCAGGGGAATGTCTCTCTTATCTTTCCATGCCGATTCAGCCCCAAAGATCCTGTCGAGTTTTCTCAACAGGGCGACCTTGATGAAATTGTAGGCATCAAGATAAGAGGCGGGGTCACAGGTTGTCAGGACAACCCCCTGATCCGCCATGAGGAAAAAATCGACAACGTTGAATGAGGTGTCTCCCCCTAAATCCAGGATGATGTAATCGGCCTTCAGTTCCTTTATCGCTTTCACCAGTTTGAGCTTCCGGGTGAAACCGATGTTGGCCGTTCCCAGCTGTGAGCTGTCACCGCCGATCAGCGAAGGCCCATAGGCGGTCGGCACGAGGATTTTCTCGAGGGTAGGTGCTCGTTTGTTCAGATAATCATTGATGTTCCATTGCAGGTATGTCTTGCCGAGATACAAGTGGAGGTTTGCGCCGCCGAGATCCAGATCGACAACCACCGTTCTTTTGCCGCATGCGGCGAGATAAACCGCGAGATTGGCACTGAATACGCTCTTGCCGATTCCCCCCTTCGCACCGCCAACGGCAATGATCCGGGCCCGTGGCCTGATCGTTGCCCCGGGAGATGCATCGGTTGCCGGGACGTGTGAACGCAATACCCGATACGCCTGTTCTATCTTGACAAATCGCTCCTTTCTCTTCTCAATCTCATCGGGGTCCGCACTGTGATAGTGATCAGGGTGGTATCGTTTTGCCTTGATCCTGAATGCCGATTGTATCTTGGACAGGTCGAGGCTTGAGATGAATGCATCGTCCTTTGCATGGTCAATTGAAAAAAGATATGCCGAAGCCACTCGTATCTGCTGGAGCTCAGTTGTAGCCAGATCGTTTATGGATATCATGATTCTCGAACCGTACCTCGTATAAAATCGGGTTATATAACCCTTATATCGGTCGGCGTTCGGAGAACATTAACATTTTTTTGTGATGGTAACCCCTCCGATGAAAACCGATTTTGGTTTCTTCCGTACCCATGCCGTGTGCCATAGACGGAGAAAACTTTTTTCGTAACGACCAGAGAATAATCAGTATGACCGCCGTTTTTACGAGACAAAAATCACTTGACAACCGACGGGATATGCGGTACGGGGGCCGCGATTAGAAAGGATGGTAGCCGATAACATTTCATCCCCTGCCCGGGCGCCCTTCCGGCTCCGCGCGTTTGTTCTTGTGATGTCCTGACTGCTTTCCATCCTACCGTGAAGTCGAGGTATCCTGATGGAATTTTTTGCATTGCCAACTACCCCCCCTGACATTTCTTGCGTGTTTTTGTTCCTGATGTTTTTTACCATGTTGGAAGAGTCGTTGTGGCAGTAAGGGGTTCGAACCCCGGCATATTTGTTACAAAAGCTGTTTGTATAGAGGTCTCAAAACACATCGCCGCCGATCTTTTCCCTGCATTCCGCAGGGATGTCACGGTGCTGGTGTCTTTTTGGATCATACCGTCGGCTTGTTTCGATCGATCCTCACAGTGTCACAGAAGAATACACGGATGCGTGGCCTCCGGGGTCTCGTCCCCGTCCTGCAGGGGATGGTGTACGTCTGTTGGATTTATACGGCGACCTTTCCCACCGGCGCGAGGTAGATCGTAAATTCTTCGGTTCCGTCGACCCCCAGGAACCGGTCCATCGCCTCCTGGTCGTACGCGGCGATGGCACAGGTCCCCGCCCCGATCGCCTCGCAGGCGAGATAGAGATTCTGACAGACATGCCCCGCGTCGAGGGCGATCACCTTGTAGGCCGCCCCGCCGTAGCGCCACTCCATCCGGTACGGCACGGCCGTCCAGATGAAGGTGACCGCCGCCCCGCCCGGCGAACCCTGGCCAAATGCCGCTTTGACGATTGTTTCGGCCAGGCGGTCATCCGTATATTCTAAAAGGAGTTGGTGCTCCAGGGGGAGGTACCGGTACACCCCCCGATCGATCCCCGCGACATTCAGGGCGCAGAGATATGTCTCGATGGCGTGACGGCACCCCGCCGACGGGACCGTCCGGTACGTGTGCCCCTGATCGATCCGTTCCCTGATCCCCTGCGTCGCCCAGAGGAGGAAAGAGACCTCCTCGGTGGTGAGGGATTTATCCCCATAGATCCTGTGGCTCCGGCGGTTGCGGATCGCTTCAGCCAGATCGACCCCGTCGATGCCGCTCCCCGGCGACGGGAGGTCAACCCGTGTCGCTCCGTCCGCGAAGGGTTTTTCGATGGGAGGCGGGGCGATCCCCCGGCTCTGGTCTGTCGCGGCAAAATCGACGGTCTTGCGGACCGTATCCTTCAGAAAAAATCTTCCGTCCTCACGAGATAATCGCGTCATGTCCCGTTCCCCTTCCACATCTTTTTGTTATGAGATCCGTTTCCCGATCGGTCCTCTGATCAGAGACATATCAGAAATACCAGGTCAGCCAGGTGTAGGCCGTGTCGGCCGGGGCGATGGAGAGACTGGTCCCGGGCGCGGCCGGGACGGGAAAAGGAAACGCCCAGCCGCCGTATTCGGTGCCGTCTCCTCCCCGGTTCAGGGTGCCGCCCAGGGTGATCCGGATGTCCTCGGTTATGTCGTATGTCACCCGGGGGAGGATCACGCCCGACGGGTCCTCCAGATTGACAATGGTTGTCAGAAAGATATTGACCAGGGGGTGAATCTCCCACTGGAGTGTTCCCGCCGCGTAGAGGCGGCCCAGTGCGGTCAGATCGCCGCGGTCGAGTCGTTCGATAATATACGGGACGGTCGTATTCCGGGCGTAGTCATCGCTCATGAGACCGTTGTAATAGCATTCCAGGAGACCGTACCAGTTTCTGTCGGACCAGACCCAGGACAGATCGATATTGGCCACAATCGACACGTAAATTGAGTGTTCTTTCCGGTCTGTCCAGAGGGCGTCGTCATCGTCCGGGACGGTCAGGACGGTGTCCAGACGCCAGGCCGCCCCCCCGAGATACCCGACAACACCCGCTCCGGCGACGAAGTCGCGGCAGTGCAGCCCGACCATGGCATCCCATTCCAAAGCGCCCGTCGCCGCGTGGTATTTCACGGCAACCGAGGAAAAATCTCGTGACACGTGGTGATCGGCCGGGTCACGCCGCGGTACCACCAGGAGGTGCAGATGGCCGAAAGGGCCGGTCGTTTCGATGGAGAACATGTCGTCGCCGATCTTGTAGTCCCGCTCCACGTCGGTGGGCGCGAAGGGGTTGAAGAGGTCCATGGGGTTGAAGATCATGCCGTTCCCCCAGGTCACGGCCTGGCGGCCGACCCGGATGTCGACCGGACCGGGATTCCAGGAGAGGTACAGACGGTCCAGGCGGTGATACCAGATGCAATCATCGTCTTCCTCCAGCCGGGTGGTCAGGTCGAAGAGACGGCGATCGTCTTCGGGGGTGGTCCCGGTGAACAAGGCTGAATCTTCCAATGCGGGAATTCGATCCAGGAGTTTCAATTGCTGCCGTCGGGAGTCGCCACCGGTCAGCATGTTTTCGTAGTGGATGGTGACGGTCATATTCCCCGGAAGAGCCGCTTCGTACTTGACCCTCAGTTCTGCTGACCCGTCGAGGAGTGTCTCGTCGTCGTTCTTCTGCGGGCTTTCCGCGGCCGGGTGGGACAGGACACCGCGGAGCCTGATATGGCCGCCGAGGTCGCCGGGGGATAATGCCGCCCCGGTCTCTGCCGCGGCCGATACCGTCACCAGGCAGATGAAGAGGACCGTCGGCAGGATGGACCGCCACCTGTCAAGCGGCAGGTCCCATGGATGTGAATGCGGGTTTTTCATGGTCTTTCACGATCGTTGTTCAGTCCCGTGATTTCGCGTTGTCGATACGGCCATCCCTGATGTAGACCAGGCGATGGGCGTGTTCCATCACCATCTTGTCGTGGGTGGAAAAGACGAAGGTCACCTGTCGGTCCGCGTTCATCTGTTCCATCAGGGCCAGGAGACTCTCCCCGGTCGTGGAATCGAGATTGGCGGTGGGCTCATCGGCCAGGACAATGGCCGGGTTGGACACAATGGCGCGGGCCACCGCCACGCGTTGCTGCTGGCCGCCGGAGAGTTCGGCCGGACGCCGGTCGTACAGGTCTGCCAGACCCACTTCATCCAGGATGGCCCGCGCCCGGTCCCGGCGTTCCGATGGGGCAACACCCTGGAGCAGCAGAATGAACTCCACATTTTCCACGGCGGACAAGACCGGCACGAGGTTATAGGACTGGAAGACGAAGCCGATGCGGTTGAGCCGCAGTTGTGCCAGTTCGGATTGTGACATGTCGTTGATCAGGTTTCCTTCCACCCGGACCGATCCCTCGTTCATGGTATCGAGTCCGCCGATGATATTCAACAGGGTGGTTTTACCCGAGCCTGACGGACCGGCCAGGGCCATAAAATCGCCCTTTTGGATGTCCAGACTGACCCCGCGGAGGGCCTGTACCTCGACCTTTCCCTGATCGTACACCTTTGTCACGTCCCGTGTTTCGACAATGTTCATAAATGATGTTCCCCTTGGTTATGTATGGTCATGCTCGGGCCAGCGCTTTCACCGGTGTGATGCGGGCGGCCCGCAGGGCCGGGTAGAGGCTGACGAGAAGACCCAGGATCAGGACCACCAGATTGGCGCGGACCACTTCCTTCAGGTGAAGAGCCGGATAGATCACCCGGGGAATGGAAAACCGGTCCGCACCGGCCGCAAAAACGGAGAGATCGATGCCGTGCCGGGCGAGCGCCCAGATGCTGACATACCCGGTCAGGTTGCCGATCACGATGCCGATGACCAGGATCAGTATGGCCTCGGTCACTACCAGTGCCACGATCTGGCGGGGGCGCATCCCCAGCGATTTCACCAGACCGAACTCCCTGATCCGCTCCATGACCGCCATGAGAATAGTATTGATAATGCCGAATCCCATGGCCACGAAGACCACCACGTACCACAGGATCATGAAGGTATCCCACAGCTCGATCATCGCCGTGATCAGCGGCATGAGTCCCCGGTACCCTGTTACTTCATACTCCCCGGTCGGTAATGCACGTCGAAGATCGGCAACCACCGGTCCGGTGTCCGCGCGATCCGGCAGGAGGACCGCCACCTCGGAGATGCCGGTCCCCAGCCGCAGCATGTCCCGGGCGGCGGGAAGGGTGACGAAGACGAAGTTCTTTTCCGTGGCTTCCATCCGGCCCTGATAGATCCCGATGATGCGAAAGGCCCGGGAGCGTATCTCCCCGTCGGTACCCTGGCTCATGAGGATGATCTTCTTGCCCAGGCCGGTTTCAAAGTCCTCGGCCAGGGCCCGGCCGATCACGATACCGTGGTCCTCCCGGCCGGTTTCCAGAAACCGCCCCGCTGTAACGGCACCGCCGATGAATGAGATGCGTGCCTCCCGGTCAGGGCGGATGCCGACCATGGTCACACCGGTGGAATGCCGCGCGTTCTGTGCGATCGCCGAGACCCGGACACGATCGGTCCAGACGGCGCCGGCGGGCAGAACGTGTTCCAGGGCGCTGTGTGCGGCCGTCGGGTCCTTCATGCTGTTGGCGACCGCCGGGTCGTTCCGATAGCCGGGGTGGTGGATCTGAAGGTGGCCGGTGAGGGTCGCCAGCTGATTTTCGATCATGGCATCGTACATTCCGACCATGATACCCCCCAGAAAGATCATACTCCAGACGCCGATGATCACGGCAGTGAGGATCACCGCGGTTCGTTTGGGGTTCCGCCAGATGTTGCGCCAGGCCAATTGAAGATACATATCGATTCCTCGTCAATCCGGGCTACGTCGCGTGCATTGCCTCCACCGGTTTGAATCGACGGACGCGCCATGCCGGATAGAGCGCCGTCAGAAAGGTAACCACAAACACCACCGCCGGACCCAGGAGCAGAGACAGCCACGAAAGCTGGGGGCGCAGTGCCTCGGGCAGGCCGTAGAACCGGAGGATCTCGGCGGCGCCGGCAATATGAATGCCCGTGTGCTGGAAATAGAGGGTGAGGGCCGCGCCCCCGGCGATACCGGCGGCCATACCCACCAGACATATAAAGGAGGACTCCAGCATCAGGAGGCGGGTCAGCCGGGCATGGGAAACCCCCAGGGCCAGCAACACCCCGAATTCCCGGGTCCGTTCGAATACGGCCATGAGGAAGGTGTTCAGGATACTGAAGGCCACCACGATGATCATGATGAGATAGAAGATGACACCGGAGATCAGATCGATCTTGATCCCCTGGAGGAGACCGGGAATCAGTTCCTGCCAGGTCCAGATCTTCAGGGGATACCGCATATCAAGTCCGGAAAGGGTTTGCTTGAGGGCTGCAGCAGCCGGCTTGACATCAGCCAGTGACGGACAGACGGCCACGATTTCATGGACGGCGCCGCGCATGAAATAGAGGCGGTCAAAGGTATCCCGGGTGATCATGGCCACGGAGCGGTCCATCTCCTCCTGACCGGAAGAAAATATGCCGGCCACGGCGAGCATGCTGGCCGCCACCGAGCCGTCCCGGGCCTGGCCCAGCAGGATCAGTTCGTCCCCCACATCGACCCTGAGATTTTCGGCCAGCAGGTCACCGATGATGACCCGGTTGGTATCCCCTGTTGCCAGATAATCGCCCTTCCGGATCACGGCTTCGATGGTGGTCAGCCTCGCTTCGCGGTCGGGGACGATACCGGTAATCATGGTGCCGTAGGTGCGTTTTTCCGAGGAGAGGAGAGAAAAAGCGTTGGATCGGAAGGTGTAATCCCTGATGTCGGGGCGGTCTTCGAGCCGGTCGGCCACGGCAGCGGGATCGGATATCACCTTCCGGATCTCCCTGTTTTTCTGGTAGCCCTCTGCCTTGATCTGGAGGTGGCCGGTATGGATGTTGAGGGAAAACCGGATCATGTCGGCGTAGGAGCCGAACTGGAAGGAGAGCATGAATACCAGGAGAAGACAGGCGAAGGCGATGGCCAGGATGGTCAGGATGGAACGCCGGGGGTTCCGCCAGATATTGCGCCAGGCCATGGTGAGTTCGATGCCCATGATCACCTCGGCGGGTTCTTGAGGGCGGAACGGGTGAAGAGGTTCGGCGGGAGCTCCAGATCGAAGGTGACGGCGTCGACCACCAGGAGGGTGTACTCATCCGCGGCATCGGTCTTGGAGACCTTGAGCGTGCTCGCCAGCACCCGGCCGCCCATGGTCTTGATCTCCAGGGCCTCCATGATCTTGACCAGCGCACCGTCTTCGTCGAAGAATTCTTCTTTGAGGAGGACATTGTCTTCCCTGATTTCAAAACGGAGTCTGCCCCAGATCACCGGCGCCTCCGGTTTGGCCGGGCTGTCGATGATGTAGACCTTCTTGCCGTCCACCGTTGTGACATCCGTGAGCCGGTGGATGTAGTCCTCGACGATGGTGTCCGACTTGGCCAGGTCGTCGTTGGAGAAGTCCGATCCCATCCAGGACTGGGCCATCATGGAGGGGGGGAGCTTGATGACGCGGTTGACCTTGGGGTTGTAGGTCCACATCTCGTTGCCGCGCTTGAGGGTGCCGTTCCCCTCGTCCCTGGGCGGGGAGAGTACCCAGAAGATACTGTATTCCCGATCCCGGGTGTACCCCTCGATGGTCATGACACGCTCCCAGTCCGGGCGGTGAATGGTCATGGTGTTGACGGATTTGCTGGTCATGCCGCGCATCTGGTCCAGGGCGTCGCCGATGATGCCTTCGGGGGATCGCTCGGCCGCGAAGAGGAGGGAAGGGATCAGTACCAGAGATAATATCAGGAAAAAAGTCCGTTTCATGACAACCTCCTGTCGGGATCGGCTCCCGACGGATCCAGGTGTAACACGGTCTGTGTTTGATAGTATTGGGTGACCGCATCCGGATCGTTCACGGTATCGGATCTATTTGACCGATTGATTCATCATAGGAAGGGTATGGCAGTACTGTCAAGGATAAAGAGTCATCATTGAAAGGTGTTTTTGTACACGACAAGAGATCTGTCCTCGATATCGTGCCTGCCCGTCCCCCGCATGATTGATCCCGGAGAGGGATGCATCGGATGTGTGCGGATGGATTTCCGCCTGCCCGCACGTTCCGGAAGAAAAAAGGGGAGGGGTGGTTGACCTGTGCGACAGGGACCGGTATATCATGAAACCTCGGCGTGTGATCGAGAAAGTGGAAGCCGAGTATTTTATCACCGGCCACGAGAGGGGTATTCTCAGCAGGAAGGAGTTCCGGACGGGTATGGACCGCTACCTGGCGGTGATCGATAAACGGGACGAAAAGATCCTCTCCGTCATCTCATCGCCCCTTTCGCTGGAGGAGGTTGTTGACAGGGGACTCATCTACGGCAGGCGATTTCACGTGGATGCCTGGGTCAACATGTGGGAATTTATCACGATTAAGAAACACCTCCTGAGAATGGAGCGGCAACAGAAGGTTTCCCGGATCGGCGACCGGTTCGTTGCCATATGAAAAACCAAACACGTTACTGTGTTGTCCGAAGGAGAACGATATAATGCCATGGGTCAGTGAAGAGTTATGTACGGCGTGTGAGATATGTGTCGAGGAATGCCCTGTCGGTGCCATCTCGATGGATACCGGTATCGCCTCTATCGATAACAGCGAATGTATCCGATGCGGGATCTGCCATGATGCGTGCCCGGTGGAGGCGGTCCGTCACGATGGCGAACGGATCCCCGCAGAGGTAGCGGACAATATGGCGTGGGTACAGCGATTGCTGACGCATGAGTACTATGCGGACGATCGGGACAAACAGAAGGGACTTGTCGATCGCCTGCGGCGCTATTTCACCAAGAATCGGAAGGTTATGGAACAGACACTGGAGTCCATCAAGAACTTGGAGGATACCAGATACCGCGATTAACCGTGAACGGAGGTTTTGTTGCCATACCATATCGCGTCTCTCGGTCCTGAGATTCAGAGAGGTAGTACGGGGTCACCATCTCCTGGCTTCGAACATCATTCGCACACCGGTTCATTCCAACAGGGCGGCCAACTTTTTGTACTGTTCAGCGGTTTCGGGTTCGTGCGACGGGCTGTACAACAGAAATGACGGGTGCGGCAGCGGAAATATCGCCTGTCCCTCCGAGACGATCAGTGAGGCGTAGAGCGGGCGAAAATCCTCCCGCGCCGCCGGGGGATCGGCGTTATAGATCGTCAGGATGGTCCGCGTCGCATAGTAACCCAGGGGGACGACAACCCGGGGACGAACGATCGCGATCTCCCGTTCGACAAAGGGGCGACAGGCCTCGATTTCAGCCATTTTGGGGCGACGGTTCTTCGGCAGAAGGCATTTGATCAGGTTCGTCATGTAGATCCGGTCCCGGGTAATATCGGCAGCCCCGAGGAGCCTGTCCAGGACGGGTCCTGACGGGCCGATGAACATCCGCCCCGCGAGGTCTTCCTTGGTGCCGGGAGAAAGGGCAACAAGCAGCAACCGGGCGTTGAGGGTTCCCTCGCCGCACAGGGAGCGGGTCCGGGTGGCCGCGAGACGACATCGCGCGCAGGTCCGGATCTCTTCGTTGAGCCGGTCTATCGCTTCGCTCTTTGTATCGGTGGACATCGTGGCATCTCTCTCCGGCTCAGCCGTCGTCCGTATCAGGCCTCCTCTTTTAAGGTGGACAGCCGTTCCTCAAGGTATCGGTGTATGGCGGAAAACAGGGTGTCTATCTGCCTGGATTGGGGCAGGGAGTCACGAATCATTTCCAGGTATCGTCTCGAGCGGACGGCACGGAGGGTCGGCTCAAAGTTGATATCGAAGACCCAGCCGATCTGGAGGAGTTTGAAGTCATTGAGCGTCTCGACATGGTTGATGTCGACGATCTTGCGCTGCGCCAAATCCCGGCACACCGCTTCGGAAAACCCTGGTGTATCCGGGAGATCCAGTTCGAGAGTCCCGTTTCGCGCGCCGTCCTTCCGACGGTAATAATCGGTGACCACCCGCCAGATGTCCAGCTTGTCGGCATCGCGGAGCAGCTTTGTAAAGAAGAGGCACTCGTCCGTCTCGTTCCGGGGAAGGGTAGCGCGGTTGTGATATTGTATGGTGCGACAGATCAGGTCCTGCAGCGGTTCTGCACAGCGTTCGAGGACCCCGAGCCGCTTCAGGATTGTGACGCCCAGTGTGGCGTGGTCTTCGGACCGCTGGTCCGAAAAGGTCTTGTACCGGGCATACTGTTCGAACCGACCGATATCGTGGAAGAGGGCGAGGACCTCGGCCAGCCGCAGCTCGCCATTTTGCAGGCCGAGCTGTGCCCCGATGGAGATGATCTCCCTGCAGACCCGCTGAGTGTGCTCCTCTTTCAGGACAATATTTTTTGAATCGTCACTATTCTCTCGAAAAGTCTTCACATAACCGGCAAGCCAATCCTTGAGATTGTCCAGCAATCCATTACTGATTTCTCCCACCGGTTCTCTTTCAGACAGTATCTTGGGTGTCACTGCGTGTCCCTTCATTCGTTTTGGCCTCGTTTCCCCCTCCCACCAGCCCTCATCAGTATTACTCTTCGTATCAGCACGGTGTTGTAACACACCGGACTTCAAATCACCAGGCCTCCTCCGTTTCTCCTTCAGGCACGGAGAAGGAACAGAACCGCGTCATCCGGTCAACGTAAACTTCCTGTTGCCGATTCTTCTCATATCTTCTTGTTATTACCTTATGACATGTACCTATATGCGTGCTGTGCGATGGAGGGGAGTGTAAATAAACGTGCGCACATTGAGGTATTGTCGGAGACTATCGTCCGATATCTTTCCTCCGGGTTTCCCCAAAAAAACCGTATCCCGTTATCAGTATCTCCTGCAGATGCTTTGTCGGGCGATTTTATATAGTTGAAAAACAGGCAGGAAGACCCTTCCGTTTTGCAAAGAGTGATCGTTGAACCGCCCCTGTCTGTCTTGAACGAAGGCGGTCCTTCGCTATCGCAGGAGCACGGCCTGTGCGGCGGCGAGGGGTCGAGTTTTTCCCTCGACCCCTCGGAATGCCCGTGTGGTATGCACGACCGGGAGGTTATCTCACCCGGCCTTCCCGCCATGCCTTGATCAGTCCGTCATAGGGAACCGTTTCACCCTTCGGCTTCTCGTTCGCCAGTTTTGGTTTGGGCGATCCCGGCTTCTTCAGCCATTCCTCTTCGCTGCCGCACTTGTTCAGCGTGGGAGGAGCCACCTTGCACACCTTCGCGCGCTGCAATCGTTCCATGACACGGTCCATCTCGGCGGCGAGATTGTCCATGGCCCTGTCGACGGTCACCTCACCGGCAACCGCTTCCCCGATATTCTGCCACCACAATTGTGCCAGTTTTGGATAATCGGGGACGTTGGTGCCGGTTGGTGTCCAGGCCACGCGTGCGGGGCTGCGGTAGAACTCCACAAATCCACCCAGCCGCGGCGCCCGTTCGGTGAAGGATTCGTGACGAATATCGCTGTCGCGAATCGGCGTCAATCCCACGTGTGTCTTTTTCAGCGATGTGGTCTTGCAGACACAGAACTGCGCGAAGAGCCAGGCGGCCTTCCGGCGTTCGAGCGGCGTGCTGTACATAAAGGTCCAGGAACCGCAGTCCTGATATCCCAGCTTCATCCCCTCCTCCCAGTAGGGGCCGTGAGGGGAAGGAGCCATGCGCCACTTCGGGGTGCCGTCCGCGTTGACCGTCGGCCCCGGGGCGACCATATCAGGCATGAAAGAGGTGTACCAGAATATCTGCTGTGCCACCTTGCCGCTGGAGAGGAAGGGTCCGTAGGTGTAGAAATCCAGCCCCAGAGCGCCGGGAGGTGCGTATTTGCGAAGCCATTCCATGTACTTGCGTAAGGAATACTTGGCTGCGGGGCCGTTGGCTGCGCCGCCGCGGCAGGCGCTTGCGCCGACCGGGCGTGAGTTCTCGTCGATACGAATACCCCACTCATCAACGGGGACCCCGTTGGGGATCCCCGAGCTCCCCGCGCCAGCCATACACAGCCAGGCATCAGTGAACCGCCACCCCAGGTCCGGGGATTTCTTCCCATAGTCGCTATGGCCGTACACGGGTTTGCCGTCGATCTCCTTGACGTGCAGGGTGAAGAACTCGGCGATGTCCTCGTATGCCGACCAGTTGACCGGCACGCCGAGCTCGTAGCCGTAGATTTCCTTGAACTTCTTTTTGAAATCGGGGCGCTGGAACCAGTCATACCGGAACCAGTACAGGTTGGCGAATTGCTGGTCCGGGAGTTGGTACATCTTGCCGTCCGGGGCGGTGGTGAATGATTTGCCCATGAAGTCATCCACGTCGAGTGTGGGGAGTGTCACGTCTTTCCCGTCACCCGTCATGAAATCACTTAAGGGGACTACATACCCGTACCGCCAGTGGGTGCCGATGAGGTCGGAGTCATTCACCCACCCATCATAGATATTCTTCCCGGACGCCCACTGTGTCTGAAGCTTTTCTATGACGTCCCCTTCCTGGATCAGGTCGAACGAGACCTTGATGCCGGTGATCTCTTCGAAGGCCTTCGCCAGGACCTTGGCCTCATACTCATGGGTGGGGATGGTCTCGGAGACGACTTTGATGTTCATCCCTTTGAAGGGCGTGGCCGCGCTGATGAACCACTCCATCTCCTCTATTTGCTGTGCCTTGGTCAAGGTTGACGGTTGAAATTCCGCTTCGACCCACTTCTTGGCGGCTGCCATGTCCGCGCCCGCCGGGGCGGCGAAGCACACACACAGTGCAGCCACGACCACCCCCAGGATGATCATCCCGGGGCTCCTCCTGAGTACGTCACGTACCATCAAGACACCTCCTCTGGTTAGCCTTCAGTGGCAGTTTTTGGGTAAAAACCGTCTCTCTATCGGCGGTATTAAGGCCGCGAACACCACGAATAGAGGACTGACTCCCCCCCCTTTTTTTCTTGCTATCCCCAACGCATGACGATGATCATCCAGACGGCCGAGAGAGGGAGCGCGATCCAGAGAGTGAGATCGGTAAGCCCGATCCAGACAAGATGAATGTAAGCACTCCCCAGCAATCCCAGGAAGAAACGGGTGCCACGCGTTGTGGGGACGATCAAAAAACCGCGGCGCTCGATCGTGGGCGATATCAGCTCCCATGCGAGCATGCCGCACAGCATCAAAAAGATGGTAATGAAAAAGGTTGCCGTCGGTAGGGTCCAGTACATCCAAGCGAAGCTCATGGTTACTCTCCCCTTCTACACCCGGCCCAGGGCGAAGCCCTTGGCGAGATGGTTTCGTACGAACCAGATCACCAGCGCGCCCGGCACGATAGTCAATATGCCGGCGGCGGCCAGGAGCCCCCAGTCAAGCCCTGTCGCACTAATGGTACGCGTCATGGTGGCAACGATCGGTTTTGCCTCAGTAACCGTTAATGTCCGGGCGAAGAGCAGCTCAACCCAGCTGAACATGAAACAGAAAAAGGCCGTCACGCCTACCCCCGCCCTGATCAAGGGGATGAAGATGGTAATGAAAAATCGGGGAAACTTATACCCGTCGAGAAAAGCGGTCTCGTCGATCTCCTTGGGGATCCCGGACATGAATCCTTCCAGGACCCAGACGGCGAGCGGTACGTTGAAGAGACAGTGGGCCAAGGCCACCGCAATGTGCGTATCGAGCAACCCGATCGTCGAATAGAGCTGAAAATAGGGGAGGAGGAAGACAGCCGGGGGGGCCATGCGGTTCGTCAGCAGCCAGAAGAACATCTGTCCGTCCCCCAGGAACCGGTACCGCGAAAAGGCGTAGGCGGCGGGCAATGCAACGATCAGTGATATCGCGGTATTCATGGTGACGTAGATGATTGCGTTGATATACCCGGAGTACCAGGTCGGGTCCGTAAAGATCTTGATATAGTTCATGAATGTTATGTCGGTCGGGAACAGGGAGAAGGAGGCGAGGATATCGGCATTGCTGCGCAGGGACATATTGAGCATCCAGTAGATCGGAATGAGCAGCAGGAAAAAATAGAACAACAGGGCAAGATAACGCTTGTGGAACTTCATGCCTTTTCTCCTTTCCCCACATACAAGAGTGCCTGGTAGAATATGAAACTGAAGAGGAGCACGATAAGGAAGTAAATCAGCGAGAATGCCGCGGCCGGTCCGAGGTCGAACTGGCCGGTGGCGAGCTTGACCAAGTAGATCGACAGGAACGTGGTGGAATTGCCGGGGCCGCCCCCTGTCAGGGCGAAGGGCTCCGCGTAGATCAGGAAACTGTCCATCCACCGCAGCAGGACGGCGATGGTGAGCACCCCGCGCATCTTGGGGAGCTGGATATACCGGAAGGTTGCCCACGGCGATGCACCGTCGATCTTCGCCGCCTGGAAATAGGCCTCGGGGATGGCCCGCAAACCCGCGTACGACAGGAGGGCCACCAAGGGGGTCCAGTGCCATACCTCCATTGCCATCAGGGTGATCCAGGCATAGAGCGGTCGTGCCGTGTGATCGAAGGTGTCCTCCAGGAAGCCCAGGCTGTTGATTCCCACCCCGAACAGGCCGATATCAGGCCGGGTAAAGACGATCCAGGTAGTCCCGATCACGTTCCAGGGGATGAGAAGGGGGAGCGCCAGGGTTACCAGGGAGATCGAGACCCCCCATCCCTTCTTCGGCATTGCCAGTGCGATCAATATCCCCAGGGGGATCTCTATCAGGAGGACGAGGCCGGAAAAGAGGAATTGACGCCACAGGGCATCGTGCAACCGGTAGTCGGTCAGCATTTCCTTGAACCACTCCGTCCCGACAAAGACGGTCTCCCCCGGGCCGAAGATGTCCTGCATCGAGTAGTTGACCACGGTCATCAGGGGGATGATGGCGCTGAAGGCGACAATCACAAAAACGGGGAGCACCAGAATCCACGCCCTGTTATCCTGCCACTTATCCATACACCGCTCCTTGTTGTCTATGTTACCACCCGGCCGTCGGCAAACAGCCTGATCCACTCCTTCGGGAAGTGGAGCCACACAGTGCCTGCGGAAACGGGTTTTCCTTCGGGTACCTTGGCGCGGAGGGTATGACCGGCCAGGTCGAGCGTCACGATCCGGTAGCTGCCCTGGTCTTCGATCATCGTCACGGCGGCCTCGACGCTTGCCTCTCCCGGTTCAAGACGCACATCGAGGTACATCGGCCGGATTCCCACTTCCAGTTTCCCCCGTGCCGCGCGGCCAAGGGCCGCGGTTGTTTCGTCCAAGGGGATTCCAACCCCGTCGACCCGCGCCGTATTCCCTTCCAGGGTGCACGCGAGAAAGTTCATCCCCGGGCTGCCGATGAAGTATCCCACGAAGGTATGTGCGGGGTTTTCAAACAGGTCCTGGGGGGTGCCGATCTGCACGATCTCTCCCTCGACCATGATCGCGACCCGGTCGGCAAAGGTCAGGGCCTCGATCTGGTCATGCGTCACGTAGATCAGGGTCAGTTTGAGTCGTTCGTGTATCTCCTTGAGCTTGCGCCGCAGGGTCCATTTCAGGTGCGGGTCGATGACGGTCAGGGGTTCGTCGAAGAGGATCGCCGCCACATCGGCCCTGACCAATCCCCTCCCCAGTGAGACCTTCTGCTTCAGATCGGCGCTCAATCCGGCGGCCCGTCTATTGATGACGTGTGTCAGGTCGAGCATCTCGGCTACCTCGTTCACGCGCCGGCGGATCTCATTGGTTGCAATCCCCCGGTTCTGGAGGGGGAAGGCCAGGTTGCCGAACACCGTCATGGTGTCGTACAGAACGGGAAACTGAAAAACCTGAGCGATATTGCGCCGCTCCGGTGTCAATGCGGAGACATCCTCCCCATTATAGAGGATTTTCCCCGTGGTGGGCTTCAGGAGCCCCGAAATGATGTTCAACAGGGTGGTTTTGCCGCAGCCGGAGGGACCCAGCAGGGCATAGGCCCCGCCATCTTCCCAGACGGTGTCGATTCGCCGCAGGGCGTAATCCCTCTCCGCCCGGGGCCTTCTCAGGTAGCTGTGGGCAACGTCACGCAACTCGATGCGAGCCATGTATGTCTCCTATGGGGGTTTCCTTTCAAGGGAATCCCCGTTCGGTGACGCGATAAGTGCGCCCGAATCATCGTACACAAAGAAGGAAGAGGGGTCGACATGGATCGTTATAGGGGCTCCGAGACGAAAGGAATGGACGCCGCTCGCCTGAATTACCAGGCGGATATTCTCATAATCGGCGTGGATGAATGTCTCCGATCCGTTTATCTCGGATAGCGCTACGGTTGCGTTGATGAGGGTGTCATTCTCCCCGGTTCGTGACAGGGAGAGATGATGGGAGCGGACACCGAACAGGTATTCCCCGGCGGTGAGGACTTTCAGGTGGTCCTTCAGGGGGATTTTAATGCCGTATCCGAGACGGGCGGCCCCTTCGGTCACGGTGCCGTTCAGGTAGTTCATGGGGGGGTCGCTGAAGATGTCGGCGACCCCCCGGGTTACCGGATTGTGGTAGACTTCTTCGGTGGGGCCGATCTGCAGGACGCGTCCCTTGTCGATAACCACGGTATTTCCTCCCAGCATCAGGGCCTCTGCCGGTTCGGTCGTGGTGTATACGACGATCGCCTTGCGCTGCTTGAAGATTTCCTGTAGCTCGACCCGCAGTTCTTCGCGCAGTTTGAAATCCAGATTGACCAGGGGTTCATCCAGCAGCAGGAGATCCGATTTTTTGACCAGAGCCCTGGCGATGGCGGTTCGCTGCTGCTGTCCACCGGAGAGTTCAGCTGGGAGGCGGTCCAGCAGGGGATCGAGATGCAGCATGGCAGCGGTTTCACGGACCCGCCGATCGATCTCCTTTTTGCCCTCCCCGCTCAGCTTGAGGGGGGAGGCAATATTGTCGTACACGGTTAGGGAGGGATAATTGATGAATTGCTGGTAGACCATCGCGATATTGCGTTTTCTGACCTTGACGCCTGCCACGTCTTTCCCGTCTACCAGTACCCGCCCGGAGGAGGGACGGTCAAGCCCGGCTATCATGCGGAGAAGCGACGTCTTGCCGGCCAGGGTGTGACCAAGGAGGACATTGCGTGATCCTGTCTCGAATTCCAGGTTGATGTCGTCGAGATGAATGTCGCGGCCCACTCTCTTGGTGACAGCTTCCAGCGATAAGAACATGAGACGAGCACCTGTTGTGTGTCATGGACACGGAAGGCCGGGCTTGTACTCTCCACCCGGACCCCCCCCTGATCACTCCCTTCGCACGTTTCTATGCCGGGGGTGTCCATATCATTTCAAGCGAACGGCATCGTTTCCGGTTGGTGGATAGATGCCATGCCATTGAAGCGTGACGCGCTGCCTCGAGATGTTAAAAAGCCTGCGTGAAGGAGAGAATGTGAAAAATATCAGAATGATAGCAAGAGGACTCACAGAAAAGCAAAAGCACTAACGTGAAGATACATACCAAATTATCCATTGCGCCGCCAGTGTTTTTTGATTGCGCCGGGTGCCCCTGCCTGTCCTATCGTAAGAGCACGGCCTGTGCGGCGGCGAGGCCCACTCCCGGTTCGAATCTGTATCCCGTTTTCTCTAATCCTTTCTCTATTGCCCCCACGGTGGCGAGGATGTCGTTCGCGCCGACGACCCCCATGTGGCCGATGCGGAAATATGTGTCCCTGATCTCCGCGTGGAGTCCCCCCGCGAGGATGACGCCGGCCTCGGCAATCAGGGGGAGAACGGTGCCGGTCACGCCGTCGGGGAAGTAGGGGGCGGTGAGGGTGTTAGCCGCCTTGTCGGGGGTGACCGGGATCTGCTTGAGCCCCAGCGCGGTCATCCCCGCCTTGAAGGAGTCGCTCATCAGCCGGTGCCGGGCGAAGCGTTTGTCCATCCCCTCGGCGATGATCTGTTCGAGACTGACATTCAGGGCCCAGACGAGGTTGACCGCCTGCGTCCCGAAATAGGCGGCCTTACGAGCCTCGTATGATTCCATAATGGGAAGCCAGTTTGCCCAGTCGGAATAATAGCTCCCGACGGGGGTCCGGCGGTTCTTGAATGCCTCGATCGCCTGGGGGCTCGCCATGAGGAGCGCCAGACCGGGGGGGACGCCGATGGCCTTCTGGCAGGCGGTGAGGACGATATCCACGCCCCATTCCTCCTGGCGCAACTCCTCGCCGGCGACGGAGCAGACCCCGTCCACGATGCTCAGGATGCCGTACTTGTCGCACAGGGCCGCCAGCCCCTTGACATCGGTGAGGACGGCGGTGGAGGTGTCGACGTGGGTGACCGTCATTACCGTGAAGTCGCCCTTCTTCATCACGTCCTCCACCTCCTCCAGGGAGGGGGCGTCTCCGATGGCCGCCGCCTTCACCTGGGTGACCTGTGCGCCGTAGCGTTCCAGGATGGCGGCGAAGCGGTCGCTGAAGTACCCCGTATTGATCACGAGGGCATTGTCCCCCGGTTCGATGACGTTACAGGCGGCCATATCCATCACCATCGTCCCGGACCCGGCAATGATAAAGGGTTGTCCGCCGGGGCAGAGAAATACGTCGCGCATCCGCTCGATTGATTCTCCCATGCAATCGGCGAAGGCGGGGGCAACATGGCTTGTGGTCGGCATGGCCATCGCCCGCATCACTTCGGGGGTAAACTCGATCGGCCCCGGAATCATCAGTAGTTTTCTATCTTTCATACTCGATACCTCCCTTGCTGTCTATGAGGAATCGTCTCCTCACCCGGTGAATCGATTCACGGTTGGCTTACGATCCCGGCTGCCGGGTACCGGAAGGTCCGATCACCCTGACGGAACACAGCCGATCCAGATACGATCCCTTTTTCGATCCCGCACCCAATGACAGGTCCGTCACCGCCACGCGGTTGATCACACGGACCCGGTCACGCCACCAGGTTGGTTCCCGGTAACCCCAGGTACAGTGTATAACATAGGGGGCATCGTGAACCACCCCGAGGAACAACATGATATGCCCCCGCAGATAGAGGAGGGTGCACCCCCCGATCGCCTGTTTTGAGAGGGTTTCCAGCTTCCTTTCGGGTACGGTATCGTCCGGATACTCGCCGATCAGCCGCCCCACCCGGGACTGCTTGGAGGAATTCCGGGGGAGCGATATCCCGACCGTTGCGAGGACCTCCTGGACGAACCGTGAACAGTCCTGCTCGCCGTACATACCTCCCCATCCGTAGGGGGCGTTGAGCAGCTTGAATGCCTGACGGATCACGGTACCGGGGGTATAGGGAAGATAAGCCTGGTGGATATCGTTCATCCTGATGTACCCCGTCTCTTCGGAGAGCGTCCCGTCATCCGCCCGGAAGGGCAGCCGAACAGCGGCGATTCCATTCTCACTCCCTGCGAGGGGAAGTCGTGTCCCCATCCGGGCGTACCCATGATATCTCCGCATCCCGGCGTCCCGGAAGAGGGCTCCCTTTCCCCCCGTCACGACGGCAAAGGGCTCCGCATCGGTAAAACGTTGCATCTCCTCACGGGTGCAGAGGGCCACTGCCTCCACCGGGACCCAGCCGGCGTTGAGGCGGTCAATGACATAATACCACGTGCCCTCCGGCGTGGTGTGCGCCACCGCCACGGGGGTGCCGATGTCGAGGGCGCTGTTCTGCAGTTCGTCAAAGTCCCGGTCGTGTTTCTTCGCGTAGAGAGGTTCCGCGGTGGGGAAGACACGCTGGTGCGTGTAGCGGACGATAAGACCGTACCGCACATCGACCGCGGACGGAACGCCCTCCAGATTCATATACGGTATCATCGAAGCGTAAAAACCGGACGTAACGGTATCCCCGTTTGCATGGTAGAGACACCGCCCGGCATAATAATCGAGCATTTTATTTATCTTCTCCAGCACTTCCTCTCCCGGGAAGGGGGACGCGAGACGGGTGATATCGCGGGTCAGCTCGAGCTCGTCCCCTATGTGCCGGTTCAGATCGGCAATCCCCTGCCGGTCGAGGATGACCCGGTCCGGAAAGGGGTGGTGCGCAATCCAGAAACCGGCGGTTTTCATCGGGGGGTCAACCCCCGGGAGGAGGGTCGGGGCGGCATAGTACCGTTGTTCCTTCACCGCGCATCCGCACAGAAAAGCGGCGGTCAGGAAACACAGGAGGGGCAGAAGAATAGTCAGGCGACGGGTACGGGTCAGGTGCATGGAAGGTCCTCTTTTCCGGTAATACAGATTGCGTGTTACATCCTCGCCGGGATCATCGTTTGCTCTTGACAGGGCCGCGGCAAGCGTGGTCCTCGACTGAGCGGTCCGCGGGAGGATGAAAATGATCGAATATCTTTTGTGCGGCATTTTCTCCTATTCCCGGTACTTTTTCAAGCTCTTCCCGTGAGGCTTCCGCGATTTTCCCGATATCCCCGAAAGAGATGAGGAGCGCCTTCTTCCGGGTCGCCCCGATCCCGGGAATCGTGTCCAGGACGGAGCTGAAATCCTCACGCGTCTTGACCGTACGATGGTAGGTGACCGCGAAACGGTGGGCCTCATCCCGTATCCGCTGCAACAGAAAGAGTGATTGCGGCTGTTTCTCGAGATAGAGGGGATTTTTCCGGTTCGGCAGGTAGACACGGTCCCGATCCCGGCGCACCGTTGAGGGCGTCCCGGGAGAAACGATGCGGGCCTCTTTCGCCAGGCCGATGACGGCCACCCCGTGGATTTCCCGGTCGCGGAGGACGGAGAGGGCGATTCCCATCTGTCCCTTCCCGCCGTCGACGACGATCAGGTCGGGGAGATCATCTCCCCCCGCGTAGCGCCGTTCCAGGACCTCGCGCATCATCCCGAAATCGTCGGCCTCATCTTTCGTGCGAATCCTGAAGCGTCGGTAGCGTGACCGGTCCGGGACCCCGTCGGAGAAGGCAACCATGGAGCCGACGGCGTATTTCCCGCCGATGTTGGATATGTCGAAGCACTCGATGCGCCGGGGCGGCCGTTCCAGTATGAGAACCCGCGCGAGGCCTTCGATGACCTCCCCGGCGTCCGTTTCCCGTTTTTCTTCTGCCCTGAGGGCGTTTTCGGCGTTGGAAATCGCCAGGGCGAGGAGGGCCTTTTTCTCCCCCCGCCGGGGGATGATGAGCGAGACCTTCCCTCCCCTCGTTTCGGCGAGCCACTGCTCGATGAGTTCCCCGTCTTCCACCGCCTCGGAGATGATGACCTCTCCGGGGACGGTAACACCCGTACTGTAATACTGCTTGAGGAGTGAAGAGAAGGCCTCGGCGGTCTCCAGCCGTGTCTTTACCGGGGGGAACCGCCGCTGTCCGAGGATGGCCCCCTTCCTGACATGGATGGCGTAGATCTGGAGGAGGTTGCCTTCCCGGTACAGGCCGAAGATGTCCCGGTCCCGGAGGGATGCCGACACGATCCGCTGTTTTTCCAGTGTGGTCTCGATCGCGGCGATTTTGTCCCGCAGCCGGGCGGCATCCTCGAAGTGCATCTGTTCCGAGGCCTGTCCCATCCGGGTACGGAGTTGCCGGACGAGCCGCCCGCTCCGCCCCTCGAGAAAGAGGGTCGCCTCGGAGACGATCCGGCGGTATTCCTCGCGGGTCACGAGGTCGCAGCAGGGGGCGAGGCAGCGGTTGATCTGGTACTCCATGCAGGGGCGGGTTCGCGTCTTGAACTCGAGGTCCCGGCAGGTGCGCAGGGGGAAGATGCGGTGGAGGTAGCGGAAGGTCTCCTTCATGGAGGCGCTGGAGGAATAGGGGCCGAAATAGCGCGCGCCGTCCTTCCTGATACGGCGGACCAACTGGAACCGGGGGAAATCATGGGTCATGTCGAGCCGCAGACAGTAGAAGTTCTTGTCGTCTCGGAGGTCGACGTTGTACCGGGGGCGGTGTTTCTTGATCAGGTTGTTTTCGAGGATCAGGGCTTCCTTTTCCGTCTGGGTGACGACGAATTCCAGGTCCGCGATGCGGGGGACCAGAAAGGGGATCATCCGCCTCCCGTCGGTGCCGCCGAAATAGGAGCGGACGCGGGAACGGAGGTCCTTTGCCTTGCCGACGTAGATGACCTTTCCCTCCGCGTCTTTCATGAGATAGACCCCCGGCCGCCGCGGCGCGGTGCCTATCGTTTCTTTCAGCGCGGCTCTGTCTCCCATTGCGTGTCCCGCTCTTCTCTATTTCAGGTATCCGAGTTCCGTCTCCGCCCGTGACAGCTCCTTGATCTCGTCGCGGAGTTTCGCCGCCCGCTCGAATTCGAGGGCCTTCGCCGCCGCCTTCATCTCCTGTTCCAGCTTTCCGATCATGGCGGGGATGTCGCCGGATATGTAGGCCTCCATCTTATCCTCGACGCTGACCGTGACATAGTCCGCCTCGTAGATGGAGCTGAGGATGTCGTTCATCTCCTTCCGGACGGATTCCGGGGTGATATGGTGCTCCTCGTTGAAGGCCTGCTGTATCTTTCTCCTCCGGCGGGTCTCGTCCAGACAGGCCCGGATGGCGGGGGTGATCTTGTCCGCGTACATGATGACCTGACCCTTGATGTTGCGCGCCGTCCGTCCACTCGTCTGTATCAGCGATCGTTCCGAGCGGAGGAACCCTTGCTTGTCCGCGTCGAGGATGGCGACCAGTGAGACCTCCGGGATGTCGAGTCCTTCCCTGAGGAGGTTGATCCCGATCAGGGCGTCGTACTGTCCCAGCCGGAGGTCCCGGATGATCGCAATCCGCTCGAGGGTATTGATGTCGGAGTGGAGATACGCCACCTTCATCCCGAGGTCGTGGTAGTGCTCCGTCAGGTTTTCCGCCATCCGCTTGGTCAGGGTGGTGACCAGGACCCGGTCCCCCTGTTCGGTCCGTTTCGTGATCTCGCCGAAGAGGTCGTCAACCTGTCCGGCGACCGGCCTGACTATGATCTCGGGGTCCATCAGACCGGTGGGGCGAATGACCTGCTCCACGACCACGTTTCCCGCCTGCTGCAGCTCATACGCCGCCGGTGTGGCCGATATGTACAATCGCTGGTTGGAGAAGGCCTCGAATTCCCCGAAGGTGAGCGGGCGGTTGTCGAGGGCGGAGGGGAGTCGGAAGCCGTATTCGACGAGGGTTGTCTTGCGAGAGCGGTCCCCTCTGTACATGGCGTTAATCTGGGGAACGGTGGCGTGACTCTCGTCGAGGATCACGAGGGCGTCCGCCGGGAGGTATTCCATCAGGGTGGGGGGTGGGTCTCCCGGTCTGCGTCCGGTCAGGTACCGGGAATAGTTCTCGATCCCCTGGCAGTACCCCATCTCCTCCATCATCTCGATGTCGAAGAGGGTCCGCTGCTGGAGGCGTTGCGCCTCCAGCAGCTTGTTCTGTTCCTTCAGAAAGGTCAGGCGCTCGGCCAGCTCGTCGCGGATCCCCTCGATGGCCTGTTTCATGGTGTCACGTGTCGCTACGTAGTGGCTCCCGGGGAAGATGGTGGTCCGGGCGAGGGTGGATATCTTGACCCCCCTGAGCGGATCGACAACAGAGATGGCTTCCACGGTGTCCCCGAAAAATTCCACCCGCACGGCCCGCTCCTCTTCGTAGGCGGGGAAGATTTCAACCACATCCCCCCGGACGCGGAACGTCCCGCGGTGAAAGTCGATGTCGTTGCGCTCGTACTGGATCTCGACCAGCCGCCTGAGGAGCTCTTCCCGCCCGATCTCCCTGTCCGTTTCGAGGCCGATCTGCATGGCGGCGTACCGGTCGGGAGAGCCGATACCGTAGATACAGGAGACGCTGGCCACGACGATGACGTCCCGTCGCTCCAGGAGGGAACGGGTGGCCGAATGGCGGAGCTTGTCGATCCGATCGTTGATGGAGGAATCCTTCTCGATGTAGGTATCGGTGCTCGGGATGTATGCCTCGGGTTGATAGTAATCGTAGTAACTGACGAAATACTCCACGGCATTGTTCGGGAAGAAGACCTTGAACTCGTTATAGAGCTGGGCCGCCAAGGTCTTGTTGTGTGCGATGACGAGGGCGGGACGCTGGGACTGCTCGATCACGTTGGCGACGGTGAAGGTCTTCCCCGAGCCGGTGACCCCCAAGAGGACCTGGTGCCGGTCCCCCCGCTCGACCCCCTCGGCGAGTCGCGCGATCGCCTCGGGCTGATCCCCTTTGGGCCTGAATTCCGTTACTATGTGCAATGGCTCCATCGCATACTTCCCGGGTGGGCGTGCCGCCCGGCCGGTGTCCTCCTTTCGGAAACCTTTCACTAACTGATGGGTTTTGTCAATAGATTGTTCGAATGTTCTTTCCCGGACATATCGCGATCCGGGAACGTGATATGTTGACTTTTACCGCAAGGAAAGATATCCTTAAAACCATTGACGGATTTGTGCCCCACCGTGCCGGGCGCATCGAGATCAACCTTGTAGGTGAGAGATTACCAGGACCGTTGGAATACGAACTAACCATTAAGTTGATCTTATTGGCTTTCCTTCTTGTAATATCCGGATTCTTTTCCGGTTCCGAGGCGGCCATATTTTTCCTTACCCCCCTGCATCTTCACAAGATGAAAGAGGAGCGGTTTCCCTTTACGGGGTATGTCGAACGGTTGCTGGCACGCCCGCGGAATCTGCTCGTCACCATTATCGCCGGGAACGAATCGGTCAATATCGCCATCACCACGCTGACGACCTCCGTCCTGATATATCTCTTCGGGGCCGACGGGAAGTGGATCGCCATCGCCGTTGCCAGTATTGTCCTGAGCATATTTTGCGAAGCCATACCCAAGACCTTCGGGGTCACTCACCCCATGCGTTTTGCCAGTGCCGTCTCCCTTCCCCTGGTTGTCTTGACCGGCCTGTTGCGACCGGTCGTCTGGTTTCTCGAAAAGATATCCGACCTGTTTGTCGCGCTCTTCGGGAAGAAACACCGCATAGAAGAACAGACGCTGACCGAGGATGAGTTTAAGGCGCTGGTCGACGCCGGGCATCAGGAGGGTGCTCTGGAAGAGACGCAAAAGGACCTGATCCACCGGGTATTCGAGCTTGCCGATACAAAGGTATCCGAGATCATGATACCGCGGGTCGACATGTTTTGCATTCCGGTCGCCATGAGCATGCAGGAGATAGCGAGAGAAATCATACAAACCCGCGTGGTTCGTATTCCCATCTATGGGGCGAACCGCGACGATATCTTGGGGATCCTCCACTCGAAACACCTGCTGGCCGCAATCGCGGGAAGCCAGGGTCCTGTCAAATGGCAGAGTCTGATCAAGAAGCCCTACTTCGTCCCCGTAGAAAAAAGAGCAGACGAGATGCTCCGGGATTTCCAGGCGAGGAGGCTTCAGATTGCGATCGTGGTCGACGAATACGGTGGTGTCGCCGGGGTGGTGACCCTCGATGCGGTCCTCAAAACCCTCTTCGCGGACATCTATGAGGAACCGGGAGATGACCGGAACCGGATTCAGCGAATCGGCGATCAATCCATCATCTCCGGCATGATGGATATCGAAGATTTCGCCAGTCTTGTCGATATCCCGATTCCAATGGAAGCCTTCGACACGGCGGGAGGATACATCGTTCACCTCTTCGGGGAACTGCCGGCCGAGGGGGAGACGGTATCGGCAGGGGACTACACCTTCACGGCGGAGAAGATAGACAAGGCGCGGATACAGACCATCCGCATCACGAAACGGGAGGACCCTGATCATGACTGATCTCATCTTCCTCCTCTCGATCGCCCTGTTCCTCTTTCTGGAGGGGCTTTTCTCCGGCGGGGAACTGGCTCTCGTGTCCTGCGACATCAATATCATGAGACGCAAGGCACAAACCGGTTCACGCTCCGCATCCATCGCCCTGAAGTTGATGGAAAAGCCGGAGTGGTTCCTGGCAACCACACTGACCGGTACGAATCTTTGTGCCGTCACCAACACCGCCCTGACCACGGCCCTCTTCATATCCTCCTTTGGGGCCGAAACGGGGGAACTCCTCTCCATCGTTGTGATGATTCCCCTGATCCTGGTGGTGGGTGAGGTTATCCCGAAGAGCATCTTTCAGCAGCACGCGAATCGGATGGTCCCCCGGATTGCCTGGTTTCTCTGGACCGCATCCTGGGTACTCTATCCGATTGTTTTTGTCCTTTCCCGGATCTCACGGAGAACCGTGTATACCTTTTCCGGGAAACGGGATCACCCGTACCCGTCGTACATAACAAAAAACGGCCTGGAATCGCTCCTGCGGGATGAACGGGACGGGAGCGACATTATGAAACCGGAAAAAGAGATGATCCGGCGGGTCTTCGATTTTTCCGATTCCACGGCGGATCAGCTGATGGTTCCCCTCTCAAATGTTACCGTCGTACCGGCGGCCATGCCCCTGCGGGAGGCAATGCACATTATTGCCGATGAAGGGTACTCCTATATCCCGGTTTACCGTGACACGGTGTTCAATATTGTCGGAATATTGTACTCCTTTGATATACTGGAGGCCCTCTCGGGAGGTGCAGGGGGACTCAGTTCCCCCGATGAGATGCTCGTCGAACAGTACATGAAGCCCAAGGTCCTGTACGTTCCCGAAGCCAAACTGGCGAAGGAACTGTTTCTGGAGCTGCAGAACAGGGGTGAGCAGATGGCCGTTATCGTCGATGAGTACGGCGGTGCCGTCGGTATCGTCACCATCGAAGATATCCTGGAAGAGATTGTTGGGGAGATCGAAGATGAATACCACAGTGACGGGGATATCCTCTATCGCAAGGTTGGCCCGGGACGGTATCTCTTCAATGCACAGGCGAAGATCGATACCGTTCGCGGTCTCCTCCCCGTCGCCATCCCCTCGGGAGACTATGAGACCCTCGGGGGATTTCTCCTGTATAAGATGGGAAGGATTCCTCGGGGGGGCGAGAGCTACCGGCATGATACGGTTACCTTCGTTGTCGAGGACGCCGACATGAAGGTGATCCGTGAGGTCTTGGTCGTCCTTCCCCCCGGTATGGACCTGCTCAGATAGAAAGGACCTGATAGATGCGAGAGTCGAATGGAACGGAGTTGGCGGCGATTATCCTTGCCGCGGGCAAGGGGACGCGGATGAGGTCCGATCTGGTCAAGGTGCTCCATCCCCTCTGCGGGAAACCGATGGTGTGGTACGTGGCGGCGCTCGCCCGGACTCTCGGGGTACGGAAAACCGTTGCCGTCGTGGGGCACCAGGCGTCGATGGTCAGGAAAGCCATGGCCGGGCAGGGGCTCATCTATGCCCTGCAGGAAGAACAGATGGGGAGTGCTCACGCCGTCCTGCAGGCTGCCCAAGCGCTGAATGGATTTGGGGGAGATGTCCTGATACTGTGCGGCGATGTTCCGCTCCTTCTTCCCGTTACCATTGAATCCCTCCTGACGAGTCACCGCGCCCACGGCGGGGTTATCACGGTCATGACCGCCCTTCTGGACGACCCCGGCACATACGGTCGAGTGGTCAAGAACGAGACCGGTGATGTACTGAAGATCGTTGAGGCACGCGACGCCGATCCGGAAGAGAAGAAGATCAAGGAGATCAATACGGGGATATACTGTGCCCGGGCCGAATTTCTCTTTGAGGCCGTTCGCGTCATAGGAAACACGAACGCCCAGGGCGAGTATTACTTTACCGACATCTTCGAAATCGCCCGGAACGAAGGGCACAGGACCGGATCATTTATTATCCCCGATCCAGTCGAGGCCATGGGAATCAACACACCGGAAGACCTGAAGGCGGCGGATAAAATAATGCGATCCCGGTCGCCACATCGATTGTAACCCCGCGAAACAACCATCCGCAGTCTGTTCATGGGAATTCCCCGGTTCAGCTCAGATTTGTCCTTCCGTTATGTACTTTGGGATTGACTTCAAAAGAGGGAATTGTTAGGAAAACGAGTTTTGAAAAATTAAAGTCCTTTGTGAGGAGGAGTACCATGGAAGCCAAGAAGCTCGTACTCTGGTTTAATGAAATAGAGCTGGGGGATATTCCGCAGGTTGGAGGGAAAAATGCATCTCTGGGAGAAATGTTCCGGGAACTGCCCGCCAAGGGGGTGAACATCCCGGATGGATTCGCCGTCACCGCCGATGCGTACCGATATCTCCTGGAATCCGCAGGCATAGGGGATAAGATCGAACAGATCCTCTCCGATCTGGATACGCACGACATGCATAACCTCAGCGAAAAAGGGGAAAAGATCAGATCCCTTATATACAACGCAGTGATGCCTGACGATCTCAACCAGGCAATTCTCGATGCCTACGGGAAGCTGTGCGAGGAATACGGGAAGGATACCGATGTGGCCGTGCGGTCATCCGCGACGGCCGAAGACCTGCCCGATGCCAGTTTTGCCGGGCAGCAGGAGACATACCTGAACATCAGGGGAAACGAGGGGCTGATCGATGCCTGCAAGCGATGTTTTGCCTCACTCTTCACCAACCGGGCCATTTCATACCGGGAGGACAAGGATTTTGACCACTTGTCCGTTGCTCTTTCCATCGGTGTCCAGAAGATGGTCCGTTCCGACCTGGCGGCCTCGGGCGTTATCTTCTCCATCGATACCGAATCGGGATTCAAGGATGCCGTTCTCCTCACCGGATCGTACGGTCTGGGCGAGCTGGTTGTTCAGGGAACCGTAAATCCCGATGAATTCTACGTCTTTAAGCCGACTCTCAAAACCGGGTTTAAACCGATTCTTCAAAAGAAACTGGGAACCAAAGAGGTCAAGATGATCTATGCATCGGGGAAGAAAGAGCCCGTCGAGATCGTCCCGGTCCCCGAAGACCAACGAAAACAGTTCTGTATCACGGAAGAAGAGATCCTGAGGCTTGCCCAGTGGACGGCGATCATCGAAGATCACTACTCCGCCCAGGCCGGGTACTTCAAACCTATGGACATCGAGTGGGGAAAGGACGGCCGCACCGGTGAGCTCTTCATCCTGCAGGCCCGCCCCGAGACCGTACAGTCACAGAGGGACGCCAATGTCTTGGAAAGTTACAAACTTGCCGAGGCGGCGAACGTCCTCGTGACGGGGACGGCGGTCGGATCGAAGATCGGCTCAGGGCCGGCGCATGTTATTGAAAGTGTTAACGAGATCAGAGATTTCAAGAAGGGGGAGGTCCTCATCACCGACATGACCGACCCCGACTGGGAGCCGATCATGAAGATCGCCGCTGCCATTGTGACGAACAAAGGCGGGCGGACTTGCCATGCGGCGATTATCAGTCGGGAACTGGGAGTCCCCTGTATCGTGGGAACGGGGGACGGCACCGAGAAGCTCAAGGATGTCAAAGAGGTGACGGCATCGTGTGCCGAAGGAGAAGTGGGGAACGTCTATGGGGGGATCCTGAAATACGATGTCACGAGAATCAACCTGGAAGAAATGAAGCGCCCCAAGACCAACATCATGATGAATGTGGGGAATCCCGATATCGCCTTCAACGTGGCGCATATCCCCAATGACGGGGTCGGACTGGCGCGGCTGGAGTTTATCATCAGCAATTTTATCAAGATACACCCCATGGCCCTGATCAAGTTTGACACGCTGAAGGATGAAAAGACAAAAAAAGAGATCGAGGAACTCACGCTGGGATATGCGAACAAGGTTGATTTCTTTGTCGACAAGCTGGCGCAGGGGGTGGCGAAGATCGGTGCCGCCTTCTATCCGAATGACGTCATCGTCAGGATGAGCGATTTCAAGAGCAACGAATACGCCAATCTGATCGGCGGACCACTCTTCGAAGTGGAAGAAGAAAACCCGATGATCGGCTTCAGAGGGGCCTCGCGTTACTATGATAATCGCTATCGGGAGGGATTTGAGCTCGAGTGCAAGGCGATGCTGAAGGTCCGCAACGAGATGGGGCTCTCCAACGTAAAACTGATGATCCCCTTCTGTCGGACCGTCGATGAGGCGAAAAAGGTCGTCGATGTCATGGCGAAAAACGGTCTCGTCCAGGGGGAAAACGCCCTTGAACTGTACATGATGGTCGAGATTCCGAGCAACGTCGTTTTGATAGAGGAGTTCGGAAAGATCTTCGACGGATTCTCCATCGGATCGAACGATCTGACCCAGCTCACGTTGGGGCTCGACAGGGATTCGGCTCTGATATCGCATATCTTTGATGAGCGGAACCAGGCGGTAACGATCCTTATCCGGGATGCGATCGCCAAGGCGAGGAAGATGGGACGGAAGATCGGTATCTGCGGGCAGGCGCCGAGCGATTATCCCGAGTTTGCGGAGTTTCTGGTCGAATGTGGTATCAACAGCATCTCGCTCATTTCCGATACCGTTATTGAAACGACGCTGAAGGTGCTCGAAACGGAAAAGGCCTTGGGGCGGTAACTGCTCCGGACAGAGAAAGGTGAATTGAAAAAGGGGGTGCGGCCGAAGTAACCGCATCCCCTTTCTTGTACGTGTGTCAGAGTAGATCTGTAAGCCGAGTTCTGTCTCTCTTCCCGGTTCCCCCGGAAGAGCGATGATCATTCATCTGGGACAACGATTGCCCGCTGCCTCAAGCAACCTACCCGGAAACTTCGGACGGGCCGCCCTCGAACGTTTCCCTATTTGGTCTTGCTCCGGATGGGGTTTACCATGCCTTCCCCGTCACCGGGGAAGCGGTGAGCTCTTACCTCGCCTTTTCACCCTTACCTCGATGTGTATCGAGGCGGTATCTTTTCTGTGGCACTTTCCTTAGGGTCGCCCCCAGTCGCCGTTAGCGACCATCCTGCCCTGTGGAGCTCGGACTTTCCTCCGACCCGCCGAAGCGGGCCCGCGATCATCCGATCTGCTCTGACAACAAGAACATTATATCAGGTTTCTAAAAGACGTCAACCGCATCGTCAATGGCCTCATTGGCAAGTTGGTCGGCCATGGCGTTCTCGCTCCGCGGGACATGTGAGACGGTATATCCGTCGAAACGGGAAAGATATTTCCGTACCTCACGCATCAGGACCTTCAAGCGGTCGTTCTTGATCCGATAAACGCCGGTGATCTGCCTGACCAAAAGCTCAGAATCGAGAAAGATGCGGATGTCTCTATGCCCCCCGTTCAGTGCCTCCTGAAGTCCCAGAATCAGAGCGTTATACTCGGCCTCATTGTTCGTACAGGTTCCCAGGAATTTCTTTGCGGATGCCACCACGTCCCCTTCTTTGTTGAGAAGGACCGCTCCTGCTCCCCCATGGCCGGGATTTCCACGGGACGCACCGTCGGTATACAAGAGGATCGCGTCTTTCTCAGGCATTGTCGCCGCCGTTTCTGTCTTCCCAGTAGATGATCCGGTCACAGTGGGGACACATCATGAGTCTGTCATTCCGTTGCAGTTCGTTATACATCTGTGGCGGTATGTTCATGTGACATCCGTGGCAGACCGCCTTCCACACGGGCACTATGACTCTGCCGCCCTTCCTGGATCTGATCATATCGAATTTCTTAAGGATTGTTTTATCTGTTTTGCTTCTCACGTTGTCCCGTCTGTGGTGGGCCTTTTCCAGTTCTGAATCAATGGAATTGAGTTCGTTCTCCATTTGTCTGATTTCTTCTTCACACATGGAGCGGCGTTCGGCTGTCTCGGTCGCCCGTCTCTTAAGAATCTCTCCGGCGGTGTCGATCGCTTCGAGCATCCGAAGGATCTCGTCTTCCGTTGAACTGTTTTTTGCCTGAATGGACTCAATCTCTTTCAGGAGGGCCTCATATTCTTTGTTACTCTTGACGTCAAACAGACGGCCCTTTGATTTCTTTACCTGTTCAACACTGTTTTTCAGAGCTGTTTCTTGTGCTTTATGGTCGGCCTTCAGCGCCTCGACCTTCTGTTCGTCTTCATTCAACTCTTTCTCAATATCCTCTAACTCTTCGCCGAGTCTTTGTATGTCCTGAGGCAAATTAACTCGTTTTGCAGTCAGGGTGTCGATCTCTCCATTGATGCTCTGAAGCTCAATCAACAAACGTATCTGCTCTTTCAACAATTTTCCCCTTTCCTAACGATGCGCAAAAAAAAAGTGCACCAGAATCTTGGTGCACTTCTCAACCGCTCCTTGCAATGGATGTTTTCCCTTGGCATCTGTATTTTTCTGAAATCCACATATCCTGGTTTTAATGGTGGGCCCACCTGGGTTCGAACCAGGGACCTACCGGTTATGAGCCGGTGGCTCTTCCAGCTGAGCTATGGGCCCAAAGTATCTTTGAGCTAACCAAAAACCACCTCTCTATATGGTATGAGAGCAATTGTCAAGCACTTTTGTATTAAGGTCTCGCAAGAAATAGTGTTCCGTTCTGAGAATCACCCTGCCGCGATGTCCAATCCATTACATGAACAGGTGTTCGGATAGCGCTTGTATCGTGTCAATGGTAATGCGAGCTATCTTTTTATCTTGTGTCCTGTCGCCGAGCGAGGTGCCGGGAAAGATGCAGCGGGTGAAGCCCATGCGCGACGCCTCATTGATCCTCTCATCCATCCGGCCGACGGTTCGTACCTCCCCCGTCAGCCCCACCTCACCGCAGACGACGGTATCGGCGTCGATCGGCCGATCAAGAAAGCTGGACATCAACGACGAGATAATCCCGAGGTCCACCGCCGGTTCATCCAGTTTGACACCGCCCGCCACATTGATGAAGATGTCATGGTTCCCCAGGTGCAGGCCGCACACCTTTTCCATCACCGCCGCAAGGAGCGACACCCGGTTGTGGTCAACACCGATCGTCGTCCTCCGAGGGATACCGAAGGTGTTTTCACTGACCAGCGACTGGATCTCCACCAGGAGAGGCCGGGTTCCTTCCATGCTGGGAATCACAACCGATCCCGCCGCGCCCTTCGGCCGCTCGGACAGGAAAAGGGCCGAGGGGTTCTCAATCTCCACGAGACCGCGCTCCCGCATTTCAAAGACCCCAATCTCATTAGTGGGACCGTACCGGTTTTTCACGTTGCGTATGATCCTGAACGTGTGTCCCGAGTCGCCTTCGAAATACAGGACCGTATCCACCATGTGCTCCAGGACTCGGGGCCCCGCTATGGATCCCTCCTTTGTGACGTGACCGATCAGGAAGAGGGGAATCCCCGTTTTCTTGGCCGTGAGGATCAGTTTCCCCGACGCCTCTTTGATCTGACTGACGCTCCCGGGGGCGGAGGTGAGTTCCGATGAGTAGACCGTCTGGATGGAGTCGATGACCACAACTCCCGGTTGCATTTCCCTGATATGCCGCAGGATATGTTCGAGCGATACCTCGATGAGAACCATCAGGTTGCTTGATGAGGCACCGACACGTCCCCCCCGCAGCTTGATCTGACGGGCGGATTCCTCCCCTGAGACGTAGAGGGCGACCACCCCGCTAGCGGCAAGATTCTGCATGACCTGCAACAGGAGTGTGGATTTTCCGATGCCGGGGTCGCCCCCGATCAGGACGGCTGACCCGCCGACGATCCCGCCCCCCAAGACACGGTCGATCTCGGCGATCCCGGTTCGGAGGCGGTCCTTTTCGTCCGCAAGGATGGTGTCGATGGGCATGGGTTCCTCATTGAACCATGCCTCCACGGACCCCTCAGCCGGGGCGATTCGTTCCTCTTCCTCGGCGAACTGGTTCCACTCGCCGCAGGAAGGACACCTCCCGAGCCATTTGGCGGACTGGTGGCCACAATTCTGGCAGAAGAAGGTCGTTTTGTTCTTTTTCATGCATCTCCTCCGGATCTGTCGTCCACGAGGTGCACGACCCTGAAACTGTACCCAATCGGGACGGTTTCCGCAACTCAAAACCCCCGGTTCGGGGGTGCCGGGGAACGGTTGCGATAGCGTAACAGGACCACCCCTCTGCCTTCCAGAAAAACGGGAAACGTCATCACTTTATGGATGGACACGCATCGCCAATTCTGGTATGAAGCCAGTTTGCGACTATGTGAGAAAGAGGTTTGTATGAATAATCCTAACTTCAGTTCCGGTCCGTGTTCCAAGAGGCCGGGGTGGAACGTAGATGTCTTGAAGGGGGCGGCCGTCGGCCGTTCACACCGCAGTGCTGCCGGGAGGGACAAACTGGCACAAGCGATAAACGAAAGCAAAGGAGTGCTCGGGATCCCGGACGATTATCTCCTCGGGATTCTTCCCGGCTCAGATACCGGGGCCTTTGAAGGGGCCATGTGGTCGCTGCTGGGTCCCCGGCCGGTAACGGTGCTGGCCTGGGAAAGTTTCAGCAAAGGGTGGGCGACGGATGTGGAAAAGCAGTTGAAACTTGGCCCCACCATTCTCGAGGCCGATTACGGAGAGATCCCGGACCTGCAGGCGATTGACTGGTCGAATGACGTGGTTTTCGTGGCCAACGGGACGACCAGCGGTGTCCGGATCCCGGACTGGGACTGGATCCCCGATAACCGGGAAGGTCTGACCCTGTGCGATGCAACCAGCGCCGCCTTTGCCATGGAGATCGAATGGTCAAAGGTGGACGTCCTAGCCTATTCTTGGCAGAAGTGTCTCGGAGGGGAAGCGGCACATGGGATGTTGGTCCTGAGTCCGCGGGCCGTCGAGCGTTTGGAGAGCTATACGCCGCCGTGGCCCATGCCGAAGATTTTCCGTATGACGAAAAGTGGAACGCTCAACAGGGCTATCTTCAAGGGGGATACGATCAACACCCCTTCCCTCCTCTGTGTGGAGGATTATCTGGATGCCCTTGCCTGGGCAGAAAAATTAGGGTTGGTCGGGCTTATTGCACGAAGCAGGGCCAACCTGGGTGTCGTGGAGGATTGGGTCGGAAGGACAGACTGGGTCGAATTTCTCGCCGCGTCTGCAACTATCCGATCCAGTACATCCGTCTGTCTGAAGGTAGCGGATGGCAGGTTTCAGGCACTTTCCAAGAACGACCAGTCGGCGTGGATCAAGAAGATCGTCGGCCAATTGAGCTCGGAAGGTGTTGCCCACGACATCGGCTCATATAAAGACGCCCCCCCGGGGTTCCGCATCTGGTGCGGTCCCACTGTGGAAGAGGCGGACGTCAGGGCGGTTGTCGAGAGGTTGGAAGAGGCCTGTCTGCAGGGGATGAAAGAGATATAATCCATCCGGACATGCCGGTGGCAACATGACGAAAGGATAGACGAACGGATGAAGAAGGTTCTGGTAAGCGATACGCTGGCGAAAGAAGGCGTCGAGATATTTAAAAATGCCCCGGGGATCGAGGTTGATGTTATGACCGATCTCACCCCCGATGAATTGAAAGAGATTATCAAGAACTATGACGGGTTGGCGATCCGAAGCGCCACCAAGGTCACCGAGGAAATCATCGATGCGGCCGATAACCTCAAGGTGGTCGGAAGGGCCGGGATCGGTCTGGATAACGTGGCGGTTGCAACGGCGAGTAAGAAGGGAATCGTCGTCATGAACACCCCCGGTGGGAATACCATTACTACGGCGGAACACGCCATCGCGATGATGCTTTCCCTGGCTCGGAGGATCCCGCAAGCCACCGCCTCCATGAAAGAGGAAAAGTGGGAGAAAAAACGGTTTATGGGTTCCGAGGTTTCCAACAAGGTACTGGGAATCGTCGGTATCGGCAGGGTGGGCTCCATTGTGGCCAACAGGGCCATCGGGCTGACCATGGAAGTCATGGCCTATGACCCCTTTATCTCGCAGGAGGCGGCGGAAAAGATGGGCATTACCCTTGCTTCGCTTGATGAGGTCCTCCGGAAGGCCGATTTTATCTCGGTGCATACCCCTCTGTCGGACGAGACGCGAGGGCTTATTAATGCCGCTTCCTTTGCGAAGATGAAGGACGGCGTATTCGTAATCAATTGTGCACGGGGCGGGATCATCGATGAAGACGACCTGTATGATGCCCTCGTTTCGGGTAAGGTCGCCGGTGCCGCCCTTGACGTCTTTGTCGAGGAGCCCACCAAAAACACAAAGCTTCTCTCCCTCGACACGGTTATCTGTACCCCGCACCTCGGTGCCTCTACGGATGAGGCACAGCGGAATGTCGCCATCGCGGTCGCTCATCAGATCGTCGATTGTTTGACAACCGGCGAGATAAAAAATGCGGTTAATTTTCCTTCTGTCAGCGCGGAGGCTCTCTCTCTGATCAGACCCTACCTGGCCCTGGGAGAAAAGGTCGGGACATTTGTGGCACAGATCGTCACCGGTGGGATCACGGAAGTCGCCATTGAATACAGTGGCGCCATCCTCGACCACAATGTGGCTCCCGTTACCATTTCCTTCCTGAAGGGGCTCCTCACACCGGCCCTGAAAGAAGGGGTCAATTATATCAATGCCCCGGTGATTGCCAAGGAGCGCGGTGTCCGCGTCATAGAGTCGAAAAGCAGCGAGGTGAAGGATTACAAAAATATGATCTCCGTTACCGTGAAGACGGATAAGATGGAGGCCTTTGCGGCGGGGGCCATATTTGGGAGAGAGGACCTGAGAATCGTCAGGATCAATCAATTTATGTTGGATGTTATCCCGGAAGGGTTTATGCTGATGCTGTACAACCATGACAAACCCGGTGTCATCGGTAACATAACCACTACCTTGGGAAATGACAACGTCAATATCGCGCGGCTCCACCTGAGCCGAGAACAGGTCGACGGGAAGGCTTTGGTAGTTCTGAGCACGGATACCCCCGTGTCCAAGGGGACCATGACAAAACTGAAGGAATTACCCAACATCATCTCCGTTATCGGAATCGAGATGTAGCCTTATCCTGTTGTAAGGCGGAGGTGGAAACCAATGGCACAGGTAATCATAGTCGGTACCCAGTGGGGGGATGAAGGAAAAGGAAAGATTGTTGACCTCTATGCCCGTGAGGCGGATGTCATCGTTCGTTTCCAGGGTGGGAATAATGCGGGTCACACCCTGGTGGTCGAGGGGCGGCAGACTATCCTTCATCTGATACCTTCCGGGGTGCTCCATGACCACAAGATCTGCATCCTCGGCAACGGGATGGTGATCGATCCGGCGGTATTGCTCACGGAGATTGACGAGCTTTCCGAACAGGATCTCTTTCCTTCCCACACCAGGCTGTACGTTAGCCACAACGCCCACCTCATCATGCCGTATCATCGACGGTTGGATGGTGCCCGCGAAACAAAAAAAGGGTCGGCGAAGATCGGCACGACCGGGCGGGGAATCGGTCCTGCCTATGAAGACAAGGTCGCGCGCACCGGTATCAGGGTGTGTGATCTCCTCGACGGCGAACTGTTCAGTGAAATGCTGCATGCCAATGTGGAGGAGAAGAATTTCTCCCTGACGCAATACTACCATGAAAAACCCGTGGAATATGATGCTATTTTTGATGAGTATTCCGCGTATGCCGATCGTCTCAGACAGTATGTGGCCAACGCATCCCTGATCATGGAGCAGGAAATGAGAAAGGGACGGGATATCCTGTTGGAAGGTGCCCAGGGGTGTCATCTCGATATCGACCATGGAACGTATCCCTTTGTCACCTCTTCCAACACGGCGGCGGGGAGCGCCTGCTGCGGCGCGGGGATCGGTCCCACCCGGATAGACGCCGTCATCGGTATCTGTAAGGCGTATACCACCCGGGTCGGCGCGGGGCCGTTCGTCACCGAACTGACCGGGGGGGTGGGTGACCGGATGCAGTCCGTCGGGTGCGAGTTTGGTGCCACCACGGGGCGCAAACGCCGGTGCGGGTGGCTCGATATGGTCCTGGTCAGGCAGTCGATCCGGGTTGCAGGGATCACCGGCATCGCCCTGACGAAACTGGATGTCCTCACCGGGATCGATCCGATCAAGATATGTGTCGGGTATAAGATCGGTGCCGAGGTCTTTTCGGAGTCTGTTCCCCCCACCACCAAGGACATCGAGGCGTGCACCCCCGTCTATGAAGAAATGCCGGGGTGGACCGAAGATATCGGGGGAGCGAAAACGATGGATGATCTTCCCGTCAATGCACGGAAGTATATCATGCGATTGGAAGGGTTGGCGGGTGTCCCGGTTTCTCTGGTTTCGGTGGGACCGGGCAGAAACGAAACCATTATGCTGACAAACCCGTTTCGATAGGCCGTGAAATCCGGGGAGGTAGTTTTCCATTAAAAAGCCTGTGTTGGAACCGAAAGAACTCCTGCTGCGCTGTGTGAACGCAGCCTTGGAACGGAAGGCCGAAGAGATCGTTATCCTCAGCGTGAAGGATCTCTCCTCTGTGACCGATTACTTTGTGATATGCAGTGGAAATTCCGACCGGCAGATACGGTCGCTTGCCGACCACGTCGGGCAGAAACTGAAAAAAGAAGGGGTTTTCCCACTGGGGATCGAGGGAGAGCGCTCCGGGAGTTGGATCCTGATGGATTACGGTGATGTGATCCTGCACATTTTCTACGGGCCCGTCAGGGAGTTTTATGATATTGAGGGGTTGTGGTCCGACGCGCCGAAGATGGTTATTGATGAGTCCGTACGGGAGCTGACCGTGCTGCATGAGGATATGTAACGCACAAAATGTAGCTTCAGGTATTGTCGATATCCTGCTGCCGCCGACGTGTCCGACGTGCGGGGCAATCCTGCCCGACCCTGCTCAGGGTCCCTTCTGTACCGAGTGTCGTGGTGCTTTCCATCGTGTGACCGTTCCGCTCTGTATCTCTTGCGGGTTTCCGTTTCCGGCATCGGCCGGGGCGAACCACCTCTGCGAAGATTGTGTGATATCGCCGCCTCCCTTCTCGGTAGCACGGGCACTGGGGAGGTATGAGGGGCCGCTCCTCGATGCCATCCATCTATTTAAATATCGCCGGAGGATATCGCTGGGGGAGGCACTGGGGAGGATGATGGCATATGCCGTGTATGATTCCTTGGTGATAGACGACTATTCTCTGATCATTCCCGTTCCGCTCCATCCGAAGCGTTTGCGGGAGCGGGGGTTTAATCAGGCGCTCACTCTCGCCCGCGAGGTTGCACGGCGGTATGCCCTCCCTGTTGATCTTCTGGCCCTCAGGAGGCGGGTGCATACCGAGGCACAGGTGAAACTTGCAGGAAAGGAGCGCAAGGCAAATATGCGAGAGGCCTTTGCAATACAAGATCGGGGAAGGATAGACGGAGAAGAAATACTGTTGATTGATGACGTCTACACCACCGGTAGCACGGTTATGGAATGTGCACGGGTCCTGATGCGAAACGGAGCGCGAAAGGTGGCGGTCCTCACGTTGGCGAGGGCCTGAGAAGATGACAAGAGAGGAGCGCGGGCAGATGCATGTGAGCGGAAAGATACTGTCCAAAGAAGCATTGAAAAACCACTGCGCGGCGCGCAAACGGGAAGGGAAGCGCATTGTTTTCACCAACGGCTGTTTCGATATTCTCCACATCGGGCATGTCAAGTACCTCGAGCAGGCAAAGGGATTGGGTGATATCCTGATTCTCGCTCTCAACAGCGATGCCTCGGTACGAGCCATCAAGGGGGCGTTGAGACCGGTTGTCCACCAGGATGAGAGGGCGTATGTCGTGGCATCTCTCGAAGTGGTCGATTATGTAACCATCTTCACGGAAGAGACCCCCCTCGCGCTGATCGAGTATCTGAAACCTGATATCCTGGTGAAGGGAGGAGACTGGAGCCGCGAGACGGTTGTGGGGGGTGAATCGGTCGAACGGAACGGGGGGCAGGTTGTCATCATCCCGCAGGTCAGCGAAACCGCAACGGATACTGCGGCTTCGACAACAAGCATTATAGACAGAGTAATCCAGGCGTATTCCAAGGAAACGTGATTTTGCTTTACAAAAATAGTTCCATAGGATATAGGGGGCGTTCAATGAAAGAAGGTGGAGATGGGGGTCAATGAAACCGGAGCAGCTTGAGTATTTCAGAAACCTTTTCACGCAAAAGATCGAAGAGCTATTGGGTGAGGCCGGCAAAACCGTTTCCGAGATGACTGGTGGAACGGAGAGCTTCCCTGATGTCACCGACAGGGCTTCCCAGGAATCCGACAGGAACTTTGAACTCAGGATCAGGGACCGGGAACGGAAATTGGCGAAGAAGATGAGAGAAGCCTTGGAGCGTATCGAGGATGGCACTTTCGGTATCTGCGAGGTGTGCGGGAAAAAGATATCCGACAAGAGATTGCTGGCACGCCCGGTTACCACGCTCTGCATTGAATGCAAGACAAAACAGGAGGAACAGGAAAAACAGAGGGGAGAGTGAGGCCTTTTCTCCCCGCGCTCGGTTGTTTCTCTTTGTCCATGAAGACGGCATGTCGTTGTGTCGTTTCCTCGAGTATCCGTAGATTGATGCCGTTCCGGTATCGCCCGCGCCGTAAATGAATAAATCGGTACATCATATTGTTGTTGGCACGTGTTTCGTGGTGTTGAGCCTTGCCTCTGCGGGGCATGCCTACGTCTTGTCCAGTGAGCAAATGTTGCGGCCGTTTCTGAAGATGCTCAGAGGTGTCGATACCGTCAGGATCGATATGGCGACTACCATTTACGATGAGCCAACGGCGCCGAGAGAGGTCAGGGAGCAACTCCTGGTAAAGAAGGGGGGGCGATTCAGGGCGGAAAGAATATTCCCGAGCGGACTCAATATCCTCATGCAGGATGGGCGAAAGGCCCGTGTCGGCGGCCTTCAGACACAAGATCCCGACGGACGGAGGATCGACACCGTCTTTCCGACCCTTTTTTCCCAACGATCCAGGGAAGATCTCCTCAATACCCTCAATTACCTCGGGGTGGATACACAGACCGTCGGTATCGACCGCATGAACGGGACCGTGGCCTTTGTCGTCGGTGAGCCCCTTGAGCAGAAACCGGGAAGCAGACTATGGGTCGAGCAGAAACGACGCCTTCCATTGCGATTTGTCGGGGTCGGGATATCCGGCGGAGAAACCGTTACCCTGATGGCTGAATACACGGAATATCGCCAGGTTGATACCGGCCTCTGGTTTCCCGGAAGGATCGAGTACCATCGGAATGGCAGCTTGCGGGCTGTCAGTGTTATGCGCACGATCTCCCTCAATGAGACACTGGACGAGTCCCTTTTCAACGGGCACCCGGGAACGGTGGGATGGCTCCCGGTCTCTGATTTTCTCAACATCAAGGAATAACCGGTGTTTATCAACGTCGCGGTCGGCATACCATCTACGGGGCTCTTCACCTACCGTGTCCCTGATGGTATGGAGGGACGGATAGCCGTCGGTAAACGGGTTCTTGTCCCCTTCGGACGGAGGCGGGTCACCGGTTATATTATCGAATCGGTTTCTTCGACGGACGTCTCACCTGTGAAAGATATTATCGATATCCTGGATGATATCCCACTCTTCAACGAAGAAGACCTCGCATTCTACCGGTGGACTTCGGAATACTATCTTTATCCTCTGGGGAAGACCCTCGGCGTTGCCCTGCCCGGCGGGATCGATGTGACGAGTAATCGGTGGGTCCGGCTGTCCGGTGAGCGGCCGGTGAGCGGCGATGCACTCTCCGATGCCCAGCAAGCGATCATCGAGACGCTGGACGGATATCCTCAGGGACTGCCCGCCCGCACACTGAAGAAGATCATGCAAAGAAAGAATCTTCTCCCCGATTTGTGCAAGCTTGAAGCGCTTCGGCATCTCATCATGGAGGACCGGCTCGGGAAGGCCGCAGTGGGCAGGAAGCAGGAGACGATCGTCACGGCGCGGTCTCCCCTCCCGGAGGGGCTTCGGTTGACGGAGAAACAGAAAAATATCTACCGATTCCTGGAGCGAAACGGGGAGACCGAACTGTCGATCCTCCGCACGAAATTCAAGAATATCAGGGCCTCAGTGACACGGATGGAACGAAAGGGACTTGTTTCCCTGTCATCTCAGGAGGTCTACCGGAGCCCGATCTTGTCCCCCCGTATCGGCGGCGGGGCAGTGGACATCCATCTGAATGATGAACAGGAAACAGCACTCGGAGAGATCACGCACGCGATCGTATCCGGGATGTTCTCTCCCTTTCTCCTTCACGGTGTTACCGGGAGCGGGAAGACGGAGGTCTATCTCAAGGCTATCGAACAGGTCCTCCTCTTGGGGGGAAGCGCCATCTATCTCGTTCCGGAGATCACCCTGACCCCCCAACTGATGAGCCGAATACGCAGCAGATTTGACAAAAGTCTTATCGCCATACTGCACAGTGGTGTCGGACGGAGTGCAAAGTATGACGAATGGCGTCGAATCCAGCGAGGGGAGGCTCGAATCGTCATCGGGGCCCGATCGGCCATTTTCGCCCCGGTCAAGGAACTGCGGCTCCTGATTGTCGATGAAGAACATGACACATCATACAAGCAGGGAGATCACCTCCCTTACAATGCGCGCGATCTGGCGATCGTGCGGGCGAAACAGAGATCCGCTACGGTAGTGCTGGGGTCGGCGACCCCCGCCGTTCAGACGTACTTCAACACACAGGCGAAGGACTTTACACTCCTCGAGTTGACAAAACGAGTGGCGGGGCGTGATCTCCCTCATGTCGATATTATCGACATGAAGAAAGAAAATGGGCCTCCTCTCCTCTCCTCGGCCCTCATACAGGCCATCGGAGAGACCCTCGCAAAGGGAAATCAAACGCTCCTTTTCCTCAATAGGAGAGGGTTTCACACCTTTCTTTACTGTCTCGATTGTGGTTACCAGTTCAAATGTCTTAACTGCTCCGTCTCCATGACCCATCATATGAGCGACGGATCACTGCGGTGTCACTACTGCGACTTCCACATCAAGGCCCCGTCGATCTGTCCGACCTGTGGTGGCACCCGGATACGCAGTTACGGGATCGGGACCGAGCGGATCGAGGAGGAGGTTACAAGCCTCTTCCCGAACGCGCGGGTTGCAAGGATGGACAGTGATTCCACCGCGCAGCGAGGGGCATACGGTAAAATACTCACCGCTCTCGACCGGGGGGAAATCGATATCCTGGTGGGGACACAGATGATTACGAAGGGGCACGATTTTCCCGGTGTCACCCTGGTGGGGGTGGTAGCGGCGGACACTTCTCTGAATATCCCCGATTTCCGGGCGGCGGAAAAGACCTTTCAGATCCTGACACAGGTATCGGGCAGGGGGGGGAGAGGCGATTCCCCCGGACGGGTAATCATCCAGACCATGAACCCGAAGAACAGTGCGGTACAGCAGGCCCGCCGACATGACTATGCCGGATTCTACCATGAAGAGCTTATCCAGCGCCGGGAGCTTGAGTATCCCCCCTTCGGCCGGATGGTCAATCTCGCTATTTCCTCGACGAATGAAGTTGTCGCGGGTGAATCCGCGGGGAAATTACATGCGATTGCGATCGATATGATACGCCGTTCACACGGTTCCGTTGTGGTCTTGGGCCCCGTGGAGGCCCCCTTGTACAAGGTCAAGGGGCGGTACCGGTGGCAGTTGATCCTGAAAGGGACGGACAGATCGGCCCTCCATTCTCTGACCAGAAGCATCCTGTCATGCGGAATGGCTCCCGGTGTACGCATCCGGGCGGATGTCGATCCGATCAATTTTATGTAGGCCTGTCCGGTTTCTTCCGCCCCCATTCAGCATCACGCAGATCGACGCGTTTGATCTTCCCGCTGACCGTCTTGGGGAGTTCCGTTACGAACTGAATCTTACGGGGGTACTTATAGGGGGCCGTGGCCCCCTTGACGTGCTCCTGGAGTTCTCGCACCAGCTCCCCACTCCCGGTAAATCCCGGGGCAAGGACCACGAAGGCCTTGACCACCTCGCCGCGCATCGAATCCGGGCTGGAGACAACCGCCGATTCCGCCACGGCAGGGTGTTCGATCAGGGCACTCTCCACCTCGAAGGGACCGATCCGATACCCCGAGGTCAGGATAACGTCATCAGCCCGCCCCACGAACCAGAAATAACCGTCTTCGTCGACGGAGGCCCGGTCCCCCGTCAGGTACCAGTCTCCCCGGTGTGATGCCGCCGTTTTTTCGGGATCTTTCCAATATTCCCTGAAGAGACCGAGGGGACGCTCCGGTTTCACCCGGATAGCGATATCCCCTTCAACGCCGGGGGGACGGACCGATCCCTCGTCATCGATGACCTGGAGATCGAAACCGGGGGTCCTCTTCCCCATGGAGCCGAAGCGCGGTTCGATACAGGGGAAAGAAGCACAGAGACAGACCGTTTCCGTCTGGCCGTACCCGTCTCGAATCGTGATTCCCGTTGCCTCCTTCCAGGCGTCGATTATTTCGGCATTGAGCGGCTCTCCGGCACCGACGCAGTGGCGCAGTGTCGGGAAGGTGCAGTCACTCAGGTCCTGGAGGACCAGCATCCGGTAGAGAGTGGGCGGGCCACACATGGTTGTGATCGGATACTGCCGAAGAGCGGCGAGGGTCATGGCGGGGTCGATCCGGTCCGCGGTATGGACAAAGACGGCTGCCCCACAATACCACGGGCCGAAATAACTGCTCCATGCGGCCTTTGCCCACCCGGTGTCACTGATGTTCCAGTGGAGGTCGTCGGGGGTCAGGTCGAGCCAGTACCGTCCCGTCACCTGATGCCCGAGGGGGTACGAGGTGTGCGTGTGGAGTGTCATTTTCGGGTAACCGGTCGTCCCGGAGGTGAAAAAGACGATGGCACCTTCATCGCTCGTGGTGTCTGCCGTTTCGAAAGCCTCCGGGGCATTGCGAAGCGCCTCATCGTATGGAATCCATCCCTCTCGCGGGTCCCCGACGATCAATCGTGTCCTGAGTGTCGGGCATTGGTCCGACACCGCTTCCAGCTTCGGGGCATTGGCAGGGTCCGTGATGAAGCAGGCCGCGCCTGCCGCATTGATCCGGTACGCGATATCCTTGGCGGTCAGTTGAGTGGTGCCGGGGATAATGATGACCCCCATGCGGAGACAGGCAGTCATGATCTCCCACCACGCGGGTTGGCGGTTCAGGATGACCATTACCACCTCACCGCGCCTGACCCCCTCACGGCTCAAGACGGTGGCGAGTTTTCGGGACGCCCTGCCGATGTCGAGAAAGGTCCGCCTGGATTCCTCCCCTCCTTCCGAGATTGACCACAGGGCGAGCTTGTCGGGGTCCTCGGCCCATCGGTCGACGATATCTCTCGCAAAGTTGAATCGTTCAGGAACGTTCCATCTGAATTCGGCGTACTCTCTCTCATAATCGGTCATGTTGCGTGCGCTGGTCATTGGAATTATCCCCCCACAATATATTTTAAAGCCATATTGTACGATACAATATATTGATAAAGAATATGTGTCAAAGAGAATCTTGCTTTCCCCTCCGAAACCCTCCTGTTTCATAAAATAATATCATGCGGGCACAGCGTACCCCGGTGAGGCGTCGAAGAGGCGCTGCTCTCCGACACGGGGTTTCATGAGCGACGGTTATTCGATGATGATATCCTCCAGGAGACGCTTGGGCACATGATGCACGCCCGTTTCATCCCTCCAGTAGTTGACGCTGCCGGAAGAGACCAGGTCCTCCAGGACTACTTCTTCCTTCGGTTTTCCAAGGGCGATGATGAGCGCAATCTCCAGGTGTGCGGGGATATCGAATTTTCCCCGCAGCACCTCGCGTTGTATCGAGGCAATCATGCACCCTCCCAACCCCTTTTCCGTTGCGCCGAGGAGAATGCTCTGGGCCGCAATGCCGACATCGCATTTCAGGAAGGCATTGCTCAGTTGGGTATCCTCCAGCACGATGATGTACGCCGAAGGGCGTTCACCCTCTGAGGGCCCCGGCCAGTCCTTCAGGGCGGCAGCCCACGAAAGGGTTGCGAATATCGCGGCATTTGTGTCGGGATCACAGGATACAATGTATTTCAACGGCTGCTGGTTGGCCGCCGAGGCACTCAATCTGGCAAGATCCACCAACTCCCGCAGGGTGTCACGCCTGACGGCGGCATCCTGATGGAAACGGCGGAAGCTCCGGTTCTTTGATACGAGGTCTTTGATCATGGTCCCCTCCCCTTTCACGTGGTTTGCCGGCCGGGAAAGAATCAACCGACTGTTCAAAATATAAAACAGAACGAGGGGAATCTCAAGGATCTTTCTTGATCCGGCTCCCCGCGTAATGCATCAAAAACAGGCGGGAGTTGTCCGTAAATATCATTTGACTCCGCGCCTCTCCCGTGGCAAGAAATGGGTCATGGATACCCTGGTGCGTATATCCAAAGTCATCTGGGTCGGATCCTGGGCGGGTCTCGCCACGCTTCTCGTCTTTCTCCCCATGGTGGTGGCCGCCTCGCTGAGTCCCACCGGTAATCTCGCCTTTACGATCTCACGGGGGTGGGCGTGGGTCATGCTGCGGGTAACGGGGGTCCGGCTCGCGATCAGGGGGAGAGAAAATATCCGGCCGGGGCAATCGTACATCATCATATCAAATCACCAGTCCCATTTTGACATCCTCGCCCTGGTCATACTGCTCGGGGTTCAGTTTCGCTGGATCATCAAAAAGGAGCTGCGCGCCGTTCCCCTCTTCGGGTTTGCCCTCTATAAATCACGGAATATCTTTATCGACCGGTCGGACCGCGACAAGGCGGTGCGGAGTATTACCGACGGCGTGCAGCGGCTCCCTGCCGGGGTCAGTGTCCTCTTCTTTGCGGAGGGGACGCGATCGCCCGATGGTCGGATTCAACCGTTCAAGAAAGGCGGTTTCACCACGGCCGTGGAGAGTGGTCTGCCCATTCTCCCGGTGACGGTCAACGGCAGCAGGAAGGTTCTGCCGAAGGGGACACTGGCGTTCATGCGGAGTCCCATAGAGGTCGTTGTCGGGGGCCCCATCAATACGGAAACGTATACGCATGACGCCCTTGAAACTCTGATCACGATCACCCGGGATGCCATAATTTCCAATTACAATCCCGCGTACCCCGAAGGATGAACACCATGGATGAGATCGAAAAATATGCCTACAAAATCGCAAAAAAGATACGGATCAGAATACCGGACGTCCCCGGTGCGCTGGGAAAGGTCGCAACGGAACTGGGAAAACACGGGGCCGTTCTGGGCGACATTACCAAGGTGCATCTGACATCTTACTACATCACGCGGGACGTCATCATCTTTTTCGATGATGACAGGCAGTTTTCGGATACAATGACCGCGCTGGAGGCCCTTAAAGGGTACAAGGTCATTTCCATCGAAGATGAGGCCCTGCGGATCCACCGCGGCGGGAAGATCGCGGTTATGCCGACGGTGAAGGTGGAGACACTGAGCGATCTCCGGATGATCTATACCCCGGGGGTGGCCCAGGTGTGCAACCATATCGTCGGACATCCCGAGGCCGCACGGGAATACACCTCTATCGGTAACTCCGTGTGCATCGCCACCAACGGTTCCGCGATCCTGGGTCTCGGCGACATCGGTGTCCGCGCCGGGATGCCCGTCATGGAGGGAAAATCGGTGATCCTTCACAAGATGGCTCACGTCAGCTGTGTCCCCCTGCTGGTGGACAGTGGCGATCCGGCGAGGATCGTCGATACCCTGGAGGCGGTGGCACCGACATTCAGCGTGATCATGATCGAGGATATCAGGGCACCCCTCTGTTTCGAGGTGGAACGGCGTCTCCAGGAACGGGTCGATATCCCGGTTTTCCACGATGACCAGCACGGAACGGCGACGGTGATCCTCGCCGCCCTCCTGAACGCCCTGAAGAGCACCGGCAGGCAGAAAGGACGGGTCAAGGTCGTCATCAGCGGCGCCGGGGCGGCGGGGATGGCCACCGCCAGGATGCTCCTGGCATATGGATTCCGGCATCTCGTCATCTGCGACCGCGAGGGGGCCATCTGGCAGGGCAGACCGACCCACATGGATGCCTACAAACGTTCCATTGCCGAGATTACCAACCGGCATCGTGAAAAGGGATCACTCCGTGATATCATCAGTGGAAAGGATGTCTTCATCGGCGTTTCGTCCTCAAACCTGGTGTCACCGGATATGGTGCGCAGCATGAAAAAGGACTCCATCATTTTTGCCCTGGCCAACCCCTTTCCCGAGATACGCCCCGCCGATGCCCTGCAAGCGGGGGCGGCGGTAGCCCTGGACGGCAGGACGGTCAATAATGCCCTGGTCTTTCCGGGGATCATCCGGGGAACGCTCGACGCCGGGGCCTCGCGGATCACCTACCCCATGAAGTTCAAGGCAGCGGAGGCACTCGCCTCCCTGGCGGGCAGACACGATGTGGTCCCCGACTTCATGCATCCCCCGGTGCACAGAAAGATTGCCGATGCGGTGCGGGACGCGGCAGACGACGGAGAAGGCCCCATCGCGGGTTGAAGCGTGAAACCCCTCACCCCCCCGGATCTGTGCGCATGCACTAAAATCCCTTGCGCTTGAGCCGTGCGTAGTAACTTGCCGACGTATAGACCGGAGCGAGGGGGTTGTGTCCTGCGACGCGGTCCTTCACCGCCAGGACGGTGGTCGGCGCATCGGCGTATCGAAAGAAGAGGGAATCGTGCCCGACACAGAGGCCGAGGGCGATGTTGAAGTGGGTCCGCGCGTCGTTCAGGATCCGTGCCTGAAGTATGGGGTTGCACATCGATTCATGGCGACCGATGCGGATCTTCTCTGATTCTTTGATACCGATATCTTCTTTCGGAATAGACCCGACCTTGCATATCACCGATACAACGTCAAATCCTTGGGCTTCGAGGATTTCAACCACGAGAGCCGCTTCCCGTGCCAGACCATCACAATAGGCAAGCCCGAGACGGGTATAGCCCATCTTGTGCGCGAATTCACAGATCTCCTGGATACGGGGCTTGGTGGGATGTGGGATGTAAGGCTGTTGATCCCTGTGGGCATAGCATTCACCTTCCTGTATGGAGGCCTGCCGCGCGAATTCACCGATCTCCTTTTTGCGGTATTCCTCCCGGGCCTCCTCGGCAAGGGATCGTTTGTTGAGGGTCGGGCATCCCTTGATCCCCTTTCCTGTGGGGTTAAGACAGCTTTTCTCGCGAACTTGTAAGGTGCACGCAGCACAACGGGCAGTAGCGATTGTTTTCATAGGCGGATACGACTCCCTTCCACGTTTTTGAGAGAGACTACATAAATTTCACCCATACCGCAATGGCGGTTCAAACGATGATCTTTTGTTCGCCAATTGACAATCCTCTAAGGATCAAGTATCTCTATCCTCATTGTCCATTGGCTCACAGCGAAAGCTTTGTGTGCAGGCCGAGCACAAATAACAGCTTGTAAAAAAAGGAGAAGGAACAATGATCAAAACGGTTGAACAGTATCTGGAGAGCTTGAATGACGGCAGGGAGGTGTGGTGCCTCGGGGAACGAGTTGCCGATGTCCGGACCCACCCGACGATCAGCACCATCATCAGGATGGCCGCTATGGACTATGTCCTGCCGAACCATCCCGATTACCGGGATATCTTCGTGACACAGGACGAGGACGGTGAGGACATCAATTTTCTCCTCACCTCGCCGAAGTCCTCGGAAGACATGCTCCGAAGACGGGAGTGTTACATGGTCGGTATGCGATCGGGCGGGGGCGTCCTGGTGCACTGCATGGGTGCCGATGCGCTGGCCTCTTTCAGCGTGGCCGCCGAGGTGATGGACAAGAAACTGGGGACCGGGTACGTCGAGCGTGTCGAGCAGTACCGCCGGCATCTCCAGAAAAACGATCTTGCCCTGACCGGCGCCATTACCGATGTGAAGGGTGACCGGAGCCTGCACCCCTCACAGCAGAAACAGCACCAGGACTTTTATCTGCGGGTCGTGGATCGTCAGAAGGATGGTATTATCGTTCGGGGGGCCAAGGTCCACATCAGCGCCTCTCCTTGCGCCAATGAACTCCTCTGTCTCCCCTGCCGGACCCATGGCGAGGCGGATCAGGATTATGCCCTTGCCTTTGCCGTTCCCGTCAATACCCCAGGGGTAAAGCTCCTGGCTGTGGAGCCGAATGTCCGCCTCTACGGCGAGGAATGCGAATTCGACTATCCTATGTCTGACCACCTGCAGCCATCGGAATCGCTGGTTGTATTCGATGACGTATTCGTTCCCTGGGAACGGGTCTTCATGTGCGGTGAATGGCAGTACTCGCAGGTCCTGGGCCTATGCCTTTGCCAGCTATCACCGCCTCTTCGGCACTTGCAAGATGACGAGTACCCTCGAGACGATGACCGGCGCGGCGAGTCTGATCGCCGAATACAACGGGGTCAGGAACGTGCCGCACGTGCGGAAGAAGCTGGCCTGGATGGCCTATATTACCGAAACGGTGCAGATGCTGGCCAAGCAGGCCTGTCTCGACCCGGTGACCGAGTTCGGCATGGACGTCATGATGCCCAACCGGATGGCCATCAACGCGTCGAAGTTCACCTATGCGAGCAACTTTCACCAGATGGTCCAGAACATGCAGGACATCGGGGGGGGGTTGACCACCACCGTGCCGGCCTTCCGGGATTGGAACAATCCAGAGCTGCAACCCTTTATCGAGAAATATCTGGGGGCGAAGGGTGATGTGTCGACGGAGGAACGGATCAGGATACTGCGTCTCATAAAGGATGTTACGGGAAACCACTGGGAGGTCGACACCATTCACGGCGAAGGTTCCATGGCCGCGCAGGAGATGTTCCTCTTCGGCAGCGCCAATTGGAGCAAACTCCACGCTGCGGCGCGGCGAGCAGCCCATATCGACGGGTGGCAGGATGATTCCATTTATGGAAAGCTCCCTGTGCGGAGCGATTATGTCACCATGCCCGCTATCGATGAATCGTATGAGAGTATTGCTTCGACGGCTCAGAAGTAACGATCCACAACCCTGCCCGGGGGCACCTGCCCCGGGGCAGGGTACATCCAGATTATCTCCGGCGGTTCGCTCTATTTTTTATCGGATCCAGGGAGAAAAATGTCATGATCAGGGCGATAGCACCGTATCTTGACGGCTTGAATGACGGGAGAGAGCTCTTCTGGTGTCCGGGAGAAAGGGGATCCGATGTCTTGGCTGCCTTTGCCGTTGCGGCCCAGGTCATGGACAAGGAACTGGAGACCGGGTATACGGGTCGTGTCAGGCAGTACCAGAAACCGCTCCGGGAAAAAGATCTGGCCATTACGGCGCCATTACCGATGTGAAGGGGGATCGAAACCTCCATCCCTCGCAGCTGAAACAGCACCCGGATTACTCCCTTGCCAGCTATCATCGCCTCTTCAGTACCTGCAGGATGATCGGAAAACTCGAAATCATCACGGGGGCGACAGCCCTCCTGGCCGAACACAACGGGGTGGAGCAGGTGAGTCCCGTCCGCAAGAAACTTGCGTGGATGGCCATCAATGCCGCGAAATACACCTATGCGAGCAATTTTTATCAGATGTGCCGGAACCTGCGGGATATCGCCGCGGTGCCGATCTTCCGAGGCTGGAGCGCCGAATGGCAGAAGTCCCGGCGACTGGGAGGAAGATCCGATATATGACATCCTCTCAACGCAAAAGGATCATCACGATCCTCCGATGCCCCCGGCCCTTCTCTCCGTCCCGGGGTTATTCAATGATCGGGGGGAGGGATGCTTATTCGCCTTTCGCAGACCGACCGGGGACGGATTTTTCTCCCCAACACGAAGATGGCAGCAGGTCATATCAGGTCCTGCGGAGGGATGACACGATTCATGCTGTCGAATGGGGATACCCGGTGAGTGGCCGAAATTGTCATTGACTTATCGCTCAAAGATTCCGTATACTACGGAAAACGTAACGTGCAGCGATTGTTACCTTTCTCCATCATCCGGTTGACCTTGTCCATAGGAGGCCGCCATGAAGCCGAAGTTGGTATGTGGGGTAGCCGCAGTATTTCTTTCCATTGTCTTTTTCTGCTCCGTCACCGGAGCCGCCGTCTGGAACCACCGCGATGTAAAACTGAAAAACGAACGGGGAGAACAGATCGCGCCCGATCGGAACGGCGGTGATCCGTACAGTCCGCGCCGAACGTGCGGCGGTTGTCATCCCTATTCGACCATTACCTCGGGGTTCCACTTCCAGCAGGGGTTTGACGCCATGAGCGACACCTACAACCCCTGGGAGCCGTGGATCCTGTCCCCGGGCATGTTCGGCAAGTGGTGACCCCCCGCGAGCAGGTCTGGCCGTGTCGCCAGCAAAAACAACGATGACCCGAAGCAGATCGATCTGTCCACGTACGACTGGATCGGTGGCTATGGGAAACTGAACCCCGCCAAGAAGATCAAATCGCCGTCCTGCGGCTGGTGCCATCCCGGCGGGGCCTCCATGGAATACGGGAGGAAGTGGGACGGTACCCCCGATTATTCCATGAACCTTATCGAAGGGGAACGGCGTGCCGTGAACCCTCTCGACGGGGACTATTCGTCAAACCTGACTCCCGACGGCAAGAGTCATTTCAAGGAGAGCGGTGTCGTTGAGGCCGATTGTCTCCTCTGTCATATGAAGGGGTACAGTTTCGGCGCCCGTAATCAGCAGATCAACCGGAAGAACTATCGATGGGCCGCAACCGCCGGCGCCGGACTCGGAAATATCAAGGGCGCCATCTTCACCTTTGCCGACAAGGACGCGGGCCCGGGATCGAAGGAGTTTCTCACGGGGACCTGGAACTTTTCGGACCGTCCCGTCGTGAACTATAACTGGGACAATCGAAACCTCTTTACCCGTTCCGGTCGTCTGCGGGGTGAGGCGATAGCCAAAGAGGTCGAGACAAAGAGCTGTCTCCAGTGTCACCGGGGACCGGATGCGAAGAAGGTCGGCTGGGTCCATAAACCGGAATTCGATGCCCATTTCAAGGCGGGGCTTTGGTGCACCGACTGTCACAATCTGGTGGGAGAAACCGAAAAGGAGCGGTTGCACCATCAGATCGCCAAGGGGTGGCATCCCCTGGGGAGCGTGCGGAACGATCTCGACGGTGTGGGGATGAAGACCTGCGCGGCGTGTCACCTGGAGGGGAAATACCGGGCCACCCGACCGGGGATGCCGGATGAGGCGAAAGATCCCACGAAGGTTCATGAGGAAAGATTCCCCGATGTCATGTTTCATTTCGATCTGATCAGCTGCGCCAATTGCCATTCCACGAGGCAACCGGCCATGTCGGGCTATCTCCTTGACATGGCGATGGGGAAACAGGTCTGGTACACGGCCGGGACACGGGAGGCCATCACCTGGAGTAATGATTTCGGTATCCTGACACCCGAACCCTGGGCCCCTTGGGTCACCCGGTATGACGCACGCAACGGTCTCGGAGAGCAGTACATCCCTGTTGTCCCCAAGATTGCCCAGTGGTTCGGCGAAAAGACGGATCACATGGAGGTCCGGCCGATCATTCTGAAATATGTGAAAAAGGCGTACGGTGCGCTGAGCGCCCCCACTCTCGCGGCTGTCAAAGATGTCACCGGCAAGGCGGTCAAGCGCCCCACTATCGCGACGGATGCGCAGATCAAAGAGATGATCGAGTCACTTACAGAGATGGGGTTTCATAATGTGGTCTTCGTTTCCGATAAGATATACGAACTGAAGGACGGGACCGTGGTCTCCTACGAAGACCACCTCACGGCCCATCCCCATAACTTCCCCGTTCACCACAATATCGTCCCCATCGACAGGGACGTGACATACGGATCGAGAGGAAAGCCTGACGGGTGTTACGACTGTCATTCCGATACGTCGACATTCTTCACCAGGATGCTGGTTCGAAATCCGGGGCGTTTCCTGGTTGAGGACTACCCGACCCCCAAAGAGCCGAATGCGGAGCCTCAGATGTATCAATGGGGGTTTAAAGAGGTGCCGATACCCGATGAAATTACGGACGGCAAAAAATAGCGGCCTCTATCTGTGGCGATTTTCTCTGGCGGTTCTCTGTCTTCTCTTCGGTGTCCCCGCTGCTGTGGGCGCCGCGGAGGGAGACCCGGCCGTCATAACGGCGCGAGAGGCACATCGTATGATGCAGGAGCGGGGTGATATCACCTTCATCAATACCATGAGTGTCATCGAATGCCGGGATCACCGGATTCCCGGATCGGTGTGCATCCCCTGCCCGAAATTCGAGGGGGAAATATCAAACATCGTGAAAGACAGGAATCGCCCCCTCGTTCTCTACTGTGCGAGTACCGGCTGCCATCGGAGTATGCATGCGGCCCGCACGGCCCTCGATCTCGGGTACCGGAATGTCTTTGTCCTTGAGGGTGGTCTGCCCGGATGGAAAGGGGCGGGTTTCTCGATTGAATACGAACGGCGGGTCCCCCGCACGGGGATCGCATCCATCAAACCGAAGGTGCTGAACCGGTGGGTAGCCGATAAAAGGGATATCCTGATTCTTGATATCCGGTCCCGGGATCTCTTCGACGCAGAGCATATCCCCGGGGCGGTCAATCGTCCCCTCGATGAACTTGAAGACACCTATCGGGAACTGCCGATGGACAAACGGATCATTGTGGTGGACGAACAGGGACATCGATCCTTCATCGCCGCATGCTATCTGTACGAGCGGGGGCTGGTGGATGTCCAACGTCTCTTCGGCGGGATGCAGGACTGGAGGTCCTTCATGAAAAGGGAGGAGTAGATGAACACCGCCTTGTCGATCGGAAGATGGATGCGTCATCTTCTCATAATCGCAGTGACAGTCGTTCTGGCCTGCCCTTCCGTGTCGGTTTATGCAGCCGGATACAGTATGTATGTTGCTACGGAACCTGTCCCGGCGGCCTCGGTCGACTGCCTCTCCTGTCATGATGATTACCTGTTTCGGACGGCCTACCCCGCCTCGGTACACGGCACCCTCGGGTGTGCGAGCTGTCATGATGGTATCGTGGATAGCGAGAGCCACATGACGGGAGCGGAACGCTCCACGCTCACGGTCTGCGGGAGCTGCCACGCCGTCATAGCGGAGGAATACCGGCTCAATTATCATTATCTGCACCAGGATTTTCAGTGTTACGACTGCCACCGTAATATCCACGCCGTCCAGAGTAGAGATACATCGATGAAACAGGCGACACTCCGGCAGTGCACCGAATGTCATGCCAACGAGGAATACGCCCATTCGGGACACGGCATCGCCGTCGCGGAGGGGAATGAGGATGCGGCGACCTGTTCGGACTGTCATGGGCTCCACAGCACGCGGGTCTACCATACGTCCCAGCAGGAATATCCCGCCGAGGCGCGGGAGTTCTATACTCGGACCTGCGTCAGGTGCCATGACGATCGGGGGATGATGGTCCGCAACGACCTCTCGACGTCCACCGTTGCGTCCTACCGGAGGACCTATCACGGGAAGGTCCAGGACATTGGTCACCCCACCCTGGTTGCGGGGTGTGCCGACTGTCATACCTCGCATAACATCCTCCCGAAGGATGATCCCGCGTCATCGATCCATCCCGACAATCTGGTCGAGAATTGTGGGAAGTGTCACACCGGCTTCCATCCGCGGTTCGTCGCCTATCAGGCTCACCCCGATTTCAGCAACCGGGAGCGATATCCCACGCTCTACTGGACAAACGTCTTGATGATCGCGCTTCTGGGGGGAACCTTTCTCTTCTTCTGGGTGCATACCTTCCTCTGGTGGCGAAAGACGTATTGGGATAAACACTACATGGAAAAGATGGGGATCAGGCCGCGCCTCCCCATGTCGGATACGGAAAGCCTGCAATCCATCGAACGGTTCTCGCGAAAAGATATCGTTGTCCACATCATCCTGGTCATCTCTTTCCTGACCCTCGTGGCCACGGGATTTCCCCTCAAGTATCATGATGCGCCCTGGGCACGGATCTTTGTCGAGCTGTGGGGCGGTGTTTCCCTCGCCGGGATCTTTCACCGGGTGGCGGCGGTGGTCCTCTTCGCCCTCTTTTTCTATATCCTGGTGCGGTCCGTCGGCTATCTCTTCCCGAGAAAGGCGGAGACACAGGGATGGGTGGATCGTCTGTTTGGTGTGGAATCCCTCTTTTTCAACCGGAAGGACTGGCAGGACATGAAGGGGATGTTCCGGTGGTTCTTCGACCGGGGAGAACAACCGCGATTTGATCGGTGGACCTACTGGGAGAAGTTCGATTTTCTCGCCGTCTTCTGGGGGATGGTGATCATCGGCGGCTCGGGGATATTCCTGATGGTTCCTGAATGGACCTCATATCTTTTCCCCGGTTGGATTCTCAATGTCGCGGCCCTGTTGCACTCGGAAGAGGCGCTCCTGGCCGCGCTCTTCATATTTACCGTGCATTTCTTCAATACCCATCTGATCCCGAAGAAATTCCCCATGGATCGAACGATATTCACGGGGAGGATAGCGCTTCATGAGCTCTATGAAGAGAAACGGGAACAGTACGAACGTCTGGTCGCCGAGGGAAAGCTGGACGAATTGAAACGGGACCATCCGGGTATATTCACCAAGCTTGTGTCATCTGTCTTCGGATTGGCGAGTCTCATCCTCGGCCTCCTCCTCGCCGTTATCATTCTCTGGTCGCTCATATTCCTGTAAGGAGCGAGGAGGCATTGCCTCAGTCCACCGATACCGCCCAAACGCCGATGTCCTTCACGTTTGTTCAGCCAAACAAGGCATTCGCGGTCTGCCACAGGAGTTTCAGAGTGACAGGCTGGACGTCCGTGGTTCCATGGGGCTGGAGTCGTTGCTGGACGAGGGCATGTCTCTTTTGATAGGCCCTGGAGGGAAGAAAGATAGAGCAGTTCGAATTGGCGAGTGTCGGAACCGTCATATGAAATACCATTCGTATACGCACTCATAGCTACTATACACTCTCGCCAAGGGAAAAGACCGAGGCCCCCGACCGCCTTCTTGTTCGAAAGTACTGGTTGTCTTGTGGGGTAGTCGCCTCCTATGAGATCGTCTCGCCTATAATCTCCGTAACCGGCTTGATATCATGGATGAGAGCACCCACCTGCCCGTCTCCGGCAACGACGGCAACCATGGTGGGATTGTTCGTGGAACCTGGTCGGCATCCCCATATATCGGACAGAAGGATACCCCCTTTCCGATTGAGCGATGGTTTCGTTCATCACCACCCCGGGCTCTCATCGTGCACAGGTGATCGGTGCCGGATCAAGGGATTTATATGGCACGCAAAGTTTTTTTGATTGAATGCAGCACCAATATCTGTTATCATATGTTACCCCGTATGAAAGAATTTCAATGTGTTTCGCATCAGTTCGGCTGAGGTCGTTTTATTTTGTATACAATAGGTATGTCGGTGTGTCGTACACGGCCGGATACTCGCCATTCTACAAGGAAGGGAACCCATGATTACATCAGCTGAAGATAGTCCTCTCTTTCGTATCGCCAATCCCCGAAGCATCGCCTGTTTCGGCGCCTCGAACAATTTTATGCGGATGGGATCCATCATGCTGTCATCCTTAGAGGCCCTCGGGTATGAAGGGGCAATCTATCCGATCCATCTTTCAGACGAAAAGGTGCGCGGGCACACGGCGTACAAGAGTGTCCTTGATCTCCCCGAAATACCCGACCTGGCAATCATTGTCCTCCCCACAGAGGTAGTCTGCGAGGCGATGGAAGAATGCGGCAAAAAGGGGGTCCGAAATGCAATCGTCGTATCCGGCGGGTTTCGGGAGGCCGGCGCCGAGGGCGCCGCGATGCAGAAGGATCTTGAACGAATCGCCGCCGATTACGGGATCAGATTCCTGGGGCCCAACTGTCTCGGGGTGGCGAATCCGCATATCAAATTGAACCCGACCCCGCTCCCGGCCGAAGGCCCTCCGGGGTTTGTCGGTCTGGCGTCTCAGAGCGGGAGCTTTATCACCCAGATGTTCAACTATCTCCACCGCCACGGCTTGGGGTTCAGCACCGCCCTGAGTGTCGGGAACGAGGCAAACATCGATATCGTCGATTGCATGGAATACCTCGGGAACTGCCCGAACACGAAGGTGATTGCCCTGTATGTCGAAGGGATCACCCGCGGGCGGGCCTTCATAGAAGCGGCACGGGCGATTACTCCCCGCAAGCCGATCGTGGCCCTCTATGTAGGCGGTTCCGAGGCGGGCAAGCAGGCGGGACTGTCGCATACCGGTTCCATGGCCGGTCCGGACGAGATTTACGATGGCATGTTCCGCCAGAGCGGTATCGTCCGGGCGCACAACCTCTCGGAACTCTTCGATTTCTGTCAGGCCCTGGGGACCCTCCCCCGGCCGGGGGGAAACCGGGTGATCGTCCAGACCCACTCGGGAGGACCGGGTGCCGTTGCCGCCGACGCCCTCGGGCGCGCGGGACTTTCTCTCCCCAGCCTCTCGGAAAGCACCATCACGAAACTGCGGGAGGTCATACCGAAGACGGCCAGCACGAACAATCCGGTGGATATGACCTTCAGCAAAAACCCCATGGATGATTTTCACCGAATACCGAATATTCTTTTGCAGGAAGAAAATGCCGACATGCTCCTCGTCTATTTCCTGGCGCCGAATGTCTTTATCGAACGAGGGATGCGGAACAGGGGTGCTTCCCCTGACACGATCCGGGAAGAGGTGAGCAAGCTAATCGATCAGAATATGAAGGCCTTTTTCAACCTCACGAAACAGTATGACAAACCGGTTATCGGGTATACCTATCGGAGTCTCCAGGAACAAATGGCGCAAGGTCTCTTGGAACGGGGTGTCCCAATTTATCAGGGACCTGAGCGCGCGGCGCGGGCCATGGCCGCCCTGCTTGCCTACTATCGGATGCGTGACAACCTCGTGTCACAGACAACGCCCGATCGTTAATCGGCCGTTAGTGAACCGCGTTGTTGCATGGTAACTTCGAGGCGCCGCATCACCAGCGAACAGGAAAAGGTCAGGCCGAAGTAGAGCGCCGTAATGGTGATCCAGATCTCGAAGGTCAGATAGGTGGCCGCCATTAGTTCCATCCCCTGGAAGGTCAGCTCCTGGATAGAGATGACGGAGACGATGGCGGAATCCTTGATGGTCGATATGAGTTGACCGGCGAGGGGCGGGAGCATCCGCGGGATCGCCTGGGGGAAGATCACGAACCGCATCTGCTGCCGCCGCGTCAACCCCGCGGCCGTCGAGGCCTCCCACTGTCCCCTCTCGATCGATTGGATACCCCCCCTGATAATTTCGGTCATGTAAGCCCCCTCGTAGATTACCATGGTCAGAAGTGCCGACAGAAAGGCGTTGAACCGGCCTGGCGGGGCGAAGAGGAAGGAGATCAGGGCCTGAGTCCCGTCGGAGCGGGAGAGAATCCACGCATCGATCCGCAGGGCGGTCATGATCTGATTACTGATGAAGAAATAAAAGAGAAAAACCAAGACGAGGGGAGGGACATTCCGGATCAATTCGACATAGGTCCTTCCCACCATGCGTCTGAAGAGGCTTCCGCTGATCCTGAGGAAACCCATTGCCGCCCCGAGGGGGAGGGCGAGAAGGGTGGCCCAGATGCTGAGTCTGATCGTGGTCAGAAATCCCTCCATGAGGAGGTTTGTCACCCACCGTCCCTTCTCGGGATCATACCGGAAGAGGTAAAGGGGGATAACGGACCAGTTCCACTGATACTGGAGAACCGCGATGGTCCGGTGTGCGAGATAGGAGACGATCGCCACCAGGAGGAGGGTGACAGCGATATCAAGTCGGGTGAGAAAAGGTTTTCTGTTCACGACGGCGTATCATCCCCCGCTTGTGTATTACAGATGAGCATTCCTACCGGATCAGATGCTCCCAGTCCCTCGTTTCAAACCAGTAATGCTGCCGTTCTTTGAGCCACCCTTCCGCATCGACCACGCGAATCCAGTTGTCGAAGAAGTTCAGGGTGTCGATATCCCCCTTCCGGATCGCGAATCCGTTGGGTTCTCTGGTGAAGCTTCCCTCCAATGGGAGAAAGAGCTTGTCGGGATACTTGATTGCCTGAAAGGCCGGGAGCGGTGCCGAGGCCACCAGGGCATGCACCCGTCCGTTGAGGAGTTCCTGGACCGCCTGTGCCTCATCATCGAAGAGACGGAGCCGGGCACGAGGCATGTGCTTCTTGGCTGCTGTCGCGGCGGTGGTGCCGATCCGTGCGGCGATCGAGACAGCGGAACGATTGAATGCCTGAAGGGTGTCGAACCCGGCGGCCTGTTCCCTGCTGGCGAGGAGCGACATCCCCGAATAGTTGTACGGGATGGAGAAGTTGACCTTCTGATTACGATCAGGGCGGATCCCCATTCCTCCGATAATGACGTCGAATTTCCCCGTCAGGAGCGCCGGAATGATCCCTGACCACTTGGTGGGAACGAAATTAATCTTCACCCCCATGTCGGCCGCGAGTCTCGACGCCACGTCGATCTCGAAACCGATGAATCTTCCCGTCTTGTCCTTCATGGCCCAGGGGACAAAGGTCGACATCCCGACATTGAGAACGCCGCGCCGCATCACCTGCTCGATCGTGCTCTCGGCGACCAGTTCTTGCCTGACTCCCTCGGCGAAGGCGGTCTGTTGCATTGCGACCGCCAAGACAATGATGACCATGTACCGGATGACAATTCGTGTCTGTTTCATCTTTTCTCTCCCCTATGCGATGGTATCACACCCTACCCTTATCCTTGTGGAACCTTTCTCACGCGGAGGCGTCCCTCGACCCGGTGAATGAGGTATGAGATGCTGGCGGTCATGATAAAGTAGATTGCGGCAACGGTAAACCAGACCTCAAAGGTCAGGAAGGTCTCCGCTATGATAGCCTGCCCCTGCATGGTCAGGTCGTAGATAGCGATGGTACTGACCAGGGCGGAATCCTTGATCAGCGAGATTACCTGCCCTGTCAGTGGGGGAAGGATCCGTCTGATCGCCTGCGGAATGATAACATGACGGTAGACACCGGCACGAGTCATGCCGAGGCTGGAGGCCGCCTCCCACTGCCCCCGCTCAATGGAGACGATGCCCGCGCGGAAGATCTCCGACATATAGGCGCCCTCAAAGAGACTGAGGGACAGGATCGCCGACGTAAAGGCGTTAATCTCGATGACCGGTGCGATGACAAAGTAGATGAAGAATATTTGGACCAGAAGCGGCGTATTCCGGATGGACTCGAGATAGACCCGCGCCACCCCCCGCGCGACGAGGGAATCGGAAAGCCTGAAAAGGGCGGTGGTAATCCCGAAGGCGAGGGCGAAGATCATCCCGGCGGCGGTGATCCGGACGGTCATCCACAGCCCCTGGAGAAGGGGGCCGGCAGCCCCGTTGCTCCACAGGTAACGGGGGATACGGTACCACTGCCAGTGATACCCGAGGCGCTCCGTTCCGATCGCCAATCCGATGATAATCAGCCCGGTAAGCAGAAGGTACTTGACCACATCCAGCACTGTACGTGCCGGGACGGAAGATATGCGTCGCGCCATGGGTGCTCTTTCATCATACCATGAGAGATTCACCACCTGACACAACATACAGATTTCGTTTCAATTGCGCAACAGAGAGATGGCCGTTACGCAGTTTTTGCTCCCGAAGTCGGCAGATTGAGAAAATGCCGGTAGTTGACCATCCGCATGAGGGCGCGGACGGCCCGCTCCGGTGTGGGGTATGAGACCACCTGGTGATTCATCAGATCCGACTTATGGTTATCGTATTCTCCCAGGGTGACCACGATGATCGGTTTTCCCGTTTTTTCGACCAGTCGCCGGGTTTCATTCAGGACGACATCGTCCTGTGCGGTGTATCCCTTTGCGAATTCCCGGGCGAAGGCGAGGGTTTCTTTCAGTTCTTTGGGTCCTTCCACGTTGTTTTTAAAGTCCATGGCACTCTGGATAGAGCCGCCCAGGGCTATGACGGAGTCGATCTCGTCCCATTCGGCCAGTACTTCCAAACACTTCAGATACGGTTCCGGCGTGATGACCGCCGCCATATCGACGGGGTTGCCATGACTCCAGTAAGGGGGGAGGACCGTGTTCAGTCGTTCGATGATCTCAGGCGAGAGTTTCGGTACGACGAGGCCGTTTTCTTCGCAGGTATCGGCGGTGATGACCCCCCAGCCGCCGCCACGGGTCAGGATCCCCACACGATTACCGCGGGGAATCGGATAGGTGGAAAATGCCTTCGCGCAATCCGTGAGTCCCTGACTGTCCTCGAGTTCGATGATACCTGCCTGGCGGAAGGCCGCCCGCAGGACCCGCGATGAGACGGCCATTGCCCCGCTGTGCGAGGCCGCGGCTGTGCCGCCTGTTTGTGTCCTTCCACCTTTAAATATCAGGACCGGTTTTTTTCGACATACCTCTCGGGCCACCTGATATAGCTTGGAGTCGGTATCCAGTCCCTCCATGTAGGCGAGGATCACCTTTGTGTTCGGGTCCTCGGCAAAGTAGGCAAGATAATCCTCACACTTCAGATCTCCCTCGTTCCCGCTGCTGACGAATTTTTCGTATCCGATTCCCTTGTTGTTTCCCCAGTAGAGCATCTGGACACCCACATTGCCGCTCTGTGAAAACATCGATATTCCCCCGTGAAGTGGAACGACCGGGGGCATCAGGGCGTGGAGGCTGGACCGGGCGCCAAAGACCCCCATGGTATTGGGACCCACGAGATTGATCCCGTGCTCACGGGCCTTCGACACGATCTCCTCTTCCATCCGGGCACCTTCGGGACCCGTTTCACTGAAACCGGAGGTGATGACGACCACGTTTCCTACTCCCTTCCGGCCGCATTCGTCTATCAGTGCCGAAACGGTCGGTGCCGGGGTGGTGATGATGGCCAGATCGACCGTTCCCGGAATTGCCTCGAGAGACGGGTAGCAGCGAACTCCCAGAATCGACTCCAGTTTGGGATTGACCGGATAGACCTCTCCTTTGAAGCCCTCCTTCAGGATATTCAATAGGACGATAAACCCCCATTTTACGGGGGTTGCGGAGGCCCCTATCATCGCGATACTCTCCGGGTTGAAGAGCCTGTCAAGATTTCTGTGCTGCATCGTGTTACTCCTTGATGGGGTTTTTAACCCTCCTATAAAATAACAGACCCCCTCCCGTGGCGGGAGAGGGTCTGTATCAGATCTCGTGCCTGATGTCAAATACGAGATGCCACCAGAGAAAATATCATTCGTTTCGTATCTATCTACTCATTGAAACTATTTTCCGCTATATCGACCGTCAGGCCGTCCGCCTCCGTCAGGACCGTAGCGAGGCCCTTAATCTTGGGAAGCTCGTACCCGAAGTGGTACCGCATGGTAACGAGTTTGCCCTGATAAAAATCGACGTTTTCGGGAGGCGCACCACTATCCAGGGCCTTCTGGGCGACGATCGCCTGCTTGAGCCACTGCCAGGCGATGGCGATGTACCCGAAGAACTCCAGATACACGGTGGCGTCGGCAAGGAAATAATCGGGCCCTTTGTTCGCTGCGATATCCATCATGTGACGGGTGACCTCCTGTTGGGTCCCCATCGCCTCTTTCAGGGCCTGGGCGTACTTCTTCAGGGGTTCCAGTGCTTCGGCCTCAGCGATGGTCTTCATGACCTCGTCCGCGTAAAGCTGCGCAGCCTTGCCCTTTTTCATCGTCATCTTCCGGCCGAGGAGATCCTGCCCCTGTACCCCTGTCGATCCCTCATGAATCGGATGGATACGCACATCGCGATAATGCTGTTCCAGGGGGAATTCCTCGCAGTAGCCGTATCCGCCCAGGCACTGGAGCCCGGCGCTCGTGGAGAGGATACCCATCTCGGAGGGATAGGTCTTGGCCACCGGCGTTAGGAGTTCGAGGAGTAAGTTATATTTTTCCTTTTCTTCCCCTTCGGTCACGTGCTCGAGATCGTGGTAGATCGCGCATTGTGTCAGGAGGGAGATCGATCCCTCTACGATAGCACGTTGCAGGAGGAGAAGGCGCCTGATATCGCTGTGCTCGATGATCGGGACCTGGGGCGTCAAGGGATCTTTCTGGGAGAGTCTGCGTCCCTGAAGCCGTTCCTTTGTATACTGAAGCGACGCGTAGTATGCAGCCGAGGCGACTCCGGATGCCTCGAGACCGACACCGATACGTGCTCCGTTCATCATCTGGAACATATAGGCCAATCCCCTGTTCGGCTCCCCGACGAGCCAGCCGCGACAGTCATCCTCTTCGCCCAGACTGAGCTGGACGATGGGCGAACCGCGGTATCCCATCTTGTGATAGATCCCCGCTGAATGGACATCGTTGAATTCGAGCCCGCCATCAGCGGTGTATCGTTCCCGCGGAACCACAAAGAGGGAGATCCCTTTCACGCCCGCCGGTGCCCCCTTAATCTTTCCCAAGAGCAGGTGAACGAAATTGTCGGCGCCGTCGTGGTCGGCTGCGGAGATGAAGATCTTCTGTCCTTTTACTTTATAGTAACCCTCATCGGTGGGCTCGGCTGTCGTGGCAATGTCGGAGAGCGAACTACCCGCCTGGGGTTCCGTCAGGGCCATGGTCCCCTGCCACTCACCCGCCATCATCTTGGGGAGATATTTCTCCTTCATCTCGTCCGTTCCGAAGGACTGGATCAGACCGGCGGCCCCGGTTGTCAGGGAAGAAAAAACGGAGGCCGAAAAATTGGCGGCGCAGAAGATAAATTCGGCCAGAAGATTAATCGTCAAAGGGAGCTGCTGCCCACCCACTTCATAGGGGAATTCGGCACCGATCCATCCGCCCGCTCCACACTCCCGCATGATTGTTCGCACATGGGGGTGCACCTTGACCCGTCCGTCCACTAACTCCACCGGGAGTCGGTCCATCTCTTCAAAATAAGGGTTGAATAGATCTTCTCCCATCTTGAGGGCCGTATCGAGGACCATGTCGAATACATCCCTGCTGTGATCGGCATAGTAAGGATACTGGGTCAACTGGCTTACATCAAAGACTTCATGAAGCAAAAACTTAAGATTCTTGTCACTTACGAACTTTTCAGCCATTCTCTCGTCTCCTTAGAATTAGTAGATTTTTCTCTCCTGTACCCGCACCGAATTCCGTATCACAAATTGAAAAAAGTTCAAAGAGGAAACAACCAATCTTTCATCCCGGAAATCGGCGAGGGTTTCATCCTGCGAATCTCCCGTTTGAAGAAGCGGGATGTCGCTTGTTTTCCCGCTTGACTTTGCTTGTCAAATAGGAATAATCACATACATATAGCACGCGGTGGGTCGTTGTTTAGGCCGCGTCGCTTCTCATATGTGAATGGGCAGATCCCGTCAGGGGGAACGGGATGCGCTGCTCTTCTGTTAAGCAATCATCTTCAATACACCCATCTTCGTCAAGGAGGGGCCTATGAATGCAAACGCGGGTAAGCTGTTTAGCGGTTTGATGGTTTTCGCCCTGGCGCTGATTCTGGGGGGAGGTTTCCTGGCCTCCATGATTCAGACAGGCGGTGGAGATATTGAAGTCAAAGATGTACGGTGTGTCGGGCAGAACGGCAGACTGGTCAGCGCCCTGCTTTATATCCCGAAAGGGGTGGACCAGAAGAATCCCGCCCCGGGAATCGTTGCGACGCACGGCTACATCAACTCGCGCGAGACACAGGATGGCTTCGCCATTGAGTTCGCGCGCCGCGGCTACGTAGTCCTGGCCGTCGACCAACCGGGACACGGCTATTCGGACCCGCCGGCCTTCGCCAGCGGCTTCGGCGGGATGGACTCGCTGAAATATCTCCGCTCCTTCGATATCGTCGACAAGGACAATATCGGCCTTGAGGGGCATTCCATGGGCGGATGGGCCTCCGTCATCGCCGCCGCCGTCAATCCGGGGGGGTATCAGTCCCTGACCCTGGCGAGTTCGTCCACCGGGACCTATGGGGCACCTGACGGGACCGCGACCTTTCCGCGCAACATGGCACTCATATTCAGCAGGTATGACGAATTCTCCGGACTGATGTGGGGGAGCCCCGTTCCGGCGGATGTCGTGAAGACGGAAAAGCTGCAGACAGTCTTCGGGACGACCGAACCGGTGGAAGTGGGCAAACTTTACGGTTCCATTGAAGAAGGGACCGCCCGGAAGCTGTACCAGCCGAACCTGATTCACCCCCGCACCCATTTCTGCTCGGAGTCGATCGGGAACGCCATCGAGTGGATGCAGATGACACTGAAAGGGGGCACAGATATTCCCCCCGCTGATCAGACCTGGTACTGGAAGGAACTCGGGACCTTCATCGCCATGATCGGGATGATCCTCATGCTCTTTCCGCTGGGGAGGTATCTCCTCGGGACAGCGTTCTTCAGGGAACTGAACGAAGCCCCCTCCGGGCGCAAGGCACTCTCCGGGTGGGGATGGGGGGTTGGCGCGGTGATCACGGTTCTCCTCCCGATCCCGGTTTATCTGTGGGCCTGGAGTTTCAACGGCAAGGGGATCGCGAAGGCCACCTATCTCTGGCCGCAGGAGATTACGACGACCATCATGTTCTGGGCCTTTACCGTGGGGGTGATCTCTCTGATCCTGTTCCTGTTGTGGCACCTCCTCGGCAACAGGAAGAAGGGGGGCACCATGGCGAGTTATGGCCTGTCCTGGCAGGATGGTTTACAATGGGGACGGATCGGCAAGTCCTTTCTCCTGGCCTTCGTGGTGGTATTCTTCGCCCACCTCACGCTCATGATCTCTGACTGGCTGTTCCTGACGGACTACCGCCTCTGGATCTTTGCCATCAAGCCGCTGGATGAGCCCCACTTCGCCATGGTATTGAACTACATAATCCCCTTTGCCTTCTATTTCCTGATTGCCGGTACCGTCCTCCACGGTCAGCTGCGCCTCGGCCGGAAGGACGGCGGTGACCTGACCGGCTGGGGGGAGATGGCAGTGAATATCATCCTCCTCATCGGCGGCTATATCCTGTTCCTCATCTTCCAGTATGCCCCGCTTTTCGGGGGCGGGACGCTGGCGATCCCCGAGGGGCACCTCCTGGGGATCGTCCTGTGCCAGTTTGTCCCGATCTTCATGATCGTGGCGCTGGTTTCGACCTATTTCTACCGAAAGACCGGTCACATATATGTCGGCGCGTTTATCAACGCCATGCTGGTAACCTGGATCGTGGTGGCGGGGCAGGCGACCCACTTCGCCTTCTAGGAAAGGGACAGGGATAAACGATCAACACACAATCGGTGCCGTAACCAAATAGAACGGGGGCTCCTACATGGTGCCCCCGTTCCCTCCAGCTGCAGCGTCAAGTCCTTGTTTCAAAAATTGCATCGCCTTTGTTTCACGACGCATCCCCCTTCTTCACGGGAAAGGGATGCGTCGTGTTGAACGCGGTCGCTTGTGTTATTTCACCTTTTCTATCTTGATCAGACCACGGTTCGCCGTCGTCAGATAGATGTCCCCCTTGCCGCATACCGTCATGGGCGAGGGGAATTCGATGACCGGATAGCTCCCGATGGGGCTGTAGCTGACCGGGACGTCTTTCGCGATCAGGTCGAGCGCCAGGGTCTTTGGATTGATCCTGACAATCTTCTGGCCGGCGCCGTCGAGGACGAGCAGATTTCCCTTACCGTCACCCGCGAGGGCGACCGGTTTCCCGACCATTGAGGAGACCAGTACAGACTTCTTCCCCGAAGCGGGGTCAACTATGCTGATCCGTCCCGGTTTCGCCTCCGCCACATACAGGGCCCCGTCGATCAGGGCCAGCGCGAGGGGACCTTCCAGGTCCTTGGTGAGAACGGTTTTCGCGCCGTCGGTGAGACTGACCGCCGTGATCTGCCCTCCGGCATATTCGGCAACAAAGAGTTTTGACCCATCGCCGCTCATGAGCGCCGCTGCAGGGCGGTTCAGACCGCCGGCAACAGGCTTGAATTCTCCCGTCGCCGGGTTGCCGATGGCCACGGCGCCGTGAATGCAATCGGTCCAGAAGAGTTGATCGCCCGGCCCATCCGTCAGACTCAAGGTCAGAGGCATCCCGTGCGAGGCCCAGGCGTTCAGCTTGGTATAGTTGTATTTCCCGTCCGTTGCGTTCCGTATCATGATGGCATCGGCAACGAATATCGTCCCCTTCTTGACGACAAGGCCGAGGGGCTGGTTCGGGCCCGCAGGAAAGAGCTGTTTATAGGTGCCGCTCCCGTCGGTGGCGACCTCGTAGATCGTGGCGTTCCAGTAGCTGGTGACGAAGAGGCGACCTTCTTTCGTAATGGCCACGTTGTCCAGACCCGGGGGCAACTGGGCGAGTTTTTCCACCTTCGAACCGTCGAGACTCACCCGGTACACCACCCCGGAAAGGGTGGGGACATAGATCTTCTTCTCCGGGCCGATCGTCAGGGCGATACAGGAGGCGATCTTTTCCGCCACGGTGCTGATGGCGCCCGTATCGGGATGTACCCTCAGGATCATCCCCGTCCCCAGGTCGGGGATGATCAGGTCGTTCGTATCGGGATCGAAATCGAAGCCCTCCGGGACGGGGATGATATCTTTATCGATGAGAAGCCGCGCCTCCTTTTCCCCGGTGGGGTCGACTTCATAGACACGGTTTCCCTGAAAACACTCCGTAACGAAGAGTCGTCCCGTGCGTTTGTTATATTCGATCCCGTTCGGGGCCGCCATCCCGTCGGCGATAATCGTCCGCACCCCGTTTTTATCGATTCGGTACACCTCCCCCACCAGCGGCGTCGTCCCCGTCGCGTAGATGTTTCCCTTGTCGTCTGCCGCGATATCGTCAATGATATATGACGCCTGGTACGGTTTGACGAAGGGCTCCGGTTTCATCGTCTTCAGGCTTATCTTCGTAATCGTGCCGTTCCCCGTGTGGCTCACATAGAGATCCCCGTCGGGACCGATGGTCGCGCCGTTCACCCCGGGAAACGGCGTGTCGCCAATCAGCCTCACCGCCTGATAGCCCTTGTCCAGAACGGTTATCCCCTCCGCAAAGACCGTCCCGGACATGGCAAACGCATAGATTACACACACGGAAATGAAAGATACTGCCCATCTCTTCTTGATATGTCTCATACGAATCCCTCCTTTGTGTGATGTTGCTGATGAACGGTATATGAAAAACGCTCCTCCTCTTTGCCGAATGGAAGCGAATAGACCTTTCACCGGCGTGAGTCGGGCCAAAACCGTGCCGCCACGGTATCGAGCCGGTATATCCCCCGTTTATGAACGATACGCTCTCATACGATCTGGTTGTAAATTGTGGTGTCAACTGCTTTTTATATGACGACATGGAGTCAAAGAAACCTGACTACCCCCCTGTTTCCACTTATGTATAAAACGATATGTCCGTATCGGAGAGGCCGGTTTCCGGAGGTGCAGGGCATCGACATGAGGTGGTGTGATAAACAAATTGCATATACGCAGGGACACACGCAATCAGCACTGTTCAATCGGCAGGGTAAAGATGCCAAATTTTTATACGAGTTCTTGCCCGTACAACAAAATCTCACATCTTGATGTGGTTCAAGGTGACATAACTACACGAGAAAAGCAAGGACTGAGTATACGATCGAATATAAAAGGGAACGCTCGTGTTCTCCGAACCGGCACAACATCCTCATCACGGAAAAAACGAGGACCGGACATGCGGACAACTCGTTTCCCGATCGCCTGATACATCATTCGTTGATAAAAGAATTATGAGAGTGTATGCTTTTCCCTGTCTTCGCCTTGATACGATTCTTCACGATGTGACAAACAGCGGCGGGGGATTTCTTCCATTATTTTTGCCGGTTCTCCGAGGGGGGTAATCGATGCAAAAGATCGTAGGTGCCGTCAAGCGTTTCGTCGATTTTATCAGGGGTGACGTCTGGCGGGTTCGTCTCAAGGACCTGCCGCGCAGACAATCCTTTCTTATCAAACAGTTGCGGGTCTTTCTCCTTTCGGTCCGCGGATTCGACGAGGACAAATGCCAGCTCCGGGCGTCGGCCCTCACCTTTTATTCCCTGATTTCCATTGTCCCCGTGGCGGCCATGGTCTTCGGCATCGCCAAAGGATTCGGTTTCGAGAAGCGTCTCCAGACACAGCTCCTGGAACAGTTCCAGGGGCAGGAGGAGGTGATTACGCGGGTCATCACCTTCGCCCAATCACTTCTCGCCAACACGAAAGGGGGGCTGATTGCCGGGATCGGTGTCGTCCTCCTCTTCTGGGCGGTCATCAAGGTTTTGGGGAATATCGAGGAATCGTTCAACGATATCTGGGGGATACGAGAACAAAGGAGGCTGGGGAGAAAATTCAGCGACTACCTTTCCGTGATGCTCCTCGGCCCGATTCTCATGATCCTGTCGAGCAGTGCCACGGTCTTTATCACCACCCAGGTGACGCTGATCATGGAGAAGATCGCCCTCCTGGGGATTTTCAGTTCCCTGGTCTCGCTTGTCCTCACGCTGCTCCCCTACGGGATCGTCTGGGTCCTCTTCTCCTTCCTCTACATCTTCATGCCCAACACCCGGGTCAAATTCAGCTCGGGCATCATCGGCGGGATTATTGCCGGGACGATCTACCAGGTCGTCCAGTTCGGGTATATCACCTTCCAGGTGGGGGTCGCGAAGTACAACGCGATCTACGGGAGCTTCGCCGCCCTCCCCCTGTTTCTCATCTGGCTGCAGCTCAGCTGGTTGATCGTTCTCTTCGGGGCCGAATTCTCCTTCGCCCACCAGAATGTTGACACCTACGAGTTCGAACCCGATTCCCTCAAGATCAGCGGCACCTTCAAGCGGCTCCTCTCCCTACGGATCGCTCATCTCCTGGTCACGAACTTCGCCCAGGGGGAACGGCCGCTGACGGCGACACAGATATCACACCGTCTGGAGACACCGATCCGCCTGGTGCACCAGATCCTCTTTGAACTGACCGCCTCCGGGATCGTTTCCGACACCCGGACGGAGGAATACAAAGAACCGGGCTACCAACCCGCCCGCGACATCAACACCCTCACCATACGGTTCATCATCGATGCCCTCGAAGATCAGGGAACGGACGCGATCCCCGTGGCCGAAACCGAAGAGGGGAAGGCCCTCTCCACGATACTGCAGACCTTCCGGGACGAGGTGGCACAATCCCCGTCGAACCGGCTGTTGAAGGACATATAGGAACAACAAATGGCCGGTCGTGGTATGTACAGGTCTGCACAGTTACACACTTGAATGAAAGGAGAGCGTTTCCATGGGCGCGTTCAAGGAATATGACACATACGACGGTCTCGGGATGGCCGAGCTCGTCAGGAAGAAGGACATTTCACCCGCGGAACTCTGCGAAGAGGCGATAGGGCGGATCGAACGGCTCAACCCCGCGCTGAACGCGGTCATCAATCCCATGTTCGATCTGGGGCGAAAGGATATCGAAAACGGTCTCCCCGACGGTCCCTTCAGCGGGGTTCCCTTTCTCCTGAAAGACCTGGTCGCGGCGTATGCCGGGGTCCCCATGACCGGCGGGAGCCGGGCGTATCGGAACTACGTCCCGGATGAGGACTGTGAACTGGTCACGCGGTTCAAGAAGGCCGGCGTCGTGATCATGGGAAAGACGAACTGCCCGGAATGGGGTCTCTTGGGGATCACCGAGCCGGAACTGTTCGGGCCGACCCGCAACCCCTGGAATACCGACCATACGCCGGGCGGTTCGAGCGGCGGCTCCGCGGCCGCCGTCGCGGGCGGGATGGTTCCCATCGCCTCGGGGGGAGACGGCGGCGGTTCCATCCGCATCCCCTCGTCGTGCTGCGCCCTCTTCGGTCTCAAACCGACACGGGGCCGCAACCCCACCGGCCCGGAACACGGCGCGATCTGGCAGGGCGCCGTCGTTGAACATATCATTACCCGTTCTGTCAGGGACAGCGCGGCCATGCTGGACGCGACCTGCGGGACCGATGTGGGGGCTCCCTATATCATCCCCGTGCCGGAGCGGCCGTACAGGGAAGAAATCGAAAAAGAGCCGGGTCCGCTGAAGATAGCCTTCAATACCCGTTCACCCGTGGAAACCGAGGTACACCCCGAGTGCGTACAGGCCGTGGAGGAAACGGCCCGGCTCCTCGAAGGACTCGGGCACACGGTTGTGGAGGATCGTCCTGCTATCGACGGCAAGGCCCTGGCGACCAGCTACTTCACCATGTATATGGGCGAGATAGCGGCCGATATAGAGGAACTGGAGCCCATACTGGGCCGGAAGGCGAAAAAGAGTGATGTGGAGGCCCTGACATGGATCTTTAACCTTCTTGGCCGCGCCTATTCCGCGGGCTATTTCGTCGAACAGTTGCGCCAGTGGGGAATGGCCTCCCGGGCGATGGGGCGCTTTCATGAGCAGTATGACCTCTACCTCACGCCGACCACCGCCTCCCCTCCCGTCAGGGTGGGGGAACTGCAGCCGAAACCCGCCGAGCGTGCCCTCCTGGGCGTCGTGAATGCTCTGGGGGGATTGGGGGGAAAATTGTTGAAACTCTCCGGCGTCATGGAAACGATCGCGGTGGAGAGCCTGGCGAAGACCCCCTTCACGCAACTGGCAAACTTCACCGGCCAGCCCGCGATGTCCGTCCCCCTGCACTGGACGGCAGAGGGCCTGCCCTGCGGGGTCCAGTTCATCGGACGGTTCGGAGACGAAGCGACGCTGTTCCGCCTGGCGGCCCAACTGGAACAGGCACAGCCCTGGTTCGATAAGAGGCCGCCGGTGGTTGGATAAGTGCGGCTCGCGAAAATGCGCATTTGGTGAAGCGTGGCGGTTATAAAAAATCGTTGGGCGCTCGGCAATATGAATTCTCCAGCGGCTTGTTTCGACGCTTTCCTACTGTGTGTGCTGTTATTCAAAGAGGGGCATAGAGATCAGGTTACATTCGACACGCCTCGATATACTATTTTGTATAAATATCATTTCTGCATATTTTTCTCTTGACGAAACCACCCTCCTTATTTATATTATGCTGTAACAGCATTTCTGATGAATAAAATGGAGCGGCCGGTGATAGTTCCATTAAAAGACATAGCATCGATTCAAATGGGGTACTCATTCCGAAGTCGCCTTGAATCAAGTACTGCAGGGACGGTAGCCGTTCTCCAGATGAAGGATTTGACGGATCGGAACCATGTGGACAGAAGTGATCCGGTTTTTGTTGACATGGAGATCCCCGCCAAGCACCATCTGTTAAAAGAGGGAGATCTTATTTTCCGGTCCCGCGGTCTGTCATCAACATCGGCGATTCTCGACGAAGATCCCGGTACGGCCGTGGTTTCAGCGCCCCTTTTGCGGATCAGGATTACAAGTCCCAATGTCCTGCCCGAATATCTCAACTGGTTTATCAGCCAGCCTCCCGCGCAGGCCTTTTTTACGAGCCGGGCGGATGGCACGGCACAGAGAATAATCAACAAAGAAACATTGGAGCACCTCGAAGTGTTTGTTCCTCCTCTTGAGAAGCAAAAGATGATAATTGCGCTGGCTTCTCTGATGGATAGAGAACAGGAGATCATGAAAAAACTGGCGGCGAAACGCAGGCAATACACTTCAGCGATCTTAATGCGTCTGGCAGAAGGAGAATAATACGATGACGGCGAAAAAAATCGATCAGAAAGACATCAACAATACGGCTTGGGCGGCCTGTGACACCTTCCGGGGGGTTGTCGATCCGGCGCAGTACAAGGATTACATCCTGGTCATGCTCTTTTTGAAATATATTTCCGATGTCTGGAAAGATCACTATGAAAAATATCGCGACCAATATGGCGACGACGATGTCCGTATCCGCCGCAAGCTTGGACGCGAGCGCTTTGTCCTGCCCTATGCGGAGCTGAAGGATCACAATACCGGTGCGGTGGAGGATCGATTCCTCGCCGACTATTACAGTCTCTATGAACGCCGTAGCGCGCCGAATATCGGCGAACTGATCAATATCGTACTGGACGCGGTCGAGGAGGCGAACAAGGCAAAGCTGGAAGGGGTCTTTCGCAACATAGATTTCAACAGCGAAAATCTCGGCAAAACGAAAGAACGAAACCGCCGCCTGAAAAACCTTCTGGAGGATTTTCACAAGCCCCAGTTGAACATGAGCCCCAGCAAGGTCTCGGAGGATGTAATCGGCAATACATACATCTACCTGATTGAACGTTTTGCCGCCGACGCAGGAAAGAAGGCCGGAGAATTCTATACCCCGCACAAGGTCTCCGAACTGGTTGCCAAGCTGGCCGCACCGCAAAAGGGTAACCGCATCTGTGACCCGGCCTGCGGTTCCGGCGGACTTTTGATCGAGGCTTCCAGAGCGGTCAACGATCGCGATTTTGCCCTCTTCGGGATGGAATCCAACGGCAGCACCTGGGCGCTGGCGCGGATGAACATGTTCCTGCACGGGGCCGACTCAGCCCGCATCGAATGGTGCGACACCCTCAACAGCCCCGCGCTGGTGGAAAAGGACCGACTGATGAAATTCGACAGAGTCGTTGCCAATCCGCCCTTCTCTCTCGACAAGTGGGGGGCCGAAGAGGCGCAGAACGATCGGTATAACCGCTTCTGGCGGGGGGTGCCTCCGAAAAGCAAAGGCGACTGGGCATTCATCAGCCACATGATCGAGGCTGCCATCGAAAAAGAGGGGCGTGTGGCCGTCGTGGTTCCCCACGGTGTCCTTTTCCGCGGGGCTGCCGAGGGACGTATCCGGACGCACGTGATAGAAGAAAATCTTTTGGATGCCGTCGTCGGCCTGCCGGGCAATCTCTTTCCCACCACCTCGATTCCCGTCGCCATCCTGGTCTTTGACCGAAGCCGCGAAAAAGGCGGCCCTCAGGAGTCCCGCAGGGATGTGATCTTTGTCGATGCTGGCCGCGATTATCTGCCCGGTAAAAATCGGAATGCCCTTTCCGACGAGCATATCAAGAAGATCATCGAAACCGTCACGGCCCGGCAAGATGTCGAAAAATATGCCCACGTGGCGACATTCGAGGAAATCAGGGAAAACGATTTCAACCTCAATATCCCCCGCTATGTGGACACCTTCGAGGAAGAGGAAGAGATCGACATCGACGCCGTTCAGAAAGAAATCGACCAGTTGGAAAGCGAGCTGATCGACGTGCGGGCGAAGATGGCAAAGATGCTCCAAGAGATCGAGCAATGAGACGCAGCCGGATTCACTCTACGCAATCTTGCGCACACAACCATGTCGAGGATGTCCTCGAAATGGCCAAATCTCCTCGGCAGACATTGGATAACCGCTCCTTTGACCATTTTTACCATGCGGTAAAAATGGTTGTGAACGAAATTCAGACTGCAACAGGAGGAATGTAAATGACCGAAAACCTGCCTGTAAAAAGTGAGCTTCTCGTGTACCAGACCGATGACGGCCAGGTGAAACTGGAGGTCCGCCTGGAAAACGAGACGGTGTGGCTTACCCAGCAGATGATGGCCGAACTATTTCAAACGACCCAGCAGAACATCAGTCTCCATATCAAAAACATATATGAGGAAGGCGAATTGTCTGCCGAGGGAACTCACAAGAAATTCTTGTCAGTTCGACAGGAGGGCAATAGAAACATCAAACGTTATCTCGACTACTACAACCTGGACATGATCATTTCCGTCGGCTACCGCGTCAAGAGCCTGATCGCCACCCGCTTCCGCATCTGGGCTACCCAGCGTCTCAAAGAGTATATCGTCAAAGGGTTCGTCATGGACGATGAACGGCTGAAAAATCCCCCGGTTGCCGGGTCGGCCATCCCCGATTATTTCGACGAGATGCTGGAGCGCATCCGTGACATCCGCGCCAGCGAACGCCGCATGTACCTGCGTGTGCGGGAGATATTCTCCCTGGCGGGTGATTACGATCCCTCCTGGTCGGAGACCACAAAATTCTTCAGCGTGATCCAGAACAAACTGCACTTTGCCGCCACCGGCCTCACGGCGGCGGAACTGATCAAAAGCCGGGCGGATCACACCCTGCCCAACATGGGCCTGACAAGCTGGAAGGCCGGCGACGTCCGCAAGACCGATGTGACAATCGCCAAGAACTATCTGGGTGAGAACGAGATCGACGGGCTGAACCGGATCGTGGTCATGTGGCTGGACTATGCCGAGGATCAGGCTAAATGCCGCAAACAGGTCTTCATGAAGGACTGGGAAAAAAAACTGGACGAGTTTCTGGCATTCAATGAACGCAGGGTTCTTCCCCACGCCGGAAGCGTCAGCAAGAAGGACGCCGACGATTTCGCGAAAAAGGAATATGACAAGTTTACCCGCCGCCGCCGGGAATACAAGGAGGCCATCGGGGAGGAAGAGACTATCAAACAGCTTGAAGAGGCAGCGAAGCAGGTGAAGTGGAAACAGAAGAAATCGGATGTGGTGAAAAATGACGAATAGAATATGGCTAAAAACCACATTAGGAGAACTTGCTACCAAGATTACTAGTGGTTCAAGAGGATGGGCGAAGTACTATTCACGTAATGGAGCTTTATTTCTTAGGATGACTAACTTGTCTAAAAATGGCATTAATCTCATGTTGCATGACAAAAAATATGTTTCCTTGAAATCCCTATCTCGTGAAGGGCAAAGAACAAGAGTTGAGAAAAATGACATCCTGATCTCAATCACCGCAGAACTCGGGAAGATCGGGTTTGTAGAAGATGAACTTGGCGAAGCTTACGTTAACCAGCATGTTGCCTTGGTGCGCATAACTTCAAAACAGGCTAACCCAAAATTTGTCGCATATTATCTTGCGGAAGCCAATCAGAGAAACCTCTGGCAAAGACTAAACGATTCGGGTGCTAAGGCGGGGTTAAACCTACAGACAATAAATAAATACCCTATATACTTACCTTCATTAGCGGAACAAAACACCACCGCAGATTTGCTTTCCACTTGGGACCAGGCCATCGAAAAGGCTGAGCGGCTGATTGCAGCCAAGGAAAAAAGGTATTCGTGGTTACTAAGGAGGATGATCACAAAAGAATGTACACAGCCTGGGTGGAAACAGTCGAAGTTAAAGGATATTCTTGGAAAAGAATTGATCATTGAAAAAGGAAAAGCTCTCAGAAAGGACGATATTATCTAAGGAGAGACACCTGTTGTTGCTGGTGGGCAAACATATGCTTATTATCACGGCATAGCAACTCACGAAATGGCAACAGTAACTGTCAGTGCGTCAGGCGCCTATGCTGGTTTTGTTTGGTACCATGATTACCCTATTTGGGCCTCCGACTGTAATGTTATATATGCAAAAAATGCTTTGCTTCAGTTCTTCTACTATGCCCTTAAATCCTTACAGGATAAAATTTATGCTCTTCAATCTGGTGGTGCACAGCCTCATGTGTATGAAAAAGATCTCAAAAATCTCATTATACCGGTTCCCCCGATTGAAATTCAAAAAGAAATCGTTAGTCTTCTTAATAATTCCAGGATGGAAATCGATCTTCTCAAAAAGCAGGCCGACGCCTACCGCAGACAGAAACGCGGCCTCATGCAGAAACTTCTGACCGGACAGTGGTGGATGAGAACAGAGAAAGGATGATTATAACGTGAATAGTCAAGGATCTTTTTCTCAGGAAAATTTAAACGAAATATTCAAAATTTCTCCCCAAAAACGTGATCGTGTCATTTCCCGTGAATCCAGATGCTTAGAGTTTAAAAAGTCTTTTGGTTGGATCAGTATTGCTAAATATCTGAAGACTTGCGCTGCGTTTGCTAACACTAAGGGTGGATATCTTGTTTTCGGGATATCAAATAGGCCCCATATTCTAATTGGATTAAAAGGAAAAAATCTTGAATCATTTGAAAACCTCGATCCTGAAAAAATGTCAAGGCATTTTAACGATCATTTTGCCCCAGAAATCGAGTGGGATATTCATCAATATGAACTCCATGGGAATGTTTTTGGGATACTTTATGTCCATGAATCACGTAATAAACCTGTTATTTGTTGTAAAAACGAGGGAGAAGAATTGAAGGAAGGAGACATCTATTATCGTTATAGAGGACGCACTGAACGAATCAAATATCCCGAACTACGATTTATTCTTGAAGAAAAACGTCAGCAAGAGCAAAAACTTTGGATGCAGCACCTTGCCAACATTTCCCGTATTGGTGTTAAAGAAGTAGGAGTTTTTGACCTTCATACAGGGCAAGTTACGGGGTCCGGTGGATCGTTTCTGATCGATGAATCTCTTCTAAGCCAGTTGTCGTTTATAAAAGAAGGAGAGTTTTCAGAGGTAAAGGGAAAGCCCGCGCTAAAATTGATTGGTAACGTCCAAACACTTGAGAGTCTTCCTTCAAGTATCAATAAAAAGCAAATAGTCAAAACAAAGGGAATTAGAGTTGGCGACATTGTTAGTAGCTTTCTAAACCAAGATAAGGTTTTAGAACCACAGGAATTTTTTAAACAGATATGCTTTGAAGATACAGCTTTCTTGCCTTGTTATTATTATATCCGTCAGGCATCTCTTAGCAATGAAGATGCGAACGAAGTCCTTCAAGGAATTGTATCAAGATCGAAATCCAAAGCGAAACTCATAGAACGAATAAGGGAGGGTATGACTCAAAATCTGACCCTCCCTAAAGCTGACACGGCCACGACCAGAGAGAAACGAAACTATTTAGAACAACTAATGGGTCACTGTGTTGACCCCTCTCTTTCAGAAAAAAATCTCGAGTATTGTCTCCAAGCTATTCGTTGCCTTTCCATCGAGGATATTTCAAGCCATTCTAAATATTTGTGCGAATTATTGAAGACATGGTTCAACAAATATTATGCTTCTGCCAGGGGCTCTTTAGCAGATAATCTCCGACGAGCGATATGCTGGGTTGATGAAGCTTTGTATAGGGAGAGTGTAAACCCTTAAATTATATCATTATAAACAAAACCATATGGTCATGGGAGCGAACATGGACGGTTTCCGCTTCAACGAAAAATATCTCTCACAGATTCCGGCGCTGCAGTTGTTGATAAAACTGGGGTTTGAGTATCTGTCTCCCTCAAAGGCACTTGCCGCCCGCCAGGGAAAGACCGGAAATGTCCTGCTGGAAGGGATACTGGCGGACCAGCTCAAGCGGATCAACCGCATCCGGTACAAAGGACGCCACTTCCTCTTCAGCGAGGAGAATATACAGACGGCCGTCCAAAGGCTCAAGAACGTCAGATACGACGGACTGCTGAAGACCAACGAGGCGGTTTACGATCTCATGACCCTGGGGACGGCGCTTGAACAGACTATCGAAGGTGATTCCAAGAGCTTCAATCTCAATTATATCGACTGGCGCAACTATGAAAATAATGTATTCCACGTCACCGCCGAGTACAGCGTGGAACGGTCCCGCAGCACGGAAACCGCGCGTCCGGACATCGTCCTGTTCGTCAACGGCATTCCGCTGGCCGTCATCGAGTGCAAGTCTCCGAAAGTAGAGATCGAGCAGGCCGTATCACAGTCCATCCGTAACCAGGGCGACGAGTATATCCCCAGACTCTTTACCTTCGCCCAGCTCGTGATGGGGATCAATAAGAACGAGGCCCTATACGCCACGACCGGTTCCTCGGCAAAGTTCTGGAGTCTCTGGAAGGAACTGCGGGATCGCGATGAAGATATTTCGAGGCCCGTTCACGCAACCCTTACCGAGAGTCAGAACAAGGATCTCTTTCAGGGAGATTTTGCGTATTGCCGTTCCTTTTTCGATGCTCAGGAGGCGGAAGGCAACCGGCTTGTCACCGGGCAGGACAGGGCGCTCTACAGCCTGTGCCGGCCTGATCGGCTTCTGGAGATGGCCTTCAGGTTTACGGTCTTCGACGGCGGCATCAAGAAGATCGCCCACTACCAGCAGTATTTCGTCGTCAGATCCACGCTGGAGAGGATCAAACAGCTCGACGGCGATGGGCGGCGCAAAGGTGGTATTATCTGGCACACACAGGGGTCGGGGAAATCTCTCTCCATGGTGATGCTGACGAGGAATCTTGCCCTTGAGCCGGAGATCTCCAATCCGCGCATTGTCCTGGTGACGGATCGAGACGACCTGGACAGACAACTGAAAAATACCTTCGCGGCCTGCGGGCTCGAACCGAACCGGGCCACGTCGGGGAAGAACCTTCTCGAACTCATGATGGGAAAGGAAGCAAGCATTGTCACAACGTTGGTCCATAAATTCGATAAGGCTCTGAAACAGCGGAAGTATCAGGATGACTCGGCCGACATCTTCATGCTGGTTGACGAAAGTCACCGTTCCCATTTCGGTTCCTTTTCAGCACGAATGCGTCAGATGTTTCCCCGTGCCTGCTATCTCGGTTTTACCGGCACCCCGCTTCTGAAGAAAGAGAAGAACAGTTTCGTAAAGTTCGGCGGACTGGTCGAACCGCACTATTCGATACAACAGGCGGTTGAGGACAAGGCCGTCGTCCCTCTGCTCTATGAGGGGCGCCATGTGGAGATGGAACAGAACAAGGAGGCCATCGATCTCTGGTTCGAACGCCATACGCAGGGTTTAACCCGGGAGCAGAAGGCTGATCTGAAGAGAAAGTATTCCCGTTCCGAAATGCTCAACAAGGCTGAACAGGTTATTTACATGCGGGCATTCGATATCAGTGAGCACTACCGCGAGACCTGGCAGGAGACGGGCTTCAAGGCGCAGCTTGTCGCGCCCAGCAAGGCCGCGGCCCTCCAGTACCATGAACATCTGAAAAATATCGGTTTTGTGACCTCCGAGGTGCTCATCTCCGCACCGGATGATCGCAAGGGGTATGAAGACCCATACGAGGAACCGACGGACGAGGTGGTGAAATTCTGGAAGAAGATGATGAAACGCTTTGGCAAGGAAGTGGAATACAATAAGCAGATCATCAACCAGTTCAAGAACGGTTCGGAACCGGAGATCCTGATCGTGGTCAGCAAGCTGCTCACCGGCTTTGACGCGCCACGCGACGCGGTGATTTACCTCTGCAAGGAGCTCAAGGAGCACTCGCTTCTCCAGGCCATTGCCCGCGTGAACCGGGTATATGAAGACAAGGAGTACGGATACGTTGTCGATTACGTGGGCCTGCTGGGGGAACTGGACAAGGCCTTGACCATGTACAGCGCCTTTGAAACGTTCGATGAGGAAGATCTGAGAGGCGCGCTGACCTCGGTACATGCCGAGATAGAGAGACTGCCGCAACGGTATTCCGATCTCTGGGACATCTTCAAGGAAGTCAAGCACAGCTACGACGAAGAGTCCTATGAGGTCCTCCTCGCCGATAACGCCCCGCGGGAAGATTTCTACCAGCGCCTGGCCGAATATTCCAAGACACTGGCGATTGCCCTTTCGACGGAATCCTTCATTATGGCAATCGACGAGGATAAGCTATGGCGTTACAAGTCAGACCTCAAGCGCCTTCAGAACCTGAAGGCCTCCGTGAAATTGCGCTATGCGGAAGCGATCGACTACCGGGACTATGAACCGAAAATCAAAAAACTGCTCGATACGCATATCCAGGCCAACGAAGTCCTGCAGCTGAATGAACCGGTAAACATTTTCGATGAGGAAACATTCTCGGCGGTGAAAAAGGATCTGGCTGTGTACGGGAAAAGTACGGCTGCCAAGGCGGATGCGATTGCCTACGCGACGCGAAAAGTGATTACGGAAAAGATGGGTGAAGACCCCGCTTTTTATGAGAAGTTTTCCAGGTTGATCCAGCAGACGATCGATGACTTCCGGGCAAAACGACTGACTGATCTTGAATACCTGAACCGTGTCAAGGAGATACGGAAGAAGGTGGCAACCCGCCAACATGACGATATGCCTGCAAAACTTACAGGAAACGAGAACTCCATGGCCTATTATGGTGTTCTGAAGCCCTTCTTCACAGAACAATCGCTCTCTCTGGAGGAGTGCGACGCCATTACTGCGGACACCGCACTGGCGATAGATTACATTATGGCTTGCCACTGGAAGGTACAGTTCTGGGATGATGAGGATACCAAGAAACAGGTGATCAATGATATTGACGATTATCTCTTTGACGAAGTGAAGGGCCGAAGAGGGGTGGAAATCAGCCCTGATCAGATGGACACCATGATCGAAAAGATCATGCAGGTGGCGGAAAGCAGGAGTGGGGCATGAAACAATTCTCCGGCACCATCGCCTACGGGAGAGAGAAGATAGAATTCAGTTTTTTCCATGTTGAGCGAAAAACCATGGAAATCTCTGTCCATCCCGACCAGCGTGTGGTTGTCAAAGTCCCCTTCGAAATCGATATAGAAGAAATCAAAAAAAAGATATCCAAACGTGCCCGCTGGATATTGAAACAGCAGGCTTTCTTCCGCCAATTTGACCCGAGAACTCCGGAACGACGATATGTCGGAGGAGAGACACACCTGTACCTGGGAAAACAGTATCGACTCAAGATCAACAGCGGGAAAGATGCCACGGTGAAACTGAAAAAAGGATTTTTCGAAATCCGGGTGCAGGGGGAGATCTCTTCCGAGAAGGTCAAGAGGCTGATCGACAAGTGGTACAAGGAGAAAGCAAAGACGAGATTTTCAGAAAGTCTTGATCGATGCTGGGTTTATTTCGACAAATTTTCTTCCACAAAACCAAAGATACAGATTAAACGGATGCGAAAGCGCTGGGGGAGTTTGTCAGTCACGGGCATGTTGACCCTGAACATCGATTTGATCCGAGCCCCCAGAGACTGTATTGATTATGTTGTTATTCACGAATTGAACCATCTTCAGCACAGAAATCATACCCCGGAGTTTTACCGGTTTCTTGAGCAGATACTGCCTGACTGGGAAAAAAGAAAACACAGGCTGGAAATCTCGTTGGCTTGATTTTGTTAGTGTTGTGCCGTCAAATTGTATGCTGGAAATTTAGAAACAAAGAGAAAGAAACTTGCAAAGCCTCTGGTAGCCTATCCGGGGACACAGGTCTTCCAAAAACTTTTGCCAAGGCGGCGTTCAAAATACTGAAAAGCTCCGAGACGGATATTTTTTATCTGATATAAAAAAGGGATGCCGAACCGAAAAATCGGCTAGCATCCCCGCTATCCTTGAACGTCCGGCGGATTCTTTTAACCGATATAGATCTCCTGCTCTTTGCGCATGTGAGCGAGCCACCGTTCATGGTGGTTGGCCCGCGCCTTGAAATATTCCAGAATTTCCGGATGGGGCAGAATAAAGAACTCCTCTTTTTCCAGCGCGTCCACCACATACTCGGAGCATCTGCTGTAAAATCCTGCCCAAGAAGGTTTTCGGCTATCGGCAAATTGTGCTTTGAATCCGTGGTAATCTTAAATCTGCGCTTTGTCTTTGCCATTATTCCGTTCTCTCGCATAAGACGGGCAACACGGTTCTTACCGCACCTGATGCCTCGTGCACGCAATTGGGCGGTAATTCTGGGGCTACCATAGGCCTTGCGACTCTTTCCATGGACCAGCCTGATCGTAAAAACAAGACTCTCGTTTTCCTCGTCTCTCATGCTCTTGCGACGCCTCTTCCATGCGTAATAACTGCTCCGGCCTATATGCAATATCCGGCACATCTTTCCCACTCGATATGCGGAGCGGTATTTGTCAATGAACTGATATTTCATCGAGGGTGTTTTGAAAAGATGGCCAACGCTTTTTTTAATATGTCTCGCTCCTCCGTCACATCGGCCAGCGTCTTCTTTAACTTTCGCATCTCATCTCCTTCGGGTTTCATACGCCCTTTACCAGGAAATGCATCCTCAATGTCTTCCAGACACTCTCGCTTCCATCGGTGTATCGCATTAGGGTGGATATCTAAATCCCGCACTACTTCTAAAAAACCTTCCGTCCTCTTCCTGTAACTAAATGGACTACTTCCTTCTTGAATTCTTTGTCAAAACTTCTCCGCTCTCTCTTATTTCCCACTGCACACCTCCAAGTCCTTCTTCCTTTATCTCTACCGTTTCGGTGTGTCCATCATTTTGGGGGAACTTCAAAATGCAAGAAGAAAAATCCAAAAAAACCGGGGAGTATCCATCATTTGCTTCCCAATTTCCTGTCTACCGTCTTCCTTATTCCGCTCTGTTATTCAGCAGCAGCAGGGGGAGGAATGGCAAATTGCGATGGCTACTACTCGCCTCATTCACCGCCCAGATCTCCACGTCGTCAATATTCCAGCCGCAGTATCGCACCAATGAGTCCGTGGTGCCCATTGTCCAGCGGAGGTATACCGTCGCCTGTCCGTCGGCAATATCGGAAATATCGAATTCCTGGATTTTCCATGAGGAGTCAGTGACAGATGTGGCGTTCTCCCAGACAGTGCTCCAGGTGCTTCCATCATTACTCACGCGTACATATGCATGATCATACAAAGGCGACTCAACCCCCAGCCATCGCAAGAACTTTAACGTGACCTGCGACATTTCCCTGCAATCGATGGCCCCGGTTGTCAGGCGCCGCTCAGGGAGATCATTCTCGTAGTCACCCGACAGGTTATATCCGTAGACATTATCCCCCGTGCATCCGCTTGTCGGATCCGGATTGCCGTACTGCCCTCCGCTCCCCATTGGCTGGCCCCACTCCCACAGGCCTTCGGTGTTCCACCCCGGGTCACTGTCCATATTCCAGGCATATCGAAGCGTCAATATTCCCACCGTGAGCGTTACCTCACGGGTGGTATCACCTTCGTGATCGGTTGTGTTTGTAAAGGTCACCGTATCTGTGTAACTGCCATTCGCAAGCGAGTCGGCATTTGAATTAATCGAAACGGTGACATCTGTCGTGGCGTGACCTGCCAGAGTGCCCCCCGAGCTACTCAGCGACACCCAGGGTTCGCCCTTGCTCACGGTATAGTCGATCGCACCAGCTGTCCGATTCTCAAGCGTGTAAACGATACCGGCGGGACTGAAGGGCCCACCCGCATTTCCGATGGAGGAGAGACCATCGCCCGGGAAGACGGTCAATCCCGGGGCCGGGTCAAGCCTCAACACGGTGACTCCATAATGGGTCATCCCTGCATACACGCCGCCCCAAAACATTGAATGGTCTGAGTAATCCCAGGTGTCATGGATATAGACAATCGATCCGTCATCGTGATAGCCGTACCCAAGCATCGTGTGGCCTGTGACTTGTATCAGCACGGGACGGCCCGCATCGATTTCATCCTTAAAATCGGTGAAAGTAAACCCCTGGGTGTTTTCATTATAGCCATAAATGTACTGAGAGAAATTTGTGACAACCGTATATCCCCGCGACTCGGCAAAATCCCTCAGGCCGTGGCAACCGTCACGGTATTCAGGCTCACTGCCGGTATAATCATAAAGTGGTGTGCCATCTCTGTAATTGTAAAATATCGTGGAACCGTCCGTATTTTCAAGCAAAGACTGGTTGGTGCCCATATAATCACCGGTGCAGTCCCCATAGGCATGTTCCGTCCAATTACCGATAAAGGGATCGGAACCTTCGCTTCCATACTTGATCCAGTAGTCATCGACGTGTCCCTTGGTTGCCCGGCCATCAAGGCCTTGACGGGTGGCGCTGAGGGGGCACAGGGCCCGTGTCTCGCCGTTAATGTCCACGGTTCCCCATGTCTCGTTCGTCATGGGGAACACACCGCCATTGGTAGGACCGGTGTACATATTCGTGTAACCTTCATTGTCGTAATGACCGTACATCATGGCGGCGGATGTGGCCGAACATCCAAAGCACCACGTCATAGCAGGGACGTTGGGAATGGTGTTTATGCCGGCTTCGATATCGGGTTCGGGGACCCTGACAACCCGTGGGCTGAACCCCTCGGGAGGCTCGGGACGGCTCGGGACGATGACCATGTCTATCTCTTTCCCGTTCTCGATAAACCGGTCTGCGACGTATGGATTCGTCGAGCGAATACCGTATTGATTAAGAGGGATAGCTGTTTCATCTGAAATTGCCGGAACGGTGAATAAGAGACATGTCAGTACAAAAACTGCACAACAGAGAAATGTCCTTACCGTCTTAGACATTATTCGTCCTTCCCGGAATGTGAGTTGACGAACGCTTCGATTACATTGATGAACGTCTCCTCAGATCCCACATACGGTTGCATATCGGGAGCAAAACCAAAATAAAGTGCCTTAATCCCACCACCTTCTATAAGAAACTCACAGAGGTGCTTATCGAATGTGCCGGAGCCCAGAGGCCTGTATTGATCGGTTCCTGCAACATGTGCAAGCAACACAATTACTCTGGAACCTTGCTGGTATCTTCCGTGGTATCTTCTCGGCCCAACTGTCACGCCGATGATTGGTGTTGCTGATTTCCCTTTGTCGCTCGGCCCGGAATCAACCAAGGAAGAATGAAAAGTCGGATAGGTTTCTTGAATTGTCAACACCTTACCAAAAGCGTCTCCCTTTAATAACTTTTTTATCCTCAGGGACGCAGCTATTGAAGTACTTCTTTCCTTCCCGTCGATAATTTCGGTTTCCTTCACATGCAGTATCTCTCCTGCAATAATGATGTCAGCTTCTGAAACAAGCTCTCTCAATTGCACGAGATCCAGCGGTGCCGGAGGAGGTTGCATCGCATACCCCGGCTGAGCAATATACAGGATCAGGCAGGCTGATACTGCCACCCTTGCCCATGTCGTCGTTCTGTTGTGTGTAGATTCACAGAATAAATTCGGGGACATCATAGCTATTTCCATTCAATCAGGGTGAATTGCCGTGGCGCTATCTATAAACAGTCAAACCCTTATTCCTCCTTTAATCCAGGTTCACTACAAAAGACAACGGCCTCATCTCTCTTTTGAGAAACGAAGCTTTGATGATCAGATCATCATACCCCTTGGCTACAGCCGTTCACAAGCAGAACAAAAGTTAAGATCAAAACATTTCTTCAGCTAACTCTTCAACAGGCAATCGAAAGCCTGCTTTTTCCCTATGTCATATTTTTGAAGAAAAGTCGATCCCGGATACCGGCAGGGTAACGGAGGCGGCATGCGCCACGGATTCCTTTACGGCGCGGTGAATGATGGATAATTCGGGGGGGCTGGATGACCTCTCTCAATTCAAAGTTATCGCTGGGATCAAATATTGATCTCTTTTTAACGTAACGCCACTCCATCATGAACTTGTCCATAAGATAGAGCGGACCTATGCAGAAATCCTGGTTCATCACCTTAAGGTAAACGCGGAGTTTCACCTCTTGAATATTTTCGGTATGCGCACCGCCGAGGGCATACCCCATCGGTCCATTAAATGAATAGTCCTGCCGCCTGAAACTTCGATTTCGTAAACGATGGATGGATCAAGGAAACTGTTGAAGAAGGAATCTGCATCAGATTGATCCATGATGAAACCGGCAAGCGTTCCTGCTCCGTCTGCGAGTCCATCAAGACCAAAAATAAAAGGATCCTCCACACCGAACAGTTCACTGCTGATACTGACGTAGCACCAGTTGTGACCGCTGAGATTCAGGAAAACGCTGGAAAAAATCGGCGGCCGTCCCGTCAGTAGAGTAAAATATGCTCCCGGCGAAATCGAAGACGCCGAAAGCGGTGGTTGTCTTGTAGCCATCCGTCCAGTAGGTACCCGGAACCTCGTCGACCCTGTTCCAGGCGGATGTGGTCCAGTTGCCAAGTGAATCATCCGCTTCGGTAATCTCTGGCAGGTTAAAGGTACCCACGTCTTGTGTCGGAGAGTTCACCGTGATCTGGCCACCAACCGGGGCGTAACCGTCTTTTGAGCAGACGATGCGGTACGATGATCCGCCGGGTAGTACGTAGGGAAAATAATAGGGACAACTCCCATTTACTCGAATTGATCGTCCTGCCGGCGCGGCGTTCAAAATACTGAAAAGCTCCGAGACGGACATTTTTTATCTGATATAAAAAAGGGATGCCGAACCGAAAAATCGGCCGGCATCCCCGCTATCCTTGAACGTCCGACGGATTCTTTTAACCGATATAGGTCTCCTGCTCTTTGCGCATGTGAGCGAGCCATCTTTCATGGTGATTGGCCCGTGCCTTGAAATATTCCAGAATTTCCGGATGGGGCAGAATAAAGAACTCCTCTTTTTCCAGCGCGTCCACCACATAGTCGGCGCACTGCTCAGGCGTAATGGCCGTCTTTAAGATGACTTGTCCCACACCGTCCGCGTCTTCCGGGAGCATGCCGGAGATGACGCCGAAGGGACAGAGACAACTGACCTTGATCCCCTGGCGCGCATGGGTGATCGACAACCATTCCGCAAAGGCGACGGCGGCGTGCTTGGAGACCGCATACGGTGCCTGTCCCAGCGTCGTGAGCAATCCGCCGGCCGAACCCGTCTGGAGCAGGTATCCGCTCTTGCGCTCGATCATCGATGGCAACACGGCGCGGGCCGCATAGACATGGGCCATGACGTGGACATCCCAACAGCGCTGCCATACCTCATTCGGTGCTTCCGCGCCGCCCTCTGAGGGGATGCCGGCATTGGAACAGAACAGATCGATCGGTCCGTACTGCCGAGAGGTCATTTCCACCAGTCTTTGAATATCCTCTTCCTTGCCGACATCGGCCGTCACGGCAAGGCCGCCGATGTCCGCGGCCACCTTTGCCGCCTCTTCCCCGTTATAATCGGAAACCACGATCCCTTTGGGTTTCTCGTCGGCGAAACGATAACACAATCCACGACCGATTCCGGAGGCCGCGCCCGTCACGACAACAACCTTGTCTTTGATCTTCATATACCCTCCTTCACTGCAAAATCGTCCCACACTCTTTCCGGGATTTACATAGACAGAAGCTGCGCAAAATGCAAACACTAAAAAACGGGTATTTTTCTCTTGCCGGAGCCTATTCTCTTCTCCGTTCCGGTTTAACAACCGTAACACCGATATCTTCTCATTGCTCTTAAAGAACTCCCGAAATAAACCGATATTCTCGTCAAGCGTCTTGAATCACGATTGGGATATCAGAGGGGTCTGCCATCCCCAGTGGATGAGATGCTTGATGACGGTTACATATGCAAAGTCTCTGAGGGGTGTTGTGCCGCATACTGTGCGGTGCTTGTCATATGATAGGAGATCCACATAGACATTGAAAGAAAAGGGTGCCATATGATCGCTTCATTCATTAAACTCGTTTTGTCGAATCCTACCGTTTCTCTCCTCGTCATGGGCCTGATCGGTTCACTGGTATCGATCTATTCCAAGAAAGGGCGGAGAACAAAGCCCGTCATTGTCGAAGCCCTCGTCGCCTATTTTTTCCTGTTCAGCATAGGGATCGGCTATCTGGACAACTTCGTGATGCATGTGGTGTTTGCCGAGTATACGGCGAAATTTATCGGGTGGGCGAACAGCCCCTTTCAACTGGAAGTGGGGTTTGCCAGCCTCGGCATGGGCGTGGCGGGCATCATAGCTTTCAGACAAAACCTGGCATTCCGGGTAGCCACATTTCTCCCCCCCGCTTTCTTCCTCTTGGGCGCGGCGGGAGGGCATATCTACCAGATTTGTACAACGCACAATATGGCTGCGGGAAACGCCGGCGCCATTCTGTGGACCGATATCCTGTTGCCCGTTATCGGCTTCGGGCTGCTCTGTGCGCAGGCGAAGGTCCTTCGCGGAACTCGCGAAAAGTAAGAGAATAGAGGGTTGAAGAAGACAGTACGGCCAATTGCTCCACCCCGCTCGCTTTCTCCGGTAATGATTGTTGAGACTTTTTCCTCCAGATTTTATAAATTGTAGGGAATGATCGATACATACTTTTCCATCCATATTGTAAAATCTGCACGTCATCAAAATGCTGAGTGAGCCTCTTTTCAGATCTTGTCCAGGCTGAGCCCCAGCCGTTTCAAACATGTCCCGGCATACTATCATTTCGTCCTACGGTTGTTCCGTGCTTTATGGTATGAAAAATCACATCGATTCCTTCAGGAGGTACCATGGAAACAGCAGAGCGCAGCCTATTCGACGCGATCTTCGATCCCCGTGCCGTCGCGATCATCGGGGCGTCCCCTTCCGATCAGGCGACCCTGGCCCAGATCAGGACGAAACTCAGAGACCGCCTCTACCTGGTCAACCCGAAATATACGGAACTGATGGGCAAGAAATGCTACCCGACCATCCTGGATGTGGAGGCCGAGGTCGATTACGTGAGTATCGGCATCTCCTCGTCGCTCCTGCCGCAGGTCCTGGAGCAGTGTATTCAAAAAGGTGTTCGGGTCGCCCAGATCTTCACGGCCGGTTTCAGCGAGACGGGTATCCCCGAACGGATCAGGCAGGAGGAAGAACTGAAGCAATTGGCACAAGGCCGAATCCGGCTCATCGGCCCTAATTGTTTCGGTGTTTACTGTCCCAGGACGGGTCAGGCCATCGTGCCGGAAGCCCCGACGGAGGAGGGGGCCATCGGTGTTGTCGCCCAGAGCGGCAGTTTTGCCGAGTCGTTCTCGTATTTCGCCGACGCGAAGAATCTCCGGTTCAGCAAGGTGGTCAGTTACGGCAACGCCGCAGACCTGGACGGCGCCGATTTTCTGGAATACCTGGCCGATGACGAGGGCACGAAGCTGATCGCCTTTTATATCGAAGGGACCAGTGACACATCACATCTGCGCGCGGCCCTGACAAAGGCGGCCAGGCGAAAGCCGGTGATCGCCATTAAGGGGGGAATGACCGATCAGGGGATGCGGGCGGCGGCCTCACATACGGGGGCCCTGGCGGGTTCCCCGGATATCTGGCGCGCCTTTTTCAGGCAGTGCGGGGCGCTGCAGGTGGACACCTTCGACGAGATGGCGAGCACCCTGATAGCGTTTCAGAACGCCCCGCTCCCCGCGGGGCGGACTATGGCCCTGATCACCAACTCCGGCGGCTTCGGCGTCATCCAGACGGACCTCTGCCTGCGGGCCGGGATCGAGGTGCCCCCGTTTACGCCCGAGACCGTCGAGACCCTGCGCGCCCTGGTCCCCGCGGCCGGGACCAGCATACGGAATCCCCTGGATGCCTGGCCCATCTATTACAATGTCGGGGAGACGGGGAATATCGCCGATATTATCAGGACCGTCGCCGCTGATCCTCAGATCGATACACTGGTCTTCCAGTTCGATCAGTTCCGCTATCTGCGGCGCATTATCGGGCCGGAAGCCATTGATGCCCATATGGAACGACTCATTGCGTTGATGGTTGAAGGGTGCGAACAGGCCCGTGAGCAAGAGCGGAAACCCGTCATGATCACGGTTTCCCTCGATCCGTACCTGGAGGACGAAAAGGATCGGCAGTACAATCTGCTTCTCAAAAAGACCTTTGCCGCCGGGGGGTTTCCCGTGTACGCCACCCTGGACGCAACGGTCAGGGCCCTTGCCAATCTGTGCCGGTATGCTGAAGGCCGCAGGGGAGAATAGCGTCGATGAGGCGCAGGAACACGCCGCGCATGAGGCTCCATCGATCACGATGGCCGCTGTATCTCCATAGAGCAGCACGCTGATGGATGCCTCGCGGGCGGAATTTTCCTTACGAGTGCGGAACTGCGGGTGTTTTGTCTACTTTTCAACCCACGATTCGTGAGAATAGAGGATCTTCCAGCCGCCCTCCTCTTTTTTCCATATCATCGTGAAGACATGCGCTGATTGCATGCGTTGCCCATCCGTAAAAAGCATCTTCGATTTTTCCTGACTCGTCAAAAGGGCCAGATCGGGCGCCAGGGGCGTAACCTGCACAGCCAATACTTCGACCTGTTGTTGTTCTCTCGTCGCGAAGTACGACGTTACCGTATCCACCCATTCCCTTCGGGTGGCAGAGCGATCCGCGCCGGCAACGGCGGACAGGAACCCGTCCCTACTGTAATGATCGGCCCAGGCGGGGGCGTCGAGTGTGTTGAGGGCGTCGATCAGGTTATTAAACTGTTCTTTTACCTCTTTCTGAATCGTTTCTGCCTCGGGGAATGGCTGCATGCGGCATCCTTTCTTTTGCTGGTTTCGGGTGCTTGCATATGGCACCTTTCCATTTAACTGCCTGGTACCTGTGCGGCTTCTCAAGAGCACACAACTACGTCGTCGGCATGTTCCGAGAGGTCCCTTTGTCCAGCGCTTCCTTCGGTGTTATACCCGCATCGATGTACTCCTGCCACATGGCATTGCCGTACTCGCGCATGGTCTGTAGATCGACGATGGGTTGTTTGATTCTCTTCATGGTCTCATCCGATACCGAGAAGGTCTTGACGAGTTCCACGCCGGCCTTTCTGACCGCGTCAAGGATATCGTCGCGAATCTGTTCGAAGCCGGTTTGGGTCATCGTTTCGGCGGCGGGGCGGTAGATCTCCGCGATGAGGGCTCTACCGTAGATGTATCGCAGGTGTGAAGACATCAGGTCGAATATGGAGTTCTCGGGGAATCCGGCGACGGAAAGGGAGACAATGAGCGGATGACGACCCCGCAGTGGGTGTGAGGCCTTACCGTTGTGCTCGATGATGAACGGTTCGACAGCGGGGAGTGTTCGTTCGATAAATGCCTTGAGCTGGGCGTTGACACCGAAGTGGTAAAGCGGCGTGGCATAGATCGCGATATCGGATTCCATGAATTTCGGAAAGAGCTCTCGGCTCATGTCGTCCTTATGGACACAGGTACCGGGTGTCTTTGTCCAGCAGGTGTAGCAGCCGATACAGTACCTGATCTTGTGGGACCGGAGATTGATGATCTCTACATCGGCATCCGCCGAACGCATCCCCTCGACGAGTGATTCGAGCAGGAGTTCCGTTTTACTCTGATCCTTCCCCCGCGGACTTGAATTGAGCGCTACTACTTTCATATCTCCCCTCCCCCTTGAGTATGGAGTACGATAGGCACGGACATTCCGGTATCCACACGATGCCGTGACTATCGTTGCATCAGATGGAACATATGAAGAAGGGATGTGTGTGTCAAGGAGAAAGGAAGGACTCCCGTGGTTGATGGTCAGATGGTGTCTGTCATTCAACGTGGACCATGCATCCCGTAGGGACGGTCACAGCGCGACCCGAGGAGGTGGTGAAATGAAGGGTAATCCCGTACGAACCGGGCGTCAGGGTTTTCCCGTCAAAACGGGCAGACCAGCCGAAATAGGGGTATCCCCCCCTGTCTCCGCCGGGGATATCGAGGTACCGTGCCACATCGGGACGGGGGTGTGAGAAGGCCGCCGGCGCGGTCACGGTGTTGCCCAGGCCGACGGTCACAGTTTCCATTCTTTTGTGATGACGGCGGTCGTAGGCCCACCCCGCTACCGTCACCTGAGAGATGCCGGAAGGGAGCGTTATGGACCGTTCGTCACCGGAACCATCGCGCTTCAGCACGGTTCCTTCCACCGTATCAACCGAATATTCAATGCTTCCGTTGCCGTCGATGTAGTCCTCCCGTATCCATGATCGAAGAACCTCCGGGCTGTGTTCGACACCCGTCTCCCGGAGCCATGATTCGTATTGATCGAAGAAGAGTGGTCCGGTCGATTTCTTGCCGGGAAAAACCCCGAATCGCCATGAAATCTCCTTCATGGCGGTTTCATACGGGACATCATCCTGCAGTGCCAGAACCAGCGCACTGACAAAACTGGTTCGATCGGCGCCGTGCTGACAGTGGACGAGGAGAGGCACCCTGGCTGTTTCGAGGCGATCCAGCAGTTCAAGAAGCGGCATGACATCCGGCAGGGCGGAGGCATTGAAGGGGAAGTCATGAAGCGCGACATTGTACGATGCGGCGATCTGTTTCTCGGTATCGTACCATCCGGTCCCGTCGTTTTCCCCCCGGAGGTTGAAGATGGCCTTCAGCCCGTATGCTTTGATTGCCTCTTCCAACTGATGCCCGTCAAGTTGCCCGCTCCGGTATACCGTCTTGTCCATGACCGGATATACGTCGCCCCTCCCGCAGGCATAATAGCAGCACACTATCGTTACCGTCAGGGCAATCATTATGATCGCCGGGCCATGTTTTTTGAGCGCGGGGGTCTTGATTTTCATTATACCATATCGGGAGGAACGCCTTGAGGCCTTCCTCCCGGGTTGGGCAACTGGCGGAATAACGGTCTGAATTGCATGCCCGGATATTCCTTTACAGTGATCGTATCTCCTGTTTCATGAATATGATGTAGGAGATGGCAAAGCAAATCACGGTGATGGCGATAAGCGAAAGGATATGAGGTAATACGATGAACAGGCTCTGCAGCAATGACAGGGGCCTCTGGAATCGCTCCAGTGACATCCGCTCAATCGGTCCGATCATGACGAACTGTCGGGTCGTTTTCCGTGTCGGATCGATCACGATAGATGTGGCGTCGTTATAAAGCTTCATAGGGGAGAGGAGGGATACATTCCTCTGTATGGCTAACCGTTTCAACATGAGTTCGGGATTTTGCTGCCCCTGAGCATCCATGGGAACCATGACGCTCGCGGTCACGCTGGCACCGATGGAGATAAAGAAGGAGAAGAAAATCCAGACCGCAAGGGTGGCAAGGGCTGACGTCGCGACACCTCTGAAAAGGATCGAAAAGAGGATGCTGGCACCGAGCCAGAAGGAAATATAGACAATACTGATCACCAAATAAAGGATGATCCGCAGTATCTCTTCCGGACCGGGCACCACACCGATCAGTTTCAACCCGAGGCCGGTCACCACCAGGACGATGGCGACGAGCATTATGGAGATCGTGGCTACTCCCGCCAGGAATTTCCCGTTGATAATGGAATCACGGTAGATCGGTTGTGACACAAGGGTGCTGAGCGTTCCGCTGCTCCGTTCACGATTGATGGCATCGAAGCCCAGCAGAAGCCCGATCAACGGACCAAAAAAGGCAACGAACTGTACCAGCGAGAAGACCGATCCGGTGGAGGTAAAGAGCATGAGAAAGACAAAATTGGGCTTAGCCACCCCGGCCAGTTCTTCCTTGAGCCCCATCCCCGCCATATAGGTGGCGATCAGACTGGCCATAGCGATCAACGCAAAAATGATGGTAAAGCGATAGCTGCTGAAGTGATCGGACAGCTCTTTCTTGACAATAGATCCGATGCCGGTCATAGGGTCACCTCCTGAAAATATTTCAAGTAGAGGTCGTCCAGAGAGATCTTGTGGTCTCCGATCCCGAATTGTTCCGTGGCCAGCTCTTCGAGGCTTCCCGCAGCGATCATCTGTCCTTCGAGCATGATGCCGACCCTGTCGGCGATCTTTTGGACCTGCTTCAGGTCGTGGGACGAGAGGATAACCGTGATATGTTTGGCCTTACTCAGGGACTGGATGTACTCGATGTTTTTGGTCGTTGCCTCCGGGTCGAGTCCCAGGGTCGGCTCGTCGAGAAAGGCGATCCGGGGTTCTTTGAGGATGATCACCGCGATGCCGAGCCGCTGGCGCATACCACGGGAATAGGCGCCGACCTTTTTGTCGAATTCTCCCGAAAGCCCCACGCTCGCCAGGGCCTCCGTGATCTTGCCGGTGCTCACGGAATCGGGAATCCCATTGAGCTGCGCGATAAAGTGTAGATTTTCCGCGGCGGTCATGTCCTCGTAGAACCCTATGTTCTCAGGAACATACCCTATAATTCTTTTTACCTGCATCGATTCCCGCAGGGGATCGAATCCCGCCACTCGCGCCCATCCGCTGGTCGGCTCCGTCAGCCCGAGGAGCATCAGAAGCGTGGTTGTTTTTCCCGATCCGTTTGGACCCAGGAAACCGAATATTTCACCCTCCCGCACGGTCAAGCTCAAATTATTGACGGCCCGTTGGGTACCATAGATCTTGGTCAGCCCTTCGGTTTGAATGATGCTCTCCTCGCTCATCTTATCTCCTTCCCAGTGCCCGGAAAAGACCGAACAGACCTGCAATAACGAGGCAGATGATCCCCAGACCGATCCATCCCCAGGCGGCGGATGCCTTAACGGTCACCCGCAGCTCGAGATTGTCTGAGCTCTTTTCGGCATTGACGCTCACGCCGACGGCATAGTCTCCCACCAGGGAATCTTCGCCCGGTTCAATCGAAACCTCGATCTGTTCGAGCTTCCCCGGATCGAGAGAGACTATTTTCTCCGGGCTGAACGTTACCTTCCAATTCTCCGGCTTTACCGAGAGGAGAGAAACATCCTGCAGGGTGGCGGACCCGGTGTTTTGCACATAGATGGAGAGGGTGGAGGCTTTCCCTCTTTGGGTGCTCAGCGAGAGGAGCCCCGTATCGGTGCCGACATCGACCTTGTACGTCCCCGTGATGATCACCTTCAGGGATGCCTCCGCCTTAAAACCCTCCGCCATGACGGTAATCGGTATGGTGAACTCGTTCGCTGTCGCAAAGGGATCGGGTGTCACCAGGACAGTTACGTTTTCGCTTTCTTCGGGCTTCAACATGAGGCTCGAAATATAGGTGTCCTTGAAGGGAGGTTTGAAATTGACGTTCCACCCCTTGGGCGGAGCCGCGATGAGATTAAAGGGCAATTCCTTTCGTGTCTTATTGTTGACGCTCAGTGCAAACTCGAATTTGCCGTCACTTGAGCCCTGGAGGACGGGATACGAGGTAGTCAGTATGATTTCACCCTCCTTCTGTTTTTCTTTTGCCAGAAGGGTCACCTTCAGCTTTTGTGAAGCCTTCAGGGCGCCATCCTGCGTACGTGCGTCCAATTTGAAGTAGTACACACCGGCGCCCGTATTCCCGTCCGGTATAATGCCGAACGTGACGGACTTGACCTCGCCGGTCGGGAGATAGAGGGCGGTTACGGCAGCGCCATAACCCTCCGCACTGGCCCGCCACCCTGCGGGGATTTGATAGTTGAAATATATGGTTTCGTCTTGTTTTCCCTTGTTGTTGAAGGATAGATTGAGATCGACCTTTTTGTTCCCTCCGGGGAGGATGATTTCAGGATAGTCAAAATACATGGCGAAGCTACGGTCGGGACCGCCCCCCTTTCCCCCCTGGTCCTGCTGGGCAAAGCAGGGCAGTACAACAAAGGCACAGACCCCTATGAGCGTCATCAACGCAACGATCACACCATATTTCCCATTCACAGTTCTCATTTTATCTCCTCCATGTGTGCCGAATCACCGAAGTGCGTCGACGGTATTGGTAACAGTAAAACAGTCAACTATCCGCGAGTCTTATCCCAAAAGAGGTATGGTGAGAGGTTCCCTCTCCCTACCGTGTCTACCATCAGCGACGTTCCGGATACCCTTACGCCACTACCTACAATGAAAGAGGAATAGAAGTCAAATGTTCCAAGGGTTCTATTACCCACCCCTTGGGTAATTTGATAGAGTCCCCGATACCCCACCGTTTTCGGTGGGGTATCGGATAGTTATGTAATACTATTTTTCCCCCAAGGGCAGGATGACCCGGCCATAATTCTCGTTAAGGACCTGGGCCATAGCGCAGTAGATGGCCGATGCGCCGCAGAAGATCCCTTCATAGCCGGTCAGGGCTGCCCAGGATCCCGTCCAGCCGAAGGCGTCGCGCGCGGCGAGCATCCAGAAGAGGATTGTCAGGGACAGAAAGACCACCTGGAGCCCCCGGTTTGCCTTCCACGTGCCGATCCACATGAAGAAGGTGAAGACGCCCCACAGGAAGAGGTACCAGGCCACAAAACCGATATCATTCGCGGGCATTCCGAATTTTCCGTTGCAATAGATGAGATATACGAGTGTCAGCCAGAAGAGCCCATATGATGTGAAAGCGGTAGTCCCGAAGGTGTTCCCTTTTTTGAATTCCATGCAACCCGCGATGATCTGGGCGATGCCGCCATAGAATATCCCCATTGCCATGATGACGGCGCTGATCTCGTACAGGCCGGCGTTGTGCAGGTTCAAAAGAATCGTCGTCATACCAAAGCCCATCAAACCGAGTGGTGCAGGATTCGCAAGATTCTCAGACATAGAAAAACCCCCTCAATTATAAATTTTGAGCCACCATAGTAAAATTTAGACTGTTAGTCAAACGGGGAATCGCAGCTCGGCGATTTTTTCGCGAGTGCGAAATTGATTGCAACTCACGACAGCCGGTTTCTCGAGCATTCCGTCATTTATGGGGAGGTCTTGACATCAGGGTAATGGCGGCCCCCAGAAGGCATGCCACACCTGCTATGATAAAGGGCGTGATCCATGCCGAAGGATCACCGCCTCCCCGGGCGGCGTCCTTGAAGTACCCGGCGATCTGGGGACCGATGACCCCGGCGATGCCGTACGACACGAATATGAAGCCGTAGTTCAGCCCGACGTTCTTGTTGCCGAAATAGTCAGCCGTCACGGCGGGGAAGAGGGCGAAGTTTCCCCCGAAGTTGAACCCGATAATGCAGGCGCCAATGATGAGGGTGAAGACGGTCCCACCCATCCGATAAAAGAGGAGCATGATGATTCCCTGGAAGAGACACATGAGAAAGATGGACATCTTTCTTCCGATCTTGTCGGAGACCGTCCCCCAGATGATCCGACCGAGGCCGTTGAATATTGCGTACAAGGCCATGGCGGTTCCAGCCGCCGCTGAGGCCGCGGCCGCCGTCATCCCGGCTGTTTGAAGGGAGTCGATCCCGAACAGCTTGATACAGTAGATGACCATGAGGCCGGCAATGGCGGAAAAGAGAAAGGTAAGCCATGTCATGTAAAACTGAGGGGTTTTCATCATTGCGCCTGATGTGAACTCGGTCATGCCCAAGGCGGCGTTTCCCGGATTGTCGGATGATGCCGGTGCGGGAGGGGTCCATCCTTCCGGCACATACCCCTCCGGAGGATCAACCATCACGACGCTCCCCACCAGTACGGCCAGAAGAAAGATGATGCCGTATAACAGAAAGACGCTCTGCACCCCGCCGAGACCGAAGAAGTCGAGGTGTTCGATGAGACCGAACCAGGAGCCGGCCGATTTGACCCAGATCGTCGCGCCAAAGCCGAAGCCGGCCACGGCCAGACCGGTGACCATCCCCTTCTTGTCCGGGAACCACTTGACTCCCACGGCGATGGGGACGACATAAGCCAGGCCGATACCGGCACCACCGATGATCCCGATGAATACCAGCTGTGAAAAGAAAGAGGATCCGAACAGTCCCCCCAGGATGTATCCGGCACCCAGAACGATCCCACCGAGGGATGCCAGTTTCCGCGGGCCTGTCTTCGCGAGCATGCGTCCGGAAATGATCATGACGACCGAGAACACCAAAAGGCCGATTGAAAATATCCACGCCGCTTGGGTCGCGCTGAAGCCGTATGTGCCCCCCTTGTCGAGGGAAAGGGTCAATGTGGGTGTGAATACGGACCACGCGTAGATCGCGCCGAGACACAATTGGATCAATATTGCGCCGATAACAACGTGCCATCGATTCATTACTTTGCCTTCTGCCATGCGCATCTCTCCTTTTTTCGTTTGGAGTTGAATCCCCCCTAATTTTGAGAAAACTTCTGTGCGAGTTACCCAAAATCGATATAAAGATCAAGGAGAAAATAGGGACGGACGGATTTGTTTCGACAATTAGCTGATATAATGGAGATATTAATGAAGGCGTAGGGACGTACGAACTGCCTGATGCTATCGGGACGCGAGAAACTGCCGGTCAGGAGCGAAGCGGTATGTTCAGGACTTGGCCTGTTTCTTGAGAGCCTTTGACTCTTTCTTTTTCTGCTTTACCAGGCCCTTAGCCAGCTTTTTCTCCTGTTTTGCATGCTCCTCGGGGGATATGGCGAAAGAGGGCGGCGCCGGTGTTCCGGAGCCCCTTTCCGTCTCACCTTTTCCTCCGCTCGGAGGAACTTCCGCTTCAAGTTTCGGAGCGGCACCCTTCTTCTTCAACCGGGTCTTCTCCATCAGGTGCTTGGCGAAGGTCTTGCCGAACTGTCCGATAAAGCCAGCCAGCAAGACGATAAGGACCCATTTGATAATCCTGAGATAATCAAGATCAGTCATTGGTATGCTTCTCCTGCGGCAATCGCAGAAACAGATCTGTGATCAGTCGGGCGATGCCTGTTACATCGTTGATATCAAAACAGGGAACACCAATGTCCAACGGTACATCGCCGGCGACGGCGATCAGGTTGTCTTCCGCTGTGCAGAGCAGTTCCCGCTTCAAATCCGACCGAAAGACCTCTATCTTCGGATAGAGATTTCCCTTGAAACCCTCCGAGAGAACGATATCGACGTCATGGCCACAAATGTACCGGTCACGCAATTCCCCGATATCGAGTTCCTGATTGACATCCTCAATGACGGCGATCTGTTCGGGAGAGACCATAACCGTCATGCGGGCTCCCGCCTTTCGATGGCGCCAGCTGTCCTTCCCCTCGCGGTCGATATCGAAGCCACGGCGACTGTGTTTGATGGTGGCGACGCGCCAACCGGCATCGATCAACTCCGGGATGATCCTCTCGATCAGGGTTGTTTTCCCTGATTCTGATTTTCCCACGATGGAAACAACGGGGATCGTCTCGGGGATGTGAGGATTACTTGTCTGCATGGTGATCGATCGTCCTGTCGATAAACCGGAGGTGGGGACGCATATGGGGTGTTCCGCCCCCCTCTGAAATAATCTGCATGATCTTCCGTGGATTGCGTATGGCTGATCCGCCGAGATGGGTGACCGGTGTCCGGACAAATGCCTCCTCACAGATAGGTGTGGAGGGCCCCAGAACGGTGACATGCCGTGGGCTCCCCAGGCAGTTGAGAATCTCTTCGATTGTGTTGTTCAGGATCGACGTGGCGGTCACAATAGCCACGGTGCAATCTCCGAGGATCTTGTTCCGCTCCGTACGGTCGAGGATATCCCCTGTCCGATTTGGATCTTTCTCGATGATCCGGAGGGTTGCCCCGGTCTTTTGTATCCGTTGTACCAGGGGACCAAAGTATCCCACCATTGCTACCCGATCATTGGGGGAAAGATCCATCAGGGCAATTGAGTCTTGCTCCGTTTCTTCGGAGGAATCCGGATTCAGAAGCGCATTCGCCGTGGCAAGCCCCAGCGCCTTTTCCAGGGGGTTGGTCCCTGCAACGATCAAGTTCAAGAGATCCGAAGCCGCCGAGCCGGCCAGCGTTCCCGCTTTACCGATGGTTGCACACCCGGGTTTCAGTTCGTTTCTCAGGACAGCGGCTACCCCTGTTCGCTCTCCGTCCAGTATAACGCCGATATACCCGAGTCCGATTCGTACCTCTTCCACCTGCAGCGCTCCGGCTTTGCCTGCGAGCTTGTCATGGATACTATGGGATATGGTGCCTGCTGGTATCATGGATCTGATCTCTCCTATGACGGCACGGGCTGCTTGCCGCTGTTTTGCAATAGAAACTCTTTTATCTTTGTTTTTCCGATGAGGACCCGCTTTTCCATGCTGTCGTTTACGAAGAGGACCGGTATCTCGTAGATGTGCATCCCTTCCAGGAGGTCAAAATGCTCGTCCGCATCCACCTTGTTTACAACGATATCACATGATTTACAGAGATGCTCTATTTCCTCACAGCTCGAGCAGGAAGTGCTGTAAAAAAGTGTCAGGTAACTCTCGTCGAGATGGTCTCCCAGGTTTTCCGTGCTGGTCACGGTTGGTAATATCAGGTAAAAACAGGCGAAAACGACGGCAAAACCGGCAAAACCGGTGACGGCTTCCCATCGTCCCGACAGGAGCCAGATGATACCGAGTAGAACAAACAGGGCAAAAACCGACAGACAAAACCAGCAGGGGGCATAAACCCGGAATGCCTGATACCCGACGAGAAATCCTTCGGAGGCAATTGCCGCGCAGAGGATCGTGCTGATAAGTTTGTTCTTGTATCGGCTCAATAAAAGTGATCCTGGCCGTGACAGGACGGCGAGGAACGAAAAGACCAGAAGACCCGGTATGAGGAGCGATATGTCACCGTACCGGGCGTATCTCGCAACGGTTTTACAACCCTCTGATGTACACAGGCTGGTTTGCCAGAGGTTCATAGCGACCTCAATGAGGACAATGATGGTGCCGACAATACTCAGTATAAAAAAGACAACCGGTGTGGTTTTCTCTTTCCCGTTCATCCTGGAACTCCTTTGCTCGAACAGCTTTAACAAAAATCGATACGGACCTGACGTGAGACGCCCCTGGCGCCGTTTTGCCGGTTAGTCCGTAATGAGCGGAGTGCATTATACCAAAAAAGTTAAGGCAGGCAAGGATAAAGACAGGATAAAGACAACGGTCCCGTGCCAGTGGTCATGCCGGACGGATGGGTGCGTTATGATGGCGGTGTGGTTCGCCGATATTGTCAGTAGTTGTGTCCCGGTCGCTGGGGAAGGGTAAAGACGCAGGCGGCAAATCGTCCATCATGGCTCAGGCTGAGGATCACGGGAAGCACCTCCTCTTTTATCCGGACCTCAGGGGGCGCCAGACCGTAATCCTCTTTCGGACGGATAATCGCGATTTCCTCCGGGTCGTTACCGAACAGGACCGACAGATTCTGCCTTGTCATGTGACGGACGAAGTCCGATTCGTCGGTGGATACACCGTGGTCCCGGGGTATCTCTCGGACATCCCATATGATCTTGTTGATTGTTTCGTGGTCCGCCGCACCGATACAGTGAACGTAATCGTCCGTGAATGTGAAACTGACGGAGATCGTACCACGGGGGGTATGAACGGTCCCCGATTCCGGAACAGAATGATTGTGAGAAGACAACTTCACCTCATACCGTCTCGGGGCGGAAGAGACAGCAGGAGAACACCTTCGCACCACCTTGTATGCCGTCTCTTTTCCCGCCCACAGCCGCCAGAGCATCCTGTCCGGATCGTCGTTGTCCCGAATCAGCCGTTGCTCATCCGGCGTGAACACCCTGCTCATGAAGCGGATATCGCGACTTTTCCCTGCTGTCCGAGGATCCGTAAGATCCACGATATCGTTGCCGATCAAAGTACTCTTCCTCCATGCGGGCTAGGTTCCCCACGATCTGCCGTGCGCAACTTCGCTGAGCCTTTAACCCCTGCCCGACCATTTCCGGAGAGAAGGGCTCAAGCTTCATGGTAAAGCGCTCACCGAACCGAGGGAGGCCACTGTACGTCTCCTGGCCGTCCCCTCTGAGATAAATACACATTACCCGGCAATCGGGGGCGTTGGCCACCAGGCGCCCGACACCGTATGAGGCATTCTCCACGTTTACCCTGCCTGTCCGGGAACGTCCCCCTTCCGGGAATATGAGGAGGCTGTTCTTCTTCTGCATGAGATAGAGGCACCGATCGAAGGTGGATCTCATATGTGTCCTGTCGCCGCCGCGGTTGATGGGGATGCACTTCGACAGGTAGCAAAAGACCGTCAGGAAGATATTCTTCTGAAAATTGGCTCGTTCCGGGAGATTCCAGGGGAGCCGTCGATAGCGCACCAGGTACCCGAAGAGGGGCGCCATGGCGCACTGAAGGATAAGAGAATCGATCATGGTCAGGTGATTCGGACAGATAATCCACGGTCCCGTATGTTCCCGAAAGAGCAATCTGACCGTTCTTCGAACCTGCCTCAGATCGCGGACCCGGTACCGCATCAGCCGGAGAAACAGATACGTGCTGGTACCGACAACCAGGGTAGACAGCCATCCCAGGATGGCCTGCAACCTATGGAGATAACGTTTCGTCCGGTTCATGGTCATGGCCTATTGCAACTTTCCCTTGACGATGTCGACGGCATTCCCGATCGTTCGAATCTGATCGGCATCATCATCGTCGATCTCGATGTCGAAGGCATCTTCACACTTGATAATCACATCAACCAGGCGCGCGGAATTGACCTTCAGATCGTCGAGGATATGGGTGTCATTTGTCACACCTTCCAGCAGTGCCGGATCCTTGACGTACGGTCTCAAGATATCTACCATTTCTTTAAAGATCTGTTGTTCTTCCATTTTCTTTCTCCTTATGATGTATTTTTATATGTTTGATTGTGCTTATGCCGCGTCCCACTTCTTGACGATGAGGCAGCTGTTCACATCCCCGAAACCGAAACTGGCCTTGGCGATGATGCTCAACTCAGGGTATTCCATGGTCTCCCGCGGGATCTTTTCCGTAAAGGCCTCAATCTCGGGATGGATATCCTCACAATTGATGGAGGGATGGAGAAAACCCTTGTGCAACTGGAGAGCAACAGCCACCGTCTCGATGGCCCCCGCTGCACCGAGACAGTGCCCGACCATCGATTTTGTCGAGTTGATGTAAGGAAAGGTGTCGGGGGCCCGATTCAGGGCCTTTGACCAGTTCCAGACCTCTGAAGGGTCTGCGAAGGTCGCGGTGAGATGACCGCTGATGGCGTCGATATCTGCGGGAGTTATCCCCGCATCGGCTATCGCCCCCCTGATGCAGGATTGAACCCCTGCCGGATTCGGCGCCGTCATGCTGCCGCCGCCTCGCTGACCGCCGCAGTTGACGACCCCGCCCCCGATTTCCGCGTAGATCCGCGCACCCCGCGTTCGTGCCGCTTCCAGCTCTTCGAGGACCAGGACGGCCGCCCCTGCGCCGGGAACAAATCCGTTTGCCGTGGCGCTCATCGGTCGTGAACCCTTCTCGGGATGATCGTTGAATTTGCGGGCGATGACCCGCATCGAATCGAAACCGGCCCAGATGTAGGGAGAAGGTCCTTCGGACCCCCCCGCCAGCATGCGTGTTGCCTGCCCGGTTCGTATCCTCCACAGGGCATCGACGATCGCCTCTGTTCCGGTACTGCAGGCGGAGGAATTCGAGGTCACCTGATTTCCGAGACCCAGGAGACCTCCCACGCGTGCGCTCGTCCCGCTGTTCATCACCTGCTCGACAATCGTGCTTCCCATCCGCCGTGTTCTCCCCGCATTGACCATGGGGACCACCGTTTCGGCGATCGTGTCCATCCCGCCGATACCGCACCCGAGGATGGCTCCCGTTTCCCAGTCCACCGGATCGTTGTCCCCGGGGATCTCGAAGCCCGCATCGCGCCACGCATCCACGGCGGATATGGAAACATACCCGATGTTCTGGTTCATGGAGAGGCGCTCCTCTTCATTGAAGTAATCGGGCAGGATCTCCTCGATCCCCTCCGGTGCCCCTCCGATCTGGCAACCGAACTTCAGTTCCTCCAGTCGGGGAAAAAACCGGACTCCCGAACGCCCCTCGCGCAGGGCCTGTTCGAACGTATCAAGCCCATGGCCGTTCGGCGCTACCACTCCCATACCTGTAATCACAACTCTACGTTTCATGAGAATCAACCCCTCTGCCGGTCAGTGTCCCGGAACAGATAAGTTCGCCGTGTTCCCGTTCCATACTGACCTTTGTTTTCAGGTTTCCCCTGCGGAGATAGACCTTTTCGCCTCTGATGACGACCCTCTCGCCGGGACGGACGATGGCGTGAAACTCACACTCGTCGGCCATGACGAAGAGGGTAACCATGTGGCGAATGCTTTCAGGCAACACACCCTGGAGTATCAGCAGGTATATCCCGAAGGCGACGACCCCCGTCTGCGCCATCGTCTCGATCAGGATGACCCCGGGGGTGACGGGTCGTCCGGGGAAATGCCCCCGGTAGAAGTACTCGTTCTCCCGGAAGCGGTATGTCCCGACTATGTGATCCTCGTCCATCTCCAGGATGTCATCGATAAAGCGAAACGGAGGTCTCTGGGGCACCATCTCCAGGACCTGCCGTACCGTTTCGGAATCAACCGCCATACAGCCCTCCGTTTACATGAATCACGCTCCCCGTAACGTACGTACCCCTGCGGGAGAGGAAGGCAACCACGTCTGCCACCTCTTCGGGACGTCCCATCCGCCCCAGGGGAATATTCTGGGCGATACCCTGCCGCACCTCGTCGGAGAGTTCCGTGGTCATCGCCGTATCGATGAATCCCGGCGCCACCGAGTTGACGAGGATATTACGCCCCTCCAGCTCTTTGGTGAGTGATTTGGTGAAGGCATCGAGGGCCGCTTTCTCCATCGTGTACGGTATCTGCCATTTGTTGCCGGTGTGGCCCACTACACTGGATATATTGATGATCCTGCCCTCCCCTGTCCGCAGCATGAAGAGGCGCAGTATCCGTTTGGTGAGATACCAGGTCCCGCGAAGCAGAGAGCGCTGCAGGTCGAACTCCTCGATCTTCATCGAGTTGATATCGTTATTGACTGATATGCCGGCGTTATTGACCAGGACATCCACCCGTCCCGCCTCCCTCTTGATCGTCTTGACCATCGCCTCTCCGTCATCAGGGTCGGCGATATCGGCCTTGAGGAGAAAGCCGTTTCCAATACGGGAAAGGACCTCTTGCGCCGGCCCCTCGCTTGTACGATAGTGGATGCCGACCCTGAACCCTTCACCGGCGAGGGCCTCGCAACACGCGGCACCGATCCCGGTCCCCCCTCCCGTAACAATCGCCACGGGTCTTGACTCTGCGTCTGTACTGGCTGATCGGTTCATATCTCCCTCTTGATAATGCCTCCCCGTGAATTGGAGGAGGGTTTTGGATAATCCGGATAGACGATCCCCTTGAAGATCCCCGTCCGGGCATTTTTGATGGTCATGATCAACTCGTCATCGACGAATACGGTGCCGTCACCGATGACGATGCTCGATCCGGAGTCCTTGAGATTCGAGAACCGTTTCACCTCGATTTCATACCGGACTATCTGGTTATAGGGGCGTATCTGTCCATTGAAGACGATCTCCTCGCATCCCAGGGCCCTTCCGCCTCCCAGGCCACCCCTCCAGCAGCAGTAAAAACCAAGCAATTGCCAGATCGCGTCCACGCACAGGCACCCCGGCTGCACCGGGTCACCCGGCATGTGGCACTGAAAATACCAGGCGTCCATCCGGATGTCCTGCTCGGCCACGATGGTCCCTTTCCGTCCGTTCCCCAAAATTGAAAGGATCCGGTCAACCATCAAAAACGGCGGCGCGGGGAGCCGCGAGTCAAAAGATTCGGGCGGGTCGTCCACCAGTCGTCCGTAGGCGAAGGCAAGAAGATCGTTCAAGCAAAAGCTTTCCGTATTCATGAATTCAGTGTAATTCAACGTTTCCTCACAATCCGTTCAGTATCCTTATTGCACCACCCTGAGCATTGCCCGGACCCAGGTAAGCCCTCCCCCCACCAGGGCCAGCGCGATATGGTCGCCGGGACGCAGTTCATCCCAGTGCTGGCTCAGCGTGCTGGGTGCCCCCGAACACCCGGCGTTGCCGTGCTCCACGATATTGTACCAGTGATTTTCTTCGGATATCCCGCACCGTTCGCACGTGGTTTGCAGCATCCCGAAGTTCGCCTGGTGCCCGATGAATTTGAATCTCCCCCCATCCACCGGGTACATCTCCTGTAATTCCCTGACTAGTTGTGTCGTCCTGCGTATCGCGAACCCCTGGACGGCGCTCCCCTCCTGGTCAAAGTGTCCGACGCGGGGGACGCGGACCTTGTCCCATGAAGAGGGACTCGAATCGCAGAAGAAGGCCTCGCAGACTATCCGCGAGGGGACGGAGGCGGAGACGACGGCGGCACTGGTCCCGTCACCGAAGAGGGGCGCGGCCCGCCGGTCCGAATAATCGATGACCTTGGTCACATTTTCCGGCTGGACAATCAGGACATAGGGCGGAAGCGTTTCCGGCCTCATGTCGGAAAGAAACTTCAGCTGCATCCCGAAGGTAGAGCAGGCGGAATTCAGGTCGAAGCAGGGGACGTCGATCCCGATCTTCCCCGCTACCGTGGCTGCCTCCGCCGGGGTTATATAGTCGGACGCCGAACCGCCGGATATCACCATCCCGATATCTGCAGCTCTGAGCCCCGCCCTCTCGAGCGCGTGCTGCGCCGCGAGCGCTCCCGTCTGGGCGTTCGTATACAGCGCAGCCTCCGTGGCGGCCCGGAGATCCCTGTTCTTTGTTGCCTTGATATAATCCAAAGGGAGACCCGTCCGGCGGGTACGGATGCCGACCCGCTCAAGGATCCATTCCTCGCTGCTCCCGATGTCCAGTTCCTCCAGGAACCGGTTTGTGATCACATTCTCCGGGTGAAAGTGTCCCAACCCATGAAGATACAGCATCCCTATACCAGCTCCCGTCCGATGATCATGTCCTGCACCTCTCTGACGCCCTCATAGATATCAATGATATGGGCGTCCCGTGCCAGCTTGGAGATCTCGTACTCCGCCATGAACCCGTACCCACCGTGCAGGTGAAGGCCCTCCGTGGCGCAGAAGAGGGCCGCCTCCGCGGCGACGTTTTTAGCCAGGGAGGCGTATACACCCCGATCGTCCGCCCCTTCCTGGACCTTGGCCGCCGCCTTCATCAGGGCGAGGTCCGCCAGCTCGACCCGCTTCCACATCGCCACCAGGGCGTCGCGCGCCACCGGCATGTCGGAGATCCTCTGCCCGAACTGTTTGCGTTCCTTCGTGTATTCCAACGTAATATCAAAGGCGCGTTTTGCGAGGCCGACACCGATCGCCGCTACCATGGGGCGCGCGTAATCGAGAACATCCACGGCGTATTTGAAGCCGAGCCGTCGGTTCCCGATGATCTGATAGTCCTCGATGACGACATCTTCGAAGGTCACCGTCGCCGTATTCGAGAGACGCTGTCCGAGCTTGTCCTCGGGTTTTCCCGTCGTGATCGTGCCTCCCCCCGGGAGGGATATCACCCTCCCCCCCGTGGGTTGGGCGGTGATATCGGCCTCGGAAATCATACTGTACGGTATGATGACACAGGCCATCATCAGGCCCTTGGGACTTCCCGTCTTGCAGAAAACGGTAAATTGGGAGGCATGCGAGGCATTGGTGATAAAACACTTCTCGCCGTTGAGGATATATTTTCCGTTGTCTCCCTTGCGTATGAAGGTTGTCATGGCGGAATTGTCGGAACCCGCCCCGGGTTCCGTCAGACAGAAGGCCGCAATAATGGGGGCCTCGACAAAGGGCGTAAGGAAGGCCTTTTTCTGCTCATCCGTCCCGTGCTGCGTGATCACCACATTGGCAAGATCATTACACATCGTTGATGTAGAGATGCCGGTGTCGCCGTAGGACAGATCCCTGACGATCAGGGCAGATGAGATGATATCCACCTCAAACCCCTTCACCGATTCGGGAACGGAGAGATTCATCAGCCCCATCTCCCACGCCTTTTCGATAAGATCTGCAGGGAAGACATGCCCTTGCTCCCGGTCCATAATATCGGGAGTTATTTCATTTTTGACGAATTTCCGGACCGTTTCCACGTATATCTTCTGGTCGTCGGTAAGATTGAAATCCATGATATGCTTATTCTCCTGAGCAATAGGGGCTCTTTACAGAAACCGATCCGCTTGAGGCGCACCCTTCTCCTGCGGACCAATGTGGCAGCGGCTTCTTGTCATGGTTGTTTTTGATCGATGCCGGCCTTTTGAAAGACCCTCTGGGCGCCTGAAAAGGTCGTAATGGACTGACACTCCAACTGCATAGTCTTGAAAAATTTTCTGAGGGGCCAGCCGGGACCGATCTCGATGACGGAACCGGCGACAGCCGAGAGGGCTTCCATGTTCTTCCTCCACTGGACCGCATGACTCAGCTGTGAAACCAGCATGTCAATAATCTCTTTACTGCTGTTCGCGTGGAAGTAACCGGTCACATTTGCCGTCACCCGCGTCGCACCGTCGGGCTGCAGTCGCTCCACGACCCCGCACAATACTTCCCGAAATCGCCCCTCGATTGTTTTCATAAAGCGACTGTGGAAGGGGGCGCTGACATTCAGACGGACGAAACGAAACGATGTATTATCAATGAATACAGCCCTTATCTTCTGTTCCGCTTCGGAGATTGCCTGTGCCTCACCGCTGATAACGATCTGATTGGTTGAGTTGTCGTTTGCCAGATCGATCGGGGACCCCTCCAGCGCCTCAAGGAGCCCGTCTGCATCCAGATCATCCGCGATAACGGCCGCCATCGCCCCCATCCCGACCGGTGTCGCCTCCTGCATGAGGCGGCCCCGTGTCTGGACCGTCTTCAGGGCATCGGGGAAGGGGAATACCCCCGCGGCGACCAGGGCGGTATATTCGCCGAGGCTGTGCCCCCCGAAATATGAGGGGCTGAAGTCATAGAGCGACTGAAGTCCCCGAAACATGGCTATTTCGGTCGCCAGGATACAGGGCTGGGAGTATTCAGTCAGATTCAGCCGTTCGTCTTCCTCGAAACACCTGGCGATCACATCCCATCCCAGGGCGTCGGAGGCCTCATGGTAGGTGTCCCGGCTTACCGGGATTGCATCGTAGAAATCCTTTCCCATCCCGGGGCGCTGTGAGCCTTGGCCCGGAAAAACGACTGCGGTGTTCCGATCATCCATTCTCGCTTTTCACTTCCTTCCCGTGACATGCTGTATCCGCATCACCTACGCATATTACATGCCATCTGCTCACCCCCTGTCGCATATCGAACCAGGGGACTGTAATTCTTTCCAAATCCGCGATTTGTGCCATCCATCCGGAGAAGCAGGCAGAAGAGATTGGGTGCGTAACACCCTTCGCGGTCAGTAACGGATTACACAGTCGCATGCCATGCCGTCGCTCCGGTGCGGATTGTCATTACAATCCCGATGTCCGTTGATCCATACCCTGTCATTCTGTTGCTCCGTAACTTGCCACACAGCGCATTCTCTGGTATCATCCGCGCACTTTTGGTAATATCGGAATTGGGCACGTCAGTGCCATGCCAGAAACCAAGCCGCGCTTTCATCACAATGGGCGAAATGCACAAAACCGTTTTTCAGTCGTTCTGTTTTTTCGGTCGAAAAAGGCGATTACGCCATAAAATCATTTTGCTGAGCACCAATGGCCTTTCAGGTAATTTGAGAATGCTTGTGCGAAAAAAAAGAAGTCGTCAGGTTGACTGAATGGCAATCTCGTAACTCGTGCTCGGGCTTACATAATGGAGAGCCTATCATGGGTCAGGAGTTGAGCGAAGGGCTTACGAACAGAGTAAACATCGTGCAGGACAACGCACGAAACGAACAGAGGTTGGAAGCAGCGTCAGATCTCTCGCAGAATGAAGAGAGAGTTCTTTTTGAGGCCTTACCCGTTGGCTTTTGCATCATCCATAACGGCCGATTCAACTATGTCAATTCTTGGTTGTCTCATATGTTAGGATACGAGCACTCCGGACAATTGATCGGAAAATCATTCCTCGATATCATTTACCCTTACGACAGAGATCGGGTTGCACGTGTAATGCAAAAAGGGAAGGATCACAATGCCCCAGAGCAAGGTATCTGCCGTGTACTCAAAAAAGACGGATCTGTTATCTGGGGAAGTCTAGGCGGACGAAGCATGATTCATAACGGAAAATATTCATATGCGGGATATATAACCGAAGTCACCATTTTGAGAGAAATGGAAGAATCTTTGAAAAAATATAAGACCGTGATCAATGAAATTGAAGACAGTATTGGCGAAACAGACATCAAGGGAAATCTACTTTTTATCAACGATGCCGTATGCAGACTCCGGGGATATACAAGGGAAGAAATGATCGGCAGAAATTATACCTCCTTCATTGACAAAGAAGGGGCAAAACGCTTACGAAAAGCCTTTAATACCGTGTATAAAACGGGGATTCCCGGCCGATATGTTCATGAAGTGATACTGAAAGACGGTACGCGTAGGATCGCTGAAGATTCCATCTCTTTGATCCGAGATGCGGACGGAACCACCACAGGGTTTCGATCGGTACAACGCGATGTAACCGACCGTGAGGAAGCAGGGACAAAGCTGATTGAACAACGCGCCCGTCTTGAGGCCATATTCAGAAGCGTACAAGATGCTATTATCACCGTAACCCCAGATTTGCGGGTCATTGCGGCCAATACCGCAACGGAGAACATCTGCGGGATCAAGGTGGAAGAGATCGAGGGAAAGCTATTTCCGCACTGTCTGAACCAGTGTAGTCGATCGTGCTGTGAGGTTTTGCGGCAGACCCTTGAAAAGAAAATACCCATTCAAGAATATCATATCGAATGCAATTCCCAAAGACGCCATCACCAGGTCGCAAGTGTGAGCAGTTCTCCACTTCTGGATCCGGAGGGCAGGTTTATGGGGGCCGTCCTGGTGATCCGAGATATTACCCTGCTCAGAAATCTGGAGCGGGAGTTGCACGAGAGACATCAATTTCAAAATATCATCGGCAAAAGTCAGAAGATGCAGGACATCTACCGGCTCTTAGAAGACTTGGCCAGCCTGGAGACCACGGTTTTAGTCACGGGAGAAAGTGGAACAGGAAAGGAAGTCATCGCCAAGGCGCTTCACTACAGCGGTCATCGCGCCGGCAAGCCGTTCGTCAAGGTAAGCTGTTCGGCACTGGCGGAAAACCTCTTGGAAAGCGAACTGTTCGGTCATGTCAAAGGGGCGTTTACAGGGGCCATTCATGACAAGCAGGGACGATTCCAGGCGGCTGATGGTGGAACAATCCTGCTGGACGAGATTGGTGACGTTTCACCTCTCATCCAGCTCAAGCTTTTACGGGTTTTGCAGGATAAGGAATTTGAGCGAGTGGGGGAGACCATCACACGGAAGGTTGATGTCCGTGTGATTGCATGCACCAACAAAAACCTCAAAGAAAAAGTGAAAAATGGGGAATTCCGAGAAGACCTGTACTATCGTTTGAAAGTAGTTGAAATTCCTCTCCCTCGACTCCGCGAAAGGCTCAAAGACGTACCGTTGCTTGTCGATCACTTCTGCCGCATCTTTAATAAGAGTTTTCATAAAAAGATCGATGGGGTATCCAGTGATGTCCTCGCTTGCTTCATGAATTATCCCTGGCCGGGGAATGTGCGGGAGCTTGAACATGCTGTCGAATGTGCGTTCGTGCTCTGCCACGAGAGGGTTATCACCCTTGATCACTTGCCCCCGGAAATCAAAAACTACAAGGGGCCGACGCGGGCCACTGTCCCTGACATTCACTTGGAAAAGCGGGAAGAAGCCCGGAATATTCTGGATGCTCTCAACGAAACGTTGTGGAACAAGACTAAGGCTGCGCACCTACTTGGTATAAGTCGGCAGACGCTATATCGGAAAATTTACGCATATGAAATTATGAGCAAGGTGTAACATAAAACGTAACATGTCACATACTGTAAATTTACATAATGTCACATGATCCTTCATTCGGCATTTTCTAATGTATCTGTAGCATACCCTAAGAAACTGGATTAAATTCATTTTTTTCAACCCATTTACCTGTCCTGCGCGCGGCATGTATCTTGCGCAGCCTGCTTGTTAGCCATATTTGATCCCGTTACAAAAGGGGCAGGGTAATCATGAAAAAGTATGCAATCGGAAAAGGAGGAAAGGCAATGGGAAAAAACTTGAAATTTAGTCTGTTTGCTGTGGCAACGCTCGTACTAACGCTTTGCTTCCCAGCCGGGATGAGCGCCGCCCCGTCAGGGGAGCCAATCGTGATCGGGTATGCCGGTATGGTGCTCTCGCCGGGGACGAGACCCTCTATGGCCATCCAGAAGATAGCGGTCCAGGAAATCAACGATGCGGGCGGGGTGCTCGGGCACCCGCTGAAGTACGTAATCGCCGACAACAAAGGAGCCACCTCCCTGACGGTGGAGGGCTGCCGGCGTCTGCTCCTCGAGGAAAAGGCGAAGTTCATCTTTGTAGAGGGAAGAACGGAGATTGGTCTCGCCGCCCAGGAAAACGCGGCGGCCATGTTCAAGGACTACCCGCACATAATGATCTTCAATGGGGCCATGGGAAGAGAACTGACCGACCGCGTAGCCGATGAATACGAAAAGTACAAATTCTGCTTCCGCGACTTCGATCCAGAGGCGGGTCACTATGCCCAGAGAAGGTATTTCTCAGAACACATATATCCCAGGATGATGCCAGGCTTCAAAAAGGTGGCGATTCTATGGGAAGACCTCGAGTGGACCAAGTTATTCCGAGAGGGGGACCCGTCCTTGGGATTGCCTGGCTGGGAAGAAATGATGGAGAAAGATTATGGGTACGATATTGTCTACAGCAAGAATGTCAAGCCGCGGGGAACAATGTACCTGCCCCTCTTCCAGCAGGTCGCCATGGAAAAAGCCGATTTTCTCTTCTACGTTACGTCCTGGTTTACCGACACGGAATCCTTCGCCAAGCAGTGGACCGATTCGGCTGCACGAGATATCCCAACATCTCTCTATGGGGGTGTTTCACAGACAAGAGATTTTTGGAAACTGACGGGAGGAAAATGTCTCGGCATTGTTAGTAGTTATGCCGATGCTATGCTTCCGGTCACGGACAAAACCATTCCCTTCCTCGAGATGACCAAGAAGCACAATATCCCGGGTCAACAGGCTGTTCACATCGCCTATGCAGATATCTACTATATCAAGAAGGTGATCGAAACCGCCGGGGGTGTGGATGATATCGACAAGTTGATCAAGGCAATGGAGACAACTGAAATTACCTATTCACTCGGGAAGATGGCCTACGAGACTCAGCGAATCAAACCCTTTTTCCATTCAAGAAAAAGGGTTGATCCGAACGATCCTCAGCATAAAAGCTATCCCGGCATGTTTTTCCAAGCGATGGCGCAATATCAGAAGAACGGGGAGATGGGATATCTGGGAGGTTCCTGCAAGGAAAATGAGGAGCTTGCCCAAAACGCCGGCATGGGAAAACCGGAAAATTACGTTTATCCGGCCGAACTGAGAAAGAGGGAAAAGAAATAATACCCCCCAGTGAAAGGCGGATCTCGCTGCAATATGGTGAGATCCGCCTTTCAACCATCCCGCCTTTCGAATCCGCTTCCGTGAAAACCCTATAACAACACCAGCCAGGACCTTTTATCGATGAATATGTGATTACACTGTCTGCCAAACAGACGAGGTGGCGGCCCACAATGGTGTACAGCGAAAGAACCGCGTCAACGCGATCTGCCGGACGGCGCTTGAGCCGTCAACGAATCTTTTTCCCGTACAATCGACCGACTTTTTCGGAAAGATCATTTCACGCAAAATAACACGGCTCCTGTCGTTCTTGTAAAGCCACGGGGTGTATGATAGCATTTCCATGGTAAGATCTTGTGTGGACCTATTCACTTGTTGAGCCCTACCGGTGTATCGGAGGAGCACTACATATGGAGACCTTTGCCTTGGGGGCGATCAGCCTGACGATTGCGGCATCGTTGCTCATAAAGAAAAACAAATCGCTGCTCCATGTCACTTTCGCCGTTCTCTGCCTGGGACTATTCCTTGAGAAGACCGGGACCTTCTTCGGCGATATTTTCGCCGCCGATTTCTGGGCGACTATTCGTGCCTTGGGTTTCCTGATCGTTCCGCCCTTTCTGATTGCCTTCAGCCGGATATTTCTCGGTAACGAAGAGATACCAACACGTTTGCCGATCTATGCGGGTCTTATCAGCCTGATCATCGCCGTCGCCTATTTCCCCTTCCTCTTTCACTGGCGTTACACCGACATTATCCTATACACCTACCTCGGCTTCGCCGTACTCTATTGTTTTGGTACACTCCTGCGCACCGTGTATCACGCCGAAGACGGGATCGCGCGGAAGCGGTTCGCCTATATCGTTGCAGCATGTGCCGTCTCAGCCCTTGTAAGTATGACGAACATCGTGCATGTCTACCATCCCGGAGTCCCCCTGCTGTCGGATATCGTCCTTGCGGGTTTGATCTATTTCATCCTCATCATCATCACCTACCCCAGACTCCCCGAGCTGTATGAAATCATGGTCCGGGCGGCGATCGTTTTTCTCCTGATCATCTTTGCAACGGTCGTGTTCTATCTTGTACTCGGTATCTTCGGCGGGGACGAGGCAATTCCAGCCTTTACCCTGATCTTCATGTCATCATTTCTCATTGTCATCTTCATAGACCCCGTAAAACTGATCCTCAAAAGGGCCGGGATGTATTTCTTCCCCGAAGGGAAAGGATCCCTCAACTCGCTTTATACCATCGATGAAGAGGTAGAGCGTGAAAAATCACTCCTCCTGGAAGAGATGGCGAGTACGCTCGCACACGAGATCCGGAACCCCCTCGGCTCGATTAAGGCCGCAGCTCAATACCTGAAATCTGACAGTGAGTCCGAGGAAAACCAGGCGATTTTTGATGTGATTACGGCAGAAATCGATCGCCTGAACAATGTGGTTTCTCGCTTTCTCACCTATGCCAAGCCGGAGACGATCGAACCGGATACCCGGAGTATCGGGGATATCCTGGAGCGGATCATCGCCCTGATAACGACACGGCATCTCCCCGCAGGGATCGTTGTCAGGCGAAACATCCCGCAGGATCTTTCCCCGGTCTGGGTTGACGGTGAACAGATAATGCAGGCGATCCTGAATATTGTCCTGAACGCCGTGGAGGCGATGCCGGACGGGGGTACCCTCACGCTGTCGGCGCGAGACATCGATGAAGAGGAAAACCCGCGTGTTGAAGTGGTGATCGGTGATACGGGCGAGGGAATCACCAGTACAGCGATGCGCCGTATTTTTAAACCGTTTTATACCACCAAGGAGAAGGGGACCGGAATTGGCCTCGCCATCTCTCACAAGATCATCAAGGCCCATGGCGGAACCATTGCCGTGACCTCCTCCGCGGGGCATGGAGCTGTCTTCCGCATCCGGATACCGGCATATCCGGTATAGAGATCGTGATGGTCTCTGGTGAAAAGAAGGCGTCTGCTCATCAGGAAAAGACTCTTCGGGAGCTTGACAGGGCTCTGTTCCTGTAATAGATTCAACCCTCGATAGAAGGCGGATATGTCACGCGTGAGACCCACATGGCCACTATAAAACCAATGGAAAAGAAGACCGTTCTGGTCGTTGATGATGAAAAGAGTATGCGATTGGTTTTGTCCGCCATGCTCAAAAAGGAAGGGTACGGAGTTGCGACCGCCGCGGATGGCTTCGAGGGGCTCGATCTCCTCAAGAAGACCGATGTCTCTGTTGTTATCACCGATCTGAAGATGCCCCGGCTTGGGGGTATCGGTCTTTTGAACCGCGTCGTCGATAAATATCCCGCCCTGCCGGTGATCATTGTCACCGCCCACGGGACCATATCCAATGCCGTGGAAGCGGTCAAGAAGGGGGCCTTCGACTACATCACCAAGCCCTTCGACCAGGAAGATCTGAAGAACGTGATAGCCAAGGCGGTCAAGACCAAATCATTCAATGACCGCGAACTGGTGTTTGATTCCCGGGACGATGATCAGTATGCCATTATCGGGACCAGCGGACCGATGCGGGAGATATTCGATATCATCAAAACGGTCGCACCGACCCCGACGACCATATTGATCAACGGGGAGACGGGGACGGGGAAGGAACTCGTCGCCCGGGCGATCCATGAGAACAGTCCACGGAAGGATCATCCCTTCATCAAGATCAACTGTGCGGCGATCCCTGAAAATTTGATGGAGAGCGAGCTGTTCGGATACGAGAAGGGGGCCTTTACCGGGGCAGCCAACAGGAAACTCGGGAGATTCGAACAGGCCGACACGGGGACGCTCTTTCTCGATGAGATCGGTGACCTGCCGAAGGACATGCAGGCAAAGCTTCTCCGGACGATCCAGGACCGGGAGTTCGAGCGGGTCGGAGGGGTGCAGACTATCAAGGTCGATGTCAGGCTTATTGCCGCGACGAACAGGGATCTCATTCAGGACGTGCAGGACAAACACTTCCGGGAGGATCTTTACTATCGGATTAATGTCCTGCCGATTATCCTCCCGGCCCTTCGGGAGAGGAAGGGCGATGTCCCGCTTCTCGTCGATCATTTCATCGATAAATTCAACAGGAAGTTGAATCGGCACGTGCGGCGGGTCGAACCCGCGGTGGAACAGTTTTTTTGCGAGTATGACTGGCCCGGCAACATCAGGGAGATGGAGAATCTTTTGGAAAGGCTCATCCTTCTGGCAAACGATGATACCGTGCGGTACGGACAGCTCCCCACCGATATGTTTACCCCCTCTTCCGATGATGTGATCACGCCCGAGTTGAAGCAGGGGTCTATCAAGGATATCGTCAAGGGACAGGCCGAGGCGGTGGAGAGTCATATCATCGCACGGGTACTCGACCAATGCGGCAAGAATGTGACGCGGGCGGCCGATCGATTGGGGATCAGTCGCAAGGGGCTGCAATTGAAGATGATCAAATACGGGTTGAGAAAATAACAACCAAGACACTCATATCGAATCTGGAGGTTCATCATGTCTGTAAAAGTAGCTATCAATGGGTTTGGAAGGATAGGGAGATTTCTCGTCAGGGCCTGTCTGGAGAGGGATGATATCGAAATCGTTGCGATCAATACGCGGGCGGAGACAGCGACCCTTGCGCATCTCCTGAAGTACGACTCCGTGCATGGGAAGATTCATGCCGATGTCACCGCGGATGGACAGTCTCTTGTCGTCGGGGGAAGGCGGATACAGGTCACAAACGCCACCGGCGATATGGAGAAGCTCCCCTGGAAGGAGCTGGGTGTCGATATCGTCATGGAGTCCACCGGAAAATTTCGGACGCGAGATGAGGCGGCCGTCCACCTCAGGGCCGGCGCGAAGAAGGTCATTATCGCGGCCCCCGGAAAGGGAGTCGATGGGACCTTTGTCATGGGGGTCAACGAAGAGACGTACGACCCGCAAAAACATGATGTCATATCGAATGCATCCTGCACGACCAACTGCCTCGCCCCGGTTGCCATGGTGTTGCAGGACACCTTTTCCATCGTCAAGGGGCTGATGACGACCGTCCACTCATATACGATGGATCAGCGGCTTCTCGACGGGTCGCACAAAGACCTGCGGAGGGCCCGGGCCGCCGCCATGTCCATCGTGCCGACCTCCACGGGAGCGGCGAAGGCAGTTGCCGAGGTTATCCCCGCACTCACGGGGAAGCTGGACGGGCTAGCGCTCAGGGTCCCGACACCGAATGTATCCCTCGTCGATCTCACGGTGGCGGTCGAAAAGGCGACTACGGCGGAGGAAGTCAACGCCGCGCTAAAGACCGCGGCCGAGGGGAAACTCAAGGGGATTATGGCGTTTTGTGAAGAAGAACTGGTCTCCGTCGATTTTACCTCCGACCCCCATTCCTCCCTGGTGGATGCACCCCTTACAAAGGTAATCGGGGAGAACCTCGTCAAGGTCTTTTCGTGGTATGACAACGAAAGCGGTTACGCCTCCCGGATGGTAGACCTTGCCATCTATATCGGTAAGGCACTATAACCGACGAAAGACGCAGAGAGGTTAAAAAACATGATACGGCCAATGATAGCCGCGAACTGGAAGATGCACAAAACCGCCACCGAGGCGGTGATGCTGGCGAGAGCATTGAAGGAAGCCTTCCCCGATCCGGGGGACCGTGATATTGTCATTGCCCCCCCCTTTACGGCGCTGGGTGCCGTCGGAGCGATCCTGAAGGAGGCCCCGGTGCTTCTGGCGGCCCAAAACATGTACTGGGAGGAGAAAGGGGCCTATACCGGGGAGATCGCTCCCGCCATGCTGATCGATGCCGGCTGTGACTTTGTCATCCTGGGGCATTCGGAGCGGCGTACCCTCTTCGGAGAGACCGACGAGATGGTTAACCGGAAGGTGCGCGCGGCATTGAAGGCCGGCCTGAGGCCCATATTCTGTATTGGGGAGACCCTTGAACAGCGAAAAACAGGGGTGACCTTTGGGATCCTCGAACAACAGATAAAAGAAGGATTGAATAATGTAGATTCTGGTGATATAAGGCAGATTGCTGTCGCATATGAGCCCGTCTGGGCGATCGGTACCGGTGAAACGGCGAGGCCCTCCCAAGCACAGGAGGTGCACCGGTTCATCAGGGAGACGGTAATGTCGCTCGGTGGTGAAGAATCCTCGCAGGTGGTTATTATGTATGGGGGGAGTGTAAACCCCGAAAACATAGGTCCCCTGATGGATCAGCCTGACATCAACGGCGCTTTGGTGGGCGGGGCGAGTCTGAAGCTCGAAACATTCGCCGATATCATACGATTTTAGAGAAACAAGGAGACAAGACATAGTGCATACGGCTGTAGTGATTTTTCATATTGTAATGTGCATCGGGATGATTCTCATCGTCCTGTTGCAGACCGGTAAGGGGGCGGACATGGGGGCTGCATTCGGCGGCTCCAGCCAGACCGTCTTCGGGAGCAGTGGACCGGGTACGTTTCTCGGAAAGCTGACCACGGGCGTCGCGATATGCTTCATGCTGACATCCCTCTGGCTTGCCTACTCATCGACCCATAAGACGAGTTCCATAATGGAGGGTGTATCCCCGGCCGCAGTCGAACGGACTGTCCCAACAGATCAAGGAGACAACGCCGCGGCAGGGGACGTAGCGGTGCCAGCACCGGAGCCGGTAAAAAAAGCAGCTGAGTGATTTTTATATTGACAAATCCGGAGAAAAAAATTAGGTTCCGGCCGAATGCCGAAGTGGTGGAATATGGTAGACACGCTATCTTGAGGGGGTAGTGGCTTACGGCCGTCCCGGTTCAAGTCCGGGCTTCGGCACCATGGATTGAAGGGGTTGGTTTTGAACCAGCCCCTTTTTTTCTTTTTTCAGGAGGCACAGTTGAAATGTAAACAGCTGCCTGTTTACAACACAAACCGGGCCACCGGTAGAACAACCAACTCCAAAGCAGAACAATATATTTGATTTTCTTGTTGAAACCGGATCGATGGGTGGGATCCTGTCCCGGCAGTTTCCCCGGTTCCTAACAACATGCCAGGGCCACGACACGCCGCAGGTACGGGTCTCGAGGCAAATCATACCACCCATCAAGGAAGGAAACCGATCAGTTTCCTTTGATAGTGAACCAAAGATAGGAAGATGCGCAACGATGGTGCCGGGCAAGTCACCACCACCATCGCTGTGCACGTACGTACGCGAAGGTTCACACCACCATTCGTTACAACGACGGTGTGATTAGAACAGCAACCCTCGCATGGTTACGACGACATGCCACCCTTCATCGTCCTCTCGAATCCAGGCATCTTCTGGGCCGGCCTCAACTTCAGATACACAACTCCCCCCAGGGCAACGAAGAATCCGACGACATTCAGCCATGGAGACCATGCGGTTACCATCATACAGAATGATACACCAACCAAAATAGTCACAATGGCTGCACCACCCTTAAGATCTCCTCTCATCTTCATGGTGTGTTCCTCCTTTTTGTATTGTTTCCCCCATACAATTCTGTATAGCGAAATATGAAACATACAAGCAAAAACGTTTGAGAATGGTGGAACTATTTCAAATAGAGAAAGAAGAGCAGAGAGTGGCAAATCAAAGGACAACCCGCGCCACCAAACCGACCGAGAGGAGCGTGACCGCAGTAAGAATCGAAATGTAATGGGAGCAAAAACACTTCTTATTTCGAGAAGCTAAACGGTACTGTACGAAGGATCAGTAAAACCACCTTACGGGATTATGCTCTGTTCAAACGTACACACCACCCTTATTACCGAAGATAACCCGATAATGATACCTTGTCAAGCACTATTAGGCCGCGAATAGCCTGGCACACCCCTTGTTTGCTATGATTTCCGGTCGCTGTTTCCTGTGGGGGCACTGTCGCGAAAAGGGCTGTTTTGCCAGGACCCTCACCGATAGTCATCGTAGACCCTGACGCGGCTGAGAAAAGGTTCAACTATCAGGGTGAAGTGTCCGTCTTCGCGGGCAAGATGCAGGATCGTCGGTTGAGCATACCCTTCCTTGAAAAAGGTTATTTCATATTCCCCCTCTGTTGTTACTTCACCTTTGAAACGACAGATATCTTGCAGCCGAACCTCGCGTGGGAGGTGGTAGACGTGTTTCCGGATATCCTCTATCCCTTCAGGGGTTGCGTCAGCGGGGTATGCGTAGATGATACGGTTATCAAGGCTCAAGTGAAGGATGTAATCGACCTGGGTACGGATTGCATCGCTTCTCAGCTCACCGGCCTTATTTACCAGATGATTGACTGTTGATGTCAGGTCATCATTGAACAGGGTATCACGGACTTTCGGGACGGCGGCGAGGAGCATCAAGCCGACCAGTAAGACCACAACGGTCAGTTCGACGAGGGTAAATCCTTGATTATTCAATGTCCCAGCTCGTAATGTCACGGTCTTTGCCATCACCCCCCAATTCTCCGTCGGCTCCGTACGATATGATATCGTACTCACCCTTCGCTCCGGGGGAAAGATAGATATAATCGTTGCTCCAGGGGTCGCGCGGGATCTTTCCCTTTTCAAGATATCCCCCCTCCCGCCATCGCTCGGTTGGTTCCCCTACATCCGGTGGCTCGACGAGCGCCTGCAGGCCCTGTTCGGTGGTAGGGTAAGATCCGTTGTCCAGTTTGTAGAGTTTAAGAGCCGTTTCCAGGCTCTCGATCTGAATGCGTGCCTTCGCCTGCCTCGCCTCGTCCGGGCGGCCCATGATTCGCGGGACGATAAGACCTGCAAGGATGCCAAGAATCACGATGACGACCATCAGTTCGATCAGGGTGAATCCTTTTTCGGTGTGTTTCATGGTTGCTTTCTCCTTATCAGGTGTTGACTCTGTTTATCGTATCAGTTGGTTCATCTCAAATATGGGCAACAGGATTGCAATAACGATAATACCGACGAACAAGCCCATCACGAGGATCATGACCGGCTCCAGCATTGACGTGATAAGCATGATGCCGGACTCGACTTCCGTCTCATAACTCGCAGCGATCTTTGCGAGCATCTCCTCCAGCGTTCCACTCTGTTCGCCCATGGCGATCATCTGGAGAGAGAAGGGGGGGAAAAGGGTGCTTCGAGCCAGTGCGGCGGACAGGCTCTGACCTTCTTGTACATTTTGGGCCGCTTCGTCAACTGCGTCCGCCATCAGGTTGTTGGTCACCACATTTTTGGCTATGGAAAGCGCCGTCATGAGAGGTACGCCGCTTCGAAGGAGCGTGGCGAGGGTCCGACTCAGGCGTGCCATGGCCATCTTATGGATCATCGGACCGATCAGGGGCATCCGGATCTTGACCCGATCCCAGAGGTACTGGCCTTTCCGGGTTTTCCGGATTGCGTACCTGACACCGACGTACAAGGCAATACCGGCCAAGAGGAGCGCCGGCCAGGAAGACTTCAGGAATTCGCTCAAGGTAATCAGGAAAACCGTTATACCGGGGAGGGTCTGGTGCACCTCGTCGAATATGGTGGTGATCTTGGGGACAATAAAGGTGGTCAGGAACAAGAGAACAAGGCTGCCGATAAGAAACATAAACAGGGGATAGGCAAGGGCGGCCTTGACTCGTGCCCTGAGGGCCTGCTGGTTTTCATTGAAATCGGCCAATCGTTCAAGCACGATGTCCAATGTGCCCGATGCTTCGCCCGCTCGGACCATGTTGATGTAAAAGGGGGAAAACGTTCTCGGATACTGCGAAAAACTCTGGGCGAGGCTGTTCCCCTCGTTAACCCCCTCCTTGATCTGAGCCAGGATCCTTTTTAACTGCGTGTTGACGGTTTGGGAAAGAATAGCGATCAGGGCGTTGACGAGAGGTATCCCGGAGCCGAGGAGTGTGGCAAGTTGCCTGGTCATGATGGATATATCGCGCTGGCTGATCCGTTTGAATAGGGTGTCAACTGCTTTGGCATGCGGTGCGCCCTGTTTTTCTTCGGGAGTCGTTTCCCTCAGGGTAATGAGATACAGGTCGGTTTCTCTCAACTTTTGTCGTGCCGCCAAGGTGCTCTCGGCATCCACGATTCCCCGCAATCTTTTGCCCTTGCTGCTCAGGGCATCGTATTCATAAACAGGCATGTGAGAGTATGGTTCCCGTTATCGTGACGTTATGTATGAAAAACTACAGATTTCCCCTTCTATCATATCGATTGTCGTATTTCAATCACGAGAGGGATGATCGTCTCTCGTGAGGATTGGGCCGCTGCGGTTCCGAAAAAGAAGAGGGGCACCTCTCTTCAGAGAGTGCCCCTCTTCATCGCATGATATCTTCTTTACAGAGGAACCACGTTTGTTGCCGATAGTCCTTTCGCGCCGTCTTCGACATCAAAGCTGACGCGTTGTCCCTCATGTAAGGTCTTGAATCCATCTCCCCGTATTGCGCTGAAGTGGACAAAGACATCATCCCCGCCGTCGTTGTTTTCGATAAAGCCAAACCCCTTTTTCTCATTAAACCACTTTACTGTACCTTCTGCCACTTCCTCTACCCCCTCTCATTTCTAATGATACTCAACAGGCTACCCCCTGCCGATCCCCTACGCACTTATTATTGTTGTTCCTTCAAGTCAAGAACTTTTCTGTAAAAACGACAGGTGAGGCTACAATTCGCCTCGCAATTGGGCAAATTCCCTGAGCAATTTCTCCTCTTTTCTGCTCAGGCTTGTCGGCATCTCAATCATGGCTTGAACCAGTTGGTCCCCCCTCCCGAACCCCCGAACATGGGGTATTCCTTTTCCTTTCAGTTTAAAAATCTTTCCGTGAGGGGTGTGTTTGGGTATCTTGATCCGTTCCGTGCCTTCCAATGTGGAGACCTCAATATTTCCGCCGAGGATCGCCCGAGTCATGGGGATGGTCACGCGACAGACAATATCGTTTCCATCCCTCTCGAAGAAATCATGAGGTTCAATATACAGAAAGACATACAAGTCTCCCCGAGGACCTCCGAAAGTCCCCTCTTCTCCCTCGCCGCGGAGTCTCAACCGTGATCCGGTCTCCACCCCGGGTGGTATCTTCAATTGGATGTTTTTGTTCAGTTTGACTTTCCCGGTCCCGCGGCACGCCTTGCAGGGATCCTCAATGACTTGACCGGCTCCGTGGCACTGGGGACAGGTGGAACTGACACTGAAAAAGCCGCTTGATTTGGTTACCTGTCCCGAGCCCCGGCACGTCGGGCATACCGATGGTTGTGTCCCGGGTGTGGCACCCGTACCCCCGCATGTTGTACACCCTTCGAATCGCTCAATCTCTATCTCCGGAGATGCCCCGAAGGCCGCATCCATGAAGGAAATTTTCAGGTCGTACCGAAGGTCGGCTCCGGGCCGGGGTGCCCTTCGTGATTGCCCCCTGCCGGTTTCAAATCCGAAAATCCCTTCGAAGATATCACCAAAGCTCGAAAAAATGTCCTCGAATCCTGAAAACCCTTGGAAACCGTTTCCCCGCAAACCTTCCTGGCCGTATCGATCATAGATTTCTCTTTTCCTCGTATCGGACAAGACTTCGTATGCCTCGGCCGCCTCTTTGAATTTTTCCTCGGCCGCCTTATCCCCCGGATTTCGGTCCGGGTGGTATTTCATGGCCATCTTGCGGTAAGAGGCCTTGAGCTCGTCGGGTGAGGCATTTCGGTCTACACCAAGGGTTGCATAGTAATCATTCTTCATGGATCTACTGTATGGATTCCCGTTCGATAGGAAAATTTACTGTTCGCACGGACCTGTGATGGAATATACGAACGGCAGATGTAAAATAGTAACTGTCCGGCACCATGTCAAGAGGAGTTCCGGGAAAAGTCTTAGCCGACAATACGCCGGAGGGCTTCTTGGTATTTTGCCGCCGTCCCCGCGATGACATCCGTGGGGAGAGGGGGGGCGGGAGGTTTCCTGTCCCAGGACAGGGAGAGGAGATAGTCTCTCAGAAACTGTTTGTCGAAGCTTTTCTGTGAGCGTCCTTCCTCGAAGTCGTCATCAGGCCAGAATCGTGACGAGTCGGGCGTAAGGAGTTCATCGATCAGGATCAGTTCACCGTCCACGGTGCCGAATTCCATCTTGGTATCGGCAATGATGATGCCTCCCTTCGCGGCAATATCTCGTGCTCGTGCATAGATCCTCATGCTGATATCGATGACCCGCTCCGTCATCTCACGGCCGATCAGGTCCTCCATCTCAGCTCGTGTCATGGGGGCATCATGTTCCCCCGCCTCGGCCTTGGTCGAGGGAGTGAAGATGGGTTCCGCCAGTCGCGCCGATTCTTTCAACCCGGCGGGGAGGCTCACCCCGGAGACGCTCCCCTCTGTGCAGTAATCCTTCCACCCCGACCCGCTGAGATAGCCTCGGACCACGCACTCCACCGGAAGGGCGGTCGCTTTCTTGACCAGCATGCTCCTTCCCTCCAGTATCTTCGCATACGGGGCACAGGCTGCGGGGAACGCGTTCACGTCGGTGGTGATCAGGTGATTCGTGATGACATCCTCCATCTTGCGGAACCAGAAGACGGACATCTGCGTCAGGATTTTCCCCTTCCCAGGGATGGCATCTCCCATAATGACATCAAAGGCGGATATCCTGTCCGTTGTTACAATGAGGAGGCGGTTTTCCACTTCATAGACGTCCCGGACCTTTCCCCTGCTGAAGAATGGCAATCCATCAAGATTCGTTGTGGTCACGGCATAATTTTCCATGGTTTCCCCTCTTATCTCAGAAACGGGTTGTTGACCCGTTCGTTGTGTATAGTGGATGTGGGTGTCCTCCCGTAGTTGTGCCCCGGCAGGACAACGGTATCGTCGGGGAGGGTCAGGAGCCGCTGTGTTATCGAGGCGTGCATGACTTCCCACGATGCACCGGGAAGATCCGTCCTTCCCAGGCCTTCGACAAAGAGGGTATCGCCGGTGAAGACATACCCGGGGGTATAGAGCGCCATTCCGCCGGGGGAATGACCGGGCGTGTGTATGACGTCTAACCCCACGGAACCGACCGTAATACGATCACCGTCCACGACGGTTCGGTCCGCCGGGGGAGATGCCTTGCCCCCGAACATGCGCAGCATCATGGGTGGCGTGGAGAGAAGCATATCGGCATCATCGCGGTGGATGATGAGTTCCGCCCCCGTCCGCTCTTTCATGTCGGCGTTCCCGGAGGTATGGTCAACATGGCCGTGGGTATTGACGATATATTTGATGGTGAGCCCGGCAGCGTCTGCCTCCGACAGGATACGATCGGTATCCGCGGCGGGATCGATCACCAATCCCTCTCCCGCTGCCTGGTCACCCACGATATAGGCGAATACCGCCATATGTCCCACCTGCATCTGTTTGACAACCATGTGGAGCGATTCCTCCCGATCCTTCGACTAAAGGGTTTTGCTATATGCTTTTTGATATAAAGTCAATCTTTTTCAGGCATTCGTTCGTCGGCGGTCGCAAGGTCCCGACGAAAAGAGATTTCTTTTTTCATCATTCACCCGATTCCCGGGCAAGCTCTCCCCGCAGGTCGATTTCGTCGGCCACCTCCCGCATGCCGTTGATCGTGTCTTCGATCAGTTCGCCGATCTCGACACCCAGCATATCGGCACCTTTTTGAATGATCGACCGGTCTACACCCGCCGCGAATGCAGGAGATTTCCATTTCTTCTTGACCGATTTTACGCTCATGTCCATGACGCTCCGCGAGGGACGCACCATGGCGTTGGCCGTGACGAGACCCGTCAGCTCGTCGATGGCGTACAGCGTCTTTTCCAGGGTGCTTTTCGGTTCCACATCCGAGCAGATTCCCCATCCGTGGGACACAACGGCGCGGATGTATGTCTCCGGCCAGCCGTTTTCCTCCAGAATCTTCCGGGTCATGGTGCAGTGCTGATCGGGAAACTGCTCGTAGTCCAGGTCGTGGACGAGGCCGATGATCCCCCATTCCTCTTCGTCTTCGCCCCTTTTACGCGCGCAGTGCCGCATGACCCCCTCCACGGCATAGGCGTGCTTGAGCAGGCTGTCGCTCTTGTTGTACTGGCGCAAAAGCGTAAGGGCATCCTCGCGGGTTGGCCTATATCCTGTTGTCATTTTCTATTTTCCTCCTTCTTCCGGAACACGGCCCCGAAAAACCCGTCCGTTCCGTGACGGTGAGGATATGTCCTGAAAAGCCCCCGTTCGTCCAACAGCGCGGCCGGGAAGGTCGCGGGGCGATAAAGCTCAAAGCCACCGTTATCATGCAGAAATTCTTCGACAACCGCCTCGTTCTCCGCCGGATCAATCGTGCAGGTACTGTACACCATCAATCCTCCCTTTTTCAAGTAAGCGGCCGAACGTTCCAGGATCTCGCGCTGGAGGGGTGGGAACAGCCGAAGATCCTCTGGAGAGGTGTTCCATTTGATCTCGGGGTTTCTCCGAACCGTTCCCAGTCCTGAACAAGGAACGTCTACGAGAACTCGGTCGAACCGTTCGCACAGTTCCCCCGGCGGGGCCTGAGTCGCGTCGTGAACAATCGGCTCGATGATCGTTGCTCCCAGCCTGCGGGAGAGGTCTTGGGAGGATTCGATCTTGTTACGGTTGATGTCCATGGCAACGATCCGCCCCGTATTATGCATCAGGTGGGCGAGGTGTGTTGTTTTGATCCCATCGCCGGCGCAGACATCCAACACCGTTTCCCCCGGCCTTGGGTCCATCAGTGAGCCGATCAACTGGGAGGCCTCGTCCTGGATCTGCATGGTGCCCTCTTTGCGCCAGACCGCCTCACCAATGGGGGTGGGAAGTCCGGAGATGATCAGACCGTCGGGTGCGTAAAACGTCGGGGTCGCCGTGCAGCCCGACTCTTCGAGTCGTGCGATCAGGTCGGTCCTGGTGATCTTCAGGCGGTTGACTCGAACCGTCAGGGGAGGGATTTCGTTGTTGATCTCGCACAGCACGCGCGCCTCTTCGATACCGATCGCATCCGCCCACAACCGGACCAGCCAGAGGGGGTGTGAGTGGAATGTCGAGATATGGGAAAGAGGATCGTCGTTAAAGGACGGATATCTAATTGTATCCATGCGCCGAGCGGCATTGCGCAAGACGGCATTGACTAGATTCGACCGTCCGGGATAGCGCCTCTTGGTCATCTCGACGGCCTCGTTTGTAGCTGCATAAGCGGGCACTCTGTCTGTTCGCATCAGTTGATAGAGTGCCACCCTCAGGATGTTGCGTATCCCCGGTTCCATTTGATCGAAGGCACCGGTGTATACGGTACGAATGATCCAGTCAAGGCGACCACGAAAGCGAAGCGTACCGTAGACCAGCCGTGTCAAGAGGCTGCGGTCCTGTGCGGCAGAGGGGATGCCGGCTGAAAGGTATGCGTCCAGGAGAGGCTGTGCAAAGGCCCCCTTCTCGACCCTGTCGAGGATCCGGACTGCCAGGGCACGGGGGGCGGCAGGCTTCATCTCGTCGGTTCTTCTACTCGAGGATGTCATCCGTCGCCAGAGGGTGTCCTCTCAGAAAATCGTCGATGGACATCCGCCTCTTTCCCTCGATCTGGACGTCCTGTAGGTAGACATGGCCGTCCCTGGTAGCCACCTGAAGCCCGGCTTCCATCAGTTTCCCCAGTTGTCCGGGTTCCTTTTCACCCGATGATTTTTCCTTGCCCGGGACGGCGTAGAGTATCTTGAGCTTCTTGTCCCGAAAGAAGGAGTATGCCCCCGGTTGGGAAGAAAGTCCCCTGATGAGATCGACGATTTTTCCCGGTTCGTTGTTCCAATCGATATGCCCCGCCCCTCGTTCGAGTCGAGGTGCCGCGGTGGCGAGGGACGCATCCTGCGGGACCCGCGTGATCGTCCCGTCCACAACACCGCGGACAGCCTTGACGAGAAGCTTGGTTCCCAGGGTGCACAGCGTATCGTGCAGATCGTCAAAGGTGTCATCAGGCGCAATGGAAGCCTCTTCTTGAAGCAGAATATCCCCCGAATCGACTCCTTCATCCATCAGCATGATGGTGACCCCCGTCTTCGTGTCTCCGTTGATCAGTGCCCAGTTGATCGGGGCCGCACCCCGGTACCGGGGAAGGAGGGAGGGGTGTACGTTAAGACAGCCGAAACAGGGCTGTTCAATGATAGCCCGCGGCAAGATCTGTCCGAATGCGACCAGCACCACCATGTCGGGAGCGATCGTTCTGAAGGTATCCAGGAACTCCTCATCCCGGACACGGTCAGGCTGATAGATCGGTAGCCCCAGTTCCAGCGCGCAGGTCTTGACCGGTGAAGGAATTGCTTTTCGGCCCCTTCCCTTCGGTTTGTCCGGCTGGGTAACGACTCCCACGATCAAATTGCCTTCCCCTACCAGGGCCTGCAGTGGGGGGACGGCGAATTCCGGGGTCCCCATAAACAGAATTTTTGGTTTCATGGCAGTCTCCTTCCTTCGGATGGAGTTATACCCTTTTGTTGAGCATTAATCAATCCGATCTCCTGGGGCAGAGATTTCTTCCCGGTCGTCAATGCCATTTTATATTTGACCTCAGGTGTAGTTTCCAATAAAGTATATTTGTTATCTTCGTGTTTTTAAATCTTGTAGTGGTTTGTTGTTATGTCTCAGCGTGGAGAAATCGCAAAAGGATTTTCATCACATTCGTCAATCCCCTTTCAGGCGCTCCTCGACTCCGCTTATTTTGGAATTATCGCAGTTGATTCAGAAGGATACCTCGTATATATCAATGAAGTGGCCATATCATTGTTGGAATTTCATGAGGATATTCAGGCCCGTCCCATTCACTATTCCGAGATTAATTATGATCGCTGGCTCGACTTTAAAAGGGTTATCGAGACGCGAGAACCCCAGACAACAGTACCTGTCGTAGCGGGTACGTATTCGCTTCTGGCCAACAGGACCCCCATTATATGGAAAGGGAAGCTGGTAGGGGTCATGAGCGTGTTTCACGACAGGGAAGAATACGAAAAGATATCACAATACCTGTCCCGATATAAAGCGATAGTCCGAGAGGTTGAGGCAATCATAAGCTCTTCATATGATGGGATATATGTGACCGATGGTGAGGCTAATACGATACGGGTAAACAGGGCGTACGAAGACATCACCGGCATCAAGGCCCAGGAGGTTCTGGGGCGCAATATGCGGGACCTTGTAGATGAGGGGTATTTCAGCGAGAGCGTTACACTGAAAGTCTTGGAGGAGGGAACGACGGTAACCCTCTCGCAGGAGTTGAAGACAGGGAAACATGTGCTGGTAACCGGCAATCCTTTTTTTGATGATGAAGGCGCGGTCAAGATGGTTGTGACCAATGTCCGGGATATGACCGATCTGGATAGGTTAAATCAACGGCTTGAGGAATCCCTGGAAATGACCAGGGTCTATAGGGATAAACTCCAGGAACTGCAGCTGTCGTCATACAAAGACAGTGAAATCATACGGGCATCCAAGGCGATGAGCTCCGTGTATGACCTGGTGGAGCGTGTTTGCAGAACGGATGCCACCATACTTTTCGAAGGAGAGACGGGTGTGGGGAAGGACCGGATCGCCGAAGAGATACATGCCAAGTCGAACCGTGCCGAAAAGGGAATTTTTGTAAAGATCAATTGCGGGGCAATCCCCGAGACGCTTCTGGAGAGCGAGCTGTTTGGATACGAAAAGGGGGCATTCACGGGAGCCAGCAGAGAGGGGAAACCCGGACTGTTCGAAGTGGCAGACAAAGGGACCCTTTTTCTAGATGAAGTAGAATCAATGCCGGTTTCTCTCCAAGGAAAGTTGCTCAGAGTACTCCAGGATTTTGAAATAACACGAGTGGGGGGAACTGTGCCGAGAAAGGTGGATGTGCGATTGATATGCGCTTCCAATCAAGACTTGGAGGAACTGGTGCAACAAAAGAAATTTCGTTCGGATCTCTATTATCGCCTGCATGTCATCCCTGTCTATATCCCCCCCCTGCGCGAGAGGACCGAAGATATCCCTTACCTGATAAGTCTTTTTCTTAATCGTTTCAATGAGAAATATGCCAAAAAGAAGGTCTTCAGCCGTGGGGCTATCAATGCATTGATCAAATACACATGGCCTGGCAATGTGAGAGAAATGGTCAACCTGATAGAACGACTTGTCGTCATTACCGCCGGCAATTGTATTGATGTCAACGATCTCCCAACCGAGATTCATCGGATGCCCTTATATGACACCTCACACCACGAAGAAACACTCAAAGAACATTTGCACCGTATAGAGGTGTCCTTTATCCGTAACGCAATCGATAAATATGGCAATGCCAGGAGGGCGGCGCCGCATCTTGGGGTAGATCCTTCGACCCTGACTCGAAAACTCAAAAAGCAAGATGATGCGACATAGCATCATCTTGCTGTCTATTTCTTTATCCGTTTATTCCTAGAAATTCAATCTATTAAGCTAGCATCAATTGACGCGCAATCCCAAACAGTGCATTTTGGCATTATTTTGATGAAGGCACGAATCAGTTCTGATTTTAGATGGATATGATTTCTTGCTGCTGAAATAATGCACTCAGGAATTACTTCTGCAGCAAAGGAGATGCTTGAACGAGCCGTCTCTGATTCAATATTCAGCGTGCAAATACTCGGAATTAAAGAACGTTAAAACGGGGAAAAACTCATATCGGGATGATGGTACGAAAATTGTAGACTCCGTAGAGCCGTATGCATCTGAACCCTTCGATGCAGTGCTGTTGAGAGATACGGCATGAGCAAAGCGGAAGGGGCAAAAAGAGAGTTTGGTACTGTTGATGCGCGTAAACCGAAGCAGGGCAATGTGATGAATTTGAAACTCACGACCTGGTTGGTTGGAGAGAAAATGGAGCACATGGCCGACATCCATTCTGTGGGGCGGGCAACAGATATGCTAGATCGGCAGATGGATGTGCCTTTTTGGTGTGCGCGCAGCACGAGATGTGCTCCCCTTCGACACTCTGGACTTCTCATGCTGATAGCCCGATCTGCTTTATGCACAGAAAGCTTTGGATGTAAAAGGACAAACGGTATGGATAACGGAAAGTTGCCGGTAGGCGGTCGCGATATATCTGAAAGAGGAATATGCCGTTTGGGTAATGTATGAAACAATTTACAATGGGCAAAAGAGATGCAGGAGGATTAAGATGTCAATGATGAACGCGAAGCAGTACGAGGAGAGTTTGAGGAAGTTGCATTTTAATGTGTGGATGTTCGGGAAGAAGGTGGAGAACGTGGTGGACAATCCGATCATCCGTCCGTCGATGAACGCGGTGGCGGCGACGTATGAATTTGCCCACTATCCGGAGTACGAGGACCTGATGACGGCGACCTCTCATATTACGGGGAAGAAGGTCAACCGGTTCACGCATATCCACCAGAGCACGGAAGACCTGGTGAAGAAGTCCAAGATGGGGCGGCTGTTGGGCTCCCTGACGGGCTGCTGTTTTCAGCGGTGCGTGGGGATGGACGCGATGAACGCCCTGTCCATGACCACCTACGATATCGATCAGAAGCACGGGACCGAGTACAACAAGCGTTTCCTGAAATACATGGAATACGTCCAGGAGGGCGACCTGACCTGCGACGGCGCCATGACCGATCCGAAGGGAGACCGGGGCAAGGCCCCGCACCAGCAGGACGATCCGGACATGTTCATGCACGTGGTGGAAGAGAAGAAAGACGGGATCGTGGTGCGGGGTGCGAAGTGCCACCAGACCGGTGCGGTCAACTCCCACGAGATCATCATCATGCCGACCATCAGCATGCGCGAGGAGGACAAGGACTATGCCATCTCCTTTGCGCTCCCCGCCGATGCCGAGGGGATCACCTACATCATGGGGCGTCAGTCGTGCGACACGCGGAAACTGGAAGCGGGTACCATGGACCGGGGGAACCAGCTCTACGGCGGCCATGAGGCCCTGGTCGTCTTCGATGATGTCTTCGTCCCCTGGGAGCGGGTCTTCATGTACAAGGAATGGGAATTCGCCGGCCAGCTGGTGGAGCAGTTCGCCTCCTACCATCGTCAGAGCTACGCCTGCAAGGCGGGTGTGGGCGATGTCCTCATCGGCGCGACCCAGTGTATCGCCGAGTACAACGGTGCCCAGAAGGCCTCCCACGTGAAGGACAAGATCATCGAGATGAACCATCTCAATGAGACCCTCTTCTGTGGATCGATTGCCTGTGCGTCCGAAGGGCACAAGGAGCCGAGCGGGACGTACTACGTCAACACCCTCCTGGCGAACGTGTGCAAGCAGAACGTGACGCGGTTTCCCTACGAGATCGCGCGTCTGGCGCAGGACATTGCGGGCGGTCTGATGGTGACCCTTCCCTCGGAAGAAGACTTCCGATCCCCCGAGATCGGGAAATGGATTGAGAAATACTACCGGGCCAGCACGGCCGTCTCCACGGAAGACCGGATGCGGATGCTGCGTCTGATCGAGAACATCACGCTGGGGACGGCTGCGGTGGGGTATCTGACCGAGTCGATGCACGGTGCGGGTTCGCCGCAGGCGCAGCGGATCATGATCTCACGGCAGGTGAACCTGGAGGAGAAGAAGAAGGTTGCCAAGAAACTCAGCGGTGTCACGAAGGATGAGTGAGAAGGTCCGGATCGGACTGAAATACTGTGGGGGGTGTAATCCCCGCTACGATCGTGTACAGGCGGTAGGATACCTGCGGGAACGGTTGCAGGGCACCGTGGAACTTGTTTCGTACGAGGACCCGGATATTGCGGGTGTGCTGGTGGTTGCCGGCTGTCCTACCGCCTGCGTCGATCCGGAGCCGTTCAAAGAACGCTCCGTGTGGGTTGTTACCCGCCGACAGGGCATCGATGATTTTGTGAAAACCATCATACCGAGGGGAAAAAAGAATGCACTGGAAAGAATTATATAACCAAAAGATTACAACTGGTCAGGAGGCCGTGAAGCAGATCAAGTCCGGAGACCGGGTGGTCGTGGGGCACGCAACCGGTTCCCCGGAAGTACTGTTGACGGCCATGCTGGCCAACAGGGATGCGTATGAGGATGTGGAGATTGTCCACATGGTTGCGATGGGGCCTTCCGCATATTGCCTCCCGGAGAATTCTCCCCACTTTATCCACAATTCTCTGTTTGCCGGAGCGACAACGAGAAATGCCCTCCATGAGGGGAGGGCCATCTATACCGCATCACATTTCAGCCAGATCCCCCGGCTGTTTACCGAACGGATCGTTCCGGTCGATGTGACCCTGTGCATGCTCTCCACACCCGATGAGCATGGCTACTGTTCGTTCGGCATCTCAGTGGACTATACGAAACCCGCAGCGGAGAGTTCCAGGATCGTTATAGCGGAAGTAACGCCTCACATGCCGAGGACGCTGGGTGATGCCTTTATCCACATCTCGGACATTGATTATATCGTTGAGTGTGATTCCAAGCCCATCGAGCTCAGGCCCCCGCAGATCGGACCGATCGATGAGGCGATCGGGGGATACTGCGCAGAGTTGATACAGGACGGGGATTGCCTGCAGCTGGGTATCGGTGCGGTCCCGGATTCGATCCTGAATTTTCTGACCGAGAAGAAGGATCTGGGGATTCATACGGAGATGTTTTCCGATGGCGTTGTGGATCTGGTCAATGCGGGTGTTGTCACCTGCGCACGCAAGAATTTTCATCCCCATAGGATGGTTGCCACCTTCTTCATGGGGACGGACAAGCTGTACAACTTTGTTCACAACAATCCCAAGGTGGAGATGTTCCCGGTTGATTACACCAACAACCCTGCGATCATCTCCAGAAACGACAATGTGGTGTCCATCAATTCCTCGTTGCAGGTGGACCTGACCGGTCAGGCGGCATCGGAATCGATCGGCCCCAAGCAGTTCAGCGGCACGGGCGGGCAGGCCGATTTTGTCAGGGGCGCGGCCTGGTCGAAGGGAGGACGGTCCATAATCGCGTTCCACTCAACGGCGGCCAAGGGGAAGCTTTCACGGATCGTTTCCCATCTTGATGAAGGGACCACGGTAACAACGACCCGTACGGATATCCATTACATCGTGACGGAATACGGCATTGCCGATATGAGGGGCAAATCTGTTCACCAGAGAGCCGAGTCCCTGATCAATATCGCACATCCTGATTTTCGCGCGGACCTGAAAAAGGAGTTTAATAGGAAAAATTCTGCTTAAAAAGATCGGAGTGGCTTTTCGGCAGAGGGAGGTTCGGATCGAATGGGCGATTTGAACCGTTCCCCCGGATGTGAATATATCGGACGCCTTTACCATCAGGAGATGGAGGAGTCACAGAAAACAGATGGGAGGTTAAGGAAAATGGCACAGATATTTACGATAACGCCTAAGATCATCATGGGGTTGGGAGCAATCGATGCAATTGGAGATGAGATCAAGCGACGGGGTGTAAAGAAGGTCCTAATCGTAACCGACAAAGGGGTTATTGCAGCAGGGTTGACGCAGGCCATTGAGGCGTCACTCACGGCGGCCGGAGTGGCATTTGGCACCTTTGACGGTGTGGAGCCCGATCCACGATATGAGATTGTCGCGGATTGTCTTGCAAAGGTGAAAAATGAGGAGGCTGAGCTCCTGATCGGACTCGGCGGAGGGAGTCCCATCGATATCGCCAAGACGACTGCGGTTATGGCGACAAACGACGGTCCCATCGGAGCGTACTTCGGGATTGATCTGATTCCCAAGCCGGGTCTCCCAACGATTATGGTCCCCACCACGGCGGGGACGGGGAGTGAGGTCACACCGATCGCGATTTTGTCCGACGAAGGCGAAAAGCTGAAAAAGGGTGTCGTGAGTCCTTATCTCTATCCTGCTGCGGGAATACTTGATCCGGTGCTGACCGCGGGGTTGCCTCCCCATGTAACGGCAGCCACGGGGATGGACGCGCTGATCCACGCAGTGGAGGCCTACACGTCCATTAATGCCACAGGGATGACGGATATGTACTGCATCCGTGCCATTGAACTTATTTACAACAACCTGCGGACGGCCTACGCCAAAGGCGACAATATGGAGGCGCGGACGGCGATGATGGAAGGGGCACTCCTGGCGGGTATCGGTTTTGCGAATGCAGGTGTCACGGCGGTCCATGCCTTTGCCTATCCGATCGGGGCCGAGTTCCACATCCCCCACGGAGTTGCGAATACCCTCATGCTGCCCCATGTGATTCGTTATAACGTGCTGGGGAACCTGCCCAAGTTTGCGGGGCTGGCAAAGCCCTTCGGGATTCCGACGGAAGGCCTGGATGATCTTCAGATTGTTGACCGTGTGATCGGGGCGATCGACCGGCTGGCCGACGATCTGCGTGTCCCGCGCCATCTTGCTGATTTCGGAGTAAAGGAAGAAGACGTACCGATGCTGGCCGAGGGTGTGATGAAGGTGACCCGTCTCCTGGCCAACAATCCGAGAACGCTGATTCTCGAGGACGCTAAGGCGATATATACGGCGGCGCTTTAAAGAAGTCTTGTCTGGGTGAGGATCTCATCCCAGAGATCCTCACCCGGGCCGCTATCAGGAAATATTGATTTTCAGGAGGAAGAACAGATGGATAATAAGTCTCTGGTTGACAAACGATCGGCGACCCTCGCGAAATCTTTTGCGGGCGGCAAACCGGCCTTTGCGGCATATGGACAGGGTGCCATTTTGACTGACGTAGACGGTCGTGAATATATCGATTTTGCGGGTGGAATCGGTGTCATGAATATCGGGCATTCCCATCCGAAAGTGGTCGCCGCCATTCAGGAACAGGCCGCGAAACTGACACACTCCTGCTTCATGGTGGTGCCCTATGAACCGGCCGTCAAGCTGGCGGAGCGTCTCTGTGCCCTGACACCCGGTTCTTTCCCGAAGAAGGCCTTTTTCGTGAATGCCGGCGCCGAAGCGGTGGAGAACGCCGTGAAGATATCGCGGTATTATACCAAGAGGCCGGGGATCGTTGTCTTTGATAACTGCTTCCACGGGCGGACCCTGCTCACCATGACGATGACGAGCAAGGCAAAGCCCTATAAGTTTGGATTCGGCCCCTTCGCCTCAGAGATTTACCATGCGCCCTATGCATACTGTTACCGGTGTCCCTTCGGTCTGGAGTACCCGAAGTGTAATACCTACTGTGCCGATTTCCTGGCACAGGAGTTTTTTATCCGATGTCCTGCGGAAACAACGGCGGCGGTGATAGCAGAACCCGTACAGGGTGAAGGTGGTTTTATCACACCTCCCCCTGAATATTTCCCGAAGGTTGCGCAGATCTGTAAAGATAACGGGATACTCTTTGTCTCCGATGAAATTCAGGCGGGGATGGCACGGACGGGTGGAAAACTCTTTGCTATCGAGCACTGGGGTGTTGAGCCGGACCTGGTGACCATTGCGAAGAGTCTCGCCGCCGGTATGCCTCTCAGCGCCGTCGTCGGGAGAGAAGAGATCATGGATTCCATCCACCCCGGGGGAATCGGCGGGACCTACGGCGGCAACCCCGTGGCCTGCGCGGCAGGGAATGCCGTTCTGGACGCCTACGAGGAAGACAATATCCTCGATAAGAGTGAGGCGTTGGGTCAGAAACTGTGGGCGGCATTCACGGAGATGCAGAAGAAGTACGAAATTATCGGCGATGTCCGTGGCAAGGGGCCGATGATCGCCCTTGAGTTGGTCGTGGACCGTGTGACGAAAGAGACCAATGCTGAGGCAGCGGGCAAGATCGCCGCCTACGCCTTTGAGAAGGGACTGATCCTCCTGAGCTGCGGACCCTATGGTAACTGCATCCGGTGCCTGATGCCGCTGGTGATTACCGATGAGCAACTCGATCGTGGGCTGGCGATTATTGACGAGGCCTTTGCCTCTCTCGAAAAGTAAGAAATCATAGTTGGTAGTGTGTTCTTTAAAAATTCCGCGACCGGCGGAGATGATTCTTTAAAATAGTGATAATACTGCTGCCCATATCCTTTTTGGATGAGCCGGGACGGTTTCACAAAGCGTTTGTGCTCGGGGTATATGTCTGGACAGCAGTTATACGTGGTGACGACAAGATCCTGATATAGTCGGCGATGCACTCGATCATTGTGGCGCAATGACTTTGAAATGTGTAGCGCGGCACGTTCGGATCTTCGGCCTCTTCAGTGGGGAGAGGAAACCCTAATAAGCTATTGTGGAAGGAGAACGGGATGAAAAAAGTAAATTGGTGGCGAAATGGATTTATCTGTGTTTTGGCCTTGGCATTTGTCTGCTTCATGATCGTATCAACGGGTACGTCAGCAGTGGCAAAGGACAAGGTCATTAAGATCGGGAACATCCTTCCTCTCTCAGGACCTTCGGCGTCGGTCGGTCTTCAGGGGAAGTATGCCCGTGAGCTGGCAACCGAGATGATCAACAATGCAGGAGGCATCAAATCGTTGGGCGGCGCCAAACTGGAGAATATCTATGTCGACAGCAAGAGTGATCCCACCGTAGGCGTCACCGCTGCCGAACGGCTCATCAATACGAATAGAGTTAATATCCTTTCGGGATGCTGGAACTCCGCCGTCACCTATCCGGCGACGCAGGTGGCAGAGCGATACCGCATCCCCTTCGTTGTTCCCGTGTCCGTGCGCAACACCATTACGGAACGGGGATTCAAATATACCTTTAGAATTGCGGCCAAGGACGCCTGGTGGACCCGCGATCAGTTCAAATTCCTGGAAGAGATGAAAGAAGCGACCGGGACGGAGTTGAAGACGGTTGCCTTTGTCTACGAGAATGGTGACTGGGGTGTTGGCATGGCCGAGCAGTGGACCCTTCTCGCAAAGACGTACGGCTACGAGGTGGTGCTCAATGAGCCCTATCCCAGCACCGCCAGTGACCTGACGCCTGTTGTCATGAAGATTAAACGTGCCAAACCCGACGTCATATTGCTGACGTCGAATGCATCCGATGCAATCCTCCTGACCAACACCATGGCGGAAATGAAGGTCAAGGCCAAGGCGATTATCGGCACGGGCGGTGGTCATGCAGACCCCATGTTCCGGAAGAACTGCGGAAAAAATGCCGAGAATATGTTTGACGTTGTCGAGTGGGAAGCGGACCTGAACAAGCCCGGTATCCCCGAGTTGAACGCGGAATTCAAGAAACGTCACGGATTCGACCTCGCCGGTGAATCCGTGGATGCATTCGCATCGGTCTTCGTGATCGCGGATGCCCTTGAACGGGCCGGATCGACGAATCCTCAGAAACTGAGAGAGGCATTTGCCGCTACCAAGTTATCTACGGGTCCCGGCATGATCGTCTCTTACGACTGTGTCGAATTCGACGAATCGGGGCAGAACAAGAACGCCGGTATCGTGATGGTCCAGTACCGCATGGTCAACGGAAATCTGGAACGTGTTTCCATATGGCCCAAGAGTGCTGCACGAACCGGCTATGAGGCCGTATTCCCAATGCCTTAGGTGTATGACGTACGCATAACATTTATTAAAGATCGGGATTCGGAAGAGCCCTTGCATAGCTCTTCCGAATCCCGCAGAGCGAAAACGAGGTTGTTATGGATGTAATTCTACAAGCAATCGTCAACGGGACATTGACTGGCTCGATTTACGGGCTTGCTGCATTGGGACTGACGTTGGTCTTTGGTGTTATCAAGGTCATTAATTTTGCCCACGGTTCATGCCTGATGGTCGGGATGTATACCGCTTACTGGGTTGTGCAATTAACGGGAATGCACCCCTATCTTGCCTTGATTATTGTTGTTCCGTTTCTCTTTCTCTTTGGATATTTCCTGCAGGAAATCGTCGTCAAACCGGTCTTGGTTGCTCAGGCTGACGTCCGTGAACCGACCGAAGTGATTATCGTAACCACCGGTGTCTGGTATATCCTTGATAATATAACGCTGATGATGTTTGGGGCCGAATATCGGGTTGTACAGACATCCCTGTCCGGCAAGTCGTATGAACTGGGGAACCTGATCGTCTCCACACCGAAGCTGTATGGCTTCATCGCCACGATTCTCGTGTCCGTTGCGCTGGTATGGTTTCTGAAGAGTACAAAAATGGGGAAATCGATCCGGGCCGCAAGTCTGGATCGTGAGGCGGCGAGCCTTATGGGAATCAACCAGTACCGGGTTTACAATATTGCCTTTGGCATCGCCACCGGCATTATGGGCGTGGTGGGCTGCGTGCTTCTCCCATTCTACTATGTCTTTCCCACCGTTGGGGTTATTTTCGATGTCAAGTGCTTTATCATTGTCGTATTGGGAGGTCTGGGAAGCATCCCCGGGGCACTGATTGGAGGAGTCATTGTCGGTCTCATTGAATCCATCGGAGCTCAGTTTATGACATCGACATGGACTGAGTTAATCGTCTATCTGGTCTTCTTGCTGGTACTCTTCGTCAGACCAGCGGGACTGTTTGGCGAAACGAAGGACTGGTAGGAAAGGAGACAGAAAAAGATGACAAAGGAAAAATTGGACAAGCTGCTCAAAATCATTCTGGTTGTGGGTGTCTTTACGCTCCCCCTCTGGATGAGGAGCCCGACATATCTCCAGATTTTGGTATTGCTCTTCTGGTACGCCTATCTTACCACCTCCTGGAATCTGGTTGGCGGATGGGCCGGCGTCCTGCCCTTGGGACACTCGGCATATATCGGCATTGGGGCGTACACATCGACGGCACTGGCCCTGCACTACGGTTTAAGCCCCTGGATCGGGATGTTCGCCGGGGGGATTCTTGCCGCAATTGTGGGGATCATTATTGGTGTTCCCACCTTGAAATTACGCGGCGCATACTTTGCGCTTTCGACGATGGCCTTCGGAGAAGGCGTACGGGTCTTTGTGGAGAACACCGATAAGATCGGCCCCTTCCTGATAAACGGGCCGAGAGGGATCTGTATTCCGCTCAAGGAATCGTTCTGGACCTTTCAGTTCATGAGCAAGGTTCCTTACTACTACATCATCCTGATTATGCTGAGCATCGCCCTTTTTATTACCTGGTATATGTCAAAGACCAAAATCGGCTACTATCTGAACGCAGGTGGTGAAGAGCCGGAAGCGGCAGAGGCGCTCGGGATCAATGTGGCGAAATATAAAGTAATCGCAATGGCCATCAGTTGTTTTATGACAGGACTGGCTGGGACCTTCTACGCGCAACTGGCGCTTTATTTCTATCCCAAGGCTATCCTGGGACTGGATCTCTCCTTCGAAATCGCATTCATTGCCCTGATCGGAGGAAGAGGGACGATTGCAGGACCCGTGCTCGGTGCCTTAATTCTCCGGCCGGTTACCGATTTTTCGCGTATCTATTTCAGCAGCGTATTGCCCGGTCTTCACCTCGTTATTTACGGGCTGGTTCTTATACTGGTGATGATCTATCAACCACGGGGCCTGCAGGAACCACTTAACAGATTCTATAATTGGTTCCTCGATAAGGTGACTGGTAAGAAGGAGGTGAAGATGTAATGGCAGCAATACTTGAGGTCAAGAACGTATCGAAACATTTTGGTGGATTGAAAGCGGTCGATCAGGTTGATCTAACGATCGAGAAAGGCCAGATATACGGACTGATCGGACCGAACGGTGCCGGGAAGTCGACACTCTTCAACTGTGTTGCCGGGACCTATGCACCGACATCGGGACAGATTCTTTTCAAAGGACAGGACATCACGGGAACGAAACCCTGGGATATCTGCAAGATGAGAATTGCCCGGACCTTTCAGCTGGTAAAACCCTTCAAGATGAAAACGGTCCTTTATAACACCATGGTGGGAGCCTTCGTGCGATCTAACAATCCTGCCGAGGTCAGGGACATGGCCCTGGAGGTCCTCGAGATGTTGAAGCTTGCCGATAAGAAGGACGTACTGGCGAAGAACCTCACGATAGCAGACAGAAAACGCCTTGAAGTGGCTCGTGCAATGGCAACGAACCCGGAGATTCTTCTTCTTGATGAGTGTATGGCTGGCTTGAGACCGAACGAAGTCGATGCGATCCTCGATATCGTTCGAGGTATCAGAGATCGGGGTGTGACGATTTTTGTCATTGAGCACATTATGAGGGCAATTATGACACTCTCGGATCGTATTATGGTGATTCATTTTGGGGCAAAAGTGATGGAAGGAACACCCCAAGAAGTATCACAAGATGAACGAGTCATAAAAGCATACCTAGGGGAGAGTTATGTCGCTACTGGAAATTAAAAATATCAACTGCTTTTACGGAGATGTCCAGGTCATCTACGGCGTGTCGATGCATGTTGAAGAAGGTGAAATCATTAGTATGATCGGTGCCAACGGTGCCGGAAAATCAACAATTCTCAGGTGTATTTCAGGTTTGATGAAGGCGGCCTCAGGAGAGATCTATTTTGAAGGCCAACCGATTCACAACCATCGACCCGAGAAAATTGTGGACCGCGGTGTGATCCACGTCCCCGAGGGTCGAAAACTGTTCTCCCTGATGACATCGAAAGAGAACCTCGAGGTGGGTGCACACAACCCCCGCGCCTATCCTCACATGAAGGAAAGCTTCGCAGATGTCTACAAACTGTTGCCGCGGTTGCAGGAGCGGGAGGATCAGCAGGCGATTACCATGAGCGGTGGTGAACAGCAAATGGTAGCCATTGGCCGCGGGATGATGGCCATGCCAAAGATCCTGATGCTCGACGAGCCATCACTTGGTCTTGCTCCTGTCCTGATCCAGGAAATCTTCCAGACGATCAGGAAAATTGCGGACCAGGGAACCACCGTACTGCTCGTGGAGCAAGACGTGCAGCATTCTCTCAGTCTGAGTGATCGTGGATATGTACTCGAACACGGCCGCATCGCTTATGAAGGCACGGGAAAAGAGTTGTTGGATAACCCGAATATCCGAGAGGCCTACCTCGGGATATAGTAGTCAACTCATGAACTATGTAAAGAGGGTGCATTCCCGCCCCCGCCAGGGAGCGGGAATGCATGCCGGAGAATCGATGGCTTTGCAATCCTGCCCGGGTGATCACCGGGCATGGGTAAGAGGGGGAGTAGTGCGTGACAAATGCCCTGGGATGGAGACACGACAATAAAAGAGGTGCGGTTCATCCACGAGGTTTTTGTATATACTCATTTTTTTGAAGGGAGGAAGCCATGAAAGTAGATCTCAATGTGGACATGGGTGAGAGTTTTGGGATGTATACCATGGGAAATGATGAGGCGTTTATGTCCTACATCACAAGTGCAAATGTTGCCTGCGGATATCACGCGGGAGATCCCACCGTGATGAAGAAGACGGTGGATCTGGCCAAGAAGCATGGCGTGCAGGTGGGTGCTCATCCCGGGCTCCCCGATTTGCAGGGCTTCGGGCGCCGTGAAATTAACATGACGATGGATGAAATCTACAGCGATATCGTCTATCAGGCCGGCGCACTGAAGGCCTTTGTCGAAGCGGCGGGCATGAAACTGCACCATGTGAAACCCCACGGTACACTGTACGGCATGGCGCACCGCAGAGAGGATGTAGCGCGGGCGATCTGCCAGGCCATCCTTGATGTGGACAAGGGCCTGTATCTCTACGCCATGAAGAAAGGGGTGATCGAGGGGGTAGCAAAGGAGATGGGCGTGAAAGTCGTCTTCGAAGTGTATGCCGATCTCGATTATGACGCGGAAGGAAATCTGGTCATCACAAGACATCATGAGGCACATAAGCCGGAAGATGTCGCCGCAAAGGTCATCAAGATGGTCAAAGACGGTCGTGTCAGCACGACCGACGGAACGGAGATCGATATCGAAGGATCGTCGGTCTGTGTTCACTCCGACAGCCCCGGCGCCATAGAGATTGTCACCGCAGTCCGAAAGGTACTGGATAACAACGGGTACGAGATCGTTTCCCCGTAATGGCTATCTATGTGTATGTGTGATCAGTCTGGAGAGGAAATACCGGGAAAGACGGTATGGATCCCAAAGCGAATATGATGGGTTGAATGTAGAGAGGAAAGGAGGTTTTTGGGTCACCTAGGGTGTAGTTTCGAACAATTAACGAAAGGAGCTCAAATACTATGGGAGAAAGAGACTATAATGTGATTCTGGACACGTTGCCTGCAACTGAGACGAGACTGGAAGTACTGTTCCGGCAGGCGGGAGATGGTTTTCTTCAGATTGAGTATGGGAGAACGCAGCGTGCAAACCTGCTCGATTCCTTCCGGATGCAGACGATCGATGCGGAGGTCAGGGAAAAGGCGCCGAAGGGGTTCATTGAAACCCTGCCGGGGGTCAGGACGAATATGATCCATTTCGACCCCGAGGTGCTCGATGTCCGTGCCCTTATCGATATGATCAAACAGTTCGAAGAAGATCTTCCCGACGTGGAGCATATCGTGATGCCGTCACGTCTGATTCACCTGCCGATCGCGTTCGAAGACAGCGAGACCAAAAAAGCTGTGGAAAAGTATGTGAAAGAAATTAGGCCCGATGCCCCCAATGTCATTAACGGTTATAACCTGGAGTACATGGCCCTCTGCAACGGGGTGACCGCCGAGGATATCAAAAAGATCCTCCTTGCCACCGAGTGGTATAACAGCGGCGGCGGTTTCTGGCCCGGCGGCGGTTTCTTCTGGCCGGTCGACCCGCGGTGCGCCATTGTTGTCCCCAAATACAATCCGCCCCGAACCTGGACACCGGAAGGAACGGTTGGCATCGGTGGCCCCTGTGTCTTTACCTACACCACCGCAACCGGCGGCGGATATCAGCTTTTCGGGAGAACGATCCCCGTCTTCCAGTTCGCCCAGAAACACCCCCTCTTCAAGAAATCACCATTCCTGTATGTCAACGGTGACAGAATCGTATTCCACGAGGTTAGTGAGAAGGAGATCCTCGATGGGTTCGATCACGTCCACAACAAGGCCGATTACGAGTATGAGATCGAGGACGGCGAGATCGTGGTCAAGGAATACTTGGATTTCGTGAATTCTGAAGAGGTCAAAAAGGGCGCTGCGGAATTTCAGGCCAAACAGGCCGAGGGTTCAAAGACGGCCCCCCGCCTCTAATCACATCTGCAGAAGGAGGACGTTATGTTGAAGATATTAAAGGGTGGTATTGAATCGATGGTTGAGGATTGGCCCGGCAGGTTGGGATATCTGAGCAAGGGTATGGCCGCTTCCGGTGCTCTGGACAATATGGCTCTTCAGTTCGGAAATCTGCTGGTGGGAAACCCCATTGACGAGGCAGGCGTGGAGATCGCCGGTGGCTATTTCGAGGCAGAATTTCTGGATGATGGCGTGATCAGCGTGTGCGGAACCGACATGAAACCCACCATCAACGGCACGTCGATCCCCATGTGGGAGGCTGTCGCGGTGAAGAAGGGCGATACGTTGAACCTCGCCGTATTCGGAGAGTTCGGATTCCGCGCATATCTTGCCATTGCCGGCGGGATCGATGTCCCCAAATATCTGGGGAGCAAATCGACCTGTATGTTTGGAAGCTACGGCGGTTTTGAAGGACGGGCGCTGCTCCCCGGCGATGTCCTGAAGATCGGCGCTCCCTCAAAGAATCTGGGCGATCTCGCGGGACGGAAGCTGAAGGACGATGTGGTCCCGAAATACTCGCGAGTCTGGGAACTGCGGACCATACCGGGACCCAACACCTGCCCCGATTACGTGACGAAGGAGGGAATGGATTATCTGTATGAGACCGAGCACAAGATACAGCATACCTCCAACCGTTCCGCCTATCGTATCGAATCGGTCCCGGAGTATTTCTGGGCGCGAAAGGATGGGGGCGTCGGTGGAAGCCATCCGTCCAACATCGTTGATCACGGTTACGCGATTCGCGGTACCCTGAACATCTGTGGTGATACCCCCATTATTCTGATCGGGGATGGGCCCACGCTGGGCGGGTATGTCAACGTGATGCACGTAATAAATGCGGATCTGTGGAAAATCGGCCAGGGAACCCCTGCCCGTGACAGTTTCAAGTTCAGCTATATCACCCGAGAAGGGGCGATAGAGGAACGGAAGAAACAGAAGGCCCTGTATACTGAAGCGTCAATTGCTTAATACATTGATCAATCAAATGAGATGAGGAGGATATTATGGATTTCGCTGTGGAAGCGACGATGCCGGGATTGGTGGCACGAGTTGTTGTGAACGCGGGTGATGCGGTTGCGGAAGGTCAGGAAGTGGCTGTCATCAATTGTATGAAAACCGAGATCAGTGTTGCTGCCGCGAAGGCAGGCTCTGTCAAGACCATCAAGGTCAAGGAGTGGGATGAGGTACAGGTCGGCGATCCGATGGTGATCCTGGATGTAGCCTGAGCGCCTCTCGACGCGTTATTCACATTGAAATTTCCGTGGGGCGACGTCATCCTGATGCCGCTCCACGGAATCCAACATCGCATCATAAAATTGCTATCGAAGGGGGTAGTATTGTTATGCAAGAGGTAAAAGAGGTAAATGTGAATGTTCAAGTGGCGGATGCCGGGTCGGCCGGATGGATAGCCTATACGATCGCTACCTGGATCGCGTGGGCGTCCCTGTGCGGATTTGTCAACAGCAAGGCCCTGCTCTTCATGGCCTGCATCTCTCTGGCCTGCACCATTCCCTATATCGGTGCCGCGATTACGCAGCTGAAGCTCGGGAATGTGTCCGGTGGAGTCACGTGGCTCTATTTCGGTGCATTCTTTGCCTTTTGTTCGGCCCTGACCTATGGTGTCAGCTATTTTGCGCCCATCTATGGATGGGAACTGGATGCCAGGATCCTGGGATATGAGTGGGCTGTCCTGGGGTTGACACTGATCTGCTCGACACCCATATTCCTGAAGCTGGCACCGGCGGCAGCCGGCATATCTGTTATCGGAGCCGATATAGGTATCGTTGGACTGACCCTGATATACTGGGGGATGAACGGTCCGGCCATGTGTCAGTTGAGTGGGTGGGGCTTCTTTGTGGCAGGTCTTTTCGGCCTTTTTATGACCATCGGGGGTATTCTTGAGGGTGCCGATATGAAGTTCCCCATGGGAAAACCTTTAATGAAGTAGATAATGAGAGATGGTAACGGGTTCCGTTAACCCTATGTAAGTGACGGAGTTCGACGTCCGGGTTGATCGGAGAAGAATCTTCGATCAACCCGTGTAACCCGTTGCCGTCCGCACTTGGTAGAGGATAAGGACAGAATCAATGAAGAAGATTTTAATTGCCAACAGAGGGGAGATTGTTCTTAGGGTAATCAAGGCGGCCAGGGAATTGGGGATACAGACCGTTGCTGTCTATTCCGATGTCGACAAGGATGCCGTCCACACACGCGCGGCGGATGAAGCGGTGAATATCGGGACTCCCCCACCTCCCTTCAGCTATCTGAGTATCGAAAATATTATCAAGGCGGTCAACGAGTCAGGGGCGGACGCAGTGCATCCGGGATATGGTTTTCTTTCTGAAAACGCTGATTTCGCTCAGGCTGTGGTCAATAACGGTACCACGTGGATAGGGCCGTCGCCGGAGGTGCTTCGTAATATCGAATCGAAGTCGTATTGCAGAAGCCTGGGAAAGAAAGTGAACGTTCCGATTACCCCGGGGACTGTCGGGAGTGTGAAGAGTGCGGACGAGATCCGTGCGTTGTTCAAAGAACTGGGTGCTCCGCTCTTGGTGAAACTCGATAAGGGTGGGGGAGGAAAGGGGATACAGCCCATATACCGCGAAGAGGATATCGAGGCGATATTTGAATCCTCCCAAAGTATCGGGAAGGCAGCCTTTGGTTCCGGAGATTGTTACATCGAAAAACGGATACTCAATCCACGTCACATCGAGGTTCAGTTCCTCGGTGACATGTATGGAAATTATATCACCCTCGGCGAGCGAGAATGCTCGGTCCAGAGAAGGTACCAGAAGGTTGTCGAGGAGGCTCCCTCATCGATCGTGACCCCGGAGGAGCGGAAGAATCTGGCGCAATGGGCAATCAGCATAGCGCGTGAGATGGGGTATATCAACGCCGGAACCGTCGAGTTTCTGCGGGCGGACGATGGCACGTTCTACTTTATGGAAGTCAATGCGCGGATACAGGTCGAGCACCCTGTTACCGAGATGGTGACAGGTATCGATCTCGTCAAAAGCCAGTTGCGGATTGCCTCGAATGAAAAGCTGGATATCGTCCAGGACGATATCCAGATCAATGGCCATGCCATTGAGGCCCGTATCTATGCGGAAGATCCGGAAACCTTTATGCCTTCGCCGGGAACGATCAGCATGGTAGTGCTCCCTGAAGAAAAGAATGGGATACGGATCGACCATGCCCTCGAAGAGGGTATGAGGGTGTCGCCCTTTTATGATCCCATGCTGGCAAAGGCGATCGCATGGGGTGAAAACCGTGACGCGGCCGTTGAACGGCTGGAGGGTCTGCTGGGTGAACTGGTGATCGGGGGCGTGAAGACCACCATACCCCTCGGGCAGCTCATATTGAAGAGTGAACCCTTCAAGCAAGGAACCTTTACCACGGATTCTATGAATGATATCTTGCCGGGAGCGAAGGAGTCAAAGTAAAGATACATGACGGACACCGGTCGTGGAAAAGGGCCCGGATTCATTTCCCCTGCGGAAACGGTCTGTGTGCGGCTGGTGCCCATACGGCGGATATCACGGAAGTGATTGGCCCCGGGCGATGTCTCTCCTTTCCTGAAGAGACATCGTCCGCAGTTGTGATGTGAGGATGTAATGATCGGGCATGAGTCACAGGATGGCACATATAGGGATGTTTCAACGGGTTTCATGCCGGGCGGTTTTTCATTTTTTTGAAAAACCGCCTTTCCTGTTGTAGGATGGGAAGAGAAAGTGGAAGACAAGATGTGCACTCATGAAGAGAGAGCCCCCCATGAAGAGACCGATGAAACTCGAACGTATCTTTAACGATTGTTCCGTCGGTTTCGTTGTTGTCGACGGTGCAGAGGAGATCCAGTTTGTGAACGACCGGGCCTGTCACATGATTGGCAGGGCGAGAGCGGATCTATTGGGCGCCGCCATCGGGGACGTCAACCCACTCCTCCGGGATATTCTCAGGTCGGATACCCCCTGTCAAAAAGGACATCATGTTATCAACAAAGATAAAAATCTTGCCGTGCACATCGCCCCCATTACCACGGACGGAAGAGCTGCCGGTTTTTTTATCTCCCTCCTGGATATACGGGAACTGAAGAGGATCACCGATGAGTTGCAATCATATCAGAACAGGATCAGCCAGTTTGATGCCATTTTCAATACGACGTCCGACGGTATCTGGCTCTGCGACGGAGAGGGAACAATCCTGGCAATCAATAAAACATCCGAGGGGTTTAACGGTATTCGCGCTGAGGATTTTATAGGCAAAAACATTGCCTTTGCAGCGGAAAAAGGGATCTTTGACAGATCGGGAACCATGGAGGCAATCAAGGCCAGACGCGAAGTTACGATCGTCCAGAATGTAACCAAACGGAAGCATTCCCTCATGGTGACCGGGACCCCTGTCTTTGATGAGACCGGAGAGATCGCTATGGTGGTTGTAACTGAACGGGACATGACTCAGCTGAATGTAATCCGTGATCAGCTTGCACAGACCCTCATGGTGACGGAACGGTACAAGGACGAACTGGCGAAACTCAGTATGCAGGATTTTGCGGAGGAGGGGATCGTCGCCGAGAGCGAGGAAATGCGTAAGACCCTTCGTGTCGCGAGGAGACTTGCCTACCTGAATGTATCCAATATACTTATACTCGGTGAATCGGGTACGGGGAAGGGTGTCCTCGCCAAACTCATCCACAAAAAAAGTGTACGACAGGAAAAACCCTTCGTGCAGATCAACTGTGCGGCACTCCCGGAGAGCCTGCTCGAGGCGGAGCTGTTCGGGTATGAAAAAGGGGCCTTCACCGGTGCCCGGGAGCAGGGAAAGATCGGACTCTTTGAACTCGCGCAGGGAGGGACCCTCTTTCTTGATGAGATCGGCGATCTTCCCCTGGCACTCCAGGCCAAACTGCTGAAGTATCTCGATGATAATGAGATCATCAGACTAGGGGGCATCAAACCCAAGAAGATCGATTGTACCATCATTGCCGCGACAAACCGGGATCTCGAGACGCTGACGGAATCGAGACAATTTCGCGAAGATCTCTATTTCCGCCTCAACTCGTTCGTCATCAGAATTCCTCCTCTGCGGGAACGCACCGGCGATATATTTGAACTGGTGCATTTTTTCCTCAACCGGTATAATCAGACGTATCAAGTTGACAAACGTATTACCCACCGGGCGTTATCACTTTTAAACGAATATTCCTTTCCGGGAAATGTGCGAGAACTCCAGAATCTCTTCAAGCAGGCCGTCGTGATGAGCGAGGATGATGAGGTGGATGATTTCGTGATCCACGCCTGTGGTCGAAGGGCCAAGACCCGGAATCAGAAAGAGAGTTTTCGGAAAATCGACATGCCTTTGGCAGACACAATGCGCCTGCAGGAACGTGCCGTGCTGGAGGATGCCGTGAAACACTGCCGTTCAACCCGAGAGATGGCCCGTTTTCTGGGTATTGGTCAGACATCTGTCATTCGCAAATTGAAGAAATATAACCTTTCACTCAGGTGAACCACATACGGTGCATCAATTTATTTAATCGTTTGGAATTATTCGATTTAACATCCTTCAGCCGAACCGCTCACTGGCCTGACGCTTATCTGCATAATATCATTACCACATTTAAAATTCTTTGATCCGGTATCGGTTCGCCTGTGCCGACAGCCCCCGCAGGGAGTGCCAGCATAATCTGCAATTACAATGGGTTGTGTTTTGTTGTTGCCGTGGTATGGCTCTTGCTGAAGTACGATGTGTCGGAGAACGGTGGTGAGAGTGTTTGGTCTCTCAGGTGCTTTTGCTATCAGATAGGATGATCAAGCGGACTACAGGAGGATTTTTTAATGGGCAATCAGTCATTAGTGGAAAGACGGGCGGGTGCACTTGCGGCCTCGTTTAATAACGGGAAGCCGGCCTTTGCGGCATCGGGTTTTGGTGCAGCCTTTACAGATGTAGAAGGCCGTGAGTACATCGATTTCGCCGGCGGGATTGCGGTGATGAATGTGGGCCACTCGCATCCGCGGGTAGTGGCGGCGATCAAGGAACAGGCGGAGCGGTTTACGCACACCTGTTTCATGGTGGTGCCGTATGAAGGAGCGGTCCGGTTGGGTGAGCGACTCTGTGCGTTGGCGCCGGGGGATTTCCCCAAAAAGGCCTTTTTTGCCAATTCGGGGGCAGAGGCCGTCGAAAATGCGGTTAAGGTAGCGCGGTATTACACGAAAAGGCAGGGGATCGTCGCATTTGATAATGCCTTTCATGGGCGAACGCTGCTGACCATGGCAATGACGAGCAAGGCAAAACCGTACAAGTTTGGATTCGGCCCCTTTGCGCCTGAGGTATACCATATGCCCTATGCGTACTGTTACCGGTGTCCCTTTGGGCTCGACTATCCGAAGTGTGGGATATACTGTGCGGAGTATCTGAAGGATGAGATGTTTATACGGTGTCCTGCCGAAACCACGGCTGCTGTGATTGCGGAGCCTGTTCAGGGTGAAGGCGGGTTCATTACCCCTCCGCCCGAGTATTTTCCGAAGATCGCCAAGATCTGTCGGGATAATGGGATTCTGTTCGTTTCAGACGAGATCCAGGCCGGTATGTGCCGTACGGGCGAGAAGATCTTCGCCATAGAACATTGGGACGTTGAACCTGATCTGATGACCGTTGCGAAAAGTCTTGGCGCCGGCTTACCGATCAGTGCCCTTGTGGGTCGTGCGGAGATCATGGATTCGATTCATGCGGGCGGTATCGGTGGCACGTACGGAGGTAATCCGGTGGCCTGTGCGGCGGCGAATGCGGTCTTGGACATTATCGATGAAGAGGGGCTTCCTGCGCGAAGTGAGGCCTTGGGTAAAAAATTATGGTCTGCCTTTGAGGATCTGGAGCGTGAGTACGAGGTGATCGGCGATGTGCGCGGCAAGGGTCCGATGATTGCGCTGGAGTTGGTAAAGGATCGCGAGACGAAGGAACCGGACAGCGCTTCAGCGGCGGCAGTCGCGGCCTATGCCTTTGAGAAAGGTTTGATCCTGTTGACCTGCGGTCCCTACGGGAATGTGATCCGCTGTTTGATGCCGCTGGTGATCACCGATGAGCAACTCGACAAAGGTCTTTCGATTATAGATGAAGCATTCGCGTCATTGAAGAGGTAGGTATTTTTTGAGAGAAATCGATTTCTCTCTGTGACATGTCGTTCGCGGGAACGGGTACGGCTGGCTTCCAGCGGGCACTGTGCCGCACGTGAAACGAGTAATATATCAGATGAGAAGATACAAAAATCGAGGAGGAGAGCACTGATGAAGGAATTTATAAAGATGTGTGAGGAATGTAACCCCGGTGAACAGGAATTTCTCCAAGCCGTTGCGGAGGTAGCGGAATCGGTCAAACCCGTTCTTGAAAAACATCCCGAGTACCGCAAGGCAAAAATACTCGAGCGAATGGTCGAACCCGAGCGGACGGTAATCTTTCGGGTTCCATGGGTGGATGATCAGGGAGAGGTACAGATCAATCGTGGCTACCGGATCGAAATGAACAGCGCCATTGGACCGTACAAGGGAGGATTTCGCTTTCATCCGTCCGTGAACCTGAGCATCCTCAAATTTCTTGGCTTTGAACAGGTGTACAAGAACGCTCTCACGACACTGCCGATGGGTGGTGGTAAGGGTGGATCGAACTTCGATCCGAAGGGGAAGTCGGATCTGGAGGTCATGCGGTTTTGCCAGAGCTTTATGAGTGAGATCTTCAGGCACCTGGGACCGAACACGGACGTCCCGGCTGGCGATATCGGGGTGGGAGCACGCGAGATTGGCTACCTGTTCGGTATGTATAAGAAGCTTCGGAACGAATTTACCGGCGTTTTGACGGGCAAGGGGCTCGAGTGGGGTGGCAGTCTGATTCGTCCTGAGGCGACGGGGTATGGTGCCGTCTATTTTGCGGCGGAGATGCTGGCCCGGAACAACGAAACGCTGGAGGGGAAAACCTGTCTCGTGTCGGGATCGGGGAATGTTGCACAGTTCGCCGTTGAGAAGATACTTGAATTGGGCGGCACAGTGGTGACACTCTCCGACTCGTCGGGTTATATCTATGATGAGAAAGGCATTACCCGTGAGAAGCTCGATTACGTAATGCATCTCAAGAACATTGAGCGGGGCCGCATTGCCGAATACGCCCAAAAATATCCCGAGGCGGTCTACACACCGGTTGACCCGAACCTCGGGTATAACCCGCTGTGGAGCCACAAGGCCCACTGTGCGTTCCCCTGTGCGACCCAGAATGAGATTAACGGGAAAGATGCACAGAACCTGGTTGACAATGGTATCTTCCTGATCAGCGAGGGGGCAAACATGCCCACCGTACCGGCGGGTGTTGATATATTCCTCGAGCACAAATTGCTGTACGCGCCGGGCAAGGCGGCGAACGCCGGTGGCGTATCGGTGTCGGGTCTGGAAATGACACAGAACAGTCTCCGGTTGAGTTGGACGCGCGAAGAGGTTGATAACTATCTGAAGAGGATCATGAAAGATATTCATGCCGCCTGCATCACCGCGTCTGAAGAGTATGGCGATCCGGGCAACTATGTGGCGGGCGCGAATATCGCGGGATTTGTGAAGGTGGCCCGGGCCATGATGGCTCAAGGCGTCGTGTAACATCCCAGTAATATTTTCTGAGGAGTGAGGCGATGCCATCACGAAGAGCAAAGGCTGCAGCTAAGATTCAGATTGATAATGAACGTGTCATAATCACTGAGTGGCGATTTGCACCCGGAGCAGAAACCGGCTGGCACAAACATGACTATGACTATATTGTTGTTCCAGGTATGGACGGAAACCTACTTCTTGAAACCAAAGAGGGTGAAAGCATTGTTAAGCTGAAACGAGGCCAATCGTATTACAGGCCCGTTGGGGTGGAACACAATACTGTAAATGCGAATGCTTTTGAATTCTACTTTGTAGAAATTGAGTTGCGATAACTATTAAAAGAATTGAGCAGACGGCGAAATGAATATTGCCGGATTTCTGTGGGATTTTTTACCAGACCTCGTCGGCATGCTGCATCTAAGCGACGCCGTTGCTCAACGCGGTGATCTACCGGTGGCGGTTCATCTTTCTCCTTCCGTGACCGCCGCCGGTTTTTGGGGATACGGCAGGTGTATACAGGTAAAAACCGGCGTCTCCTGCCGGAGCGGCATTTACTTGCATACACAGGGTCTCCTGCCATGAGGTCGTGACCTGTTTTTTGCACCTGTACTGATCATCCGAGACAGATGTTGGTAATGAGTACTGTTGGGTGTGTTTGGGGGTTAAAATGAACGGTGTTTCTTCAACGGTTTTTGGGATTGACAGAGATCTGCATGATGCCTCCGCCGTATTGATCGTCGACGGACAAGCACACCAGATCCCCATGGTCACGGGGACCATGGGGGAGCGGGCACTCGATATCAGTCGTCTCAGGAGTGACACGGGCCTGATCACACTGGACACGGGATTTGCGAATACGGGAAGCTGCGAAAGCGCCATCACCTATGTCGATGGCGAGCGGGGGATATTACGATACCGGGGAATCGATATCCAGGAGCTTGCCGAAAAGTCTAGCTTCGTTGAAACAGCATATCTTTTGATCAACAACGTCCTCCCCACAGCGGGCGAACTGAGTTCCTTTTCGGATCTGCTCACCCGGCATTCGCTCGTTCATGAAAATATGATCGATTTTTTCAGACATTACCCACCGCGGGCTCATCCCATGGGTATTCTTGCCTCCATGGTGAATGCCCTGAGCGCCTTTTACCCGGATCTCCAGGCTGAAACCGCTGTGGAGGGGATCAATATCACCGTGGCGCGCCTCCTGTCGAAAATGAGAACCCTCGCTGCCGTATCCTATAATATCTCTATCGGGCACAAAGTCATCTACCCCCGATACGACCTGAGTTACTGTGCTAATTTTCTCTACATGATGTTCGACACCCCCGTGAAAAACTATGTCATCGATGAAGACATAGTTCAGGCCCTTAATGTATTTTGGATACTTCATGCCGATCACGAGCAGAATTGCTCGACGACGGCAGTCCGTCTCGTGGGAAGCGCCCGGGTGAATCTTTACGCGGCAGTGGCGGCGGGTATCTCAGCCCTGTGGGGTCCGCTCCACGGTGGGGCCAATCAGGCGGTCATGGAAATGCTGCAGGACATTGAACAGGCAGGTGGTGACATACAGCCGTTTATCGCCAGGGCGAAGGATCGGCATGATCCCTTCAGGCTCATGGGGTTCGGCCATCGTGTCTATAAAACCTATGACCCGCGTGCGACAATCATGGAAGAGATATGCGAGAAGGTCCTGGATAAATTGAGCATAAACGATCCGCTGCTCGATACCGCCCGGAGGCTGCGCGACGCCGTTGCCGGCGATTCCTATTTTGTGGATCACAATCTCTACCCGAACGTGGATTTCTACAGCGGTATCTTCCTGCGAGCCATTCGGATTCCCCTCAGCATGTACACCGTCATGTTCGCCATTGGACGGTTGCCCGGATGGATCGCCCAATGGAAAGAGAGCCTCGATGATCCCAAGCGCAAACTGGACCGGCCCAGGCAGGTGTATACGGGTATTGAAAAGAGTGTTTATGTTCCCCTGGAAAACCGCCGCGACCCGAACCGGATATGATCGATTCGTTGCCCGTTTTTCCCCTCTCGCATCTGACAATGAGGATTGGGGAAAGGGTGCGGCTCCTCCGATCCATTTCTTTTTTTAAATGTTTTCGCCTGAAGGACAAAGGGACAATTGACGAAAAAGCGCGCAACGGCTATGATGCAAAAAGGTTATGCGGAGGGTGTGTGATTGATGAAAAGAAAATCGTCCATAGGGGTATGGGTGTGTCTGGTTTTTGTGTGTCTCATGCTGGGAGCCACCGTGTTCCCCGATGGAGTCCTGCTGGCTGCCGACGAATCGTTGCATGTTGTTGATGCTGCGGGAGATGCCGTTGAGCAGGGTGTGACCAGCAAACAGGTGACCCTGCTGCGTATCCTCTCGGTACTTGCCATGGCTGTTTTTCTTGTATGGTATATTCGAAGAAAGATGAAGTTGTGAGGAATTGCACATGAGAAGAAAAGACAAGGAGATCAAAGATCGGGCCGCGATTAATTCGATCATTGCCCGTGCGGATGTCTGCCGTTTGGCTTTGTCCCATGATAATAGCCCCTACCTGGTGCCGCTCTGTTTCGGGTATGATGGAACCAGTCTGTATTTTCACAGTGCAAAGGCGGGGAGGAAGATCGATATTCTTCGCCAAAATCCGGAGGTGTGCTTTGAGATGGCTGTTGATTGCGAGCCTGTAAAAGGGCCGCAGTCATGTGATTGGACGATGCGTTTTATGAGCGTCATCGGATTCGGCAGGGTTTCATTCATCGATGACAACGAAGAAAAGAAAAAAGCCCTGAGCGCCATATGTGCACAATATTCAGATTCCCCCTTAACGGGAGATACGAAGAAAATCGAGAAGACCCTTGTTTTCAGGGTGGACATTACGGATATGTCTGGTAAAAAATCAGGATATTAGGTTTTGTTTCCTCGCATGGCTTTCAGGGATTGTATCACTCGGACAGCAGTGCACCTTTGCTCAGAATCGGCAGCTTTTGATGAGGGAGGAGCTTCGTGAAGAAGTATTATCTTTTTGTCTTTGTTGTTTTAGGCACAGCGGACATGATATATGGTTTCGTCAAACCCGATCGTCTCAGTGTGCTGATCGGCGCCATCATAGCCTTTGTCGCCCTTGCGGTCTTCTATAAACGGGTGAAGGCGGAAAAAGAAGATTGAATGACGAAGTGAAGGTGCCGTCAACAAGCGGGAAAGGCAGTCCGTGTCTTGGTACGCTGGGTGTTCGGTGAATATATGGTGCAGGAGGCAATCTCCGTCCTGTTTCTAACAGAATAAGATTTCGATATTAAACATGTTTATCATATTCACGTTTTTGCAGACTCATCAGAGCCACCGCGTGCAAGCGCATATTACGTCAACATCCTCCTGATAAAGGTCTGCACGCAGAACGTGACGCACGTCCTACCATCCGTCTCAAGCTGATACTCGCAAACGCCCTGTTTTGGTTGCTGTCAACTCGTAACAGGCCAAAGACATTCCTGGAACAATGCTGACGCTGGATACTGCGGATAGAGAACTCCGGAGAACGACATTTCCGAGCCCGCTTAGTATTTATTCATCCCACAAAACTCCAGGCTCCTGTATGGAGATGCAGTAAAAGCCAAGCAGGTTTAAACCTGCAATCCAACGAAGTCCCCAACTCCTGCCAAGTGAGTTTCATGTGCCGGAAAGATTTCACCGGTCGGCGTTCCCCTCTCTATAATTTCCATGTATGACAAACATGGATACTTCTCGTTCTGCATATCGTAGGACTATCCGAAGCCTGCGATGGAAAGTTCGAAAATTATGATTGAAGAAGAGAGACTTCACATGCCGAGGGCACGTGGAGGTGCCGTTCTCTCTTATATCGAACATCGGTTAGTGTGATTCAGGGTGGCAGGGATTCGGTGCATTGGAAGGACAGTGCAATATTGCACTATAGTGCCATGCCGCATTATTTCGTGGACACGGTGCTTCCCTTTGCATTTCAAAGTGTTAGAGGGGGCCGGATCATCGGCAATGCATTTATGCAATATATGACATAAGTGGATTGCCCTCGAAGCCCTTCGGCCGAATTCCACTATCTGCCTGTTATTATAGCCCTAAAATGTCTCAAGTGCAGGGATTGACAGGGCGGTATGAATGTTGCGTGAGGGGAGCGTGAGGTCGGTTAGAAAGCGCCCTGATTTTTTAAATCTCAAAACAAATAAAAGGAGGAGCTGAGTCAAGAAAAAGTCTGGAAAATCCACCGTGGTACCGATGGCCCCTATCAAAAAGTAAATAACCGGTGTTGAAAGGGATGTCTTTGCTTTATTCGGATAGCATACACAACACGAAGAAGGAGGAGAGTATTATGAGAGGAAAGCATATTTTTTTCATTTTCTGCCTTTTGTTATTCGCGGCAATTGGATTTATGCCCGGTTCATCCACGGCGGCCGAGCCAGTTAAAATCGGCTTTGTCTACATTATGTCGGGTCCCGCAGCGACCTATGGTCAATTTGCGAAAAAGGGAGCAGAGCTTGCCCTTGATGAGATCAACAAAGCGGGAGGAATCAATGGGCAGGAGGTCGAAGGACTCTTTGAAGATTCCACGGGAAAACCCGACGTCGGCCTTCGCGTCATGCGAAAACTGGTATTCCAGGAAAAGGTAAAGGTTCTTATCGGCCTTGATTCAAGCGGTGTTGCCAAAACGGTCGTCCCTTCGATCCCGCAGTTGAAGGTACCACTCATTATCACCCATGCCGCCACCCCGGATGTCACCGGGTCGGTCTGTAATCGGAACGTCTTTAGAATCGCCTTAAACCTCCGTCAAAATGTCAAAACCGCATCCTTGATAGCAAAAGAAAGTGGTGCAAAGAAGTGGAACACCATCGGCCCTGACTATGCTTTTGGCCACCAATCATGGGAGTATTTTCAGAAATATCTGAAGGCGGAGATGCCTGATGCGACGTTCGTATCGAGTGACCAGGCGGCCTTCCCTCCCACGAAGACAACCGATTTCAATCCTTATATCAACAAATTAATGCAATCGCATCCTGATGGGATCCTCGTATCGCTCTGGGGCGGGAATCTGATAGATTTCATCCGTCAGGGGAAGGAGTTGGGCCTCTTTAATGGGCAGTATCAGATTCTCTGTACGCTCGGCGCGGCCACGGAGGTCTTGAGTGCTCTCGGTGACAAAATGCCCGAAGGGATATGGGTTGGAACTCGATACTGGTTCCTGGCCAATCCGTCTGAAAGAAATAAAAAGTTCGTTGAAGCATACTGGACCCGCTATAAGGAATATCCCTCGTATAATGCGCACGGGGCCTATGCCGCGGTCTACGCGTATAAGGCAGCGGTTGAAAAAGGGAAATCCACTGATACGAAGGAGGTCATAAAAAATCTTGAAGGATTGACGGTAGAGATTCCGGCCGGTGTTGTGACCATCCGCCCCGAAGATCATCAGGCCATCACCGATGCACACTGGGGTATAACGGCCGCTGATCCGAACTATAATATCAGAATCCTCAAACCGATGAAGATCTTGAAGGGCGCGGACATTACGCCGCCGGTGGCCGACACAGATTGCACGATGAAATAAGGAGCCAAAGAGGCAGAAAAAAAATCACAAAATTCATGGATGAGAAAAACTGTTCGATAGGAGGATACCGTTGGAAAATTTTGTCATCAATCTACTCAACGGCCTGAGCTGGGGGATGCTCTTGTTTCTGATATCGGTTGGATTGACCACCGTCTTCGGTGTCATGGGAGTGCTGAATTTCGCCCACGGTTCGTTTTTCATGCTCGGTGCGTACATGTGCATGCAGATTATGCACATCGTTCCCTCGTTCTGGATTGGCCTTATCGTTGGTCCAGCTTCAGTTGCCCTTTTAGGCGTCGTTATCGAACGGTTTTTGCTCAGGAAAGTATATGGCAGGGAAGTTGCCTTCCAGTTGCTTCTCACGTTTGCCATACTTCTGGTTCTGGATGACGGAGTCCGTTTGATATGGGGGCCGGGCTATCACGTTGTTGAAGCGCCTGCACTGTTAGCCGGGATATTCCCTCTTTTTGACAATTCCTACCCGGTGTATCGCTTGTTTCTGGTGATAGCCGGTCCCACTATCGGTTTGGCCCTCTGGGGCTTTTTCAGATTCAGCAAATGGGGAAAGATCATACGAAGTGCCTCTTCGGACAGGGAAATGGCCGAAGGAATCGGGATACGGGTACCGTTGCTCTTTACCTTGGTATTTGCTCTGGGTACATGGCTGGCGGCGATGGGAGGTGCCCTCGCCGCCCCACACCAGAGCCTCGCTCCGTCAATGGGAGAACGGATTATCATAGAGAGTTTTATCGTTGTGGTAAGCGGAGGAATGGGCAGTTTCCCGGGTGCGTTTATCGGGGCACTGGTTCTCGGTCTTTTTGAATCATTCGGCACCGTCTTTCTCGGCAGGGTGCAGATGGCAGTCCCCTATATTCTTCTTGCCGTTGTCCTGTTGGTTCGTCCGTACGGTCTTTTTGGTAAGGAGGTCTGATATGGAAGGGATAAACCGCCAACGCACTCAGATGCTGGCATGCGTCTTCACTTTGGCAGGCATGATCGTGCTATCCTTTATCTTGCCCATTTATGCGATCATGGTCATGACGGAGATTCTCATCATGGGTTTTTTCGCCATGAGTTTCAATATCATATTCGGATATACCGGACTTCTTTCATTCGGACAGGCGGGGTTTTTCGGTGTCGGTGCATATACCACCGCACTGATCATTATGCACGGGGGACAATCACTTATCCTGGCAGTAGCGGCAGGCGGTGTAACTGCGGCAATCGTGGCTGCGGCGATTGGGTTTTTGTGTGTTAAACGAAATGAGATCTATTTCGCCATGATCACCCTTGCCTTTGGTATGATGCTCTATACGATAGCCCACAACTGGATTCAGGTCACCGGCGGAAGTGATGGGCTCCCCCTGATGAATATACCGTCCCTGCATCTATTGGGGGCTGAAATATCCCTTTTTGAGCCTCGAAACATGTATCTGTTTGTCTTGGCAGTGACATCGCTTGGCATCTACTTTATGTGGCGCATTGTCCGTTCTCCCTTCGGCCTGATGCTGACGGCAATCAGGGAGAACATGGAACGACTTTCGTTTGTCGGTTCGAACGTCAAGGGGCTGCGCCTCTGGGCATTCATCATAGCGGGTGCCATGGCGGGAGTCGCGGGGAGCCTCCTCTGTATTTTCAATTCCATGGCAACACCCGACTCCATGCATTGGAGTGCCTCCTCGCGCCCGATTCTGATGACCGTTCTTGGGGGTTCGGGCATATTCTTCGGGCCAATGCTGGGGGCCGTTATCTTTTTTGGTCTTGAGCAGGTGATAACCAATGTGACGGAAAACTGGATGATCATTCTGGGTATTCTCCTGATCCCTGTTGTGATATTTTTCCCGCGAGGGATCTTGGGAACCCTAGTCCACTGGGTGAACAAGAAAAGGGAGTTGCGAACATGACGACGGAGCCGATACTCAGGATTGAAAACCTCGGGCATTCATACGGGAAATTCATGGTGATCCGCGACATATCTCTCCAAGTCAGCGGAGGAGCGATTTCGGCCCTTATTGGTCCCAATGGTGCGGGGAAAACAACCTTTTACAATGCCGTCTCCGGTCGATTTAAACCGACGAAAGGCAAGGTCTATTTCCAAGGCGATGAAATTACCGGCCTGCCGGCCCACAAGGTCGTGCCGCGGGGGCTGCTCAGATCATTCCAGATAACCAATATCTTCCCGGAGCTGCTGGTTATCGAGAATGTGATAGTTCCTCTCGTCGTTCACCATGGAAAAGCACTCTCCTTTTTCAGGCTCCTTCGGAAGGAGAAGGAGCTGTATCAAAAGGCGGAGGAAGTCCTCGATAAGATCGGCATCTTGGATCAAGCGTACCGGCCGGCAAAAGAGCTGGCGTATGGGGATAAACGGCTGGTGGAAATGGCTATCGTCCTGGCGCGTGATCCCAAGCTTGTTTTGCTTGATGAACCAACAGCAGGCATGAATCCTGAGGAAACAGACCGGATGATTTTCCTCATCAAGGAACTGGCCGAGCGATTTGGAACCACCTTTTTTATCACCGAACACGACATGAAGGTGGTCTTTTCCGTTGCATCCAATATATTTGTACTGCACCAAGGTGAATTGCTTGCGCAGGGCGATCCGGCGGCGATCAAATCCAATGCAGAGGTTCGTGAGGCTTATCTCGGAGGAACGGCAGATGATAAAGGTTGAGGATATCCACGTATATATTGGTGACAGCTATATACTCCAGGGCGTGTCATTAACGGTGAACCCGGGAGAAATCGTGTGCCTTCTCGGGAGAAACGGGGCGGGCAAGACGACCACGATGCGCAGCATCATGGGCTACACGCCTCCGGCTCGGGGGACCATAGAATTTGACGGAATGGTGATCACCCGGAAGCCCGTTTATGAAACCGTTCGGCAGGGTGTCGGGTATGTACCTGAGGATCGAAGGATCTTCCCCGACCTTACAGTCGAAGAGAATCTTGAAGTTGCCGAGTTGCCGGGGCGGACGGGACACCGAAGCTATACCAGAGAATATGTCTTCGACACTTTTCCGATGTTGAAACGTCTCAGGTTCCGGCAGGGTGGAGCTCTCAGTGGCGGGGAGCAGCAGATGCTGGCTATCGCGCGAGCACTGATGGGAAACCCGAAATTGCTCCTCCTGGACGAACCGTGCGAGGGCCTCGCGCCTGTGGTCGTTGATGAGCTGGGGGTGGTCATTTCCGATCTGAAAAAGGAAATACCTATCTTGTTGACGGAGCAGAATGCCCATTTTGCTTTCGGTATTGCCGACAGAGGATATGTTATCGACAAAGGTCGGGTGCGTTATGAAGGGTGCATTCAGGCACTGACCAATAATAAAGAAATCCAGGACCGATATCTTGCCGTCTAAAAAAGATATTCACCCTTTGAGCCCGTCACCCAACCCTGTCAGTACGGGCAATCGTTGCGGGTGGAAAGTATCATCCTGCTCAGCTGAAGAACGTGTAGGGCCTCGCACGGAATGTACCCGAGGTTTGGGTTTCTGAGTTTGACAGCGCGAGCCGGGGAGGGACTGAACGGTCCCGTGGCAGCTGAGGCGTGACAGGGTGAAACCCTTCCCAAAGGAGCACTTTTCTTAATCGTCAGATTCTGTTATACATCGAAAACGCTAGGCCCTGATCGGGGTGGAGTGGCACTTCAACGAAACCACCGAGATGAAAACACATTCTCTTTGCTCACACGATAATAGATCCAGGTGTTCAATTCAGCGGGATCTCCGGCTCTCAGAGAGCGGATTCGCTGGGATTAATCCATGCGGTTTGGGCGGTACGGCAATAAATACACAGGAGGATTAAGATGTCAATGATGAACGCGAAGCAGTACGAGGAGAGTTTAAGGAAGTTGCATTTTAATGTGTGGATGTTCGGGAAGAAGGTGGAGAACGTGGTGGACAATCCGATCATCCGTCCGTCGATGAACGCGGTGGCGGCGACGTATGAATTTGCCCACTATCCGGAGTACGAGGACCTGATGACGGCGACCTCTCATATTACGGGGAAGAAGGTCAACCGGTTCACGCATATCCACCAGAGCACGGAAGACCTGGTGAAGAAGTCCAAGATGGGGCGGCTGTTGGGCTCTCTGACGGGCTGCTGTTTTCAGCGGTGCGTGGGGATGGACGCGATGAACGCCCTGTCCATGACCACCTACGATATCGATCAGAAGCACGGGACCGAGTACAACAAGCGTTTCCTGAAATACATGGAATACGTCCAGGAGGGCGACCTGACCTGCGACGGCGCCATGACCGATCCGAAGGGAGACCGGGGCAAGGCCCCGCACCAGCAGGACGATCCGGACATGTTCATGCACGTGGTGGAAGAGAAGAAAGACGGGATCGTGGTGCGGGGTGCGAAGTGCCACCAGACCGGTGCGGTCAACTCCCACGAGATCATCATCATGCCGACCATCAGCATGCGCGAGGAGGACAAGGACTATGCCATCTCCTTTGCGCTCCCCGCCGATGCCGAGGGGATCACCTACATCATGGGGCGTCAGTCGTGCGACACGCGGAAACTGGAAGCGGGTACCATGGACCGGGGGAACCAGCTCTACGGCGGCCATGAGGCCCTGGTCGTCTTCGATGATGTCTTCGTCCCCTGGGAGCGGGTCTTCATGTACAAGGAATGGGAATTCGCCGGCCAGCTGGTGGAGCAGTTCGCCTCCTACCATCGTCAGAGCTACGCCTGCAAGGCGGGTGTGGGCGATGTCCTCATCGGCGCGACCCAGTGTATCGCCGAGTACAACGGTGCCCAGAAGGCCTCCCACGTGAAGGACAAGATCATCGAGATGAACCATCTCAATGAGACCCTCTTCTGTGGATCGATTGCCTGTGCGTCCGAAGGGCACAAGGAGCCGAGCGGGACGTACTACGTCAACACCCTCCTGGCGAACGTGTGCAAGCAGAACGTGACGCGGTTTCCCTACGAGATCGCGCGTCTGGCGCAGGACATTGCGGGCGGTCTGATGGTGACCCTTCCCTCGGAAGAAGACTTCCGATCCCCCGAGATCGGGAAATGGATTGAGAAATACTACCGGGCCAGCACGGCCGTCTCCACGGAAGACCGGATGCGGATGCTGCGTCTGATCGAGAACATCACGCTGGGGACGGCTGCGGTGGGGTATCTGACCGAGTCGATGCACGGTGCGGGTTCGCCGCAGGCGCAGCGGATCATGATCTCACGGCAGGTGAATCTGGAGGAGAAGAAGAAGGTTGCCAAGAAGCTCAGCGGTGTCACGAAGGATGAGTGAGAAGGTCCGGATCGGACTGAAATACTGTGGGGGGTGTAATCCCCGCTACGATCGTGTACAGGCGGTAGGATACCTGCGGGAACGGTTGCAGGGCACCGTGGAACTTGTTTCGTACGAGGACCCGGATATTGCGGGTGTGCTGGTGGTTGCCGGCTGTCCTACCGCCTGCGTCGATCCGGAGCCGTTCAAAGAACGCCCCGTTTGGGTCGTTACCAACCGGCAGCAGATTGAAGACTTTCTTGAGCACATGCGCAAGGGGACTGGACGGTAGCGATTATCAGTTCTCCTCCCGGTAACGCGTTCAGCGTGCTCGATTTATATGTACCATGACCAACGCCTGATGGAGGACTTCACCTGTGTTTTTTTATTGCAGTTGTGTCGCGGGATATTCGTTTCAGGTATGGGTTGAAAATGGTTGGTCGGTAAGAGGGCGTTAAGAAAACCGTTCGGTTTCGCCTGACCATGAACCGTGAACTACCCATGAACATGATCCGTCGGTCTTTTCCGTTGCCTCGGGCAGGGCAGGGGCGTCATTCATGCTCAGTCGCGGGTTACTCCATTCCGGGATGAATTCATGGTGCCTTTTTTGATTCTTTTCCCTTATCCGAATCCTGTCACTGAGTTCAGCGGATGATATGAAGGTGCGAACGGGCTGCATTGCAGGGAGATTTACCCCAAGCCAAACCGCGTACCGCAAAGGCTATTTGTGTCAAGCTGCATTGCGGGGTCACCACCGAAACACCCCTGCAGAGCGAACGGCTCGGGACCCGAGAAGAGCATCCCCGTTCCCATGGAAACCTCGCGCGATCTCGAGAGGATATGAGCGATTCGTTACCCGTTTCTTTTTCTTCCCCATTCGACGACACGATTTGAGGAAACGGCCGCCGCTCCACCAATTCCTGTATTTCTTACGAGGTGTTCGCCTGAAGGGTAAAGGGACAATTGACGGAACAGTGCACAGCGGCTATGATGTGAAAAGATTGTTCGGAAGAGTGCATCACTGATAACAAGAAGATTGTCCAGGGGATTGATCGGAGAACCGGTGACCCTGCCGTGTAATCTCTCGGTAGTTGCCAGGGTGGTGAGGAAATTTGAGATTCTTCTCAAAAATCCTGATGCCTACTTTGAGGTGACCGTCGATAAGGGAGGAGATCAGTGAGAAAATATTATCTTTTTGTCTTTGTTGTCTTAGGGGCGGCAGACCTGATATACGGCCTTGTCAAACCCGATCGCCTGAGTGTCCTTATCGGTGCCGTCATGATATTCGTTTCTCTTGCGGTTTTCTATAAACGGGTAAAGGACGAAAAGAACGGTTAACGGTGGGGAACGAAGGGAGGGGCTTCCGTTGAGCCGTTGTGCCCCTCTTCCTCGTATCAGAGGAAGCAAGGCCTGCTCCGATTGCTTCTTTTCCGTGACAAAGAAGATCACGCAACCGACTGGGTGGTAGCTGCGGACACGACAGATACCCGGTTGGAGGCCGGGTATCGAATCGACGAAAACGGGTGGGTTCCTGAAAACCGCCCGGTTCGCCCCGGGATATTGTCCCCCGTGTTCTCCACTTGAAGATATGTTGATGGTCCCCCGTAATGTCTCGGATTGTGGATATTCCGTGACACGACCCGGAATCCCTCCTTGGGGCACCAATGGCACGAAATATACACGCAAGAGATTGTGTATTATCAAGAGAGATTGTTTATTCGGGAGCCTTTCAAAGAGGTGCGCCGGCGGTATAATGGAAGCGGCAAATGCTAATCACTGAACCGCTTCCATTCTTGCAAGAAAAAAGCAAGGGGCCGACCGAACAGCGTCAACCCCTTGCTATGTTTGGCTCCCCAGCGCGGACTCGAACCACGGACTTGGTGGTTAACAGCCACCCGCTCTACCAACTGAGCTACTGGGGAATATGTTTCACAAAAACGAGAGATGCTCTCTATCAGAACACCGTCTCTTTTTCAACACCTATTTTCTTCTACCGGCAGTCAACACAGGTGGCCAGTTCACTCAGCGGCACCCCGGTGGTCTTGCTGATGTATTTGAGCTGATCTTCCGGTGCAAAGTATCGACCGCAGGCCGGACAGGGAACCATCTTAAAGACCTTATCCCAGATGATCCGCCGGGCCCCGTCGGTTTCCATCTTCACGTAGCCGGTCGGGCAGACGTAAGCACACGATCCGCACCCGATACAAACATTCGGGTCAAAGACGATCTTCGGTTCATCGATATCCCGGTCGCGACCCCGGTCCTGGAAGGTGAGCGCGCCGACACCCACAACCTCGCGGCACGTCCTGACGCACAATCCGCAGAGGATGCAGTCATGGCCATCTCCCTTTTCGGAGGATACCTGTACCCCCAGTTTTTCGGCAACCTCGCGGATCGCCTGGGTCTCAGGATACTTGTAGTAGAGCAGCTCGGCGGCGGCCTTACGACTTTTCTTCGCCGCGTCGGAATCGGTTCTGATCTCCATCCCGTCCTGGACCGGGGTATTGCACGACGTGGCGATTTGCCACTTTCCGTTGGTCTTCACCTCAACACTACAGAGGCGGCAGGCCCCGAAGGGGGAAAGTTCCTTGTGATAGCACAGAGTGGGAATATCTATTTTGAGTGCTCGGATGTTCTCCAGGACGGTTGAACCTTCCTGCGCCTTGATCTTCTTCCCGTTTATTACGATATTAAGCATTCTTGTCACCTTATCCGCTTCTATTATCAAGCCTGTTCCCAGACCACCACCCGGTAGCACCGCAGGCAGCGCTGAGCCTCCTGCATGGCCTTGGCGGCGCTGAATCCGCCCTCAACCTCCCCGAAGTTCCCGACCCGATCTTTCGGATCAAGGAAGGCAACATCGGTCGCCGTACTGGAAACCACGAGCCCCCGTCCCCTCTGTTTGCACAGGTCGACTCCCGCGAAGGATACTCGCTCCGCCGGGGCATTTCCACTCAGATAGGCATCAATCCCTTCCGCTGCACGGTTCCCCATGTTCAGGGCCTCGATCAGGGTCGCCGGTCCCGAAACGCAATCGCCGCCGGCGAAGACACCTTCCATATCGGTTGCCAGGGTCTTTGGATCGGCCTTGATAGTGCCCCAGTCAGTCGTACCGACCTTCTTATGCATCGCGGGAAGCTCGGGACGCTGGCCGATGGCGGCAATGATCATATCCGTTTTGACAGTGAATTCAGAACCCTTGACCGGAACCGGTCGTTTCCTGCCGCTTTCATCGGGTTTCCCAAGGGCCATCTTGATGCATTCCGCACCGACGATCTTCCCGTCCTTGGCGATGATTCTGATGGGAACGGACAGGAACCGGACGGAAACCCCTTCCTCCTTGGCTCCCTCGATCTCCTCGTCACTTGCCGGCATCTCGGCTCGTGACCGCCGGTAGATGATTTCGACCTTCTTGAACCCGAGGCGCACGCAGCTGCGGGCGCAGTCCAGGGCGACATTTCCGCCCCCAACGATCATGACCTTGTCGGCCGGCTCGATCTTTGTACCGAGATTCATATCCCGGAGGAACTTGACGCCGTCGACGAATCCTTCGTATCCCTCGTCCTCACCCTCGATACCGATCTTGTTTCCCTGATGGGCACCGACCGCGACGAAGACGGCACCGTACCCTTCTTTCTTCAGATCCTCGGTGTTCAGTTTCTCTATCTTGGCGTTCAGCTTGATCTCCACACCCAACCGCTTGATCAAATCGATCTCATGGCTGAGGATATTCGCGGGGAGACGGTAGTCGGGGATCCCGACAGCGGCCATTCCACCGGCTTGCGGGAGGGATTCATACATGGTCACGCCATATCCCTTCAGGCGGAGCTGACATGCGGCGGCAAGTCCCGCCGGTCCCGCGCCGATAATTGCGACCTTCCCGTCTTTCTCTTTTGCGGGAGAGCCGAACGGCCTGCCGCCCTGAGCGAGGTCCGCGTCGGCGGCAGCCCGCTTAAGCAGGCGGATCGCGAGGGTTTCGTCCATACCCTTGCGCACACAGGCATCCTCACAGGGGTGGGTGCAGGTACGCCCGATGACACCGGGAAGGACACAGTCCCGGCGGATCAGGCCGAGGGCTTCCTCAATACGGTTATTTCTGATCAGTTCGATGTAACCGGGTATGTCGAGTCCTGCTGGGCAGGCATCTATGCAGGGCGCCGTCACCGTCACCCCATATGCTCCACTCACCAGTTTCCGCTCGCCGCCGATCAGGGCGAGGAAATCGGCCTTGTAATATTTAACCGCGTCGATGACGGGGAAGAGGGCCGATTGGCCGAAACTGCACTTGCTGTTCGCCGCGACCTGCCGGGCGATCTCCTGCATCTCGGAAAGGTCCGTCCTGCTCCCTTTTCCATCTGCCATCCGCGCCATGATATCGAGAAGCCGGTCAATACCGATCATGCAGACGGCACATTCGCCGCAGGAGATCTTCCGCGCCTCTTTCAGGTAGTTGAAGGTAAGGGATGGTATGTCGGCCTTGGAATCCGTGGCCACGAGCCCGCCCCACCCCATCATGGTCGTGACCGCGCCGCCGGGCGCGGGGAGATCGGCGACAACGTCTTTCGCCGCCTTTCCACTCCGGTTATCCACGACCTTCCCGTTCCAACTGCTAAATGCAACTTTATTCATTCTCAAGCACCTTATTCTCTAGTAGTGTAAGCACCAGAAACACCGGGAATCGCCCCCGCGTGCCGTTGTCTGCTTTCTCTATCCTTCCAGTTCCGACCAGGAATGCAGGTTCTCAACCTTGTCGAGCAGTTTATTGTACTCCAGATTGACCCTTTTCTGTATCTTCTGGATAAAATCGGGGGTCAGGTGACGGAACCGGCCCTGGATTTTCAGGTAGTCCTCCACTGGCCGCAGTCCCTCCGGGGCGATGGTCATGGAGTATTTCCCGTTCTCGATCTCGTACAGCGGGAAGACTCCCGTTTCGACGGCCAGTCGTCCCGCCTTGATGCACTCATTGGTCGGGACTCGCCAACCCGTGGGACAGACCGCGAGGCAGTGGATGTAGCTCGGTCCCTCGATCTCCCGCGCCTTCTTGACCTTGTTCATAAAATCGATGGGATAGCTGTGACAGGCCGTGGCGACATAGGGGACGTTGTGAGAGGCGATGATCTCGGCGATGTTCTTCTTCCACTCATTCTTCCCGTCGCTCGCGGCACCGGCGGGGTTCGTGGTCGTCGATGCCCCCATCGGCGTGGCGCCGGAACGCTGGATGCCGGTATTCATGTATGCCTCGTTGTCGAAACAGATGTAGAGGACATCGTGTCCCCGCTCCATCGTGCCGGAGAGGGCCTGGAACCCGATATCAAAGGTGCCGCCGTCCCCGCCGATGCAAACGGTCTTGATCCGTCGGTCTGCTATCTTCCCCTTCCGTCGCAGGACCTTCAGCGCGGCTTCGACACCGGCGCCGACCGAGGCGGAGTTCGGAAAGGCGACATGGATCCACGGAAGGTTCCATGCCGTCGTCGGGTACATAACCGATATGACCTCCATACACCCCGTGGCGTTCACGATTACGGTATCCTCACCGAGGGCCTTGCACATCAGACGGATGGCAAGGGCCTCTCCGCACCCCGAACAGGCACGATGCCCGGCATTGAAGTATTCCTGCTTATCCACCAGCCGTGGAGCATATAAATCAAAGTTCTCTACTGTATTCATGATCCCCTCACTCCGTATATTTCGTACGCTTTTGCGGGTTTCTTCTCTTGCGCGCCCATCGTCTGTTCCACCATCTTGGCGAAGTCGCCAACGACGACATCACGACCGCCGAGCCCGATGATATGATTTGTAATCACGGGACGCTCCTTCTGATCATACAGGGCCGCCTTGATTTCCGCAGCGACCGGTCCGTTGACGCCTCCGAAGGAGACCGCTCGGTCGATCACGGCAAGCGACTTGAGCCCTTTGATCGCCTCAAGCAGCTCCTCAGTCGGGAAAGGTCGCCACAGCTTCAGTTTCAGAAGGCCCGCCTTCACTCCCTTTTCGCGCAGTTCATCGACGGCGACCTCGGCCGTGTCTCCCATCGACCCCAAGGTCAGAAGGGCCACCTCGGCACCGTCCATCCGGTATGCGCTGATCGGCTCATACTTCCGACCGAACTGTTCCTCCCACTCTTTCCACACCTCCAGGATCACCTTCTTGGAGTTGATGAGGGCATCGTCCTTGGCCTGCATGGCCTCGTTGAAGATATCCGGCATCGCGAGGGCCCCCATGGAGACAATATTGTCCGGATGAACCGCAGCATAAGGCTTGTACGCAGGCAGGAACCGGTCTACTTCCTTCTGATCGGGGAGGAACATGGGTTCCACCACATGGGTCAGCTGGAAACCGTCCAGGTTGACATTGACGGGGAGCATAACGTCACGATGCTCGGCGATCTTGAAGGCCTGGATCATCATGTCTATCGTTTCCTGGCCATCGGCGGCGAACAGGGATATCCATCCGGTATCCCTCTGCGACATGATATCGCTGTGGTCGTTCCAGATATTGATCGGGCCGGACAAGGCCCGATTGCCGATTGCCATGACGATGGGAAGACGCATCGCTGAAACGATCGGAACGATCTCGGCCATGTACAGAAGACCCTGCGAACTGGTCGCGGTAAACGCACGCGCCCCCGCCCCGGATGCGCCGCAGCATGCGCTCAAGGCGGAGTGCTCCGATTCCACACAGATAAAATCGGTGTCGATTCGCCCTTCTGCGACGATATCCGACAGGTGCTCCGGTATATGGGTGTTGGGTGTAATAGGGTAGGCGGCGACAACATCCGGTTTACACAGGGCAACCGCCTCGGCAGCGGCAAGCGCTATTTCCATACCGATTCTCTTAGACATATCCCTATCCCTCCTCCACCATCGTTATGGCACCGGGCCAGCATTCGTGGGCACAGATCCCGCACCCCTTGCAGTAATCGAGGTTTGCCACGAAGTATCCGTCAGCATCCTGGGAGATGCATCCCTCCGGGCAGAAGATATAGCAGACGCCGCACTTGATGCACCTGTCAGTGTCGTATATGGGTCTCTCCGCCCGCCAGGTCCCCGTATGGTATTCCCGCGTACTTCCCGGTCTGAACACCATGCACCCCGGGTTCAGCTCTTGCCATTTTTCCGGCCATTCTTTCGCTTTTTCCATAAGACAATCAACCTCACGGTGTGTGAACTATTTTGCTATTTTGAGCTCTTTGTAAGCTCGTTCCATCGCGTTTATGTTTTTCTGGGCTATTCTTCCAAACCTGTGTTTCAACGGCTCTTTCACCGATTCGATCTTGACTATCCCGGTCGCCTTGACGGCAGCTCCGATCATGGTGGTGTTGGTGATCGGAACCCCCATTTCCTCCCGGGCGATTCGCGATGCGTCGACCGTGGCGACGGTGCCTGTGAATCCCGTCTCTTTTTTGATTTCTTCAGGGGGCTTGGCGGTGTTGACGACCATGGTACCGTCCGGCTTCAGGCCTTCGGCTACGTTCACCAACCCCATCAGACTCGAATCGAGAACGATGACGATGTCAGGCTCGTAGATACCCGCTCTAACGCGTATCTTCTTGTCGTCGATGCGGTTAAACGCCGCCACGGGCGCCCCTCTTCTCTCAGGGCCGAAGCTTGGAAACCCCTGTGCATACTGTCCTTCTCCGATAGCGGCCAGCGCAAGGGTCTCTACCGACGTGACCGCTCCCTGACCACCTCTTCCATGCCATCGTATCTCAATCATGAGGAAAATCTCCCTTGTATGAATTCAGGAATCACGCACTCTAAAAAATAAAATCTCATCTGTCAACACCTCATTTACAAGAAAATGCATTTTTTATGCGGGGGTCACACGCAGAACCTCTTCGTACAGGTCTCTTCCTGCGGCATCGTTGACGACAATCAGCGGAAAATCTTGTATCTCCAAGCGCATGATCGCCTCAGGGCCAAGGTCTTCGTAGGCAATCACCTCGGCCTTCGTGACACAGGCGGACATCAGGGCCGCGATTCCTCCCATGGCCCCGAAGTAGACACACCGGTTGCGGACGATGGCATCCCTGACCCCGTTGTCCCGTTTTCCCTTTCCGATCATTCCCCGGAGCCCCGTCTCCATCAGCAGAGGGGCGTACGCGTCCATCCGGTAGCTGGTCGTCGGTCCGATGGAGCCGATGATCCGTCCCGGACGGGTCGGGGTGGGGGCCGCATAGAAGATCGTCTCGCCGTCGATGTTTACCGGGAGTTTCCCCCCCGCCTTGATGAGTTGCGCGAGTCTTTTATGCGCCATATCGCGACCGGTAATGATGCTCCCGCTCAGGAGGACCCGGTCGCCGACATGAAGACCTTCGCAGATCTCCGGGGTCAAGGGAGTATGCATTCTTCGTGGATGTTCCATGACTCAGATGGTCGCCTCTCTGTGACGCGCCACGTGGCACTGGATGTTGACCGTCACCGGGAGGCTTGCGATATGGCAAGGTATCATCTCCACGTGGACGGCGAGTGCGGTGATCCTCCCGCCGTACCCCTGAGGTCCAATGCCGAGGGCGTTGATGTCTTGGAGCGTATCCCGTTCAAGTTGTGACAACCGGGGATCCGATCCGTTCGGCTCCCCGACGGGGCGCGCAAGGGCCTTTTTTGCGAGGAGACCCGACTTTTCGATTGATCCCCCGATTCCCACCCCGACGATCGTCGGAGGGCAGGGATTAGGGCCGGCCTTTTTCACCAGCTCAACGATGTGTTCCCTGATCCCTTCCAGACCCGTCGACGGAAGCAGCATGTTGGAACTACTCATGTTCTCGCTCCCCCCCCCCTTCGGCAGGGCGATGATACGGATCGCGTCCCCGGGAACGATCTCTGCATGGATGACCGCGGGGGTATTGTCTCCGGTATTCGCACGCGTGATCGGGTCGCAGACGGACTTCCGCAGGAACCCGTCCCGGTAAGCCCTCCTGACTCCTTCCTGGATCGACTCTGTGAAGTCCCCTCCGATTACATGCACATCCTGCCCGATCTCTACAAAAAGGACGGCAAGACCGGTGTCCTGACAGAGAGGAAGCTTTTCGCTCTTCGCGATATGGGCGTTCTCGATTATTTTCCCCAGGGCGTCTTTTCCAAGAGGGGTATCTTCTCCTTGGAATGCCGTGTCGATAGCGGCCAGGACATCCTTCCCGAGATCGGTGCTTGCCTCAATGAAAAGATCCCGGACCGTATCGGTAATCATGCCGCAGGGTATCTCTCTGATAGTCTCCATATGGTGGTCTCACATCCCCCGGCGGCATTCGATTGCCTTCGTCATGGTCATCCGATCGACGTATTTCAGGTCGCCCCCGATGGGGACCCCGAAGGCGATCCTGGTGATGGATACCCCTGTTCCCTGGAGGAGTTTGGTGACGAGGAGGGCGGTCGATTCCCCTTGGACACTGGGATTGGTGGCCAGAATTACTTCCCTGACGCTGTTCGCGGCCACCCGTTCCACCAGTTCGCGGAGGCGGAGGGATTCGGGACCGATCCCGTCGGCGGGTGCGAGAACCCCATGCAGGACATGATAGGTACCCCTGAAACTCCCGCTCTCTTCTATGGCGACGAGGGAGTCCGGGTCCTCAACCACACAGATGACCTCCCGGTCCCTCGTGGGATCGCCGCATATCTCGCAGAGATCACCCTCCGTCAGGTTGAAACAGACGGAGCAGAAACGAATCTTCCGCTTGACCTCCATGATACTCTCCGCAAGCCTTGCCGCATCCTGCTCGGAGGTGTACAGTATGAATGTCGCCAACCGTGTGGCGGTCTTTTCTCCGATCCCGGGGAACCGAGACAGTTCCTGTATGAGACGCCGGATTGGGGCCGCGTAACCTGTCATTCTTGTAACCCTTTCACAACCAATGTCTTTTGAACCTTACGCATGGTACTGCGAACCGGCACCCGCTTATGTCAGGCCGGGGATATTGAGCCCGCCGGTGATTTTTGACATCTCTTCCTGTGCCATCTCCTGGGCCTTGCGCACCCCTTCATTCACGGCTGCTACGACAAGATCCTGCAGCATCTCGATATCCTCCGGGTCGACCACTTCTTTTTCGATCTTCAGCGATATCAATTCATGCTTTCCGTTGACGACGGCGGTTACCATTCCGCCACCGGAAGCTGCTTCCACTGTTTTTTCTTCCAGCTCTTCCTGCATGCGCATCATCTTCGCCTGCATCTTCTGGGCCTGTTTCATCAGCTTTCCCATATCATGTGCCACTGTTATTGCCTCCTTGATCCTTGATCCTCACATCCACGATCTGGGCCCCCTGAAAAACATCCATCACCTTTTGCACGAGCGGATGTCTGAGTGCCTCATTTTTGATCTCGTTTACGCTGTTCCTGCTTGTTGATGCCGCGGTACCGGAGGATGTCTGCTCCAACACCTCGATCTCCACGGCGGTGTCTCTCCCGAAACACTCTCCCGCCATTCGCGATAAAAGCTCCATCTGCGCCGTGCTTTTAATATGGTCCAGAAAGAGATATTCCTTCGGGAACCCTACCGTCAGGCGGTCATTTTCATGCCGCAGAAAGGTCCCATTATCTATCTTGGAGCTGAGAGGCGCATGTTTCTCTCGGATGAATTCCTTGAGAGTCTGCCATGGATCGGAGATCTTGGCTTCCTCGTACCTTTGATGGGGAGGAGAAACCGCCGGTTGGTTTTCCCCGGCGGGACGTGTCGGGGCGGCAACCGATGGCCCGCAACCTCCCACGAGCCTTTGCTCCAGTCCTTCCATGCGGGCGATGATCTCGTCGATGGGAATCAAGGGTTCGAGATACGCCATCTTCACCACGGCGTATTCCAGGTTGATACGCGGTTGTGTGCTCCGGTGGATATCGTTTTCCTCCGCCATCAAAATATCCAGAAGACGCTGGAGTGTGATCTCGGATGCCTTGTCGGCCAGGGCTTTCAGGCTATCCACCTCGTGATCCGGGAGGTCGGCAAGGAGCCCCGTGCCGTCCGTGACCTTTACGGTCAGCAGGTTCATGAACTGACCGAGGAGCAACTGGTAAAAATGTTCCACATCCGCGCCGGAATAGTAAGCGTTATCGATTATTTTCAGGCAGGTACCCGCATCCCGGGCGAGGATGGCGTCGGAAAGTTCGCATACCAGGTGCCGGTCTCCCAGGTCGAGGAGTTCTTCCACGTCGGTATCTTTGATTTGCATACCGGCGTACGAGATGACCTGATCGAAGATACTCTGCGCATCCCGGAGACTCCCCTGTCCCTCGCGCGAGATCCAGGAGAGGGCGGCATCGCTGATCTCGATCCCCTCTTCCCGTGCGATATGCCCGAGGTTGTCCGCTATCTGTCTGACGGATATCCTCTTGAAATCGAAGTGCTGGCACCGCGAGAGGATCGTGGCGGGGACCTTGTGAATCTCCGTCGTGGCGAAGACAAAAACGACGTGCGCCGGCGGCTCTTCCAGTGTCTTGAGGAGGGCGTTGAAGGCGGGCTGGGTCAGCATATGGACTTCGTCGATGATATAGACCTTGTACCGTGACGAAACCGGCGAGAAACGAATGTTCTCACGCAATTCACGAATCTCGTCGATCCCCCTGTTAGATGCCCCGTCAATCTCGCGTACATCGAGGGACGAGCCCTCCGTAATCTCCGAGCAGTGTGTGCACTGGTTGCAGGGGGTTTCCGTCGGCCCTTGGGCGCAGTTGATGGCCTTGGCGAGAATGCGGGCCACGGAGGTTTTCCCCGTTCCCCGGGGACCACTGAAGATATAGGCGTGGGCAATACGATCGAGTCTGACGGCGTTTTGGAGTGTCTTGACGACGTGATCCTGCCCGACAACATCCTCAAATACCTGAGGCCTCCATTTCCGTGCCAGGACAAGATATTCCATTCGATATTCCTGTCTGAAGCGGTGACAAATACACCCACATCAAAGCTGACAGCCGGGGAAACCCGCAGCAAACGTCGATGTTGCTACCGCTGCTTCCTTCCGGACCTGACGGGGTTCGCAACCCGTCGTTCCACGGGACCCGGCTGTCATGACGGTAATGCGAAAATAATGGCGGAGAGAGGGGGATTCGAACCCCCGGTACACCTTTGTGGGCATACACACGATTTCCAGTCGTGCTCCTTCAGCCGCTCGGACACCTCTCCACGTAGGCAATATATATATGGCGGAGAGGGGGGGATTCGAACCCCCGTGAGAGCTTTTGGCCCCCAAATCGATTTCGAGTCGATCCCGTTACGACCACTTCGGTACCTCTCCGCGTACGGCACACCAGATGTGCGTTCCTATTGAATTCGCCCTCATATCCTTTTTTCGCGGAAAAATCTACCCAAAATTTCACCGCACCGTTCTTTCATGACCCCTCCCGTTGTGGAAACGGAATGGTTCAGCTTCTTGTCGTCGAGGATTCCGTAGAGTGACAGGGCTCCCCCCTTGATATCCGCGGCGCCGAAGACGAGATGTTCTATCCGCGCCTGTACGATTGCCCCCGCGCACATGACGCAGGGCTCAATCGTGACATAGATGGTTGTCCCGGTGAGCCGGTAGTTTTTCCTGATCATTGCGGCCTTTCGAATGGCGAGAATCTCCGCGTGGGCCGTCGGGTCCTGCATCAGGATGGGGGCATTATGAGCCTTGGCGAGAACCTTACCGTTCAGGGTGATTACCGCACCCACAGGGACCTCCCCCCGCGCTCGGGCGGCCTCGGCCTCGGCCAAGGCCATCTTCATGAAATATTCATCGGTTTGCATATGAAAATCATATCACAGTGAACAGGAAAAGACCATTTCCGGATGGACAACGAGTGGCAAAGTACCGTATAGAGGATAGTCGGAGTCGTGACCGATATGACCACACAGAAAATTTTTCTGACGACCATAGTCCTCTCGCTGTTGGCCCATATCATCCTCCTGACCCTCGTGGGGCTCATCGGAGGCAGTCGAGGCATGAATAGGGGCGAGGATGTCTTTACCGTTACCCTCGAAAAAAGTCCGGATAAGATCATTGAGAACGGCAGCGAGCAGAATCAAAGCGCTGGCGGTCCATTGGAGGATATCCGCTCCCGGGTCAGGGGAGATTCTGTTGATACGGTCGACCTGGACAGCACGGACACAAAATATTATCCCTACCTTGTTCACATCAAGGAACGGATCGACCGGCAGTGGCAATACCCCGACGATGCCTTTACCCGCGGCGAGGTGGGAACCACGGTGGTCCAGTTCGCGATCGAACAGGCGGGGACCCTCGCCGAGTGTCGTATGGTTGCCTCATCGGGTTTTCAATCCCTCGATGCGGAATCGGCGCGCGCCGTCCGATCGGCCGCACCGTTCGATCCGTTCTCCGAGGAATTCGGACTGGTCCGGCTCAACATCGTGGCAAAGTTCAGCTATACTCTTGCGGAGTGATGCCGAAAGACCCTGGAAGGGAAACAGATTGTATCCATGACCAACGAACGAAAAATCATCCTTTTTACCTGCGTCGCCCATTTCTTCACACATTTCTACGAGATGATATTCCCGGCGCTGGCAATCCCTCTTATGCTTTCGCTGCAGATAGACCTTGCCGAGGTGCTGAAATTGAGCTTTCTCATGTACCTCCTGTACGGCCTGACCGCCCTCCCCTGGGGAATGGTCGCGGACCGGTTCAACAACCGATCCGCCCTGATCATCTTCTTCATGGGGACGAGCCTCGGGGCCCTCCTGACCGCTCTCTCGGATACCTCCACGTCACTGATGCTTTCCCTTGCCGTGATCGGGTTTTTCGCCAGCATCTACCACCCGGCGGGGATGGGGCTGATATCGCTCGGGATCAGGAACCGGGGGATGGCACTCGGGATCAACGGTGTAGCGGGCAACCTGGGGCTGATCAGCGCCCCTTTCGCGGCCGGCATCCTGAACTGGCTGGTCGGGTGGGAGGTCACCTATCTGATCATCGGGGGAGCGGGGGTCATCTGGGGGGCCATCCTGTTCCTGGTGGATATCGACGAGACGCCGGTCCATGCGGATCAGGAGAACCATTCCTCGACTTCCGGGGGCGCCAACAATCATATGCAATATTTCGTGGTTCTGTGCGTTGCCATGACGATTGCCGGGCTGGTCTACCGGGGAAACAGTATTGTCCTTCCGGCCTATCTCGAACTCAAGGCATCCTTCCTCTGGGATATCTTCAGGGGATTAGAGCTTCCCAATCTGGCCGGGGCGAAGACGGTGGCCGCGACGCTCCTGGCCTCAACCATCTACTGTATCGGTATCCTGGGGCAGATCCTCGGGGGAAGGGTCGCGGACCGGTACGACCTGCGCTGGATGTATCTGGGGTTCCATGTCTGCAGTCTTCCCTTTATCGTCCTGATGGGTCTGGTCGACCAGCAACTCCTCGTCATATCTGCGGGGCTCTACATCCTCTTCTCTCTCGGGATGCAGCCCATCGAAAACAGCCTCGTGGCGAAGTACACCCCGAACCGATGGCGGAGTACCGGGTACGGGATCAAGTTCATCCTGACCTTCGGAATCGGGGCACTCGCCGTCTATCTGGTAGGGTGGATCAAGGAGATGTGGGACCTCGCGACGGTGTACCTCGTGGGCGGCGGGCTCGTCTTCCTCCTTCTTATGACCATTGTCCTCTTGATCTGGGTATCACGCGGGACCACCTGCCGGAACAGGGAAGAGTGATGCACTATCGGGGGCGGATTTCGTAGTCGGCCGTCACGACAATATCGGCTTTTCCCTTCATTCCCTGGATGACGCCGTGCTCGATCTCCAGGACCGTTTGAATAAAGGTGAAGTCCTGATCCGGGTCGCGGGCGAGGTTTCTCTCCCTCACCGCGGTGATCCTCTCGCGGTAATCCGATTCGAGAAAGACCTTCAGGGTTGCATTTTCGAGGGTCAGACCGTAGGTCAGATCGACCAGGACAACATCCGCCCCGGCCAGGGATACGGGAACGCGTGGGTAGCGTCTCGATCCGAGACGGCGGCAGTCGGACGGGACAAAGACTTCTTTAGTATCACGGTCTGCCGCTTTTCCCAGGACGGCATCAAGCCGCTCCAGGTCCACCTCCCCCGGCCCGAGGTACTCTTCCAGGGTCCCCCGCGCGTAGGCATCGAGACGCGCCTGGTGATTTTCCTCCGGCGCCAGCCGGAAAAAGGCATCCCCCGCGATCGTGACCCCCCTGAGCTTTTCACCCCTGATGAGGTATCGCAGATACTCGGCCACCTCGGTCTTTCCCGCCCCCGATTCGCCGCTCAAGACAATGATCGCCCTCTTCTTCGCCCGTTTCGCCGTTTTCGCCTGTTCAACAATATGCGGGAGGAGACCGCCCCCCGCCTTTTGATGTTGCACGTTGACCATCGGGGGGTCTCCCCGCCAGGTGAAGGCGGTCCGGTGGTAGGCCCTTTCCCGCCCCCGGACCCTTGCTGTGCAGAGGGAATCGAGGACCTCCGCCTGGCGCTCGGCGATGGCCCGCCACCGGAAGGTGTCTCGGGCGAGCTGATGGCCGTGGGAAGCGATTTGGTCCAGGGTTCCCGTCTCTTTCACGGCGTCGATCAGCTTCCGGGCGGCGCCCCGGGGATCTCCCGGATCGACGATGAGGGTGTCACGACCGTCCCGCATCCATTTCGTGATCCCCGCCTCCCGGGAGATAACGACGGGGGCACCGGTCGCCATGCTCTCCGCGACCCCCATCCCGAAGGGTTCCACAAACTGCATGCCGATATAAGCGCGGCAGTGATGGGCCAGGGTCGCCAGGACCTGCCAGGGCTGGCTGGGGAGCCTCACAACATCGGCGGCGGATAGTTGGTATTCGCTCATTACCCGGGCGATCTCTTTTTCGACGGACACCTCCTCGGGGAGGGGACGGTCGGGGGACCCCCCGACGAGAACCAGTTTCATCGCTCCCATCAGGGCAGGGTCGATCCCGCGTGCCTCGCCGAAGAACCGCACCACGCCGGGGACATTCTTTGCCTCGGAGAAGCGCCCGAAGTAGAGGAAATAGTGTCCTGCGGTCAGGTTGTACCCATCGAGCGCCTCAGGGTGAGGTTCCCGGTCGATTGCGAAGAAGGGGGTCCCGGCCCCCGCCGGCATCACGGCGTGGGGGAAGGCGGCCCCGTAGTATTCCTTCAGGATATCTGGTTCCTGGAGGGTGTTGGCGATCTCGAAATCGGCCCCCCGGAGGGCGGCCAGTTCGCAATCTTCCCGGATCCGGAAGTTGTACTGTTCGTCGAACCAGACGGCGGGATCGTCCGGGTCCAGCCCGAGGGAACGGACCTTGTTGATCCCCAGTGAATGGGGAATCACCGTCACCGGTACCCCCAGCCGTTCTCCCACTTCCAGGGCGCCGACCATCCCGTCCGCATAGTGCCCCATCACGGCGTGGGCCCCGAAGAGGGCCGCCACGGCGACCGTACTTTCCGCCATCGGGGGGATGAGGGGATAGATCTCCTCCTTGCGCACGAACTCGCTTCCCCCCGCCCGGATGCGGATCAGCCAGAGGTTCCTGGCGAATTGCTCCACCCGGGGGTACGGGTCGAAGTGCCGCGCCACGATGATCACCTTCCGTCCCTGCCGCGCCCATGCCTTCGATACCTCGAGGACATAGTAGGTCTGCCCCCCCGTGTCGGGGACACCGGCGGGGGGCGGGTCCCCCCAGTAGCCGTGGGTCGAGACCATGACGATTCGCCCGGCATGTCCGGTCTTCCGTGCCCTGAGAGAGACGGGAATTCCGTGTTCGTCAAACAGGGTGCGGTATTCCCGCAGGAGTTCCCCGGTCAGGTCATATCTGTTTCCCAGGAACTCAATACGCCGATCGCTCATATACCGTTTCTCCTTATCGTGCGTGGTAACCGCCTCTTCTCGTCGCATGCCCCCTATAGTGGTTACAGGTAACTGTGCAGACCCGAGAGGATATAATTGACACCGAGATAGGTGAAGATGACGGCAATAAATCCCACTATGGAAATGACAGCCATCCCCGTTCCCCGCCACCCCCTGACCAGGCGGGCGTGGAGATAGGCGCCGTAGAGAAACCAGGTAATCAGAGACCAGGTCTCCTTGGGGTCCCATCCCCAGTAGCGTCCCCAGGCCGTATCGGCCCAGACGGCACCGGTCATGATCCCAACCGTGAGGAGTAGAAATCCGACCGATATGGTCCGGTAGGCAAGATCATCGAAGAAGGCCGGCGAAGGAAACCGCCCAGCCATGCGTCCTTTTGTCTTCGCCGTCACCAGGTAAAGCACCCCGGCCCCGAAGGAGAGGGCAAAGCAGGCATAGGCGAGGAAGGCACTGATGACGTGGCTGATCAGCCAGTTGCTCTGGAGGGCCGGGATCAGCGGTTGTATACGGGCATCGACCTTCCCCGAGAGGGAGGCATAGGCCAGGATTAAAAAGGCGAAGAGGGAGAGGATGGCGCCGACGAATCCATTTCCGAAACGCCTCTGGGCGAAGAAAAGGACACAGACGAGAGACCAGGAGAAAAAAATCAGGGATTCGTAGAAATTTGACAGGGGTGCATGTCCGATCCCCAGACGGTACGAGAGGACCCACCGGAGGACAATCGCGGTTGTGTGAAGAATGAATCCGACTGTCGCCACGCCCGTGGCGAACCGCTGGATTCCCCGCCGTTCCCACACGACGGAGATAAGGAAGAGGAGGGCAACCGCGAAATAGACAAAGGTCGTTATGCTGATCAGAAAGGTGTCGTCCATCATCTCATCCCGTGAAGATTGTTCGGCATGCCTCATCGAGGCGTTTTTCGAAGCCTTGATTATTGTTCCCGGGGTCGGCAGCGACCGCGATTTCGGTCCCCTCCGCCGTGGGGGTGATCCTGACCCAGAGACGCCGATGGGTTCCGAAGAGACTCACCGTCAGACCGAGAAGGAGCAGGATAAACCCTGCCCAGACCAGCGGCACTCCGGGATCGCTTCCCACCTGGATTCCCGTGTAGAAGCGCGCCGTAAAATCGTGAAAGGAAAAAATATATCCACCGTGTTCTGCGGATTCCCCCCGGAAGAGCCAGAAGATATCATGGGGCTGACCGGGTTTGAGGAGGACACCCAGAAGGGCCGGGCCTCTCCCCTGAAAATCGGGGGCGAACCGGGCTGCGGCGAAGGATGCTTCTCCGTTCGGGAGGGGAGCCTTCTTCATCAGTGCCAGCGTCAGCGGTTTCTCCTGCCCCGTCGCGATATCCCGTACGGCAACCTTGAAATCATGCGCCTCCGCGATACCATATGTCGCCTGGCAGAACTTCACCCCCCGATATCTCAAAGGTTCGTTCACCTTGATGGCTGCGGAGAGGACTTTTTTTTCTCCTTCCAAGACCGTCACATCGGACCGATACTCTTTGGGCATCCCATTTTCGTAGAAGGAGACGGAAAAATCGTCGCACCCGATTGCAAAGGGAATGGTCTTCGTCCCACCGTCATACAGGGCCACGGTATTCGTTTTGGTTCCCTCGGTGATCATCATCTGCCCGGCGAATCCCCAGATTGCCCCTATCAGCCCGCCGGCGAGAATGAAGAGGATACTGACATGAACGGCAACCGTCCCCAGCCGTGCATACCGCCCCCGTTGAGCAGCAAGGTACCGTTTCCCCTCCCTGACGGTGATGGAAGGTTCCCCCGCGAGAGAATGCATGAGCGTCCGCGTTTTTGTCTCCAATTCATCGGTGGAAACTGTACTCCGGATAATCCTCTGTACGGAAGCGCTTCGAAAGATCCTGTCGTCTCCGTTCTGGAGAGGGGAACGAATCCGGCGAACGATCCGGGGAATCCTCCGTGCGGTACAGGTGATAACATTGACGGCCAGAAGGAGGAGCAGACCCGTGAACCACCACGAGTGGTACATGTCGAAGGCATCAAGCCACGAAAGGATCGACGTCAGGTCGGGACCGTACAGATCCACATACCGCTTCCGGGGAAGACCCTGCTGAACCAGGGTGCCGACAACGGAGGTTGTTGCCAGGAGGAGGAACAGACATATGGTAAGCCGTGCCGAGGCAAGGATTTTGTACATTCTTTCCATCATGACAGTCGATTCGGCCTCGCTGGTTGGTGAACCAGCTCATTTTTTGGTATACCACTCCCGAGGGATTCTATATGAAGGATATACAAAGGCTTGTCAAGAAATTCTGTCGACAGCGGCCAGGACAAAGCGAAGCGAGCAAAGGGAGTTGTTTCCCCTTTTCGCCCCGGTGTCAAGGGGGCTCGCCGTGACCTCGAAGATCAAGGTTACGCGGGCCCGATGTCGATTATCACGCCAGCTGTTTCCCTGTCAGTCATGAAAACCATGACTGGATAACACCATGGAAACGGGAAGGGACCGCAGTCCCTTCCCGTTCACGGTCAATACTCCGGTCCACCCTCAGCCCTACGGTGTTTCCTTCGACAGGTTTCTTCCGCAAATCCGGCCAAAGACCAGGCAATCCGGGACCGCACAGCTCCCCAGCCTGCTCGCGCCATGCGGCCCTCCCACCGTTTCGCCGGCTGCATACAGCCCCGGTATGGGCTGTTGCGTTTCCATTTCAATGACCTGCCCGTTTGTGTTGATCAAAACACCACCCATGGTGTGATGTGTTTTCGGTACACCTTCCATGATGTAGTAGGGGGCCTTTTCGATAGGTTTCATGTTTTTATCGAGAGGTTTGCCGAACTGCTTGTCTTTCCCTGACTTTACAGAGCGGTTATATTCTTCCAGCTGGGCCTTGAAAGGTCCCAGAGGTGTCTTGAAATGCGCCGCCACCTCCTCGATCGTGTCGAATTTCAGGACTACTTTTTTGTCAATACACTTTTGCAGGGTTGCCGCATTCAGAACACCTTCCTGGCTGTCAGCGATGGTAAAGGGGTAGCTGGGATTATTCGGATCACCAATCACCTTGAACATCGCCTGGGCCCTGGTCCGTCGATCCGCCAGTTCATTCACAAAGCGTTTCCCCGTCTTCTTGTCGATCATGATACCGAAACGGAAACCGGCCGCAATCTGGTAAGAAGACCCCACACCAAAACCCTTTTCGTTAGGCGATGCCCAGGGACCTGACTGAATCCAGCTCAGGTGCACCGGTGCGGCACCGACCTTGAAGAGGTTCTCCAACACTTCACCCGTGGCGCCTGGTTGATTGGTGCTGTCGAGCTGATTTGTCGGTTTTGCAAGACTGGGATCCTGAATCCCCCGGAAAAAGGGGTCTTGGCTGAATCCGCCGCTTGCCACCACGACACCTTTTCTCGCCTTGTAGAACTTCCTATTTCCCGTCTTGTTGTGGCGATCACCGTCGGTGGCCTTGTAATTGAACCTGTAATCTTCAAGCACCTCGACACCCAAAACGCGTCCGTTCGGTTTGGCGTTCGTGTCCTCGCGGACAAATCCGACAACCTTTGTCTTCTTTTGCAGTTCTCCGTTCAGTTTTTCCAGGTAATAGGTGGTGAGGGGCCTGACGATGCCTGATCCGGAAGAAACCGTAGTCAAATAGGTCCGCGGTACCGAATGGCCGCCCAGGTGTTCGAGCTTGTCATTCCACTTCACGCCGCGCTCCGTCGTCCACTCCGGCAGATCACGTCCTTCCTTGGCGACAATCTCGATCAACGCCACATGGTTGAGTCCCCGACCCGCCTTCAGGAGATCATGGACATAAAGATCCACCGAGTCCTTGACGCCTTCTTTCTCCTGCAGTTTTGAATTCACTGCCGCCATAAGGCCGCCGTTGATGATGGAGTTGCCGCCGTTTACGGGCATCTTGTCCAGGATAATAACATTCTGCCCGGCTTCCTTGGCCGTGATCCCCGCGGCGAGTCCTGCGAACCCGCTGCCGATAACGATAATATCGAATTCCTTGTCCCACTTCGCTGGAATCGGCTGCGGCCTGGCATGGGCATCCCCTGCCAGAAGACTCAGGGCAAATCCGCCCACCGCAACGGCACCTCCCGTTGACTTAAGAAAGGTCCTCCGTGACACATCGTGTGTCGGCGTATTGTTTTTTTCTTTCATTTTTTCTCTCCTTCCGGACGAAAAGCCTTGGTAAATTGTTTTCCGTGCTGTCTTATCCAGTTCATACCTCCTTTCCGCCGCAATCAAGGACCGGCGTACATCCTTCGATTACGGGCAGACTCTAGCATCGAGAAAGATCAGCGCATCTGTCAGTGGTCTTTGGGAAAATCGATCGAGGAGAAGAAAAAAGAGGGCCGCCGTTCGGTATCACGCACATACTTGCATGACAGGGATATCATCTGGAATTATGAAATTCGAAATTGCCTCAGAAGGGATTTTACACCGTGTCGTATCGATAAAGAAGAGAACAGCAGAACGTGATCGCTCATGGCTCCTATTGAAAGATCAATCTCTTAACGCTGCACCCTCATACTAGGGACTTTTTACGGTACAGTCAAGACTTTTGGGATTCAAAAACGGGTTTTGGGGAAAGAGTGAAGAGAAGATATGATCGAGGACAGTGGTTGCGGGAATCCTTATGGTCTTTCCCGTGAAATTGACTACGGCCAGGATCAGAAGCAGCGTCAGCCGCGCCGAGGCCCCTGTCGAATCTGCCGATGAAAAGCGGTACAAAACCGGGGACACGAAAAAGACAGGCACCCGGCGGTTCTGCCGGTTGCCTGTCTTCAGTGTTTGTGGTTTCTCCCGACGACTTCCCGTGATCAACTCATCATGGTACCCCGCTCGCCGTCCCGTCTCACCTAGCAGAGGACCGACCAGAAGATGAGGACCGTCAGGAGGAGGCCGAGGAGGACCGAGGCGATGCCGATAACCGCCGCCACCAACTGGTCAAGAGGACCCGGCTGCGTTCGCTTCAGTGCCTCAAGGCGATCCTCGGCGATGATCCGTTCATATTCCTCAGGGCGCTCCTTCTTCAGTGCCGATACGCTGTACCGACCCGTGAAGATGTTCGACTCCATGGGGAACTTGTTCGGTACCAGGTGGTTGTGGAAGAAGTGGACCGTGAAGATAAAGATCGCCGCCAGGAACGCCTCCTCGGAATGGGCCACCGCGGCGACATTGATCATCCACCCCGGCATGATGTACGAAAACGTTTCAGGGAACCAGAGGACCAGTCCCGAGAGACCGATCACGAACATCCCCCAGAAGACGGCGAAGAAGTCAAACTTCTCCCAGTAGGTCCAGCGTTCAAAGCGGGGCATCTCCCCCCGGTCGAAGAACCAGCGGAGCATCCCCTTCAGATCTGCCCAGTCCTTCAGGTTGAAGAAGAGGGACTCCGGGCCGAAGAGCCGACCCAGCCAGCCCTTTGTCTTGCCGCCGGGGAAGAGGAACCGCAGGCTCAGCCAGCAGGTGTAGAGGAAGAGCGCCCAGAGGATGATCGCCGCCGCGCGGTGCAGATGCCCCGCCATGGTCACGCCTCCCCAGAGGTTGATCAGGAACTCGGCGATCGGTGTTTCGTGATACTTGAGCGGGAACCCCGTCATGACCAGCACGAAGAATGATGCCATCAACAGGAGGTGCATGATGCGGTCACGCCATGGAAAACGCTGGACATAGACGTACGTATCCTCCGGAGATGCAGATTCTTCTTCCCCCGGGGTTTTCAGTCGCCACTTGTGCCAGTAGGCCTTTCGCCACCAGAGGATGGTGTGGACCCAGAAGAAGAGAAAGACGAAGAACAGGAGAGCAAGCATGAAGACGTTGGTCCAGAAGAGGGCCGGATAGCGGGCCCGATCGCTGTAATCGGGGTGTGCCACATACGCGATGAATCGATGGTGGAATTTTGAGTGGCACTGTTCGCAGTCCTTCACGAGTTCGCTCTCATGAATGGTCGACTGCGGATCGTCCGGGGGGAGGATGTTGTGGCCGTTATGACAGTCGCCACACCCCGCGATACGCATGGGGTCCCCTTCGAGTGATTCGCAGGCGAGCACCTTGCCGTGGAAGGTCTCTTCATACCCGGTGGTCACCGAGGGGTTCAGGTCGTTCCGCGCCGCCAGTTCCCTGTCCTCGTGGCAGGTCCTGCAGGCAATGGTGTAAGATTCGCGTTTCTGCGCCTGTCCCCGCGGGGTATCGGCGTAGGCGGGAATGCCGTGGAGGCCGTGACAGTCCGAACAGGCTGCCGCGTCCTCGTTCCCCTTCAGAACGGCGTTTCCATGGCCCCGGGAGACATAGGTTTTCTCTTCGTGGCACGCGGTACAGCGTTTGATGACGGCCGTTTTTGAAGACCCCTCGTGTTTTGTGCGGATGTGCACATCGGTATGGCAGTCCTGACAGGTGATCCTCTCACTCAGAAGATGGACATCAGTATCATACTGTGAAGCGATGTCCTTATGACAGATGGCGCAGGTGATCAGTCCCGGCTTCATTTCCTGTGCCGCATGAGCCGATATGTCGACGATTCCGGTATGACAGGTGGTGCAGTTCAAGATGCCGTGGACCGAGGCAGCGAACTGGTCTCCGTATTCGGGCTGGCCGTGACAGTTCTGGCAGGCCTGTCCCGGCTCGACCGGTTTTTTCCCTTCCGCTCCTGCCGTTTGTGCGCCGACCGCGACCTTGTCGGGTTCGGCCATCGGCGAGGGGATGACGAACCCGAATTCATGGCACTGATTACAGAAGTTCTCGGACGGGGCATGGGCATGGTGACAGACATCACAGTCCAGTTCCGGGCCGTAGTGCGAATTGTGCGGATTTGCCTCCTCGTGCCCTTCCGTCGCCGCCACTATCAGCTCGGTCGTATGGCACGACAGACATTGATCGGCCCCCACGAACTCGGGTGGGTCGGCATCGCCGTGGCAGGCGGCGCAGGAGATACCGCCCAGGAGGTGGCTGTGACTCAGGGGGAGGGTATTGGTCAGCTGTGGGTCATCCTGTCCGTGACACCCCAGGCACTGTTTGAGGCCCATCCCCTTCGTATCCATATGGCTGTCCGGCAGCTTTGCATCGTCACCATGACAGGCGGCGCAGTCACCGCCTTGAGCCGTCGCGAGACGCTGCGGCTCGGCCGCCGATGCGGGGCTGCCACCGCACAATAAAAAAGCCAGAGATAAAACGGCTACACCTTTGACCGTTTCTCTTACCCATTTTTTCCAGATATGATGGTCCTTCATGATTTTCTCCGTGGAGGCTCGCTCTGTTCCCGGTGTGCGTATCCCGGGAAACCCGCCGGTGGCGGGAAGAGCTAGAGGACCCTTCCCGCCGTTTCATACACCGTACCTCTGGGGAGCGGCCTCTGTCCCTACGCCGCTCCGACATTCTTTCCCGCGATCCGGCCGAAGACCAGGCAGTCTACCACCGCGCAGCTTCCCAGACGGACGGCGCCATGAACACCTCCCGCTACCTCGCCTGCGGCATAGAGACCGGCGATCGGGTTGCCGTCCACATCGATGACCTGGGCCTTCTCGTTGATCTGCACCCCGCCCATGGTGTGATGTACCTTGGGCCAGAGGCGGATGGCATAGAAGGGGGCCGTTTCTATGGGCTTTGCGTCAGGCTGCATGTACCTGCCGAATTCCTTGTCTACCCCCGTCTTCAGATAGGAATTGTAGTCGTCGACGGTCTTTTTGACGGCCGCGTATGGGATCTTGTAGGTCGCTGCCAGGGCCTCAAAGGTATCGAATTTTTTGACGACGCCCCGTTCGAGGAGCTTCCCCAGCGCCCCGGGAGGCCCTCCGCACTTCGTGGAACCAAACTCATCAGAGATCCCGATTGCGGCATGGCCGGTCCTGATAATGGCATCGGCCCGGACCTTCCGGTTTGCGAGCTCACTGACGAATCGTTTTCCCGTCTCGGGGTCTACCATGACACCGTAGCTGAAAACCGGTCCCGTCGCGAAGTGGGGACCGAGACCGAACCCTTTTTCATCGGGGCTCGCCCAGGGACCGAGCTGGATCCAGGAAGGCTGCACGGGGTTCGCTCCGATCCTGAACAATTCCCTGAGTCCCTCGCCGGTGGCACCCGGCTGATTCGTGGAGTTGACTTTTGCAATCAGCTTGGGATCCTGTGTCATCCGATACGGGACGTCACGTGAGAATCCGCCGGTTGCGATGACAAGGCCTTTCGTGGTCTTGACGGTCTTGACCGTTCCGCTGTCTTTCGTCGGGAAACGGTAGTTCTCGCGTATCTGGATACCGGCGACCTTCCCGTTTCCGTCGGTGAAGATCTTCTCGAGATAGGTCTTGGTCATGATCTGAACGCCCAGTTCCTTGAGCTTTGCAAGTTCCTGCATAACGATGCCGGAACCGCTGTAGTTGGCGGTGGGGCAGCTGCGGGCGACGGTGTGCCCGCCCATATGGAGGAGCATTCCTCCGAATTTACATCCGAGATGTGCCTTACACCACTCGTATGCGCTCTTTGATTGATACGCCACCATCTTCGCCAGATCCGGGTAATTCAGATAGAGTCCCGCCTTCATCATGTCTTCCAGCATCAGGTCGGGGGAATCCTTGATCCCTTTCGCCTCCTGCATGTCGGATCCGGCCACCGCCATGACGCCGCCGTTGATGATCGAATTTCCGCCGGCGACGCGCATCTTCTCATACACAACCACTGACGCGCCCGCCTCCTTTGCCTCGATCGCCGCTGCCAGGCCGGCGAAGCCGCTCCCAATAACGGCGACATCCACCGCGGAATCCCATTTCTTGGGGATATCGGCAGCGATCGCCTGCCGGGGTCCGGCAAACAACGTCCCGGCCGCAGCACCGGTCAGCGCCGCCCCTCCCGTGGCTTTCAGAAAATTTCGTCTCGTCAAGCCCTGATCTTTGGGTGCCTTCTTTTGTGCCATGATAATCCTCCTTTCTCACAGTCACAGTGAAAATAGTGTAAAAAACATTTCCCTTTCTCTACTCAAGACACCATCCGGTGCAGATAGAGGCTTGGGGACAACAAAAAAGCGGATGATTATGAGAAGAAAACAGGGAAGCAACGGTCACCACAAAACAAAAACACGCGCCATAGGGTGCAAAGAACTATGGTATACCTTCCCTCTCTTTGCCGACACGGATAAGCCAACCAAGGACTGTAGTGTCAGTGTATAGAAATTGTCCTCTAAGTCAAGAATATTTTGTAAGTAATATGAACCCCATACTCGTATGTTGCGGCAGCATGTACGTGTCGCAATGATGCCGGCTTATAGTTTCAGGAAATCCTGAAGGTGTGAGCGGCGGGGCGAGGCTATCCCCTCGTCCCGCCACCGTCTTGATGCATGTCTTCAGGGCTTGATCGATCGATTGGCCCCTGAAGCTGTTGTTACGCTCCGACCTGCTGCCCCGCGATCCTGCCGAAGACGATACAATCGAGGACGGCACAGCTCCCGAGACGGACCGCGCCATGGACACCTCCGGCAATTTCGCCCGCGGCATAGAGTCCCGGAATCGGCTCGCGATCCAGCCCGATGACCTGCGCCTTCGTATTGATCTGGATCCCGCCCATGGTATGATGGACCTTGGGCCAGGCTCGGCAGGCATAGAAAGGCGCCGTTGCAATCGGCTTCGAGTCGGTCTGCATGTACCGGTCGAACTCCTCGTCCTTCCCCTGTTTCAGATATTTGTTCCAGTTGTCGATCGTCTCCTTCAGCGGTCCGACGGGGATCTTGTACGCGGCCGCCAGATCATCGATGGTATCGAATTTCTTGGCAACACCCTTTGCAAGAATCTTTTCGAGAATGGGGACCCGTTTGACTCCTTCGCTGTCTGCAATCGTTACGGCGGGGTGCCCCGTCCTGATAATCGCGTCGGCCCGGATCTTCCGGTTGGCAAGCTCATTGATGAAACGCTTTCCCGTTTTCGGGTCGACCATCACGCCGTAGATAAAACCGGCCATGGCATTGAAGACATACCCGATTCCCATTCCCTTCTCGTCGGGGCTGGTCCAGGGACCAAGCTGTATCCAGGAGATCTGGACAGGCGTCGCGCCGATCTTCAAGGCCTCCATCAGCACCTCACCCGTCGCCCCCGGCTGATTGGTGGAATCAACATCCGCCGTCAGCTTCGGGTCCTGAAGTGTCCGGAAATAAAGATCCCTGCTGAAACCACCGGAGGCAAGTACCACGCCCTTCTTCGCCTTCAGGTATTTCTCCTTCCCTGATTTTTCGTCGGGGAACCGGTAGCCGTCCTTGATCTTGAGGCCGGCGACCCGCCCGCTCTTGTCCTGGATAATCGCCGTGACATAGGCCTTGTTTCTCACCTCGATTCCGAGACCTTTCACCTTCTCCAGCTGTTTGTTGACGATGGCGGACCCGCTTCCGTTCCATGTGGAATAGCTACGCGGTACCGAATGACCGCCGAGGTGGGTAACACGGTCTTTGTACTTGACACCGAGGGACTCCGTCCACTCCGCCGCCTCTCGTGATTTCTCGGCGATCATCCCGGCCAGATCGGGGTGATTCATATACAGCCCCGCCTTCATCATATCCTGAAGGAGCAGTTCCGGTGAATCCTTGATTCCTTCCGCTTCCTGTTTCGGAGAACCGGCAACGGCGAAGACACCGCCGTTGATGATCGAGTTCCCGCCTGATACCCGCATCTTTTCGAGAATCAGGACCGACGCACCTTTCTGCTTCGCCTCGATAGCCGCCGCCAGACCGGCGAAGCCGCTCCCGATGACCACCACATCAAACTCCTCATCCCACTTCTGCGGCATATCGGCGCCGAATGCCTTCCGGGGACCGGCAAACAATGTCCCGGCTGCAACACCAGCCAGCGCCACTTCTCCCGTTGTCTTGAGAAATCCTCTCCGTGTAAATTCGCCGTGTCTGTCTGTCGTGTCTTTTCCCATGGTGAACCTCCTCATCTTTTAATGAAAAAAATCTCTTTTCCCAAACGCTTCCGCTGAGACTGGTGATTGAACAATATCACCGAAACAGGTGGTAAAAAGCCCTCAGGCACGATATCCATGTTCCTCGTGAACATGGCCTAACACGAATCATGCCACCCCGAGATAATTCGTTGGTACAACCCATGCCCCATGCAGAGGGAAAATTATGCTTGGGATCATGATGGTTTTCCCCGAAAACACTCAAGATATACCATCCGTAATGCCTGAACCTCTTGTCGTCAAGGCGGGCAGAGAGTGCTGTGCATGATTTCCCGGAAAAAGCTCCATAATGCCATCTTGGCACAACCACGTCACTATGGCATAACATCCCGCTCCCTGCCGCGATACCCACCAATGCCACCCCTGGTTTCATCTGGAGAAGGGTTCCCCGCGTCAGTCCCGAGAAACAATCGAAATTGCCGATGCCGCCATATCGGGGATAGAGAGCGGTCTCGAGATACGGGTACAAAAAGGAAAGATGGTGTACCGGAAGATACCAGACAAAGGATTCATTCGCTGCGGTGAAGCCCGTTCCGGGAATGAAAGGTCCTTCCCGAATGGTGCCCGACGGCGTGGTGCTGATCATACCCATAAGAAATAGTGCCCACTACTAGCCATTGAAAGATCACATCAACTAAGCTGATTATTTTCTAAAGCCTTTTTAAACAATAGTCAAGAATAATTCGATTATCTTTGAGGCGAACACCGTGAGGAGGGGAGGGACGATTGCCTCGGGACATCGGCTCCGGGATCTTCTCTATCCCCCTCCTTGCAGTTGTCCGGCAAATGGTATATCTGTCGGAACCGTGGTTGAAGAATATGGGCAGGGTTTTTTATCGATACAACAGACTTACGCTATGGAGGAACGGATGAAGACGGTTGATTTTTCTCTGGAAGGAAAGGTGGCCCTGGTGACTGGGGCAAGCAGGGGTATCGGCGAGGCGATCGCCATGGCGCTGGCGGAATACGGGGCGCAGGTCATTCTGGTCAGCAGGAAACTGGAAGCACTGAAAGAGGTTGCAGACAAGATCGCAGAGCAAGGCGGATCGGCGGTACCGATCCCGTGCAACATGGGACAGATTGAGAAGATCGGTGAGCTTTTCTCCGAGGTCAAGGGAAAATTCGGGCGGCTCGATATCCTCGTTAACAATGCCGCGACGAATCCCTACTTCGGCGAGATGCTGGGGGCCGACGAGGGTGTCTGGGACAAGACCAACGGCGTGAACCTGAAAGGACCCTTCTTTATGATCCAGAACGCAGCGCGGTTGATGACCGAGAGCGGCGGCGGCGCGATCGTGAACGTGGCATCGGTCAACGGGATCAGTCCCGCCCTTTTCCAGGGGATCTATTCCATCACCAAGGCCGCGATGATCAGCATGACAAAGGCCTACGCTCAGGAGCTCGCGGGGGCGAATATCAGGGTCAATGCCCTCCTCCCGGGGTTGACCGAGACCAAGTTTGCCTCGGCCCTCTTCACGAATGACGATATCTATAAAACCGTGGTGGAAAAAGTGCCGATGCACCGGCACGCCGCCCCCATGGAGATGGCGGGAGCGGTGCTCTATCTCGTTTCCGATGCCTCTTCCTACACAACGGGAACCTGTATCACCTGCGATGGCGGCGGGCTTATCTAACGATACCACCGAACGGGGACGGGCGATCCCGTCCCCGTTTTTTTCCTATTTGATCAGATTCTTGCTCTTCAGCCACTCCATGGCCACATCATGGACCTGCCGGTGGTCCACATCCACGGCCTTATTCAACTGCTGCATCTCTTCGGTGGTCAGGTTGTCGGCAATCGGTTTCAATATGGTTTCGATCTCGGGATACGTGTCAAGGACTCCCTTCCTGACGACGGGTACGGGATTGTACACGGGGAAGAAGTACTTGTCGTCTTCAAGATTGACAAAACCGAAGGCGGCGATCCTGCCATCGGTTGCGAAACCCATTGCGGAATTGACCAGCCCCTTCTGCAACGCCTGGTAGGTAAGACCGACCGACATCTTCTTGACCTGCCTGGCGGGCAGTTTAAAATGATAGGTTTTCATGATCCCTTTAAATCCGTCAGGGCGTTCCCAGAATTCCGAATCCAAGGCGAATATGAGCTTATCCGGATTTTTCGTGACGTAGACGCCCAGATCGGAGATACTCTTGATCCCGAGTTTCTCCGCTTCCGTCTTCCGCATCATCAGGGTATAGGTGTTGTTGAACCGGACGGGATCGAGCCAGACAAGTCCCTTTTCAGCGTCGGCTGTTTTCACCCAGTCATACACCTTCTCGGGGACGGTCATGGTCTTTGTGTCCTTCTGCTTGTAATACAGGGTGTATGCCGTCCCCGTATACTCATAATAGAGATCGACCTGGGCATTTTCCAGTGATTTCCTGGCGATTACCGATCCAACCCCCGTCTTCAGCGAGACGTTGAACCCCTCCTGCCCGAGAAGGATGCCGGCAAGCTCCGGAAGCAGGAGCTGTTCCGTAAAGTTCTTGCCGCCAACGATAAGGTTTTTCTCCCCGCCGACGGCAGCGCCCGAAAGTGAGAATATGGTAACAATAACCAGACAGACAGTATATTTCAATATCCGCATAATACTACCTCCTTTTTTGACTCTCGGTGCACCGCGGAGCACCGTGTGTGATGGTTCAATCCGAAAGACGGAGCCCTTTCGAAACCAGAAGCAGCCCCATAAGCTCAGAGAGAAAATCCGCAAAAAGTGCCAGCAGCGTTACCGGAATAGCGCCGGCCAGCAGCTTGTCCGTTTGCATAAGGCTGATTCCCGTAAATATCAGATCTCCCAGGCCTCCGGCCCCGATGACATAAGCGAGCGCGGCGGTCCCGATATTGATTATCAGGGCCACCCTGAATCCCGTGAGAATCACCGTCATGGCATTCGGTATCTCCACCTCCATCAGAATCCTGATGGGAGGCATTCCCATGCCTTTCCCGGCGTCGATCAGCTCCGGGGGTACCGCTGTAATCCCGGCAAGGGTATTGCGTGCGATGGGGAGGATGGAATAGATAGTCAGGGCAAAGATGGCCGGCTTTGTGCCGATACCCAGGAAACTCATTGCCAACGCGAGAACGGCAAGGGAGGGGATGGTTTGTCCCAGTCCGATAGTATACATGCATATACCGGCATATCTGCGCAACCGTTTTCTGGTCAGTAAAATACCCGCCGTTACTCCTATGACCGTGGCGATGCTCATACTGACCGTTACTATGTACAGATGCTGGACGAACAATTCCATGATAACGGGATATTCGTATGGGTCGGAGAGTAACTCTATAAGCCCGGTCCGTTCGGCAACCACGCCCACGGCAAGAATCACAATCGCCAGTATGACCCGATACAATTTTATCAGTAGTCTTATCATCGCGCGAGTTTCCTCTGTACCTTGATGCCTTCGGGCGTCGCGAGCCGTTCCAGCAGGGCCATTCCACCGTCAACGATTATGGCGAGGAGGGAAACCAGTATGGCACCGCTCAGTATCATCTCCGGATACACGCGGGCAATACCCTGCTGGATGTATACACCCAGCCCTCCCGCCCCGATATAGGTGGCGATAGCGGCAATGCCGATATTCATGACGGCGGCCGTCCTCAACCCCGCAATGATGACGGGGGTGGCCAGCGGGATTTCCAATTCTCTCAGGAGTTTCCATTTGCCCATCCCCATACCTCTGCCCGCGTCCACCAGGGAAGGAGGAACATTCTGGATGGCCGTATAGGTGTTCCTGATGATAGGGAGCTGACTGTACAGAACCAGGGCTATCACGGCAGGGACCTTGCCCAACCCCATATTGACTATCGCAAGGGCAGGGAGCATCAGCCCGAAGAGGGCAATGGAGGGTATCGTCATGAGGATGTTGGCGCCGTTCAAGACCCGGGACGCGAGCTGCTCGCGTTTCGTAATGACGATGCCCAGAATCACGCCGATGGGTGTGGCTATAAGGAGTGCTACCCCCACAATCCATATATGCTCCCAGGAGAGGTACAGAACCTCGCCAAAGTTATCAGCCATAAATCGCAGCGTGCTCATCCCGAGGCCCCATTTTCACCGGCTTCCGCCTCATCGGCGTAACTCTCCCTGACCACCTTCTGTATATCGTTGTACGTGACTGTCCCCGCAAATCGACCATTCTCGTCCAGGGCGCAGAAGGTGACCTCATCGTGCATCAACATGAAGGAGAGGACATCACGCAGCGAGGTCCTCTCCTTGAGAAAGAGGGGGTAGTGTTCCACCAGATCCCGCACCGGCCCGTTTTCATACTTGAGGATCTTTGGTGTGACATGCCCGATAGGGCGGTCGTTCTCGATCACGATACCGTAACGGAATCCCTTCTCGTCGAGAAAGTGCAGGGCATCCGGGGCATTGTCCCCTCCGCGTATAATATTCTTCGGTCTCCGGTTGATCACGTCGGAAACCTGCATGAGCCCGAGGACCTTCAGCGCCCGATCGGCACCGACGAAGTCGGCGACGAACTTGTTTTTGGGCTGTGTCAGGATCACCTCCGGTGTCTCGTACTGTATCAGGCGTCCCCGGTCGAAGAGGGCGATACGGTCTCCCATCTTGATCGCCTCGTGGATGTCGTGCGAGACGAAGGCGATCGTCTTCTTCAGTTTTGCCTGGAGCTTGAGGAATTCGTTCTGGATCTGCTCCCGGTTGATGGGGTCGATGGCACCAAAGGGTTCGTCCATAAGCAGTATGTCGGGGTCCGCGGCAAGCCCCCGAGCTACCCCCACCCTCTGTTGCTGGCCGCCGGAGAGTTCGGCGGGGTAACGGTCCCTGTACAGCGCAGGTTCCAGGTTAGTCATTTGAAGCAGGTCATCAATTCGCTGACTGATACGTCCTTTATCCCACCCCAGGAGTTTGGGAACAACGGCGATGTTATCGGCGATGGTTTTATTCGGGAAGAGACCGATGGCCTGGATGACATACCCCAGCCGCTGCCTGAGTTCCACCACATCCAGGTCCATGATATTCTGATTGTCGATGGTGATGTTTCCCCGCGTGAGGGTCTCCAGGCGGTTGGTCAGGCGCAGCGTCGTGGTCTTGCCGCACCCCGAGGGTCCGAGAAAAACGACGATTTCTCCCTGTGGTATGGTGAAACTGACATTGTCGAGGGCCGTGACGGCGTCCCTCCCCGTACCGAATATCTTGGTGACAGATTCGTAGGTAATCATGAGACCCCTCTTCGATCTGCAAAACAGTTTCGGAACAACGATCTAATAACAATGTATGATGTTTCTTGATTCGTTTCTTCAGTCCCGTAAGGTCGCATAAGAGGGTGAACATGCACGCTTCACCCCACCGGAGACGCAAGCAGCGGGTTCCGAAACACCTGGGATGGTTTGACCACACAATGTTTGTGTAAAAACATTTTGTAACACATCCGATATTTCCTGTCAAATCAGAGGTGCCGGCCGGAAGAAAGTACGTTGAGACACGGAGAAGAGGGCGGGGCGTGCCCTTTTCGGGGATATGGGGAGCGGTGAGGGGACGGCATGAAATGGTGCGATCTGGAAGGTCATGCCTCTGAGTTCAATTGTTCCAGGGCCTCGGAAATGCGTTTCCTCACCAGAGTGGCTGTTTCCTCAGGGCGGAACCCCTGAAATGACGCAGAGGGTATCTCTTCGAGGATTCTGACCGTCATGCGCTGCGTGCCGTGAAAATTCAGGCTGTCTCTCGGAAGGGCGTCTCGTGTGCCGTTGATGGCAATGGGGAGGATCGGGATCTTGTTGCTGTGGGCCAGGATAAAGACCCCCGGTTTGAACGGTTTGACGGCACCGGTTTTCGATCGCGTCCCTTCGGGAAGAGAAAGACGGAACTCCCTCCGGCGAGTGCCGTGGTGCAATCCCCCAACATTCTTTGTACGCTCCTCTTGTTTCCCCTGACCAGCTTGATGGAGCGGTTCAGGGTCATATTCCATCCCACGAAGGGGATCCGGAATATCTCCACCTTCGATACCCACTTGAAGGGGAAAAATATGCGGAATGTGACAACTATGTCGAGAAGGGACTGATGGTTGGAAACGATCACATATGTCTTCTACCCAATATATTTTCTCCCCTTGATCGAACCCTTCCACGAGGGCATCACCCAGATATAGATTGATGCCCAGAAGGAATTGAAATAATGAAGGATGCGGAGACGTTTGTCGAAGAGGACGGTCGTCAGACATATGATCAGGGCCAGCAGGAATAGGACCATGCTGGAGAGTGCGATAAATGAGAGAAAGAGGACCGAAATGATACGATTTGTCATCTGAGCATACTCCTCAATCGCCGAATGCTTGTACCGCCCGGTGATATGCACCGAAAGAGTGAAGAAAACAATTCAAGAAGTTCCGGTCTGTGTTATTCTTGCCGGTGTGTATCCGGTCCTCTTCCTGCGGTTTGTCCCCTATACGGAACTCCGTTCATTCCTGTCAATACAAAGGACAGCAGGGGTGCCCTTTCTCGGTTAACCTCTTATTCCCAGTGCCCCGTCTCTCTGTTGGTGAAGAGAGGTCTGCCCCCGCGTGAGGTGAAGCCCATAACTAGCTGTTAACGCGGTTTATTTTTTGATTAAGGAGAAGGGGGTCGCCGAGTATCCGTATATGATGAAATATTTTTATTGATAATCGAGTATGTTTTCTAAAGAAAATTGATTATATGCCGATGATGCACTTGGAAGGTCATCTGTCTCGGGTGAATGTCACCGCATGCTTTTAGGGGGGAGTAGGGGGAGAGGTGTGTCGATCCGAACATCTCTCAGTACGGGTTCAGACATACTCACGAAGGAAAGGTGCTGTCAATGGACTCGCCGAAGATATTGATAGTGGACGACAGTCCCACGACTCGAACTTCTTTGTCAAGGCGACTCGAGCAACTCGGGAACCGGGTCGTCCAGGCGCAGGACGGGCAACAGGGTCTCGAAAGAGCTCTCACGGGCAGATTTGATCTAATCATCTCCGATGTGGATATGCCGCATATGGATGGTTTCACCTTCTGCAAAGAGATCAAGAACAATCCTGCCACCAGAAGCGTTCCGGTTGTTATGTTGAGTTCTTTGGATGACGACCGGAACATTGACAGAGGTTTTCAGTCGGGTGCCTCGGCCTACGTCTCGAAGGCCGAGGCGCAGGAAGAGCTGTATGCGACCGTTGCGCGGGTTCTCGACCAGTTCAAGTCTCACCACAGACACCTGATCCTCGTTGTCGACGACTCACCGACGATCCGGAGCCTGGTAGGAGGCGAGCTTGAATCCGCCGGCTTTCGGGTCTCCATTGCCAAAGACGGAAAAGACGCCTTGGCGGCGCTTGAAAAGGAACCCCCGAATCTCATCCTCAGCGATATCAATATGCCCGTCATGGACGGGATTGCGTTGTGTAAGACTATCCACGAAAACAATGGCTGGGCCGATATCCCCTTTGTGACGATGAGCACCAATAGCGACCGGGCAATTATGCGGCGCATGCTGGAATGGGGGGCGTCCGCCTATCTGGTCAAGCCCTTCAATCTTGAGCAGCTGGTTATTACGATCGAAAAATTGCTTTCGGACCATTTCCTGATTGTTTTCAAGGACAAACAGCGGCTTGAAGCGGAACGGAGAATGATGCTGGCGAGCATTACCAGTCTCGTCGTGGCCCTTGAGGCACGTGATCACTATACACGGGGACATTCCGAATCCGTGTCTCTCCTCGTCTCCAAAATGGGTGCCCAGATGGGGCTGGCACCGGAGGAGATCGATTCGCTCGGGATTGCGGGGAGGCTGCATGATATCGGGAAGATCGGCATCCCCGATCACATACTCCTCAAGCCGGGGCGTCTAACCGAAGCCGAATTTTCGATTGTCAAGGAGCACCCGTTGACGGGGGTACAGATCCTCGGCTCGATTCCGAGCATGCAGGATATCATGCCGGTGATCAGGCATCATCACGAACGGTTTGACGGGACGGGGTATCCTGATGGACTCAAGGGGAACCAGATCCCCTTGTGGGCCCGGATGACGGCTGTTGCGGATACCTATGACGCCCTGATCAGTGATCGCCCCTACCGGAAGGGGATGTCGCAGGGGAAGGCGTTGAACATCATTGAAGACGTGAGGGGAACCCAGTTGTGCCCGGACTGTGTGGATGTCTTTATCAAATTCATTTTCGATTGTGAGGAAGGTGTTTCCTGTGAAGGGGAGAAAATCGTATCCGTTTCCGTCTGATCACCTGCTCCATCGCATTTTTGAAAGGCCTCTCAAATGAATCAGGTCCCTTCTCCGGTCTTACGGAGGAGGAGATGCCAGTCCTCGGTCACCATCTCCTGGATCTGCTCCCGGTCGGCCTCGGTCAGGTGCCCGAAGCGCCCCTGGAGCTTCAGGTACTCGCTGACCGGAAAACCACGGGGAGTGTGATTGAGGGTGTAGTGCACGCCGTCTGTGACCTCGTAGAGTGGAAAGATGCAGGTTTCCACGGCCATCCGCGCGATCCTGACCGACATCTCTGAGGGCATTCGCCACCCGGTGGGGCAGGTCGTATAGATGTGGAGGAAGCGGGAACCTTTTGTCTCCCGTGCCCGCCGGACCTTTTTGACCAGATCTTCGGGGAAGGCGATGCTCGCCGTTGCGGCGTACGGGATGCGGTGGGCGGCGAGGGCCTCGACGATATTCTTTTTGCGTCCCCGTTTCCACTGGATCCCGGGAGTCGTAGTGGTCCACGCGCCGTACGGGGTGGCGGAGCTGCGCTGGATGCCCGTGTTCATGTAGGCCTCGTTATCATAGCATACATAGATGAAATCCTCGTTCCGCTCGACGGCCCCGCTCAGGGCCTGGAAGCCGATGTCGAAGGTCCCCCCGTCGCCGGCCCAGGTGACGACGACCGTTTCTGTGTCCCCTTTCGCGTCCAGGGCCGCGCGGACACCGCTCGCGACGGCTCCCCCCGCTTCGAAGGCGGAGTGGATGAGGGGGACCTGGAGGGTCGACTGGGGGTAGGGCCCCGCGATGATCGACCAGCAGCAGGCGGGGAGGACTATAATGGTCTTTTCACCCATGGCCTTGAGAAAGAACTTCATGGCAATGGCGGCGCCGCAGCCGGGACACCCCACGTGTCCGGAGTACATATAATCCTCTTCAGGGATGTTTAAGCGCATCAGGCACCTCCTTGAGACCGATCCAGATATCCTCCCGTTCGGGCCGGTCCGCCGCCGCCGTCTGCCGGTAGATCCCCTCTAGGATCTCTTGTGTAACGTCGCGGCCCCCGATCCCGGCGACAAACCCGAAGACGGGAGGGTGCCCGGGGGTATTGCACAGGGCCGCCCGGATCTCCTGCGCGAAGATACCGCTCGCGCCGAAGGAGAAATTCCGGTCGATGACGGCCACCTTCCGTGCCGGGGTGAGGACCCGGCGGATCTCTTCCACGGGGAAGGGCCTGAAGAGTTTGACCTTGAGGAGACCCGCCTTTTCTCCCCGCTCGCGCAGGTCGTCGACCAGCGCGCGACAGGTGCTCGTCATGGTCCCCGATGTGACAAGGATGATCTCCGCGTCGTCACACCGGACCGGCTCGACGGCGGTCCAACGGCGACCGCAGATCTCGGCGAACCGCTCTTCCACCGTGGGAAGAACTTCCCGGGCGGCCTCCATCCCCTCGGCGATGCTGCGGCGCATCTCCATATAGGTATCCGGCGTCACCAGCGACCCGAAGGCGCAGGGATGAGCCGTGTCGAGCTGGAAGTGCGGGGTAAAGGGGGGGAGAAAGCGATCGATGGTCCCCTGTTCCGGGATATCGACTGGTTCATAGGTGTGGGAAAGGAAGAAGGCGTCCAGGACGACCATGACGGGGAGATTGACCTGCTCCGCCAGGGAAAAGGCCTGGATGGTCGTATCGAGGGTCTCCTGTCCGTCCTCGCAGTAGAGCTGAATCCAGCCGGTGTCCCTCTGGGCCAGACTGTCCGTCTGATCGGTCCAGATGTTCCACCCCGGTCCCAGGGAGCGGTTCACCTCGGCCATGACGATCGGGAGGCGCGCCCCCGATGCCCAGTGCAGAAGCTCATGCATCAGGGCCAGCCCCTGGGACGAGGTCGCCGTAAAGGTCCGCACGCCGCTGCTCGCCGCCCCGATCAGGGCCGCCAGGGCGGAGTGTTCGCTTTCCACCTTCAGGAACCGGGCATCCAGGGTCCCGTCGGAGCAAAAGCCGGAGAGGGTCTCGACGATATGCGTCTGGGGGGTGATCGGATAGGCAGAGATGACGCTGACCCGGGCCAGACGGACCGCTTCCGCCACGGCCTGACTCCCCTCAATCACCTTCTTCATATGCCTCCTCCTCCAGGATCAGGGCGTTACGGGGACACTCGACGGCACAGACCCCGCACCCCTTGCAGTAGTCGTAATCGATATGCCTCCCCAGGGGGCCGGAGTCCTTCTTCACGGCCAGGTCGGGGCAGAAGAGATAGCAGTTGTCGCACTGATTGCACAGCCCGCAGTTGAAGCACCGCTCCGCTTCCCTGATGGCGAGGTTCGCCGATATCCTGAGATGCACCTCCCCGAAGGAGCGGACCCGCTCCTCGCGAAGGAGGCGGGGCTGTCTCAGGCGGGGATCGAACTGGAAATAGGCCGTGTTGATCTCGTCGGCAGTGACGACGTGGGGGCTGCGTTCGCTGCGGGGGCCCTCCATATAGATCTCCATCGACAGGGCGTCCTCCTGACCGACGCGGCACGTCGCCAGCCGCGGTTCCACCGCATCGCTCCCCTTCGCCAAAAGGGTGTCGAGGATCATGGCCGCCTCTTTCCCCGATGCGATGGCGTGGGCGACGCTTTTCGTTGTATTGGTCAGGTCGCCGCCGTAGACGACGGGTCCGTCTGCCTTCTGCTGCAGGACGCAATGGCTGAAACGCAGGACCCCATCCCCCGTATCGGGAGGTTCGTACCACGACTGACCGGCCCGCTCTCCGACGGCCGTGAAGAGGCGGTCGACCCTGATCTCTTCCGTAACTTTGCTCTCCGGTTCGATGTGGGCCCGTCCGTCGGCATCGGTCCCGGCGACCCGCATCGGTTGCACCGTCACGATAAGCCCGTCGCCGGTACTCATGATCGATACGGGTGCCAGCAGTTCCCGCAGTCCCACCCCCTCGTCGAGGGCCATGGAGATCTCTTCGCCGAAGGCGGGCATGTCCCGGCGTCTGCGCCGATAGATGATCAGGGCCTTTCCCCCGAGGCGGATAACGGAGCGGGCCACGTCGACGGCGGTGTTCCCCCCGCCGATGACAGCCGAGAGACCGTTGCAGGGGGTGTGTGTCCCCTCGCGGATCTCGCGGAGGAAGGTAAGGCCATTCCGCACCCCCGGCAGTTCTTCCCCGGGGACACCCAGCGCCGCCGAACGGCCGTGACCGCAGGCGATAACGAGGGCGTCGTATTCCTTGGCGAATCGTTCCCTGTCCTTCGGGGAGATCGGTCTTTTCGTCTGGATCCTGACACCGAGGTCCTCGATCCGCCGGATCTCGTCCCGCAGGACGGCAAGGGGGAGCCGGTAGAGGGGGATCCCCCACCGGAGGATTCCCCCGGCCTCGTCCGCCTCCTCGAAGAGCTCGGCCTGGTAGCCGAGGATCGTCAGGAAGTACCCCGCCGACAGGCCGGCGGGACCGGCACCGATGACGGCGATCTTTTTTTGCTTCGGAGCGAGCCGCCTCACCTCCTGCGTGAATGCATTCCGGCGGGCCGTGTTGGCGAGGAAGCCTTCTATGACGTGGATGGTGATCGCCTCGTCGAATTGCCCGCGGTTGCAGGCATCCTCACAGGGGTGGAAGCAGACGCGACCACAGATCCCCGGAAGGGGGTTTTCTCGGAGGATGGTATCCCACGCCTCCTTGAAGAGACCCTGCGTGGTCAGCATCTCGACCTTTCCGATATCTTCGGCGGCGGGACAGGCCTGGCTGCAGGGGGCCGTTTTCTCTTGGAACCGTGGCCGGAGAAACCGCCATGAACCCGTCTTGTTCCCCTCCGTCGTCAGGTATGAGCGGGGGATGAAGAGGGATACCGCCGCAGTATCGGTGTGCTTACTCATGGTCGTCCCCTGTCCGTTCCAGCCGCCGGAGTTCCCTGAAGGCGTCTTCGGCGGCCCGTATGTTCGATTCCGTGGCGATCGTGATCTCTTCCCCGATGGCCTGTGCGACATCATCAAGGGGGGGCATCCCGAGGAGAGAGGCGAAGGCCCCGATCATCGCGGTATTGACGATCGGGTGGGTGCGACTTCCCAACGTGTGATTCAGCGCAATCCGGGTCGCGTCGACGGTTGCCACGGGAAAGGGCGCAAAGGCGTCCGTTCCGGTAAAGGATTCGGGGGCGTTGATCAGGATCCATCCACCGGGTTTCAACCCCCGGGTGACGTCGATGTTCTGGAGGAGCGTCCGATCCTGGACAACGACATGGTCGGGGGTGTAGACGTTGGTCCTCGCGAGGATCTTCGTATCGTCCAGCCGGAGGTAGGCCTCCACGGGTGCCCCTCGCCGCTCCACCCCGAAGACGGGAAAGGTCTGGACCTGGAACCCCGCCCGGAAGAATGCCTTGGCAAGGATAATTGCCCCAACGACCGTCCCCTGTCCCCCGCGGCCGTGAAAGCGGATCTCCGTCATCGAGCGTTTCCTCTCTGGCCTGGGTGGCTCCAGACCGTCACCACGGCGGTGGCCGGTTTCCCCTCGAGTCCCCTGAAACTGTGGTTGATCTCCGATTCGAAATAGAGCGAATCGCCGGGATGGAGGATCTCGATCCGGTCATCCGTCCGGAATTCCAGGGTCCCGTCGAGGATGTAGAGAAACTCCTCGCCGGGGTGGTTGACGAAGACCATCTCTTCCGTTCCCATGGGCTGAAATTCGACGAAGAGCGGCTCCATATGCTTGTTCGGTTTCTGGGTCTCCAACGATTCGTAGATGTAATCCACCTCGCCTTGGTGATGGTGGGGTCTCCTCTCGATCCTGACGCGCTCACCGGCACGGGTCACGGAGATCCTCACCTCGCCGGAGAGTTCTTCGAAGAAATAGGCCATGCTGACCCCCAGTGATTGGGCCAGCTTGATCAGGGTTGCTACCGGGGGGATGACCTCGCCGCTTTCGATCTCTTCCAGAACCGTTCGGTCGATCTCCGTTTTCGTCGCCATATCCTGGAGCGTATACCGTCTCTTTTCCCTCAGCTCCCGGGCCTTGACGCCGATCTTCAACCCCTCAACGGTATGCGGGTTTTTTCCTGCAGTCATGATCGTACCTCTCGCTGCGAGAATATATGAATGATGGTTTTGATTCTTTTACGGTACCACCCGCGTGGCATGCCCCCTCGGAATGAAGGAGAAACGGAATGATGAGAGATGAAATGACGAGTGGGAGCGCCGACTCAACTGGAAGCATGATACCCGGATCTCTTCACACTATGATTGTTACATACATGAGATCGACGATTTTATCAATGGGATCTTTCCGGAAATGGGTTTTGGATCCGGTGGGGTACGGTCATTGGTCAGGGAAACACACCCCCGGTGAGAACGGGGGTGTGCATGCGATGGCGTCAGGCCATGATTACGAAAACCGGCCGAGGTTATTTTGTAATATCGCTTCGGCGTCCCGGACGATCCCGTCGAGGAGCTCCCTGCAGGTGAGGACGTTATGGATCAGGCCGATCGATTGACCGACGGCGATCATCCCCCGGTTCATCTCTCCCTTCTGCCAGATCTCATCCCCCAGCGCACCGGCGATGTGGGGCAGGATTTCCTCCAGACCGCCGCCGCGTGCCTCGATCTTCATGACCTCCCGGATTGAATCGTTCATGAGTGCCCGTCCCTGCAGGCCGATCGAGTTTCCGTACAGAACGGTCTCATTTTCCTGCCGGCGAATCATCTCTTCATGGACCTTCTCATGGACCGCGCACTCAGCGGTGTTGATGAAGCGGGATGCCATCATGATCCCCTCCGCTCCCAGACAGAGCGCTGCCGCCAGACCGCGTCCATCCGCCATCCCTCCCGTTGTGACCACCGGGATCGAGAGTTCCTCGGCCATACGCGGAGTCAGGACGGTGGTGGCGACATTTTCGTTCAGGGGGTGTCCTCCCTCCTCGACACCGGCAGCGAAGACGGCGTCGTACCCCGCCTTCTCGGCCGACTTTCCGTGCCTGACCGAGCCCACCTTATGAAACAGCTTCACCCCGGCATCCTTCAGTTTCTTGAAGTAGACGCCGTCCTTGAACCGGTTCAGAGGGGTACCGCTGATCTCTGCCGCCGGGACGTTTTCTTCTGCCATGGTATCGAAATACATGCTGTACCGATCATCCGAAATCCCGATCGAAGGAAGCAGCGTGACATTCACGATGAAGGGCCGGTCCGTCAGACGCCGGGTCTCAGCAATGGCACTGCGAAACGATTCTTTGTCCTCATACATGCCCGCCGTCAGGTTCCCCAGTCCGCCGGCGTTGGATATGGCCGCGCACAGGGGGGGATAGGCCAGGCGCATCATGCCGCCGCATGCGATCGGGTATTCAATCCCCATCAACTCCGTCAGTCTCGTCTTCATCTGTTCGTACTCCTTTTCTCGCGTTCTGGTGTGATGAGTTATATGTGGTCCTTCAAGAACGGTATCATCAGGTCGTTGATCTCGAGGGGGCGCTCCTGCTGAATCCAGTGACCGGCCGCGGGGATCAGGACCTTCTGCTTGAGGTCGGGGACGGATTCATCCATCCGATCAAAGACGCCGCGACTGAAGGTGATGACGCCGTCCAGTTCCCCGGCTATGAAGAGGGTTGGTTGCCGGATCTTTGCTTCATTGAGAAAGGGGGTGAGCTCCCAGTTCCGATCGATGTTCCGGTACCAGTTGATCCCGCCGCGGAAACCTGTCTGCGTGAATGCCTCGGTGAAAAATTCGATATCCCCTTCGGTCAACCAGGGGGGGAGGGTATCGGGGACACAGGAGGTGTCGATAAACCGTTGACCCTTGGGAAAGACAAACTGCCAGCGTTTCTCGGGAGGCGGGTCACCGGAGGCCGCATAGAGAGAGCCGAGGATGAACGCCCTGACATCCTCTTCAAGTTCCTTTTCAATCCTGCCCTGCTCCTGAAAGTAGAGGATATAAAATTCGAGGTCCTGGCCACCCAGCAGCTTGCTCATCCCCTCCGTGGGCCTTCGGCTCTTCCATGAGCGTGAGGCAAAGGGGACGCTCAGCAGGATTACCTGTTTGAAGATGTCCGGTCTCATGAGGGCACAATGCTGGGCAACCGTTGATCCCCAGTCGTGCCCGACGATAACGGCTTCCTCTTCTCCCAGGGCATGGACCAGGCCGACGATATCCCCGACCAGATGAAAGATATCGTATGCCTCCACCGGGTCGGGCCGGTCGGTACGGCCGTAACCGCGCTGATCGGGGGCGACGGCGTGAAATCCGGCGGCCGCCAGGGCCGGCAACTGATGCCGCCAAGAGTAGCCCAGTTCCGGAAATCCGTGGCAGAGAATAACGAGGGGTCCTTCTCCCTGCTCGGTGATGTGCATGGTAATCCCGTTGGTCTCAATCGTACGGTGGCGTTCTTCCATTGGATCCTCCTTTTCTGGGTTGTACAAGGCTCGGTCTATTCGTTTATATAGGGCACCTCATCCCACCACGGATAAAAGTCCGGCATGTCCCGGCCCGGTTTCATCGAAAAGGCCGGGGGACGTTTTGCGAGGAAAGCTTTCACCCCTTCCTCCGTATCGGGTGATGACAGCATATACCCGAAGGCCTTCGATTCGATGATGTGGGTGTTCATGGGGTGCCGTTCACACAGCATCTTCCAGATCATCTGCCGGGCCAGGGCGGTGGATACGGCGGAGGTGTTGTCCGCGATCTCACGCGCGATCCGGGTGGCCGTCGGGATCAGTTCTTCCGGGGCGGTCACCCGGCTGAAGAGCCCCAGTTCCAGCCCTTCCCGGGCGTCGAAGAGGCGACCCGTGAGGATCAGCTCCGCCGCCGTGCTGACGCCGAGAATCCGCGGGAGAAAGTAGGTACAGCACCCCTCGGGGACGACCCCCCTCCGGTCAAAGACAAACCCGATTTTTTTGGCGCCCTCGGAGGCGATTCGGATGTCCATGGCCATGGTCATGGTAATCCCGACGCCGACGGCGTTCCCGTTGATCGCCCCGATGACGGGCTTTTTCATATTGAAGAGACGCATGGTGACCTGCCCCGCCGAGTCGCGGAAGGGTTTGTTCCCCTCGGGATCGTCGGGATTTTGAAATCCTCCGGCGGCCAGATCCGCTCCAGCGCAGTACGCCCGCCCGGCCCCGGTGAAGATCACTACCCGGACCGCGTCGTCACGGTCGGCCTCATCCAGCGCCTGCAGGATCTCCTGCATCATGACGGGTGTCCAGGCGTTGAGTACCTCCGGTCGGTTGAGTGTAATAGTGGCGATGCGGTCCGCCACGGCATAGGCTATCTGTTCGTACTTCATGAAATTATTCCTCCAAAGCGATATATGGGGATGTCCTAGCAGGTTCCGGGCCAAATGGCAATTCCTTTCAGGAGACCCGGAGGGGGGGCGGAAACGAGGGACAGGACTTCATGGAAGGGCACATCTCACGGGAAGCAGGGACAGGGAGAGGAGATGCCAAGATCTCCTCCGTCGGGCGGTGCGGCCTTCTCGATACACATATGATCCCGCATCGCGGGATCGCTGATAATAGCTGAAAAACTCGAGAGATTTCTTCAATGCCGCAGGGATGTGATCGTCTGATCTATAATCTCCCTAATCTCCCGGGGGGTCTCTTGCTTCATCCTGCCGATGAGCCCCGCGTTTTTGTTCAGCGACCGGGCGAAGGCAACGGCCTCGTTCATCAGGTCTTCGGGGGGACAGGCCTTCTTGATGATGTGGTGTTCCTCGCACTCCTGTGCGGTGAGTCTTCTTCCGGTATACTGCATCTCCTCGAATTTGTACTGGGGGACCGCCCGCCGCGCGATAGCCGAGAGGACCGGCCCCAGGGTCATATTGATATCCACTTCGGGGAGACAGATCCACCCCTTGTCCGCGCGCATGAACCGGAAATCGAGGGCGAATGCCAGAAAAGCCCCGCCGGCAAAGGCGTGACCGTTGATGGCTGCGATGGTCGGCATGGGAAAGGTGAGGACACGTTCCAGGAAGCGGTACATCGCGGTGAGAAATCGATCCATCATCTCCGGTCCCTCCTCTTCGACGGCGGGAAGGAACCAGTCCAGGTCGATGCCGTTGGACCAGATTTTTGTATCCGCGGAATTGACAACGAGGGCATTCGCTTCAGTTGCGTGTTCGATCTCGTCGAGGGCACCCAAGAACGTTTCCATAAATGGAAAGTTAAATCGATTTTCACCACCGTTCATCGTTACCACGGCAACCCGCTCGTTCAGTTTATATACAACTTTCGACATTGTCGATTCCTTTCTCCTGATATCCCGTCTCAGTTTCTTGTGGCACAGAACGACAAACGGCGTCAGATGTCGTGCAGCTTCTCCGGCGCCAGATCTTCCCTCACGTCGGTGACGCCGGGCACTGCCCTGACGGCATCCAGGAGATCATCCTTCGATTCCAGGGGGTTGATGAGTCCGGTGAGGATTATGACCCCGGTTTCGGGGACATCGACGTGGATAGTCTTTGCGCTGAGACTTGTCTTTTTGACCGCCGTTGTGGCCATCTTTTTGAGGCTGTATCGTTCCATGGTCTCCAGGGCCTTGAGGCTGCAGGTGTTGATGATTTCGGACCGGGCAACGGAGAGAATGAGATCGGCGGCGGCATCGTTCCCCAGCTTGTCCTTGTTGACGATCAGATCGTAGAGCCCCGGGCTGTCCCAGTCCATATCGAAGGAATAACTCATGAACCCTCTCTTGCTGCTGTCGTCGGCACGGATGATCTTCAGGGCGGCCTCGTGACTGATTCCCTGCGAAGATCGCAGAGCCTCAATGCGGGTTTCCTTCGACGAGTGGATACGGACATGGAGGGCACAGCCGAAGTCACGCAGGAGAAATTGAGCGCCGTGTCCAATGATCACTCCCTCTCCCCGGCGTGAGATTTCGTACACGACCGCCTCGAGAAGCTCGAGGTATGACTGGGGTCTGAACTCAAGGACACGGCTGAAAAACCCCGGCGCCTTTTCGTCAAGACTCCCCAGTTCTTTTGGAGAGAGGCCCATAGCGATGGATTCCTCCCTGATTTTTTCATCGTTATACAGCGGCACTGACACCCCGTCAGCCACGCGCCGGGCGATCTCGGGTCCGCCGCACCCAATCCCTGCTGTGATCGTAATCAATGCCATGACGATATCTCCTTTTCTGATGAAGGCCGGCGGTTTCCCGGTTCGAACGGTCTGGAGAGAGGTGCCGGCGATGTTCGCCCTCGGCGATGGTGAATTACCCTTACCCGTAAAGCATATATACAAGAATCACCGCTATGACAAGATAGATGATCGTTAGTACGCCCCCGACACGGATGAAATCACGGGTCCTGTAACCGCCGGGGGAGATGAGCAGGGCGTTGACCTGGTGTGTGGGGAGGAGGAAGGCGTTGGATGCGCAAACAGCCACCAGGAGCGCCAGACCACGGGGGTTGATGCCGACCAGATCGGCCATCACCATCGCCAGGGGGACCAGAAGAATCGTGGTGGCCACGTTCGATATGACGAGAGAAAAAAAAGTGGCGAGGAGTCCAACAACGAACAGTATCATAAGGGGGTGTCCCTCCAGGACCTGCATGATCTGGATGGCTGCGTATCGGGCCGCTCCGGTACGGTCCACGGCGATACCGAGGGGGATGAGCCCCGCCAGGAGAAAGACCGTTCGCCAGTCCACGGCGCGATAGGCCTCGTCGATCGGGATGATCCGCAGAATGATCATGGCCGCGGCCCCCGTCAGGAGACCGAGGGCGATCGGGAATCCCGAAAGGGTGAGCAGAATTGCCCCGGCCAGACAGGCGAGGGCAATGATCGGTCGAGGCCGCGGTGCCGTCTCCGTTGCCTCGACGGGGGTAATGAGGACGAAGTTGCTGTTGTCGGCCATTGATCGTATTTGCTGCCACCGCCCGTGGACGATCAGGGCGGTTCCCGCCTTGAGGGGCTCGTCCGAAAAATTTTCCCGTTCCTCGCGTTCACCGCTGAGGAGCATAATCGGCTCCACGCCATAGGTCTTGCGGAGGGTTATCTCACGGAGTGTCTTCCCGATGAGAGGCGCCCTGACGGGGATGACCAGTTCGGCAAAACCGGCGTGTCCGGCCGTCTCCAGATCCTCGAAGGGTTTCGCATCTTCCCGGTACATCAGGTCATAATCGGTGACGAACCGGGTCAGGTCGTTTCGATTGCCCAGGAGGGCCAGCCGCTGCCCCGCTGCAAAGGGTGTGTGCCGCCAAGGGGCATAGAGGACGTCATCCCCTTCGGCCAGGGCGAGGAGGTTCAGCCGATACTTCGCCCGGAGTCGGACATCTCCCCTGGTTCTGCCCACGAGGGGACTCTTTGCCGGGACGATGCAGTGATAAATGGTTGTGGGAAGGTGCCATCGCTCGATCAGTCTGAGCTGCATGCTGACCGGTTTTTGTATTCGCTCCCTCGTGCCGGGGAGGAGGCGGTGGCCGGAGAAAAGAAAATAGATCACCCCGGCGGCCAGGAGGGAGATCCCCACGGGGGTGACACTGAAAAGACCGAAGGGGTGGTATCCCCCCTGCCGCAACAGATCGTTCAGGATGAGGAGAGGGGTTGATCCGACCATGCTCAGATTACCCCCCAGGATGACCGCAAACCCCATGGGCATCAGGAGACGTGATGCGGGTATCCCCGTGCTCTTGGATATCCGGAGCATGGCCGGCAAAAAGAGGGCGGCGGCACCGATGTTCTGCATGAAGGCGGAGATGAGACCTACCGTGATGGTAACGAGACCGATCAGCCGTTTCTCGTCGCCCCGGGCGGCAGCGGCGATAGGCTGGACGAGACGGGTGATGGCACCGGAACGGTCCACACCGTAGCCCAGGATCATGACGGCGATCACCGCAACGACGGCGTTGCTGGCAAGCCCCGAAAAGGCCTCCTCCGGTTCTACCAGTCCCAGCCAGGGGAGGCTGACCATCACCAGGATCGCCACGATATCAACTCGCAGGACATCGGTGATGAAGAGAATCACCGTCACGCCGAAGATCAGAAAAACAAGGGCCATCTGAAACGTCATGGCTTGCCTCCTTATAAGAGCGGCGGTGCGGCCGTTTTCCTTAAAAGGGCCACAGAACCGGCGCCAGAAGGACCGTGGTAACCCAGAAGATGATATTCAGGGGCAGACCGATACGGGCGAAATCGGAAAAGCGATACCCCCCCGGCGCATACACCATCGTATTCGTCTGATAGCCGATCGGGGTCGCGAAGCTCGTTGACGCGGCAAAGGTAATCGCCATTAAAAACGGGCGAACGGATATCCCCATCAACTCAGCGACCGAGAAGGCGATCGGCACCAAGAGAATGGCCGCGGCGTTGTTCGACATCATCGCGGTCAGAACGGCGGTGATGAAATAGAGGCAGGTCAGGACGACGAACGGGCCCATCGCGATCAATGGGTTCATAATCGTGTTCGCGAGCCATGCGGCGGTTCCCGTCTGCTCGAGGGCGAGTCCCAGGGGGATAATTCCCCCCAACAGGAAAATCACCTTCCAGTCGATTGCCTTGTAAGCCTCTTCAATGGTGATGCAGCGGCCGAGGACCATGGCGACGGCGCCGGTCAGGGCGGCCACGAGGAGGGGAAGGACATTGAAGGCGACAAGGAGGATCATGGAGATAAAGATTGCCAGTGCCGTGAAGGCGCGATCCTTGCGAAGGTGAAGCTGTGTCAGCTCGTTGGTGACGATGAGATCACTGGTCTGGAGAATGCGGCGCACCGAATCCCTGTCGCACTGCAGGAGGAGGGTGTCTCCGTCGTCGAAATTGATATCGGCGAGTCGCTCCCGGAGGATCTTCCCCCGTCTTTGGATGGCGAGGACCACGCAGCCGTAGCGCTCTATGTACTCGGCACCGCGCAGGGTCCGCCCGATCAGCCGTGACCGCGGCGGTACCAGCGCCTCGATCAACTCGATCTTGTCCGATTCCAGCTCGGTATCTTTGATGACCGCATCCGCTTTTGTCTCGAGACGGTAGTTGCCTTTCATCTTGATCAGCGCTTCCGCGTTGCCGTGGAGGAGGAGAAAATCATCCTCCCTGATCTTGGTGGCCGATGCCCGCCAGGTCGCCTTGCCGTCCCGGATGATCTTTATGAGATCGATTTCGTTCAGGTCCTTCTTCTCGATCTCGCGCCACCGCTTACCCGCCAACGAGGATTCGGCGGTTACCCGCATCTCGGAAAAGTAGTCTGCGAGGCGGTACTTGTCGACCTGTTCTTCCTCACCCTCCCGTTTCGGGATCAGGATCCGTGATGCAAAGGTCAGATAGAGAATGCCGATGACGGCCAGGATAATTCCCATAGGCGCGAATTCAAAGAGAGAAAAGGGCTTCAGGCCCCCGGCGACGGCCATCGAATTGACCAGGACGTTGGTGGAGGTCCCGATCAGTGTGCAGACGCCCCCGAACTGGCTCGCGAAGGACAGGGGGATCAGGACGCGTGACGGGGCGACGTTGCGTGTTTTCGCGAGGATGACCGCCACGGGGATCAGGATTGCGACGGTCGCCGTGTTGACCATGAAGGCCGAAAGGGTGGCCGCAAGGAGGCAGAGGACGCAGATCAGTCGCCGTTGCCCCTTTCCGGCAAACCGGTCGAGGTGGCGGGCCAGCCACTCGACGAGACCGGTCCGGACCAGTCCCGCACTCAAGACGAACATAGCGGCGACGATGGCCGTGGCGGTGTTCGCGAACCCGTACAGGGCCTGGTCGGGCCTGATGAGATGCAGGAGGAGGATCGCTACCAGGACGGACAGCGCGGTCACATCAACCCGGAGCGTTTCGGTGATGAAGAGAACGGTGGCGGCAACGACGATGACCAGGAGCAATACGGTGTCTATGGGAATCATATAATACGTCCTCTATCAGGAGTCAAAATACGATTACTGCATGATTTTCATTATAATGTCCTGACGGGTGGCGGTCAACGGGAAATGCGGGGGGCGGAGGATGCGACAGAAAGGAGCGGGGTGTGGATATCAAGGATCGGTCTTCCGACGATATTGGCCATAGCGGACCAGGCGAGCCAGGACCTGGGCGGGGCGGCGCGATGACGGGTAGATCAGGACATTTTTCCGGCGCAGCTCCAGGACCGCCTCGTTGTTGTCTCGATCGGCCCCGGCGATATATTCCGAAGCGAGGAGGACCGGTTTTTCGTAGGTGGTGATCGTGTCCAGGATGAAGTTCGCCCCCCGGATGTCGGAGTGGAGGGTCGCATCGATGTAGGAGATATATGCCGGGGTGTCCCTGTCGGGGGCCGATGCGAGGGCCGCGACATTCGCCTGCCCGTATCCGAATCCGAGGGCGATGACGGCATCGATTCGATCGCACCGGGCTACGATCTCGATGGCCTTGAAGAAGGCCCCCCTGCTCATCCCGGCCACCATGTCCACGGGGTTCTGCCGGTTCCACCAGGCCGGGAGCCTTTTATCGAGGAGGCGCAGCGTCTCTTCGGGGAGGGGGGCAATCTCCAGCCCTGCCTCGGTGGAGGCGTCGGCGGTGAGGACCGCCCATCCGCCGCCGTTTGCCACGATTCCCACGCGGTTCCCGTGGGGGATCGGCTGGGAGAGAAACGCAACCGCCGTATCGATCAGGTCCTCCACATCGGAGACGCGGGTAATCCCGCACTGTCGGCAGACGGCGTCGAAGACCGTGTCAGAGCCGGCGATGGACCCGGTGTGGGACCGCGCCGCACTGATTCCCTGGTCTGATCTCCCTCCCTTAATGACAATGAAAGGTTTCTTCCGGGTCAGTCGCTTCGCGACCCTCATGAAGGACTCTCCGTCGTCGATCCCCTCGATGTAGGCGACGACGACACGGCTGAGGTCGTCGTCGATCAGGTATTCCAGTATATCCTCGGTCTTCACGAGGGCCTGATTCCCCAGGCTGATGCACCGGCTGACGCCGATATCCTGCTTCCAGAGCATAAACTGGATCGATCCGGCGATGTTACCGCTCTGCGATACGACGGCGATATGACCGGCGGGAGGGAAGTTGGGCTGCATCATGCAGTACAGACTCGCCGGCTCGGTGCTGATGATCCCGGCGCAATTGGGCCCCACCATGGCGACATGGGCCTCCCGGGCGGCCCTCACGATCTCCTCTTCGAGCGCTTCCCCCCCCTTGCCGAGTTCGGCGAATCCGGCGGTGATGACCACGCAGGCGGAGATGCCGAGGGCTTCGCACTCGGTGATGGCGGCTGCCACCTTCCCGGGAGGGAGGAGGATGAAGGCAAGATCGACGGGGCCGGGGATCTCCTGCAGGGTCCGGTATGCTCGAAGCCCCAGCATCTCCCCGCCGGCCGGGTTGACCGGGTATATGACGCCGCGGTACCCCCCCCGGAGGAGGTGGAGGGTGAAGGTGAAGCCCCACTTGCCGATGGTCCGCGACGCCCCGACGATCGCGACCGATCGGGGATTAAACATCGGTTCCATCTTCCCCTGTATATCCTCCACGGCTCACTCTCCGGTCCTGTGGAGATCTATACCACAGATGAATTAAAGGGTACAACGGTTCCGCCGTCTGTCGATACCCCTATTTCCCGGACTGGATGGGATCCCAGTCGTACCCCCAGACGGCGCTGTTGGACGGCACCTTGTAGTTTCTCCTTTCCTGGTAGGAGGGATACCGCCGGGATCCACCCTCTTTCGGCAGCATGGGGACGGGGAAATGGGGGGCGATAAGCCCATGGGCGTGGGCCTCTCGTTCGAGCCATTCCCGGTCATCGGGGTGGGCAATGGAGATCAGTGCCGCGGTCCGTTCATAACCGTTGAGGCCACGGAGGTTGACGATCCCGTATTCGGTGCAGACATAGTGGGCGAACTGGGCCGGGAGATCGACGGACGATCCCTCGGGGAGGAAGGGGACAATGCGCGATTGTCCCTCCTTGTTTCGTGCCGTCATACAGGCGACCCCTCGGCCACCCCTCGACTGGGAGCAGAAGCACAGGAACTGGAAGTAGCCGCCGGTACTGGAGATGGGGCGTTTTTTGTAGAAACCTGCGCTCTGTTGTCCCAGGAGGTCGACGGCAATGCAGTTGTTGATGGCGATCATGTTGTCGATCCTGGTCAGGATGTGCAGGTTATTGGTATAATCCACATCATAGACCGCCAGGTGTTGGTTGCGATGGATCGTATCGTAGTACCACTGCGTGTCGACGGGGAAGGCGAAGGTCCAGACACTCCTCCCCTGGTCCAGGGTTTTATACCGATTGGTAACCTGGCCCGATTCGATCAGCTTGAGCAGGCCGTAGTTGAGCATCTCCGTGTGGACACCGAGATCCTTCAGCCCTGCATCCGCCATCGCCGCCACGCAGGCCGACGGGAGCGACCCGATGCCGAGCTGGATAACATCCCGGTCATCCATGATGGAGAGGATATTACGGGCGATCTGTTGCTCCTGCGGGGTGGGGGTCATGGCCTTCTCGTCGATCTGGGGCCAGGCATATCGCTCGCAGTCCACCTCAACCCAGTAGTCCACGTCATCGATATGGATGGTGTTGAACCGTCCCCCCTCGGCCCACGGGTAGTCTTCCCGCACCTCAACGACGACCTTCTTGGAGGACTCTTGGAATATCTTGGCATTGTTCGTCCCGTACGACCAGTTGAAAAAGCCGTTTTCGTCGACCGGTGTGGCGGCGTTGATCCACCAGTCGATCCCGCGATTCGCGCGGTCTCCGTTGGCGAAACGGTAGTGATGCCACCAACTGCCGATGGTCCATCCCCACTGTGCCCAGCTGGTTACCCCGTGGGTATCCCGTGCCTGACGGTTCCAGGGGAAGAAGAAATAATCATGGAAACAGTGATATCGCTGGAGGGGATCAACCTCTTGGAATCGCAGTTGCGGATAAAACTTGCCGTAATTCCAGATCTCGATGTCTCGAAGATCGGACGGACCATCTCCGAGCCTGTTCGCCAGGGCCTCCATGCATGCCGTCGGGTCGCCGCCGACCGTCCCGTTGGTAATCCACTCTCCCGGCCGAATCATGTCGGCAATCTGGCCGGGAGTTTTTTTTCTGTCTCGAATCTTCTGCTGAATCGGCGTTGTCATCCCCATTCTCTACCTTTCTCATCGTTCTGTTGTCTCGCAATGCATGAGCGTCTGATCATGTCAAAAAGAGCAGCCCGAGCCCCTTCTCGCCTGGCTGCCCAGTGCAAAAAATTCCAACTTTATAAAGGATCTCGGAACGGTTTGTCAATCCAATTTCTGTTTTCATTTTTTTTCTTGACATTGGAGGCCATCTTGCTTAAAAAAGTGTGACCCTTGGTCATAATCTGACCTTTATCCGCCTCTTTTTACTGTTACAGGATTTAAGCTGTTGACTTTCAAATACTTTTGAGAAGGAAATTGCGGAATGCCGGGACCCGAAAAGCGTCGGGAGAGAGAAAGAGAACAGAGGAGACAGGTCATTCTCAAGGCGGCAAAGAAGCTGTTCGTTGAAAACGGTTTCAGATCCGTAACCGTAGCGAATATTGCCGAGAAAGCCGAGCTGAGCAAGGGGGCGATCTATCTTTACTTCAGCAGTAAAGAGGAGATATACGCTCAGATTCTTCTGACCGATATTGAAATATTTCATAAAGAGATCTTACAGATATTCGACAATCAAAAAAACACGACGGATGTTCTGCTCGATTTCGCCAATGCCTATATCGATATCTTCCTGAAAGAACGCGAACAGTTCAGGATATTGATGAACTTTATGCTCCAGGCGGACAGTCTCAGCCTCTCAAATGAGACCCGTCGTCAGATCATCCGGGAGATGAACCGGACCATTTCGCTGATCGAAAAGATTCTCCAGCATGGTGTCGAGGCGGGAAACCTGACACTGAAAAAATCGGATATTCGAAAAATGAGGAATGCCCTGTGGGGACTTCTCAACGGGATCATATCGCTCCACCTCTTTGTCGGGACCGAATCGATGCGGGAGGAGAGAATTCGATCCAATGTCAGAGAAGGCATAGAAACCATGATAGAAGGACTAAAGAATAAGCAGGAGGTGGCAGGCAATGAGTAATTTGTTGGTGAATACGAGGGATCAGAAATTTGTGCTGTACGAACAGATCGGTATCGATAAGCTGTATGGCTTCGAAAAGTATGCCGATTATTCACAGGAAGTCGTGGACATGGTGCTCAGCGAAGCCGAGAAGATGGCCGTGGAAGTGATCGCTCCGACCCTTGAGGAAGGTGATAAGGAGGGTGCCCAGTTCAAGGACGGAAAGGCCTACGCCCCCGCCTGCTTGCACGAGTCGTTCAAGACCTTCTGCGAGGCGGGATGGGTGTGCGCTGCCAAAGATCCGGAGGTGGGAGGACAGAACCTGCCCCTGTCGGTACACTCGGCGTGCTGGGAACTTTTTGCCGCCGGCCACATGGCCTTCAGCATGTATTCCAGCCTGACCACCGGGGCCGCGGGGCTGATCGATGTCCACGGTACCGAGGAACTCAAGAATAAGTATATGTACAGGATGTATGCGGGCGAATGGGGTGGGACGATGTGTCTCACCGAGCCAGGTGCGGGGAGCGACGTTGGTGCCCTGCGGACGACGGCAAAGCGGCTTCCCGACGGTACCTACAGCATTACGGGTACCAAGTGTTTCATCTCCTCGGGCGACCACGACCTGACGGAGAATATCGTCCACCCGGTCCTGGCGAGGATCGAGGGTGATCCAGCCGGGACAAAGGGGATTTCGATCTTTATCGTTCCGAAGATTCGTGTCAACGATGACGGGAGTCTGGGAGAACCGAACGATGTTACCACCGGAAATATCGAGCACAAAATGGGAATTCGGGCATCGGCCACGGCGACCCTGAACTTCGGCGAGAACGGCAACTGTATCGGCGAACTTCTCGGCAATGAGCGGGAAGGGATGAAGATCATGTTCCAGATGATGAATGAGGCCCGACTCGATGTGGGTATCCAGGGAATGAGCATCGCCTCGGCCGCCTATGAACATGCCGTCCAGTACGCCAAAGAGAGGATCCAGAGTTCATCCGCCTTGGCCGGGAAAGGTGCAGGGGCGGTTGCCATTATCAATCATCCCCCGGTGAGAAGGATGTTGCTGTGGATGAAGGCATACCTCGAGGGGATCAGGGCACTCAACTACTTCACGGGGTTCTGCATCGACATGGCCGAGGCATCGGATTCCGAGGAGGAGCGGCAAAAGTATCACGGATATGCGGGGCTCCTCACCCCGATCTGCAAGGCCTTCTCATCCGATAGGGGCGTGGATATCTGCTCCAAGGCGATGGATGTTTACGGCGGATACGGTTTCTGCCAGGAGTACCCTGTCGAACAGTATCTCAGGGATTGCAAGATCACCCAGATCTATGAGGGGACGAATCAAATCCAGGCCATGGATCTTGTCGGCAGGAAACTGGGGATGAATAACGGGCAGAATGTGATGAACCTGTTCGCTGATATTGCCGCGACGATCGAGAAGCTGAAGGGGGTTGAAGATCTGAAGCCCTCAACCGCGAAGCTGGCGGAGGCCTCCGCCGCCGTGATGGAACTTCCTCCCGTCTTTACCGACTGTTTCAAGTCCGGCAAGGCGGCCGTTCCGATCCAGAACGTTGAGCCCTTCCTGGCGGTCATGGGTGATGTGATCTGTGGGTGGTTTATCCTCCAGGGGGCGGGGATCGCCCTCGAAAAACTGGCCTCCCTGGATCCCGGCGATGTCGATGTCCCCTTCTATCAGGGGAAGGTGATGTCGGCACGCTTTTTCGCCGCCGAGATCCTTCCGACCGTCAAGACCAGGTGTGAGATCATCAAGGAAAACGAGGCGCTTGCCGTCCAAATCGCGGAGGAATCCTTTGCGATATAGATATCGGTAAGAGGGTATGACCGAAAGGGCACCTGAGGGACCGGGTGCGCTTCCGGCCATAATGGAATGCGGATCAATGAGGGGGGGACCTCATCGTCTTCTCTCTGCTTCAAAAACTGTGCGGAGGTTGTTACAATGAAAGAATGTGTGGTTATCGATGGTATCAGAAGTGCGAATGCCCGGGCTCACAAGGACAAGGGGTGGTTTCGGAATGTGCGGCCCGAAGAACTGTTGATCCAGGTGTACCAGGAACTCTTCAAACGGAACCCGCAGGTCAAACCAGAAGACGTGGATTCGGTCTTCTGCGGTACGGCGAATCAGGCGGGAATGCAGAACGATATCGCCAGGCTGGCCTGGCTGGCCGGTGGTTTTCCCGAATCGGTGGCGGCGAACGGCGTGGGGCAGCAGTGCTGCTCGGGCATGGCGGCGACCGAACATGCCGCCCGGGCGATCATGTGTGGGGAGGGAGATATCTATATAGCATCGGGTGTCGAAGATATGCAAAAGGTCCCCATGTCATTTGCCATGGATTTTCCCCCGAAGATGCTCGAACGGTACAAATTCGAGGATATCCCCATGGGAGCCACCGCCGAGAAGGTCGCCGAACTCTGGAAGGTGGACCGTGTTGACATGGAAAACATGGCCTACTGGAGCAACAAGAAGGCGGCCGAGGCCCGCGATGCGGGAAAATTCAAGGGTGAAATCGTTCCCATTGAGGGAGAAGAAGAAGACGGAACGAAGTTCATGGTCGACCGTGACCAGTGGATTCGGGATAATGTCTCGATGGAACAAATGGCGACCATGAAATCTCCCTTCAAGGAGAACGGTATTGTCACTGCTGCCTTATCGTCTCCTCTGACGTCGGGCGCTGCCGCACTGCTCCTCATGAGCCGCGAAAAGGCCGATGAACTGGGACTGGACTACCACATTAAATATGTCCACGGTGCCATGGCCGGTTGCGATCCCACCGTGATGGGGATCGGGCCCATTGCCGCCGCCCGGAAGCTCCTCGACCGGACGGGGTTGACGGTACAGGACATCGGCGTCTGGGAACTGAACGAGGCCTTCGGAAGTCAGTCCCTGGCGGTGGTGCGCGATCTGGGTATTGCCGAAAACGCCCCCTTCGATAACGTGAATGTCTGGGGCGGTGCCCTGGCGCTTGGTCACCCCCTGGGGGAGTCCGGCCTCAGGATCATCGTCACGCTGAACAACGTCATGAAGACGGACTTCGCGGATGCCAAGTACGGCGTTGCCATGCTCTGCGGCGGTTTCGGAAATGCCAATGCATCGCTTTGGGAGAAGGTGGAGAAATAGGGGCGCCTGCCGAGGAAGTGGTCAAGCGATAGCCTTTCGGAAGGGTCGTATATGTGCCTGACGATTTCACACGGCGGCGAATACAGACAATCATGTAATGGAGTGATGGATGTCCTGCCCTGGGTGGCCAAGCCAGCGCAGGGCAACTGTCGCATGTTCCGGGGGGATGGAGTATCCCCTGAGCACGGTAACAACACTATTATGAGGAGGGTATTATGAGTAATTCATTGGTGAACACACGTGATCAGCGTTTTGTGCTGTACGAGCAGATCGGTATTGAGAACCTCTTTGATTATGAGAAGTATGCCGACTACTCGAAGGATATGGTCGACATGGTCCTGACCGAAGCGGAAAAATTCGCGGTGGAAGAGATCTTGCCCACGTACGAGATTGCGGACAAAGAGGACCCCGCGGTCTTCAAGGACGGGAATGCTTACGCGCCGAAGTGCTATCACAAGCCCTTCAAGAATCTCCGCGAGGCGGGGTGGTTCTGTCCCCTCTTCCCGGTCGAGGTAGGCGGGCAGGGGATGCCCAAGGTGATCCATAATTCCATCAGCGAGATGTTCGGTTCCGCCAACTATTCCTTCATGATGTATGTGGGGCTGACGCTGGGTGCCGCCGGGCTGATCATGGAATACGGGACCGAAGAACAGAAGAACAAATACCTCTACAAGATGTGCGAAGGCCTCTGGGGCGGGACCATGTGTCTCACCGAGCCCGGAGCCGGGAGTGACGTCGGTGCCTCGCGGACTACGGCCAAACGCCTTCCCGATGGTACCTACAGCATCACGGGGACCAAGTGTTTCATCTCCTCGGGGGATCATGATCTGACGGAAAACATCATCCATCCCGTTCTGGCGAGGATCGAGGGTGATCCCGCGGGTACGAAGGGGATATCGATCTTTCTCGTCCCCAAGATCCGCGTCAACGACGACGGGAGCCTCGGAGAGTCGAACGACGTCATCACGGGGAACATCGAGCACAAGATGGGGATCAAGGGATCGGCCACGGCGACCCTGAACTTCGGCGAGAACGGCAACTGCATCGGTGAGCTTCTCGGCAACGAGCGGGAAGGGATGAAGATCATGTTCCAGATGATGAATGAGGCCCGCCTGGGGACCGGGATGCAGGGACTCGACCACGCCTCTGCCGCCCTGGAACACGCTATCGCGTACGCCAAGGAGCGTATCCAGAGCCGCGATATGACCTCGCCGTCGCCGGAAGGTGCCCCGATCATCCGACACCCCGATATCCGGCGTTCTCTCCTCTACATCAAGTCACATGTCGAGGGGATGCGGTCGATGAACTACTGGATCGGCTACTGCATCGACATGGCGGAGATCGCCGAGACGGAAGAGGAACGGGCGAAGTGGGATGGATACGTGGAACTGATCACGCCGGTCATCAAGGCCTACTGCTCCGACAAGGGCGTGGAGCTCTGTTCGCTGGCCATGGATATCTACGGCGGCTATGGCTACTGCCAGGAGTATCCCATCGAGCAGTATATGCGTGACTGTAAGATCGCCCCCATCTACGAGGGGACGAATGCCATCCAGTCCCTCGACCTGGTCTTCCGGAAACTGGGCCAGCGCAAGGGGCAGAACGCGATGAATCTCCTCACCGACATAGGAGCCACCGTCGAGAAGTGCAAGGCAATCGAAGGGCTGAAGGACTACGCCGGATACCTGGGCGGGGCCTCGGCCGCCTTCGGCGATATGCTGATGCAGTTCGGGACGTGGCTCAAGGGCGGTGAATTTATGGCCCCCCTCATCAACACCCGGCCCTTCCTGATGGTCATGGGAGATGTCATTACCGGGTGGAGGCTCCTGGATGCGGCGGTCATCGCTTGGGAGAAGCTGGATGCCCTGTTCAAAGAAGCGGGAGCGGATACACCTGAAGCTCAACGTGAACTTGGTAAAAATAATGGTGAAGTAGCGTTCTATCTGGGAAAGGTTGCCTCGGCGAAATATTTCGCAACGAACATTCTGACGACTGTGGAATCTCGGTTCAACGTGATCAAGCTGGCTGATAAGACTCCTGTGGAGATGCTTGAAGAGTCCTTCACGATCTGATCGTATCGGTTCCGTTTCTTTGCCGGAGGGGGATTCCTGAGGAATCCCCCTCTTTTTTTGTTCATTACAGGCTCGCGCCGATCAACTGCTGGACCAGTTCATTCGGGCCGAGGTAGATCTGTACGATCTTGGCATCCCGCATATACTTTTCGACAGGGTACTCACGGGAATATCCGTACGAACCCATCAACTGGACACAGTGTGACGTTACCTCCATGGCCGCGTCAGTTGCGAACACCTTGGCCATGTCGGAGTAACGAGCCCGGTGGGGATCGCGCTTTTTGAGCGACCAGGAGGCACGGTAGACGAGGAGCCGGGCGGCGTCGATCCTGGTTGCCATATCGGCGAACCGAGCCGATATCAGGCTGTGTTCGGTCAGCGGTTTCCCCCCAACGACCCGTGTCTTGCGGTACTGGAGGGCATATTCAAAGGCCCCCCGCGCCATCCCGACGGAGATCATTCCCGCACCGAGCCGGTTGTAGGCGACGGTTGTTTGGAGTATCCGCTGTCCATCGCCGATTGCCCCCAGCAGATTCTGTTTGGGGACGCGGACATCTTCAAAGATTACCTCCCGGTTCTGGTCTTCCGGCATCCCCATCTTCCGTTCGATCTTTCCGAAGGAGAGACCCGGTGTTCCGGCCTCGACGACCATGATACAGGATCCCTTCGCCTCCTCTTTCGGGTCAGTCGTGCAGACAACCACATAGTGAGAGGCGATTCCGGCGTTGCTCGGCCACATCTTGACGCCGTTGATGACGTAGTGATCACCGTCCTCGGTTGCGCTCGTCTTGACCGTTCGGAGATGCATCCGGGGGTCCTCGATATCCGCCCCCGATGCCGGTTCGGTCATGCAGATACACCCGAGATTGGGTACTTCACGGGAGGCGAGGGGAACGAGAAACCGCCTGCGCTGCTCCTCGTTTGCCGCAATAACAATCGGTGTCTGGGCAAACCAGGTGTCCCCGATCACACAGGCAACCCCCCCATTGACGGCCGCCAACTCTTCGAGGACGACCATCACGGTCATGCCGTCGGCCCCGGAACCGCCGTATTCGGCGGCGACGGGCAGTCCCATGAACCCAAGGGAGGCCGCTTTTTTGAGGACCTGTGACATGAGGGTGTGCCTTTCCCAGTCGTCGTCGAATTTATCATTCAGCGGCCTGACCTCCGTTTCGGCGAACCTCCGTGCAATCTTCTGGTACTGCTTTTTCTCTTCGGAAAGTTCAAAGACATACATGGTGTTCCTCCTTGTTGGTTGTGAGAGAAAAACCCGGATCGAAAAACCCCATCATTACAACAAAATAAGCAATAACATGCCCGGCGATTTCGTTGCAAGGAAGAATCGTCGACCGTAACAGAACGTCGGCATTTGGAGTAACGATTTGTCGAAAGTGGGGAGTGAAGCGACAGGGAGGTACCGTCTGTTGCAATGAAGACTCTTTTAGGGTACACGAAGCGACAGGCAAAAATCTGGACTGAAAGAACCGATCGGAAGGAATCATCCGATGAACTGTCTACAAATCTTGAAGGAAACGGAAACACGGTTTGCGGGGGTATCAACGACACCCGCGCTGGACGCTCAGGTCCTCCTCGCATGCTGTATCAGGAGGGCTCGTCAGTTTCTCTTTGCTCATCCGGAGTACGAACCCTCTCCTGCGGAAGTGGATCGGTTTCGCTCTATGGCAGCGAGGAGAATGCAGGCCGAACCGGTTGCATACATCACCGGCGAGAAGGAATTCTGGTCCCTCACCTTTGCGGTGACCCCGGACGTCCTGATACCGCGACCCGACACGGAGATCTTGGTCGAGGAGGTGGTGAGACTCTGCCGAGGTGAGAGAAAGACCCCCCTCAGACTGCTGGAAATCGGGACGGGGAGCGGGGCAATCAGCATTGCCCTCGCCTCTGAACTGAGCCGGGTTATTATCACGGCCACCGATCTTTCGCCGAAGGCCCTTGCCGTTGCCGCCGGAAACGCCCTGAACAATGGTGTCCATGGAGCAATCTCATTTGTCTGTGGGGATCTGTTCGACCCCGTTGGTGAGGCATACGATATCATCGTTTCGAATCCCCCCTATATCTCCGAGGAGGAGTATGATCTCCTTGCTGCGGAGGTCAGGAAATACGAACCCCGCCAGGCCCTGGTTGCCGGTCCGCAAGGGACGGAGGTACATCGGCATATGATAGAGGGAGCACCGCCGTTCATGAATGATAGGGGATGGCTTGCCCTGGAGTTGGGGGCGGGGCAGCGGGATGCCGTTGAGAAAATGCTGCATGAGAACGATTACTGTGATATGGTCTTCTGCCGGGATTATGCCGGGCTGGAGAGGACCGTCTTGGCACGGAAAAGGTAACAAAAAATGGATACAATTGTTCTGCAGGGAGGCGGGAGGCTGCGCGGTGATGTCCACATCAGCGGCGCCAAAAACGCGGCGCTTCCCGTTCTTGTTTCATCACTCCTCACCGGTGGGTGGAATACGTATCATAATGTTCCCGACCTCGCAGATGTTAGGACGATCAAAAAACTCCTGGCCGGGTTCGGTGCCGAGATCGATGAAGGTGAAGCGCTCAGGATCAATACGGATACCATTACGAGTCATGAAGCCCCGTACGATCTCGTCAGGACGATGCGGGCCTCGATCCTGGTCCTCGGACCGCTCGTGGCACGGACGGGGAGGGCACGGGTATCGCTCCCCGGGGGATGCGCAATCGGGGCCCGACCGGTTAATCTGCACCTGAAGGCGCTCCGGGCGATGGGAGCCGAGATCAACCTCCAGGAAGGGTATGTCGAAGTTCGTGCCCCTCGACTCAGGGGGGCCACCGTCTATTTCGATATATCGACGGTGACCGGGACCGAGAATATCCTGATGGCCGCCACGCTGGCCAAGGGAACGACGGTCCTTGAAAATGCGGCCAGCGAGCCCGAGGTTGTCAATCTTGCCGATACCCTTATTGGTATGGGGGCGAAGATCAGCGGCGCGGGGACCGATGTGATAGAAATCGAAGGGGTGGATGCCCTCCGGGCGGTAGAAGCACGGATCATCCCCGACCGGATTGAGGCGGGGACCTATATGATCGCGACGGGGATCACCGGAGGAGATATCACGATCCGGGGCTGCCGGCCGGACCATCTCGACACCGTGATCGTGAAGCTGCGTGAGGCGGGAGTGAAGATTATTCCCACGGGAGAGGGGCTTCGAGTTATCAGTGACGGAAACATAACCAGTGTGGATGTTCAGACACTCCCCTACCCAGGTTTCCCGACGGATCTCCAGGCGCAGATGATGGCCCTCATGTGTCTGGGGAGCGGGAGTAGTATCATCAAGGAGACGGTTTTTGAAAACAGGTTCATGCATGTCAATGAATTGCTCCGGATGGGGGCTGACATCACCGTCGATGGGGGGACTGCCATCGTCAGAGGGGTTCCCGGTCTGCGTGGTGCCCCGGTGATGGCAACGGACCTGAGGGCATCTGCATCTCTGATCCTTGCAGGTCTGGTGGCCGAAGGGGCCACCGAGATTTCCAGGATCTACCACATAGACCGGGGGTATGAACGGATTGAAGAGAAGCTGTCCGCTCTCGGGGCTGCAATCAGGAGGATAAAGGGAAGATCTTGAAATTGTTCAGAACGCAGGACACGATGTTTGCCGGGGAACTTGACCGCATTGTACACCGGAAAAACCGGACGCCCCGGGAGGTGGTGGATGTTGTTGCCCGGATCGTAGATGATGTCGAGAAAAGGGGTGACGATGCCCTCTTTACCTACACGCAGCAGCTTGACGGGGTATTGCTCAACGAACGGACGGTCGAGATCTCTCCGGACGAGGTGGAGGCGGCACTGAAAACAGTCGCTCCCGATGATATCGATATCCTCACGCTGTCCGCGTCGCGGATCAGGGCCTTTCACGAGAGACAGCGCACGGAATCGTGGTCGTTCCTCGATGAGGAAGGAATAGAGCTTGGGCAGGTGATACGTCCCCTCTCGCGCGTGGGGATCTACGCACCGGGTGGCCGGGCAACCTATCCCTCCACGGTACTGATGGCGGCGATTCCTGCCCGGGTTGCGGGCGTCCGAGAGATCATCCTGGCCTCCCCCGCCAAGGAGGGGATCATCAATCCCCTGCTCCTTGTCGCCGCACACCTTGCCGGTGTCGATCGGATTTTCCGGATCGGGGGTGCCCAGGCCATTGCCGCGCTTGCCTATGGAACAGAGTCCGTCCCGCGGGTGGACAAGATCGTCGGACCCGGAAACGCCTATGTGGCCACGGCCAAGCGGATGGTCTACGGGACGGTGGGGATCGATATGATCGCGGGACCCAGCGAGATCGTGGTTGTCGCCGATGCGACGGCGCAGCCGCCGGTGGTGGCGGCCGATCTGTTATCCCAGGCGGAACATGACCCAATGGCGGGGGCTATTCTCCTGACGCCGGAGGGGGATCTTGCACGGCGGGTTTCCTCCGAGGTCGGGATTCAGTTGCGTGCATTGAAGAGTCCGGTTGCCGCGCAAGCCATTGAGGACTATGGCGCGGCGATTGTCACCGTCGATCTCGATGAAGCGATCGATATTGCGAACCGCCTTGCACCGGAGCATCTTGAACTGATGGTGGCCGATCCCAAGGCCCTTTTGGAAAAGGTCACGAACGCGGGGGCGGTATTCCTGGGCCCCCATACTCCCGAGGCCCTGGGAGACTATATTGCCGGCCCCAACCATATCCTCCCCACGGGGGGGACGGCGCGATTTTCCTCCCCCCTCGGGGTCTACGATTTTATCAAGAGGATGAGCGTGCTTTCCTTCTCCGAGGAGGCCCTCGGGATTTACGGTTCCCGGACCGTCAGATTTGCCGAAATGGAGGGGCTTGAGGCACACGGGCGGTCCATAACAACCCGATTCCGCGAGGGGAGAGCAAAAAAAACTTGACAAAAGACGCGCGGTCGCCTAAATCGCGGTGTGTGCTTGATAAGTGAGCGGGCGTAATTCAGGGGTAGAATGTCAGCTTCCCAAGCTGAATGTCGTGGGTTCGAATCCCATCGCCCGCTCCAATCTTTTCGGTTGCAAAAGAACCTGTGCTATGTTAGTACCGACCAAGAAGTGGGCTATGCCCGCTTTTTTTATTTTTTGAGGGTGCGCGATGGGGTATCGGGAACAAATCGTAAGGCTGGTTGAACCGATCGTCGAATCGGAACGGATGGAGCTGGTCGATGTCGAATGTCTCAGGGGACCGTCCCGCTGGACAATCAGGATATACATTGATAAAGAGGGAGGAATAACTCTTGATGATTGTGCCCTTATAAGCGGTGAGGTCGGAGATCTCCTCGATATTCACGAAATCCTCCCGGGTCCGTACAACCTGGAGATATCGTCCCCTGGGCTTGACCGCCCACTGGTGAAAGACAAAGATTTCATTCGGTACGAAGGTCAGATGATCGCTGTCCGTGTTGAGGAAAAGATTGAAGGAAAGAGGAAATTCACGGGCCGGCTAATCGAATTTGTTGAAAACGAAAGTGAAGGAAGCCTTGTCGTAGAGGTGAATAAGAAGCGGTATACCATACCACGGGGCATGGTGGTCAAGGCACATCTTGTACATGAATTTTGATACACTTGCCCGGCTTGGGGTCGGGTAGTAGCAGGACCCCGATGCAGGGAGAAGGTTGATTGTTTACGAAGTCGTCAATTTGAGTTCGGAGGATCGGTATCATGTCGCCAGATCTGAAACGCCTCATTGAGCAGATGGGGAAAGAAAAAGGTATAGATAAACAGATAATCGTGGATGCACTGGAAACAGCCGTCTTGACCGCCGCACGGAAGAAGATGGGGCTGGACCTGGACATCGAGGTATCGTACAACGAGGAAGCCGGGGAGATGGAAACCTTCCTCTTCAAGACGGTGGTGGAACACGTCATCAATGACGACACGCAGATCTCTCTGGAAGAGGCGCGTGAGACCATGGATGAAGATGCGGAACTGGGAGACAGCCTCGGGATCAAGGTCGAGACGGATACCTTCGGGAGAATTGCCGTCCAGACGGCCAAGCAGATCATCATTCAAAAGGTCAAAGACGCCGAGCGGGACAATATTTACGAGGAATACAAGGACCGGAAAGGCGAATTAGTTAATGGCTTTGTACAGCGATTCGAGGGGGGGAGTATCATCGTCAGCCTCGGAATCTCCGAAGGAATCATCCTCCCTTCGGAACAGATCAAACGGGAATCGTTCAGGCGAGGGGAACGAATCCGGGCGTACATCTATGATGTGAAGAGAATATCCAAAGGTCCTCAGATACTCTTGTCTCGAACACACCCGGGATTTGTCAGGGCGCTCTTTGAAATGGAGGTCCCCGAGATATCCGAGGGGTTGATAGAAATTGTGAATATCGCGAGGGAGCCGGGGAACAGGACCAAGATCTCCGTCCGATCCGAAGACCGGGATATCGACCCGGTCGGGGCGTGTGTGGGGATGAGGGGGTCCAGGGTCCAGGGGGTTGTGCAGGAACTGAGGGGAGAGAAGATCGATATCGTTCCCTGTTCCGAGGATCCGGTTCGGTATATATGCAATGCCCTGTCTCCGGCCAAGGTTGACCGGGTGTACATGGATGAAGATGTCCGCACCATGGAAGTCATCGTCCCGGATGACCAGTTGTCCTTAGCTATCGGGAGGGCCGGTCAGAATGTCAGGCTGGCCGCACGGCTGACCGGTTGGAAGATCGATGTCAAGAGCGAGACCGGCGTGGAAGAAGCGAAGCATGAAGGGGCTGAATCTCTCATGAAGATTCCCGGCATTGGTGAGCGAACGGCCGAGCTTCTCTATGGGGAAGGATTCAAGGGAATCGCGATGATAGCCTCGTCGGATCCCGAAACTCTCGGTTCGGTTAAGGGGATCAGCGAGCAGAAGGCAGCAACCTGGATCGAAGAGGCAAAGAGGATAATCGATAGTGAAAGTAGCGGGGATCTGTCCGAGAGCAGATAAACAGCGCCCGTTTGCTGATCAGGAGTGCCCATCATGTCCAAAATAAGAGTCTATGAGTTAGCCAAAGAGCTCGGGATAGAGAACAAAGATCTCATTACGCGGCTGGAAAGACTGGGGATCGCTGTCAAGGCGCACTCAAGTTCCCTTGAAGAGGCCGATGTTGAACGGGTGCGAAAGGAGTTTGCTCTCGGCGAGAAGGACGCGATCGTAGAAAAGAGGGTGAAACGAACGGTCATCAGGAGGAGGGCGGTTCGCCAGAACGTCCCCGAGGTTGCCGATGAGCCGCCTACGGAGATTTCTCCTGAGCCGGAAGAGGAGCGGATAATACCGACGGAAGAACCGCTGCAGACCCCTGAGGAGGGCACACCGGTTGCGGCGGTTCCTGAAAAAGAAGAAATCTCTTCGGCAGAAGCGGTTCCGAGAGCGGAGGAGGCTGCGAAAGCGACTGTGACGCAACCGGCGGGCACGGCGGAAAAAGAGATAAAGGAAGAGGAACCGGTTCCGCAGAAAAAACCGCGGAGGACATCCGCCGTTATCGTCCGGGCGGCCGTCAAAAAGGAAGAAAAAAAGCCCGTGCCGGTGCAGCAGAAAGTCGTCTCCTCACCGGGAGAGGAGGCTCGCAAACCACCCCGGGATAGGGATATTGAACGAAAGGGCGAAGCAGAAAAGAAGGCCCCGCAGAAGCCGTCCCACAAGATAAAAAAACCGGTCGAAGTACGTGTGGGGGAGAACGATCGACGCAAGAAGACCTTCTTCAAGCAGCGGTTTGACAAGAAGGGAAAGCGATCCAGGAAAGGGATGTCCGAGGAGGAGCGAAGGAGTTGGAAAGAGGAAAAGGTTATTCCCACCACCCGGATCATGGCGACTGAGATTACGACCCCCAAGGCCATCAAGAGGAGGGTAAAGATCGAAGAAGCCATCATGGTCGGTGACCTTGCCAAACGGATGGGGATCAAGGCCGGTGAACTGATCAGTAAACTGGTTTCTCTGGGCATGATGGTGACGATCAATCAGTCGATCGATATCGATGCCGCGACTCTCGTTGCCGCTGAATTCGGGTACCAGATCGAATCCGTCGGAGTGGAATATGAGGATATCGTTCACCGAGAGGAATCTCTCCCCGCGAGCCTCAAGCCGCGGGCGCCCGTGGTGACCGTCATGGGACATGTCGACCACGGGAAGACCTCGCTCCTTGATGTGATACGTGAGACAAACGTCATCGAGGGAGAATCGGGCGGCATTACCCAGGCCATCGGGGCTTATCATGTCCATATCAAAGGGAAAGACATCGTCTTTCTCGATACGCCGGGACATGAGGCATTCACGGCAATGCGGGCGCGGGGAGCGCAGGTAACGGATGTAGTCGTCCTCGTGGTTGCCGCCGACGACGGTGTCATGGATCAGACGGTGGAGGCCATTAACCATTCCCGCGCCGCCGGTGTTCCTCTCATTATCGCGGTCAATAAGATCGACAAACCGAATGCCGATCCGGAACGAATCAAGCAGCAACTTGCAGAGTATGATCTTGTCCCTGAGGCATGGGGTGGGGATACCATATATGCGGAGGTGTCCGCAAAACAGAAGGTCGGGATTGAGGAGCTGATGGAATTGATTCTCCTCCAGGCGGATATCATGGAGCTCAAGGCCGATCCTGACCGCCTGGCTCGGGGTATCGTTATTGAAGCGAAACTCGACCGAGGTCGGGGGCCTGTCGCCACGGTCATCGTCCAGGAAGGAACCCTGAAAGAGGGGGATGCCATTGTCTCGAAAATGGAATACGGCCGGGTGCGCGCCATGATCGATGACAAGGGCCGGAGGGTCGCGGAGGCCGGTCCTTCCATGCCGGTTGAGGTGGTCGGTTTCTCCGGCGTGCCGCAGGCCGGGATGGATTTTGTGTGTGTGGAGGACGACAAGAAGGCGAGGGTTATCAGTGATCACTGGCTGAGAAAAGAACGTGAACGGGAGCTCTCACGGACCTCGAAGATCACTCTCGAACAGCTGTATGAGAGGATACAAGAGGGGGTCAAGGAACTGAATGTCATTATAAAAGCCGACGTGCAGGGATCGGTGGAGGCCCTCTCCGATTCCCTCCTGAAGCTGGGCACCGACGATGTCAAGGTGAAGCTGGTTCATACCTCTGCGGGGGGGATCACCGAGACGGATGTGATGCTGGCATCGGCCTCCGATGCGGTTATCATCGGGTTCAAGGTCAGACCCGACGCGCGGGTCTCCGAGATTATCGAGAAGGAGGGGGTGAGCGTCAAGCTCTACGATGTCATCTACGATGTCATCGCGGATGTCAGGAATGCCATGGAAGGGCTTCTCGAACCAGTGTATGAAGAAACGGTGCAGGGTCGTGCCGAAGTCCTCCAGGTCTTTAAAGTTTCGAAGGTGGGTACAATTGCAGGGAGCCGCGTGACGGATGGAAAGATAACGAGAAACGCCCGGCTGAGGCTTCTTCGCGACGGTGTGGTTATCCACGACGGGACGTTCCAGTCGCTCAAGAGGTTCAAGGATGATGCCAAGGAGGTCCTCTCCGGATTCGAATGTGGTATCGGGGTGGATTCCTTTAACGATATCAGGGAGGGTGACGTCATAGAGACGTATACGCGAGAGGCGGTTGCCCGAAAGCTGTAGCAGCGAGGCCCCTTCTCTTGTTTTCGCAACAGTGTTGAGGGTTGTTTCCTGATGGTTGTCGGGACGGGAATCGTGGATCTCTTTGTCGAAGGCAGCAGATCTTTGAAAGAGAAGAGATCGGTGCTGCGAAGAATCCTGGGAAGGACCCGGAACGAATTTAATGTTTCCATTGCGGAAGTAGAAGCGTACAATAGCTGGAAGAGGTGTCGGATCGGATTCAGCGTCGTGGGAAACGAAAAGGGTTTCGTCAATTCAAAGATGGATAAGATCGTGAATTTTATCGAAGGGCTGAATCTGGCGGATGTGGTTGATATCAAAATGGAGATTTATTCCGTCTCAGGGACCTGGGGCGTAGGCGGGGGTAATGGAACCGACCAGTTTCAAGAGATCTGACCGGGTCGCCGATCTGATAAAGGCGGAGATATCGGATATCCTGCTGCGACAGATCAATGATCCCCAAGTCCGGGGAATCACGGTCACCGGTGTCCGGGTCACGGATGACCTCCGCCAGGCAAAGGTCTTTTTTGTCCGGATGGGACAGAACATCTGTAGTGACGAGACGATGCAGGGCCTGCGTCGGGCCGCCGGTTTTGTGCGGACGGAACTGGGGAAACGGCTGAGGCTTCGCTATGTTCCTGAGATCCGATTTACCTTTGATGAATCGTTCGAGTATGGAGACCGCATCAACCGGCTTTTGGCGGAGATACAGAAAGATGTTTGACGAAATTGCCGAGGTGATAGAATCCTGTGCCACCTTTCTCATCACCTCCCATGTGAGGCCGGACGGTGACGCCCTGGGCTCGGAGCTGGCCCTGTATCTCGTCTTGCGCGGTATGGGGAAGGAAGCCGTTGTCTATAATCAGGACACGACGCCGGCGGTCTATCAGTTTCTTCCCGGTGCGGGTGTGATTACGCATATTCTGGGGTCCCTTGGTGGATTCGATGCGGTCTTTGTTCTTGATTGCAGCGATATCTCGCGGGTCGGAGATGAGCAGGATAAGATAGGGTCCATACAAAAGATCGTCAATATCGATCATCATGTCTCCACCGGTACCTTTTCAAAGATCCTGCTGACCGATTCCCGCGCGAGTTCCACGGGGGAGATGGTGCACCGTCTCCTGACCCATATGGGGGTGCCGATCACCGCTGACATTGCGACAAATCTCTACACGGCCATCATTACGGACACCGGCAGTTTTCAGTACTCCAACACAGGGAGCGCCACCTTCCGTGTGGCCGCCGATCTGGTGGAGAAAGGTGCGGACTGTCGACATATAGCGCAAAGCATCTACGAGACCAAACCCGCCGTGCAGATTCGCCTGATGGGAAAGGTCTTGGATACGCTGCAACTGTACCGGGGAAGGCGAGTGGGGGTTATATCCGTCACGCAGGAGATGCTCCGCACAGAGGGGGCACTTCCCGAGCATACGGAGGGTCTTGTCGATATGGTCCGATCGATACAGGGTGTCGAGGTCGCCGTCTGCTGTTATGAGGTCTCCGAGGGTCGCTACAAGATAAGCCTTCGCTCCAAAGGGGACACCGATGTGGCGCGGATTGCAGGGGCTATGGGAGGAGGAGGACACGTCAATGCCTCCGCCTGTCGGATGGAAGGAAAATTTGAGGCTGTCCGGGATACCGTCCTCGATGCCGTCGCGGTGTCGCTGTAGCACGGATCTCCCGGTGAAGAATTGTGTGGTATGGATGGCGTATTGATCATTGACAAACCGTCAGGGAAGACGTCCCATGATGTTGTCCATGACGTCAAGAAGCTCATGGGTGCAAAAAAGGCCGGTCATGCGGGGACCCTTGATCCGCTGGCGACGGGAGTCCTTGCCGTTTGCATTAATGAAGCGACGAAACTCACTCGGTTTCTCTTGGAGGACAACAAGGAATACAGCGCCACCATGCTTCTGGGTGTCAGGACGGACACCCTCGACAGGGAAGGTACGGTGACGGAACGCCGGGAGCCCCGGTTTTCGGAACAAGAGATACGGGAGGCGGTCGCGGGGTTTGTCGGTCGGATAGAACAGAGGGTCCCGAAGTATGCCGCCGTCAAATTTAAGGGGAAGCCGCTCTATAAGTGGACGCGTCAGGGAGTCGATATCGAGCCGCCCGTCCGGATGGTCAGTATACGGCAGATCAGCGTGGCTACAATACGGATGCCCTATGTGACCTTCACCGTCTCCTGCTCGAAGGGTACCTATATCCGGTCTTTGTGTGCCGACATGGGTGATCTCTTGGGGTGTGGGGCCAGTCTTTTCGATCTCAGGCGGACACGAAGCGGGGCTTTCACCCTGGAGGATGCCGTCTCGATGGAGGACATGACAGGGGGGAAAAAACGTTCGGTCCTGGAGGAGAAGATGATCCCCCTGACGGAGATGCTTCCCGAGGCGGGCGCGGTGATTGTTGATGAATATACTGAGGACAGGATAAGGAAGGGGTATCAGCCCGGGTGCGGTTTTTTGAGGGATGCACAGGCCCCTTTGCCGGAGGGAGGAGATCTGATAAAATTTGTTGCGAAGGACGGGAGGATTGTCGCCGTTGCCCGGCTGTTGTTCTCGCCGGAGGAGCTTTTTCGGATGGACGACCAATGTCAGGCGGTCAAGATTTTACGGGTTCTTAACCATCAAAATACGATATAAACGAATAAGGGAGGATAGGCAGCTGTGCTAGATGAAGAAAGGAAAAAAGAGATAATTGCTAATTTCCAGACCCATGAGGGAGATACTGGGTCCCCGGAGGTCCAGATTGCCCTTATGAGCGGCAGGATCGAGTATCTGACGGAACATTTCAAGACCCACAAGAAAGACCATCATTCCCGAAGGGGACTTCTGAAACTGGTGGGACAGAGGAGGAGTATGCTCGATTACCTCAAGAAGAAGGATATTGAGCGATACCGAGAGCTTATCAAGCGTCTCGGATTGAGAAGATAAAAAAAATAAAGGAGAAATCCATTCATTATGAGTGAAGTATTTGCAACGACCTTCGCGGGAAGGGACGTGTCTATCAAGACAAACTATCTCGCCGGGCAGGCGGACGGATCCGTCTTGGTTTCCTACGGTGACACGCTTGTTCTGGTGACCGCCGTTTCGCTGAAGACCGCGCGTGAGGGGGTTGACTTTCTGCCTCTAACCGTTGATTACCAAGAAAAGACGTTCGCCGCGGGGAAGATCCCTGGCGGGTTTTTCAAGAGAGAAGGGCGTCTCAACGAGAAGGAGATCCTGACATCTCGGATCATTGACCGGTCGATCCGTCCCCTTTTCCCCGAGGGATATGTGTATGAGACCCAGATCGTCGCCACCGTTCTGTCGGTGGACGATGAACATGACTCCGACATCGCGGCCATGCTGGGGACCTCCGCGGCTCTCGGCATGTCTGACATCCCTTTTAAGGGGCCTGTCGCCGGGGTACGGGTAGGGAAAGTGGGCGATACGCTGGTGTGCAACCCCTCGGACGAGCAGATGGAACAGAGCGATTTGGAGCTTTTCCTCGTGGGGAGGAAGATCCCTTCCCCCGATTCGGCGACCAGTTTTGATGTTAACCTCGTCATGCTGGAAGGGGGTGCCTCCGAGGTCCCGGAAGACGAGGTTCTTGAAGCCATTACCTTTGGCTTGGAATCGATGAGGCCGGTTATTGAATTGCAGGACAAGATCTGTCAGGCGGTTGGAAAGACCAAGAGAGAGGTTCAACCCCCTGAGATCAGCGAAGAACTTCGCAGAAAAGTCAAAGACGTTGCCTATGCCGGCCTCCAGGATGCCTATGCCGAGGGGAAAAAACTGGAACGTTACGCCAAGAGGGCCGAGGTCAAGAGAAAGATGGTCGAGGCATTGAATGCCGACGAGGCCGGATTCGATCCCAAGGCCGCGGTTGTCTTTGAGGAACTGGAACAGGAGATCATCCGGCAGATGATATTGGTCGACAAAAAACGGATTGACGGACGATCCAGTACGGACATCCGGCCGATTACGTCCGAGGCCGGTATCCTTCCGAGGGCACATGGCTCCGGCCTCTTTACGAGGGGTGAAACGCAGGCCTTGGTCGCCCTTACGCTGGGGACCTCCTCGGATGAACAGAGGTTGGACTTCATCGATGGGGAAGAGATGCGGACTTTTATGGTGCACTACAATTTTCCTCCCTTCTCCGTTGCGGAGGCGCGTCCTCTGAGAGGTCCCGGAAGGCGGGAAATCGGTCATGGGGCACTTGCCCGGAGGGCGCTGCTTCCTGTTTTGCCCCAGCACGAAGACTTTCCCTATACAATCCGGCTCGTTTCCGAAATATTGTCCTCAAACGGATCATCCTCCATGGCGACGGTATGTGGCGGAACGCTCTCGTTGATGGATGCCGGCGTTCCGATCAAAGATACCGTCGCAGGCATCGCGATGGGGCTCTTGAAGGAAGGGGATGACGTCGTGATCCTTTCCGATATCCTCGGAGATGAAGATCATGCCGGTGACATGGATTTCAAGGTATGCGGCACGAAAAAAGGGATTACAGCCCTCCAGATGGATATCAAGGTCGATCGGCTGTCGGAGGCGATTTTGAAGGATGCCCTGTATCAGGCGCGGGACGGTCGCGTCTTTATTATCAACAAGCTGTGCGAGACGATGGATGCACCCCGCGGAGATCTTTCTCCCTATGCCCCGAGGATTACTACTATCATGGTGAAACAGGAGAAGATTCGAGACGTCATCGGCACCGGAGGGAAGAATATCCGTCAAATCATCAGCGAAACGGGAGTGTCGATGGATGTGGAGGATGATGGTACGGTAACCATCGCCTCGAATGACGGTGAGTCGGCGGCACGGGCGATTGCCATGGTCAAGGCGTTGACCGAAGAGCCTGAGATCGGTAGAATCTACGAGGGAACGGTGAAAAAGATCCTCGATTTTGGGGCCTTTGTGGAGATTCTCCCGGGGACCGACGGCCTGGTACACATATCCCAGCTGGACAATCGCAGAGTAGAGAAGGTGACCGATGTGCTCAGTGAGGGTGATACCGTACGTGTCAAGGTTATTGATATCGACCGAGGCGGCAAGATACGACTGAGCAGGAAAGATGCCCTTGCATAACAGGGTCGCAATTTCCGTTAAGAGGTTACATGGTTTTGACCTCCCCCTCCCCCGATATATGACGGAGGATTCGGCGGGGATGGATATCTGTGCTGCGGTGGAGGGTGATATCGCCCTCCACCCCGGTGAGAGAATCCTGATCCCCACAGGGTTCGCCGTTGCTCTCCCACCCGGATACGAGGCCCAGATCCGACCGCGGAGCGGCCTGGCCGTGGAAGCGGGGGTGACTCTCCTCAACGCTCCCGGTACCATCGACGCCGATTATCGGGGTGAGGTCCGGGTCCTGATAATCAACCATGGCACCGAGGCCTTTGTAGTCAAGCGAGGTGATCGTATCGCCCAGATGGTGATCCAACCGGTGTCTCGTGCCGTGTGGGAGGTGAGTGACGATCTTGATCGGACGAGAAGGGGCGAAGGGGGGTTCGGACACACCGGTTGATCCCTCCGGATGGAACTTCCGATACAAAACAGCCACCCCTGTCCGTCACCGCGGCAGGGGTTTTTTATTGTTTTATTTACAGATTTGGTGTAATTCGATGTGGCATGGGCCAGAGGGGAAGAGAGCGGATGAAAACATATACGGTCAATAAAACCTATCAAGAGATCAACGAGAAGATCAAAAAAGGGAGAGCCGTCGTCGTGACCGCGGAAGAGATCATCGGGATCGTCGAGAAAAAGGGGGCGGTTGCGGCGGCCCGAGAAGTCGATGTCGTTACGACCGGGACCTTCAGCCCCATGTGTTCATCGGGTGCTTTCCTCAACTTTGGCCATACCTCCCCCAAGATACGGGCTTCGAAGATATCGCTCAATGGTGTTCCCGCCTACGGGGGGCTCGCCGCTGTCGATTGCTATATCGGGGCCACCGAGGTGGTCGAAGGGGACCCCCTGAACAGTATCCATCCGGGTGAATTCAACTACGGTGGTGGCCATGTCCTGGAAGACCTCGTCGCGGGGCGGGTCGTTCGCCTGCACCTCGAATCCTACGGGACCGATTGCTATCCGGCCCGCAGGCACGAAAAGAATATCACCATACACGACCTCAGGGATGCCATCCTCTTCAATCCCCGGAATGCCTACCAAAATTATAATTGTGCGACAAACCTGTCCGATCGGACGATCTATACCTACATGGGTGTGCTCAGACCCGACATGGCCAATGTGACTTATGCCACATCGGGTCAGCTCAGTCCCCTCTTCAATGATCCCTATTTCAAGACCATCGGTGTGGGGACACGGATATTCCTCTGCGGAGGGCAGGGGTTTGTCGCCGGCCCCGGCACGCAGCACGATCCGCATGTCCTCCGGGGTGAGAACGGCGTCCCGAAGGAAGGGGCGGGAACACTGGCTGTCACGGGGAATCTGAAGGAGATGGATCCCCGATGGCTGGTGGGAGCGAGTATCCTCGGGTACGGTGTATCGATCTATATCGGCATAGGGATACCCATACCGATACTCAACGAAGAGATGGCGCGGTATACGGCTGTTAAAGATGACGATCTCTATGCACAGGTCTACGACTACGGTATTGATTACCCGAACGGTGATGCGCAGAGCATCGGGGAGGTCAGCTATCGAGAGCTGAGGAGCGGCAAGGTCAAACTCGCCGGCAGGGTCGTCCCGACCGCTCCCCTGTCCAGTTATTACAAGGCACGGGAAATCGCTACCATCCTTAAGGATTGGATTAACAAGGGACAGTTCCTTTTGGGAGAGCCCCAGGATCGTCTCCCGTCCGACGATTCCTGACCCTGTACTGAAGGCGCAACTCGTTCGAATGGTTGGAAAAAGCACTAAAGACACCGGGGAAACGGTGAAATAAACCGTTTTTTGTGGGGAAAAGAGGGGAGAGAACGGGGACGCGATTTCCGTATCCGGGGGGAGGAAGAGAAAGCCTCGGTACGGATGGAGGGTTTCCCCCGAACGGAAAAAATGAGAATGCCTATCATATCGAATGTTTAGACGGTAGGTGGCTGACACGTTTTTCTCCGGCGGGTGAAGCGGAGCGGGGATGAGAGGCAATCCGGTACAGTGTAGGAAAGTTGGACGTCAACATGGCATACTTATTGCTTTTTTCACCAAAGGGGCGAATTTCCTGTGCCGGGGAAGGGGAATTGTATGAAGATCGGTAGAGTGCTCGGAGGGCTGTTTATTATCTTGGTGCTCCTTATCGTCTTCGGAGAGAGGGGGTTCATGGACTATCGCTCCCTCTTGGAAAAACAGGCCTCCCTGGAAGAGATCAATGCCTCTCTGATCAAAGAAAATAATGAGCTCAAGGGGGAGATAACCTTGCTCAGCAGTGACGCTCGCTACATCGAAACCGTGGCGAGGCGGGAACTCGGCATGGTCAGGCGAGGAGACAGGGTATATCAATTTATCGATTAGGCGTGGGGATTGATGTTTCTACCAAAAAGATTGTTTCCCGGCAGCAGAAGGGTTGCGGGGATCGACATCGGGTCAAGCGCTCTCAAGCTTGTTGAGATCAAAGACACGCCGAAAGGGTGGACTCTCCAGCGCCTCGCACAGATACCCATCGAAAGAGGAGTCATTCAGAACGGTCTGATCAAGGATCCGGACGCATTAGCCAAGCGGATCAAAGACCTGCTCAAGGTGTCCCGATATCGTGGGAAGTATCTTACCACCGCCCTATCGGGGCATGTCGTCATGATCAACAAGGCCGGTTTCCGGAAGATGGAAGAGGAAGAATTGCGGGATGTGATTGTCGATGAAGCCGGCGAGTATTTCCCCTTCGACGATATACGGGATGTCAACTTCGACTTCCATATATGCAGTGAAGAAAGCAGTGATCCCAACCAGATGGACGTGATTATCGCTGCCGTAAAAAAAGAAATAACCGAGAGCTATACCGCTGCAATCGAGAAGGCCGGTTCCCGGGTTACGGTTATGGATGTCGATTCCTTCGCTCTGGAAACGGCCTATGAAGAAAATTATGATTTTGAGGCCGACGATATCATTGCCCTGGTCAATATCGGAGCGAGCATCACAAACATCAATATCGTCCGAAATGCGGAATCCGTCTTTACACGAAATATTATGGTGGGGGGAGACTCCATCACGGAAACCCTCAAGGAGGAACTCGGCCTTTCCTTCGAAGAGGCTGAGATGGTCAAACTTGAAGGTCGCGGCGGAGACGACGAGACCGGAGTTGCCGTCCTTGATTATCTCACCCCTCTTTTCCTTGAGATAGGGCGGTCTTTCGATTATTTCAGTTCGACGGCGAGTGGATCACCTCTGAGCGGTATCCTCCTGAGCGGTGGGTGTGCGGTGATCCCGGGGATAGTAAACGCCATGAAGGATCGTTTCCACTGTGAGGTGGAGATCTTTAATCCCTTTAAAAATATCCTGTATAATAAAAACGTCTTCAGCGCTTCGTATCTGCGCGAGGTGGGGGCCACCGCTACGGTCGGCGTCGGTCTTGCCCTCAGGAGGGTGGAGGAATCATGATACGGATCAACCTCCTCCCCTATCGAGAAGAACAGAAAAAGGCGAATATCCAGCGCCAGGTTATTGTCGGGGTAACCATCGTTGCCTTGTTTTTCATCATCGTGGTTGTCTTTCATCTTGACATAGGAAGGGACGTCGCGTCGCTCGATGCAGAGGTCAAGTCGGCAAGCGCCAGACTGAATGCCCTGACGGGGGTGACGGGTAACCTCGAACGATTTCAAAGAGATAAAGAAACCCTGCAAAAAAAGATCGGGGTTATACAGAACCTCGAAAGAGACCGGAACGATTCGGTTCATATCATGGACGAGTTGGCTTCCCGGATTTCTCCGCAGACCGAATGGCTTATGACCGTTACCAAGAAGGAGGGAACCATTCGCATACAGGGCGTGGCATCCAACAATCCGGCGATCGCACAGTTCATGAAGCGGCTTGAAGCTTCTCCGTATATCGAAACGGTCGACCTGGTCTCGTCACGGCAGACAACCGTGTCGGGGGCAAAGCTGATGGAGTTTGTTCTCCTCTGTACCCAGAAGCGAGGTTAGCAGATGGCCATAGGATTTGAGGACATACAACGCCTATCCGGCGGGAAAAAGCTCCTGATCCTTTGCGGTGTTCTGCTCCTGATCGGGTATTTCTACTGGTTTTATCTCTTCCAGCCCACCTTCGAGCGGAAAATCCAGCTGAGAGACACCCTGGAGACTATCAACGGCCAGATAGCGTCACGGCAGCGGGTGGCCGATCAGATCGAGCGGCACAAGAGCGAAATAGCCAAACTCGAAGAGGATCTTGCGATCATCCTGGCCAAGCTTCCCGAACAGAAGGAGATCCCCCGTCTGCTCACCGCCGTCTCCGAAGCGGGGAGAGATGCGGGGCTCGAATTCATCCTCTTCGAGCCCCTAGAACCCGTCTCGAAAAAATTCTATGCCGAGATACCCGTCAAGATGATTGTTACCGGGGGATACCATGATATCGCCGTTTTTGCCGACAGCGTGTCACATCTCCCCCGCATTGCCACCATCACGGAGATAACCATCAAAAAGGGGATTGAACAGCGAGGGGGGGGGGATATCCTGCAGGCTGATTGTCTGATGAAGATATACATGTTTCTCGAAGAGGCGGAGGAAGGAGCAAATGGGAAGAAGGCGTAAAACTCTCCTTCGATGGACCGCCTTTGGGGTCGCGGTCTTGTCTCTTATCGCGACAACGGTGACGATCCCGGATGCGCATGCGCAGGGTGCTGATCCCGAAGCCTATCGATACGATTCGGAAGGGAAACCGGACCCCTTCAAACCCTTTATGACAATCGTGGAAGAGGAAGAAAAAGAAACGGCAACGGTCCCTCTTTCCCCCCTGGAAAGGTTTACCGTGGGCCAATTCCGCCTCACGGGCATTGCCTGGACCAGAGCCCAAAAGATTGCTATAGTGAGATCTCCGGAGGGGAAACGACATCTCCTCCACCGGGGCACTCCCATCGGAATCAATGGGGGAAGGGTAATCGAGATACGCCCCGACAGTGTCGTTATCCTGGAGAAGATCAAGGATTTCTCCGGAAAAATTACGGAGGAACGGGTTGTCCTCGCACTTCAGAAAAACAGGGGAGATTAATGAATTCAATGAGAAGTATAACGTTTTGCGTCCTTGTCACCCTGCTCTGCTTTGCGGTGCTGTCCGGTTGCGCAACCGTCGGTGATCCCTCTGCGGAGGGGGCGTTAACACAAGGCCCGACCGGAGAACGTGCCGCCGGATCCGAAATCAGGGGTCTGGTGTTCGAACGGCTGGAGGGGAAAGAGAGAATCTCCATAGATCTTTCCGGGCTCGCCGATTGTCACATATCACGTGAATCGGAAAGGACCCTGCTGATCACCCTCGAGGGGGTCTCGATCCCGGAGGGGGTACAACGCGAGTACGGTCGGGCTGGACTGCGCAATCTCGAAAGGGTTCTTCTCTATCAGGACAGGGCCGGGGCGAAGAACGAAACCGGTGTTCGGGTGGTGTTAAAACGGCTGGTCCCGTATCGCTATCGGACGGAGGGTACGACGGTCATGGTCGATTTTGATGTCTCGGTGCTCCCTCCTGCCGCGAAACCGGACCGAAGTGCCATCGTGGCAACCGCCCCTGCGGAGGCGGGTGCGGCATCCCCCCAGGCTCCCGCCCTCCAGGAACCGGATCAGAAAAAGATGAGGGCCTACACTGGTGAAACGGTGTCCCTCGATTTCCAGGATGCCGATATCAAAAGTGTTTTCAGACTCCTGTCGGAGGTGAGCGGGTTGAGTATCGTTGCGGGTCCGAACGTGAAAGGAGACGTGACGGTTCACATGAAAAATGTCCCCTGGGACCAGGCGCTGGACACCGTTTTGGAGATCAACGGCCTGGGGAAGAAACAGGCGGGACGAGTGATAACGGTTCTCCCCGTCGCGGTACTCAAGCAGGTTGAAGAGGAACAACAAGAAAAGGCCGTGACCCAGGGGAAACTCAAGCAGGTCTCCATAGAGGCAAAGATAGTCGAGGTTACGACGAATTTCGCCCGAGAACTGGGGATTAAGTGGGGATACGGGTATACCGGTAACTGGGGCGAACGTGACTACGGCGTGATGATAGGAACCGGCGCATCCGGAGCCCTCACCAGTCTTCCCAATGGGATCGGCCTGACCAGCAGCAATGTCGCCGTCAATTTTCCCTCCCTTACGTCGGTGACGACACCGGCACTTGGGCTCGTGGTAGGGACGAGTAAATTTATCCTGGATGCGCAACTCTCGGCGCTTGAAAAAAGCGGCGACGGGAAGATCATCTCATCCCCCAAGGTGACCACTCTCGACGGAGTAAAGGCCACGATCAAACAGGGGGAAGAGATTCCCTATACCGTCACGAGTGATGAAGGAAAACAATCAACGGAATTCAAAGAGGCGACACTCAAGCTGGAGGTAACTCCGACGATCACCCCGGAGGGGAGGATCTCCATAGAAATGAGGGCCAGTAACGATTATGCGGACTGGGAAATCGATCCCCAGACGGGGTTGCGCGTTGATGAACCCCCCATCAATACCAGTTCGGTGGAATCGACCGTCGTCGTCAGGGATGGGGAGACGATCGTCATCGGAGGTGTGTACAAAACAACCGCCAGTGAATCGATATCGGGGGTGCCATGGTTGTCGAAGATCCCTGTCCTTGGCTGGTTGTTCAAGTATAAAACGGTGAGTAACGAAAAGCGTGAACTCCTGATATTCGTCACCCCGAAGGTGGTGGCGGAAAGTTGACAAGTGTACGGTGCCGATGGTGATCCGGGATTTCCACGGAGTGGTATCAGAGAGATAAGAGAGAAGGTCCTCGACATGAAGCCGGGGGCTGGTTGCGCGAAAAGAGCGGAGGAGTGTCAAGATGAGAGAATGGTTCCGTGATCGAGGGCTTGTGCTGATAATTTTCTGTATGGGCGTTGCCCTGATCTCGTGCGGAGGCGGGGGAAGTTCGTCGGGCGGTTCCGGAGGCAGTACGGCGGGTGCCATTACCCTGACCGCCGATCCGGTGGCGGGGATCCCCGCCGATGGGGCAAGCTCGTCCGCGATTACGGCCACCGTGGTGGACAGTGCCGGAGAGCCGGCAGTGGTAGGAACCTCGGTGACCTTCTCGACGACCCTCGGGTTTTTCCGTAACGGGAACACATCTTTTACGATGTCGATACAGGGCGATGCGGGTATTGCCGTCGCCTCGCTCTGCTCACTGATAGCGGGAACGGCGCAGGTCACCGTTACCTCCTCGGGGACGTCGCAGCGGATAACCGTCGGCTTTGTCGTTCCCACCGATATTCCGGCCACCCTCGCCCTCGCGGCGGACAAGACGACCGTCAAATCGGATGACTCCAACAGCGCCGCCATCACCGCCACGGTCCGGGCGGAGAGCACCGCCGTCATAACAGGGGTCCCCGTCACCTTCACGGCCACGGGGGGAGAGATCTCGGCATCGAGTGCCGAGACGGACGAAAACGGACGAGCCCAGGTGACCTTCTCGGCGGGCGATGACCGTCAAAACCATACCGTCACCATCACCGCCTCCGTCTCCGGGCTGGAGGACCGTTTCGTGGAGGTCGCCATCGTGGGGACGACGGTGCAGATGACCCCGGAGCGGACCAACATCGAGATCGACGCCGCCCCGGTCCCCCTGGTGATTAATGTCAACGATGCGGGAGGGGGAGGAATTCCCTATGCCGCCGTCACCATCACCGCCGTCTCCACGGCGGGGGCCGGTGTCCCCCTCACCATGGCTGCGCCCACCGGGATGATCGCTCCGTCCACCTATTCGGGAGTGACGGACCTGAACGGTGAACTGACCATGCAGCTCTCGGGGACCCGTGACGGTGGGGTGACGGTGACGGCAGAGGCCCTCGGCGCCGCGGCGAGCAAGGATTTCGTGGTCGGAGCGGCGGGCTTTGTCTTCGGGATCACCAATGTATATTACGAGGACCCCGCAAAATCGCTGGAAGAGGACCCCGTTCCCCTCTACGTGGGACAGGACCTCACCATCGAGGTCAACGCCCCCGCCCCCGATCAGGATACGATCCTCTTCGTCACCACGGTGGGGACCTTGACGGGCGACATCGGTCTCCAGGTGGGACGGGTGATCACGGAACCGGTGGTGGGAAAAGTGGCCACGGCGGTCCTGAATGCCGCCTCCGCGGGGATGGCCACCATCTGGGTCATGGACGCCGATGATCCCTACACGACCGATTCGTTGAAGGTCGATATCTCACCGCCCGTGAGCGACGCCGCGCAGATCATTCTCCAGGCGACCCCCACGACCATCGAGACGAACGCGGGGGACACCAGTACCTCCACCCTGATCGCGACCGTCACGAATGCGGAGGGACAGGTGATACGCGGCGCCCCCGTCGTATTCTCGATGGAAGAGACGACCGGCGGAGGGGAGTTCATCTCCCCCGCCATCGCCTACACGAACAGCCTGGGGCAGGCCACCGCGACCTTCACGGCGGGGGCGCTTCCCTCGGGGGCGAACGGGGTAAGTGCCTGCGCCGCCGTGGTTGACCGGGCGGACATTCCCGACAGTTGTGTCTCCATCATCATCGGGGGGACCGCCGGTTCAATGGTCATCTCCCGGGGGACCACCATCGAGTCCGTCAATGACGGCACGGTGTACCGCCTCCCCATGACCGTCCTGGTGACCGACGCGACGGGGAGTCCCGTGAGCGGGGCCGTCGTTTCCCTCAGTGCGTGGCCGAGTCGCTGTGCCACGGGGTATTGGGAGGAAATCGATGACAATGAATGCCAGCCGGTGTACGGATGTGTGCTGGCCAATGAAGATGTGAATAGAAACAATAATCTCGACGACGGCGAGGACCGGAACGGTGACCAGGTCCTGACACCCCCCCAGGCGGCGGCGGGGGGTCTCACCCCCGATTTTGACGCCGGTGTGGAGGGACAGTTCGAAATCACGGTTACTACCGACGGAAACGGTCTGGCCACCTTCGACCTCATCTATCCGAAATCGTCGTCGGCCTGGATCGAGGACCGGATCACCGCCACCACCCTCGTCCTTGGAACGGAGACGACATCGACCACCACCTTCTGGCTCCCCTGGGAGACGACGGAATCGTGCAACCTCCCGAATTCTCCCTACAGCACCAAGTCGCTGTCCCTCTCCGCCTCCCCCTCCACCCTCACGGCGGACGGGTCCAGCACCAGCACGATCACTGCGGTGGTGATCGACGCCCTGAACCAGGCGGCCAGCGGTGAGATCGTTCTCTTCGAGGTGACGTCCGGGGCGGGGACGGTCAGCCCGGCCATTGTCCTCACCTCGGCGGGGATCGCCCAGACGACCTACACGGCCGCCGCCGTCGCCGGGACCGAGACGGTCGAGGCGTGGGTGTCCGGGACGGAGTGCGCCTTTCATACGGTCCAGATCACCCTGACCGCGGCCGATTCCCCCACGGCGGTAATGGAGTGGACGGACCTGGGGGATCAGCAGCACGTCCTCTTTGCCGACGTATCCTATCCCTCAATCGAGACCGGTGCCGCCATCGATTCGTGGTACTGGACCTTCCGGCGGGCGAACGGAGCGCTGATCCGGGTGTCCTCCGCGCAGAATCCCGGACCGATTGCTCTGGGATCTCCGGGGTGGTACGTGGCGCAGCTCACGGTGACCGATGTCCTCGGCGAGACGGACACCGTCCTGGAGGCGGTGGAGGTAGAGGCGCAGGACCTCTCGGCGACGATGCCGACGGCCTATTTCGATAATACAACCGGCTTGTGGGACCTGGGGGATGGTGAACACTTCCTCTTCGCGGATCAATCGTCCGCCGCCAAGGGGACCCGGCTGGCGAGCTGGCTGTGGCAGTTCCGGCAGGCCGACGGTGACCTTATCTCCACCTCCGGCGTCCAGCACCCGGGGAGCGTCAGCCTCACGGGCTCCGTCGGTGACTATTTTGCCTCCTTGACGGTGACGAACAACCTGGGAGAGTCGGATACGGTGATGAAGGCGGTCGTATTGGCGGAGCCAGGCGGCGAACCAACAGACCCGACGGCCGAATTCACCTGGGCGGACCTGGGGGACCATGATCACGTCCTCTTTACGGATCTCTCCTTCGCGACCCCGTGGACCGAGCTGGTGTCGTGGGTGTGGACGTTCATGCATCTCGACGGGGAGGTCATAGCCACACACTCGGGTCAGACCCCGGGGGCCGTCAGTCTGGGAGGAGCCGGGACCTATGTGGTCACTCTGACGGTGACGGATGACAATACCCCCGGCCGGTCGGATACGGCGACGCAGATGGTGACGGTGGAGTAGAGGAAAAGCCTGCCTTGATTAATATTAATGGCCGGTGAAGATTATTGTTCTGACGTGGTTTCCGGATACCGGGCCTTCACCGTCGTGGAGATCCCCCCGCGGACGTTGAAGGCCCCCGCCACCTCGACCCGGCGGGGGCGGATGGTCTCAACGAAGTCGTCGAGGATCCGGTTGACCGCCTCCTCGTGGAAGATCCCCCGGTCGCGGTAGGAGTGCAGGTATAGTTTGAGAGACTTGAGCTCGACCAGGAAGGCGTCGGGCACGTACGTTATCAGGATCTCGGCGAAGTCGGGCTGACCCGTCTTCGGGCAGAGGCAGGTGAATTCCGGGGAGCGGATGACTACCTCGTACTCACGCTCTTTGTAGATGTTTTCTATCGCTTCCATACCACCTCACCAGCAGATAACAGAAGGGGGTGTCCAAAAGGGCGATCCCCACCTTGACGATGTACTGACTCATGATCATGACGCCGATCGTCGCCGGGGGGACGGTTCCCCAGAAGGCGATCCCGATGAAGAGGACCGAATCGATCATCTGCGAGACGATCGTCGAGAGGTTGTTGCGGACCCACAGGTGTCTTCCCGCCGTCCGTTCCCGCCACCAGTGGAAGGCCCAGATGTCGTGGTTCTGCGCGATCAGATAGGCGATCACCGATGCCAGGACGATCCGCGGTGTCGATCCGAGGATGACATTGTAGGCCTCCTGATGTCCCCAGAAACCCGCCGGGGGCAGGAGCCTGCCGACCAGGATGGCGATGACCATGAAGAGAGACAGATAGAACCCCGTCATGACCAGAGAACCGGCGCTCTTCTTACCCTCCACCTCGGCCACGACGTCGGTAAAGAGAAAGGTGAGCGGATACAGGATGATCGCCGCCGGGAGGATCAGTCCTCCCACCATGATGATCTTCGAGGCCAGGATGTTGGCCAACAGCAGGGAGGCCACGAAGAGATACTTTATCGATTGAATATTTGATGGACCCATATTACATTTTCATTGCACAAGCTTCATAAATGAGGGTAAGAGGAATATCACCGCGACAGGAATTATGTCAATTGATTTTTCTGAAGATTACCGGTAATAAGACCCGGATTGGCGAGGGACATGGACGAGACGTATCGTGAGGAGAGGTATAATTACCTGTCGGATGCCGCGGCAGCTATGGATGATGGGCGGTACGACGACGCGATTGCCCGCGCGGATGCCCGGCTGAAGGACATTCCGGGAGACATGGACGCTCGCCTCGTGAGGGCCGCGTGTCTTGCCCGAATGGGGCATCCGATGGAGGCGTCTGAAATCGTTGAAGAATGGCAGGCTCTCCTGCGGGAACAGTCCCGGATCTATGAAATCCTTGGAGACTCCTACCGCCGAGGGGGGATGACCGCGGAGGCGATCCGTTCCTACGAGCGCTTCATGGGGCTGAATGCCGGGACCGATGAGGCAGAGAGGGTATCCGAAAAGATCGGCGCATTGCGGGTCTCCGATGTGGACAATGGTGAAGGGGGAACTTCTCCGCGGTCGGAAGACTTTTACACCATAACCCTGGCCAGGCTGTATGTGAAGCAGGGGACACTTCCTGATGGCCCGGGACGTGATCGACAAGGTGCTGGAACGGGACCCGGACAGCCCCGATGCCCGCGAATATGCCGGCCTCATCGATCGGTTGGTCGAGCAAGGATGGGATCCGGTGGTTGATGAATTGAACAGGTGGCTCAGTGTGCTCCACGGACAATGAAACCCATACGAGCCCGCAGCTGGAGGAGCGGATCCGGCGTGTGCGGGAGATCCTTTCCCGCTGTGATGTCGAGGGGATCTTTTTCTTCGGGGAGGCCAATATTCGGTACCTGACCGGTTTTACCGGAAGCGACGGGGTCCTCTTTCTGGGGACGGACCGGTTGGTCCTCCTGGTGGACGGGCGGTATACGACCCAGGCGAGAAGAGAGGTGGCGTGTGATATCAGCGAGTTCAGCGATCGAACGGAGGGAATGGCCCGATTGATCGCCGACAGGGGGGTGAAGCGGGTGGGCCTCGAATCCGCGATCATGACCTTGCGCGACTACCACGCCTTCAAAGACCGGGTGGACGGGATCGCCCTCAAACCCCTGTCGGGAGAGATAGAGCATATACGGGTCGTCAAGGATGCCGGTGAGCGTAAGCTGCTTCGCGAGGCCGCACGGATCGCCGCCGCGGCGCTGACGGAGATCCTGGGAGATATCTCTCCCGGTATGGCCGAATGGGAGATCGCCGTGCGCCTGGAGCGCGCAATGCGGCAGGGCGGGGGAGAGAGGCCTTCCTTCGAGACGATTGTGGCCTCCGGAAGCAACTCCGCTCTTCCCCATGCGACCCCCGGTCGCCGGGAGATACGGGAGGGCGATTTCGTCACCATCGACTACGGGACCGTCTGGGGCGGGTATCATTCGGATGAGACCTGCACCGTCGCCGTGGGAGAGATAACGGAGGAGCAGGCTGCCGTGTATGCCGTCGTCAGGGAGGCACATGACCGGGCAATCGATCGGGTAAGGGCGGGGGTCCCCTGTCGCGATATCGATACCGCCGCACGGGGGCATATCGATACAGCGGGGTACGGCGATTATTTTGTACATGGAACGGGGCACGGTGTGGGGCTGGAGGTTCATGAGTCTCCCCGACTCTCCGGACGAGCCGATGATATCCTGGAGGAGGGCATGGTCGTTACGGTGGAACCGGGGGTCTATATCCCCGGCCGGTGGGGGGTGCGGATCGAAGATACCGTTATGGTGGGGAGGGACGGATGCGAGATCCTGACCAGGATGTCGAAGGATCTGAAAATACTATAAATGAGTGAGGATTTAACGTATGTCGTTTCCAGATGATTTAATTTACAGTAGCGAGCATACATGGGCGAGGATTGACGGAGACATAGTGACGGTGGGGATCACCGACTACGCCCAGGACAAACTGGACGAGATCCTCTCGCTGGAATTGTACCCGGTCGATTCGTCGGTCGAACAGGGGGAACCCTTCGGGGTGATCGAATCCGTCAAGGTAACCACCGAACTGATCTCTCCCGTGAGCGGAGACATCGTCAGTGTCAATGAGGACCTTGCCGACGATGTGGGTATCCTCAACAGTGATACGTATGATACGGGATGGATGATCACCGTCGAGATAAGCGATACGGGCGAACTCGATAACCTCATGGATGCGGAGGAATACGCGGATTACATAGAAGCGAATGAGGAGGAAGAGTAAGGTCGGTGGACACCTGGAGATTGCTCCCGTTCAGGCGATATGATCCCTTTGAGAACATGGCCATCGACGAGGCCCTGTTCCGGGTACACCAGCAGGAAGGGGGATCCCCGGTCCTCCGGTTTTTCGGTTGGAAAGACCCGGCCGTCTCACTTGGCTATTTCCAGGACGTTGAAGCGGAGATTAATGGTGAGTATTGTCGCGACAAAGGAATCAAGATCGTCCGGCGGCCGACGGGGGGGAAGGGGGTGCTCCACGGCGGAGACCTGACCTATTCCCTTGTGGCCCGGGAGAACACGCCCCTGTTTTCCCCCGACATCATTGAAACGTACCGAACCGTGAGCAGATGCCTCATACGGGGTCTTGACCGGTCCGGGGTTGCAGTGGAGATCGTCAAAGAGGGACGGGGCGGGTCCGGGCCGGGAGGCGGGTTCTGCTTTACCACCCCGTACAAGAATGAAATTCTTGCGGGGGGGAGAAAGATCTGCGGCAGTGCCCAGATACGGGCGCGGGGCGTCTTCCTCCAGCATGGGTCCGTCCTGATTGATTTCGACCTCCACACGGCCTGCGCGGCAATGGGAAAAAGAGGAGACCCCAACCTCAAGGCGCTAAAAATCGCGTCTGCCGTCACCTCTGTCCGCGAGACGGTCGGGAAGGATATCGGCATCGATACCTTGTGCCGGAATATCAGGGCCGGATTCGAAGAGATCCTGCAGGTGAGGCTGGTAGAGGGCGCGCTCTCCCCCGAGGAAGAGGCCCTGAAGGCCCGGCTTCTTGAAGAGAAATATCACTCTGACGAATGGAATATGAAAGGACGGGGAGGACGTGGATATTGAGAAGGTCATAAAAGAGGGGATACGCTCACAGAACGCATACCCCGCCGAGGAGCAGCCCTACCGTATCAAACTTGATGCCAATGAGAACCCGTATCCGCTTCCCCTTTCCCTGAAGCGCGTTATCTTCGAACGCCTGGAAGGGGTGTCTCTCAACCGCTATCCAACCCCCGGATCCCCGGGCCTGAGAGCGGCTTTTGCCCGTTACTATGGCGTGGACGAAGAGATGATCCTCATGGGGAATGGGTCGGACGAGCTGATCCAGATCCTGCTCACGGCCGTCGGTGGTCCCGCGCCCTGCCGTATCCTCTTCCCGACCCCCACCTTCGCGATGTACCGGATCGGTGCCCTGAACGCGGGACACGGGGTCGTGGAGATCCCCTTGAACAATCGCTTCGACCTGGATGCGGAGGCCATGCTTGCCGCGATAGCCGAGACACATCCCCCCCTTACAATCCTCAGCTACCCCAACAATCCCACGGGGGGATGCTTCGACAGGGAGGTAATCGAGCGGATCCTGGCGGCGTCCGATGGTCTCGTGGTGATCGATGAGGCCTACGGCAATTTTTCGGGGAAGACCTTTCTTCCCGATCTCGGCCGATGGGATAATCTGGTTATCCTGAGGACCCTCTCCAAGATAGGGCTGGCGGCCCTGAGGTTGGGGATTCTCGTCGCATCCCCTTCGCTGGTTCATCAGCTGAATAAGGTGCGGCTCCCCTATAATGTGAATATCTTCTCGCAGGTGGTCGGTGAGGTCTTTGTCGAATACCGAGAGACATTTCTGGAATCGGTTGACAGAATTCGTGCGGACAGGAAATGGCTTTCGGACGAACTGGCGGCGATCGACGGGATCACCCCGTACCCGTCGGACGCAAACTTTATCCTTTTTAGTTGTGCTACGAGAAAAGATGATATATACGAACATTTGGTTGATAAGGGGATCCTAGTCAAGACATTTACGTCCCCTGCCGCTCTCGGAGACTGCATGCGGGTCACGGTCGGCACAACGGGGGAAAACAGGGCGTTTATCGAGGCCCTGAGAGATATTCTGTAGGGAGAGTGATAATTACATAGAGAAACAGAGAGGGGTGGATGGCGACTGTGTTGCAGGGTCGTTCTGCCCCTTTTTTGTGTCTCGGCCACTTATTAATCGACACCGGCTGTTGTTCCCGCGGGAAGCATGCCGTGCGATACGGAAGGAGGTGAAGGTGCGTGGAGGTACGAGTATTCGATAACGATGTCGAAAAGGCATTGAAGGTCTTGAAGAACAAGCTTTCGAAGAGCGGGTTTTTCAAGGAACTCAAGCTGCGCAGGGCGTACGAAAAGCCGTCCGTCAAGAAGAAGAGGAAGGCCCTGGAAGCCCGGAGGAGAGTTGCCAAGGCGGCGAGGAGACGCAGGTGGTCTTCCCGATAGCCGACGGCGCCGCTGTCCTGTGTGCATAACGGCGAGGTGCAGAGAAGGCGTTCGCCGATCTGTAGTCGTGCTCTGGAGGAGATATGGAAGAAAAGCAATATCTTGTGGATGCCCTGTCTGTGGATGAGTCGTGGCGTGTCTTCCGGATCATGGCGGAGTTTGTGGACGCCATCGAAGAGCTCTCACGGGTCGGGCATGCCGTGAGTATCTTCGGGTCGGCCAGAGATGCCCCGGGAGATATCTATTACGAGAAGGCACGGGAGGTTGCCCGTCTTCTCGGTGCAAAGGGATTCAGTGTCATTACCGGTGGGGGACCCGGGATCATGGAGGCAGCCAATCGAGGGGCCAGTGAGGCGGGGGCCCCCTCGGTCGGGATGAACATCCAGCTTCCCTTTGAACAAACCCCGAATCCCTACACCACAATCAGCATTGCCTACAAGTATTTCTTTATCCGGAAGGTCATGTTTGTCAAGTATGCTATGGCCTATGTCATTCTTCCCGGGGGATTCGGGACCATGGATGAACTCTTTGAGGCCCTCACCCTCATCCAGACGAAGCGGATACGGAGCTTTCCGGTTGTTCTCATGGGAAGCGACTACTGGGGTGGATTGATCGACTGGATCAAGAACACCATGCTCCCGAGGGGAAAGATCTCCGAAGAGGACCTCGATCTGATTCAGGTCATTGACGAACCGGATCAGGTGGTACGACATATCCAGAAATTCGTTGTACTGTAAGCGACATGGACGCAACACTCAAGAAAGTCCTCGGTGATATCAGCAGGGGGGATGTTTCCCCCTGCTATCTGATCTACGGGGATGAAGAATTCCTGGTAGCGGACGCCGTGGGCCGGATCATCGACGTCCTCCTTCCCCCTGACCGGCGAGACCTCGGGCTCTTCCATATGGAAGGAGAAAACGAGGAAGTGGACGCCCTCTGTGATTCTCTTCTTATGCCCCCCCTCCTCCCCGGTCGGAAGGTTCTGGTGGTGAGAGGGACACGTCTCTTTCAGTCCCGGGCGTCATCTCCCAACGTCATCGGTGAAATCAAGACACACCTTGCGGACGACCCCCGGCGGGCCGCACGGGCCTTTCTCTCCCTCATGGAGGTGGCGGGCTGGTCCGTGGGAGATCTCCGGGACGGACAGTGGAAGAGAATCACCGATGATGAGTGGCGGAGTGCGACCGGAAGCCCGGCGACGGACCGGGGAGAGTGGCTCCCCGCGGTCCTCGAGCTGTGTGAACGGCTGCAGGTATCAGGGGGCAGGGGGCAGGGGGATGTCAGCAGGTTGGAAGAAGTCTTGAGGGATGGGCTGCCTGCGGACAACTGTCTCGTCATGACCGCCGCCACCGTTGATAAACGGAAGAAGCTCTTCAAGGAGATTCAAGATATAGGAGTTGTCCTTTCCTTTGTGCAGGCCAGAAGCGAGTCTGGAAGACAGACCCTGCTTGCGGAGAGGGTAAAAGATGTCCTCGCGGAGCGGGGGAAAAAAATAACACCGGAGGCCCTCCGCGCCCTGGGAGGGAAGACGGGGTTTGTCCTTCGTGATTCGCTGCAGGAGATCGAGAAGCTGATTGCCTATGTGGGTGACCGGGAGACGGTTGACCGGGGCGATGTCGACGCGGTTGTTGAAAAGACCGCGGAGGATTCGGTCTTCAACCTTACAAATGCCATCGTGGAACGAGATGCCGTTGCGGCGCTCCGTACTCTTGGAGATCTCCTCGACCGGGGGACCAACCATATCCTCATCCTGACGATGATTGCCCGGGAGGTGCGATTTCTCCTTCAGGGGCATATCCTCCTCGCGTCGGGGAAAATTCCTTCATTGCGCCCGCGTATGGACTATGGCGGTTTTCAGACCGGCATCTACCCGGCGGTCAAGGCCTTGGCGAGGAACAAAGGCACATGGCTCGCGAATCAGCACCCGTACGTCATCTACAACGCCCTCAGGAATGCCGGTCGGTTTTCCCGGGAAGAACTGATCGGGTATATGGAGCGTCTTGCCGATCTGGATCGTGCCATGAAGTCCTCCGGTGTCGATCCCGGACTGGCACTGAGAAATCTTCTTATCGTGATGTGCCGCCGATGAACGGGTGAGCAGTGGTCGTTACGCGTCGTGCCTCTCTGCGGGGATGCCTTGTGTCACAGCTTGTACAGGATCCTCCGGATCCGTCGCTCCCGCTTTGAGAGCTTCCGCGCGCTCCCCTTCTTTCTGGTCCCTGATTCCGGGTACCAATTATCGTCTTCCCCGGGGGACTCCTCGACGAGGGGTAACCATGCCGTGTCCATCCGCCCCTCGAATTCGGGTGATGGTATCGCCACCCCCCCCGCCCGCTCGGTTGCCTGTGCAACCTCCCTGTCGGAGCTGATGACCACCAGTTCTTTCCCCTTTTCCGTCCGGGCCATCCGCTTGATCACCTCATCCGCCGTCTCTCCCCTCCGTGAGTAGACAACGGTGACCCCATTTTCCCGGAGGCGTTCTTCATGCGCGCCGCCGCCAGCCCATCCGTCGAAGACCACCGTTATGGTGTGCCCCCGTGACTTTCGATACGCGGCGAGCCGGCCTATCAGTTCAGTCCTTCCCTCCTCCAGGCTTCGCTTGTCGATACGCCGGAGGGTGTCGGATTGTCTGATCAGGTTGTAACCGTCGATAATGATATGCACGGTGGTGCTTCCTTGCGCGAAAAAGGGGGCGTCCTGTCTGCCGTTCGGAACGTCCCCGAGATGGTTCCTCACCGGAAGATCGAAGATCATGCCCCCAATATGGTTTTCATCTCTCTGATTGTGCGTGTGTAATCATCGCTGAGAAATATGGCGGATCCCGCCACGAAGAGGTCGGCTCCGGCCTCACTAACAGTTGCCATGTTCCGAAGGGTGATCCCCCCGTCCACCTCGAGGAGGACACGGGGGAAGGTGCGGTCCAGCATTTCCCGTGTTCTTCGTATCTTGGGGAGCATGGTCTCGATAAACGCCTGCCCCCCGAATCCGGGGTTGACCGTCATGATGAGGAGGAGGTCGATGTCACCGAGGACCTCTTCAACGGCGCTAAGAGGGGTTGCCGGGTTAAGTGAGACCCCTGCCCGCGCCCCCGTCTCCCTGATCAGGTGAACCGTCCGATGGAGGTGGCGCGCCGCCTCGGCATGCACGGTAATGATGTCGCTCCCCGCCTCCGCGAAGGCGGAGACATATCGATCGGGTTCTTTGATCATCAGGTGGACATCAAGGGGAACACGAGCGATCTTTTTGATGGAGGCCACGACGGGAGGACCGATGGTGATGTTCGGGACGAAGTGTCCGTCCATGACATCGACGTGGATCATATCCGCCCCGGCTTCCTCAACGGCCCGGATCTCATCGCCGAGTCTGCTGAAGTCGGCGGAAAGTATGGATGGTGCGATCTGTTTCATATCAGAATTTCATGATGAGTACGTGTATCATCCCCGTGTCAACTTCCTTCAGGGCCAGTCGAAGCTCACGTATCTGTTCTTTCACCTCGCCGGGGAAGAAAATAAAACCGTGCGATATGTCATTGGGGGGAACCGGTCGTTCTTCGAGTGACCGGTTGCGGAGGTCTTCGCCGATCCGGTGCGGTACTGCCTGATTGGCCAGTCCCGTCGCCCCCCCCATGGTGAGACCGGCGGCGGCCCCGAGGGCGGCTCCCGCCGCCGTCGATTCACCGACACTCCCGCCGGTGACGATTCCGATCGCGGCCCCGATGACTGCACCGGCCGCACCCGCCAAGAGACCGGCCCGCGATCCTTCGGGGAGGACCTCTCCGAGATCCGTCTGCCGCGCGATCCGGTCATAGGCCAACTCCTGGTTCAGGACCGGCCAGAGGTTACTCGTAACATCCACCAGATAGGTCCGGCTCGCGATGACCTGCAGAGGGTGATTCCCTCGGTTGTCGAAAATCACCTGAACGGGGAGTACCCCCCAGCCGACGATATCAAACCCGAAGGCGATCTCCGCCTCTTCGCGGGTGTAGCTCCGCGCCGCCACGGTCGTATTCGCCACCTCGATCGCATTGATGTAGGCGTCCGGCATCTTGAAGGGGACCACCGTGCGTTCATACCGTGCACACCCGATTGTCGTACATAGCAGGAAAATCATGACGGCAACCCATGCCCTGTCTTTTCGTGTCATTGCCCCGGTTCCTTTTGTCTGTGATATGTTTAAGGATAATAATATCTTTTGTCATCCCTGTCAATCGGATTGTCGTGCTTGACAGGAACGGAAAAGGCCAGTATGTTTCAGCGACTATGGCGAACATACTCTACAACGCCCTCCTTTCCGTGGCGGCCCTCTTTATCATCCCCTTTTTCCTGGTGAAGATTGTCTTCACGGGGAAATATCGCGCGAGCATCGGTGCAAAATTCGGCATATACCCGCCACGGATCTTTGCTCAGATGCACGGGACACCGCGGATATGGCTCCACGCCGTATCGGTGGGGGAGGTGACCGCCGCCGCACCCATCATTTCCTCTCTGAGGGAGCGGTATCCGGGGGCCTGTCTCATCCTCTCCACGGGGACGGAGACGGGGCAGGAGATGGCCCGTCGGATCGTCACGGATGCCACCATATCGATCTATTTTCCCCTCGACATTCCCTCGGTCATCAGGAAGGTGCTCACCGCCGTGAATCCCGACATCTTTGTGGCGGTCGAGACGGAGATCTGGCCCAATTTCATCCGTGCCTGCAAGGCGCGTGGCATCCCGGTGGTGATGGTGAACGGGAGGATCTCCCCCCGTTCCTTCAAACGGTACCGCCTGACCCGATTCTTCTGGAAACGGGTGATGAACACGATCGATGCGATGGGGGTCATATCCGAACTCGATGCCTCCCGGTTGAAGGCCCTGGGGGTGGAGTCGGCGAAGATTCGTGTCAGGGGGAACGCCAAATACGACGGCCTCGCCGCACGGGCGGATGATGCCATAAAAAAGGAGATAGGAGCACGACTGGATATCGGACCCGGCACGCCGGTTTTTGTGGCGGGGAGTACGCATGAAGGGGAAGAGGCCGTCGTCATGGAGGTCTATCAGGGGCTCCGAGAGCGATACCCCGAGATGCTCATGGTCATAGTCCCGCGACATCCCGAGAGGAGTGACTCCGTTATGTCTCTTTTCCACGATGCGGGTTTTCATGACTGTGTGACCATGTCACGGATACGCGTGGGGGAGCGGCGTTGTGGGCGGCGAGTAGTGATCATTGATGTGATCGGGGAACTCTTTAAGATCTACAGCCTTGCCACGGTGGTCTTCTGCGGCGGGAGCCTCGTTCCCCGGGGGGGACAGAATATACTGGAGCCCGCCGCGTGGGGGACGGTCGTTCTCTATGGTCCCTCGATGGAGGATTTTACCGACGAGCGGGAGCGATTGGAAATGGTGGGCGGGGGGATCACCGTCAGCGACGGTAACCGGCTCATGGACGAGATCCTCCGCCTGATGGAAGACCCGGATGCCCGCCGCAGGAGGGGGGAGGCGGGACGCACCGTCGTTGCCTCAAACAGGGGTGCCGCGCAGCGGTATGCCGATCTGATATCTGAAGTACTCGAATCGCAGGCCTGACGGGGCACTATCCTTCCGCCCGTTTCAGACACTCCTCCCACCGGTGATTGACCGACGCCTGGAGCGTGCCGAGCTGCTCGATGCTCATCTTCTTGAATCTGCTCTGTCGCTCCACGTAATTGACGAGGGGGAGGAGCTTCCCCCGCTCGGCCATCGTCTTGCTCCTCCCGGTGAAACGGAAGCGGCCATCCTCGATCTCGAAGAGGATAAAAAGCCCCGTCTCCACGGCGAGCTTCCCGATTCGGACCGTATCCTTTGTGGGATACCCCCACCCGGGGGGGCAGGGTGTGTCGATCTGGATGTACCGGGTTCCCCGTATCTTCTTGGCCTTGACGAACTTGTCGTACAGGTCGACCGGGTAGGCGGGGGAGACGGTCGCCAGGTAAGGGATATGGTGCGCCTCCATGATCTTCAGGAAATCCTTCTTGGGGTCCTGCTTCGTCAGGACGGGGGTTGTCGTGGTAAGGGGCGCCCAGGGGGGTTGCGCCGGAGCGCTGCGTCCCCGTGTTCATGTAGGCCTCGTTGTCGTAGCAGGCGAAGATAAAGTCGGTGTTTCGCTCGGCCGCACCGCTCAGAGACTGGATCCCGATGTCATAGGTGCCGCCGTCTCCGGAAAGGGCCAGGACGGTGATGTCGGTCTTGTTAAGGGCCCGCAGGCCGGCCACCATCCCGGCGGCGGATGCCGCGTTCCCGGCGAAGGTGGTATTGAGGGCGGGGACGATGGTCGAGGTAGTGGGGTACAGCCCGTGCAGAACACAGAGGCAGCTCGGGGGGATTCCCACGATCGTGTTTTCGCGCAGTGCTTTGAGGATGTAGCGGTAGGCCAGAGAAAGACCGCACCCCTGACAGGCGCGATTTCCCGGGAGGATGTATTCCTTCTCGTTGATCTTGAAGATGGTTTCGTGCATTATCTTATCCTGTGTGGCAATTAAGCCATATCGTTTTGTTGTCCCTGTCGCCCGCTTCGACCGATGCATAGGCCGCCCGCGCCGCCCCCACCAGTTCGCGGGTCTTGACATCCCGACCCCCCAGCCCCGAGATATGGTCATGGATAGGGGCCGTGATATCCGTACCGTAGAAGGCGGCCTTCAGGTCGGACGCGATCCCCCCCTCGTACCCGTAACTGATGCACTTTTCGAAGATCGCGATGGCGCGGGCCTTGGCGAAGGCCCGCCGGACCTCTTTCTTCGGGAACGGTCGGTAGACCCTGATCCCGACGACCCCCGCCTTGATCCCCCCGGCGCGGAGCACGTCCGCGGCCAAGGTCGCCTCGGTGGCGATTGAGCCCATCCCGGTCAGGATCAGCTCGGCGTCGTCCGTGAGGTATTCCCAGAGCATCCCCCCGTGATCACGCCCCGTCAGTTTCGCCCAGTCATCGCTTGCCGCGGTGATGGTCTTCGGAGATCTCTCAAAGGCATCCTGCATCTTGTAGCGCATCTCCATATACCCGTCACAGAGGATCCCCTCCGCGTTTTCCCGGCGCGAGGCAAAGAAGACGGGATTGATCGTCACCGGCTTCTCCGGGGAGAGGGTGGTCTGCGGTACGTAGGGAGGGAGGTATGTCTTAACCGTCTCTTCCTTCGGGATATCCACCGGCATCATCGTGTGAGAGAGGACGAAGCCGTCGTAACAGACCATCACCGGGAGGTAGACCTCTTCGGCAATCCGGTACGCCTGGAGAACCGTGTCGAGGATCTCCTGGTTGTCCCGGCAGTAGATCTGTATCCACCCCGTGTCCCGTTGCGAGAAAGAGTCCTGCTGGTCGTTGAAGATGGACCAAGGAGCCCCGACGCCCCGGTTGACGCAGCACATGACGACCGGGAGGCGGGATCCCGCCGCCCAGTGCAGCTGCTCGTGCATATAAAGGAGCCCATTGGAACTGGTCGCCGTGAAGACACGGGCCCCTACCGTGGATGCCGAGATGCAGACGGTCAGAGAGGAGTGCTCCGACTCCACCCGGACATATTCCGCCTTCAGTTCCCCCTTCTCGACGTATTCGGACAGGACCTCGGCCAGTTTGGTTTGTGGTGTGATGGGGTAGGCCGCGATGACGCCGGGCCGGGCCAATTTTACCGCCAGGGCCGCCGCCTCGTTCCCCATGATGATGCGGACGTCACTCATCGATATCCACCTCCCGTACCATCTGTATCGCGTTGGGGGGGCATTCCTCCGCGCAGATCCCGCATCCCTTGCAGTAGTCCATGTCGATGACCACCGGAATCGTCATGGTGACCACCCCTTCCGGGCAGTAGAGCCAGCAGAGAAAACAGGCCGCTTTTCCCTTGATCTCGGGGATACATTTGGTCGGATCGATCACGGGACGCAGGTCCCGCCACTCTCCCGTTCTCCCCGCTTCGCCGGGGGCCGGCGTGCAGACCCCCGATATGTTGGTGTCAATCTTTTCCATTACCCTCCCAGACCTCGGTTCTGTCAAAGGCCGTTTTGATGGCCTGAAAATTAAAGGCCGCTTTATTTCGCGGCATCTTTTGCTTGATCCCCTCTTCGATGCTATCGAGGGAAACCAGCCCCGATGCCCGGCAGAAGGCCCCGAGGAGCGGCGTGTTCACGATCGGGGTCCCGCCCATGCTGAGGTGATGTTCCCACGCAATCCGCGCTGCATCGACCGTCGCAACGGAGAAGCACTCCCGGACCCCGAGCTGTTCCGGATTCAGGGGGGTGTTGATGATAACGATTCCGTTTTTCCTGAGCAGCTCCTCACCGGTCGCCGCCGCAAGGAGGGACGGGTCCAGAACGACGGCGATGTCGGCCGGTGCGACCTGTGAGAAGGTCCTGACCGGCTCGTCCGCAATTCGTGTCGAAGCGGTCAGGGGCGCACCCCTGCGCTCCGGGCCGAAGGTGGGAGCAGAGGTGACACCCCGGAAGCCATGAATATAGGCCGCCTCGGCCAGTATCTGGGCCGCCAGGACCACGCCTTGGCCACCCCTTCCGTGCCATAGTATCTCGTGCATTGCCATTGGATTTCCTCACAAAAAAGGCCATGAAGCATTCGCCCATGGCCTTTTGAACTCTCTCTGCTGTTGCGTTACACTCCAGTGACGACAGGCCGCGGGCGGATTATGAGCCCGCTAAGGACGAGGCCGAGCAAGAACAGTAGATTCAGCAGCACTGCGTACAACCACCCTGTCATCGGAGATATTCCTTTCAAGAAGTGCTACCCCTCCTACACCGGGTGCGTCGAAAAGTCAACGGAAAATGTACGGGTTCCGCTGTCGCATGGAAAATACCGGGCGGGGAAGGGTCATTCGGTAGCCAGATGCCGCATCTCCGCCTCCAGCTTTGCGAGGAGGGGAGGGAAGGTGCGGGGGTTGAGCGCCGACAGCGGAATAGCATCGAAGCGACGGCAGACGTTATCCAGGATTGCCTCACCGTCGGAGAAGAGATCGATCTTGTTGAAGACGCGCAGATACCGTTTCCCCTGCAGATCAAGTTCCTCGAGGATCCGGTCCACGGCGTGGATCTGTTGCTCAAAAGAGGGGTTGCTCACATCGATGACGTGGAGGAGGAGATCGGCTTCCTCCAGTTCCTCCAGGGTTGCGCGGAAGGCGGCGGCAAGCTCTTTCGGGAGATTCCGGATGAATCCCACCGTGTCCGTGATGATCGCCTCCCGATCCCGGGGAAAGCGGAGTCGCGAACTCTTCGGGTCGAGGGTGGCGAAGAGGAGATCCTCGGTCAGAACACGGCTCTGGGTCAGGGCGTTGAGGAGGGTCGACTTTCCCGTATTGGTATAGCCGACAATGGAGATGACGGGGAGCCCCTGTTTGCGCCTGAGTCGACGTCGCTGACCCCTCCCCTTCCGGACATTTTTCAGTTCTTTCTTGAGACGTCCGATTCGTTCACGGACCCGACGACGGTTGATCTCAAGCTTTGTCTCCCCCGGTCCGGTTCCCCCGATTCCCCCGGTGAGACGGGACATGGCCGTGTTTTTGGTTGCGAGGCGCGGGAGGAGGTATTGAAGCTGGGCGAGTTCGACCTGGATCTTTCCCTCACGGCTGTGGGCGCGGCGGGCGAAGATATCCAGTATCAACTGGGAGCGGTCGATCACCTTCAGATCGGTAAAATCGGTGATGGAACGGATCTGGGCGGGGGAGAGCTCGTGGTCGAAGATCAAAAGTCCTGCCCCGATCTGGAGCGCCCGTATGACGACGTCGGAGAGCCTTCCCCTCCCCATCAGGTACCGGGGGTCGTAGTCATGCCGGTGCTGAACGACGGTGTCGAGAACCTCCACGCCGGATGAACGTGCCAGTTCGCGCAGTTCTCCCAGTGAAGCCTTGCTATCGAACAGGGGATCAACGGCAACCCGTATCAGGATGGCCCCTTCGCTCGTACCCACCTTCCGCGTCCGTCCGCTCCGTGCGAACTCTTCCTCCAGGGCCTGGATGAATTCACTGAAATTCAGATCCACCGTGAAGACGGGGGTCGGGTCCATCAGGAGCCAGTAAGTACCCCCGGGATTTTCGGGGATGAGATGCGCCGAGTGAATCCTGCCGGGGAGTCCGTCCTGGTCGACCTCGATTGCCGAGACCATATCGAGTCGCAGGAGGGCAAGATCGGTGAGGTCGTCCTCGGTCAATTCCTCACCGCCGAGGTGGGTGTGGATGAGGCGCAGCCCCTTGAGGCGTGTTGAGGCTGACCGAATTCCATCGAGAGCGGGGATAACGATCTGCCGGTGGTCACCGATGATGACCCGTGCGATCTCTCCCCGGCGGCTGACCAGGATGCCGATCTGTCGGTTCACCCGGCGAGACAGCGCCGCGATCTCCCGTGCCATCTCGGTCGTCACGATCCTTTCGGGGGGCACCCTTCTGCGATAGAGACGCTGTATGTCCTTCATGTCCGATGGCTTGATGCCGTCGGTGTTTCCCTGGATTTTTTCTATGACTGCCTCCTCCCCGCAGCACCTTGTATCATAAAACGGAGCGAGAAGACATACGTTACCCGGTAAAGAGCCCCGGGAAGGGGTCCCCCGGGGCTCTGCCATTTTTATTCGTGCGTCGTAGATACACTCGCCCTTAGAAGCTCAAAGTCAACTTGTGCATGACGAGGTAATCGCTGGCGACTTCTGCGGTTTTGTTAGGGCCTTTGTACCAGTCGCCGGGCCAGAAGTGACCGAAGCCGACCACGTATTCGAGATTGTCGAAGAGCCGGTATGTCGCGGTGATATCGAGTTCTTCCCCGATATCACGATCGACGGCATTCCCCTGTTCATCGACCCTGGCGTATGTCAGGGACACGAAGAGGTCGAGCCTCGGCATCGGTGTGATCCCGGCGTAGATCTGATACAACCAGGCGTTGGCCATCGTATCGCCGGTGGTATTGCCGCCGAGGCCCTCACCGAGGTCATGGCCGGACCATTTTACCAGTTCATCGTTCCAGAGGATCAGGCAGGGGCTGTAGTCCGAACCGGTAAAACCGCCTTCATGCCGGTCGTCTGTGTTGGGATCGTCTCCCTGGACAAAGGCGATCTGGCCGCCGATATACGCGTTCCCCCTGGTGTACTTCGCGTTGATGTAGGCGGACCAGGAGTCGAGATCGATATCCTCGGCAAGGGGGAAGAGATCCTTGATCCACTGGTCCAACTCCATATAGTTTCCAAAGGAGTAGATCGCCTCCGCTTCGACAGAGAGATTGCCGGCCCGATACTTGACGTAGGGGAGGAAAGAACAGAGGGACGTGTCGAAGATGGGCTTCATGTCGGCGTAGTCGAAATACCAGACGAGAAGACCGGCCTCTCCCCCCGCGAAGGGTTTGACGACGTACAGCTGGTATTCGTCCATATCGAGGTCCGTATAGGCTGTTCCCCGGTCACCCTCGTAGTACTTCGCGATGCTGGCGCCGACGATCCATCCCCTGATCTCGTTTTGCCAGGCGATGAGGGCACCGTCGTATTCTTCATCGCCGAAGGCCGTTCCCCAGAGCCCGTCCTGCTGATAGCCGATCCGGAATCGTCCGTACTTCGTGGATGCATCGAGATAGGCACGATCGAAATCGATATTGTCATCGTCCCTTCCCGTATCATATTCACGGGGTCCCCCGGGGGTGTCCCAGTATCCCTCCAGGGCGTCGAAACGGGTGATCAGTTTGAGGGACGGGCTGATAGTAAATTCCGTCCGGACCCGGAGGCGGGTGTTGTACCACGCGCTGGAGGAGCCGTTTGCACCGGCCTCCTCTTTCATCAGGTCACCGTTGTCATCGTACCAGCCTGCGACATAGAAACTGCCGCTGACGCTCAGGTCTGTCGCCATGGCAGAGGGGGCGAGTGCCGCCATCAGACTCAGTACGACAAATACCCCCAGATATTTTTTCATTATCTCTTCCTCCTGTCGTATCGGTGGTTGCAAACTGTCCGTGCCTCGTTAAAAAAAGGCCCCGGAGGATGATTCCCCCGAGGCCCGTTTTGTGTTTATCGGTGTATCAGGAATACACACCCGGTACCGATACTAGAAGCTCAGCGTCAGCTTGTGCATCACGACGTAGTCGTTCTCGACCTCGTCGGCCTTGGTGGCCTTGTAGTAATCACCGGCCATGAAGTACCCGAAGCCGACCATGTACTCGAGGTTGTCGAAGACCTTGTAGGTCGCCGTGATATCGATCTCGGAACCGATCTCGTCGTCTTGCAGCCCCCGGTCCTCATCCGCCGTGGCGTAGGTGTAGGAGGCGAAGAGATCGAGCCCCTTCATGGGGGCAAATCCTGCATAGATCTGATACAGCCAGGCATTGGCCATCGTATCGCCCGTGGTGGGACCATGGCCGAGATTCTGCCCCGACCACTTCACCTGATCGTCGTTCCAGAGGATCAGGCAGGGGTTGTAGTCGGAACCCGACAGACCCGTTTCGTCCTCGTCTTTGGTGTTGGGATCGTCACCCTGCACCCAGGCGATCTGACCGCCCACATAGGCATTCCCGAGGAAGAACTTGGCGTTGACGTACGCGGAAAGAGCTTTTCTGTCGACATCATCCATGGCAATGCCGTCATCCCATTCCCGGCTTGTTCCCCAGACGTAATCCAACTCCGCCTCGACGTAGACGTTTCCGAACTTCGCCTTCACGTAGGGCTCGAGGAGATAGCAGTTATAGTCAAAGCCCGCGGTCTTCCAGCCGGCATAGTCGAGATAGACGAAGAGGAGACCCGCCATGCCGCCCTTGAAGGGTTTCACGACGTACAGCATGGGCTTGTCATTGTCGGCATCGGTCAGGTCGGTTCCCTGATCGTTTTCCGCGGCCTTCTCGAGGATGGCACCGAGGATCCAGCCGCCGATCATCTTCGACCACTGCATACGGGGGACATCGTCTTCGGTATCGCAGAAGACCGTACCCCAAGCACCACCGGACTTGTGGCCGATCTGGAAGGTACCGTACTTGGAGTTGAACACCATGTAGGCACGGTCGAAGTCGATGTTGTCGTCATCCCTGCCCGCGGCATATTCCGCCGGTCCACCCGGGCTGTTCCAGTAGCCTTCCAGGGCGTCGAAACGGGTGATCAGCTGGATGGCCGGATTGACCTGGAATACGGTCTGGACACGGAGGCGGGTGTTGTACCACGCGCTCGAAGAACCTTGCGCACCGGCCTCTTCTTCCAGGAGATCGCCATTGTCATCATAATAACCCGCAACATAGAAACTACCGCTGACACTCACGTCCGTCGCAACGGCGGGCATGGCAAATGCCAATACCAAACTCAGTGCGAGCAGTCCAAGAAACAACTTCTTCATATCTTTTCCTCCTGTTGTATTATAATCTTAAACCCTTATGTTTGTATCTGTAACTCCCTTTTCGATTTCCTGCTTTCCGCGATCACCCCCCTTCCAATGCTTTCGGGGTGCACCACACCCCATATATATAACGAAACTTTTCTTCACCTAGCACTATGGTTGCTCAACTGTCAAGATATTTTTTAGCTATTTCCTAAGTAATTTCAAGGGCGGGACGAGGATGCCGGTTTCGGTATATCGGCCACGGGGCCTTGTAAAGAACGGAGATATGAGGTTGTCATATCGAGGAGTTCATTGATGGTCTCCACCGAGGTGGCGGCCTTTCGGAATACGCTTCCTCCCATCAGTCCTCTCGTATACCACAAAAGATGCTTGCGGAATGCCTTGATGCCCACCGTTTCTCCATATCGGAGGGTGTGCAGCTCGAGGTGCCGGCGGATGGTCTCCTCCCGTTCATCGGAATCGGGCGGCGGCGGCGACATGCCATCTGATAACACTCCCTGGATATCCCGGAATATCCAGGGATTCCCCAGCGCGCCCCTCCCAACCATGATTCCGTCGCACCCGGTTTGCGCCTGCATCCTACGGGCATCTTCTCCTCTCCGGATATCCCCGCTCCCGATCACGGGGATATCCACCATCTCCTTGACCCGGCCGATAAGCTCCCAGTCGGCTGTCCCGCCGAAGCCCTGCTTGACCGTCCGTGGATGGACGGTGACGGCGTCTGCGCCGCAGTCCTGAGCGCTCCGCGCGATTGCAACGGCATTGATCTCCCCCGGTCCCCATCCCGCACGTATCTTGACGGTAAGGGGGAGGTGCGTGGCGCTTCTTACCTTAGTTACGATGGCGATAAACCGGACAGGGTCGCGCATCAAGGCCGCCCCCGCACCGGTCTTCAGAACCTTCTTAACGGGACACCCGGCGTTAATGTCGATCAGGCTGGCTCCTTCCTTTGTCACAAAGGCGGCGGCTTCAGCCAGGATGTCCGGATCAGCTCCGAAGATCTGTACCCCGAGAGGTCTGTC